>SAQR01000100.1 GCA_004020365.1 Mesorhizobium sp.
CCAGATACTGGCCGGTATAGAGCTGGACGCCCGGTTCCGTGGTCCACAGCTCCATCTCGACGCCGGAATTCGCGCCTTGCGCCCATGACGCCAGCTTGAGCGGCCCACGCGTGGAGGCAAGGCAGAAATTCTGGTCGTAGGGGAGTTGCTTGCCCTCGCTCTCCATGCGCAGCGGCCGCGCCTGACGGAAATCGAACGGCGTGCCGTCGACCGGCTTCACGACGCCGGTCGGGATCAAGTCGCCATCGACCGGAAGATAGGCGCCGGCGTTCAACATCAGCCGGTGATCGAGGATATCGCCGGCGCCGCCGTCATCCAGGTTGAAATAGGAATGTTGGGTGAGGTTGCAGAGCGTCGGCTCCTCACAGGTGGCGGTCATCTCGACGCTGAGCGTGCCGGGGATTTTCAACCTATACGTGCAGGTCACGTCGAGCGCGCCGGGAAAGCCCATCGTGCCATCGGGATCATGCAGCGTCAGCGTGACGAAATCCCTGCCATGCAGCGAAACCTCCCATGGCCGGTGCGAAAAACCTTGCGAGCCGCCATGCAGCGTATGCTTGTCGAGGAAGTTGCGCTCGGTCTGGTAGCGCTGGCCGGCGATGGTGAAGCGGCCATCGCGGATACGGTTGGCATAGCGTCCGACGACGGCGCCGAAGAAGGCGGTATCCGTTTCATAGGACTCAAATCTGTCATAACCGAGCACCAGCGGCGCATCGTGGCCGGCCAGGCGCAAATCCTGGATGATGGCGCCCAGCCCGATGATGCTGGCGGTGAGGCCGCCGCCGCGGATGCTGAAGCGGCGGATGGCGTCGCCTGCTTGCGTCGTGCCGAAAACCTCGCCGTCCTTCATCGCCATGTCCGAATCGCAGTTGGTTGATCGATCCCGGCTGGCCTCTGGGCCGGCTTGGGTCTGTTGACAGTCGACAGGCCCTTACCGATCAGAAGCCGAGGCCGCCGATGCAGACATATTTGGTGTCGAGATAATCCTCGATGCCCTGATGTCCACCTTCCTTGCCGAGGCCCGATTCCTTGACGCCGCCGAACGGCGCCTCTGGCGTGGTGATCAGCCCTTCATTGACGCCGACCATGCCATATTTCAGCCCTTCCATGACCCGGAAGGCGCGGCCGAGATCGCCGGTGTAGAAATAGCAGGCGAGGCCGAATTCGGTGTCGTTGGCGAGCGCGATCGCCTCCTCTTCGGTTTCGAACTTGAACACCGGTGCTACCGGCCCAAAAATCTCTTCCTTCATGAAACGCATCTTCGGCGTCGCATCGGCGATCACCGTCGGCTGGAAGAACGAGCCGCCGAGCGCATGGCGCTTGCCGCCGGCGACGACCTTGCCGCCCTTGGCGGTGGCGTCGGCGATCAGTTCCTCGACCTTTTCCACTGCCTTCTCGTCGATCAGCGGCCCCTGCTGCACGCCGTCGTCGAGGCCGGAACCGACCTTCAGCCCGTTGCTGGCGGCGGCGAGCTTTTCGACAAACTGGTCGTAGACGCCGGCCTGGACCAGGAAGCGATTGGTGCAGACGCAGGTCTGGCCGGAATTGCGGTATTTGGCGGTGATCGCACCAGTGACGGCGCGCTCGATATCGGCGTCGTCGAAGACCAGGAACGGCGCGTTGCCGCCGAGTTCCATCGACACCTTCTTGACGGTGACGGACGACTTCTGGATCAGGATCTTGCCGACCTCGGTCGAGCCGGTGAAGGTGATCTTCTTGACCAGCGGGTTGGCGCAGATCTCGTCGCCGATCTCGCCGGCGGCGCCGGTCAGGATGTTGATGACACCTTTGGGGAAGCCGACTTCCTCGGCCAGCGCGCCCCAGGCAAGGCCGGAATAAGGCGTCTGCGACGCCGGTTTGACGACCGCGGTGCAGCCGGCGGCAAGTGCCGGGCCGAGCTTGCGGGCCAGCATCGAGGACGGGAAATTCCACGGCGTGATGGCGGCGATGACGCCGACCGGCTCCTTGGTCACCAGGATGCGGCGGTCCGCCCAGGGCGACGGCACGACATCGCCATAGGTGCGGCGGCCTTCTTCGGCGAACCACAATATGTAGGACGCCGCCGAACCGATCTCGCCCTTCGATTCGAACAGCGACTTGCCCTGCTCGATGGTGAGCAGCTCGGCCAGCACGTCCTGGTTGTCCATCATCGCGTCATGCAGCTTGCGCAACAGCTTCGAACGCTCGAGCGCGGTGGTTTTGCGCCATGTCTGGAAGGCGGCGTCGGCAGCTTCGATGGCGCGGCGCGTCTCGACCTTGCCCGACTTCGGCACGGTGCCGATCTTGAGGCCGGTGGCCGGATTGTTGACGTCGACCGTCTGGCCGCTGTCGGCCTGCACCCACTCGCCATTGATGAGATTGGCCTGGCGCATGAAATGGCTGGTTTTCTGAAGCATGGTCTAGCCTCCGTTCGGCGCGCTGACGGGCCGCTATCTGGATTTCCTTGACGGGCCTGCGCATCGATGCCGGCACGCCTGGAGCCACTGCTCTTTACCTAGGGCAAAGCCCGCAATCAATCGCAAGATGGCATATAGGGTTTGGGCCAGCCAAAGCGAGCCCGATTTTGCGCTTCCATGTAGCTGAGCTGTGTCGAGATCCCGGTCAGCCACGGGTCGAGAATGATGGTGGGGTTGAAACGAAACGCTGCGTGTTTATGGGCACGTGGGTGCCGAAAGCGCAGGGCACTGCCGTTCGCAGGCCGGCTGAAAATCGATATATCCTACCCGAACACGTGGACCACCACCGTCAGCCAAAAGGCCGTGGTGACGACGGCGCAGGCGGTGGCGATTGTCATCTGGTTCGACGCCAATGCCTGGCCGGTGTTGAACTGCGTCGCGATCAGGTAGGAATTCACCCCGGATGGCAGCGCGGCGGCCACGACCGCGATCTTCGCCGACAGCGGCGGCAGGCCAAGCAGCCAGGCCAGGCCGAGCGCGACGGCCGGCATCAGCATCAGCTTCAGCGCCGACAGCGCCAGCGCCGGCCGCACATTGCCGGAGATGCCGAAACGGCACAGGCCCAGCCCCATGGCAAACAGCGCGACCGGTCCGGCGATGTTGGCCAGCGCGTCGACCAGCCGGACGGCCAGCGCCGGCAATGGCAGGCCGGTGATACGCCACACCCATCCAGCCAGGATGCCGATGATCAGCGGATTGGAAAACATCTTGTAAACAAAGCGCCGGATGATGCGCAGCGGATGCACGTGCTCGTCACCGCGGCCAAAGATTTCAAACAGGATGATCGACGCCATGATCATCAGCGGCAGATGCACGGAAATCAGCAGCGACAGCACTTCGAATCCACTTGGCCCGAATGTGCCGAGGACGAACGGGATGCCGAGCAGGACGAGGTTGGAGAAAGCCGACGACACGCCGCCGACGACCCCGGCACGCGCGTCGCGCCCGAACATCCGCGTGACGGCCAAATGGCCAGCGGCCCAGGTCACTGCGGCGGCCGTAAAATAGGCGCCCCAGAACAACCAGGGCGTGGTGCCATGGAAATCGGCGTTGACCATGGTGCGGAACAGAAGCAGCGGCATCGCCACCCCGACGGCGAATTCGGCGATGGCCTCGCCCGCCTCGGCCTTGAGATAGCCGGTGAGCCCGGCCAGATAGCCGAGCGCGACAAGACCGAAGACAAAAAGGACGGTTTCGATGAGTGGGGACATTTTTCCCCTGATAGGCGAGCCGGGATTTGAGCGCAACCGCGCCGCCTTGCAAAGTGGCCTGCCGTCGCCAACAGCCGGGCTTGGTAGTGCCTTGTTTTTCAGACGGCTTTGCCGTCCCTATATGCAACCTGCGGTGACCGCAAAGGACGTCTGATGCTTCGATTTATGCTGGCGCTAATGCTGCTCGTCATTCCCGCCGCGGCGCATGCGACCGAAGCCGGCTGGGCGCTCTTGCGCGACGGCGGACACGTCGTGCTGCTTCGCCATGCCATGGTCACCGGCACTACCGATCCGGCGAATTTCGACATCGACAAATGCGCCACCCAGGTCAATCTCTCGGTGCGCGGCAAGCAGCAGGCACGCAAGATCGGCGCGCTTTTCGACGCCCGCGCGGCGCCGGTCGAGCGTGTGCTGTCCAGCCGCTATTGCCGCGCCCTCGACACGGCTCGCACCGCTTTCAGAGAAGAGCCCGAACCCTTCGCCCCGCTTGACCTGCTGAAGACCGACGCGAGCGAGAAAGCCGCCCAACTCGAGGCGATCATGAACGAGATCCGCGCCTATTCCGGCT
The DNA here is from genome assembly GCA_004020365.1 of Mesorhizobium sp. GTDB lineage: Bacteria > Pseudomonadota > Alphaproteobacteria > Rhizobiales > Rhizobiaceae > Mesorhizobium. Next base: position 4,236 of record SAQR01000100.1, read on the forward strand.
CCGACAATGTCGTCATGGTCACCCATCTGGAGAACATCATGGCGCTCACCGGCATCTCGCCGCGCGAAGGCGAAGCCGTGATCGTCGAGCCGCAAGGCGACGGCCTGCGCGTGCTCGGCCGCGTCACCTTCTGACCGATTCATTGCCTGATGAGAGGCCAGCCAACGGCTCTTCTTGCGTTTACCGAGTGGGTATCCCATCTGCGCCCGGCGTTCAGGCCTTTTCCTGCCCGGAAAAACCGATTAGACAGCGCGCAAACACATGCGGACAGATTCCGCCCGCCACCGAAGGAAAAGCCCTTGTCCACCACGTTCGACAAAGTCGCCAAGATCATCGCCGACACCAGTGAGATCGATATCGACACGATCACCCCTGAAAGCCACACCATCGACGATCTTGGCATCGACAGCCTCGACTTCCTCGACATCGTCTTTGCCATCGACAAGGAATTCGGCATCAAGGTGCCGCTGGAAAAGTGGACGCAGGAGGTCAATGACGGCAAAGCCTCGACCGACGATTACTTCGTCATGCGGAACCTGTGCGCCAAGATCGATGCGCTGGTCATGGCAAAGAACGCGTAAGACCCACAACAGCCGCCCCATGAACCCTCGCCCATGAGCCCCCACGACGTCGTCATCTCAGGCATCGGTCTCGTCTCTTCGCTGGGAGAAGGCCCGGATGCGCATTGGCGCAAGCTCGTCCAGCCCGGCCTGGAGCCGGTGCTCGAAGCGTCGCGCTTCTCGCCCTACACCGTCCACCCGCTGCCGGAGATCGACTGGAACCTGCAGATCGCCAAGCGCGGCGACCAGCGGCAGATGGAAACCTGGCAGCGGCTCGGCACCTACGCCGCCGGCATGGCGCTGGACGATGCCGGCATCAAGGGCAATGACGATCTCTGCACGACCATGGACATGGTGGTGGCTGCCGGCGGCGGCGAGCGCGACGAGGCGGTCGACGCCGACATTCTCGCCGCGTCCGAAAGCCGCAACGACCGCGACGTGCTGCTCAACGAGAAACTGACCACCGAATTGCGGCCGACGCTGTTTCTGGCGCAGCTTTCCAACCTGCTCGCCGGCAACATCTCGATCGTCCACAAGGTGACCGGCTCGTCGCGCACCTTCATGGGCGAGGAAGGTGCCGGCGTCGCCGCCGTCGAGACAGCCGCCGCGCGCATCCGCTCCGGCCAGTCGACGCATATCCTGGTCGGCGGCGCCTTCCAGACCGAGCATTCCGACATGCTGCTTGGCTATGAGCTGGCCGGTTACCTGCATCGCGGCCCCTGGCGACCGGTCTGGCAGCGACGGGGCGCCGAAGGCGGCGGCGTGGTGACTGGATCCGGCGGCGCGTTTCTCGTCCTGGAACAGCGCGAACATGCGATCAGCCGCGGGCGAAAAATCTATGCCGAGCTCGGCCCGGTGGTATCCGGACGCGCCAACCGCCGGGAGGGCGAGCTCGATGACGAGATTGCCGCGCTGCTCAGCCAGGCGGCATTGCCGAACGGCGAGCTGCTGACGATTTCAGGCGCTTCGGGTGCCCATGCCGCGACTGCTGCCGAGAAATCGGCGCTCGACGCCAATCCGGCGATTGCCGCACGCGGTTTTTCGACGCTGACCGGCCACATGAAGGAAGCACAGTTTCCCTTCGCCGTGGCGCTGGCGGCACTGGCTGTCGAACGCAAGGCCGCCTACCCGGCTTTTGACGCCGCCAGCGAGAAGCCGTTCACCGGCGTTCCCACGACCGTGCTTGCAACGGCGATCGGCTATCACCAATTCGAGGGCATGGCGTTGGTCAACGCCGCTTAGAGGGTGTCAGGATAAGAATATGGCCAATCTGAACGACCACATGGGCAGGCCGATCGTCGTCGTCACCGGCATCGGCGTGGTGACGTCGCTGGGCATCGGCAAGGCCGACAATTGGGCAGCGCTCACCGCAGGCGTGTCCGGCATCCATCCGATCAGCCGCTTTCCGGTCGACCATCTGAACACCCGCATCTCGGGCATGGTCGATTTCCTGCCGTCGAGTTCCAGGGGCGCTTCCCTTCTTACCTACGACCTCGCCGAGATCGCCGCGCAGGAAGCCGTGGCCGAAGCCGGTCTCGATTGGGGCGATTTCGGCGGGCCGCTTTTCCTCGCCTCGCCGCCGGTCGAGCTCGACTGGAGCGAGCGCTTTTCACTGTACAATTCAGACAAGCACGACATCGGCGCCGAACGGCTGCTTCGCGTGGCGCGCGGCTTGAAGGGACTTGATGTTTTCGAGACCACCCAGTTCGGTTCGATCGCTGACCGGCTCGCCGACCGTTTTGGCACGCGCGGCCTGCCGATCACGCTGTCGACGGCCTGCGCCTCGGGCGCCACCTCGATCCAGCTCGGCGTCGAGGCGATCCGCCGCGGCGAATGCGACCGGGCGCTGTCGATCGGCGCCGACGGCTCGGCGACCGCCGAGGCGCTGATCCGCTTCTCGCTGCTTTCGGCGCTCTCCACCCACAACGACATCCCCGAAAAAGCGTCAAAGCCGTTTTCCAGGGATCGCGACGGTTTTGTCCTCGCTGAGGGTTCTGGCGCGCTGGTCTTGGAATCGCTGGAGGCGGCACGCTCCCGCGGCGCGACCATCCTCGGCATCCTGCGCGGCTGCGGCGAGAAGGCCGACGATTTTCACCGCACCCGCTCGAAGCCGGACGGCTCGCCGGCGATCGCCGCGGTTCGCGCCGCGCTGGCCGACGCCGGCTTGTGCGAGGACGAGATCGATTATGTCAACGCCCACGGCACTTCGACGCCGGAAAACGACAAGATGGAGCATCTGTCGCTGTCGACCGTGTTCGGCGAGCGGATCGGCTCGATGCCGATTTCGTCGAACAAGTCGATGATCGGCCATACGCTGTCGGCCGCCGGCGCGGTCGAGGCGGCGTTTTCGCTGATGACCATGCGAGAAAGCGTCATCCCGCCGACCATCAATTACGACAATCCCGATCCGGCAATCGTACTCGACGTGGTGCCGAACCAGAAGCGCGACGCCGAGGTCGGCACCGTGCTGTCGAACTCCTTCGGCTTCGGCGGCCAGAACACCTGCCTTGTCATGGCGCGGGAACCAGTCTAAGCGAGCTTTTTCCCGCTCAACAGAACCGACAGACTCCATGCGCGCATTGCAACTTATCGAGGACCGCCGCCTTGAAACGGTGGACCTGCCGCCTCCGCCGCAGCCTGCGCTGGGCGAAGTGACGCTGCGCATCAAGGCGGTGGCGCTCAATCATATCGACGTCTGGGGCTGGCGCGGCATGGCCTTCGCCAAGCGCAAGCTGCCGCTGGTCGTCGGCGCCGAAGCTTCGGGCGAGGTCGAGGCGGTCGGCCCCGGCGTCTCCAGCCTGGTGCCCGGTCAGCTTGTGTCGATCTACGGTGCGCGCACCTGCGGGCTCTGCCGCGCCTGTCGCGAAGGCCGCGACAATTTGTGCGAGCACGTCTCGGGCGTTCACGGCTTCCATCTCGACGGCTTTGCGCAAGAGAAGATAAACCTGCCGGCGCGCCTGCTGGTCCCTGCCCCGCCCGGCGTGACCGACATCGGCGCCGCCGTCGCGCCCGTAACCTTCGGTACGGTCGAGCACATGCTGTTCGACAATGCCAGGCTGCAGCCCGGCGAGACCATCCTGATCCATGCCGGCGGCTCGGGCATCGGCTCCGCCGCGATTCAGCTGGCGAAGAAAATGGGCTGCACCGTGATCACCACGGTCGGCTCGAACGACAAGATCGACAAGGCAAACGCATTAGGCGCCGATCACGTCATCAACTACCGCGACGACCGTTTCGAAGGTGTCGTGCGCAAGCTGACCAAGAAGAAGGGCGTCGACGTCGTCTTCGAGCATGTCGGCGCCGACACCTTTGCCGCCTCGATGCTGTGCCTGAAACGCGGCGGCCGCCTGGTGACCTGCGGCTCGACCTCGGGCGTGTCGACGCAGATCAACCTGATGCAATTGTTCCAGCAGCAGCTGAAGCTGCTCGGCTCGTTCGGCTGTCGCATGCAAAACATGGCCGACGCCATGCAGAAAATGGCGGCGGGGCTGGTTTCTCCGGTCATCGACACCGAAGTCGGCTTCGGCGACATCGAGACCGCGCTGAAGCGCATGGAAGGCCGCGACGTTTTCGGCAAGATCATCCTGCGCGTCAGCTAGACCATCATGCTGCTGTCCGAAAACATCATGGTCTAGGCATGGTCGGCAACGCCTTCAAGAAGCTCCGCCGGGACTTGGCGTTCCGCTACGGCAGGCGGCTGCGCCAGTTCAACTACTGGCTGCTGGCGCGCCTCGCGATGACAATGATCTGGCTGCTGCGTCGGCTGCCGGTCGACAGCGCGCTCAATTTCGCCGATCGCGCCGCCCGCCGCATTGGTCCGTGGGTGGGGCGCCACAATGTCGCTATCGCCAATCTGCGCAAGGCTTATCCGGAAAAGAGCGACAAGGAGATCCAGGCCATCGCCTCCGACATGTGGGGCAACATGGCTCGCCTCGCTGCGGAATACATTTTTCTCGACGCCCTGTTCGATTACGATCCCGCCGCGACCAAACCGGGCCGCATCGAGGTCAAGGGAGTCGAGCACTTCGTGCATATCGCCGGCGAGCAGAAACCGCATATCATCTTCACCGGACATCTCGGCAATTTCGAACTGCTTCCGGTTGCGGCAGCCACTTTTGGCATGAACATCACCGCGCTGTTTCGTCCGCCCAACAACCCTTACCTTGCCGACTACATCCTCTCGACGCGTCGCTCGACCATGGGCTCGCTTCTGCCCTCCTCGACCGGCGCTTCATTCGCGCTGGCGGCCATCCTGGAGAAAGGCGGCAATATCGGCGTGCTCGTCGACCAGAAATTCTCGAGCGGGCTCGAAACGACGTTCTTCGGCCGCCGATGCGAGAGCAACCGGGTTTTGGGCACTCTTGCGCGGCACTATGATTGCGATGTCTATCCGGCGCGCTGCGTGCGCTTGCCGGGCAACCGCTTCCGGCTCGAGATCGAGGACAAGCTGAACTTGCCGCGCACCCCCGGCGGCAGTGTCGACGTCCATGCCACCACCCAGCTGCTCAACGACGTGGTCGAGCGCTGGGTGCGCGAGGATCCCGGCCAGTGGATGTGGTTCCACAAAAGATGGGAAATCAGCGGCCCGCGCGGGCAGCATCGCCAGGCGAGACAGCGCGGCGAAGCCGCCTGAGTAGACGTGAGTGACAGCAATTATGCTATTGTTGGCAATGGGCTAATTGCGCCACCGCCCCCGCCCGGTTGCCGAGGCGGGTTTTTGTCACCGATCGCTCGGTGGCCTGTCCTGACAAGACCAATCTCTCAGGAGTTCATGCAGGCGTTGGAGCGAGACTAACAACTTGCTTAATGCATGTCGCGCCAAAGTGCGCAGCGGCTTTGCGATAACGACATGCATAAAACAAGATCCTGAAACGGTCGCATGAATCCAGTCAAACGCGACGCGCTTTAGACGCGCTTTAAATGTCAGAGCCAACCGAAGGGGCGCCATAGCGGAGCCCATCCACCAGCAAGCCGACCATGCGTCGTGCTTGCTCGGGGCCTCCGCCATAGCGGTCTGGTGAGCAGAGCCTGGCAATCGCGAACAATAGTTCCTTGGCATCAACGTCCGAACGAACATCGCCCGCTTCGGTCGCGGCATCCAGCAAGCTCTGCAGCGCGGGCCGAAGTTTCTCAAGAAAATACAGCGGCAAGGACTCATATGCCGGATCGCCGGAGGAGAAGGCCGCGGCGAGTCCACGCTTGGCAGCGATAAAATCCACGTAACGCTGCATCCATCGGGCGAGCGCTTCGCCGGGTTCATATTCGGCGGCAATGGCAGATGCAGCATTTGCGCAGGCATCCACTTCGTTGCGGAAGACCGCCACGATCAGGTCCGAACGCTGCGGAAAATGCCGATAGAGCGTACCCACGCCAACGCCGGCCTTATCGGCGATCTCTCGCACCGGAGCATCGACCCCCGAAGCTGCAAACACTGCCATTGCTGCTTCGAGCAGCGCCTTGGAGTTGCGTTGCGCGTCCGCACGCACGCGGCGATCCGTCGAGTTTAGGGGCTCCAAGCCACCACCCCGCCCCTCCGATTTGTCGTCCATGACTTTTCCACTTGATAAACGGAACAATGTTCCGTATAAAACGGAATGCAGTTCCGATTGGGAAAATTAGCACAGCATGGCGCCGTTGCCTACACGTCAATGCAAAAAGAGGAGATCACCATGCGGGTCAAACCTATTGCCCTGGTCACTGCGGCCAACAACGGAATCGGTCTGCAAATCGCCAGGGATCTTGCGACGCACGGCCTCACCGTGCTCGTAGGGTCGCGCAAGCTCGAGCATGCGGAGACGGCTGCAAAGAGCGTCGGAGCGGATGCCCGCGCCCTGCAACTCGATGTCACGAAACAGGCCTCGATCGCCGCCGCGGCAAAGCGCATCCGTAACGAGTTCGGCCGCCTCGACGTCCTGGTGAACAATGCAGGCATTTCCGATGTGGGAAAGCAGGGCATCTCGCATGCGGCATCCCTCGACGAGGGACGCGCGGTGTTCGAGACCAACGTGTTCGGCGTCGTCGCCGTCACGCAGGCGATGTTGCGGCTCCTTGGTGAAGCGCCAGCGGCACGCATCGTCAGCGTCGACCCGTCCAGTCCACAGCGCACATTGTTCGGCCCTGTTTACAGTCCCTCGAAGACTGCCCTCGATGCGACGACGCTCGCCTTCGCCATCGAATTTGAGGACGCTGGCGCCAACGCCGCCTGCCCCGGCTTCACTTCGACGAGCCTCAACAAATTCGACGGCACCGGCACGGCCGAACGGGCCGCGTGAGTCCTTCGCCTCGCGCTCCTCGACGCGAACGTCCGATGGGCACGTTCCCCCATGACAGGCGGCGCACCCTGGCTCCGGTGCCGATCGAGCCCGCATCCTGATCTGCGATCTTGGGACGGGTCGAGACGGTCTATCGAGATTGGTATCGGAAAGCCGCGACAAAGGCCCCAAACGCCGGCGATTGATTGCGCCGGCTGGGGTAGTAGAGGTGATAACCCTGGAAGGTCGGGCACCAATCGGCAAGCACTTCCTCGAGCCGACCACTCACGACATAGGGTTAAACAAGAGCCTTCGGCGCATAGGCCAAACCGATGCCGTCGAGGGCCGCGTCAAGCGCCGGCGCGATATTGTTCAGGGTCAGCTGGCCGTCCACACGGACGCTGAACTCGCGTCCGTTCTTCCTGAATTCCCAAGCATATAACGCGCCTGAGGTGGGAAGCCGTAGGTTGATGCAGTTGTGGTCGGTCAAGTCCTGAGGGCTTTTCGGCGCGGCACGACGAGCGAAATAATCGGGTGAGCCGACGACGCAATAGCCGACATCGGGACCAATGCGAACGGCCACCATGTCGCGGGCGATTGCCTCGCCAAGTCGAACACCGGCATCGAACTGACGCTCGACGATGTTGGTGAAGCCGTTGTCGACAATGAGTTCCACGTTGATGTCCGGGTAGTCTCGCAGGAAGGCTGGCAGCCGGAGGCGAAAGACGAGATTGACGGCATCATCGGGGCACACGATGCGGATCTGGCCCGAGGGCTTGCCGCGCAGGGCGCTGATCGCGCTGATCCCGGCGGCAATGCTCTCGAAATGCGGCTCGATGCTTTCGACGAGGCGTTCTCCGGCCGCCGTGGGCGCCACATCGCGGGTCGTGCGAGAGAGGAGACGGACGCCAAGCCGTTCCTCCATTGCCCTGATCGTATGGCTGAGGGCCGATCGGGTAACACCCAATTTGGCCGCCGCCCGCGTAAAACTGCGCTCCCGAGCGCCCTCAAGGAAGGCTCGCATCTCACTGAACTCGTCACGCGGCATTGGTGAGCTCTGTTCACTACGACATGCAGATTATAGCTGCTAGTCTGACAAGACCAGCCCGGCTACCTAGTCTGTCGACGGACAGGAGCGCACGGAATGGCCATCGACCTGACACTGGATGACACGCTGGCGGCTGAAGGGGCGGTAACGCCATGGGCCGCCGTCACCTGCCTCTCGCTTTTGACCTTTCTCCTGGTCGGCCTGGAATTCATGCCGGTGAGCCTGTTGACTCCGATTGCGCAGGACCTGGCCATTTCGGAAGGCCAGGCCGGACAGGCGATCGCCGTGTCGGGGCTTTTTGCTGTGATCACCAGCCTGTTCGGCAACGCGCTCCTGGCTAGGTTCGACCGGAGAACGGTCGTCCTGCTCTACACGGCAGTGCTGGTCGCATCGAGTTTGGCTGTTGCCCTCGCTCCCAACTTCCTGGTTTTTCTGGCCGGACGGGCCCTGGTCGGGATCGCGATCGGCGGTTTTTGGTCGCTCTCCACGGCAATTTTGGCGCGCCTGGCCTCAGGCTCCGACCTGCCCAAGGCGATCGCCCTGCTGCAGGGCGGAACTGCATTGGCGATCGTCATCGCCGCACCGCTCGGAAGCTTCCTAGGCGAACTGATCGGGTGGCGGGGCACCTTCTTCGTCACAGTCCCAGTCGGCCTCGCGGCGCTCATCTGGCAGTTCGCCGTTCTGCCAAAGATGCCGCCGATGGAGGCCGTTTCGGTATCCAGCATGTTCCGTCTGCTGCGCAATCGGTCATTCACCATCGGCATGGCCGCAACGGGACTCGCATTCATGGGAATGAATTCGCTGTCGATCTATCTGCGCCCATTCCTTGAAAGCGTCACTGGCCTCGAGGTGAACGTCCTGTCGCTGGTGCTCCTGGGCCTGGGCCTAGGAGGCCTGGCGGGGACTGTCCATCGCCGGCTTCGTTCTCCGGCGCAACCTCACCGCCGCGCTGATCGGGCTGCCGAGCGCGCTCGCGCTCCTCGCCGTGCTCCTGATCGCAGTAGGACCGGTGCTTTGGGCCACGGCCGCGCTTCTGGTTCTTTGGGGGCTGTTCAACACCCCGATTCCGGCGGCGTGGGGTACATGGATGGCTCAGATCATTCCCGACGATCTTGAAGCTGGAGGCGGGCTGCAGGTCGCATTGATCCAGTTCGCCATCGCCGGCGGCGCTTCTGCGGGCGGCATGCTGTTCGACACTGCCGGCTGGTGGAGCGCCTTCCTGCTCGCCGCCGCCCTGCTGGCGGGCTCCGCCCTGCTCGCCGCTGCCGCCAGCCCTCGCGCTGCTGCGGAGCAGGACGTTTGATGGCGGAGCGAGGCGCCCCCCTCTGTCCTGCCGGACATCTCCCCCACTTG
>SAQR01000101.1:0-213 GCA_004020365.1 Mesorhizobium sp.
GACACTCGCCGCGCAAGGCCTGTCGTTGAACGGCACCGCCGACGTCAATCTGAAGGTGCGAGGCCCGGCGACGGCGCCGGTGATCTCAGGCACGGTCCGCACGTCAGGTGCCCGCCTAATCGATGCACGCTCGGGACTTGCGATCAACGACATCACCGCCGACGTGGCGATCGGCGATGGCGTCGCCAGGATCAACCGCCTGACCGGCAATTT
>SAQR01000101.1:223-13004 GCA_004020365.1 Mesorhizobium sp.
GTCGGCCAGCGGCACGGTCGGCATCAATCCGGCGCAAGGCTTTCCGGCCGACCTGTCGGTCAAGCTCGTCGATGGGCGCTACACCGACGGCAGGGTGGTCACCGCCAATCTCGGCGGCGACCTGACCATCAAGGGACCACTCGCGCGGGCGCCGGTGATCTCGGGTACGATCAACCTGGCCAAGACGGTCATCACCGTTCCCGAAAAGCTGCCGGGCTCGCTGGCGGCGCTCAACGTCAGGCACAAGAACGCACCGGCCGCCGTGCGCGCGCAAGACAAGGCGTTGCGCCCGGCGACGGCGAGCGGCGGCAGCGGTGGCGGCGGCCTCAACCTCGATGTCACGGTCAACGCGCCCAGCCAGATCTTCATCCAGGGCAGGGGTGTCGATGCCGAGCTTGGCGGTTCGCTGCGGCTGACCGGCCCGGCATCGTCGCCGCAAGCGGTCGGCACCTTTGACTTGCAGCGCGGTCGGCTGTCGATCCTGGCCAAGCGGCTGACCTTCACCGAAGGCACGGTCGGCTTTTCGGGGTCGCTGGTGCCTTATCTCAATCTCACGGCGACATCGACGACGAGCACCACCACCGTCACCATCGTGGTGTCGGGCGAGGCGACCAATCCGAAATTCAACTTCTCGTCGGTGCCGGCGCTGCCGGAAGACGAGGTTCTGGCGCAACTGATTTTCGGCCGCTCGATGTCGAACCTGTCGCCGCTGCAGATCGCCCAGCTGGCCGAAGCCGCCGCGCAACTGGCCGGCATCGGCGGCTCGACCTCGCTGCTGCAGAACCTGCGCAGCGCCATCGGCGTCGACGATCTCGACGTCATCACCGACGAGGAGGGCGGCACCGCGGTCTCGGCCGGCAAATATCTCAACGACCGCACCTATGTGACAATCCAGAAGGGCGACAAGCCGGGTTCGGGCAAGGCGGCGATCGATCTCGACGTCGGCCGCGGCGTCAAATTGCGCGGCGAAGCCACCGACGCCGGCGAAGCCAAGGGCGGCGTTTTCTACGAACGCGAGTACTGAAGCCAGCCGGCCCGAAAGCGCCGTTCTGGCACCCTGTCCGGGATCGGTTGGCACTTCGGCTAAAGCAGCGTCGCTGCTGAATGGATTCATGCGACGCGCTTTAAGTTCTTGTTTTTATGCATGTCGTTTTCGCAAAACCGCTGCCCAGTTTTGCGCGACATTCATTAGGGGATTTATGCGCGAATCAAAGTGCTACAGCGTCCGTTGCGCGCTCAACGCGACGTGCGGCGCTGTCGTGAATGCCTCAGTTTGATCGAGCCGGAGATTCGAACGAAATCTGCCGGGCAATAGCAATTTTGCGCCAAGACTGTCGCTATCACGCGAACTGCTTCCCTTCCAAAGTTGCACATTCCTTGGCATGTTCCCAACCCGTGCCGTTTTTGACATCACGGCCCGGATGCGGAATGGTAAAAGGCAGAAAGCCAACAATGGGAGTTCGTGATGACAATCTACAAGAGTAATGGCGACCAGGTTCCGGATCACATCCATGCAATGGCCGAGGAAGCCAGGGCCGGACGTGTCGATCGCCGCGAGTTTCTCGCTTTGGCCAGTGTCTTCGGCGCGTCGACGGCGATGGCTTATGGGATGCTCGGCCTTGCCGATCCGACGCCGGCGAGAGCCCAGGAGGGCAAGAAGGGCGGCATACTGAAGGTCGCCCAGTGGATCAAGGATCCGAAGGATCCGCGCAAGGCCGACTGGTCGGAAATCGCCAATGCCGAGCGCCAGGCGCTCGAGCCGCTGGTCAAGTACACGAACGAATACACGTTCCGCCCCTATCTGCTCGAGAGCTGGGAGGTCAACGACGACGCCACCGAATACACGCTGCATGTGCGCAAGGGCGTCACCTGGAACAATGGCGATCCGTTCACCGCCGACGACGTCATCTTCAACTTCAAGCGTTGGGCCGACAAGAAAGCCGAAGGCAATTCGATGCCCGGTCGTCTCGGCTCGCTGGTCAAGGACGACAAGCTCGATGAGAGCGCCGTCACCAAGGTCGATGAGCACACGATCAAGCTAAAACTCAGCACGCCCGACATCGCGCTCATCCCGAACGTGTGCGACTATCCCGGCCTCATCGTCCACAAGACCTTCGACGAAAAGGGCGGCGATTTCAAAGCCTGCCCGATCGGCACCGGCCCGTTCGAACTGGTCTCCTACGATGTCGGCCAGAAGGTCGTCTACAAGCGCCGCGAAGACAACAAGTGGTGGGACGGCGAGGTGTTTCTCGACGGCGTCGAGTTCATCGACTACGGCACCGATCCGGCGGCGATGGTCAGCGCTTTCGAATCCGGCGAAGTCCATACCAATTTCGAGACCTCGGCCGACTATGTGTCGATCCTAGACGGTATCGATCTGGTCAAGTCCGAGGTCGTCACCGCTTCGACGATCGTCTGCCGCACCAATGTGACCAACAAGCCTTATGACGATCAGAAGGTTCGCAACGCGCTGCAGCTTGCGGTCGACAACGCTGTCGTCCTGCAGCTCGGCTACGGCAATGCCGGCACTGTCGCCGAAAACCACCATGTTTCGCCGATCCATCCGGAATACTACGAGTTGGCGAAAATTGCCCGCGACCCGGCCAAGGCAAAGGCGCTGATGGCGGAAGCCGGCCAGGCCGATTTCGAGCACGAGCTGATCACGGTCGACGAAGACTGGCACAAGAACACCGGCGATGCGATCGCCGCGCAGATGCGCGACGCCGGCATCAAGGTCAAGCGCACGGTGCTGCCGGGGTCGACGTTCTGGAACGACTGGACCAAATACCCGCTGTCGATGACCAACTGGAACATGCGGCCGCTCGGTGTCCAGGTTCTGGCGATCGGCTATCGCACCGGCGAAGCCTGGAACGAGACGGGCTGGGCGAACGCGGAGTGGGATGCCAAGCTCAACGCTGCGCTCGCCGTCGCCGACCCGGCCAAGCGCAAGGAGATGATGAAGGACATCGAGCAGATCCTGCAGGATTCCGGCATCATCATCCAGCCCTACTGGCGCAAGCTCTACAGTCACTCGGTGGCTTCCGTTAAGAACTACGGAATGCACCCGACCTTCGAGCGCGACTACGGTAAGGTCTGGCTCGACGAGGAGGCCTGATCGGATCGATCATGGAAGGGGCGGTTCGCCCCTTCCAGCCACGCCATGCACGATTCCAGAACCGAAACAGGCGCTGCAAGAAAGGCGCGGACTCTTCGGGCAGGGGCGTGCAATAAGACAGGGTTGATCGCATTCTGAGGGTCCGTTTGACAGCCAGCTCTGCCGATAACGGCTGAGCTGGCTCCGAGCCGGCCTCAACCCCAACCAGACCGGCAGGGGACCGCCATGCTTTCTTTCATCCTTCGACGCCTCGGCACCATGGCATTGACGATGCTGTGCCTGACGTTGGTCGTCTTCTTCCTGATCAATCTCGACCCCAATCTGAAAAAGCTGGCGATCAGCCAGACCGAAATGCACACCTCGGCCGAGCAGCTCGAAGACTGGCTGGTCAACCATGGCTATCGCCAGAATTTCTTCTCCCGCTATGGCCAATGGCTGGGTATCGTGCCCAAACAGCCGGTCACCGACCCGGCGACGGGCAAACCCACGCGACGTTTTGCCTTCTGCAACGATCCTGTCGAGCCGACATTTTCCGGCGTGCTGCAGGGTGACTTCGGCTGCTCGACCAAGTTCAAGACGTCGGTCGCGTCAAAACTTTTCCCGGCGCTCGGCGCCACCGGAATCCTGATGTTCTGGGTGCTTGTGGTGATGGTGCCGATCTCGCTGCTGATCGGCATTCTCGCCGGCATGCGCGAAGGCTCGCGAACCGACCGGACATTGTCGGTTGCCTCGATCGCCTCGACGGCGACGCCTGAATATGTGTCGGGCGTCATCTTCACTGTCATCTTCGCCTCATGGCTCGGCCTGCTGAACGGTTCGGCGGCTTCGGCCAGCCGGGGCATCACCTTCTACAACTTCACGTTGCCGGTGATGACGCTGGCGATCTACGGCATCGGCTACATCGCCCGCATGACCCGCGCCTCGATGGTCGAGGTGATGACGCAGCAGTATATCCGCACGGCCCGGTTGAAGGGCCTCTCCTTCGGCAGCGTCGTGGTCAAGCATGCGCTGCGTAACGCGCTGATCGCGCCGTTCACCGTCATCATGCTGCAATTTCCCTGGCTGCTGACCGGCGTCGTCATCGTCGAGGTGATGTTCCGCTACCAGGGGTTTGGCTACACGCTGGTCGAGGCGGCCGGCAACAACGATATCGATCTTTTGCTCGGCTGCTCTCTGGTCTCGGTGTTCATCGTCCTGATCACGCAGCTCATTTCCGATGTCGGCTACGCGTTTCTCAATCCGCGTATCAGAGTTCAATAGGGGATCGAGCGGATGCAGCTTGAATATATCGGCGCCTTCAATGTGGTGCTTGGCGTGCTTGCGCGTTTCTGGCCGGTCTGGATCGCTCTCGTCCTGGTGATGGGGGCGAGCTTCGCCTACAAGAAGAGGCTTGGCCTCTATGGTCAGCTCTTCGATAGCAGCGTCGGCATCGTCGGCGTCGGCATCTGCCTGTTCTGGCTGTTCACGGCGATCTTCGCGTCGACCGTCTCGCCCTTCGATCCGCTTGTCCAGATCCCGATCATGAAGGACGCGCTGCCGGGCGCGGTCGAGCCGCAATCGGGACTTGTCTACCTGTTCGGCGGCGACAAGCTTGCCCGCGACGTGTTCAGCCGCATGGTCTACGGCAGCCAGATCGTGCTGATCATCGCGCCGGCGGCGACTGGTTTTGCGCTGATGGTCGGCATCACGCTCGGCCTGCCGGCCGGCTATTATGGCGGCAGGATCGATACGGTGCTGTCCTTCCTCGCCAATCTGGTGCTCGCCTTCCCGGTGATCCTGCTGTTCTACCTCCTGGTGACGCCGGGCATAATGGAGACGCCTATACCCTATGCGATGGCCGGCCTGTTCTTCCTATTCCCGATCATCTTCTTCAGCGTGCTGTTCTGGACGCGCTACAAGAAACGGCCCGACCGGCTTTACATCCTCTTGGGGCTGACGCTGATCGTTGGCGGCTGGGTCTATGCCGGCCTGGTCTTCGATGCCGATCCGTTCAGGATCATCCATATCGATCCCAACCAGCTCAACATCTTCGTGGCGGTGGTGTTCGCCTCCAGCCCCGGTGTGTTCCGCATCGTGCGCGGTCTGGTCATGGACATCAAAACGCGCGACTATGTGGCGGCGGCGCAGACGCGCGGTGAATCGCCCTGGTACATCATGCTGTGGGAGATACTCCCCAATGCGCGTGGGCCGCTGATCGTCGATGCTTGCCTGCGTATCGGCTACACCACGATCCTGCTCGGCACGCTCGGCTATTTCGGCCTCGGGCTGGCGCCCGAGAGCCCGGACTGGGGCACGGCGATCAAGGATGCCAGCCGGCTGCTGCGCTCCTTCATCCATCCGGCGCTGCCGCCGACGATCGCGCTGATGTCGTTCGTGCTGGGCCTTAATCTCTTGGCCGACTCGCTGCGTGAGCAATCGATGAAAGATTGATGGACGGGCTCTGGACCCGATATGCTTGAAAGAACAAGGATTGGAGCGACCCATGAATGAGGCAGTTCGAAATCCCGGCAAGCCAACCAACGGGCCGATCATCGAGATCGAGAACCTGTCGATCTCCTTCTTCACCCGCAAGGGCGAGATACCGGCCGTCATGGATTTTTCCTGCACGGTCATGCCTGGTGAAGCGATGGGCATCGTCGGCGAATCCGGCTGCGGCAAGTCGACCGTGTCGCTCGGCATCATGCGCGACCTCTCCAACATAGGAAAGATCGTCGGCGGCCGGATAAAGTTCCAGGGCAAGGATATGGGCGAGCTGTCCGACGAGGAACTGCGCGCCATCCGCGGCAACAAGATCGCGATGATCTACCAGGAGCCGATGGCCAGCCTGAACCCGGCGATGAAGGTCGGCCAGCAATTGATGGAAGTGCCGCTGATCCACGACAAGGTGTCGAAGGAAGAGGCTTATCGGCGCGCGCTGGAAATGGTGCGGGCGGTCAGGCTGCCCGATCCGGAGCGCATGATGCGCTCCTTTCCGCACCAGCTTTCCGGTGGCCAGCAACAGCGCATCGTCATCGCCATGGCGCTGCTGTCGAAGCCGGCGCTGCTGCTGCTCGACGAGCCGACGACGGCGCTTGACGTGACGGTCGAAGCCGGCATCGTCGACCTGGTCAAGGGGCTTGGCGAGAAGTTCGGCACCTCGATGATCTTCGTGTCGCACAATCTCGGCCTGATCCTGGAAACCTGCGACCGCATCACGGTGATGTATTCGGGCGAAGCGGTGGAGACCGGCAAGATCAAGGACGTCTTCGACCGGATGCGCCATCCCTACACGCAGGGCCTGTTCCGCTCGATCCCGCTGCCCGGTGCCGACAAGAATTCGCGGCCTCTGATCTCCATCCCGGGGCAATTGCCGCTGCCGCACGAGCGGCCGAAGGGCTGCAATTTCGGCCCCCGCTGCCACCACTTCGTCGAGGGCGTCTGCAACGCCGCCGAAATCCCGATGATCGCGGTCGAAGGCCATGAAGGCCATTTTTCGCGCTGCGTGCGCTTCAACGAGATCGACTGGGAAGCGCTGCCGCCCGGCGCCAAGAAGGTCAACGAGCGCGTCGAGCCCGGCGCGCCCGTGCTCAAGATCGAGGATCTGAAAAAGTACTACAAGGTCGGCGGCAGCGAGGTGTTCGGCTCGAGCGAGGGCCGCGTCGTCAAGGCCAATGAGACGATCTCGTTCATGGCGCGCGAATCCGAGACCGTCGCCATCGTCGGCGAGTCCGGTTGCGGAAAGTCGACGCTGGCCAAGGTACTGCTCGGACTGGAGACGGCAAGCTCCGGCAGCGTGACACTCGGCAACCAGCAGATCCAGTCGACCGGCGTCGAAAACCGCAGCGTCGAGACGGTGTCGTCGATCCAGATGGTGTTCCAGAATCCGTTCGACACGCTCAACCCCAGCCACACGGTCGGCTCGCAGATCATCCGCACGCTGGAAAAATTCAATGTCGGCAACACCGTTGCCGAGCGCCGCCAGCGCATGCTGGAACTGCTCGACCTGGTGAAGCTGCCGCGGGCGTTCGAGACCCGCAAGCCGCGCCAGCTTTCAGGCGGCCAGAAGCAACGCATCGGCGTGGCGCGGGCTTTCGCCGGCGACGCCAAGGTGGTGGTGGCCGACGAGCCGGTTTCGGCGCTCGACGTGTCGGTGCAGGCGGCGGTGACCGAGCTGTTGATGGACATCCAGCGCAAGAACAAGACGACGATGCTGTTCATCAGCCACGACCTGTCGGTAGTGCGCTACATCGCCGACCGCGTCGTCGTCATGTATCTCGGCTATATCGTCGAGCAGGGCACGACCGACCAGATCTTTTCGCCGCCCTACCATCCCTATACCGAGGCGCTGCTGTCGGCGATCCCGATCGCCGACACCAGCGTGATCAAGAAGCACATCGTGCTGGAAGGCGACATCCCGTCGGCGATGAACCCGCCAACCGGCTGCCCGTTCCAGACCCGCTGCGGCTATAAGAAACTGGTGCCGGACAACCTTTGCGAGACTCAGGTGCCGCCGGTCAAGAATCTGGGCGACGGTCATATGAGCCTGTGCTGGCTTGCCGACGACGTGCTGGCGAAGATGGAGCCGGTGATCAAGTTCGACAAGGAGCATGCCGCCAATGAAGGCGTGCCCGATGACGCGCCGCAGGGCGTCGGTCCGGGCTTTGCCGGCGCTCCGCCGCAGCGTCCGCACGGCAAGAGGCCGAAGCTGACGGACAATTAGATCCGTGGCGCCATCAAGGCGCGCATTGGCGTAGCTGCGCGGCGTAGTCCCGAGCCATCTGTTCGGTGGCCCGCGCATAGCGCTGCACGCCGGCATCGCCGCGGTTGCCGCGGCCATAGGCCGTCCAGCCGAGATAATAGGCGAGATAGAGATTGTAGGTGTCGTTGCGGGCGACGCCGAGCGTGTCTGATGTCTTGGAATGATACCAGCCGACGAAATCGACGGCATCGGCAAAGCTGGTGCGGCGCGCTGCCCAGCTGCCGGTCTCGCTCTGATATTGCGCCCAGGTGCCGTCGAGCGCCTGCGAGAAGCCGGTGGCGCTGGAGACGCGTTTCCAGGGAATGAAGCCGAGCAGTTTTTTGCGCGGCGGCCTGGCATTGCTCTTGAAGCCGGATTCCTTGCGCACCGTTGCCATCAGCACGGGAACCGGCACGCCGTGCTTCCGTTCGGCGCGTTCGGCCGCCGCCTGCCAGTTGTCGAGCCAGCCGTCATTCTGGTCGAAGACGGCGCAGACATTGTTGATATGGCTCGGCGGCGTCGCGCAGGCCGACAGCGTCAGCAGCACGGCAACGGCTACAATTTTACTAAAATTCGACCTACCCATCGCAAGACGATTAGGCCGAAAACATAAAGGGAATCTTGCAGCGTTCCTTAACGGCTGATCGGCCGCTTTGCCCGCGACACAGCGATGATAGATATTCCGACGTTTTCCGTCGCTTTTGTCGGCATGAAATCCCGAAATGCCGCCTTGGCTAAAATCGCGCCCGCAGGTGGCGGATTTCTGACAGCCCGATTGTGGTGCCGGCGCTTTGATGCGCCGCATGACCGAACCGAGACGCAAGCGCGGCGCCGAGCGAACCAGCAACAGGGGACCGGCCGCCATCCCGCAACTGCCGTTGCGCCGCGTGACAAATCCCTATCCGCCGATGGCGATGCTTTCGGCCGACCAGATCGAGGCGATCCACCAGGCGTCGATGCACATTCTGGAGAATTTCGGCATCGAGGTGATGAGCCCGCGGGCGCTTTCGCTGTTCGAGAAGGCCGGGGCCATGGTCGATCACGCGTCGATGACTGTCCGCATCGACCTCGGCATGGTCGACCAGGCACTGAATACGACGCGCTCGAGCTATACGCTGACGCCGCGCAACCCGGCCCACACGGTCCATCTCGGCGGCAACACCATCAATTTCACGCTCGTCGCCGGACCGCCCAACGTGCACGACATGGAACGCGGCCGGCGCGCCGGAAACCTTCGCGACTATTGCGATCTCACCCGGCTGGCGCAGCATTTCAACTGCATCCACATGCTGGGCAATCAGGTCTGCGCACCGGTGGAACTGCCGGCCAATTCACGCCACCTCGACACCTATTTCGCCAATCTGACGCTGACCGACAAGAGTTTTCACGTCTCGGCGATCGGCCGCGGCAGGGCGCTCGACGGCATCGAAATGATGGCGATTTCGCGGGGCTTGACCCTTGATCAGATGCGCGACCATCCAGGCGTCACCACCATCATCTCGGTCAACTCGCCGCGCCGCTTCGACGAAATGATGGCCGAAGGCCTGATGACCATGGCCGAGTTCGGCCAATCGGTCGCGGTGACGCCGTTCACGCTGATGGGGGCGATGAGCCCGGTGACGCTTGCCGGCGCGCTCGCCCAACAGAACGCCGAGGCGCTGTTCGGCGTGGTCTTGACACAGCTTGTCCGGCCTGGCGCCCCGGTCATGTATGGCGCCTTCACCTCCAATGTCGACATGAAGTCCGGTGCGCCGGCCTTCGGCACGCCGGAGAACACCAAGGCCAATATCGCCTCCGGGCAGCTGGCACGACGCTATGGACTGCCCTACCGGACGACGCCGGGCTCGGCCTCCAACGCCGCCGACGCGCAAGGCGCCTATGAGACGCTGATGGCACTGTGGGGGGCGGTGCTCGGCCACGGCAATCTCGTCTACCACGCAGCCGGCTGGCAGGAGGGCGGCCTGACCGCATCGTTCGAGAAGTTCATCATCGACGTCGAGATGATCCAGCACATGATGGAGTTCTTGCGCCCGATCGAAGTCGACGAGGCGGAACTCGCCGTCGAGGCGCTGGGTGCGGTGCCGACCGGCGGCCATTTCTTCGGCGAGCCGCACACGCTGGAGCGCTATGCAACCGCCTTCTACCAGCCGCTGCTCTCCAACTGGCAGAACTACGAGGCGTGGCAGGAGGCCGGCGGGCTCGACGCCACGGCGCGGGCGACGCGGCTGTGGAAGAAGGCGCTGCAGGATTATGTCGAACCGGCGATGGATATTTCCGTGCGCGAGGCGCTGGAGGCGTATGTAGCCAGGCGCAGGGAAGCGATCGGGCAGGGCGAGCCGTGATGGTCGAAGGCTTGCGCTCGTGTGGCTTGGCTCCTCCCGCCCCGATTCATCTCACCCCTCCAACGCCCTGAAATAACGAGAAAACCCATGAAATCGCATGCGAAGGTCGTGGTCATTGGCGGGGGCGTCGTCGGCTGTTCGGTGCTGTTCCATCTGGCCCGTCACGGCTGGACCGACATTGTGCTTGTGGAGCGTGACGAGCTGACTTCCGGCTCGACCTGGCACGCGGCCGGCGGCATGCACACGATCAATGGCGATCCTAATGTCGCCAGGCTGCAGAAATACACGATCTCGCTGTACAAGGAGATCGAGGAGCTGTCTGGCCAGGCGACCGGCGTGCATCTGACCGGTGGCGTGCTTTTGGCAGCGACCGAGGCGCGGCTCGACTGGCTGCGCGGCGTCGTCGCCAAGGGCCGTTATCTCGGCATCGACCTCGAGGTGATTTCGCCTGATGAGGCGGCCGATCTGATGCCGCTGCTCGACCCGAAGCAGTTCGTCGGCGCGGTGCGCAACAAGGAGGACGGTCATCTCGACCCGTCCGGCGTCACCCACGCCTATGCCAAGGCGGCGAGAAAACTTGGCGCCGAGGTTGAGCGCTTCACCAAGGTCGAGGACATCGTGCAGCGCCCGGATGGTCTGTGGCGCGTCATCACCAACAAGGGCGAGGTGATGGCCGAGCATGTCGTCAACGCCGGCGGCCTGTGGGCGCGCGAGGTCGGCCGCATGGTCGGCCTCGAACTGCCGGTGCTGGCGATGGAGCACATGTATCTGATCACCGAGGACATGCCGGAGGTCGCCGCCTGGAACCAGAAGACCGGCACGGAGATCATCCACGCGGTCGATTTCGACGGCGAGCTCTATCTGCGCCAGGAGCGCGGCGGCATGCTGATGGGCACCTATGAGAAGGCTAACAAGCCATGGTCCGAGCTTCAAACACCGTGGAATTTCGGCCACGAGTTGCTGGAGCCCGACATCGACCGCATCGCGCCGTCATTGGAAGTCGGCTTCCGGCATTTCCCGGCCTTCCAGAACACCGGCATCAAGCAGATCATCAACGGCCCCTTCACCTTCGCGCCCGACGGCAACCCGCTGGTCGGCCCGGTGCGCGGCCTGCCGGGCTTCTGGGTCGCCTGCGGGGTCATGGCCGGCTTTTCGCAGGGCGGCGGTGTTGGCCTGGCGCTGTCGAACTGGATGATCGAGGGCGATCCCGGCGCCGACATCTGGGCGATGGATGTCTCGCGCTACGGTGACTGGGCGACGATGGCCTACACCAACGCCAAGGTGCGCGAGAATTATTCGCGGCGTTTTTCCATCCGCTTCCCCAATGAGGAGCTGCCTGCCGGGCGGCCGCTCAAGACGACGCCGGTCTACGACCTCTTGTCGGCCAAGGGCGCGCAATGGGGCGCGGCCTATGGGCTGGAAGTGCCGCTGTGGTATGCGCCCGAAGGCGTCAGGGACGAGTTCTCGTGGCGACGCTCGAGCGATTTCGAGCATGTCGCAAAAGAGGTGAAGACGGTGCGGACTTGTGTCGGCCTGTCGGAAATCTCGTCATTCGCCAAATACAGGGTGACGGGCGCGGGCGCGGCGGCCTGGCTCGACCGCCTGCTTGCCTGCAAGCTGCCAAAGCCCGGCCGCATGACGCTGGCGCCGATGCTGAAAGAAGACGGCAGGCTGATCGGCGATTTTTCGCTGGCAAATCTCGGCAGCCCCAATTCCAACGGGGAGGGCTGGTTCCTCGCCGGCTCCGGCATTGCCGAGCAGTATCACATGCGCTGGTTCGAGGCGCATCTGCCGCAAGATGGCTCAGTCCATATCGAGGCGCTGGGGGCGAGATTGACGGGCCTGTCGATTGCCGGACCGAAGGCGCGGGACGTGCTGGCAAAGGCTACGCGGGCCGACGTGTCGAATGCGGCGTTTCCGTTCATGGCCATCCGCAAGATGGATATCGGCATGGCGCCGTGCCTGGTCGGCCGCGTCAGCTACACCGGCGATCTCGGCTACGAGGTCTGGGTGGCGCCGGAATATCAGCGTGCCGCGTACCAGACCCTGATGGCGGCCGGCGAAGGATTCGGCATCGGCCTGTTCGGCGCGCGCGCGCTCAACGCTCTGCGGTTGGAGAAGAATTACGGTTCATGGGCGCGCGAATACCGGCCGATCTACGGGCCGCTGGAGGCCGAGCTCGACCGCTTCGTCGCCTACGGGAAAGAAACCGATTTCATCGGCAAGCAGGCGGCACTGGCCGAGCGCCAGCAAGGCGGCAAGCTGCGACTGCGCGCCTTTGTCGTTGATGCGGCAGACGCTGACGTCATCGGCGACGAGCCGATCTGGTTCGACGGCGCGGTGCGCGGCTGGGTCACGTCCGGCGGCTACGCGCATCATTCGAAGACGGCCGTGGCGATGGGCTATGTGCCGAAGGAGATCGCCGACGAAACCGACGGTTTCGAGATCGAGCTGTTGGGCAAGCGCTATCGCGCGCGCATGCAGCCGACGCCGCTGTTCGACGCGAATCTCGAGCGGATGCGGGGGTGAAGGCGCTGCCCATTTCGCGAGGTCGGCGGGACAGCGCCCCCCTCTGTCCTGCCGGACATCTCCCCCACGAGGGGGGAG
>SAQR01000102.1 GCA_004020365.1 Mesorhizobium sp.
CCCCCAAGTGGGGGAGATGTCCGGCAGGACAGAGGGGGGCGCGAAGGATCGCTACGGCTTTCATTCTGCGCTTCTGCAACGCTCGAAAGGCGCGTCCGTTAGCGCGCCAGCATCGCCCTCAAATGATCGAGGATCATCGCGACGCCCATTTGCCCCAATTCCGCCGACGCATCCTTTGCGGTCGCCGTGTACCATCCCGTATTGTCGGTAAAATGGCCGGCGTCCACCGCCTCCGGGCATAGCGCCAGCATCAGCGACGTCTCGCCGATGCCGGCATGATCGAAGGGATACTGGCCGTCCGTCACCGTCGGCATCAGCGGATGCACTTGTATCCAGTTGAAGAAATTGCCGCCCTCGGCGTGCTCGGCATAGTAGCCGGCCATCGTCTCCGAGCCCCACCATCCCTCGCCGCGCTCCCTCTCCAGGAAACGGAAGATCGCCTGGCGGCCAGCGGTCTTGAAGGCGAGATCGGTCGGCATGCCGGCAACAAAGTTCTCGGTCTGGTGGTGGATGATGGCGTGGATGTTGCGAAAACCGATGCGCAACAGGCTGTAGAACAGTTCCTCCGCGAACGGCGCCAGCGCCCTGCCGCCGACCTGAACCGACCCATTGCCCTCCGGCGGCGCCACCGCGTAGCTTGCAGCGCCATAGTAGAAGGCTGGCAGGATGACGATGTCGGCTTCCTTTTCGAACAGCTCCAGCATCTTGACCACCGCCAGCGTATCCATACCGACGGCCATGTGCTCACCGTGGTATTCGAGCACGCCGAGCGGGAGCACGACCGGCCAGTTCTCGGCGATCGCCTTGCGGATCTGGTGCGGCAGCATCAGCTCGTAGCGCATGACGCCTGCTCCATTTTGGTGTGGCGGGCGGCGTCGATACGGCTTTCGCCGATCCGAGCCAGCACAGCGCCAAGCTCGTCGAGCGCAATTCTGAACAGATCTGTGCCGGCATTGGTCACGATGGTTCCACCAATGTCCCGGAACCCGAAACTTGCCTGAAAGTTTGGGCCATTTTTTCCCCGAACAGCTTGTTTTTGCTCATGCTATCACCGTGAAAATCCGTGTCCAACGGCTCGGAGTGCTTTTGCAGCGCCCCAGGCGTGATAGTGTCGTGGCAATTGCGTAGGTGAGGAAACGGCAGCATATGAAGAGACGGCATTTCGACCGCATCGGCAATGGTGGCATTGCGTTCACGGAACTTGGCTTCGGCACGGCGCCGATCGGCAATCTTTATCGCGCCGTCTCCGATGAGGATGCCAACGCCACCCTGGAGGCTGCATGGCGGGTCGGCTGCCGCTACTACGACACCGCGCCGCTCTACGGGCTTGGCCTGTCGGAAACGCGGCTCAATCCGTTCCTGCGCTCGAAAAAGCGCGACGACTACGTGCTGTCGAGCAAGGTCGGCCGCATCATGCGCGCCTGCCCGCCGGACCAGCGCACCGGCATCGGCAAGTTCTTCGACACGCCGTCGCGCCGCGAGGTTTATGACTACAGCTATGACGGGGTCATGCGCTCCTTCGAAGCCTCGCTGGAACGCCTCGGCGTCGACCGCATCGACATTCTTTTCGTGCATGACGTCGACGTCTTCACCCATGGCAGCAAGGAGGCCTCGGACCAGCGCATCGAGGAGTTCATGCGCTCGGGCTACTACGGGCTGCTGTCCCTGCGTGACCAGGGCGTTATCAAGGCGTTCGGCGGCGGCATCAACGAATGGCAGGTTGCCCAAACGCTTGCCGAGCGCGGCGACTTCGACCTGTTCCTGCTTGCCGGGCGCTATACGCTGCTGGAGCAGGAGGCGCTGCAATCCTTCCTGCCGCTATGCCAGAAGCGCGGCATCGGCATCGTTCTCGGCGGGCCGTATAATTCCGGCATCCTGGCAACCGGTCCGAAGCCCGGCGCCTATTACAATTATACCGAGGCGCCGCAGGACATCCTCGACCGCGTCAAGCGCATAGAGGCCGTCTGCAAACGCCACGGTGTGCGCCTGATCGAGGCGGCACTGCAATTTCCGCTGCTGCACCCTTCGGTCGTGTCGGTGATCCCCGGCGGCCAGCGGCCGAGCGAAGTCGAAAGCAACCGGTCGCTGCTCGACGCGAAGCTGCCACCGGCACTGTGGGCCGATCTCAAGCAGGAAGGGCTGATGCGCGCCGATGCGCCGACGGCATAAAGCCGCCTGCTGCTGGCCGACAAGATAAACGGCAGGAACAAAAGAAAAGCCGGGCGTGCCCGGCTTTTCTGGTCTCTGAAAAGGGTGAGCAGGCGCTTAGTTGACTGCGTCCTTGAGGCCCTTGCCGGCCGAAAACTTCGGCACGGTGCGCGCCGGGATCTGCACTTCGGCGCCGGTCTGCGGATTGCGGCCGGTCGAGGCAGCGCGTTTTGACACGGTGAAATTTCCGAAGCCGACAAGCCGGACATCGCCGCCCTTCTTCAGTTCGCCGGTGATGACGGAGAACACCGCATCGACCGCCGACTGCGCGTCACCCTTCGAAATACTCGCGGCATCGGCGACAGCAGACACCAGTTCGTTCTTGTTCATAAAAATTCCCTTCCATGAGAAACCGGAACGTACGACTCATCCGGCAGGAAACGGACTTTAGAAAGAAGCGCTTCCGCAACCAAGTCGAAAAGCGTCAAAAGAGTCGAAAAAACCCCGGAATTCCGGGGTTTTTTCATGAAAAAGCCGGGCGCTGAGGGCCCGGCTCTCTGTTGTGCATTGCAACTTTAGCACGATCTAATGCAGGACCCCGAAAACCGGGTTTCGGTTTTCGGGGTCATGCATAGGCCTCATTCGCGTTAGAGCGTCCTTTGCGCGTCCAACTGGACGCGCGGCTCTAATGAGCCAACAACTTGCCGGCCTCGTCTGCGGCATCCGCCGCAGCCGGCGCATTGACCGGTTCGACCCACTCGATCGCCTCCGGCATACGCACCAGCGCATGGCGCAAGACTTCACCGACCCGCGCGACTGGAACGATCTCCATGCCGTTCTTCACGTTGTCCGGAATCTCCGCCAGGTCTTTGGCGTTGTCTTCCGGGATCAGCACCTTCTTGATGCCGCCGCGCAGCGCTGCAAGCAGCTTCTCCTTGAGTCCGCCGATCGGCAGCACCCTGCCGCGCAGCGTGATCTCGCCGGTCATCGCCACGTCGGCCCTGACCGGGATGCCGGTCAGCACCGAGACGATCGCCGTCGCCATCGCCACACCCGCCGACGGTCCGTCCTTGGGCGTTGCGCCCTCGGGCACGTGGACGTGAATGTCGCGCTTGTCGAACAGTGGCGGCTCGACGCCGAAATCGAGCGCCCGCGAGCGGACGTATGAGGCCGCCGCCGAGATCGATTCCTTCATCACGTCGCGCAGATTGCCGGTCACCGTCATGCGGCCCTTGCCGGGCATCATGACGCCTTCGATCGTCAGCAGCTCGCCGCCGACTTCCGTCCAGGCGAGCCCGGTGACGACGCCGACCTGATCGTCGGCCTCGACCTGACCGAAGCGGAAGCGCGGAACACCAAGGTAGTCGGCGAGATTGTCCGCCGTGATGTCGACCGTCTTCTTCTTCGTCTTCAGGATCTCGGTCACCGCCTTGCGGCCGAGCTTCATCAGCTCGCGCTCCAGGCTCCTGACGCCCGCTTCACGGGTGTAGGTCTGGATGATGCCGCGGATCGCGTCCTCGCCGACGGAGAACTCCTGCGGCTGCAGCGCATGATCGCGGATCACCTTGGGCATCAGGTGGCGCTTGGCGATCTCGATCTTCTCGTCCTCGGTGTAGCCGGCGATACGAATGATCTCCATGCGGTCCATCAACGGCGCCGGGATGTTCAACGTGTTCGCCGTGGTCACGAACATCACGCTCGACAGGTCGTATTCGACCTCGAGATAGTGGTCCATGAACGTCGAGTTCTGCTCGGGATCGAGCACCTCCAGCAAGGCCGACGACGGATCGCCGCGGAAATCCTGGCCCATCTTGTCGATCTCGTCGAGCAGGAAGAGCGGGTTGGATTTCTTCGCCTTTTTCATCGACTGGATGACCTTGCCGGGCATCGAGCCGATATAGGTGCGCCGGTGACCACGGATCTCGGCCTCGTCGCGCACGCCGCCTAGCGCCATGCGGATGAACTCGCGGCCGGTCGCCTTGGCGATCGACTTGCCGAGCGAGGTCTTGCCGACGCCGGGAGGTCCGACGAGGCACAGGATCGGCCCCTTCAGCTTCTTCTGGCGGCTCTGCACGGCGAGATATTCGACGATGCGGTCCTTGACCTTGTCGAGGCCGAAATGGTCGGTGTCGAGCACGTTCTGCGCGAAGGCCAGATCCTGCTTGACCTTGGAGTTCTTGCCCCACGGTATCGACAGGATCCAGTCGAGATAGTTGCGCACGACGGTCGATTCAGCCGACATCGGCGACATCGTCCGCAGCTTCTTCAGTTCGGCTTCCGCCTTTTCGCGGGCCTCCTTGGAGAGCTTGGTCTTCTTGATGCGCGCCTCGATCTCGGCGGCCTCGTCGCGGCCGTCCTCGCCTTCGCCGAGTTCCTTCTGGATCGCCTTCATCTGCTCGTTGAGGTAGTATTCGCGCTGGGTCTTCTCCATCTGGCGCTTGACGCGCGAGCGGATGCGCTTCTCGACCTGAAGGACGGAGATTTCGGCTTCCATGAAGCCCATCGCCTTTTCCAGCCGCTCCTTGACCGAAAGCGTGGCCAGCATCTCCTGCTTCTCGGGGATCTTGATGGCAAGATGCGACGCGACCGTATCGGCGAGCTTGGAATAGTCGTCGATCTGGCTGGCGGCGCCCACCACTTCGGGCGAGATCTTCTTGTTCAGCTTGACGTAGTTCTCGAAGTCGGTGACGACGGAACGAGCCAGCGCCTCGACCTCGACCTCTTCCTCATCCGGTTCGACCAGTGCTGCGGCGCGGGCCTCGTGAAAATCGGGGCGGTCGGTGAACGCAATGATTTTCGCGCGCGAGGCGCCTTCGACCAGCACCTTGACGGTGCCGTCCGGCAGCTTCAGCAACTGCAGCACATTGGCGAGCGTGCCGATGTCGAAGATCGCATCGGACTCGGGATCGTCATCGGCGGCGTTCATCTGGGTCGCAAGCAGGATCTGCTTTTCCTGACCCATCACCTCTTCCAGCGCCTTGATCGACTTTTCACGCCCGACGAAGAGCGGAACGATCATGTGCGGGAACACCACGATGTCGCGCAGTGGGAGGACTGCGAAGACGCCGTCGCTGGGAGCCTTGGATATTTTGGCCATTGTCCAACCTTTCATGTCGCGGCCACCAATCGGCCAACCGCGAATCTCATATTAGCAACCGGGGATGGTTCCGCCTACCACCGTTTGTGACGGGAGTTTTACAGCACAGAATTCGGCACCTCGGCCTTCCCGTGTTAGTTGGAGGCACGCGGGGCAAAGATCAAGGGTCGACACGAAACCGTTCATCCAATCCGTCACAATCCGTTCATTTACAATCGGCCGTTCATTACAAGCCGGCCGTTCATCATAGCCTGCCTAGCCGCAAACGACAAAACGGCGCCTTGCGGCGCCGTTTGAAGAACTCCACTACAGGGCTGACGTCAGGCGCTGACGTTGCCCTTCTTTTCCTTCTGCTCGGAATAGATGTAGAGCGGCCTGGCGTTGCCGGACACCACCTCTTCCGAAATAACCACTTCGCGCACGCCTTCCAGCGCCGGCAGCTCGAACATCGTGTCGAGCAGGATCGCTTCCATGATCGAGCGCAGGCCGCGCGCGCCGGTCTTGCGCTCGATGGCGCGCTTGGCGATCGCCGACAGCGCATTCTCGTGGAAGGTCAGGTCGACATTCTCCATCTCGAACAGCCGCTGGTACTGCTTGACCAGCGCGTTCTTCGGCTCGGTCAGGATCTGGATCAGCGCCGGCTCGTCGAGGTCCTCCAGCGTCGCCAGGACCGGCAGACGGCCGACGAACTCGGGAATGAGGCCGAACTTCAACAGATCCTCAGGCTCGACCAGACGGAAAACGTCGCCGGTGCGGCGATCCTCGGGCGACGCGACGGTGGCGCCGAAGCCGATCGAGGTCTTGCGGCCGCGATCCGAGATGATCTTGTCCAGCCCGGCGAAGGCGCCGCCGCAGATGAACAGGATGTTGGCGGTGTCGACCTGCAGGAATTCCTGCTGCGGATGCTTCCTGCCGCCCTGCGGCGGCACGGAGGCGACCGTGCCTTCCATGATCTTCAACAGCGCCTGCTGGACGCCCTCGCCCGACACGTCGCGGGTGATCGAGGGATTGTCCGACTTGCGCGAAATCTTGTCGATCTCGTCGATGTAGACGATGCCGCGCTGGGCGCGCTCGACATTGTAGTCGGCCGACTGCAACAGCTTCAGGATGATGTTCTCGACATCCTCGCCGACATAGCCGGCCTCGGTCAGCGTCGTCGCATCGGCCATGGTGAACGGCACGTCGATGATGCGGGCCAGCGTCTGCGCAAGCAGTGTCTTGCCGCAACCGGTCGGGCCGATCAGCAAAATGTTGGACTTCGCCAGTTCGACGTCGTTGTTCTTGCCGGCATGCGCGAGGCGTTTGTAGTGGTTGTGGACAGCCACCGACAGCACGCGCTTGGCGTAGGGCTGGCCGATGACGTAGTCGTCGAGAACCTTGAGGATCTCCTGCGGGGTCGGCACGCCCTCGCGCGACTTCACCATCGAGGTCTTGTTCTCCTCGCGGATGATATCCATACAGAGCTCGACGCATTCGTCGCAGATGAACACCGTCGGGCCGGCGATCAGCTTGCGCACTTCGTGCTGGCTTTTGCCGCAAAACGAGCAATAAAGCGTGTTCTTGGAATCACCGCCGCTGTTGCCGACCTTGCTCATTTTCATGTCCTTTCATAGCCGCCCGCCGATGGTCTGGTTGAAAGGGCGCATAACTCAATCTATCGCGGGAAATCGCCGCCGCCAGTAGTCCGGCTCCCGCAACGCATTCCATACGAAACACATATCAGAAAACGTCGCAATGATTCGCACCAACCCCGCACAAAGCTAAGCCGTCGAAAATCAACATAGGCTTAACGTAGGCAATCGCTCCCGTCGAGGGAACAGCCAATTGTGGCCGAAATGCCGCAAGCGGCATCAAAAGCGTGTTTTCCCACCATCCAACTGCCACCGGGCTTATATGGCAAGACCCTCGATCGGCTCACGCGTCGAAATGACCTTGTCGATGAGGCCGAATTCCCTGGCCTCGTCGGAGGTCATGAAATGGTCGCGGTCGAGCGTCCTTTCAATCTCGTCGTAGCTCTTGCCGGTGTGCTTGACATAGACCTCGTTGAGACGGCGCTTCAGCTTGATGATGTCCTGGGCGTGGCGCTCGATGTCGGAAGCCTGGCCCTGGAAACCACCGGAAGGCTGGTGGACCATAATGCGGGCGTTCGGCGTGGCGAAGCGCATGCCTTTCTCGCCGGCGGTGAGAAGCAGCGAGCCCATCGAGGCGGCCTGGCCGATGCACAGCGTCGCCACCGCCGGCTTGATGAACTGCATGGTGTCGTAGATCGCCATGCCCGAGGTGACGACGCCGCCGGGTGAATTGATGTAGAGGTTGATTTCCTTCTTCGGATTCTCCGCTTCGAGGAACAGGAGCTGCGCGCAGACCAGCGTCGCCATGCCGTCCTCGACCGGACCGGTGATGAAAATGATGCGCTCTTTCAGGAGCCGCGAGAAAATATCGTAGGCCCGCTCGCCGCGATTGGTCTGCTCGACCACCATCGGAACGAGGTTCATGTAGGTTTCGACGGGGTTCTTCATGGACTATCCCTTATTGAAGATGGGATTCCGGCGCCGGGAGATGAGCAAGTCGGGCAGAATCGGTTCTGGATCGTTATCCCTGTAAATAGGGTGTCGGCTCACCCTAGCGCAAGGCTGCCCCTCCTAGCCATCCGGTTAAGTCGAATCAAGGTTTCTGCACAGAATTCGCCCGAAGCTCCGCCGGCTGCTGTTGAAGCGGTGTGGCGGCGCTGCCGAGTAGCACTTTCTTAACCGCGTCGCTTAACAAATATCTCGAAACTGCTTTCCCGCGATGCGGCTTCCCCTACAATTCAGCCCCTACAATTCAGCGTTGAGATTGAACTGAAGGTTCAAACAGGGCCATGATCAGGAAAACTGCTTCCTCGGCCATCGCCAGCCTCGCCGTTCTCGGCATGGTGTCCGAAACGGCTGCCGGCGGGCGCTCCGTCGAGTGCTACGAGCAGGTCAACAGGCCGGCCGTCTACGATACCATTTATGACAACGTGCTGGTCAGCCCCGGCGGTCAGGTGGTCGACTACGACCCACCGATTTATGGCACTGTTGAGCGCGTCGAGCAGATCGCACCGCGCCGCGTCACATACGAGGTCGTGCCAGCCATCACCCGCACCGTTTACCACACGGTCAAGGTCGACGATGGCGGTTATGCGTGGGAATGGCGCGTCATCCACGGCCGCAAGGTGCTGTGCAAGGTCTGGCGCAAGGCCCGCCACGCGCGTGTCGCCGAAACAATCGTCGTTGAACCCGAGCGCACCCGACGGGTTGTCCTGCCAGCCGAGTATGAGAGCGTTGCCCGAGAAGTGCTGGTGCGACCGGAGCGGCGGCGCATCACTGAGATCGCGCCGTCATACCAGAGGGTGGCGCGCCGGGTGATGGTGCTGGAAGGCTCGACCAGCTGGCGGCGGGTGCATATCCCAAAGCATTGCCGGTATTAGCTCAGGCCACCTCCGCCCGCAGCCACGCTTTCAAGCCCGCGATATCGCCATTGCCGACGGTCGCTGCGACACGCTTACCGACCGCGGCGCCGAATTTGTAACCGTGGCCGGAGCAGGCCGAGACGACAAGGCATTTGCCCGTCTCATGCGCCAGGAACTTTTCGTCGGCGGTGAAGGTATAGGCGCAAGTGACGACCTCGGTCACCTTGTATTCTTCGACACGGGCGATCGGCGGCGAAAACAGGTTGCGGATCGCCTCGCCCTCGCCCGCTACCGGCTGGCGGTTCCAGTCGGCATCGCTGGTCGGCACCCTGTGCAGGCCCGAGCCGAATTTCATGCCGGCGCCGCCGGACGGCGGGATCACGTAGCCGTCGACGACGCCTCCGACATCGAGGATGACCGGGGCCGAATGCCATGCCGCTTTCAGATCCGCCGGCGGTTCGACATAGGCGAGCGCGGTGCGCCAGGTCTTCAGGTCGCCGCCCAGTTCCGGAAACAGTTTCAGCACCCAGGCGCCGGCGGCGACCACGATGCGGTCGGCCTGCATCGTCTCGCCGCTTTCAAGCATGAGGCGGCCAGCCTCGGCGTCGATTTCCACCACCTTGCTGTTTTCGTAGACATTGGCGCCGGTTCTCCGCAGCCATTCGGCGAGGCGGGAGGCGATCTTGCGACAATGCAGCGCACCACCCTCCGGCGAAAAATACGCGTAGCGGAACGAGCCGGGCTGCAGGAACCGCCAGCGCTTGGCCGCGGCGTCCGGCTCGAACAGCTCGATCGGGTAGTTCCCGGCTTCCATGCCCTCGCGGTATTGCTCGGCTTCGTCTCCCGGCTCGCGCGATATGCAGATGAAGCCGCGCGGGTCGAGATGGTTCTTGCCGAGATCGGCCCACATCTCGTCCCAGGCCGCATAGGCTTCGGTGATCAGCCGGCCATAACCCGAGGCTGCGCCATAGGCGCGGCGGATGATGCGATGATGGTCGCCCGAGGCGGCAAGCGGATTGGGAATCGGTCCCTGCTCGACGATCGAGACGCGGTGCCCGGCCTTGACCAGCGACCAGGCCGTCGACAGCCCCGCAATGCCTGCGCCAATCACGATCACATTCATCAAAACTGTCTTTCCGCAGCCGCTTCGGCTGGCTCAACGCGCTTTTGTGCATGTCTTGTGCCCAAAACCGCTTCACACCCTCGGGTCAGGCCCGAGGGCATGCTTTTGGGCGACATGCATCGGATTGCCGGGCGCCAACATACGGTCTGGTATCAAGCTGGCAAGCCGCGTTAATTGTCTGGCATGACCAAATTGATGCTGACCTATCTTGCCTTCGACCCCTCGACCCGCCATGTGCGACTGGACCCGCACGAGCCGGCTTTCTACCAAAACCCCTATGAGGCCTATGCCTTCATGCACCGCGCCTCGAATGTCTTCTTCTGGGAAGAGTTCGGCTTCTGGTGTTTTGGCGGCTTCGACGACGTCAGCCGGCTGCTGCGCGACCGCCGCTTCGGCCGCCAGAACCCGGCCGGCATCCCCGACAGAAGCGACATCGGCCGGGATCGCACGCATCTCAACGCCTTCGACGGTATCGAGGCCAATTCGATGCTGGAGCTGGAACCGCCCGTTCACACCAGGCTCAGAACACTGGTCAACCGCGCCTTCGTCTCGCGCCAGGTCGAGCGGCTGAGGCCGCGCGTCGAGGCGCTGGCCAACGAGCTGATCGACCGTTTCGAAGCGGACCAGGTCGATCTGCTGCCGGCTTTCGCATCGCCTTTGCCGATCACCATCATTGCCGAAATGCTCGGTGTGCCGGTCGAGATGGGGCCGCAACTCGTCGACTGGTCGCATCGGATGGTCGCCATGTACATGCATGGCCGCACCCGCGAAACGGAAGAGACGGCCAATCGCGCGGCGCGGGATTTTTCGGATTTCCTGCGCCGCTATGTTGCCGAGCGGCGGAAATACCCCGGCGACGACCTCCTGTCGCTGCTGATCTCGGCCCAGGAGGACAACCAAAAACTCTCGGAGGATGAACTGGTGTCCTCCGCCATCCTGCTGCTCAATGCCGGCCACGAGGCAACCGTTCACCAGACGGGCAATGCCGTGCGCTCGATCCTCGCGCAAGGCGGCGACCCGCGCCGCTTCTTCATGTCCGCGGAAACGACCGCAGCGACCGTCGAAGAATGCCTGCGCTTCGATGCGCCGCTGCACATGTTCATGCGTTATGCCTATGAAGAGATCGAAGTCGGCTCCGGTGTCATCGTGCGGCCTGGCGAGACGATCGGCCTGCTGCTCGGCATGGCCAACCACGACCCGGCGGCGTTTGCCGAGCCCCTCGCCTTTCGGCCGGATCGTGCGGACCAGAAGAACGTCTCGTTCGGCGCCGGCATTCATTTCTGCATCGGCGCGCCGCTCGCCCGGCTCGAATTGCAGGTATCGCTGAAAACCTTGTTCGACCGGCTACCGCGGCTCCATCTGGCCGAACAGCCACGTTTTCGCGACAGCTATCATTTTCACGGGCTGGAAAGGCTCGCCGTGCATACCGGGCAATGATCAAAGCTTGATCACATATTCCTTGCGTGTTGTTTCAAGCACTTCCCAGCTTCCCTTAAAGCCCGGCCTGAGCACGAAACTATCGCCGGCCCTGACGGTGCGCGCCTCGCCGCCCTCCTCCGATATCACCGAGACGCCGGAAAGAATATGGCAGAACTCCCACTCGTCGTACTCGATGCGCCATTTGCCCGGCGTCGCCTCCCAGATGCCGGCATAGAGCCCGCCGTCCTGCTCCTCGACATTCCAGGTGCGGAACTTTGGATCGCCTGAAATCAGCCGATCCGGCGCCGGCGCGCCAGGTTCCGGCTCGACGCTCTCGACACCGACGGAGAGAAATTTCGGCGCAGTCATGGAAACTCCTTCCAGTGGGGATCAAACCTTGGCGAGGGCCTGTTCCAGATCGGCGACGATGTCGTTGACATCCTCGATGCCGACGGAGAGCCTGACCGTATCCGGCCCAGCGCCGGCGGCGACCTTCTGCTCGTCGGACAGTTGCCGATGCGTGGTTGATGCCGGATGGATGACCAGCGACTTGGTGTCGCCGACATTGGCGAGGTGCGAGAACAGTTCGAGCGCCTCGACGAATTTGATGCCCGCCGCATAGCCGCCCTTCAGGCCGAAGGTGAACACCGCACCGGCGCCAAGCGGCGAGTATTTTTTCTGCAGCGCGTTGTTGCCGTCGCTGGGCAGGCCGGGATAGGACACCCACGCGATCTTGGGGTGGTTGGACAGCCAGCCGGCGACGGTGACCGCATTGTCGCAATGGCGCTGCATCCTGAGCGGCAGGGTTTCCAGCCCGGTCAGGATCAGGAATGCATTGAAGGGCGAGATCGCCGGGCCCATGTCGCGCAGGCCGAGCACGCGCGCGGCAATGGCGAAAGCGAAATTGCCAAAAGTTTCGTGCAGGACGAGGCCGCCATATTCGGGGCGCGGCTCAGACAGCATCGGATATTTGCCGGATTTCGACCAGTCGAAGGTGCCGCCGTCGACAATGGCGCCGCCGATGGAATTGCCGTGGCCGCCGATGAACTTGGTCAGCGAATGTACGACAATGTCGGCGCCATGCTCGATCGGCCGCACCAGATAGGGCGAGGCCAGGGTGTTGTCGACGATCAGCGGCAGGCCATGCTTGCGGGCGATGTCGCCGATCTTTTCGATGTCGACGAAGACGCCTCCCGGATTGGCCAGGCTCTCGATGAAGATCGCCTTGGTATTTTCATCGATCTGGCTTTCGAAGGTCGAGATGTCGTTGGTGTCGGCCCAGCGCACCTGCCAGCCGAAATTCTTGAAGGCGTGGCCGAACTGGTTGATCGAGCCGCCGTAAAGCCTTGTCGCGGCTACGAAATTGTCGCCGGGTTGCATCAGGTTGTGGAAGACGAGCACCTGCGCTGCATGGCCGGACGCCACCGCCAGTCCCGCCGTGCCGCCTTCGAGTGCCGCGATACGCTCTTCCAGCACCGCCTGCGTCGGGTTCATGATCCGGGTATAGATATTGCCGAAGGCTTTTAGGCCGAAAAGCGAGGCGGCATGGTCGGCATCGTCGAAGACATAGGAGGTCGTCTGGTAGATCGGCGTGGCCCGCGCGCCGGTCGCCGGATCGGGCTTGGCGCCGGCATGAACGGCGAGCGTGTTGAAACCGGGCGTGCGGGTCATCGAGTACCTCCCCTGGTGAATGGTGAATGGTGAATGGTGAATGGTGAATGGTGAATGGTGAATGGTG
>SAQR01000103.1 GCA_004020365.1 Mesorhizobium sp.
GCCTGAGATAGTCAGCGATGCCGAAACGCTGCAATGAGGCAGTTATCGATCCGGTTTCGGCAATGGCGGCATCGATGCCGGCGAAGCGAGCCGCATCGAACCAGCCGGTGGCACGCGAGACTGGTTGCCCATCGGCTTCGCCGCGTGTCTCGAGGCGTATTACATCCGAACCCCTGGCAAGCCCCAGCCCTTCGGCGACGCGCCGGCTGGCCGGCTCGATCGCCGATTCGAGCAGCACGCTGCGGCGCTCCGACGCCTGCCCTTGCAAGCCCTCGGAAAAACGGGTGCGGGCGCCGATCGGATAGGACAGCCGCTTGCGCGACAGCACGAAGGTGCCGCGCCCCTGTTCGGCTCTGAGCACGCCATCCTGCACCAGTGCGGCGATGGCGCTGCGCACCGTATGGCGGTTGACGCCATAGCGCTCGGCCAGTGCAACTTCCGGTGGCAACGCAGCATTCTCGGCAAAGTCGCCGACGGCGATCGAATGCAGGATCTGGTCGGCGATCTGCCGCCACAGCGAGACGCCGCTGCGCCGCTCCAAGCTGCTGGCCATCTGCTGACCGATCATCTCTTGCCCCGATCTTTTCGCCCCTGTCATCCATCCGTCATGGACACGCTTTAGAAAATAGATATAATTTGTATAATTGTCTACATCATTATACAAATTTGCGGCGAGAAGGAATGGCGGCGATGCGAGGACAGGAAGCGCGCGATCAGCAGCTTGAGCGCAAGGCCGTCATGGCGACGTTGGCGCAATCGACCGGCGACGATATCGTCCGCCTCTGGAACGAAGCCGGCCTGCCTTCGGAAGCAGAACTCCTGCGCGGCCCCGAAACCGGCCTGGTCACCGTGCGTGGCCGCATCGGCGGCGGCGGCGCGCCATTCAACGTCGGCGAGGCGACGGTCACCCGCGCGACTGTGCGGCTTGCCTCGGGAGAAGTCGGCCACTGCTACGCGCTGGGCCGTGACAAGCAGAAAGCAAAACTGGCGGCGATCGCCGACGCGCTCTGGCAGGATCCCACCCGCCGCAACGAGGTCGAGACCAAACTCATTGCGCCGCTGCAGGCCGCACTGGCCAGCGCACGCGAGCGGCGGCGCGCCGAGACGGCGGCAACGAAGGTCGATTTCTTCACCATGGTGCGCGGAGAAGACTGATGGACATCGCAACGCAAGCGATCGAGGGCGGCTTTGTCGATCCGGTTTTCGACGCCCAGACGGTGTTCCGCGCCGTGATGGACGCAATGGCGCGGCCGGGCACCCTGCAGCCTCTGCCGGTCTTTGCCCGCCCACCGGCACCGCTGTCGACCACCGCGGGCGCCATCGCGCTGGCGCTGTGCGACAACGACACGCCGCTCTGGCTCGATCTCGTTCTGCAGGCCCCGGCAGCGATAAAATCCTGGCTCGGCTTCCACACCGGCGCGCCACTGGCCAACACGCCAGCCGATGCGCATTTCGCGCTGATCGCCACGCCGGCCGAGATGATGGCGCTCGACGGCTTTTCACAAGGCACCCAGGACTATCCCGACCGCTCGACGACACTGATCCTGCAGGTGAGCGATCTCGTCTCAGGCGCCCCTCTGCTGCTCGAAGGTCCTGGCATCGAAACAACCGCGACAATCGCGCCGGCGCAGATGCCGCGCCACTTCGTCGAACAATGGAAGCAGAACAATCAGCGTTTTCCGCGTGGTGTCGACATTATCCTCGCCACTCCGGAAGGCGTTGCCTGCCTGCCGCGCACGACGCGCATCAAGACGATGGAGGCGTGATATGTATGTCGCGGTAAAAGGCGGTGAAGCGGCCATTGCCAACGCCCACGCGCTGCTCGCCGACCGCCGCCGCGGCGACCGTTCGGTGCCAGCGCTTCGCCTCGACCAGATCGTCGAGCAACTGGCGCTCGGCGTCGACCGGGTGATGAGCGAAGGTTCGCTCTACGACCGCGAATTGGCGGCACTGGCCATCGTTCAGGCGCGCGGCGACATGATCGAGGCGATCTTCCTGGTTCGCGCCTATCGCACCACGCTGCCGCGCTTCGGCTACACCAGGGCGATCGACACCGGCGCGATGCTGGTCGAGCGGCGCGTGTCGGCGACCTACAAGGATCTTCCCGGCGGCCAGCTGCTCGGCCCGACCTTCGACTACACGCACCGGTTGCTCGATCCCGAGCTTGCCGCCGGCGGCGACGTCGCCGAGCCGCTGCAGCGCGCCAGCGAGACGGAAGCCATGCCGCGCGTCTCTGCCATCCTCGCCCGCGAAGGCCTGATCGAGCCTGATGGCGACATGCCGCAGGACCATGTCCCCGGCGACATCACCCGCGAGCCGCTGGAATTCCCGATGGCGCGCGACATCCGCCTGCAGGCGCTGTCACGCGGCGACGAGGGTTTTTTGCTGGCGCTTGGCTATTCCACCCAGCGCGGCTATGCCCGCAACCATCCGTTCGTCGGTGAGGTTCGCATCGGCGAGGTCGAGCTGGAACTCGACATGCCGGAGCTGCCATTCGCCGTACCGCTGGGTACTGCGCGTGTCACCGAGTGCCAGATGGTCAACCAGTTCAAGGGCTCGGCCAAGGCACCGCCGCAATTCACCCGCGGCTACGGCCTCGTTTTTGGCCAGAGCGAGCGCAAGGCGATGGCCATGGCGCTCTGCGACCGCGCGCTTCGTGCAACCGAATTCGGCGAAGATGTCGTCGCCGCTGCCCAGGACGAAGAATTCGTCATCTCGCATTCCGACAATGTCCAGGCGACCGGCTTCGTCGAGCACCTCAAGCTGCCGCACTATGTCGACTTCCAGGCCGAGCTCGACCTGGTGCGCCGCATGCGCGCCGAGCATGACGCCCGCGAGAACGGCGGCAAGATGGAAGAAAAAAGGGAGGCCGCGGAATGACCGCGCGACCAGCTGACATCGCCACCTACAACTTCGCCTATCTCGACGAGCAGACCAAGCGGATGATCCGCCGCGCGATCCTCAAGGGCATCGCCATTCCCGGCTACCAGGTGCCGTTCGCCTCACGCGAGATGCCGATGCCCTATGGCTGGGGCACCGGCGGCGTCCAGGTCACCGCATCGATCATCGGCCCGGAAGATGTGCTGAAGGTCATCGACCAGGGCGCCGACGACACTACCAATGCCGTCTCGATCCGTGCCTTCTTCAAGAAGGTCGCCAATGTCGCCGTGACCACCGAGACCGCCAAGGCGACCATCATCCAGACCCGCCACCGCATCCCCGAGCACCCGCTGACCGCAGGCCAGGTGCTGGTCTACCAGGTGCCGATCCCCGAGCCGCTGCGCTTCCTCGAGCCGCGCGAGACGGAAACGCGGAAGATGCATGCGCTGGAAGAGTACGGCCTCATGCATGTAAAACTCTACGAAGACATCGCCAGGCACGGCCGCATCGCCACCACCTATGCCTACCCGGTCAAGGTCGAGGGCCGCTATGTGATGGATCCTTCGCCGACGCCGAAGTTCGACAACCCAAAGATGCACCGTTCGCCGGCCCTGCAACTGTTTGGCGCCGGCCGCGAAAAGCGCATCTATGCGCTGCCGCCTTTCACCGATGTGGTCAGCCTCGACTTCGAGGACCATCCGTTCGAGGTGCAGACCTTCGACCAGCCCTGCGCACTGTGCGCGGCCGAGAACGTCTATCTCGACGAGGTCATCCTCGACGACCATGGCGGCCACATGTTCGTCTGCTCCGATACCGACCATTGCGAGAAACGGCGAGAGCAAGGCCATCGCGGTCACCTTGCGCCCGAGACCCCTCCTGCCCTGGAAAAAACGGAGCCGGCGCAATGACCGACGAACCACTGCTGCGCGTTTCCGCGCTGTCCAAATTCTACGGCTCGCGCATAGGTTGCGAGAACGTCACCTTCGACCTGTGGCCGGGCGAGGTGCTGGCAGTGGTCGGCGAATCCGGATCCGGCAAGACGACGCTGCTCAACTGCCTGTCGACCCGGCTGCTGCCGAGCTCCGGCACCGCCAGCTACCGCATGCGCGACGGCCAGTTCCGCGAGCTTTACCGCATGAGCGAGGCCGAGCGCCGCTTCCTGATGCGCACCGACTGGGGTTTTGTCCACCAGAACCCTGCCGACGGGCTACGCATGACGGTTTCGGCCGGCGCCAATGTCGGCGAGCGGCTGATGGCGGTCGGCGACCGCCACTATGGAAAAATCCGCGCCACCGCCGTCGACTGGCTGTCGCGCGTCGAGATCGACGAGGATCGTATCGACGACGAACCACGCGCCTTTTCCGGCGGCATGCGCCAGCGCCTGCAGATCGCCCGCAACCTCGTCACCAGGCCACGACTGGTGTTCATGGACGAGCCGACTGGCGGCCTCGACGTTTCGGTGCAGGCGCGCCTGCTCGACCTGTTGCGCGGCCTGGTCACCGATCTCGGCCTTGCGGCGATCGTCGTCACCCACGACCTTGCGGTGGCGCGTCTGCTGTCGCAACGCATGATGGTGATGAAGGACGGCCGCGTCGTCGAAAGCGGCCTCACCGACCGCGTGCTCGACGATCCGCGCGCGCCCTACACCCAGCTTCTCGTTTCTTCGATCCTGCAGGTGTGACCATGGCAACCCCGCTCGTCGTCTCCGATGTCGCCAAGAGCTTCACCATGCATCTGCGTGACGGCATCAGACTGCCTGTCGTCGCCGGCGTGTCGTTCTCGATCAGGAGCGGCGAATGTGCCGTGCTCGGCGGCCCCTCCGGCGCCGGCAAGAGCTCGATCCTGAAGATGCTCTATGGCAACTATGCCGTCGATGCAGGCCAGATCATCGTCCAGCATGAGGACGGGCTC
Organism: Mesorhizobium sp.; assembly: GCA_004020365.1. Taxonomy (GTDB): domain Bacteria; phylum Pseudomonadota; class Alphaproteobacteria; order Rhizobiales; family Rhizobiaceae; genus Mesorhizobium. The sequence continues at coordinate 4,792 of SAQR01000103.1, forward strand.
ATCGATCTGGCGACGGCCAGTCCGCGCACCGTGCTTGCCGTGCGCCGCCTCACGATCGGCTATGTCAGCCAGTTCCTGCGCACAGTGCCGCGCGTCTCGGCGCTGGATGTCGTTGCCGAACCGCTGGTCGAGCGCGGCGAGGACCGCGAGGTCGCGCGCGGCAAGGCGCGCGCCTTGCTGGCGCAACTCAACCTGCCGGAGAAACTGTGGGCACTGCCGCCGGCGACCTTTTCCGGCGGCGAACAACAGCGCGTCAACATCGCGCGCGGCTTCATCACCGAGCACCCGATCCTGCTGCTCGACGAGCCGACCGCTTCGCTCGACGCCAGCAACCGCGACGTGGTGATTGCGCTGATCGCGGCCAAGAAGGCGGCCGGCGTCGCCCTGCTTGGCATCTTCCACGACCACGACGTGCGCGAGGCAGTGGCCGACCGCGTCATCGACGTGACCGCTTTTGCCGCCGGGAAAATCGCCGCATGACCCGAAAATTGTCGGAAGCGCCGCTAGTCCACGAGACAGCGGAAGTCGAGAACTCGACGCTCGGTCGCTGGACCGAGATCGCCGAACGCTGCCGGCTTTCGGAAAGCACGCTCGGCGACTATTCTTACATGATGCAGGACTGCGGCGTCTGGTGCGCGACGATCGGCAAATTCGCCAACATCGCCGCCAGCGTGCGCATCAACGCCACCAACCACCCGACCTGGCGGCCGACGCTGCACCATTTCACCTATCGCGCCTCTTACTATTGGGACGACGCCGAGCACGAGAGCGAATTCTTTGCCCAGCGCCGCGCCAGGCGGGTCACCATCGGCCACGACACGTGGCTTGGCCACGGCTCGACCATCCTGCCCGGCGTCAGCGTCGGCGATGGTGCGGCTATCGGCGCCGGCGCCGTGGTGTCGAAGGACGTCCCGCCCTACACCATTGTCGGCGGCGTGCCGGCCAAACCGATCCGCGAACGCTTCGACCGCCGCACGGCGGAACGCTATCAGGCGCTTGCCTGGTGGGATTGGGACCATGCCAGCCTGCGCGCCGCGCTCGACGATTTTCGCGGATTGTCGGCAGAGGCGTTTTTGGAGAAGCATGGCGGTTAGTGAATGGTGAATGGTCAATAGTGAATGGCAGCCGGGAAGCCGTTCTACCACCATTCACTATTCACTATTCACTATTCACCATTCACTATTCACTATTCACTATTCACTATTTCACTTGATCGAACTGCGGCCGCCGGCTCGCCCCTTCCAAGCTGTGGACGGTAACAAAACTGACATCAATCCGACACCGCGGTTTCATGCGGCTGCGCTAGCCAAGGTTAACAGACCTTCGAAAACGCGACTGGACTGGAACTTGCCTATGTCAGCAACCTCAGCCACGCTCGAAATCCGCGGCGTCACCCGCCGGTTTGGCAAGAACACCGCCGTCAGCAATGTCGATATCTCGATCCCGCACGGCCAGATGGTCGGCATAATCGGCCGTTCGGGCGCCGGCAAGTCGACGCTTTTGCGCATGATCAACCGGCTCATCGATCCGAGCCAGGGCTCGATTTTCTTTGACGGCGCCGAAGTCTCCAGCCTGCGCGGCTCGCTGCTCAGGCACTGGCAGCGCGATTGCGCCATGATCTTTCAGCAGTTCAACCTGGTGCCGCGCCTCGACGTGCTGACCAATGTGCTGCTTGGCCGGCTCAATCACCGCTCGACCCTTGTCAATCTGCTCGGCGTCTTCTCCCGTGAGGAACGGGCCGAGGCGATCGCCGCGCTCGAGCGTCTCGACATCGCCCGCACGGCGCTGCAGCCAGCCGGCACCTTGTCCGGCGGCCAGCAGCAGCGCGTTGCGATTGCCCGTGCCATGATGCAGCAGCCGAAAGTCATCCTCGCCGACGAGCCGATCGCCTCGCTCGACCCGCTCAACGCCAAGGTGGTGATGGATTCGCTGCAGGACATCAATCTGCGCGAGGGCCTCACCGTGGTCACCAATCTGCACACGCTGGATACCGCGCGCACCTATTGCAACCGCATCATCGGCATGGCCGCCGGCAAGGTGGTGTTCGACGGTCCGCCCGAAGAGCTCAACCGCGAGGCCGTGCGCATGGTCTATGGCGCCGACAGCAATGGCGGCGAAATCTCCGAGGCCATCACCTCGACCAGCGTTGCCATCAAGCAAAAAATCGCCGCATCCGCCGAACCGCTCGAGCCGGCATTTCCCGGCTATTAGCTCCAAGATCCCGGCAACTGGATATCAGTATACGAGCATACGAAAGCGGAATGAGCGCCTGGCGCTGTCAAGATACGAACGCTTCCGGCGCGACGCCGGAACCAACAGGAGAGACGCGAAATGTTTAGAAAAATACTTTTCGGTGCCGTTTCCATCCTCGCCATGGCGATGGGCGCGGTCCAGGCACAGGACCTGAAGGAATTCCGCGTCGGCATTCTGGGCGGCGAGAACGAAGCCGACCGCCTGCGCAACTACCAGTGCTTCTCCGACCACATCAAGCAAGTCCTCGGCGTGGAAAAGGTTTCGCTGTTCCCGGCCGCTGACTATGACGGCGTCATCCAGGGCCTGCTCGGCGGCACGCTCGACTTTGCCGAGCTCGGCGCTTCCGCCTACGCCAAGGTCTATCTCGAAAACAAGGACGCGGTTCAACCGATCCTGACGACGATCCAGACCGACGGCTCGACCGGCTACCGTGCGGTCATGGTCGCGCGGGCTGATTCCGGCATCAAGACGCTCGCCGACATGAAGGGCAAGAAACTCGGTTTCGCCGATCCCGATTCGACTTCTGGTTACCTGATCCCGGTCACGTCATTGCCCAAGGACATCGGCATGGACGTCAAGAGCTACTTCGCGTCGACCGGTTTCGGCGGCGGCCACGAACAGCTTGTCCTTGAAGTCCTGAAGGGTACGTTCGATGCCGGCACCACCTGGGCCTCCGGCGTCGGCGACTTCAACGACGGCTACAGCTCGGGCAATCTGCGCAAGATGGTCGACAAGGGCGTCCTGAAGATGGATGACCTCGTCGAATTGTGGCAGTCGCCGCTGATCCCGAACGGCCCGCTGGTATTGCGTACGTCGATCGACGCCGGCACCAGGCAGAAGATCACCGATTTCCTGACAAAGCTTCCGGAAACCGATCCGGCCTGTTTCTCGGCAATTCAAGGCGGCGACTACAAGGGCTATTCGCCGGTTACCCCGGAATTCTATCAGCCGATCATCGACGCCCGTAAGGCGAAGATCGGCTCGTAAAAACAAACTGCCACAACGCCGCCGGGGCCATGTGCCGCCGGCGGCGTTGCCGCATCAGGGCCGGGAAAAATATCGATGAGTGCGACCGACGTCTGCCGCGCGCCCGCGCTTTCACTGGAGGGAGCCACCGTCGAGCGACACTGGCGCGACCTCGCCGCCCGCCGGCGCCTGTACACGATCGGCGGCCTGGCTTTCCTGTTTCTTGCACTGTCTGGCTCGCTCTGGTTCGCCAATGAAACCAACGCCGGAAAGTTCTTCGACCGCCTTCCCCACGTCGCCGACTTTTTCGCCGAATTGAAGCCGCGCGACTGGTTCGACCCGGCGCGCGCGCTGTTCGACCTGTCGTCCCCCTATGACGACGGCAGCCTCAAGTTCGACTACCCGGAGGGCCGGGTCTACCTGACCCAGAGCATCTACATTCCGGAGTATTTCCACCGGATGCTCGAGACGCTGAATATCGCCCTGTTTTCGACGCTGGTGGGCGCCACATTCGGTTTCCTGCTCTGCTTCTTCGCTGCAGGCAATATCACGGCCAACCGCTGGCTCCGTTTCTTCACGCGCCGCTTCCTTGAAATCGTCCGCGCCTTTCCGGAAATTGTCATTGCCGGCTTTTTTCTGGCGATTTTCTCGTTAGGGCCGATTCCGGCGATCATTGCGGTTAGCATCCATACCGTCGGCGCGCTCGGAAAGATGTCCTTCGAAGTCGTCGAGAATGCTGACATGAAGCCTGAAGAGGGCTTGCGTGCCGTGGGCGCCAATTGGGTCGAACGGGTGTGGTTCGGCATCGTGCCCCAGGTCCTGCCCAACTTCATCAGCTATTTCCTGCTCCGCTTCGAGATCAATGTGCGCGCTTCGACCATACTTGGCGCCGTCGGCGCCGGCGGCATCGGCGAATCCCTGCGTCTTTCGATCGGCCGGGGCCATGAGGCCAAGACCATCGCCATCGTCTTCCTGCTGTTCTGCACGATTGTCGCCGTCGACCAGCTTTCGGCATGGCTGAGACATCGTCTTGTCGGCCGGCAGGCGTTCGCATACGGGCGCGGAGAGTAAGAGTATGAACGCCGATGCCATCAACGACATCGCCGCTCGCCACCCGGACGCTTTCCGGCGCTCGCTGTGGAAGCGCTACGCCACTCCGACCGGCATCCTTCTTTGCATTACCTACACCTTCTACTGCGCGTGGTTCTTCTCGGTCGCCGCCGTTCTGGAAAAGGCGAACTGGAACCTTGCTGGCGCGTATCTCGCCGACTGGGTGTCTTACGAAATCCGGCCTGACATCGAATTCAAGGACAATCATCTGACGATCGACTACTCCCGCTTCTCCAAGCTGGGATCCAACCCAAATCCCGACTGGGTGGCCAAGCAGATGGCCGTCATCGAGCGGCAGGTCGAGGCAGTGCCGGCACCGGCGATCGCAACCAACAAGTCGTCGCAGGATTCGTTCATGGCGCCTGGTGCGCCAACTGCCGAGAACCCGGCCGCCCCGTCGGGGCAATCCGCTCCTGCGGTGCCTGAAACGGTGCGCGAAAACGCCGTCGTGGCGGCGACCGTCACCCTTGCCGATGGCCAGATCGCCGTCACGCCAAACCTCGTCACCGTGACGCGCGGCGCCGAAAGCGTCGTCTTCGACATCGCCAAGGACAGTTCTGTGACACCGCGCACACCGCTGCCTGACTGGATCGAGCAACGCAGGCCAGGCTCGACAGCCTATGTCTCGTTCGGATTTCTCGGCCGCGCCGAGGTGCAGAACGACGAGGTGGTCGTCTGGCGACGTTTCTTCGGCTGGGCCAATTTCGTGTTCGACACGAACTCGCCATTCTGGGGAAAGCCGTTCAGCGAGGTCGCTTCACTGATCGTCTCCGGGGCTCGCATCGACCCGTCGCGGTCAAACGCGGCGCTCGCCTGGGACAACATTTTGAACAACGCCGAGTGGCAGCACGGCGACGTCTGGCTGAAACTCTTGCAGACCATCGTCATGGCTTTTGTCGGCACGGTGCTGGCCTCGATCGTCGCCTTTCCGCTCGCCTTCCTGGCTGCGCGCAACGTCACGCCGAGCCGGATCGCCAACCAGGTGACAAAGCGCTTCTTCGATTTCCTGCGCTCGGTCGACATGCTGATCTGGGCGCTGTTTTTCACGCGCGGCTTTGGTCCTGGGCCGCTGGCCGGCATGTCGGCGATCTTCTTCACCGACACCGGGACCCTAGGCAAACTTTATTCCGAGGCGTTGGAGAACATCGACGACAAGCAGCGCGAGGGCATCCGCTCGGTTGGCGCCACGCCGGCAATGGTGCAGCGCTATGGCGTGCTGCCCCAGGTTCTGCCGGTATTCCTCAGCCAGTCCCTCTATTTCTGGGAATCGAACACCCGGTCAGCGACGATCATAGGCGCTGTCGGCGCCGGCGGCATCGGCCTGAAATTGTGGGAGGCCATGCGCACCAACACCAACTGGGCCAATGTTTTCTACATGGTTCTGCTGATTCTGCTTGTCGTCTTTGTCTTTGACAACATCTCCAGCTATTTCCGCCGCAAGCTGATGGGGAGTGTCGGCAACGATGAGCGGCGCGTTTCCGCCCGCCCGCGGGCAGCTCAGATCGCCTGAGAGGAAGGCTGCGTCCTAGGCTCCGGCCGTCTTCCAACCACTCCTGATGTGCTTGTAGCCGTCGCGGTAGACGGCTTCCGGGCTTTCCGAAAAATCGCGCCACACCTTGGTGGCCGCCGCCAGATCTTTCAGCGAGCGACCGAAGGCCTCGATCGTCAGCCAGTCGTCATAGCCGCTCTTGCGTATCGCCGAAAACGTCTCTTGCCACGGAATGTGGCCGCGCCCCGGCACGCCGCGATCATTCTCCGAAATATGGATATGGACGACATTTTTGCGGTTGCGCGTATAGGCGCCGATCGCGTCGGTCTCTTCGATATTGGCGTGGAAAGTGTCGTACATCGCCTTGATGTGCGGCCGGTCGATCGCGTCGACATGCTCCGACAGATCGTCCATCGTGTTGAGCAGATAGCATTCGAAGCGGTTGAGCGCCTCCAGCCCGATGGTGACGTTCTTGTTGCCGGCATGGTCGCCGATGGCGCGTTGCGAGGCGACGGAGCGCTTTTTCTCCGCCGCCGTCGGCCCGCTGCCGGAAAAGGCGCCGAGCGTCGAATGCAGCGGGCCGCTCAGCGTTCTGGCGCCGAGTGCTTGTGTGCAGTCGATCGCCCATTTCATATAGTCGATGCCGGCCTTGCGCGTTGAGGCATCGGCCGAGATCAAATTCATCGCCGGATCGCCCATCGCCGAAACGGCGGTGCGTTCCAGACCGATGCGGTCGAGCAGCGCACCGAGCTTTTTGTAATCGTCCGGCGTGCCGGCAAAGATCGGTATTTCGACGCCGTCGAAGCCGGTCGCCTTGATATCCCTGAGCAGCGGCTCGTGTTTCTTCGACACCGCCGTCGTCCACAAAAACATGCACATGCCGATTTTCATCGACGTCCCCTCCCTATCATTGCCAATCGCACAAGGTGTGTTGAGATTCAGGTCAGGCCGAGCCGGAAATGGCAGTTTCCGAGAACCGGAGCGGAGCGTACTTTTGGTACGTGAGCACCGGAAGCGCAGGAAACTGCCGTTTGCAGGCCGGCATTACCTGAAGATCAGCACCCCGATCAAAGCTTCGTCCAGGCTCCATTCTTCTTCGACGACTTCACGCAGGCTTCGATGAAGGCCATGCCTTCGACACCGTCCTGGATGGTTGGGAAGATAACGTCCTTAGCCGGCTTGCCACCCTTGCGGCGCGCCGCGCGGATGGCGCGGGCCGCCTCCTGGTAGATGTTGGCGAAGCCTTCGAGATAGCCTTCCGGATGGCCTGACGGAACGCGGCTGACACGCCCGGCGACGGGCAGCGCGCCGGCGCCATTTCGGGTGATCAACTGCTTCGGCTGGCCGAACGGCGTGTACCAGAGATAGTTCGGGTCGGCCTGCACCCATTCAAGCCCGCCCTTCGAGCCGTATATCCGCAGCTTCAGCCCGTTCTCGTGGCCGGGCGCCACCTGGCTCGCCCACAACATGCCCTTGGCAGGGTGCGACTTGCCGACCGGCTTGAAGCGCAGCATGACGTTGACATTGTCGTCGAGCTGCCGCCCCGGCACGAAGGCGTCGAGATCGGCGGAAAGCGTATCGAGCTCGAGCCCGCAGACGAAGCGCGCGAGATTGTAGGCATGTGTGCCGATGTCGCCCAGCGCCCCGCCGGCGCCGGCCTGCTTCGGGTCGGAGCGCCAGGCCGCCTGCTTCTGGCCGGTGGCGGCTAGGTCCTCGGTCAGCCAGTCCTGCGGATATTCCGACTGCACGATGCGGATGTCGCCGAGCTGCCCCTTGGCTACCATCTCGCGCGCCTGCCGCACCATCGGATAGGCGGTATAGTTGTGGGTGAGGACAAAGACCTTGCCGGTCTTTTCGACCAATGCCGACAGCTTCCTCGCTTCCGCCAACGTCGTCGCCAGCGGCTTGTCGCAAATGACGTGGATGCCGGCTTCGAGAAACGCCTTCGCCGCCGGCACATGCACATTGTTGGGCGTGACGATGGCCACCGCCTCGATGCCGTCCGGCCGCTTCGCCTCGGCCTTGGCCATCTCGGCGAACGAGCCGTAGCTGCGCTCCGGATCGAGTCCAAGCTCCTCGGCCGATGCCTTGGCACGCGCCGGGTCGGATGACAGGGCACCGGCGACCAGCACGAACTCATTGTCCATGCGCGCCGCGATCCGGTGCACCGCACCGATGAAGGCGCCTTGCCCGCCGCCGACCATGCCATAGCGGATCGGGCCGCCTCCCGTTTCCGACTTCGATGCGCCGACCATGATTTTTCTCCCTCATCTGAAATACCCCTCCCCCTTGAGGGGAGGGTGGCCCGAAGGGCCGGGAG
>SAQR01000104.1 GCA_004020365.1 Mesorhizobium sp.
TACTGCGCTGCTTTGCCGCCATGGCTGGCCCTTTCGCGGACTGGCGCGGCGGCAAAATGCCAATCGTAGGCGCAAGGACTGCTCTCGAGCCATCAATGGCTTCGCCGCCTGGGCTCAATCAGCTTTATCGATCCTGGATCCTTTATGACTCGCGGAGGTCTCGAAACCGACTGAGGTGAACGCGCGGATCTGGGGGATAAATGTTTGCAGCCTCACAGCGCTCCATCTTCAGTCACTATTCACCAACTGCCGCAAGCAGAAGGTGGCGCGACGCCGCGAAGGGTTTTCGCGCGGCACGGCTGCGGAGGAGCGCTGATCTGCGCAACGCGAGGTGGAGCGGAATACGTGCTGAATCGATAGCGAATATGTCGCCGTTCGGTCTGAGAAAGAGTAGCGGATGGAGGCATTCAGGCGTTTCAAAAGGCTTGTCGTACCAGCCAAACCATTCCAGCAGGCCGTCAAGCGGACGTCTGGTGCGAAGGCCTGATCCCCCGCCACCTGCCAGTCATCTCGTCAGGATCAACAGGACCAAGGCTGTCGAAACAGAGTAGGCCTTGATCTGTCGGCAACGGGGCCTCCCGCCAGCGAAACAGCCATTTGGTTCCGGAGGGAAGTGCCGATTGCGGCGGGGTCATCGCTTTTGCTCCGTTCAGCCTTCCGTGAGCCGAGGCGGACGATCCAGATGACCTCGCGGCCGGCCGATTTCAACCGCACCCAGGCGGCCAGCCGATCAGCCCGGTCGCGCGCCTAGGCAGCAATTTCACCCGCGGCGCCCGATTTTCCGCGGGACGGCGCCAATTTCCCGTGCTTCGAGTGGCGAAACCGCCGGCCCGCTGATGACCTGTCCTTGGCTGTCGAAGCGCGATCCGTGGCAGGGGCAATCCCAAGTCCGGTCCACCTCATTCCAGCCGACGATGCACCCGAGGTGAGTGCACACGGCAGACAGCGCGCTGACGACGCCTTGATCGTCCTTAATGACGGCAAGCTGCTCACCGTCGAGTTCGACGATACCTCCCTGCCCGGCGGCTATGTTGCCGATCCTTTCCACCCGCTGCTTGAGAAGGCGGTCGCCAACCAGCCTCATGCCGGTCTTGACGTTCTCTGAAACGAATGTCGGCCCGCCGTTCATCAGCGGCAGGCGGGTGGCATCGAAGATTGCGGCGGCTTCGTTCGCCCGTTCGAGAATAAGGTCGACGATAATCCCGGCGGCCACCGTGCTCTGGGTGATGCCCCAGGCGTCGAACCCCACCGCCACGAAGAAATTCGGTTTTGAGGAACTCGCGCGTCCGACGAACGGAAGATCATCCATCGGTCGGAAGTCCTCGTTGATCCAGGCATGGGAGAGGTTCTCGACGCCGAAGGTCGTCTCGAGGAAGGTCTGCAGGTCGCCGACCATCGCAATCTCGTCCTTGGTCACGCCGGTTTTGAACTCGCCGCCCGCAGCGATCAGATAGGTCTTCCCGTCCCTTTCGGCGCTTCTCAGGGAATGCGTCGGCGACCCCACATTGATGAACATGCCATCCAATAAATGGCCTGCCGGCATGGGGGCCGCGACGATCGGATGCGCGAAGGGAAAGGCCTTGGCGTAGAAGAAGCCGTCATTAACGATCGGCATCTGCGTTGCGACGATTACCTGGTCTGCGGTGACCAATCCGCCGTCCGTCTTTACAATGCAAGGTTCGCCCTGTTCGACATCTGTCACCCGAGTTTTTTCGAACAGCATTCCTTCGCGGGACACCACCTCGGCAAGGCCCAGCAGATAGCGATAGGGATCGAATTGCGCTTGGCCATCGAAGCGCACGGCGCCCGTGACCCGAAACGGCAGGTCCACCTCGGTCACGAACGAAGCCGGCAAGTCGAGGCTGGAAGCCGCTTCCGCTTCTTTCCTCAGCGATGAGGCTTCGTCTTCCGTCTCGCCATAGACGAATGCGGCCATCGGCTTCAGCCCGCAATCGAGTTGCAGGGTTTCTACCAGCGTGCGGATCTTCCCAACCGCTTGCTCGTTGGCTTGGGCATAGATGCGAGCGCCGTCCCGCCCGATGTCCCGGATCAGGCGATCGTAGCGCGGGCCGTGCTGCGAGGTGACCTTGGCGGTCGACCTGCCGGTCGCCTGCTGGCCAACCTGGCGCGCCTCGAGCACAGCTACGCTCTTGCCGGTTCCGGCCAGCAAATGCGCCGCGGTCAGCCCGACGATGCCGCCGCCGACAATCGCGACATCCACGTAGAAGTCGTCCACGAGCTGCGGATATGCCTTCGCATTTTCGTCGGAGGGAAACCAGAACGGCCGGTCGTTTTCGGGACGTTTCATTCGCCTCTTCCTCGCTGGTTCAGGCCAGTAGCGACGCTGGCGCTCCATGCAACGTGGCCCCCATGTCCGCCGAGCCTCCGGGAAGGATGTCGCACACGGTTCTGGCTGCCTTTGCTCCCTCCGATGCTCAGCTTTAATGACGGCAACAACGGAAGGTTCCAGCAACGCAGCCGCGTTCCCGATTCCTCAACGACTGCGATCTTGGTCTCTCAGGAACCTATTTTGCACCCGGGTGTTGGTCCTGTCTCCATCACCGACGCCAACAGCGGAGTGGTCTACATGCCCAAGGAAAAACAAGGTCAGCAAGGCCAAAGAGGACGATAACAAACGCGCTGACGATCAGCGGCGCATGGGTCAGCAGCAAGCAGAAGAGATGGGCCGTCAAAATCTGATCAAAGGCGCCGCGACGACGATGGTACTCAAGGGAAGCGCAAGAGCTCGGACCAGCAGCGCTGAACCGACGTAGTCCGCCGCCCTGATGCATGGAGGGCTTCGTCGTGTTCTCGAGAGGATCTCGGCGCTTTGGCAGGGATTCGGTGTTTTGCGGTGAAGACTGTCGCCGCGACGGGGTCGACCGGCAGCAGGTCATGACCCTCGCAACCGACGAGTTCATCCGCCGTTTCCTGCTCCATGTCCTGCCGCGTGGCTTCCATCGCATCCGGCATTACGGCCTGCTCGCCGGCTCCGCCCGTAAGGCCAGCGTCGCGCTGGCGCGCGAACTCCTGGACGTCGCCGCGCCGCCCGATGACGAGACACCAGGCGAACCGGAGGATTCCGGCCGCCATGCCCCTGCTGTGGCGGACGCATGATCGTCATCGAGGTGTTCGAACGGTGGAAGCAGCCCCGCGGACCGCCGCACGGAACGGCGACGAACCGGGAGAGGTGTCCATGACCCGGCATGGCATCCTCCAGCGTTCATCCGCAGGCGCCCAGCCTCCGGCAACAGACCCAGGCGCGCCCATGGCGATCATCGATGTCGACAGGGTAGCAACCAGTCGCGTGCCGGGCCGGCAACATCGCGCGGAGGCGAAGCGGCCTGTCCCCATCCATCCCGCCGCTTCCCGGCGGCAGTCACGCCATCCCGGACATCAGCCGAAACCCGAAATCCCCATAGCCTTCGACTGTGGCCCGCGGGTTCCTTCCTCGGGGACTTTCGTACGCCTGCCGGCGCCCGAAGCCCTTCACGGAAGCGGAATGGCGGCTTTTGGCGTCCGAAGAACGATAGCGGATCAGCCCAGTGGGACCAAGGTCTGAAGCTGACCCTAGTCGGACATTCCCGGCTTAAATTTGCTCTCGGAAAGCGGACCTTCACCGCAACCAGCAGATTTGACCCCTTGCTGACCTTCTTGAGCCGGTGCTCTTGCCAGAAAGCAGACATTGGCCGCGACCAGTGCTCATGATCCGTTCCTGACCTTTCCTACGAGGTAGGCCGCCGGGGTCGGGCTGATAGACTCGTTCACGAAGCGTCGATACACTGCCGGACTGCTTTCAGATGAGAGCAATCGCCGCACATGACCGACGAACGCATCCAGCGTCGACTCGCCGCCGTAATGGCGGCCGATGTCGTTGGCTACAGCCGCCTCATGGAAACGAATGAGGCCGGCACGCTGGCCGCGCTCAAGTCCCGACGTAAGCAAGTGCTGCAGCCGTTGGTCGCCAGGCACCATGGCCGGGTCTTTAAGGTGACTGGCGACTGCGTGATGGTGGAGTTCGCCAGCGCCGTCAATGCTTTGCAATGCGCCATAGACGTGCAGCATGCGATGGCTGCCGCCAATACCGCTCTGCCTGAGAAGCTCCGTATCGTGCTGCGCATCGGCGTCAATTTAGGTGATGTGATGGTCGAGGGCAGTGACCTTTATGGCGATGGCGTCAACATCGCTGCGCGACTGGAAACCACCGCCGAGCCAGGCGGCATCCTCATCTCCGGAACGATCTACGACCACGTCCGAAATAAGATCGAGGTTGGTTTCGAGGATCTCGGGGCCCAGACCGTGAAAAACATTGCCATGCCAGTTCGCATCTACCGCGTTTCCGGCACGCCGCCTGTTGTGATTTCCACATCCAAGGCCATCACCGACAAGCCTTCGATTGCCGTTCTGCCATTCACGAACATGAGCAGCGATCCCGAGCAGGAGTACTTCGCTGACGGTCTGGCGGAAGACCTGATCACTGACTTGTCGAAGGTGCCTGGCCTGTTGGTGATCGCACGCAACTCCACATTCGCCTACAAGGGGAGGTCAGTCGATGTCCGCTCCGTCGCCAGGGATCTGAGGGTGCGTTATGTGCTTGAAGGAAGTGTCCGCAGGGAGAAGGCCAGGGTGCGGATCAATGCCCAGCTAATCGACGCGACGGACAGCAGTCACCTCTGGGCCGATCGCTTCGATCGCGACTTGGCGGACGTTTTCCTGTTGCAGGACGAGGTAGTCAGCACGATTGTAAGTGCCCTGTCCGGCGTGTTGCCGGCCGCTGTGACCTCTAGCGCACGTAGGACAGCAAGTCTCGAAGCGTATGACCTCTTCGTCCGCGGCCGCGTGCTGGTGGCTCAGTCGCCCGAAAGCAACAGGGCCGCTCCCGTGCTCTTGGAAAGGGCCATCGAACTCGATCCCGGCTTCGCCGATGCTCATGCTTGGCTTGCGATGAGCCACCATTTTGCCTGGGCGTATTGGCTGGATGCTCCAGAGCGCCATCCTTCGCTGGCTCTGGCGGCAGCCCGGCGCGCCGTATCGCTTGATCCGGAAAATGCCGTGGCCCATGCAATCCTTGGCGACGTGCTGATCTACGATGGCAAGCCGGATGAAGGCGCGGCGGAGCTGGCCACTGCCCTTCGGGTCAACCCCAATCATGCCGATGCCTGGGCATTCCTGGGGCAACTGAAGGCGTTCGAGGGAAAGGCTATCGAGGGCATCGGACATTTGCGTCACGCCATTCGCCTCAATCCGCACCCGCCGGGCTGGTACTATTGGCTTCTCGGGCTCGCCCAATACGCAGCGGGTCAATACGCCGATGCCGTCGAAACACTCCGGCATGAGGCAACGCACCGGCTCGGCTCGCAACGTATCTTGGCTGCAAGTCTGGCGCGGCTCGGGCATATGGAAGAGGCCAGGGAGGAAGCAAGGCAATTCCTCGCCTCGAATGAGGATTTCTCGATACAGCACTGGGCAAGCACACAACCGTTCCGGCACGAGGCCGATCGACAGCATTTCATCGATGGCTATGAAGACGCCGGCCTGCCACAGTAGGGCCGGACGTGGCCACAACCCGATCCGTGCAAATTTGGATATCTAGCCTTGCTGACCATTCGCACAGCCACACTTGCCGACGCAGACGCTATTTGGCATACTCGAGCCCATCTTGCGGGCAGGCGAAACCTACGCGCTGCCGCCTGACTGGAGCCGATCCGACGCGCTGTCATACTGGTTTTCCCCGGATCACGAGGTGTTCGTCGCAGAGACGGATGAACTGGTGATGGGAACTTATTATCTGCACGCGAACCAACGGGGCGGCGGTGCCCACGTCGCCAACTGCGGTTATATAACCGCGCCGGACTCGGTCGGCCGCGGTGTTGCAACGGCGATGTGCCAGCACTCTCTGGGTCACGCGGCTGCGCGAGGCTTCCGGGCCATGCAGTTCAACTGTGTGGTCGGTACCAACGAACGCGCGGTCAAGCTTTGGCTTCATCTTGGATTCGACGTTGTCGGAACGATTCCGCAAGGTTTCAAGCATCCGGTTCTGGGATTCGTGGACACGCTGGTCATGCACCGAGCGCTCTGACTGCCTGCGCCCAAACTGGCTCGCAAGCTTTAATGAGAAGCATTCGGATGTGACGCTCCTTGCTTGTCAGTGACCGTGGAATCGGGACCCCGCATTTTCGCGCAAAAGGGACCCCGCTTTGGGGCGGTGAAGGGCCGCCGATGAGCGCCCGATCAGGCGGAGCTGGTCGGGGTTGTACAGCCTGATCAGGCGCGGCTGATTGGCTTTAGCTTTGAGAGCGGCTCTTGAAGCGCCAGGCTTCGTTTCCGGTCTCGAAATTGCGGGCGATATCCACAGTCGTTGTCTTGATTGTCTGATCGCCATCGGCTGCGACGATCGCCTCACGGATACTGTGCGGTGCGCCAGATTCCGCAGTTGCAATGAACCGCGTGCCGATCAGCACGCCGTCGGCACCGAGCATCAGTGCCGCGGCAAGCGCTCGACCGTCGCCGACGCCGCCCGCCGCGACGAGAAGCGTCTCCGGCGCCAGTTGCGCGACAAGATCGGCAATCTCGGGAACGAGCGTGAAGGTCGAGCGGTGACCGCTGTGGCCGCCGGCTTCTTTGCCCTGCGCTACAATTACATCTGCGCCGACGTCGAGAGCCTCGCGGGCATGCGACATCGACTGGACCTGCCGATGATCGGCACAAAGGGCGCGGGTGAACCGAATGAAAACATGAGCGCCGCGGGTTGACGCGCCAACACGCGATCGAGCAGATGCGGCCTGGTTGCAAGCGACCAAGTGATAAAGCCGCATCCGACGCGCGCACTGCCCGCGGCGGCGAATTCCCTGTCCAGCCAGGCTTCGTCGCCGTAGCCTCCGCCGATCAAACCGAGCCCGCCGGCTTGCGACACCGCTGCTGCAAGCCTCCCGCCTGCCATCACGCCCATAGGAGCGAGGAGGATGGGATGCTTGATGGCAAAACGTTCTGTGAGTCGGGTTTTCAGGGGCGCGCTCTTCAAGTCACTCGAAGGATAGGGAAGAGGCAGCATACGCGAAGCACAACAGCAGTATAGTGGTCCCGTTTGAAACTCAAACCAGGAAATCAGACCGTTTTTCTCTAACCCTTGCCCAGATGCTTAGGCCAGAATTCCTGATGTATTTCGGCGGCTTCGTCTTCGAGGTTCGTCGGGCCAACCACAGTGACGAGGCGCGCGCCGGTTTGCAACACCGACCGGCTCGGCACATTCAACCCGATCCCAGCGATCTCGCCCAACCCGGGTTTCGGAGCACGCAGACACCATACGCCCGATGCCTGACCAGTAAATCGCCCCGGAGTACATCGCGCACGGCTCCGTACTGGTGTAAAGCGTGCAGTCTGCGAGAAAAGCAGTGTCGTATTGCTGCGCCGCCAGTTTAACAAGGTTCATCTCGGCGTGGTTCGTCATATCGTGGCCGGTGAAGACGCGGTTCTCGGCGCGCAGGATTACCTCGCCGTCCTTCACCAGCACCGAGCCAAACGGTTCGTCGCCGTGTTCCATCGCGGATTTCGAGAGCGCAATCGCCTCGCGTAAAAACGGCTCGTGGTTTTCCATCGGAGTCCCCCCAAAAACTAGAGCGGGACGATCTTGTCTTGAATCGAAGGGACTTCCAAGGGGCTGCAAATCAGATTTGCATCGCCGCAACGGTCATCTACTGGCTCTGATCAATAAGTCCTGAGCCTAGCGGGGCGGAAACTTGCATGGCGAGGACCAAAGCATTGGCTGTGGATTTACCTGCGCTACTTCGAGCCGGCTAACGTCTCCCTGACGCGATCATCGCAGACAGCGAGGCGCGGTCTGAAGCCCCGGTCCTGATAAAGGCCATGCTAGAACCGTGGCCTTCCTGAGCGCGACACACTTGCCGGACTATGCCCGCCGGTCAAAGGTGTCTCGCCACCTCGAGGGACTTGGCCGTCTCGAAATGCGGACGCTAACCAACACCAAGTTGGGCGACGTGCAGCAGAATCAATCTACCATATATCCACGCCCGCTTAATGTTGTAAGGTCAACAAGGGCATTGCGATTCCGATTTTCCCTCAGCCATGCGCCCTCTTCGCGAAGCGGGCGAGTTCCCAGTTGAAGCGCTCTGGTTCTTCAAGAAACGTAGCGTGGCCGACGCCGTCATACCAAGATGCTTCGGCTGTCTTGCAGTGATCCCTGATCAAGTCGGCCATGGCCGGCAGCACGGCGGTGTCGGACCGGCCATGGGTGACAAGCACGGGAATCTCGATGCGTTCTAGGATCGGGGCAAAGTCGAGCTCGCGCTGTATCAGGAAGCTGCGCACTTGCGGATGCACGACCATGTTGAAGGCCAGCGCCACTTCGAAGTCCTCCGCCGAAATCGGCTTGACGACCAACGCGCGCAGGAACTTTCGTATCGCCGCAATGTTGGTCGGCAGATCCGCCTCGCACGCAGCGGGCGCGTTCTCCAGGAAGGCAGGACCGAAAAAGGGTAAGGCTTCATCGCCAAAGACCACCGCCGCACCAACGAAATTGATGCCGGCGATTTTGTCCTGGCCGTGCTTGCGGACATAGTCCGATATAACGAAGCCGCCGTAGGACCAGCCGACGAGAATGGGCCTGTCGAGTGCAAGCTGGTCGATGATCGCAGCGACATCGTCGGCCCATTTGTCGCCATCGTTGTACTGCTCGACTTGCAGCGGCGCCTCCGACATGCCATGGCCGCGCAAGTCGAGCGCCACGAGACGGAATTCTTCCGCGAGAGGGCTTTCGTACTGGCTTCTCCAGCACAGGTGGTTTTGCGACCAGCCGTGGATGAACAAGATCGGTGGAGCGGCGTCCTTTCCCCATTCGCGAACATGCAATCGCGATCCTGCACCGCCAGTCACGTTGTGTACCTGCATCGTCATGCCTCCTGCTACGTGTTGGTCACGGTTCTGGAAGTCCGCTGCGGGCACCGTGGCCGCTGCAGAGGCATGATCAGCCGGCTGCGTAAGAAGGCGCGTATGAAAAGCCGTCTAAAATGCGCGGAGAACGTGGAAAAACGGCACGGTTCATGCGATGGCAATCAAAACGGCGGGTGCCTGCCGGTGTTACCGTTTGGCCGTTTCGGCCACGAATCGCCCCACCTCGCCAATGAAAGTCTCAAAGGCGGGTTCGTTGCTCAGAAGTATGTGGTTGGCGCTGTCGAGATCAACGAACCGCGCACCTGGAATGCCCGCTGCGAACTCTCGGCCAGCCTCGAACGGAACAGCGGCATCACGCCGGGCATGGAGGACGAGGGTCGGCACCGCCACCTGGGAAAGCAGGCCTGAGACGTCAATTTCGCCGAAGGCTTCATGTAGACGGCACGCATTCTCGGGCGAGACCGTAATGCGTTGAAGCTCATCGAACCAACCCATTTGCTCCTGGCTCGCGCCCGGTATGAACATCGCCGTGAAGAGATGCCGAAACACTGGGTTGTTATTGCCCCATCCTTCCCGGATCAGAGTCGTCATCGCTTCGTGCGTGGCGATGTCACGAGGACTACGCTTCCGCCAGCCCTGCGCGAAACCGCCATAGAGGATGAGGCCCGAGAGCCGCTCCGGATGGCGCACTGCATAGGCCACCGAGACGGCACAGCTTTGCGAGACCCCCAGAAGTGTGAACCGCTCAAGCCCCGCCGCATCAACAACGCTCTCCAGGTCGGTGATCATTGCTGCAAAGGAGATATCCGCGACACCCCAATCTGACAGGCCATTGCCGCGTTCGTCATAGCGGATGAGCATCATCTCTTCGGAGAGTGCATCGATCCAGTGTCGCCAGACCGGACTTTCCCAATCGTACTGCAGATGCGACATCCAGTGGGCCGCACGCACGATCGCCGGTCCGCGGCCGCACAAGGCATAGGCCAGGCGCACCTGGTCGGAAGTTCGGCAAAAACGGATCGCCTGTGATCGCGTGTGCGGGGCTCCGAAAGTCGGACCGGCTTCCGGCTCCGCGCATGCGTCCGGTAGCTCGGATTCCGGTTGCACGGTGCGATCCGCCGTCGCCGACGCTTTCTCGCGAGTCACATCCTGGCTGCGCCCTGATACGGATGCATCCGGTGCCTCCGATATTAAATCGATACCGGCCGCGTCCCCTCTCAGGCTCTCGAGAGCGTGGGCATAAATGCTTGCGCGCTCGGGGTGCTCCCGATGCCTGCTTACCAATCGGCGCAGGATCTCGATCCGCAAGCGAAGCGCCAAATCCCGATGGTACAGCCGCCACGCCTCGAATTTCGGGCAGCGCGGCAGACGAAGGCCTTCGAGAAATTCGCCGCGAAATGCTGCCGCAAGCGACTCCAACATCTCCACATTCAGGGCGTCCACATCACCGAGCCGAAGGGACGCCACCTTCGCGAAATCCAAGTCGATCGCGTGGCGGCTGAGCAGAACGGAATGGTGGTCAGCAGTCAGCCGCTCCGCATCCTGCGTGTTCGTGATCTGTCTGATCTTGTAGAGGCTCCACCGCAGGGAGGCCCGTGGGTCGTCTGGAACTTCCCAGAACAATTTGCAAAGATGCTCGCGCCGTTGGGGCCTTCCGACGACGGCCAAATAGCCGAGAAGCGCGCGCGTTTTCTTCGATTGCGGCAACGGCAGAAGCTGCCCGTCCCGCTTGACGTTGAGTTCCCCAAGAACCTCGATCTGCAACTGGCCGACCATGACACTCCGGATCAGTAGTCGCGTTCATCGACAGCCTAACAGTAAAGGGATCGAGGCAGCAATGCGCCTAATCTCGGTCGTTGAACGGCTAATCGAACCCCAAAACCTGCCGGTCCGGTCAGCTAAGCGATGTCCATGTAGGGGTGGATACGGCCTAGACTATGTTCGACGATTCCTCCGGTTGTGTTGGGGCGGATATTGGGCGTCCGTTGGCACACCAATCGACCCGGCCCCCCTTTATCCAGAAGTGGCAGCCACACTCGCCCTCGCGGTCATTTCCTGCCGTCGCTCGGTCCGCTCGCGTGTCACCCATTATTGAAACGTCCGATGTTCTGAGCTTTGCAAGCTCATCACCACCGCCGCCATCGAATGCTAGTCGAAATCCGGTCAATCTGAATCCTTAACCTAAGCACCGGACGTGTTTGCTGCGCGACGATCGGGCGGTCAATTCAGCTCGACGCGGCGGAACTCGCGCTGCTCTCGCCTGTTAGTCTCGATATCATTCTTACAGGAGGCCTGCCATGCTTATCGAGCACCAGAGCAAGCGCCCGAACATCGATGCAACCGCCTATGTGGCCCCGACCGCGGTGATCTGCGGCGACGTGACGATCGGTCCGCGCACGCACGTCTCTTACGGGGCGGTGATCGAGGCGCATGGCGCGCCGGTACGGATCGGCGCGCAGTGCGTCGTCCGCGAGAACCTCAACGTCCGCAGCACGAGCCGGAACGCCGTCGAGATCGGCGACCATGTCCTGATCGGGCCGCAATCTTCGCTCAAGGGCTGCATCGTCGAGGACGAGTGCTTCCTGGCGACGGGCGTCAAAATCTATCAAGGTGCGGTCATTGGGCGGCGCACAGAGGTTCGTATCGACGGCGTGGTCCACGTGCGCAGCGCCTTGGCGCCGAACTCGCTCGTTCCGATCAAATGGGTGGCGGTCGGCGATCCCGCCCAGCTGTTCCCGCCCGACAAGCACGAAGAGATCGACGCGATCCTCGCCAGGATGAACTTCGCCGACGAGGTCTACGGCCTGGAGCGCCAGTCCGGCAGCGGCGTCGACATGGACATGAAGGAGGTCACCTGGCGCGTGGCGAGCGGGCTCGCCGACCATCGCGGCGACCGGGAACTGTAGTGGCGCCGTGGCCGATCCCCGGCAGCGCCTAAAACCAAACGCACGCGGCCGCGGCCGCGTTGCTCATACTCGATTCATCAGACATACCCAACGGGAAAGCGAAAGAGCAGGCGAGCGTGAGAGACGCCGCTACTCGCGATCTCGTCATCTCGAAGTGAAGGGCGTCCGTCTCGCCTACGACGACATCGGCGTGGGCCCGACGATATTGTTCATCCATGGCTTTATGCTCGACCGCACGATGTGGCGCAGCCAAGTCGCGGCGCTTGAGGGATGGCGACGGATCGCGCCCGACCTGCGCGGCCATGGCCTGAGCGAGGCAACCCGTTTTCCGACGGCCGGGGTTCGAAGGCATTAAAACCCTCGGCGAAATCGATGAAAGAATTGCTCATTCATCCGGAAGGCGCGCGAGGACAAGGATCTGACGCGCGCAGAGCTTGCGCCCTTGCTTGGCCTTTCGATGCAGGTTTACGGCCGCTATGAGCGTGCATTCTCAAAAATGCACGTCACCCGCATGATCCACCTGTGCGAAATCCTCGGGTTCATGCCAATGGAAATGCTGTTCAGCGCTGCCCCGCATCTATGGGGCTGCACCCCGGAGGAAGCGCGCGACACCATGGAACTCGCGCAACAGGTCGTGTCTCTGCCGCACGGCACAAAGCGCGATCTTTTGGCCCTGGTCAAGAAAATGGTCGCTCTGGAGCGTGCCGCGGACGGAGCGGCGGCGGAAATGCAGAAGGGTGAAGAAGGAAGTCTTTAGTCGGCTCGCGCCTGCTGTGAAGCGGCAAATGTGGAGGCACCGGACGCCGAAGTAGAGGCGCCGGCAATGCCGGATGCACCCCCGCAGAAAACTGCAGAAAGTCGCCTTGAGCTGGGGCCGCGCATCGATGGAGGTGCGGGCCTTTTATTCGGACAGCCACGCCTGGGAAACGTCGTGGTCGCTGCGCAAGGGCTAGTCCTAACTCAACCGTGGTATGATCTGCGCCCCGACGTTCCCTCTCCATGGCGCCGGGTCCCGTTCTGATCCTCCCACCTGGACGCAAAAAAGCCGCTCATCCGGAGACGTGGG
>SAQR01000105.1 GCA_004020365.1 Mesorhizobium sp.
ATCTCCCCCCTTGAGGGGGAGATGTCGCCGAAGGCGACAGAGGGGGTCGTCTCGCGTGAAGCGCCGGCGTTCTCGCCTGCGATGGAGGCCGCGTCAGGTCGTGCCGACCCCCTCTGGCCTGCCGGCCATCTCCCCCTCAAGGGGGGGAGATCGGCAGTTTCGCCTCACGCCTCCGCGTCGAACACCGGCGTGAACGCCCGGATGGTGCACGGCGTCGGGTTGGTGTGCCTTATTCTCACCCGCCCCTGCCCTTCCCAAGAATCGTCGATCGGCACCTCGACATTGCCGGTGAACAGATTGGCCCTGCCATCAGGCGCCACAACAGAGGGAATACGAACCGTCTCCCATCGACCGCGCTGCATCGAGGCGACCTCCAGCCCGGCCGTGTCCGTCTCGAACAGCGAAAGAATGACCTTCGAGACTTTCTTTCGCCGCCCGACGATCGAGCCATCCCTGCCGCCGACATCGAGCTCCAGCGTGTCGGCGCCGGCCTCGTAGCGTAGCCCGACAGACCATTTGGCCGCCATTGCCCCGCCGGGCAGGGAAATCGCCCCAGTAGCCACGACAAGGCCCTGATAGACCACACCATCCGCCAAAGCGTCGACGGTCTCGCCTTCGAGATGATCAAGCCCTGCGACCGTCCCCACGGCCGCGCCATCATAAGTCAGGCCGCAATCGACCTCGAAGGCGTCGGCAATCTCGCCATATTCGAACGGCACCGACTTGATTTCGATTGTGCGCCTGGTGGCGCCGCCGATGGTGCGCTTGACGATCAGCCACAGATCGTCATTGCCATCCTGCCCCGGCGTCACCACGGCGCTTTCGACAATACCCCAGTCAGAACCCGAGAATGAGCCGGCGATGCGATGCCGGTGCATGCCGCGGACTTCCTGCGAGGGCTGATGGGTGTAGCCGCCAAGCTCGCCATTATCGAGCGGGAACCACAGCACTGGATCCGGATCGGTCTGGAACGCCAGTTCGACAATACCCTGCTTCGGAATATGCTCGGAAACCTGGCCGACATCCTCGGAGGTGAATTTTCCAGTCGCGCTCTGGGTCAGTTCGGCGATCGATTTGCGCGACCTGGTGACGAACAGGAACGATTGCCCGGCGTCGACGGGGCGCAGCGGCGCGCAGCCAAAGGTGCGGGAGCGGCGGTTCTTGAACGATGACGGGGTCAGCGCTTCATCGATGCCCGAGCCGGACAGCGCGCGGATGCCGCCCAGTGTGCCAATGATCAGCGCCCCGTCGGAGTCGGCGATCCATGTGATATCGTTGGCCTGGCCGCCACCGGCCTGGACGAACTCCAGCGCGGCGTCGTCCGCCTCGCCGGCGGCGAAATTGTCGAAATCGCCGGTTGCCGAGGCATAGACCGAGAATTTTCGGCTGAAGGCCAGGCGTTCCTCGTACAGCGACCCGCTCTGGACATATTTGCCGGGAACGAAAGTGCCAAGCCGCCAGCGCGCAATCGGGTTGATATTGGGCAGCGCATGCCCATACAGCCTGACTTTGACCACAGTCGCGCTGCTGCGGCTGGTGATGCGCGCCCAGCGCCAGACAGCATCCGACCCGAGCAAACGAATGGTCCGGCCGACATCGCTGGTCTGGAAGCCGATGCCGTCGTTGATGCCGGCGATCGAGGATGCCGTGATGTCGAACGGCGTCATCGTGTCGCCGTCTTCGTGCCAGCCGGTTTCCGCGATGTCCAGGTTTTCGTCGCCTTCCGATCCCGAGATATTCAGCCGATAGGATTGGTAGGCCGTCTCGTTCTGAAATTCGTAGAAGCGCACCTCGCCGCGTGACCAGCCGGTTTCCGCTGTCCGGCTGTCAAGCGAGATCCAGTTCGCGCCGTCAAAACCCTGGAAATCCCATGCGGCCGGCGACCTGGAATTGCCGTCTGCTCTACACCTTATCCAATAAGCGTCGCAGACCTTGGTCGTAGCACCGGCGAAGTCATAGGACACGTCGCCGGTGGTCGCGCCAAACGTTAGATTTGTTCCGTTGTTACGGTCGAACACATGCCATGCGGTGCCGGCGGTTGCAGCAGCGGTCCCGGTTGGCAGCGTGTCGCTGGTCATTTGGGGATGGACAGCACCTGTCTCGGCGGGCGTCAGCGTGGTCGCGCTTGTGTTGATGTCGTCATAGGGGCCGTCGAGAAAGACGAACTCGGCCAGCGTCCATGTGGTGTGCGCCGTGCGGGTGAGAACCTGCGGCAGGTAGTTTTTGTGGGTGATCCACATCTGGTCGGCGGACTGGACGAATTGCAGGTCGAACAGATCGGCTTCGAGATAGGGTGTCGCCACCTCCACCGTGCCGACGCGAGCGCCATAGGCATGGACGCGGATGTAGAGATCGCCGAATTCGAGGCAATAGGCCTGGTCCGCCGAGAAGATGAACGGGATCACCCGCGTTGCTTTGGAAGAATCCCTCACCTCGGCGCAGAAATAGGTGCCGCCGCGCTTGCGGATACCGCCATGCGGGAGCGTCAGAAAGTTTTCGCAGCGGGAGAGTGCACCCCGGTAAAGCTCGAGCGAGGCACGCGCATGCAATCGCGGACTGATCTCGCCACGGACGAAGGTGTCCTGGATGGGATATAGCGTCATCAGGCGCGCCAGAAACGGTTGTCGCCGCGCTGGATCGCCCAGGACGACGTTGAAAACCTGCCGCCACGCTGGATGGCGTTGGCGTGCAACGCCGCGTCCAGCGCCCGGTCATAGGCACCGCGGGCGATGTCGATCATGCCCACCTTGTGGGTCAGCGGATGCGCGATCTTGACGGCAAGCGCTGCAACCAGCACTTCGGTGAACGTCGCGTCCCAGTCGTTGGGATCGGCGAGGTTGGCGACGTAGCGTATGATCAGCGGCCCCGAACGGTCGCAATAGATCAGCCCGGCTTCCTGGCGCCACGCGATCGGCACGCCATCCGGCTCGCCATTGTCGGTCAGCGGCAAAACCCGCAGGCAGTCCACCGGCAATTCATAGGCAAAGTTCAGCGTGCCGGCGCCACTGCCGGTATCGGACCCGGCGACGGCGGCCGCCAGGATTGCGAACACCCAGGCATGTTTCATCAGCTCCGCCTCGCGGGTCAGGTCGAAATGCAGGTTGAGCAGGCGGGCCGGTTTGACATCCTGATCAAGGCTGTCGACCGGCGCCTCGTCGAGCACGCCAAGCGCCATGTTGGCGATGTCGAGCGGGGTGATGGCCATGGTTTTGGCCTCCGTGGATCGGGAAAAGGGCGTTGTCGGTGAAGCTGCCAATCTCCCCACCCGTGGGGGAGATCGGCGGTTTTAGCGCACCGCTAGTTCTGCAATGTTGAAGGTTGGCGAAAGCGGTGAAGCTGCCAATCTCCCCACCCGTGGGGGAGATGTCCGGCAGGACAGAGGGGGGCGCCACAGAACGCGACCGCAGGAAACGAGTGGCGTGCGCCACCTGATAATATGCAGTTTCACAACATCGCTGTGTGGATCGGAAAAGCAGGGCATGCCCTATGGCAATTGGCCGCTCCGGTTGGGGTGGGATTGTGAAGAAGGTCGCGTTCTGTGGCGCCCCCCTCTGTCCTGCCGGACATCTCCCCCACTTGGGGGGAGATCGGCTGTCGATTGGCTTTCGCCAATCGCCAACGTTGAGGAAAGGGCGTTGTCAGTGAAGCTGCCAATCTCCCCCCTTGAGGGGGAGATGTCCGGCAGGACAGAGGGGGGTCGTCTCGCGTGAAGCGCGTCAGCCGAAGTGTGCGCTCGTCGGCCGCCCGCGCGACTTGGCAAAGGCGCTTGCTGGCAACCTTTCGGCACCTCTCGCCATCGCCAAACCCCGGTCAAGCGCATCCTGAAGGCTTGTCGTGTAGTAGGCGGTGTTTTCCAGACCGCTGAAGAAGTTTATGCGGTGAAGTTCGCCCTTTTTGCTTATGACAATGCCGGCTTTTCGAAGCACATCCTGAACTGCCTTGTAGGTCATATCCATGGTTACCCTCCCTTGCAAAGACATGGCAGCATCGCCCTCTTGTGTAACCGTTTGGTGGCGGCAATTGATCAATGTGCAACAAGGACATTTTTGGGCAGCACGGCGCGTGAATTTGGGATCACATCGGCCGACCTGAGGCCCAGAAAAGGGCGGGACTCTGACGCCCCGCCCTCGCCTTCGCCTTATCAGGCTTCGGTCGTCTTCAGTGCTATGAACGTCATGTGCTTGACGCTCGACGCCGTCCGATCCCAGTTCGCCGCCAGCGCCAGTTCTGCATCGGTCGCAAACTCACCCGCCGTCGAGGCGTCGAGGAAGCGGGTGCCGGGCACATGCGGAACAAAGTGCCGGCGGGCGACCATTTCGGTGACGCCGCCGCCATGGCCCTGGCGCGGCTTGCGGTCGAACTCCAGCGGCCCGCCTTCGGTGTTGACCGGCAGCTCGTTCCACAGGATTGCCTTGTCCTTGAACATGAACGCCGTGTAGACGCCCGCGGCGACCGGGATGTCGTCGTCGATGACGGCCCGCAGCCCCATGTAATAGGGGATCAGCGGCCCGCCCTGCTCGGACGGCGGCACATAGTCGATGAGGTCGGCGAGCTTCAACGCCTTCATCTGCTTGGAGTGCATCCAGATCGTCTTGAACTTGTCGGCGCGGTCGCCCATCAGATAGGCGGCCTCGATGATGTCGGTGTCGACGATGGAGGCGCCGGTGATGCGGACGAGGTCGCCGGCATCATTGGCGACGTTGTCGGCCAGCACCCCTTTCAGGATGCCGAGCAGCGTCAGCTTGTTGGCACGCTGCCAGTAGTCGGTCTGGCGGCGCACGATCAGCTTCTGCGGGTCGTCGCCGGCCAGGATCGAGGTCAGGTCCGGGATGCCCCAGGCCTGGGCGCGGACATTGCGGGCGGCGACCTCGCGGCGCGCGCCGATCTTCTTCATCTCGATCGAGTCGGCCGGATCGTCATTGACCGGCTCGGACGGATCGTTGCCGAGATCCTTCCAGCCCGGCATGTCGACGGAACGCCCGCCCATGGACAGCTTCGCGGCGATGGCCGGGTCGGAAAACAGGATCCCGGCCTGGTAGATCTCGAGCGACTGGACGTGCTCCTCGAAAGAGTATTGTGCATAGACGGACGGAACGATCGCGTCCGCGATGCGGGTATAGGCGTCTGCCATTTTTTCTTTCCTTCAGGTTTGGTGGGCGGAGAAGGTGTGTTGAGATTCAGGTCAGGCCGAGCCGGAGTCGAAGACGGGCGCGAAGCGACCAAACAGATGGCTTTCGAGAACCGGAGCGGAGCCGCGCGTCCATTTGGACGCGCAAAGGATGCTCTAACACTTTGCATTTGCGCATGATCCTTTCCGGAAACCGAAATTCGGTTTCCGGGGTCATGCGCTGGTACGTGAGCACCGGAAGCGCAGAAAGCAGTCGTTTACAGGCCGGCATCACCTGAATATCGACACAGCTTTAGAGGGGGTTGTTCGGTATCCAGAGATCGGGGTTTTCGCCGGCCTCGCGTGCCAGCCGCCGGGCGCGGACGGGGTCGCTTCTGACAAGCGCCGAGATATCGGTCAGGTTGCGTTCGCCGGCGGCGTTGCGCTTGAACGGATTGCCTCCGCTCAGGGCTGCGCCGCCGTCGATCGTGTCTTCCCTGAACATTGCCTCGCCGACCGCGTGGAACGCCTTGGCGATCTGTGGATCGGTCAAGGCGCCGTCAGGCAGGAGGATGCCCTTCGCCTTGTAGGCATCGACCAGGCCGAGCTTCTTCATCGCCCGGTTGGCGACCTCCAATCTCCTGCGAAAGCCGTCGCTGTCGGTCGGTCCCCAGTCCCGGACCAAATCGTCGTGAGTGGCCTCGACCGAACGGGCAACGGCGATCTGCTGCGCCTTGGCCTGTTCGGCCATGTAGCCGACGAAGCGGTCGTGATAGGCCTGCGCCACCTTCGGCGTGGCGCCGGCCTCGACCGCCCACGCCTTGGACGCGTTGGCGAGCTCATCCGAATAGGCGAAGCCTTCGGGAAGCCCGTCGGGGCGCCTGTATTCGACCTTGTCGGGCGATGTCAGCGGCCGCATCGCCTCAGGCAGCCGGGCATGAAACCTGTCCCAGTCTTCCGCAGCTGCGTCGGCTGCGGGAATGCGCAGGCTTTCGCCCTGCTGCCGTTCCAGCTCGGCATAGGATGCGAAAACCCGGTCGAGGCTTTCAGGCTTGGTCCAACCCCTGGTTTCAGCGAGCTTGCGGTTGCCTTCGGAAAGACCGTCAAACCAACTGTTGCCGGCCGGCGGGGCGGACCCGTTGTCCACGGCGGCCAGTGGGCCTGCAAGCGGCCCTGCAAGGTTGCCCGCCGGTGGCGACGCCACCACGGACCCGGCGTCTGCCAGATCTGTCATGAGAAAGATTCCTTCTTGTTGTTTGCAAGTGGAAACGAGCACTGGCCAGTTCAGCCAGGCGTGTTATTGGATGGTGGGGGATCGGCTGGACCCGGCGGAATCGTTGCGGCCGCAGCCTGATTCTTTTCGACAGAGCCTGGCCTTATCGTTTTGTTCGAGTACGATCTTTCAGAGTCGGAGGCACGCACCGTCAAGACGAAAGAAACCATGTCTCATTTCGTGACAAGCGGTTGCCGCGGTTCCGCCGCAATGCGACCGCACTTGGCAAACACTTGGCAAAACCAGCCAGTGTATTAGTTCATAGGCTTCAACGGAGTATCAGACGATGACCATGTACAAAGCCATTGCCGCCCTGCTTGTGACTGCCGCGCTGGCAGGATGTGCGCAGACCGAAGGCCAGCAGCGGGCGACCACCGGCGCTCTGGTCGGCGGCGCCGGCGGCGCTCTCGTCGGCCAGGCGATCGGCCGCGACACCAAGAGCACGGTTATCGGCGCAGCCAGCGGCGCCCTGCTCGGGGCGGTTGTCGGCAGCGCAACCACACCACAGCGGCGCGGCGAACAGCTTTGCCGCTATCGGGACCGCTACGGCCGCATCTACACCGCCCCCTGCGACGACCGCTACTACCGCGGCGATTATTGAGACGTAGCGCTGGTCTTCCCTTCTCCCCTTGTGGGAGAAGGTGGCCGCGAAGCGGCCGGATGAGGGGTGCTCCAGGGATCACCAACGCCGGCTCCTTTTTTGCGTTGGCGATTGGCGAAATCAAAGATGACGGCCGATCTCCCCCACAAGGGGGGAGATTGGCAGCTTCGCCCACACCGCTCCTTCTTAACCCTACCTCCCCTCCAACCGCGCCGCCTTCTCCAGCGCCGCCAGTTGCGCTTCGTCCAGCGTCAAAAATCCCATGATGTGCTGCACCACTTCGGCGCGCGCGTTGCTCAGCGCGCTGTGCAGCTCGAAGCCGTTCGGCGTCCTGGT
This sequence comes from Mesorhizobium sp., assembly GCA_004020365.1. Lineage (GTDB taxonomy): Bacteria > Pseudomonadota > Alphaproteobacteria > Rhizobiales > Rhizobiaceae > Mesorhizobium. The sequence goes on from SAQR01000105.1 coordinate 7,318, forward strand.
CTTGGCCAGCCACTCGCCATAGGACGGGCGGCGGTAATAGCCGGTCGCCGCCGTCAGGTCGGCCAGCACCATCTCGCCGTCCTGGCCTGAGAACACCCTGAGATACGCCCTGGTCAGCGCATCCTGCGCCTTGGCCGGGCCGCCGGACTGGCGCGAATGGGCGAAGCGTTTGCCGCTCATGCGCCGCCCTCCTGCGGCATCAGCCCGCCAAAACTGTCGAGCAGGCCGCTGTCGCGCGCCTGAACCGCCGCCGGCACGGCATCCCTGGCAATCTTGCCGGCGGTAGCGATCGCCGCCATGCCGGCCTGCGCTTGTTGAGCCTTGGCTCTGGCGTCGCGAATCCCCGCCACCTCATCCTGGCGGCGAAAGATGCGCTGCGGGCTGCGGCCGGCGCTCTGCACGATTTTCAGCGCCTCGTCGCCGTCGATATTGTCCATCACGCCGGGGTCGAACTGCGCCATCTGCATGGCCGTGGTGACGACCTGAATGGTGTCGCGCGCCTCGGCCGAGCGACGCAGTACGTCGAGCGGCCCGGTAAAAGTCGGCCGCACCGCCTTGCCGGCGAGGCTCGCCGGCGGCAGGAACCGGCTGTCTTCCTCATACAATCCTTTGTCCTCCAGAATGCCCAACTCGCGGTCGAGATTGGCGGCAAAGCCGGCCTGGATGATCGAGCCGGAGGGCCCGAGCAGCGCGCCCTTCTCCTCCTGGCGGATCAAGGCTTCGGTGGCCGTCATCTGCGGGTTCTGGACCAGCGTCTGGAACAGGTTGACGAACATCATGTCGCGGATCTCCTCGGCCCGGCTTTCGGCGTAGTCGAACGCATAGGTCGGGTTCTGGCCCACAGCGATCGGCGCAATCAGCGGCCGGCCATTGTCGTCGATCAGGCCGGGATAATTCTCGCCGGGATTGAGCACCGGCACATAGTCGAGCCGTGCCTTCGACGCGGTCGCCGGATCGGTGATCTGCTGCAGCGCCCTGAGGCCCGAGCGGCGCACGGCGTTTTCCTCGCGCACCGTGGTCAGCGCCTCGATGGTTGGCGAAATGCCATAGGGGTCGCCCTCATGGCGGCGCCAGTTGAAGGAGGACACCGGGAAGGAGCGGAAACCGCTCTCCCTGACGATGACCTCCTCGTCCTCGATGACGTGATAGGAGGCGAACGCCGTGTCGAGATACTGGTAGGTGCCGGAGAGCCGGTACATCTTGCGCTCGTCGCGCTGCTGGATGCACTGGATCAGCGAAATTTTGGTCTCGCACTTGGCCGGGTCGTCGACCAGCATTTTGATCCGCGCCGGCAGCTTGTCATAGCCGAGCAGCTGCGCCGCCTGCCGTGCCGTCCGCTCATAGCGGCGGTGAAAAATGTCGACCTGGCCCCAGCGGTCGCGGCAGAGAAAACCCTCGACCACCGGGATCGAGGCATAGCGGATCAGCGTGCCGCCAAAGCCCTCCTCGGCGTAGAGATAGGCCGGGCCATAGCGGACCACATTGCGCAGGCAAGCTTGGGTGGCGGGGACAAAATTCGAATTGGCCGAATAGCGCAGCGCAAACAGGAGATCGCGAAGCGCCTCCGCCCATTCCTTCTCCTCGTCGCTCTCCTCGTCGTTCACAGCGGCGGTCGACAGCCCGTGCCATTTCTCCGACTGCGGGATGATCAGGCTTTCCAGCCCCGCAGCCAGCCGGTTGGCGGCCGAGTTGACGGTGTTGGCGTAGACACGGGCGCCGCGCCGCTCGTGCCGCTCGGCCTGCGGTTCCGCGCCCCGGCGCCCACTCCACACGTCGGGCGCGTCGGGGTCGCAGAATTCCGACACCGCCTCCCAGACAGCCTCATACTGGCCGCGCTCGCTCTCCAGTTCCGCCTGTCGCGACAGGATATTTTGGGCACGGGAATCGCTCGCCATGGCATTTCCTTCTTCGGTCGTATCGGCTTGTTCGAAGCCCAAGCCGGGGTGAGAGCGTAATCTCCCCCCTCGAGGGGGAGATGTCGCCGAAGGCGACAGAGGGGGTCGCCGCGACCGGACGCGGCCTCCTGCGGCAGATCAAAGTTGGCGCTTTACGCGCGCCGACCCCCTCTGGCCTGCCCTCTTTGCCACGACTTGGCATCTCCCCCTCAAGGGGGGAGATTACGCACCACCTCACACCCCCAGCAGCACGCGGCGCTGGCCGGTGAGCCCGCTCGGCGACAGATCGGTCTTGACCGTGCCCAGCGTTCCCTGGCGTTGCTCGAGCTCAGCCCGAAGGGCTGCTTCGCGCGCCTGCACATCCTTGTCGGCAATGGTCGGTGCCGGTGGCAACGGCTTCAGCGCCGGCGGCTTTTGGAAGAGGCACATGGTTCCAGCTTTCTCTTGTCCAGTCGTAGAGTAAAAAATCCTCGCCGTTGCGGCCATAGCCCGGCAGGCGGCAACGTTGCGTGGCGCCGAGCCGACCAAGCCAGCGCAGCGCCAATTCATTGGTAGCCAGCGCCCGCGCCTCGACGCGGAAAGCGCCGCGCGCGGCCACCTCCGGCCCGAGCACGGCGCGAAAGAACGCGGTAATGCCCGGCACGCAGCGCCTCATGCGGCGCGTGCCCCAGCTCCAGGCAATCCATAAGCCGCCGCGCTGCTCGGCGGCGCCAAAGCCGGCCTCCGGATTGCCGTTCAGCTCGGCGACATAGGCAAAGCCCTGCAGCGCCGTCAGCGCCAGCAGCGCCGGCGACCATTCGTCGAACTGGCAGTCGATCTCCGTCCGGTCCTCGGGCCGCAGATTGGCGGCAATGTAGCTGAGATCGCGCAAAGTGGCGGGGATGATACGGACGGTCATGCCTACCGGAACGCCCCCAGCGGATCGCTCTGCCCTGCCTTTCGCCGTGCCGTCTTGAACTCAGCCGGGTCGACCAGCGCTTGCCTCAGCATCATCACACCATAGCGTGTCGCCGCCATCAGATCGTCGCGCAGCTTCACCACCTGGCCGTCTTTGCGGTGGTAGAGCCGAAACTCCTCGAACCAGGGCAGAAGTGTCAAAAACACCTTAAAGCGGCCGCTCTGCATGCGGTCGAGCATCTCCATCAGCCCGGCCTCGACAGACACCGAACCGTCGGCGAACTGCGCATGGCTGGAAAGCATGTTCAGCCCATGCGCGGCATATTGCCGGGCAAGTGCCACACCCGCGCCTTCCAGCGTCTCGCGGCGGCCGTCGCGCGGCCACGCCCAGGGCAGCCATTCGCCCCACGGTTTTAAGGTCAGCGCCTGCATGGCCGGCGTCTGCTGCGACGCGCGGCAGGCTTTTGCGACATAGACGACGTCCGCCTCCGTATCCCAGGCGAGCTCGACCGCAGCGGATGGGTGATCCCAGCCGAAATCCAGCGCCCCGAGCCGCGGCCAGTAGCGCGGCAGTCGGAACGGCTCGCAGGCAATCAGCTCCTCCGCCACCGGAAAGATGCGGCCGGAGCCAAGCACCGGAATGCCTCTGGCCCGCGCCTCGCGCTCATGCGCCGGATAGGCCGACACGATCGCGGCGCGCTGCTGCGGCGTATAATGCTCGGCATCGTCGATGGTCATGAAGGTGACGTGGCGGGTCATTTCTTCGCCCTCGCACTTGAATCATGTTGGCAGGCGCCGGACGTATGGTGTTGTTTGGGCGAGAGCTTTTGAAAGCTTGGGTTCCTCGCCCCCGCGAAGCGGGGGAGAGGTGGCTCGGCGAAGCCGAGACGGAGAGGGGGACGCCCGCCCAGACGGAATGGTCGAAGAAATCTCGCTTACTGGGACCAGCGCCCTACGAAGGCCCCTCTCCGGCGGCTGCGCGGCCACCTCTCCCCGCTCCGTGGGGCGAGGAACTCCTGCGATGTCACCCTCACCCCATCCCCTCCACCGCTTCCGCCGACAGAAACAACAGCACCACTTCCGACATGCCGAGCAGCGGCGTGAAGGTGACGATGGTGATGCCGCCTGTCGCGTTGGTGCGGGTCAGGCCTTCGGAATAGATGTCGAGCGGTGGTTCCTCGTCGAACCAGACGCCGTGCAGCGTTTCGCCCTGCCACTTTTCGCGGCCCTTCTCAAAACTCTTGAACGACAGCACCGATTCGTCGGCCTGCACATCGCCGCCGCCGCCATGGCGCACGACGACGCTGTCCAGCCCATGCGGCGCGCCGCGCCCCATGATGGAGCTGACAATGGCGTCGGCCGGGATCATGCCGGTGCCCCACGCCGCCGGCTGCTGCGGCGGGCCGATCAAAATGCGCTGCGGGTTGTCGCGTGTGCCCTCGGCGGTGACGCCGGCCGCCCAAAGCCGCACGGCCGTGTCAAAAACCTTGCCTCGCCACCAATCGGGATAGCGGCCGGTGAGGTGCATCGCCCATTCGGCGCCGCCGGCCCTTGTCTTGCCGAGTTGGTTGCCGGCCATGAACAGGCGTTCTCGGTTGGCAGCGCCGGCCGCATGGAACTCGGCCTGTCGCGGGTAAGGCCGGTAGGCGGCAAGCTGGTTAGTGCGCCGCCTGCGGTCCAATTCCTTGAGCAGGCTCAGATACTCGGTCTTCGCCGTCGCGGCCCGGTTTTGCGAGGCCTGGTTTTGCGACGCCTGGTCTGGCGAAGCCCGTTTTTGTGGGGCCAGTCTTTTCGAGGAACGGCCGCAGGACGGCTTCGAGGCCGCGGATGCGCTGCCTGATTTCGTCATCGCTCAGTGCTTCCAGACTGTTGATGTTGAGATGCAGATCCTTGGGCAGCACCGACAGCACGATCTTCAGATACTGATCGGGCTTTTCGGTGCGGACCTCGGCTATGACACCGGCGCCATGCGCCCGGAAATCGGCGCGGATGGCTTCCAGAAAACCATCGGCCAGCGTTTTTTTCGCTCGCTTCGGCCGGCCGGTAGGCCTGGGTTCGGTCACATCAGCCGGTTCGTCGTCGATAGGATCGTCAGTCATGCCCTACCCCGCCGTCCCAGCCGACTTTGCCGGCTTCGCTGTTTTCTTGATGCCTTTGGCTTCCGCGCCCGACGGCCACACGCGTCGCGTTCCGTCGCGCCCCCCTCTGGCCTGCCGGACAAGAACTTGGGTTCCTCGCCCCGCGCGAAGCGGGGGGAGAGGTGGCCGCGAAGCGGCCGGA
>SAQR01000106.1 GCA_004020365.1 Mesorhizobium sp.
GTCGAATACAGTCTGACCGAACTCGGACGCTCGATGTTCGGGCCGCTGCATCAGCTTCTCCAATGGGCCGAGCTCAATCATGGCGCGGTGCGCGCCGCGCGCAACGCTTTCGACGCTGCCGACGCTTAAGCAACTCCCAGAAGGATCGATGGTGGCTGGAACCATGATCGATCCTTTCAGGCGGATCGGCATCAAGGAAGCGCAGTGGCCGCCTCGCTACGGCGGATGAGTTTCGAAAGGTGGGAACCCTTCGCTTGCAGGAATGCATGAAGGCGCTGTGGATAGTCGGGGGTGACAGCGTCCTTCACCGACTTACGTTCGTGCAATGCCTTTCGCCAGGCCTCGACACGCGGCTTTCCGCTCAGGATGGCGAACGCGCCGATCCGATCGAAGGCGTCGAAATAGCGGAAGATTGGTCCATAGACTGCATCGACCAGTGAAAAGCGCTCGCCGGCAAACCATGGCCCAGCTCGGCCAGCCGCCAGTTCCGCTTCGAGACGATCGAACATTGCCGACAGAGCATCGCTTTCGCCAAGGAAAGTGGCCTCGGTCGGTGCGGAATAGAATCGACCAATGGCGTTGAGGATGGCCGAGCCGAACTCGATCCAGGCGCGATGCCGGGCACGAGCGTAGGGATCGGCAGGATGAAGCTGGGAGCGTTGCGTTTCCTCGAGGAATTCGAGGATGACCGCCGACTCGAAAATCACCGTTTCTTCGCCATTCTGCTGCACGCGCAGCAGCGGCACCTTGCCGAGCGGCGATATCGCCTTGAACCAGCCCGGCTTGTCGGCGAGATCGATGGTGATCCGCTCGAACGGCACATCCTTTTCGGCGAGCGAAATGGCCGCACGCTGCACATAGGGACAAAGATGGTGACTGACGAGAACGAGCTTGTCGGTCATTTCATTCTCCCCAGACATAGTTCAACGCGCCGTCCTCGACGCGGGTGGAGAGGAACATGAGACGTGAGCCTTTGGACGCCGGGCCTTCGATCCGCTCCCCGCTCGCGATGTCGAATGAGGCGCCATGCCATTGGCAGACGAGCTTGCCGTCCTTGCAGTCGAGCGGCCCGCCGAAATGCAGGCAGACATTGGCGGCGGCGCGGATACGGTCACCGCTGCGGTAGACATGGACTTCGCGCCCGAAGAACGGAGCGATCAGGCTGCCCGTCTCGGGGATGTCGGCGATCTTGCAGATTTCATGTTTCATGGCAGTGCTCCGATATCAATGCAATTGCATTTATATAAATGCATTTGCATCGATCGTCAAGCTTGATGCAATTGCATCTATCGCCTATGCTGCAATCATGACGAAGAATCCCTCGCCGGCGGCCATCAAAGCCTGGGCCCGCCTGATGCGCGTTTCACGCCAGCTGCTGGAAAGAGCCGAAGACGCGCTGAAGGACGCTGGCTTGCCGCCGCTTGCCTGGTACGACGTGCTGCATGAGCTTGCCGAAGCCGGTGAGGGCGGCTTGCGGCCGTTCCAGCTGATCGAGCGCACGTTGTTTGCGCAGTACAACGTCTCGCGGCTGCTGGCGCGGCTCGAAGCGGACGGGCTGGTCGAGAAGCTCAGGGTTGCCGACGATGGTCGCGGACAGACTGTCCGCATCACCGGCAAGGGGCGCGAGATGCGCCGCCGGATGTGGGCCGTCTACGGACGGTCGATCGCCGAGCTGGTCGGCGCCAGGCTCTCCAATGATGACCTGGCAACCTTGTCGGCGCTACTCGGGCGGCTGCGTCATCCCATGCCGGAGTGACGTGGTCCCGCTGGCGCCGAAGGTCGATTGCAGCCGTCAGGCACTGCCCCAGAGGAATGCCAGTGCCGCCAGCACGCCAAGCATGACGCGAACCAGATGCAGATTGCCCCATTTGACGATCAGCGCCCTCGCTTGCGGATTGGTGGCGGCCGCGTCCATCGCCTCCAGCAACCGGTTTGTCGGCATCATTGCGATCAGCGTCCATGGCCATGGCAGGATGATCAGCACCGCCCCGATGAGATAGCCGAAACTGCCGGTCTGCCACCAGGCAACGACACCAAGAACACAGGCGACGACGGCAATCGACGCCTGCATTGCGGCGCCGCGCTTGTAGGCAGGCTGCCATTCCTGCAGCAGTGCACGGTCATCGAGGCGAAGCCGCGCCGGCTGCTCGGCAACGCTGATATAGATGGCGGCGCCCGCGAAAGCGGCGGCAACCGTCAATGCAAGCAGGCCGACGAGCATTTTCCTCTCCGCGACAAGTCGTTCGAGCGGTGGACGTTCGAGCGGTGCCCGTTCCAGTGGCGGCCGTTCCGGTCTGGAGTGTCAAAAAGCGGAGATAGGGCTTGCACCGGTTCCGACAATACGTCATAGACAAGCCGAACCGTAACGTACGGTACGCCCTTCGCCGCCGCCGTTATCGAGCAGGAAAAGAGTTTTGTTGCAGGCAAGCGTCGACATCGACACCAGCGAAGCCCTGACCGAGCGGCAGAAAGCCGTGCTCGACGCCGCACTTCGCCTGCTGGTCGAGGAGGGCGATCAGTTGACCATGACCGCCGTGGCGCGGCGGGCAAGCTGTTCCAAGGAAACGCTCTACAAATGGTTCGGCGATCGCGACGGGCTGCTGACGGCAATTGTTCAATGGCAGGCCTCCAAGGTGCGGGTGGTGCCGGTCGACGGCAAGGGGCTTACCCTTGCTTCGCTGACGGTGAGCCTTGCACGTTTCGCTTCGGACTGGCTCAAGGTGATTTCGAGCGACACATCGATCGCGCTGAACCGCGTCGCCATTGGCCGTGCTGGCTCAGGTAACGATGATCTCGGCGCCATCGTGCTGGAGAATGGGCGTTTCGCGCTGGCCCGGCGCCTGAAGCCGGTGCTGGAGGCAGGTCGGCAGGCCGGGCTTCTCGAGTTCACAGATGCAGAAGCGGCGTTCCGCACCTTTTTCGGGCTGGTCGCCCGCGACGTGCAGATCCGCCTGTTGCTCGGCGACCAGCTAAAATTGACTGACGCGGCGATTGGCGGCGATGCCGTCCGGGCGACGCAGCAGTTTCTCGCTCTTTACGGAGCAAAAACCGGGCCACAAGGCCCCCTGGAGCCGGATGATTTCAGGTCAAGTCGACCTGAAATCTGAATCCGGCTCTAAATCAAAGATAGAGCATGATGTCGTCCGAAAACCGCTTCACACTTTTCGGCATCATGCTCTGAATTCAAAAACGGGAAGGAAGAAAAATGCGTGTCTACTACGATCGCGACGCCGATCTCAACCTGATCAAGGGCAAGAAGGTCGCCATCATCGGCTATGGCAGCCAGGGCCGGGCGCATGCGCTCAATCTCAAGGACTCCGGCGTTAGGGAAATCGCCATCGGCCTCAAGGCCGGCTCGGCGACCGCCCAAAAAGTCGAGGCCGACGGGCTCAAGGTGATGAGCGTGGCGGACGCGGCCAAATGGGCCGACCTGATGATGATGGCGACGCCGGACGAGCTGCAGGCCGACATCTACAAGTCCGAAATCGCGCCGAACATCCGCGATGGCGCGGCGATCGCTTTTGCCCACGGCCTCAACGTGCATTTCGGCCTGATCGAGCCGAAGGCCTCGGTCGACGTCGTCATGATCGCGCCGAAGGGACCCGGCCACACGGTGCGTGGCGAATACCAGAAGGGCGGCGGCGTGCCGTGCCTGGTCGCGGTCAACCAGGACGCTTCGGGCAATGCACTTGATCTCGCTCTGTCCTATGCCTGCGGCGTCGGCGGCGGCCGTTCGGGCATCATCGAGACCAATTTCCGCGAGGAATGCGAGACCGATCTGTTCGGCGAGCAGGTGGTGCTGTGCGGCGGTCTGGTCGAACTGATCCGCGCTGGCTTCGAGACGCTGGTGGAAGCCGGCTACGCGCCGGAAATGGCCTATTTCGAGTGCCTGCACGAGGTCAAGCTGATCGTCGACCTTATCTATGAAGGCGGCATCGCCAACATGAACTATTCGATCTCGAACACCGCCGAATGGGGCGAATATGTTTCGGGCCCACGCATCATCACCGCCGAGACCAAGGCCGAGATGAAGCGCGTGCTGAAGGATATCCAGACCGGCAAATTCACCTCGGAATGGATGCAGGAGTACCGCGCCGGCATGTCGCGCTTCAAGGGCATCCGCCGCAACAACGACAGCCATCAGATCGAAGAAGTCGGCGCCAAGCTGCGCGCGATGATGCCGTGGATTTCGAAGAACAAGCTGGTCGACAAGGCCAAGAACTGATCGAAATCCGCAATTTTATCATTGCACAAAAAAGCCGGCGGAGCGCTCCGCCGGCTTTTTTCACACATCAAAGGCCGTGTGATCTCGCCGGGTCTTTGAACAGACGCGGTATTCTCGGCGTCGTGGTATGCATGCGCAGGCACGCGTTGCCGAGGGGGCAGATTTGGAACTCAAACTTCTGTTGGTCGGGTTCGCCTGCGTGGTCGCCGGCATGCTGAGCGTTGCTACGCTGTTGAAGTGGAGAGAGGTGAGGGCGGTCAGCCGGTGGCTTCCGACGCCTGGAAAGATCCTTTCGTCACGAGTGGAGGCTCGCGAGGTGACCAGTTCGGGACCCAGCTCGCAACGCAGACGTTCAACCGAGACACGAAGCTTCCCGGCGATCACCTTCGAGTACAAGGTCGGCGGGGAAACATTCCGCAGTTCGCGATATGGCGTGCAGGAGAATGTCGGAAACTTCGCCGTTTCCGAGACCCTTGCGCGGTTTCCCAAGGGAGCCGACGTAACCGTCTTCTACGACCCGTCCGATCCGGCCAAGGCCGTGATCGAGCGCACCATGCCCGACGGCGCCCTCAAGTTCATGATCCGGCTTTCGGCGGGGCTGGTGATTGGCGCCATGGTATTGGTGTTCTCCGTCGGCGGCATCCTGGAGGCGATCGGGCCGCATTTGCCCAAGCCGCAGAACCTCGGCGCGGGGGCCCTGCTGCTTGTCATGGGACTGTTTACGCTGCGCATGGGCTTTGCCAGCAGTCGCTCGCGGAACAGGCAGCCAGATGGCCTGTCGCCACGGGACACATCGACGTTTCGGGCCTGCAGAAATTCCAGATCCGCGACGGGTTGAAGGGTGGTGGGTACCGGCCTTGGCGAACCGTCTTCAAATCCCGCGTCGTCTACAGCTATAGCGTCGCCGGCCAGCGCTATGCCGCCGACCGCGTCGCTTTTGGCTCGAACCTGACGGCCTCGCTGCCAGGCCTCGTCAGCGGTCAATCGCAGCGCTACGTCCAGGGCGACAAGGTCGAGGTCCACTACGATCCCGCCAATCCCGCTGCGGCCGTTCTCGACTGCAGGATGCGGGGACTTTGGCTCTTGTGGGTCTCCGCCTCTGTCTTCCTTGCCGGGGCCGCACTGCTCGTCGGGGTGTTTTAGTAGTGAAGTCTGACACTTGGTACCGGTGGACGGCACGAACTTCACCATTGCGGAAATTCGTTTGCGCATAATCGACTCGCGCGCGTGACCCTTCTGTGACGTTCTAATTGGGGCCGATGAACGACCAGATCGGGTGGGAAATCGGCCGTTGGCTCACCCAATTTAGATGCTGGCAAACCAGTTTCGAAGTCCAGTCCGATAGACTTTTGAAATGGGCGTCAATACAATCCGATGCCCTGCTTTCTATGAAAGCAAATGCAAAATGGCCGAAGAACGCGCCCAACGCCGTCTTGCAGCCATAATGGCTGCCGATGTGGTTGGCTACAGTCGGCTAATGGAACTGGACGAGCAGGGCACCCTGGCCACTTTAAGGGAGCGGCGCAGGGGAATCCTGGAGCCACTCGTCCGCGAGCATCATGGCCGTATCGTGAAGGTGATGGGTGACGGCGTTCTGGTCGAGTTCGCCAGTGCGGTGAACGCCGTGACTTGCGCAGTCGAAGTCCAGAAGGGGATGATCGCCGCGAACCAAGGTCGCGCTGACGACCGTCACATCGTCCTACGCATCGGGATTAATCTGGGTGATGTCGTTGTCGAAGGCGGCGACCTTTTCGGTGATGGCGTGATCGTCGCCGTGCGGCTTCAGGCAATAGCCGGGCCGGGAGACATCTGCATCTCTGGCAGCGTCTACGACCAGGTCAAACGCAAGCTCGATTTCAGTTTCGACGAACTTGGCCCGCAAGCGATCAAGAACATCGCCGAGCCGGTGGCCGTTTATCGCATCGATGCATCGAGCATTCCGGAGCATCATGGCCCGGCGGAGAAGGCCCCACTGACATTGCCCGCCAAGCCTTCCATCGCCGTCCTTCCGTTCACAAACATGAGCAACGACCCGGAACAGGAGGCGTTTGTCGATGGCCTAACCGAAGACCTGATCACGGATCTATCGAGAACCAGCGGATTGTTTGTCATCGCCAGCAACTCTGTCTTTGCTTACAAAGGCAGGCATGTGGACGTGCGCCGCATCGCTCGCGAGCTCGGTGTGCGCTATCTCCTGGAGGGTAGCGCCCGGCGTGCTGCGGGACGAGTTCGCATCAACGCCCAATTGATCGACTCAATCGGAGGGGACCACCTGTGGGCCGAACGGTTCGACCGCAGCTTGGAGGATATTTTCGCCGTCCAGGACGAGGTGACGGGCAAGATCGTCGAGGCCTTGGCCGGCCGTTTGACGACCCAACCAGCGCGCAACAGACCTGCTAACCTGGAGGCTTATGACCTCTGTGTACGTGCGCGGGCATTGGGCTTGCAAACCGCACTCGCCGCGAAAGAGGCCATTTTCCTGCTGGAAGCGGCGATCGCACTTGATCCGGAATATGCCGAGGCGCACCGCTTGTTGGCGCTGAACCTTTGGTTGGGCTGGGAGTTCTGGGACGAGCCGATGGATCCCAATCGGGCAAGAGCGTTGGCGGAAGCACAACAGGCCGTGACGCTCGATTCTAACGATGCCGGGAACCACTGGGTATTGGGCATCATCCTCGGACATGAACGTCGCTGGGCGGAATCGGATGCTGAGTTCAACGCTACTGTGAAACTGGATCCCAACCATGCAGACGCATGGGCCATGCGCTCGGATCTGATTACGCTGAAGGGCCAACCGGCCGATGCCCTCGAACACGTACGCAAGGCGCTCCGGCTCAATCCGCACCCACCCGGTTGGTATTACTGGATGTTGGGGCAGACCCAATATGCACTTCGCGACTACGAGTCCGCGGTCCAGACACTTCGCAGGCCCGAAACCTATCGCACAACATCGCGCCGCATCCTTGCGGCGAGCCTGGCACAACTCGGGCGTCTTGAGGAGGCGCGCCGGGAGGCACAGATGTTCATGATGAGCAATCCGAATTTCACAATCCGGCATTGGTCTGCCTCGCAACCTTTCCGCGATGAAAACATGCGGCGGCATTTTGTGGAGGGCTATCGCATGGCCGGGCTGCCAGAATGAACGGTTGGCGGGGCCGCCTTGACATCGCCAACGCCAACGGAGACTTGCGGCACCGGATCGCGCGACGCGAGGATCTCGCGGCCATCTCTGTGCTTATGGATGCGGCGATCGCCGAACTCCAGAAGCCCTCTCTTGACGACGCCCAGATCCGATCCAGCCGTTCAATCATGGGGCTGGACACGCAGCTTGTCGATGACGGCACCTATTTCGTCGTGGAGCACGATGGCGTCCTGGCAGGTTGCGGGGGCTGGAGCCGGCGCACGACGATGTACGGTGCGGATCAATCGCCTGGGCGTAACGCGGCGTTGCTTGACCCCACCAGGGACGCGGCGCGTGTCAGAGCCATGTATACCCATCCGGCCTTTGTCCGACGCGGTGTCGGTCGTCTGATCCTTTCGCTTTGTGAAAATGCAGCCATGACCGAAGGCTTTGCTCGTGTCGAACTGGCAGCAACCATGGCAGGTGAGCCGCTGTATCGAGCCTGCGGCTATCACCCCGCCGAGATTCTTCGACGACCGTGGCGGCGCTCCGGTGCCGATCCTGATTATGAGCAAGACGCTGTGAGCTAGGGCTCAAATGGCAATCCGCCCGCTGCTGGTAGTTGCTCTCGTCCAGGTCAGAAGGATGTTGGGGTTCAACCAGCCATCTCGAACTATAAGAGTGCTCCAAAGTTCGCCTGAACTTCCGCTCCCGGTCGAGTCGGACCTTCGTGGCGGTGTTCGCGAGTGTCCGGAGATGGCGCTTCATATCTTGTTCTGAAGGGCGAGTCGAACGGTGGCATTCTACCCTGAGTTGCCCTACGCGTCGGGTACCAAGCGTCAGGCTTTCACTTCGTCGGCTGCTTAGAGGGCGCCCGCCGTTCAGGGGATCTAGCCGTAGTGCCAGTGGGGCTTTGGCTCGGTGCCGGTGAACATCACGCCGATGCGGTCCTCGCGGCGCCAGCGGACCACTGCGTTGTAGGCGATGCCGTCGGTCGGCACATAGAGCAGGAACTCGTCGGGCACGCGAGCGTCGATCGAGACCTTCAGTTCGGCGCCGCCGTCATGCATGTTGCGCACCGTGCACGTGACCTCGGACCTGGTCATGCCGGTCAGGATCGTCGCGCCCTTGAAGACGCGCTGCCTGTGTTTGTCCCTGTTTTCGTCTTCAGCCATCGCGCATAATCCCTGGTGCGATCGGCAGGATAATTAGGCCCGCCTGATAAACATAGCGTTATCGTAGCGCAAAGGGCTTTCAGAAGAAGGTGGGCCAGATGATAAATGGCGCCGCGAGGCGCGGCGCCGTTTGGAATTCATCAGTCGCTCCGCTCAACTGTAAGGCGACCAGCACTGCTGGCGCGGACCGCCATAGGGCTGGAACGTGTTGTCCCAGGCGCGATAGGACCGGTAGCGGTCGTAGCACCAGCGGACATGGGCGCTGGAAAGTCGCCCCGTGCGATACTGACGCCGAGGCGGGTAGTAGCGCGGCTCGTAGTAGCTCGGCCCGCTATAATAGTTGTAGGCGGGCAGGCCGAGACCCAAGCCGAAATAGATCGCGGAATCGTTGAAGTGACGGCGGTGATGACGACGGTGGCGCCAGCGCCGGTCGTCGTGATCACGCCATCTCCATTCGTCGCGACCGCGCCATCTCCGATCATCGCCACCGCGCCACTCCCGCGCGCCGTGCCGATTGCGCCAGCGCCATTCGCTCCGCCTGTCGTTGCCGCCGGCCCAGCTCTCGCGGACAGGCACAATCTCGGGGGCCATGGCGTTGGCCGGCATCGGCTGCACGGGTTTGGCAATCGGTCCGGCGAATGCGGGGGCCGACAGGCCGGCCAGCAGACCCAGAGCCAGCAGCCCGGATCTGACAGAAAAAGAAAAGAGCGGGTTCATTGCACTCTCCAAGAGATCAGGCCCCACGCCCAGCGAGGAAGAATGTCATTCATGCAGCTTCGCGCCTGAACGGAGGATGAATGGAAAGGTTTCGTCAACCATGGCGGGCAGGGTGGGCCCTTGTTTTCGGCCGTGCTTGTGGGCAAAGGTCACCGCCATGTCGCTGCGCCTCGCCACCTTCAATGTCGAAAACCTGATGAACAGGTTCGATTTTTCCGGATACCGCAACCAGCTCAACGAAGATCGCACGCTGGCGCTCTTCGACATCCAGAGCGAGGCCGAATACAAGATGCTGGAGCAGGCGCGGGCGATCGCGCTGTCCGACGATACGCGCCAGCTGACGGCATTGGCCATCGCGGCCGCCCGCGCCGACATCATCTGCATGCAGGAGGTCGACAATATCGAGGCGCTGAAGGCTTTCGAATATGGCTATCTGTTCAAGATGGTCGGGCATGGCTACCGCCAGAAATACACCACCGCCGGCAACGATTCGCGCGGCATCGACGTCGCGGTGATGATGCGCAACGAGACCGCGCAGGGCCAGCCGATCGAATTCGTGCGCATGACAAGCTACGCCTATGTCACGTTCGAACAGTTCGGCCTGCACACGCCGGAACTGGCAGCGTTTGGGCATCAGGCCAACCAGCGCATCTTCCGGCGCGACTGCCTGGAAATCGACCTGACCGTCGGCGGCGTGCCGCTGACGCTCTATCTGGTGCATTTCAAGTCGATGGGCTCGCCCCGCAACGGTCTCGACGGACGCCAGGCTACAATGCCGTTGCGCATCGCCGAGGCGCAAGCGGTGCGCCGGATCATCGAGGAGCGTTTCGGTGGCGATCACGCCGCCGACAAATACTGGGCGATCTGCGGCGACATGAACGACTATCGGCAGCGGGTGAAGATCTCCGGCGACGCCTTTGACGGCTACCGCTTCGAGGTGATCGACGAGAGCCAGTCCTGCCTCAACGTGCTCACTGCCGGCGGCTTTTGCGAGAATGCGGTCGAGCGCCGCCCGGAGATGGACCGTTGGACCTTGTACCATACGCGCGGGCCGCAAGAGCGGCATCTATGCCAGCTCGACTACATCCTGTTGTCGAAGGCACTGGCAGCCAGGAACGCGACCGCCGTTCCCGACATCATCCGCAACGGCCAGCCCTGGCGCACGATATTTCCGGCAGGCCAGGAGGTGGACCGGTTTCCGCGTTGCGGCTGGGACCGGCCGAAGGCGTCGGACCATTGTCCGGTGGCGATCACCCTTGAAACTGCCTGAGGATCGTTTTCGTTGAGCTTCGACCTGCCGCGCAACACCATCCTGCCGGTCGACGCCGTCGACGTCAGGCTCGACCCCGGCCCGCATCCGTTCGAGCGCGATAATGCGCAAGCGATCGCCGAGAATTGGCGGCGCGAGACCGCAGCCAACCCGGCGTTGTTCGACGGCACCGTGGTGCTGCTTTCGGCGCTCAGCTATCGCGACAACAGCCTCGTTGGTCGCTGCCATGCGGTTCGCTACTCGACCTTCATGCTTTGGCGCGGCAATCGGCAGGTGGTTGGGGCCGAGCACGCCTATGCCCATGCCATGCTGGTCGCCGGCGACAATGCGCTGGTGGCGATCCGCATGGCGTCGCACACCGTCAATCCCGGGCGCGTCTATTTCGCCGCCGGCTCGTTCGAGCCAACCGATTTCCGCGACGGCCTTGTCGATGTCGACTTCAACATGATCCGCGAGGTGCGGGAAGAAACCGGCCTCGACCTTGCCGGCGCGACACGCGGCAGGCGCTACTATGCCCTGTCGACAGCAACCGGCACGGTGATCTTTCGCCGCTATCGCGAGACCGCATCCGCCGACGAGGTGGCGCAGCGCATCAGTGCCTTTGTCGCCGCCGAGGCAGAGCCGGAAATCGACGGGCCTGTCGTCATCCGCAATGCCGATGACCTGCCGGACGGGCTGATGCCGCACATGAAGCCACTGATCGAGTGGCATTTTGCCGGCAAGGGATAGGTTTGCCGACTGGGGATATTTTGCCGACAGGGGTTAACGACGCATTTTGTTCTCGATGGTTTTGCGATCGTTGCGGGCAGCGACGAAAAACAGCATGACGCCGATACCCAGCAGCGCACCCATCGCCGTTCCCATCGTCTGGCCGACTACCTGCTGGAAATCGGCGGTGACATGATCGGGATTGGCCATGCCCTCGCTGGCCAGATACCACCAGAGCCCCGCCAACGCGGCCTCGATGATCACCGTCACCAAAATCACTCGTTCTCTCTTGCTCATTTCCACTGTTCCCCACGCCCCCAAGGCAATTGCTAGCACCGCGGATTGAACGGCGACAGAGGGCGGGATGCGGACAATGCGAGAATCATGGGTCAGGAGGCGGCGCACGTTCCGCCGCGCTATTCATGCCTCAGCGCCTCGATCGGATCGAGCCGCGCGCCGCGCAGCGCCGGGAAGAAGCCGAACACCATGCCGATCAGCGCCGAGAAGCCGACGGCGAGCAGGATCACCGCCGGGCTTGGCGCAAATGGGATCGCCAGCGTCAGCGAGGCGAGGCCGGCAAGCGCCAGGCCGATCAGGATGCCGATGATGCCGCCGAGCAGCGACAGCACGGTCGCCTCGACCAGGAACTGGATGAGGATGTGCTTTTCATGCGCGCCGATGGCCAGCCTTATGCCGATCTCGCGGGTGCGTTCGGTGACCGACACCAGCATGATGTTCATGATGCCGATGCCGCCGACCAACAGGCTGACGCCGGCGACCGCTCCCAGCATGCCGGTCATCGTCGTGGTGGCGCTTGCCATGGCGTCGGCGATCTGGGTCATGTCGCGGATCGAGAAGTCGTCTTCGCGGTCCGGCGGGATGCGGCGTGCATCGCGCAAAATGTCCTCGACGCGCGGCAGCAGCTCGGTGGTCGGCGTCCGGTCGTCGGCGGCGACGTAGATCGAATCGATGTCGCGGTTGCCGGCGATGCGGCGCTGGTAGGCGGCGAGCGGCATCAGCACGAC
>SAQR01000107.1 GCA_004020365.1 Mesorhizobium sp.
GGTGCAAGGCTCAAGTTGAAAGTCGTGGGCAGGCACGGGTCAAGGCCGCAGCTCGAGCGCGTGGATCCAGTCGTAGCGGCACTAATGTTCGGAAGCAGCACCATCCTTGCGTTTCGTTGTGGCCACAGCGGTTTTCCAAACAAAAGGAAGATGCAACAAAAAATCGACGTGAGGAGCAGCGCGGTCATCAAGTTTGCAAATATCTCGCCAAGACGCATGGCACTTCGAAGCATCCGTCAGAGCCTGATCTTCCAAAGCGTTGGTTCTGTGCGGTGAACGGATCGGTGCCCGGCGCGCCTGAGCGAGATCGCCGGATTGGCAGAAGTACAGCTCAAGGGCGTCGAAAATCGCGAGCTTCCAGACCTTGATCCCATACTGGAAGCCGACACTGATGCATATCAGGATCAACAGTCCGATCGTGAACGGCCAGGCAATCCTGTCGCCACTGCCCAGTAACCGCGCTCGCTGATCCAGAAACGCCTCAGCAAATATTTCTTGCGTTCGATGCAATCCGGCGGCGGCGCGGCCTCGCCGAGATTTCAGACGCGACTTCGCAGTCGATTGCTTCTCCTGGGGCGACTTCTCCGCATCGCGTGATGTGTCGCCGTCGACCGACTCCGGCTTGAAATTAGCCTCGGATATACCGGCGATAACGGCTTAAAATGAGAAGGTTTCATGATGTCCGCTCAATATGGCCGCAGCCACCAGCGGCAGGCGTCTCTGGCATTGCAATGCTCGAATGACAGCCTTTGATTTGTTGCGGGCAGTTAGCCGCTGAGTGTCGGCTACGGGTCACGGGCTGCCGTTGGGCGGCCGCGAAGGAAAGAGTAGTGAAAGGGTCAGATCTTCTCTTGGACTGGGCCTGTGATGGGGCGACCCCGGCCGAGATCGCCGGTGAGTTCCGCACTTCAATCTTATGCGACTACCGAAGCACAGAGCGTCAACATCGAACCCGAAGGCGGCGTTGCTACCCGACCCTGGAAGCCAGTTTCGCGGCCCGAGGGACAGCGATCAGCAGCGTGGCGTTGGAAGTCTCGGTTGAGGCCGATTGCGGACTGTCAGCATTCCGCCAAATTGATGTGTGAAGCAGACATCAAGTTTGAATAACGAAAACGCCTGCATAGGCTCAATGGCTGATAGATTGGCCCGAATTCGTCCCACCCGCGAGAGACTCGCCTCCGTCAGCGACCAGTGCATGGCCGGTCATGTAGGACGACTTGTCGGACACCATGAACAGAATGACCTCGGCGATCTCGTCGGTCGTTGCGAAGCGGCCCATCGGGACGATGTTGGCGATCGCGTGCTCCAGCGCTTTGCGGCCGCCGAGTTGGTCCGTGTAGGGAACGTTGAACGGCGTATCGACCCAGCCGGGGCAGAGCGAATTGATGCGGATGCCATAGCGCGCGACATCCAGTGCGATCTGGCGGGTCATGGTGATCGATGCGGCCTTGCTGGTGATGTAGGCGGTCATCGCTCTGTCGAGGAAGACGCCGGAGTTCGACGACGTGTTGAGGATGACGCCGCCGCGCTGTCTCTTCATAACCGGTAGGACTGCTTGGCAGGCAACGAACTGGGCATGCACGTTGACCGCCCAAGAGCGATCGAAACCGGCGCCGTCGATCTCCTCGACGCTGCCCGCGACCTGCACACCGGCATGATTGTGCAAGATGTCGATGCGCCCATATCGCTCGGCCACGTCCTGCATGACGCCGACGACGGCTGCATCGTCGGTGACGTCGACACGGATGGCCTCGCCGCGCCCGCCGGCGGCGGCGATAGAGTCGACCGTGCCACGCGCGGCATCGAGATCGCGGTCGGTGACGATGACCGTCGCGCCCTCGCGCGCCATGGCTTCCGATCCGGCCCGGCCGATGCCGGAGCCGGCACCGGTGACGATGGCGATCCGCCCCTGAAGTATCATTCGGTTCTCCCTTAGTACCGGCGGCGAAACAGATTGCGGCGCTCGTAAACGGCGACCGCTTCGTCGATCAGCGCCGCGATGGTGTGCGCGCCGTATTCGCGACGCAGCAGCTCGGCGCGCTCTTTGAGCAGTTGGGCTTCGGGAATCCGGCCCGGCCGCAACATTTCATAGGTGTCCAGGATGAGGTCTTGCGGGACGGAGACGAGGTCGGCGGCGCGTTCGAGATTGAGCGCAAGCCGGTCGCGGCCCGCATCGCGGGCGATCGATGCCTGAAGTCTGAGCACGCCGGCCGAAATCCGGATGTCTTCGGCACCGATCCGTTCCGAAATCACTGCGTCGAGCGTCAAGTCGGCAAGCGGCATGCCCGACGCCGACACCGCCTGATCGGGCGCATTCTCGGAGATGGGATAGAGGTCGAGAGGGGATGTCACGGTCGAAGCCCTCCTTGTCCGATTGCAAACGCGACATCGAGCGGCGGGGCATCCGGCACTACCAGCCCGGTCTCTATCGCGTAGAGCATGGCGACGCGCACATGATAGCGGGCGCCAAGCGCCTGACCTTCGGTCGGCACGATGACGGGTTCCGGCGCGCGCCCCAGCGCGTGGAGCGCGGCGTTGCGGCCCATTGCGCGGTAGTGGTCGAGCGTCGTGATCGGTGCATTCGAGAACAGTTCGATGTTCATGTGCGGCAGCCGGTCGGCGCGGTGGATGACTGCGGTGCCCTTGGCCTGGATGCCGATGGCATAACCC
The DNA here is from genome assembly GCA_004020365.1 of Mesorhizobium sp. Taxonomy (GTDB): domain Bacteria; phylum Pseudomonadota; class Alphaproteobacteria; order Rhizobiales; family Rhizobiaceae; genus Mesorhizobium. Next base: position 2,671 of record SAQR01000107.1, read on the forward strand.
GAGCCGGAGAGGCGCGCCGCGGTGAGGCCGAGGAAGGACGTGTCGGCGGTATGTCGGATGCGGACGAGGCGCGGCACGCCGCCGCCCTCGCTCACACCATCGGTCAGGGCCAGCACCACGTCGATCAAGTCGTGGCCGGCGGTCGTTTGCGTGAGCTCGTTGCCGAATGCGGGGCTGAGGCCAATCACCACCTCGCGCGGATCCGTGCCTTTGCCGGCCTCGCCGCCTGGAATCAGCCATGGCTCCGAGGTCGGGTCGAGGCGACGCTCGCTCTCCAGCACCTTCTCGCGTGTCTGAACATCGCGCACGCCTCGGACCGCTTCCCATCTAGCTTCGGACATCCGATATCCGCTGCCCGGCCCCCGGTAGTCGTTGGGATCGTTGAGCGCGCTGATGACCTTGCCGTCGCGCAGGATGGCCGACGTCTGCAGATAGTCGCCGGAGATGCGCTGGCGAAGCATCAGCAATAGGTTCTCGGCCTCGCGCCCGAAGCCCCGTTTGTGCAGCGCCCGCACCACATCCACCGCTGTTAGTCCGCGATCGCGAATCGCTTCGCTGATGCGCGTGACCTCGCCGGTCGAGAAGGTTTCGGTATCGAGCGAGCCCGAGGCGGCGGCGACGGAGAGCATCCAGGCTTCCGGCACTTCGGCGAGGCCAAGCTCCTGGAAGACGGCGGCCAGCGCCTTGATCGCTTGCATGCGGAGCTCGCGGATATTGCTTTCCTCTATGGGCGTCAGCCCACCATCCGCCTCGAGGTCACGCTGCAGAGCGAGGAAGTCCTCGACGTCCTCGCCGTTGAACAGGGATGGGTTGAACGAATTATCGTATTTGCGGATCGATCCCATGCCGGAACACAACAGGTCGGAGCCGGCCATGAGGAAGGGCGTGATCTTGGCGCCGACCCGGATCTCGGACTCGCTGACGCGGGTGTCGTTGCCGGAGGCGCATTCAAGGCCGAGCCAGACGGCGATCAGGTTTTCGGCCATGAGCTCGCGCATGCCCCCCGCCATCGAGACTGTCAGCGGCGCGCCGTCGATGCCGCCGTTCTGCGTTCCCTGTACGCCCATGGCGCGCTGCAGGCAGAGGCAACGGGCTTCCAGGTAGAGAACGGACTGATGTTCGTGGAAACCCATCAGCAGCTCGGAGGATGCGCCAGACGTGCAGCGTGCCTTGATGCCGCGCGAGGCGTAGGCGGCCGTGAGGAAAGCCTTGGACCAGGGTGTGTCGTCGCCATCGACGAACGCAGCTTCCGTGCCGTAAACCGACACCGTCTCGGCATAGGAAGTGAAGCCAGCCATGCCGATGCGCAGCTCTTCCGCTTCCTCGATCGAGCACTGGAACAGCACGCCGCCACGCCCAACCGACGCGCCGACGGCGCAGGCGACGGCGTTGGCCCAGGAGTTCGACGCAACGCGCATCGTCGTCTCGATCTCGTCGAAGCCGAGCGCCACGGCAACGGCGGCGTCTGCTGCAAGCTGCAGAGGATCATCCTTAGCGTTGGTGACGTGCGCCTGGTTTCCCGGCGTGCGGCGCTGCCGCATCTTGGAATAGGCGAAGGTGATCTCCAGTGACGACAAGTGCGACACGACGGAAGTCAGCTTCGCCGGCGTCATGCCGCGAGCCAGCCGCTCGAGCCTTTCGCGCGGCACGTTGATGTCGACCAGCATGCGGGCGACTTCGCCCGAATCCATCGCCATCGCCTCGTCAATCACGTCGAGATCGAGATGATGTGCGGCGATGAAGGAATCAAGGATGTCGAAGTCGGCTTCCGGCTTACCGTCGATCTCGACCACGCGTCCGTTCTCGACTCGCGCCGACGGCGCGGGGTCCCACGGGCTGTGAAAGGTGGCAAAGCCCGCTTCCGGATCCTCCGCGGCAAAGCGGTCGTGCCGCAGCGGCCGCGTGTCCCATTCGTCGAAGCGGCGCCAGCGTGGGGGCGAAGTCATCGCGTCCCTCCCGTATGTCGAGCGCTCAGAACCATCGCAGCCACACAAGCTGAATGAGGATGAGCACGATCACGTCCCAAAAGATCACCTCGCCGATCGTGAACCAGCGCTTCACGCGGTTGGCGCGCCAGAAGCCGAGCCAGACGATCGCTGCCAGGATGAGCGGGACAAAGCTGGCGGCGGTCACTCGACCCTCTTTCCCGTGGCGGCGTCGAAATAGTGCAGCGCCTGCTTCGGAAAGGAGACGCTCACCGGCTGTCCCGGCTCGATCGCATCGCAATTCGTCTGCGTCCGCAGCGTGATTGCCTGCCCGCCCGCGTTTTGGAAGATCAGCAGCGTGTCGGGTTCGATCGCTTCTTTCACGTCCACGGTGAGCGTCATGGCTGCCGGTGCATTCGACGCCATGAATTCGATTTGCTCCGGCCGGATGCCGAGCGTGACCGGCCCGTCGGGGCGATCGACCGCGCAAGCCACCGCGCCAGCCTTGAATATGCCGCCTTTGACCACTCCGTCGATCGTGTTCATCGCCGGGCGGCCCATGAACTCGGCGACGAAGCGGTTGGCGGGCCGGCGGTAGATCGTCTTCGGCTCGTCGAACTGCACCAGCCGGCCCTCCTTCAGCACGGCCATGCGCGTCGCCAGCGTCATCGCCTCCTCCTGGTCGTGCGTGACGAAGACGAAGGTTTTGTCGAGCTTGCGATGCAGGCGGTTGAGCTCGGTGCGCATATGCAGGCGCAGCAGCGCGTCCAAGTTGGAAAGCGGTTCGTCCATGAGGCAGATCGCCGGTTGCCACACCAGCGCGCGCGCTACGGCGACACGTTGCGCCTGGCCGCCGGAGAGCTGCGCCGGCTTGCGCTGCAGATAGTGGGCGATGCGCAGAAGCTCGGCCATGTCCTTCACCGAACGCTCGATTTCCGCAGCGGCCACTTTGCGGATGCGCAGGGGATAGGCGATGTTCTCGAAGACGGTCTTGTGGCTGTAAAGTGCGTAGTTCTGGAACACCATGCCGATGCCGCGGAAGCGCGGCGGCACGTTGGTCACGTCCCTACCTTCGATCTCGATGCGACCGCTAGACGGCTGCTCCAGCCCGGCGAGCAGGCGGCACGCAGTTGTTTTGCCAGAGCCCGAGGGCCCAAGCAGCACGATGAATTCGCCGAGATCGAAGCCGAGATCGAGCCGATCGAGCGCGACGGTGCCGTCCGCAAACCGCTTCGTCACTTCCTTGAACGAGACTGCCATTGGATGCTCCGCTGGTCCTTAGCCCTTCACCGCGCCGAAGGTCAGGCCGCGCACGAGGTGCCTCTGGACGAGAAATGTGAAGACGATGATCGGCAGGGTGGCGACCACTGCCACCGCGGCGACCTGCCCCCACAGGGTGCCGTGTGGCGTGATCAGGCCGGGAATGCCGACCGTCAGCGGCCGCCCCTCGAACGCCACGAGGATGAAGGCGTAGAGGAACTCGTTCCACGACATGATGAAGCAGAGCACCGCCGTTGCCGCGAGTCCGGGCGCGGCCAGCGGCACGATGACGCGCACGAATGCTCCGAGCTTCGAGCGCCCGTCCATCATCGCCGCCTCGTCGATCTCCTTCGGTATCTCGGCGAAGAAGCCGCGCATCATCCAGACGACCAGCGACAGATTGAAGCTCGTATGGGCAATCACCACGGCGTAGATCGTGTCGGTCAGGCCGATTGTCGTGAAGAACAGGAAGAGCGGCACCGCGATCGCGATCGGCGGCGCCATGCGCGTCGTCAGGAAGAAGAAAAACAGGTCTTCCTTGCCGGCGAAATCCGTGCGCGCGAACACATAGGCGGCCGGCGCGCCGATCAGGATCGACAGCACAGTCGATCCCAGCGAGATGACCAGCGAATTGAAGACGAGCGGGAGATATTCCTTATCGATGAAAACCGCCGGATAATTGGCGAAGGTTGGCATGAAGAACCAGGTCGGCTGCGTCGAGAGGATATCGAGGCGGCCCTTGAAGGACGTCAGCAAGATCCAGACGTACGGCGTGAGCGCAAGCACCAGTACGCAGGCGAGGATTCCGATCGCGAGGATCTTCCAGGATTTGCTCATGGCCTAGCCTCTTGGTCCGCCGACTTCCAGTACACGGCCTTGTAAAAGACCGAGCACATGATCAGCACGACGAGGTAGACCATGAACGAGACCGCGGCGCCGTAGCCGAGATTCCAGGTCTTGAAGTTGACGCGGTAGGCGTAGATCGAGAGCAGTTCCGAGACGGTACCGGGGCCGCCGCCGGTCATGATGAAGACCTTGTCGAACTCTTTGAAGGCGTCGATGCCGCGCAGCAGAAGCACCAGCGCGATGATCGGGCGCATCAGCGGCAACAGGATGTCGGTGAACTGCCGCCACGGCCCGGCACCGTCCATTGTCGCTGCCTCAAAGGGCGAGCGCGGCAAGCTCATCAGCCCGGCCAGGATGATCAGCGTCACGAAAGGCGTCCACTGCCAGACGTCGATGGCGATGATGGTGGGCATGACGAGGCCTGGCGACGAGAAGACGGCGCTGGATTGCGACAGCAGGCCAACGGCCCGTAGATAGTGCGTCGCCATGCCGAAGTCGCCCTGCAGCAGCAGGCGCCAGATCAGCCCGACAGCGACAGGAGCCAGCATCATCGGCACCAGCAGCAGCGTCGTCAGCAGGCGCTGCCGCTCGATGTAGCGCCAGATCAGCCATGCCAGCGCGAAGCCGAGCAGGAACTCGATCGACACCGCGACCAAGACGAAGCGGATGGTACGCCAGAAGGAGCCCCAGAAGATTGCATCCTCACGCACCAGCCTGCGAAAATTGTCGAAGCCGATGAATACGCCCTTCTGGTCCGGATTGGCGAAACTCAAGTCGGTCATCGCCGTGTAGACCATGTAATAAAAAGGCCCCACGAGAAAGACGAGGACGAGCAGCGCCGCCGGCAGGATCAGGGGCATAGATGCGCCGCGGTCGAGCAGGAACTGTCCGCGCGAAGGTCGAGTGCCTTTGGTCATGATATGCCCGGCGTTCTCCCGGGGGGTTGTCCCCACGGGATTAGGATAGCAGCCCTCACTGCACCGGATATTTCATCGGTGCGCAGGCCCCGAGCAGCGCCGAGATCTCCTTGGCCGACTCATCGAGCGCCGCCTTTGCTTCCTTCTCGCCGGCGAGATAGGAGGACAATTCGCGGACTAGGATGTCGGTCATCTCGCTCGCCTGCGGGATCGTAGGCTTCGGCTTGGCCACCTCATTGGACGCCATCGATGCCTTGGCATACGGCAGCTTCTGCACCTCGGCGGATGCATAAACATCTGGCCTTGCGGAAGCGCCGCCATTCAGATGCTGGTTGAGCTGTTGTTCGTACTCCAGCATCCACTGGATGAAGAGGTATGCGGCCTCCTTGTTCTTGGACGCCGTTGGAATGAGGTATGACCAGCCCTCCACCTGAGCGACCTTGCCGCCTTCACCCTGCGGCACGATGTCGAAACCCATCTTGCCGACGACCGTCGACACATTCTCATCGACGGCGACGGCGTAGGTCGCGTCGTTCCACATGATGAGCTCGGCGACCTTGCCCTGCTGCATCAACGCCATGACGTCGTCCCAGAAGTAGTTGAGCGTGTCCGGTGGCGAGAAGGCCATCAGGCTCTTGTAGTATTCGGTAGCGGCAATGGCCTGCGGGCTGTTGACGATGACCGGGCCGCATTCGGAGCCCGACTTCACCTCCAGCATGTCGCCGCCGAAGGAGTAGAGGAAGTTCAGCCACTCGTACCACAGCGCTTCGTGGCGCTTGCCCTGCAGTGCGGTGCCATAGAGACCCTGGTCAGGGCGGTTGAACCATTCGGCGATGTCGCGATACTGCTTCCAGTCCTGCGCCGGGCCGAGGTCGTAGCCGTACTTGGCCTTAAAGCCGTCCATCTCCTTGGCGTCGGTCAGGAGATCGGACCGATACCAAGCGTACATTGTGAGCGCGGTGAACGGGAAGCCATAGGCCTTACCCCCGTACCAAGAGATTTCCTTCCAGAGACCCTGGTACAGCTGTTCCTCCGGCTTGAACTCGGGGTCGCGCAGCGTCGCCGAGGTCATAAACTGCTCGATCGGCTCGACATGGCCGTTGGTGACGAACTTGCCGACATTGCGGTGCTGCTGGAGGATGAAGTCGTAGCGGCCGCGCTTTGAGTTGAGGTCGAGCATCACCTTGCTGGCGGTCTCGGACGCCTCATACATCTCGATCTCGACCGTGATGCCGGTGCGCTTCTCGAACTCGGGCGCCAGCTTCTTCATCGCCTCGAGCGGCGGCAGCGCCTCGCCAATAGTGCGGATCGTGGTTCCCTTATAAGGCGCCGCCGCTTCCTCCAGCGTCCAGGCACCGGCCTGTCCGGCAATGCCGAGCGTCGCGAATGCCGCGAGCGCCGGTGCCGTTATCAGCATGCGTAGGCGTGAACTGTCTCCAAACATCGAGATTCCCCTTTGGTTGATTGTCGTTGCGGTGCTGTCCAACTTGGCTGGGCTTGAATGCTGGTCCGCCGGGGGATCGGGCCGTGCCCGGGCCGCCCGTGAGATCTGTGGCGTGTTGGCGGCGATCCGCCATTCAGTCCTCCACCACTGCGCGCGGATCGCCCGACTTGTCCGCGAGGCCTCAGGTCCGCAAGGTCTCAGGTCGTCAGTATATGCTATCGACGCCTGCCTGCGTAGCTCTTGGTACGAAGAAGGCATATTACACAAACTAGACAAAGCCTATAAGAGCATGCCGATCATGGGATATTTCCCTTAGAGTGTAATCCAAAACGCATATGCCTTTCGGGATAGGAGCGACGGTGAGGGACCAAGCCTCTGAAGCAGCGTCAGGCAGGCGACTGCTGTCGCATCCCGAATGGTTCGACGCCCTTGGCGAACTTCTCGCGCAGGTGGGATCGCACCAGTTCCCCGACGCATTCGCCAAAACCATCCATCGTCTCGCACCATTCGACTACACGGTGAGTTTCGCCTATAGCGGCCCGGGCAAGCCGCTGTGCGTCCACCACACCTTCGCCCCGAAGCAGTTCGACATCCACGTTCGGGAATACGAGATCGGGCCTTACCTACTCGATCCGTTCTATAAGGCGACGGCGAACGGCACGCGGTCGGGAGTTTACAGGCTGTCCGACCTTGCGCCCGACCAATTCTACAAGAGCGAATACTACAAATCTTATTATGTGCAGACCGGACCGGTCGACGAGATCGCCTTTTTCTCCCCCGGCAAGGACGGGTGGATCGTAGCGACGTCGCTGATGCGCGCGCCCAGCCGCCAGAATTTCACCGCGCACGACCTGCGCACGCTGCGTATAGTCGAGCCCTTGGTCCGGCGCATCGTTGAGATGCACTGGCGCACCGACGAAAGGCTCAAGACCGCGACGCCGGTCGAAGACGACAAGGCAGTGATGCGGCGCACCGTGCAGGATGCATTGGAGGCACGCGGCATGCCGCCGCTGACCCCACGAGAACTGCAGGTCGTCGGCCTCGTTCTTGAAGGTCACTCCTCCGAGTCGATCGCCAACCTGCTGGGCATCTCAGCCGGGACCGTCCGCATCCACCGCAAGAATATCTATGCCAAGATGCGCATATCCTCTCAGCGCGAACTATTTGCAATCTTCGTCAGGGCGCCGGCGACCACCTCGTGGCCGGTCACGTCTGGGTAGGCTGGTGCGGCTATTTCGCGGCCGTTCGACGAACCAGGAAGATGGATGCTCCAACATCCGCTCTTGGATGAAGGGAATGTCGGCCTCTGCCGCCGGAATGAGGCGCCTTTCGGGGGACGGCCCTTGCGGCTGCTAGCAGATTGACGGGGCCGTCAGCTGACGGGCGGCTTTCGGGAATGAGGTGGAGCATAGTTGCCGTTCACGCATTAGAGTCGCCCGATGACGACATATGGCCCTAAGCGGATCTGGCCCATCGACGCTGCCCCTTCCCCGCCGTCAGCACCTGGCCATGATCACCTCGTCCAACTCCTTGGGGTCGACGCCTGCCCGCGCGAGCGCCTCGCAGTGGCGCTTAGCCAAGAGGCGCCCGGTGACCTCGTGGCAGTGCGGCCGTTTCAAATTGCGGCCCTGGTGGGAACGTCGCGAGGTCGTCTTCCACTGGCCAGGGTACTTCACCCCTTCTTTTCGGGTAGGCGACAAGCACGGCGACGCTTGGTAGCGCCGTCAAGCCCCACGACATTGAACGCGCTATAGCTTTGCTCGCCGCGCGCTTTGCCAGTCACCCGATCGCCTGACCGTTCGTGTTTGGACGTTGCCGTTATCTTGCCTGTATCCAAGTAAGCCGCATCCTGCTGGGTTTAAGGGTCGTGTCCCACCGCGTGGTGTAGGTCGGCGGTAGCGAAGCCGCTCGCGAGCGC
>SAQR01000108.1 GCA_004020365.1 Mesorhizobium sp.
CCTCTCCCAATCAGATGGCCTTCATATATGAATAACTTTCCCCGGACAGCCCTGCGTTCACGGGGAGAAGGTGCCGGCAGGCGGATGAGGGGCAGCGCCGACCTCCCTTCAATGAGACCTCGCCTTACGCCGCGCCGACCACTTTCGCCGACTTCTCAAAACGCTTGCGCTCGTTCGGATCGAGATAGAGCTTGCGCAGCCGGATGGTCTTCGGCGTCACCTCTACCAACTCGTCGTCCTGGATCCAGGCCAGCGCGCGTTCCAGCGTCATGCGGATCGGCGGCGTCAGCTTCACCGCCTCATCCTTGCCGGCGGCGCGGATGTTGGTCAGCTTCTTGCCTTTTAGCACGTTCACTTCGAGGTCGTTGTCGCGTGAATGGATGCCGATGATCATGCCCTGATAGACCTTCACGCCCGGATCGATGACCATCGGGCCGCGGTCTTCCAGGTTCCACATGGCATAGGCGACCGATTCGCCCTGCTCGTTGGAGATCAGCACACCGTTGGTGCGGCCCGGCAGCTCCCCCTTGTAAGGCTCGTAGGCATGGAACAGCCGGTTCATGACTGCTGTGCCGCGCGTGTCGGTCAACAGTTCCGATTGGTAGCCGATCAGCCCGCGCGTCGGCGCGTGGAAGACAATGCGCTGGCGGTTGCCGCCTGACGGGCGCAATTCGACCATCTCGGCCTTGCGCTCCGACATTTTTTGCACGACGACGCCGGCATGCTCCTCGTCGACGTCGATAACGACTTCCTCGATCGGCTCCAGCAACTCGCCATTCTCGCCCTGCTGCATGACGACGCGCGGCCGCGACACGGCGATCTCGAACCCTTCGCGGCGCATCGTCTCGATCAGCACGGCAAGCTGCAATTCGCCGCGGCCGGAGACGAAAAACGAATCCTTGTCAGGCGATTCCTCGATTTTCAGCGCGACATTGCCTTCGGCCTCGCGCAGCAAGCGGTCGCGGATGACGCGGCTGGTCACCTTGTCGCCCTCGGTGCCGGCCAGCGGGCTATCGTTGACGAGGAACGACATCGTCACGGTCGGCGGATCGATCGGCTGCGCATGCAGCGGCTCGGTCACCGACGGGTCGCAGAACGTGTCGGCGACGGTGCCCTTCGACAGGCCGGCGATGGCGACGATGTCACCCGCCTGCGCCTCGTCGATCGGCTGGCGTTCGAGCCCGCGGAAAGCCAGGATCTTCGAGATGCGGCCAGTTTCGACCTGGGTACCGTCATGATGCAGCACCTTGACCGCCTGGTTGGATTTCAGCGTGCCGGATTCGATGCGGCCGGTGATGATGCGGCCGAGGAACGGATTGGCTTCCAAAATGGTGCCGATCATGCGGAACGGGCCGGGGTGGACGGTCGGCGCCGGCACATGCTTGATGACGAGGTCGAACAGCGGCGCCAGGCCCTGGTCCTTCGGACCCTCGGGGTTTTCCGACACCCAGCCGTCGCGGCCCGACCCGTAAAGGATCGGGAAGTCGAGTTGTTCGTCGGTGGCGTCGAGCGCTGCAAACAGGTCGAACACTTCGTTGACCACCTCGACGTGGCGGGCGTCCGGCCGGTCGATCTTGTTGATGACGACGATCGGCTTCAATCCGACCTTGAGCGCCTTGCCGACGACGAATTTTGTCTGCGGCATCGGCCCTTCGGCGGCGTCGACCAGCACGATGGCCGAATCCACCATCGACAGGATGCGCTCGACTTCACCGCCGAAATCGGCGTGGCCGGGCGTGTCGACGATGTTGATGCGGGTGTCCTTCCAGTCGACCGAGGTCGCCTTGGCCAGGATGGTGATGCCGCGTTCCTTTTCGAGGTCGTTCGAATCCATGGCGCGTTCGGCGACGCGCTGGTTGTCGCGGAACGAGCCGGACTGTTTCAGGAGCTGGTCGACGAGGGTGGTTTTCCCATGGTCGACGTGCGCGATGATCGCGATATTACGAAGTTTCATGTTGTGGTCTCGGGAGCGTTGCAGGCAGCAGGCCAAAAGGCGCTGCCTCTTTCGGTTGGGCGGCTCATACAGGGTTTTTCGCAATTGCGAAAGAGGAGGCGTGCCACCAAATACATGGTCACCAAATCTTAAGCCTCTTGGTGTGAAATTGAATTATTAACCAAAGCGGAACCTTTCACGGTCGGGACAGTTCAAATTTCATGAGCAAAACGGGCATCAGATACCGGCCGATCCTTGCATGGGCTGCCCTCGCCGTTCTGCTTGCGGCAGGCGTGGCACAGTCGGCCGCGAGGTCGAGGGAGGCACGGCCTGCCCCGCCGTCCGACGCCCGAACGGCAGAGCAGTTGTTTGCCGACGCTCCCGATGGCGTCGACCCGGTGGTGACCGGGCCGGTTAGCGCCGCCTTCAAGCAGAGGCGGGAGGCTGCCAACTGCGACAGCGCTGTTTGGCCCAATATTCCGACCGTTTGCTATCCGGATTAGGACTGCTTTCCGCATATTGTTGGAAAGGTCGGATCGACCCTTCCTGAAGTCTTGCCAACGCGGCGCCGCCCCTCATCCGCCTGCCGGCACCTTCTCCCCGTAAACGGGGAGAAGCCCGCTGCGCGAAATGTCGGCTCTCCTTGTGCAACGTTCGCGATTAGCGAAATCTTAGATGCAGGCCACTTTCTCCCCGTTTACGGGGAGAAATGCCCGGCAGGGCAATGAGGGGCAGCGCGACGTCACTCAGGCTTGATACAAGATGACCCAGTCTCCTCACGCCGAATGCACCGGATCGAGCGTGACCTTGTAGAGTTCACTGTCGTCGCGATCCATCAGCCGCACCGTCAGCTGTTCAGTGGCGCCGTCGATGTCGACGAGGCCGAAGAACTGCATGCCGGCCGAGGGTGGCAGGTTCTGCCCCTGCTCGGCGGTTGGCGCCTTGATGAATTTCAGCTCCGGGCCGAAGGTCATGTCGAAATCATTGGGTCCGTAGGTGCCGGCGTGGAGCGGACCGGAGACGAATTCCCAGAACGGATTAAAATCCTGGAACTGCGCCTTGTCGGGATTGTAGTAATGCGCCGCCGTGTAGTGGACATCGGCGGTCAACCAAACGGTGTTGGTGATGCCGGCGTTCTTTATATAGCGAAGCAGGTCGGCAATTTCCAGTTCGCGGCCCTTGGCCGGGCCATTGTCGCCATTGCTGACGGCCTCGGCGCCGGCCTTTTTGGTGGCGTCGTTCCAGACGACGAGACCGAGCGGCATATCGGCGGCGATGATTTTCCAGGTCGCGTTGGAGTTTGCCAGTTCACGCTTCAGCCATTTCATCTGCTGTTCGCCGAGGATGCGCGATTGTGGCGTCACCGTATCCTGCATGCCGGGGCCGTTGGCGCCGCGATAGGAGCGCATGTCGAGGAAGAACACGTCGAGCAGCGGCCCGTAGGCGATCTTGCGATAGACGCGGCCCGGTTCCGACGGCTCGTAGCGGATCGTCGTCATCTCGTGGAAGGCGCGGGCCGCGCGAGCCGACAGCACATGGATGTTTTTCTCCGAGTAGCGGTCGTCGGCGCCCAAATCCTTCGAATCCGACCAGTTGTTGACCACCTCGTGGTCGTCCCACTGGTAGAAGGTCGGACAGATGGCGTTGAGCCCCAGCACATGTGCGTCCATCAAATTGTATTTCCACTGGCCGCGGTACTCGTCCAGCGTCTCGGCAACCTTGCGCTTTTCGTCGATAAGGACCTTGTTCTTCCACTTGCTGCCGCCGGCAAGCTCGACCTCATCTTTCATCGCGCCGTCGGCATAGATGGTGTCGCCGGAATGCAGGAAGAAGTCGGGCGTATGCTTGCCGATCGTGGCATAGGTCTTCATGCCGGTGTCGTCGATGCCCCAGCCTTGGCCGGCGGTATCGCCCGACCAGGCGAAACGGATATCGCGCTTCGAGGCCGGCGCCGTGCGGAAGCGGCCGACGATCGGCTCGGAGACGGCGTTGATGTCCGCGAGATCGGCCGCAATCATGCGGTAGAAGATGTCCTGGTCGGAAGTGAGGTCGGTGAGCAGCCGCTTTACCGTGTAATCGCTGGCCGGCGACGTATCGAGCGGCGCAAGGCGCAAGGGGTTGGCGAAATTCTCCGTCGACGACACTTCGAACATGACGCGCGAAGGGCGGTCCGTACGCGTCCACACCATGCCGCTGGTTGCGTCGACATCGCCCGACTGGATGCCATGGGTGAAGGCGGGCCGCTGATTGGCGCGCGAATAATAGGGAAGCGCGAGGCCCGATACGCCGACGAGGCCGGCGGCGCTCGCCGACGTGACAAAAGCGCGGCGTGAAATCCTGTTCATGGCTGTCTCCTGGATGGCTTAAACGTCGCCGCCAAGCTCCAGGGTCAATGTTTCATGCACATCTCGAAACCATGAAGATTTTATTACAGTGAACAGGTGATCTCCCCCCTTGAGGGGGTCGTCTCGCGTCGAGCGCCGGCCTCCTGCGTCTGCGATTAGGGGCCGAGCCCGGTCGGACCGACCCCCTCTGGCCGCTTCGCGGCCATCTCCCCCTCGAGGGGGGAGATTCGCGCTCAGCCGTCGCGCCCTACGCCGGTTGGCCTTCCGGCTCGAAGGCCGGACGGCTGGTGTTGATCAACAGCGAGATGCAGGCCGCGGCTATTGCCGTCATGCCGGCGATGAGGAAGGCAGTTTCGTAATTGCCCTGCAATTCACGCATGGTGCCGCCGAAGAAGGCGGCCGCTGCCGCACCCACCTGATGGCCGGCGACGATCCAGCCGAAGACGATCGGCCCGCTGCGGTCGCCGAACGCCTCGTTCGACAGCCTGAGCGTCGGCGGCACGGTGGCGATCCAGTCCAATCCGTAGAGCACTGCGAAGATGATCAGGCTGGTCGACGAAAAGCCGGAATAAGGCAGATAGATCAGCGACAGGCCGCGGATGCCATAATAGACGCCGAGCAGCTTGCGCGGGTCGAAACGGTCAGTCAGCCAGCCCGACAGCGTCGTGCCGATCAGGTCGAAGATGCCCATCAGCGACAGCAGGCCGGCGGCTTGCACCTGGCCGATGCCCATATCACCGCAAAACGCGATCAGGTGCGTGCCGACCAGTCCGTTGGTGGTGAAGCCGCAGATGAAGAACGTGGCGAACAGATACCAAAACACGCGCGTGCCGGCGGCACGACGCAGGGTGCTGAGCGTATGGGTGAGGAAATTGCCCTGCGAGGCCGGCGCAACCGGCGGCACGTCGTCGACGTCCGCGCCGTAGCGTACCATGCCGATCGAGGACGGACGCTCCGGCACCAGCAGCCAGACCAGCGGCACCAGACAGGCGGTGGCGACCGCAATGGCGACGGCGACCGGCTTCCAGCCGCCCGACTGGGCGAGCGCGGCGAGCAGCGGCAGGAACACCAGCAGGCCGGTGGCGGCGGAGGCCGACATCAGCCCCATCACCAGGCCGCGATTGGTCTTGAACCAGCGATTGACGATGGTGGCGCCGAGCACCGTAGCGACCGCGCCGGAACCGACGCCGGAGAACACGCCCCAGGTGAGAAGCAGGTGCCAGGGCTCGGTCATCAACAGGCTGAGCGCCGTCGAGCCCGACATCAGCACCAGCGACGCCAGCAGCGTGCGGCGTAGCCCGATCCGTTCCATCAGTGCCGCGGCAAACGGCCCGGTCAGGCCGTAGAGGAAGATGCCGATGGCCGCGGCGAGCGAGACGACATCGCGCCGCCAGCCGAAACTCTCCTCCAGCGGCAGCATCATGACGGCCGGCGCCGACCGCAGGCCCGCCGCGATCAGCAGGCAGAGGAAGATGACGGCGACCACGACGAAAGCGTAGCGCTGGCCAAACGGGCGGGATTGAGCTATCATGTTACTGACCGGTACGTTGCAGTTGTACTAGGGTATACGTACCGATCGGTAACATTGTCAAGCAGGCAACGGCACATCCTGGATGAAAAGCATTGAACCAACGATCAAAGCAGATGAGGTGGCACAGCCCCGCGCGGGCGAAAAAATCCTTCGCGTTGCCCGCGATCTGTTCTACCGGCAAGGCATCAGGGCGATCGGCGTCGACGAGATCGTGCGGCGCGCCGGCGTCACCAAGCCCAGCCTCTATCGCAGCTTCCCCTCCAAGGACGAATTGGCCGCGTCTTATCTCAGGCAATACGACCTCGAGTTCTGGGATCGCTTCGACGAGGCGGTGGCTGCCCATCCCGGCGATCCGCGCGCGCAGATCGCCGCCTTTTTGACCCGCATCGGCAAGCGCACGCAAAAGCCCGACTATCGCGGCTGCGGCATGACCAACGCGGCCGTCGAATATCCCGAACGTGGCCACCCGGCCCGTGTGGTGAGCGAGGCCAACAAGCAGGAATTGCGCCGACGCCTGCGCGCCATGGCCACGGCGATGGGTGCCGGCGACGCCGATACGCTGGGCGACGGGCTGCTGCTTCTGATCGAAGGCGCCTATATCAGCGGTCAGCTGTTCGGTGCCGGCGGACCGGCGAAGTCCGTGGCCCGCAACGCCGACCTGCTGATCGAAGCGAGCTTGAAGAAATAGACCTCTTGCGGTCCTTCCCAGCCGGAAGCAGTATGGCCGTCACGCTTGTAGTCTGCTGATAATTGCCGGTACCTACTTGAACTTTGCTCGAACGTTTTTAGACGACCTCGAAAAGATGTTCCTGCTTCACTACCTGAGGCGGGGGAGTTCGGGTTTAATTGGCGAGCAAGAGAAGAGAGACATTCGGACGGTCCTTGACCTGAACGAGTATACGGTCAAGGAAGCCGTACTGCGCAGAGTTGTATTCTTAATACTCATATCATCGATTGCGGCCTATTTCTTCGGAAAGGCTCCTGACTTTAACCAGACGGCGAGCATCTTAACTGCATCGATATCCGCGTCAGCTTTGGTGTTTTTATATCTGGATGTCGCTGTTCCCGTAGTCTTACTTACAGTCAGCGCGTCGCTACTGGCAATTTGCTGGATGGACTACCAAACGTTCGTTATGGCCACCTGGTTTTCTGCAATGTATGGGCTGTATTTTTTTGCAAGGCTTAGATCCAGGTAGCTGGCCAGAGGGGATTTCCGCCGTGCGTGTTTCTTTGATCCCGCTTGCGCTCGCCGGCCTCTGTCACGCCACCCAAGCCGGCGACAATTCCAGCGCCTACACCGATCTCGACTGGAAGAACGACTGCGTGACCTACGCGCAGGCGGAGGAAGGCGAAGGCGACTGGGCCAGTCTCGCCTGTTCGGGCTATCGCGGCTACCCGGTGCTGGTCGCCTACGACGACGCGCGGGAATCGCTGTTTTATGGCTTTCCGCCCAGCGAAATGACCGCGGTCTGGGAAAGTTTTGTCGCCTTCAACTCGGCTGCACCCAAACTCGAGTGGCGCATCGAGACGAACGGCGATCGCGCCGTTCCGTTTGCGGTCATCCATCGGCACTCGATCAGCAATCCCGAGGCGGAAAACAAGCCGACCGACGTGCTGATCGTCGCCAAGGTCGCCCAGCCGGAGACCTCTGAGGGCTGCACCGTCGGCCTGGTGCTGGCCACCGGCAACCCCGACGCCAACGACCAGGCCCGCAAGCTTGCCGACGAGAAGGCGCGGACCTTTGCCTGCGGCAAGGACAAGCGCGTGGTTATCGGCGACGTACCCGCTTTCGGCCGCGTCGATAACTGACTTCGTCATCCCTGGGCGGAGCGACGCGAAGCGGAGCGCAGACCCTGGGATCCATTCCGTGACATCAACCGAAGTGCGCAGCGGACCAGAATTCTGCACTGTTGCGGCGCTTTGTCGTCACGGCATGGATCCAGGGGTCTGCGCCGCGTCGCTACGCTCCTTGCTCCGCCCCAGGATGACGAAGCCGTCCGAGGGGCCTCGGCCAACCTCAACCGGTTGCGACAGCCCATTCGATCAACTTCAGGCGTTGGACTACCTGCTTGCCTTGGCCCGTTCGATCGCCTCGACGATCATCCTTTTGGCATAAGCGGCATCGTGCCAGCCCTCGATCTTGACCCATTTGCCGGGTTCGAGATCCTTGTAGTGCTCGAAGAAGTGCTGCACCTGCTGGCGGGTGATGTCGGGCAGGTGCGTGTATTCGGTGACGTTCTCGTAGCGCAGCGTCAGCTTGGGCGACGGCACCGCTATGATCTTTTCGTCGAGACCGGAATTATCCTCCATCACCAGCACGCCGATCGGCCGCACATTGATGACGCAGCCCGGCACCAGCGCGCGCGTGTTGCAGACCAGCACGTCGATCGGGTCGCCGTCACCCGACAGCGTGTGCGGCACGAAGCCGTAATTGCCGGGATAGCGCATCGAGGTGTGCAGGAAGCGGTCGACGAACAGCGTGCCGGCCTCCTTGTCCATCTCGTACTTGATCGGCTCGCCGCCGATCGGCACCTCGATGATGACGTTGATGTCCTCCGGCGGGTTCTTTCCGATGGCGATGGCTTCGATACGCATGGCTTTTGTCCCTCTTTCGATTGCAGACCGATAGCGGGCAGCGGCGCATGGTGCAATGCGGCGAATGGTACTGAAAGCAGTTGAGGGTGCTGGCGAGAGGCGTGTCGAGCCGTCATTCCCAGACGAAGGCGACCTTCTTCAGAGCCTTCTGCTCGAAGACCTCGACGCCCTCGGCGACGTCGCGGCCGCCGGCGCCGGCATAGAAGGTGAGCGCGTTCTGATTGTCTTCAAGCGCCCACACCACCATGCCTTTCAGGCCATGATCCGCCAGTCGCGCCCGTGCGGCCGAGAATAGCCGGCTGCCCAGTCCGATGCCCTGATATTCCGGGCGCACGTAAAGTTCGTAAATCTCGCCCTGCTGCTTGAGCTCGCGGGCGCGGTTCTTGCCGATCGTGGCGTAGCCGGCGACCTTGCCGCCGATCTCGACGACCAGGACGGTGGCGGCGCGGCGAATCGCGTTCGCCCACCAGTCGGCGCCGCGGCGGTTGATCATTGATGTCAGCGTGCGATGCGGGATAATGCCGGAGTAGGCGCCGCGCCAGGCCAGCAGGTGCACGTCGGCGATGGCGCTTGCGTCGCGCGGCTCGGCTTTCCTGATGTCGATGCTCAGCGTCTTCATGATTGGTTAACCATAAACCCGCATCGGCCGATTGCAAGAGTCCGGTCAGCGGCTCCCAAGCTTTCGCACAGACGATAGACGTGCCTGCGACACGAAAAGAGCCTCAGATTTCGACCAGATGGTCGTCCAGCTCGTTGCTGTCGCCGGAAGAAACCGGGAAATGCTCGGCCAGCACCGCACCCGTCGCTTCGATCGCCTTGATGAAGCCGTCGGCGAGACGATCGTCGCGTGCATGCGCGATAAGGTCGCGGACGACGCCGTCCCAGACATGCTGGCCGACACGGCTGTCGATGCCGCTGTCGGCGATCACTTCGGCGTAGTGCTCGGCGATCGAAACGAACACCAGCACGCCGGTGCGGGCCGCGGTACGATGGACGTTGCGGGCGAGGAACTGTTTTAGCGCATTGGCGTGCGCGGCCTGGTAACGCAGCCGCCTCGGCACCAGGTGGATGCGCAATCCGGGCAGCGCCCACAACAGCACAAGCACCGAGGCCATCGCCAGAAGCTGGGCGATGACGAAATGCGGCAGGCGGATCGACAGCCACCACGCTTCCAGCCCGTAACCGACGGCGAGGCTGACGACGAGCATGGCCAGCGTCGCCATGAAAGCGGCCGGAAAGAAATAGCCGTCGCTGGCATAGGCGACCACGCAGTAGATTTCGCCGTCGGTCTTTGATTCGGCGACGCGGATCGCTTCGGCGATGCGGTCATGGTCCTCGGGGCTGATCGGTCGAGTTGCCATGTCGTGTCTCACCAGCTCCCTGAAGATCCGCCGCCACCGGACGAGCCGCCGCCGCCCGAAAACCCGCCACCGCCACCACCTGAGGACCAGCCTCCTCCGCCCGACGACCAGCCTCCCCCGCCCGAACTTCCCGACCAGCCACCAGATGATCGCCGGCTCGGCTCGAAGGTCATGCCCAACCAGCGATAGCGACCGGGACCGATCTTCCGGCCGAAGATCGGCGGCAGGATGGAGGCTGCGATGCTGCCGAAGAAGATGATCGCCCAGATGCTTATAAAGATCGCAAAGAACAGATCGTCGGTGTTGAACGGCGGCTGCTGGTTGCGGGTCCCGCGCGCTTCCAGCTCTTCCGGATTGCCTTCCAGCACCATGACCATG
Source organism: Mesorhizobium sp. (assembly GCA_004020365.1). Taxonomy (GTDB): domain Bacteria; phylum Pseudomonadota; class Alphaproteobacteria; order Rhizobiales; family Rhizobiaceae; genus Mesorhizobium. Next base: position 10,144 of record SAQR01000108.1, read on the forward strand.
TCGTCGACAGCCTTGGCTATGCCGCCGGAGAAATCGCCGGCGCGGAAGGCCGGCACCATGTCGTTTTCGATGATCAGCCTGGTGTGCAGGTCGGTCAGCGTGCCTTCCAGCCCGTAGCCGACCTCGATGCGCATCTTGCGGTCGTTGCTGGCGACCAGCAAAAGCACGCCATTGTCCTCGCCGGCCTGGCCGAGATTCCAGGCGCGGAACAACCGGTTGGCGTAGGGCTCGATCTCCTCGCCGTCGAGGCTAGCAAGCGTTGCGACGACGATCTGGTCAGAACTCTTGGCCTCGAAATCGGCAAGCTTTTGGGTCAGCGCCGCTTCGGTTGCGGCATCGATGATACCGGCATTGTCGACGACCCGTCCGGTCAGGGCAGGCAGTTCGGCGGCAAGGGTGGCGATGGGGAGGAAGAGAAGGCTTAGGACGATGAACAGGAATGCAAGGCTGGCGTTCCGTGGCGCCCCCCTCTGTCCTGCCGGACATCTCCCCCACTTGGGGGGAGATTGGCA
>SAQR01000109.1:0-7030 GCA_004020365.1 Mesorhizobium sp.
CGCAGAGTTCCACGCCATCAAGTACGGAGCCACGCTCGATGTGTGAATCCGATAGCCTCGTGGGACAGAGGGGGTCGGTACGTCCTGACGCAGCCTCCTATCGCGGTCAGAGGATGCCGGCGCTTCACGCGAGACGACCCCCTCTGCCCTGCCGGGCATCTCCCCCTCAAGGGGGGAGATTGGCCAGGGCGCTGTCCCGCCAGCCTATCCCACCTTCGCCGGCAACCCAAACCCACCAACAGGATGCGTTTCCACCTGGAACTCGAACCCGGCGACGAGCGGCCGCGCCCAGGCGATCGCTGCCTGGACTTCCGGCAGTTGCAGCGAAGCCTTGTGGCTTGCCTGGTCGGTCCATACCTCGGTCACCCAGATCGCGTCGGCATCGGCCGGATCGGTGGCGATGATGTAGCTCAGGCAGCCCGGCAAGGCGCCGGTGCTGGCAAGCAGGACGTCCATCATGGCGTCGCGCTGGCCGCGCGTCGCCCGCATCTTGCCGATCAGACCGTACATTGCCGGTTTCTCCGTTGCCTGTTGCGACAAGTATGCAGGTCGCCGCTCACGGCATCAACTGGCCGCCGTTCACCTCGATCACCTGGCCGGTGATGTAACCGCTCAACAGGGCGGACGAGAGGAAGAGATAGGCGCCAACGCAGTCCTCGGCCGTGCCGGCGCGGCCCTGCGGAATGGTGGCAACCATGGCCCTCATATGCTCCTCGGTCGAATAGCGCTCATGGAAAGCTGTCGCGATGGTGCCCGGCGCCACCGCGTTGACGCGGATGTTGAAGCCGATCAGTTCCTTGGCCATGCCGCGGGTCACATTGGAGACGAAGGCCTTGGCCGAGCCATAAAGACCGGCGCCGCCGCCGGCGCCATTGCGCGCCGCGATCGACGAGGTATTGACGATGAAGCCGCCCTGACGCTTCAGCCATGGCATCGCCTTGCGTGATGCGGTCAGCACGGAGCGGGCGTTGAGGTCCATCACCGCGTCGTAATGCGCCTCGGTCAGTTCGGCATAAGGCACACGGCCGAGCATGCCGCCGGCATTGTTGACCAGGCCATCAAGCCGGCCGAAATGTTGCGCGCTGTCCTCGACGACGCGCTCGACATCGGCAGGGATCGAGAAATCGCCCTGGATGAGAAACACCTCGCCGCCGCCGTTGCGGATGGTTTTGGCCAGGGTTTCGGCAGCCGCCCGGCTTGCATTATAATGCAGCGCGACGCGGCATTTCTGCGCGGCGTAGGCCAGTGCAAGTGCCGCCCCGATGCCGGTCGAAGCGCCGGTGATCAGCACCGCCTTGCCGGCGAGGTCGGGGATGACCAAAGTGGGGGTGAGAAGGGTGGTTGTGGCAGGGGCGGTTGTGGTGGCTGGCACGTCTGTTCCTCCGGGGCTCTCCCACTCTTCGTAGGGCCTCGCCGTGCTCATGTTCAAGTCCGCAGAGGTTTTCGGCCGCAAATAGGCGTAGCCCTGGCGCTGCAATTCGGTAAGTTTGATGACGCCGGCAGCTCGGCGGCATGGAAGCCGTCGAGTAGATCGGTGAGCGCAAGACCAGATCCGACGACAAGGTCTATCGGCTGGAGCCGATGCCGCAGGCTGCCTGCGCGCCTTGTGAATTTCGGGTCAGAAAGGATGCCATATGGACAAGGCGAAGGTATTCTGGTCAGGCCGCTCGCAGGCGGTACGTCTGCCCAAGGAATTTCGTTTCGAAACCAAGGAGGTTTCGATCCGCCGCCAAGGCCGAGCGGTCATCCTCGAGCCGCTCGAGCAGGATTGGGGTTGGCTCGACCAGGTGACCGGGCCGCTTGACGACGATTTTGTCGAGGCAGCTTTAGAACGGCCGATCTAGCTATTGTGGCCGCCGCCTCACGCGAACGGCACGGCGGTCGTGCCCTTGGGCAGTTTTGCCTCGTCATCGGGCTCGACATGGATGGTGACGCGCACCGAGGGGATTTCTGCCTTCAGCGCATCCTCGATGCGGTCGCAGATGACGTGGCTGGCGCCCACCGACATGTCGGCGTCGACGACCAGGTGGAACTCGATGAAGGTGGCGCGGCCGGCAATGCGCGTCTTTAGATCGTGGACTTCCAGCGCGCCTTTGCAATTGGCCGAGATGATGTCGCGGATGCGCATGTGCTCCTGCGTGTCGACGGCGCGGTCCATCAGACCGTCCATCGACGAGCCGATGACGTGCCAGCCCTGCCACAGGATGTTCAGCGCAACGATGACGGCGAGAGCGGGATCGACGACTTGCCAGCCGGTCAGCACGGCGCCGACCAGACCGATGAACACGCCGACCGAGGTCGCCACGTCGGTCATGATGTGCCTGCCGTCGGCGACCAGTGCCGGTGACCTCTCGGCACGGCCGGCACGGATCAGCGTCAAGGCCCAGAAGCCGTTGATCACCGTCGCGACGCCGTTGATGGCGAGGCCGGTCCAGGGCTGTTCGAGCGGGACGGGATGGCGCAACGACCACCACACTTCGTTGAGGATCAGCAGGGCAGCCAGCACGATCAGCACGCCTTCCAGGACGGCCGAGAAATACTCGGCCTTGTGATGGCCGAACGGATGATCCTGGTCGGCCGGCTTGTGGCTGACCTGGATCGCCCAGTAGGCGGCGGCAGAGGCAATGACGTTGACGATCGATTCCAGCGCGTCCGAATACAGCGCCACGGAACCGGTGACGTACCAGGCCGCCAGCTTCAGGCCGAGCACGACGAAAGCGACGATGATTGACCAGAAGGCGAGGCTGGCGACCTTGCGCTTGGCGGCGTTTTTCGAATCAATAGCGGTCATCGATAGCTTCCGGCCGCCGAAACCGGAACTAAGCCGCCTTTTCCTTGGCCTTGCGCGGCAGGTGCGCAACGATGTTCTCGATCATGCGCATGCCGGCATTGTGGCCGAGCGTCATGATCGATTCCGGGTGGAACTGCACCGCGGCGATCGGCTCCTTGCTGTGCTCGAAGGCCATGATGACGCCTTCTTCCGTCTCGGCCGTGACAACAAAACCGTCGGGCAGGCGGACCGGATCGGCGAAAATCGAGTGATAGCGGCCGACCGTCACCTCCTTGGGCAGGCCGGAAAAGATGATGCCCGGTTTCGACACGCGGATGCGCGACGGTTTGCCATGCATCGGCACGTGCAGCTGCCGCAGCTCTCCGCCATAGGCTTCGGCCAGCGCCTGCAGGCCAAGGCAGACGCCGAAGATCGGCAGGTCGCGCGCGCGGGCCCGCTTGATGGTGGCTGCGCAGTCAAAATCCTTCGGCGTGCCGGGACCGGGCGACAGCACGACGAGATTGGGTTTCAGCCGGTCGAAGACCTCGTCCGGCACCGGCGTGCGCACAGTCGAGACATTGGCGCCGGTCTGGCGGAAATAATTGGCCAGCGTGTGGACGAAGGAGTCCTCGTGGTCGACTAGCAGGATGTTGACGCCGTCGCCGACGCGCGCGGTGGCGCGTTCGGTGTCGGCGGCATTGCCCGATTTGGCGTCGCGGATGGCGGAGATCATGGCGGATGCCTTCAGTTCGGTTTCGGCTTCTTCTTCCTCGGGAATGCTGTCGAAGAGCAGCGTGGCGCCGGCGCGCACCTCGGCGATGCCGTCCTTGATGCGGATGGTGCGAAGCGTCATGCCGGTGTTCATGTCACCGTTGAAATTGACCATGCCGATCGCCCCTCCATACCAGGCGCGCGGGCTCTTCTCGTTCTGCTCGATGAAGCGCATCGCCCATAATTTCGGCGCGCCGGTGACGGTGACCGCCCAGGCATGCGACAAGAACGCGTCAAAAGCGTCCATGCCTTCGCGCAGCCGCCCCTCGATATGGTCGACGGTGTGGATCAGCCGCGAATACATCTCGATCTGGCGGCGGCCGATGACGCGCACCGAGCCCGGGTCGCAGACCCTCGACTTGTCGTTGCGGTCAACGTCCGAGCACATGGTCAGCTCGGATTCGTCCTTCTTCGAATTCAGCAGCTTCAGGATCTGCTCGCTGTCGGAAATGGCGTCGCCGCCGCGCTTGATCGTGCCGGAGATCGGGCAGGTCTCGACACGGCGGCCATTGACGCGCACGAACATTTCGGGCGAGGCGCCGATCAGATATTCGCCTTCGCCGAGATTGATGAAGAAGGAATAGGGCGAGGGGTTGATGGTCTTCAGCTTGCGGGAGATGTCGGAGGGCGGCGTCTCGCAGCGCTCGTAGAACATCTGGCCGGGCACCACCTCGAACAGGTCGCCGCGCTTGAAACTCTCCATCGCCTTGCGCACCAGCTTGGCATATTCGCCGGGCTCATGGTCGCCGCGTGGCGGGATGCGGTCGGCGGTCCTGAACGGCTCGACGATTTCGTCGCGCGGCAATCCCTGCGTCGAAAACCCATCGCTGGAATAATCGTAGCGGTCGGTCCAGGCCTTGGTCGAATAGTGGTCGACCACCAAAATCTCGTCGGGCAGGAACAGCACGAGGTCGCGCTGGCTTTGCTGGCGCTCGAGCTTGTAGTCGACCGGATCGAACTGGAAGGCGAGATCGTAGCCGAAGGCGCCGTAGAGACCGAGATTGGCGTCTTCCTCCGTCTTGAACAGGGCGGTGATGGCGCGCAGCACGGTGAAGACGGAGGGAACGCGGCTGCGTTCTTCTTCGGTGAAGACACGGCCTGGCTTGGCCACGTCGAGGCGGATCAGTCGCTTCGACGTCTCGGCGATCGTCACCTCGTCAAGGCCGCCGAGCGCCTTGCCGACCACCGGCAGAAGCATCTCGCCACGGCTGTTCAGCGCCTCGATGCGCATGGCGCGGCCACGCGCCGAGATCACCAGCGGCGGGTCGATGATGGCGGTGTCCCAACGCGTATAGCGGCCGGGATATTCGTAATTCGAGGAAAACACGGCGCCACGGCGTGAATTCAGCCCGTCGACATAGGCGTCGATCGCGCCTTCGTAAGGCCGGTCATGGCGCTCACGGGTAATCGTCACGCCACCCGCGGTGACGAAGCGCTCCGCCCCGTTCTCCAGAATTTTCGTCGTCATTGCCGTCTCCATCAGCGTCTTGGGCTTTTCAGCGTCTTGGCTATATCAGCGTCTTGGGGGCAACGGACCCGGGGCATGGCTTTAAAAAAACAAATGGCCGCCCGGACATTCCGTTGCGGCCACCTTCTATTTTCACGCGCACGCGTTCGAACAGGCCGCTGTCAGCGAGCCCACCACCAAACGGTCTTGATCGAGCGCATGTTCATGGCGATTCCAATAGCGGCGATTGCACGGGCGCGCAACTGGATTCAATGAAGGGCATGGAGAAGGGGAAGGGCATGGAGAAGCAGTTGAGCCCTCAGTCCTCCAGCGTTCCCGACCGGGCATCGGCGCTCTTCCTGTCGCCGACCAGTTTTAGCAGATCTTCGCCGGCGCGGATGATGCGCCGGGAACGCCGTGTCAGGATGATGCCCGCCTGCGGCGCGAGCACCTCGGTGCGGCCGCCGGCTTCACCCGGCGCATGGACGATGGTGGCGAGCAGCGCGCCTTTTGCCACTCGGTCGCCGGGCTTCACGTCATAGAGGACCGCGCCGGCCCGCGGCGCCGGCATCATGTCGACGTTTTCGAGCGGCGCGACGAAACCGTTGAAGCTGCCTGGCGTGGACAGGGCCTGGTCCAGGACCACGCCGCGCGCCACCAGCAGCCGATAGAGCCCTTCCGCATCGGCGCCGGCCAGAGCGCCGTCGACATCGAGTATGCCGCGATACTCGACCGTGGTGACGACGCGCCGGTCGAACCGCGCCACCTCTGCAGCAACGTTCAGATACGGCGTGATCGAGGCACCTTCGAAGGTGCCGTCGGTGTCCTCACCCCACAGGATCACCGCATCGACGCTCATGGCCGCCGCACAATCCGCCATGGTCGGCCACAGGCTGGTGTGGACATAGAGATAGGCGAGGCCCTCGTCGTCGCAGTGCAGGTCGAGGACGATGTCGTGACCGATCGACAGCTGCAGCAGCCGCGTCTTCAGTCGCTGGTCGGCCGTGCCAAATGTGGCGTCCGGCAAGAGCGTCGGGTCAGGCGCGGCCAGCAGCGGAAAGCCGCGGTTGAAGTTGGTGCGCGTGCCCAGGTGAAAACGGCCCTGGTGCTCGCCGAAATGATACTGGGCGCGGCCGATCGGATTGGCTTGCGGCACGATGGTGATATCGCCCTTGATGCGGTCTTCGGCTTTGGCCTTTTCAAGCATCGGCATCAGCGCGTCGATGGCGACGACGCCCGGCAGTTCGCCGGCATGCAGTGCCGCCTGCAGATAGGCCGAAGATGCCGCTTTGTCCGCTCCTTCGAAACGAAACACTGGGAATTCGTAGAAAACGCCCTCGCTGTCGCCGGCAATGCGCTCGATCGATTTCTGCATGATACGCCTCCAGAAAGAGGCCGAACACATGCCCTTTCGCCGATACGCTGTCGATTGGTCCAGTCTGCTGCGCTATGGGCGCAAGACTCTACTCGGCCGGGCCCGGTGGACATACTGGTCCAACGCCTGCCTCAGCCTAGGCCAGCGGCTTCAATTCCTGGGCGATGGTGGGCAGAAGTTCCGAGACGTTGGGGTGGATGTGCATGGCGCGCGCCAGCGTGCTGATCGGCGCCTTGGCGTACATCAGATCGAGCACGCAGTGTATCGCCTCGTCGCCGCCGGGGCCGAGCACCGAACAGCCGAGGATTTCGTTGGTGTCGGCATCGGCCAGGATCCTCATGAAACCTTGCGTCTCGCCTTTCTCGACGGCACGGCCGACGCGGGTCATCGGCCGCTGGCCGACCAGCGCGCGGCGGCCGGACTTTCTTACCGCTGCCTCGGTCATGCCGCAGCGGCCGAGCGGCGGGTCGGTATAGAGCGCATAGGCCTCGATGCGGTCGCTCACTTTGCGCGGATCGTTGTCGAGCAGATTGGCGGCGACGATCTCGTAGTCATTGTAGGAGGTGTGGGTGAAGGCGCCCTTGCCGTTGCAGTCGCCCATCGCCCAGATGCCGGGCACGCTGGTGCGAAGCTGGTCGTCGACGACAATGAAGCCGCGTTTGTCGAC
>SAQR01000109.1:7040-10227 GCA_004020365.1 Mesorhizobium sp.
GAGATCGTCGGTGTTGGGCGTCCGGCCGACTGCCAGCAGCACATGCGAGCCGACAGCCGGCGCCTTGCCGGCGGTGAAGGTCACGGCAATGTCGCTGCCCTGCCTGACGAAGCCGATGTCGCCGGCGCCGAGATGAACCGTGATGTCTTCGTTTTCTAGAATGGACAGGATGGCAGCCGAGACATCCTCGTCCTCGCGGCCGATCAGCCGCGGGCTCTTTTCGATCACCGTGACCTGTGAACCGAAACGGCGGAACATTTGGGCGAATTCGAGCGAGACGTAGCTGCCGCCGACGACGACGAGATGGCGCGGCAGCACGTCGAGATCCATCATCGATGAATTGGTCAGGAACGAAATCTCGTCGACGCCTGGCAGGTCAGGCACCGAGGCACGGCCGCCGGTGTTGATGAAAATTTTTTCGGCGCTCAGCAGGTCGTCGCCGACGCGCACGGTTTCGGCCGTCTCGAAGCGCGCATGGCCGCGATAAAGCGTGCATCTGTCCATGCCGGCAATCCAGCTTTCGAGATTGCCGCGGGCGTCGTTCGACACCTTGTCCTTGCGTGCCTTGATCGCCTTGTAGTCGACGCCGACCGGACCGGAGAGCGTCACGCCGTAGTCGGCGGCGCGGCGGGCGAGATGCGCGGCATAGGCGCTGGCCACCATGGCCTTGGTCGGCATGCAGCCGGTGTTGACGCAGGTGCCGCCGACCAGCTTGCGCTCGATCAGCGCCACGCTCATGCCGGCCGCCGTCAATCGGCCGGCGAGCGGCGGGCCGGCCTGTCCGGCGCCGATGATGATGGCGTCGAATGTCTTTGCCGTCATGCCACCGCCCCCACGATCAGCAGGCCGCCGACGATCGCCACCGCGTCCTCGATGAGGGCGGCGGGCGGGTCCTTGCCGAAAGCCAGTGCCAGGCGCTTGCGCAGCTCGGCGCCGCCTAGCGTACCGATAACCGCGCCGATGGCGCCGGCGATCAGGCCACCGACAGAGGCGCCGCCGGTCGCACCGATCACCGCGCCGGTGAAGGCGCCGACAGCGATGCGCGCGCCAAATTGCTGCGGCACCTTGCGGCTCGGCGTCGATGGCAACTGGTCGGTGATCAGTTCGGCGATGGCCAGGATGGTGAAGATGCCGACGGTGATCCAGTGGCCCATGAAGCTGGCCCAGGTTCCGGCGACCGGCAGCCAGCCGAGCCAGGCGCCCCAGGCGACGGCGGCAGGCGCGGTCATGGCGCGAAGGCCGGCAACGACGCCGATCAGAAGTGCAAGAATGTACAGCATGATTGACCCCTCGATCACACGGCCTGGGACAGCCCAGCCGGGGCAGGCTAGCATAGGTTCGGCATTTGACCAGAGGGCTGCGATCTCTGGCGTTCACCATATTCAAACACCAGGGTAAGACGGGAGGGCCGCCATGGCTCGAAGCGAACGCACAAAAATGGCGGCGGGCGAGTGGTACACTTGCCTCGATCCGGAGTTGGAGGCTCTGCGCGTCATGGCGCGCGACGCAGTGTTCGAGCATAATTCGCTGCCGCCCCGGCAACGTGGGAACATCGGACCTGCCTTGAAGTCGCTGCTCGGCGTTTTGGGCGAGGGCGCCCGGATCGAAGCGCCCTTCCACTGCGCCTACGGCTTCAATCTCTTTCTCGGCGACGGCGTCTTTCTCAATGCCGGCTGCACCATTCTCGATACCGCGCCAGTGCGCATCGGCAAGGCAACGCTGCTCGGTCCCAACGTGCAGATCTACTGCGCCGAGCACCACAAGGAGGCTGCCGGTCGGCAGGCCGGGCTGGAGATCGCAAAGCCGGTCGAGATCGGCGACAATGCTTGGATCGGCGGCAGTGCCGTCATTCTCGGCGGGATCAGCATCGGCGCCGGCGCGATCATCGGCGCGGGTGCTGTGGTGACCCGTGATGTGCCGCCAAACACCACGGTGGTCGGCAACCCGGCGCGGCCGGTCAGGCGCGGCTGAGCATCCTTGCTCCAGCTGGGTCGGCGAAGCGGCGGCCCGACGGGCATGAGCGATTGTTAGATAAGCACGATCACTTGGCAGGAGGTGGATGCAATCGCGTATCGAGCGCAAAGGCTTCCTGGGTCTTCATCGCATAGGCGCCCTTCGCGACGCTCGCCTCGAAGATCAGGTTCCAGCTGTTCTGGGACACTGCGCTCGGGATCACGACGAACCGATGCCGTTTGAGAAGATCGTCGCCGAACGCCTGTTGCCCAGAGCTCGGGATGCCCGGACGCAGCCAGTTAGGGTTCGGAACAGCGGCAGGGTCGACGATATGCACATCCGAGACATCGCTGATTATCGCCGCCGTCATCACATGCGCAATCGTGTCGAGCGCCCTAAAACCTTTGTGGACTGCGACCTCGAGAATCGCAGTCGAAGGATCGATTGAGCAGTAGACTGCGCGCACGCCCCTCGTGTTCCATCGTCCGCCGACCCTGTATGCGCCCTCGCCACTGTCCCATGTCGGCGCAAACGCAGCCTGATCGAGCCGCCAGCCAATAAGGCCGGAGCCGCCAAGCGCCGCCGGCAGCGGCGTCATGCATAGACACCGTATTCAAGCCGCTCGAGATAGTCTTCCACAAGCTCGACGCCCGCCGGGGTTGCCAGAAGATCAATGGGACGGCGCTGGTCGAGCCCGATCGCCGGGCGCTCCAGCCATTGCTCGGCTTCCGCCTGTGAACCGAACACGTCGGTCGCTTTCGACAGGATCTCGGCGAATTTCCAGGTTCGTCCGCTCTGATCCTGGCTGAGCGGCTTGGAAGGAGCATCCTTCCGGCGCTGGTAGGTGCGCAAGCTCATGCCGACGGCCTTCTCGAGCGAATCAGTCTTCTGGATGAAGACGAGTTGTCCAAGGAGATGGTCCAGCGCCGAACCCGGCAGGCCGTGTACGAGCAGTTCATGAGCGTCCAACGCGCTTCGCAGGCGCCGCGAAAGGATGCGGGCGCCACCGAGCAATCTGGCCACCTTCTGCAGTTCATTGTTTCTTGGCTCCGCAACTGTTTTTTCCAATGCCGTCGCCACGGGCCCGCCTCCTCGCGTCATCTGTCGCCTTAACATATGACAGGTGACGCGATGCTTTCAAGGGCGAGCGGGATCGAGAGCAGGGAAAATCGATTCAGGTTTGCGCTGCCCCTCATTGCCCTGCCGGGCATTTCTCCCCGTATAGTGACGGGGA
>SAQR01000010.1:0-27837 GCA_004020365.1 Mesorhizobium sp.
CCAAGTGGGGGAGATGTCCGGCAGGACAGAGGGGGGCGCCAAGGATCGCTACATTCATCCTGAGCATTCTTCGGCTGATGTCACGGCATGGATCCCAGGGTCTGCGCGACGTCGCTTCGCTCCTTGCTTGCCCCAGCTCCGACGAAGGGAGGGATGCATCCGCTAGTCTCAAAGGTTTGCGATTCGCCACTGACGCGACGTTCGCTGCCGATCACCGATCTGTCAAAATCACTGTGTCGAGGAACCACATCGCTAAGTTGCGCCTTCGAGGCCCTTGACCTGCCTGTCGGATCCATGGGTGCCACTTAGTCTACGGTTAACCACGCAATGTCATCGAAGCCGGAAAGGAATCGGTAAGGCTGTTTATTAAGCCGATTGAAAGAGCTTCTCCATAGATTGGCAGTATCCGATCAGCCACCAGAGAAGTTGACGGAATTGCTGTAACACCTGGAGTAGGAGCTCTCGAATGTCTAATCTCATTGCACGTTTTGTGAAGGACGAATCCGGCGCGACCGCCATCGAATACGGTCTGATCGCCGCTCTCATCGCGCTCGCCATCATGGTCGGCGCCGGCTCGCTCGGCAGCGCGCTGAACGCCAAGTTCGACGATATTGCCGATACGCTCGAAGGCGCCGGCACCCCGCCGGCCGCCCCGCCCTCCGGCAGCTAACCAATATACAAGACCTTCCAGAAGGGCCGCCGCGCTGGCGGCCCTTCTTTAATCGTGCCGCGTGATTTGTAGTTTCGGCCTCATCAATCGTTAATCGAACGTGCCTAGGCTGTGGCCAGGCACAGTTTGACCACAGGCGCCACGCCGATGCTTGAAGCCCTGATCTTCGTCGTCTTTCCGTTTTGCATGCTTTTCGCCGCGATCTCCGACATGCTGTCGATGACGATCGCCAATCGCGTGCCGGTGCTGCTTGTCGCCGTCTTCGCCCTGGTCGCGCCGCTGACCGGCATGGACTGGGCAAGCTATGGCTGGCATTTCGCCGCCGGCGGCCTGGTTCTCGCCGTGACCTTCGGGCTGTTCGCGCTCGGTGGCATGGGGGGCGGCGACGCCAAGCTGCTAGCCGCCAGCGCCGTCTGGATGGGGCTGAACATCCATCTCGTCGAATATCTCGTAACCTCGACATTCATCGGTGGCCTGCTCACACTCGCCATCCTCGTCTATCGGAAATCGCCGCTTGCAGCCGTCACAAGCCATAATCCGTTTTTACGCCATTTCGCCGACGAGACATCAGGCGTACCCTATGGCATCGCGCTCGGCATTGGCGGCCTGCTCACCTATCCGGCTTCGCCGTTGATGGCGTGGGCGCTTGCAAGACTGGCGGCCTGATATTCTCGCCACAATCTTCCTCGTCAGACCAGCCTGCCATCCTTCGATCTGGCGTTGAAACAGGCGGCTTGGCCGCCTTTTTTCTGGCCGGACCAGATGCCTCAAATTTATGTAAACCTTAAATTAATCACGATCGTAAGTATTAAATTAACCTTGTTTTGACGATTGCCGCTGCAAGGTCCGGCTTGGCTAGTTTGTTTGCCAAGGACGAGGTTCGGACAGATGCCAGCATCCCGACTGATCATTCTGGGCGTGGCGGTCGCCGCGGCGGGTGGCGCAGGATATGTCGCAAAAAACATGGTGGCGGTGCCGCCGCCTCAGATCGTCGATTCCGGCCCCGAGGCGCCGGCAATCGCGCTGCAGGACGTGCTTGTCCTGTCCGGCGACGTTCCGATGGGCAGCCAGCTCGATAACAACATCAGCTGGCAGTCCTGGCCGGCCAACGGCATCAACGCGAATTTCATCACCCGCGCCGCGGAGCCCGATGCGTTGGAGAAGCTGAAAGGCGGCGTCGCCCGTGTGGCGATGTATGCCGGTGAGCCGCTGCGGCGCTCCAAGCTGATCGGCGAGGGACAGAGCTTCATGTCGTCGATCCTGCCCTCCGGCATGCGGGCCGTCGCCACAGCCGTATCGGCCGACACGTCGGCCGGCGGCTTCATTCTTCCCAACGATTTCGTCGACGTCATCATGACCCGCAGAGCCGATGCGACAGGCGGCGGCAGCGGCTTTACGACCGAGACCATCCTCAAGAACATTCGCGTCCTGGCAATCGACCAGACCATCCAGGAGGACGAGGAGGGCAAGCGCACCAGGGTCGGTCAGACCGCGACGCTGGAGCTGACGCCGCAGCAGGCGGAAATCATCACCGTCGCCCAGCAGATGGCGGATCGGCTGACATTGGCGCTGCGGTCGATCACCGACACCCAGGAGAAGAACCTGGGCGAGGCCGACTATCTCGTTTCCGGCAATGGCCGGCGCGGAACCGTGCGCTTGATCAAGTCGGGCGAAGTGTCCGAAGTGGGAGCAAGGCAATGAGGTTAAACGCTCCGGTCACACTGGCTGCGGCAATCGGCCTGTTCCTACTTGGAACCAATGCTCAAGGCGTCGTTGAGGCGAATGCGGCAAGCAGGAACGCCGAGGTATCGGCTTCGACCGCCACCCAGCGGGTCAAGCTCGGTCTCAACAAATCCGTGGTCATCGACCTGCCGAGCGATGCCTATGATATTCTCGTCGCCAACCCGGCGGTCGCCGATGCGGTGACCCGCACCGCCAGGCGCATCTATCTCTTCGGAAAGGCGGTGGGCGACACCAACATCTTCGTCTTCGGCCCTAATGGCGAACAGATCGTCAGCCTGGACCTGGCAGTCGAACGCGACGTTGCCGGACTGGAAGACTATATCAGGCGCTTCATACCGTCATCGAGCATCACGGTCGAATTGCTGAACGACAACGTCGTCCTGACCGGAACCGTGGACACGCCCCTGGATGCCAAGCGCGCTGTCGATCTGGCCACCATCTTCGTGTCCGGCGGTGAAGCCACCACGGGACAGTATTCGCAGACCGCATCCGGCGGCTCGGCCGAAGCCGGTGTCGACATCGACAATCCGGATTCCGAGCGTCGCGTCAGCCAGATCGTCAACCTGCTGCAGATCATCGGCGACGACCAGGTGACGCTGAAAGTGACGGTGGCCGAAATCAGCCGCTCGGTGATGAAGCAGCTTGGCGTCAACCTGATCGGCAGCGGCAGCAGCAATGGCATCAGTTGGAGCGCGGTAAGCGACAATTTCACCGGCTTGGGCAAGTCGCTGTCGAACTCTGGCCTGGCTATCGGCACCTCGACGCTGGACGCCTACATCAACGCCATGGAACAGTCAGGCGTCATGAAAACCCTGGCCGAGCCGACGTTGACGGCCGTATCGGGCGAGAAGGCGACCTTCAAAGTCGGCGGCGAATTTAATTTGGTGACCGGCGTTTCCCAAGCTGTATCCAGCGACAATCAGACCGGTTTGAAGACGTATGAAGTCGAGAAGATCGAATACGGCATTGGCCTGGAATTCCAGCCGGTGGTGCTGTCTCCCGGCCGCATCAGCCTGAAGGTCAGGACTTCGGTCTCCGAGCCGACGACGGAGGGATCAGTATCCTTGTCCGAGGGTGTGACAAGCCCCGGCATGAATGCCCTGTCGCTCCGCAAACGCTTGGCCGACACGACAGTGGAGCTGCCTTCCGGCGGTTCGATGATGATCGCCGGCCTGGTACGGGATGACATCAGGCAAGCCGTCAACGGCTTGCCTGGGCTGACCAAGATTCCGGTGCTCGGCACGCTGTTCCGCAGCCGGGACTTTGTCCGTAATGAGACCGAGCTGGTCATCATCATCACGCCCTATCTGGTGAAGCCGGTGACGCGCAACGCCCTTGCCAAGCCGGATGACAATTTCAACGCTGCCAGCGATGGCGCCGGCATGTTCCTTGGCCGTGTCAATCGCGTCTACGGCACCATGCAGACCGACAAGCCCAACGGCCGTTACCACGGCGTCGTCGGCTTCATCTACAAGTAAGGGGAAGCGGACATGTCTCAGTCAGCGTTGAAGGCAAGGACGGTCATCGCGGCGATGCAGTCCGGCCGTTCGCGGATCTGCCGGCCGGTCGTTCCGGTCCTGGCGGGTGCGGTCGTGGCATTGCTGGCGGGCTGCGCCAACCGGGACAGCATCACGGTCGGCGCTGTTCCGGACGATTATCGCACCAACCATCCGATCGTCATTGCCGAGAAAAACCAGAAGATCGACCTCCCGGTCGGCGCCGGCGATCGCGGCATGACCGGGTCACAGCGCGACACGCTTCTCGGCTTCCTGGATGGCTATGACAAGAGCGCCGCTCCGACCCTGACGATCTCGATCCCGAGCGGCTCGGCCAACGAGATCGCCGCGACCGCGGCCGGTCGCGATTTCGCCAGGCTTGCGATTGCCAGCGGCATCAGCCGGAACCGGATCGTCATCACCACCTACCAGTCGGCTTCGGCCGAAGCGTCCGCTCCGATCCGCGTCGCCTATGTCTCGGTGAAGGCGCAGACCGACAGATGCGGCCGCTGGCCCGAAGACCTGCTGCAGACGTCGGAAAACAAGCACTATGCCGATTTCGGCTGCTCGTATCAGAACAATCTTGCCGCCCAGATTGCAAATCCGGCCGATCTGCTCGGGCCGCGCAAGCAATCCGATATCGACGCGGAAAATCGCGGCGAAGTAATCGACGTCTACCGCCAGAGAGGCATTTCGGACGAATTCCTCGGCAATTCGGAAGTCGATTATTGAGCTTGAGCCGCGCAAGTCACGGAAAGAAATGACGATGAGCAATCTTGCCTACGACACAGGGATAGATGGCGGCGAAATCTCGCAGCAGGATGTCGCCGCCATGCAGGCGTTGCGGCCGATTCCGCGCATCTCGATCCAGGCATTTTGCGAGACCGAGGGCGTTGCCAATCCGGTCGAGCGCGCCGGCGAGGATCGTCGCATGGCGAAGGCCCATCTGAAGGTCCATATGGGCGGCGTCGCGACCGCCATAGAATTCTATCAATCGGCGCCGACACCGAACCTGATCCTGCTGGAATCGCGCAGCGAGCCGAAGCAATTGCTCGAGCAGCTCACGCAGCTCTCCGAATATTGCGATCCGACCTCGAAGGTCGTGGTCATCGGCCACTACAATGATGTCGGGCTCTATCGCGAGCTCATCCGCTCCGGCATTTCCGAATATGTCATCGCGCCGGTATCGATGGCCGATATCGTCAGCGTGATATCGACGATTTTCGTTGATCCGGAGGCCGAGCCGATCGGCCGCTCGATCGCCTTCATCGGCGCCAAGGGTGGCGTCGGCTCCTCGACAATTGCCCACAATGTGGCCTGGGCGATGTCGTCGCTGTTCAAGTCCGAAGTCGTTGTCGCCGATCTCGACCTGGCCTTCGGAACCGCCAACATCAATTTCGATCAGGATCCGGCGCAAGGCATTGCCGAGGCCGTTTTCTCGCCGGAGCGCCTAGACGAGGTCTATCTCGATCGCCTGCTTGCCCAGTGCGCCCAGCATTTGTCGCTGCTTGCTGCGCCTTCAACGCTCGATCGGGTCTACGATTTCGATCCGGAGGCTTTCACGCAGCTTATCGACACGGCGCAGCGCAGCGTGCCGCTGCTGGTGCTCGATGTTCCGCACATCTGGACAGGCTGGACCAAGAACATACTGGTCAAAGCCGACGAGATCGTGATCACGGCGACGCCGGAACTGGCCAATCTGCGCAACACCAAGAATCTGGTCGACATGTTCAAGCGGCTTCGCCCGAACGATCCACCGCCGAAGCTGATCATCAACCAGGCCGGCGTGCCGAAGCGCCCGGAGATTTCGTCATCCGACTTCGCTGACTCGCTCGGCCTGTCGCCGATGTCGGTCATTGCCTTCGAGCCGCTGCTGTTCGGAAACGCCGCCAACAACGGGCGCATGCTCGGCGAAATGGATGCCAGGAACCCGGTTGTCGGCACGATCAACGAGATTGCGCATGTGCTGACCGGGCGCAGCGAAATCAAGGCAAGAAAGAAAGCGGGCCTCGGCAACCTCCTTGGCAAGCTCTCGCGCGGCAAGAAGTGATGCTTCCGGAGCGGAATTGGTAATCGAGCATGTTTGGTAAAAGAGGCAGCGACGACGGCAGCCGGTTTACCCCGGAATTTCGTCAGCCGGCACCTGCGCCTGCCGCGCCGGCGGCAAACCCTGCGGAAACGGCGGTTCTTGCCAGGCCCGCACACCCGCCATCCGGCGCGTCCGTTGCGCCGCCGCCCGTGCGCCGTGCTGTCGAGGCACCGCCATTGGCCCCGGAGCCGAAAAAACTCCAACGCCAAAAAAGCGAAACCTATTACGACACCAAGAGCCAGGTCTTTGCCGCGCTCATCGACACCATCGACCTGTCGCAACTCGCCAAACTCGATCCCGAAAGCGCACGCGAGGAAATCCGCGACATCGTCAACGACATCATCGCGATCAAGAATTTCGCGATGTCGATCGCCGAGCAGGAAGAGCTGCTTGAGGATATCTGCAATGACGTGCTCGGTTACGGGCCGCTGGAGCCGTTGCTCGCCCGCGACGACATCGCCGACATCATGGTCAACGGCT
Source organism: Mesorhizobium sp. (assembly GCA_004020365.1). Taxonomy (GTDB): domain Bacteria; phylum Pseudomonadota; class Alphaproteobacteria; order Rhizobiales; family Rhizobiaceae; genus Mesorhizobium. The sequence goes on from SAQR01000010.1 coordinate 6,479, forward strand.
CCAAGGACGTCTATATCGAGGTCAACGGCAAGGTCGAACAGACCGGCATTCGTTTCCGCGACAACCAGCAGCTCCTCAACATCTGTCAGCGCATCGTCAGCCAGGTTGGCCGCCGCGTCGATGAATCGAGCCCGATCTGCGACGCGCGCCTTCCCGACGGCTCCCGCGTCAACGTCATCGCGCCGCCGCTCGCCATTGACGGCACCGCGCTCACCATCCGCAAGTTCAAGAAGGACAAGCTGACACTCGACCAGCTGGTCAAGTTCGGCGCCATTTCGCCGCACGGCGCCGAGATTCTCAAGATCATTGGCCGCGTCCGCTGCAACATCGTCATTTCGGGCGGTACCGGCTCGGGCAAGACGACGCTGCTCAACTGCCTGACCAATTATATCGACCGCGAGGAACGCGTCATCACCTGCGAGGACTCGGCCGAGCTGCAACTGCAGCAGCCGCATGTCGTGCGTTTGGAAACCCGCCCGCCCAATCTCGAGGGCGAGGGCGAGGTGACCATGCGCGATCTGGTCAAGAACTGCCTGCGCATGCGGCCCGAGCGCATCATCGTCGGCGAAGTGCGCGGACCTGAGGTGTTCGATCTGCTGCAGGCGATGAACACCGGCCATGACGGCTCGATGGGCACGATCCACTCGAACAGCCCGCGCGAATGCCTGAACCGCATCGAATCGATGATCGCTATGGGCGGTTACACGCTGCCGCAGAAAACCGTGCGTGAAATCGTGGTCGGTTCCGTGGACGTGATCATCCAGGCCGCACGCCTGCGCGACGGATCGCGGCGCATCACCCACATCACCGAGGTGATCGGAATGGAGGGCGACGTCATCATCACGCAGGACATCGTTCTCTACAACATCAAAGGCGAGGACGCGAACGGCAGGCTGCTGGGCGAGCATGTTTCAACAGGCATCGGTCGTCCGCATTTCTGGGAGCGCGCCCGCTACTATGGCGAGGAACAGCGCCTCGCCAATGCGCTCGAGGCAATGGAGAAACGCGCTGACTGATGCATTTGCAGGCGTAGGAGCCAAGGCCGATGTTTGGAATTGACGGCACCGTGTTGGCATTCATAGTGCTCGCCGGCTTCAGCGCCGGCGCGGTCGCCTATGCTTTCCTGTTCAACCGGATCAGCGCCGAGAAGCAAGTCGGCAGGCGACTTGAAACGATCAAGACCGCCGAGACGGATGGTGCCGTCGTCAAGGCTTCGCGCGATCGCGTGGCGGAAGCGGCCAAGCGGCGCAAATCGGTTCAGGATTCACTGAAGAACCTCGAACAGAAGCATAAAACCAGCCAGGGCAACGTCAAAAAACCGCCACTGAAGGCCCAGATCCGTCAGGCGGGCATGAAGGTCTCGCTTGAGCGCTTCTACCTCTATTCGGCGGCTTGCGGGGCCGTCCTGACATTTCTTGCCTGGTTCCTCGGTGCGCCGTTCTATGTCTTGCCGGGTGCGCTGCTGGTCGGCGGCCTCGGCCTGCCACGCTGGTTCGTTTCGTTTTGCCGCGCCCGCCGGGTCAAGGCGTTCCTTAACGAATTTCCGAACGCGCTCGACATCATCGTGCGTGCGGTCAAATCCGGCCTGCCGCTGAACGACGCCGTCCGCCTGATCGCCAATGAATCCCCCGAACCGGTCAAGTCCGAGTTCCGCCGTATCATCGATTCGCAGCAGATGGGCCTGTCGATCCCCGACGCCAGCATGCGCATGGCCGAGACGATGCCGTGCACCGAGGCGAGCTTCTTCGGCATCGTCATCCAGATCCAGTCCCAGGCCGGCGGCAATCTTTCCGAGGCTCTGGGCAATCTTTCGCGCGTGCTTCGCGACCGCAAGAAGATGAAGGCCAAGGTCCAGGCGCTGTCCATGGAAGCGAAGGCGTCAGCGGTGATCATCGGCGCCTTGCCTTTCGTCGTCGCCTTTCTCGTCTACCTGACAAGCCCGAACTACATCATGCCGTTGTTCACCACCAACGTCGGCAATCTGATCCTCGGCAGCTCCGCGGTCTGGATGTCGATCGGCATCCTGGTGATGCGCAAGATGATGAACTTCGAGGTTTAGGATTTCGAGCGCATGACTGAGAACGTTGTCAAAACCCTTACCGATCCGGCATTTCTGATTGCCCTGCTGGTCGGCATTGCGGTGTTTGCGACCGTGTTCACGCTGCTGCCTGCCTTTGGCGGAAACCAGCTCAAGGCGCGCATGAAATCGGTGGCGCTGGAGCGCGACGAGCTGCGCGCCAAGCAGCGTGCGCGGCTTGCCCTCGATGCCGATCGCCGCCGCAAGGGCCTGCGCGAGCAACAGTCGATCGGCATGCGCAATATTGTCGACCGGCTGGACCTGAGGCGCGCCCTGGCCGATGAAGGCACCTTGCAGAAACTAAAGGTGGCTGGCTTCCGCGGGCAGAATCCGCTGACGCGGTTTCTTTTCTTCCGTCTGATCCTGCCCTTTGTCGGTTTCGCCCTGGCCGCGATCTATCTGTTCGTGCTCGGCGGCCTGCCGGAGCAGCCGCCTGTCATCAAGTTGTTCGTCTGTATCGTCGTCGCCTATGCGGGTTTTTACGCGCCGGTGCTCTATGTCAACAACCGCGCCACCAAGCGCAAGCAGTCGATCCAGATGGCGTGGCCGGACGCGCTCGACCTGATGCTGATCTGCGTCGAATCCGGCATGTCGGTGGAGGCGGCGTTTCATAAGGTCGCCGACGAGATCGGCGCGCAGTCGGTGGCGCTTGCCGAAGAGTTCATCCTGACCAATGCCGAACTTTCCTACTTGCAGGAACGCAAGCAGGCTTACGAGAACCTTGCAAGCCGCACCGGCCTGGAATCGGTCAAGTCGGTGTCGCAGGCGCTGGTCCAGGCCGAGCGCTACGGCACTCCGGTGGCGCACGCGCTGCGCGTGCTTGCCGGCGAAAGCCGCGACATGCGCATGAACGCCGCCGAGAAGAAGGCCGCAGCCTTGCCGCCGAAGCTCACCGTGCCGATGATCCTGTTCTTCCTGCCGGTGCTGTTCGCCATCATTCTGGGCCCCGCCGGCATCCAGGTCAGCGAGCGCGGCATTTTCGGCGACCAGCCGGCATCGAGCAGCCAATAATGCATGTCGCGCAAAAAGCATGCCCACGGGCTGACCCGAGGGTGTGCAGCGGTTTTGCGACAGCGACTGTAGGCGATCGCGGCAGGGCGGCTTGACAGGTCGGCGCTGCCCCTCATTGCCCTGCCGGGCATTTCTCCCCGTATAGTGACAGTATAGTGACGGGGAGAAAGACCCGTCGTCGACGGTTTCGCCAACGACAAGCGTTGCGGGAAGGGTGCCGAGGGGCGGCTAGCTTCTTTCTCCCCGTTTACGGGGAGAAATGCCCGGCAGGGCAATGAGGGGCAGCGCCGACATCGATATGTATGATAGGTGATGGCGCCGTGGCGGGCGCGGTCAGTTGGTGGCGGGCTTTGTCTTGTCCTGGTCCTTGAGTTGGCTCCAGGCGTTCTGCTGGGCGAGCATCTGGCGAAGGTAAGTCACGTTCGCCTGCGCCTGTTCGGGCGACAGTTCCTGCGAGGCGATCTTCTCGGCCTCGTCGAAGCGGCCCTGCAGGCCGACGACCAGTGCCAGGTTCTGGCGGACGCGGCTGTCGGCGTTCGGCTGCTGGGCGGCCGAGCCCATATAGGTTTCAGCCGTGCGCAGGTCGCCTTCCAGCACATAGGACATGCCGAGATTGGAAAGGATCGAAGGTTCGTTCGGCTTGAGGTCAAGCGCCTTGCGGTAATTCTGGCGCGCCTCGTCTCTCTGGCCAAGCTGGTCCAGAATAGCTGCTTCCGCCGACACCAGCTTCCAGTCGGGATATTCCGGTGTCTGCGCGCGGCGCACCGCATCGAGCGCCGGCTCGAACTGCCCGTTGGCGGCGAGTGCCTTGCCATAGGCGGCGAGCACGTCGCGGTCTTTCGGCAGGACGATCGCCAGTTTGCGCATCACGGCGAGCGACTGGTCGGCGTCGCCATCCATTTGCAGCGCCGCGGCATAATTCGTCGCGATCCGCTTGTCGTTGGGGTTCTTTGCGTAGGACTGACCCAGCGCGATCGTCGCCTTGTGCAACTCGCCGGCCGACATGGTTTCCAAGGGTTTGCCGCTGGGGCGACCGATTGAGCCGGTCGTCAACTTGCTGGTCCCGCAGCCTGCAACGCTGGACGCGAGCGCTAATATGAACGCCGTGGTGACCAGCCGCTTTCCCCTGGCGTTCGTCATGCTGTTGGTCGGCATCTGCACCAGGGCCTCCATTCATCAAATTGGCCATTACGTGGCCATCTTCCCTCCCGCAGAAATATTCTGTTAACCCTAACGGATCGTTAAAAAGCGCCGACTCGGAAGCCGGAGAGCATCGAATGCCAGTCGAACTCATCGAGGGAAATCTCAAGACCACGCTGCCGGTCCATCTGGTGGCGAAGAATAGACTGGATGCAGCAGGGCTTGCCTCGTCTTCGCTCGCCTGGGCCAAGGCCAACGGCTTTTCCGGTCAGGCCGGCAGGACGCTGATCCTGCCCGACGAAAACGGCGCGCTTGCCGGCGCCCTGTTCGGCACGGGTGACGGCGAAGGCGCGCTTGCCGTCGGCGCGCTGGCGAGAGCCTTGCCCGAAGGCGACTGGCATTTCGCCTCCACACTGGCCGAGCCGGAAATCGCGGCCATCGCATTGGCGCTCGGCGGCTATGTCTTCACCCGCTACGGCAAAAAGCCTGGCAAGACGCTGCGTTTTTCGCTGCCGCCCGGCGCTGAATCGGCTTACGTTCGCCGCATCGCCGACGGCGTTTTCCTGACGCGCGATCTGGTCAACACGCCGACCAGCGACATGGGACCGGACGAGCTGGAGAAGGCAGTTCGGACGCTGGCCGGGACGTACAAGGCCGAAATGTCGGTGACCAAGGGCGACGACCTGCTCAACAAGAATTTCCCGATGATCCATGCGGTCGGCCGCGCCTCCATCGGCGCACCGCGGCTGATCGACATGATTTGGGGACCGGAGAACGCCCCGAAGGTGACGCTGGTCGGCAAGGGCGTGTGCTTTGACACCGGTGGTCTCGACATCAAGCCGTCCTCGGGCATGCTCCTGATGAAGAAGGACATGGGCGGCGCGGCCAACGTATTGGGCCTCGCCTCGATGATCATGGCCGCCGGGCTGAAAGTCCGGTTGCGTGTGCTGATCCCGGCGGTCGAAAATTCGATTGCCGGCAACGCCTTCCGGCCCGGCGATGTGCTGGTGAGCCGCAAGGGCATCACCGTCGAGATCGGCAACACCGACGCCGAAGGACGGCTGGTGCTGGCGGACGCCCTGGCGCTGGCAGACGACGACGAGCCGCAGCTGCTGATCGACATGGCGACCTTGACCGGGGCTGCGCGCGTCGCGCTCGGTCCCGATCTGCCGCCTTTCTACACCGGCGATGAAGCGCTGGCCTCCGACCTCGCTGCCGCCTCTGTCGCGGTCGAGGATCCTCTGTGGCGCATGCCGCTGTGGAAACCCTATGACGCAAAACTGTCGTCGAAGATCGCCGACATCAACAACGTCACGTCAGACAGTTTCGCCGGCTCGATCACCGCGGCGCTGTTCCTGAAGCGCTTCGTCGAGAAGACTGCCGCCTGGGGGCATTTCGACATCTTCGCCTGGAATCCGTCCGATCGTCCGCAGGGCCTTGCCGGCGGCGAGGCGCAAGGCATCCGCGCGCTGGAAAGGGTTATTTCGAAACGCTACGCCTGACAGTTCCTGTTCAGCACGAGGACTGAAACGGAACCGAAACAATTTGCCGTCATTCTGGTCGGATGTCGATTTCGATGCGTCCAAGCCAGGCCTTGCGACTGTGGCAGCAGGTGGTGCTGTCTCAGGTGCGCGACGACGCCCCGGACCTCACCATGCGCCAGACGGCGATCCTGTTCACCATCTATCTCGATCCACCGCCGCATACGGTGCGCGGCCTCGCCGCCCGGCTCAATGTCACCAAGCCGGTGATCACCCGGGCGCTCGACACGATGGGCGCGATGAAGCTGGTTTCGCGCCATCGCGACGAACTCGACAAGCGCAACGTGCTGGTCAAGCGAACGGTAGAAGGTGCTCTCTTTGTCGAGCGCTTCGGCGATGTTATCATCGCCAAAGCCCATGAATTGCCCATCTGACCGAACCGCCGAGTTGCCGATTTGACCGCCAGGGATGCCCGCCTTCACGCCTTCCGTTCCGATCTCGCCGATGCCAGGCTAAAAGGCGAGGTCGCCGCCGATCGCTTTGTCGCCGGGCGACCAGCGCGGATTTCAGCCTCGGTGGCCGATATCCGCACGGCGCCGCGGCCGGATGCCGGCGTCAACACGCAGGCCTTGTTCGGCGACGACGTCCTCGTCTTCGAAGATGCCGAGGGCTGGGCCTGGATCCAGGCCGAACGCGACGGCTATGTAGGCTATGTCGCCGACACCGTGCTAAGCGCGCGGGACCATGCGCCAACCCATGTCGTCTCGGTGCCGCGCACCTTCCTCTATCCGGGACCGGATTTGCGGCTTCCGCTGAGCGGGCAACTTTCGATGGGATCGGCGGTGACGGTGGCGGGCGCGGCAGAAACGCGCGGGACGCATTATGCGCTGCTGCCGTCCGGCGAGGCCGTCATATCAGGCCATCTCAGGCCCGTCGGAGAGTCGGCCGCCGACTATGTCGCGGTCGCGGAGGCCTTTCTCGGCACGCCCTATCTCTGGGGCGGCGCCTCCGGCTTCGGCATCGATTGCTCCGGCCTCGTGCAACTGGCGATGCACATGACCGGCAGGCAAGTGCTGCGCGATACCGACATGCAGGCGGCGACCATCGGCGAGCCGCTCGACCCGGGCCCGGATTTCGCCGGGCTGCGGCGCGGCGACCTGGTGTTCTGGAAAGGCCATGTCGCTGTCATGACCGACCCGGAAACGATGATCCACGCCAACGGCCACACCATGCTGGTCTCGCGTGAAGGGTTCAGGCAAGCCATCGCCCGCATCGGCTATCTCTATGGCGGTCCAACAGGGTTCCGGCGGCCGTAGTAAGCGCTTTTCCTTCTGGGGGAGATCAGCAGTTCCGCCGATAGCGCCTCTTTTTCGAGGTTGGCGATTGGCGAAATCAAAGATCACGGCCGATCTCCCCCCAAGTGGGGGAGATGTCCGGCAGGACAGAGGGGGGCGCCGTAGAGTGCCAACCTCATTTGCGACCGAGCATTGACCAATGCCTCACACGCCGTTGCCTCCGCGAAATCGCGCAAATGCCAAATCGATGCGCAAAGCCATGACCGACGCCGAATTGAAGCTTTGGAACGAGCTTCGCGCGCATCGGCTGATGGGGCTTGGCTTCCGCCGACAATTTCCGGTCGCTGGCTACATCGTCGACTTCGCTTGCCCGGACAAGAAGCTCGTCGTCGAAGTCGATGGTTCGCAACATGCTGACGCCAATGCACGCGATGAGGCGAGGACAAAGCGTCTGGAACAGGATGGCTGGACCATCCTGCGCTTCTGGAACGACGACGTCATTCGTGACATCGACAACGTCTGCCAGCATATTGTGATCGAGGCAGGGCTCGCCGATGCGACCTGATACGCTGGCGCGAGGCGCCCCCCTCTGTCCTGCCGGACATCTCCCCCACAAGGGGGGAGATCGGCTGTCATCTTTGATTTCGCCAATCGCCAACGCTGAAAAAGAGGCGCTGTCGGCGGAACTGCTGATCTCCCTCTTACAAGGCTTACAGGGTGAGAAGGAAGGCGCGCGATCACCTTTTGTTCCAATTCTGCTTGGCGATTGCGCGGCGCCGCGCTACCTCTGGCGGGTGACAGAGCAGCCGCGCCTTGCCGAACAGAATGCCGCCGCGCACTTGCCCGAGCCATTCCTCAAATGGTTCGCGCAAAAAGGCTGGTCGCCGCGCGCGCACCAGATCGAATTGCTGGCGACTGCCCAGGCCGGGCAGTCGGTTCTGCTGATCGCGCCGACCGGCGCCGGCAAGACGCTGGCCGGGTTTCTGCCGTCACTGACCGAACTGGCCGGGCGGCCAGGGAGAAGACCGGGGCAGGCGCGTCGCGGCATCCACACGCTCTACATCTCGCCGCTGAAAGCGCTGGCCGTCGACATCGAGCGCAATCTCGGCAAGCCGGTGGAAGAGATCGGTCTATCCGTCACCATCGAGACGCGCACCGGCGACACGCCCGCGCACAAGCGCCAGCGGCAGAAGCTGGCGCCGCCCGAAATCCTCCTGACCACGCCCGAGCAACTGGCGCTGCTGATTGCTGCGCCCGACGCCAGGCGCTTCTTCGAGGATCTGCGCTATGTCGTGCTCGACGAACTGCATTCTTTGGTGACGTCGAAGCGCGGCCATCTCCTGGCGCTCGGGCTGGCCCGGCTGCGATCCTTTGTACCCGGCTTGCAGACGATCGGCCTGTCGGCGACGGTCGCCGAGCCGGACGAATTGCGGCGCTGGCTGGTCAGCCAGAATCCACCGGGCGGTATGGCCGAATTGATCGTCGTCACCGGCGGCGCCAAGCCCGAGATCTCCATTCTCGATTCGGAGGAGCACGTGCCGTGGGCCGGACATTCGGCCCGCTACGCCACGCCGGAAATTTATAACGAGATCAAGCGCCACAAGACGACGCTGCTGTTCGTCAACACGCGCAGCCAGGCCGAGCTGTTGTTTCAGGAATTGTGGCGGGTCAATGACGACACTTTGCCGATCGCGCTGCATCACGGCTCGCTCGACGTCGCGCAGCGCCGGCGCGTCGAAAGAGCGATGGGCGAGAATGCCTTGCGCGCCATCGTCGCCACGTCGACGCTCGACCTCGGCATCGACTGGGGCGATGTCGATCTGGTCGTGCATGTCGGCGCGCCGAAGGGTGCAAGCCGGCTGGCGCAGCGCATCGGCCGCGCCAACCACCGCATGGACGAGCCGTCGAAGGCGATCCTGATTCCGGCCAACCGGTTCGAGGTGCTGGAATGCCGGGCGGCACTCGACGCCAATTATCTCGGCGCCCAGGACACGCCGCCGCTGGTCAATGGCGGGCTCGACGTACTGGCGCAGCATGTTTTGGGTTGCGCCTGCGGCGCGCCTTTTCGAGCCGATGACCTGTTCGAGGAGGTGCGAGCCGCCGCGCCCTATGCCGAACTCGACCGGCCGACATTCGATCGTGTCGTCGACTTCGTCGCCACCGGCGGCTATGCGCTGAAGAACTATGAGCGCTATGCCCGCATCCGCCTGAACAAGGACGGGCTGTGGCGGGTGTCCAATCCTCGTATTGCCCAGCAATACCGGCTGAATGTCGGCACCATCATCGAAGTGCCGGCGCTCAACGTGCGATACGTCCGGGCCGGCAGCAAAGGCTCTGCCTCACGCGGCGGCCGGGTTCTCGGCAAGATCGAGGAGGCTTTTCTCGAAACGCTGACGCATGGCGACACCTTCATGTTTGCCGGCAAGGTGCTGCGCTTCGAGGGCATCCGCGACAATGAATGTTTCGTGTCGAATGCGCCCGGCAGCGACGCCAAGGTGCCCTATTATGGCGGCGGCAAATTCCCGCTTTCGACTTACCTCGCCGAACAGGTCCGCATCATGCTGGACGACCGACAGCGCTGGAAGAAGCTGCCGGAACAGGTCGCCGACTGGCTGCGGTTCCAGGCCGACAAATCGGTGCTGCCGAAACGCGACGACCTGCTGATCGAGACTTTTCCGCGCGGCAACCGCTACTATCTGGTGGCCTACCCGTTCGAGGGCAGGCTGGCGCACCAGACGCTCGGCATGCTGCTCACCCGCCGCCTCGACAGGGCGGGAGCCAGGCCGCTCGGCTTCGTCGCCACCGACTATGCACTTGCCATATGGTCGCTGGCCGATATGGGCAGGATGTTCCGGGCGAGGAAACCGTCGCTCAGCCAGCTTTTCGACCAGGACATGCTGGGCGACGATCTCGAAGCCTGGCTGGCTGGCAGCTGGCTGTTGAAGCGCACCTTCCGCAATTGCGCGCTCATCTCCGGACTGATCGAAAAACGTCATCCGGGCCAGGAGAAGAGCGGCCGCCAGGTCACCGTCTCGACCGATCTCATCTACGACGTTCTGCGCAGCCATGAGCCCGACCACATCCTGCTGCAGGCGACGCGTGCCGACGCCGCCACGGGTCTGCTGGATGTCAGCAGACTTGCCGAGATGCTCTCGCGCATCCAGGGACGAATCGTGCATAAGCACCTTGAGCAGATTTCGCCGCTCGCCGTGCCGATCATGCTCGAGATCGGCAAGATGCCGGTGCATGGCGAGGCTGATGACACGCTGCTGATGGATGCGGCGACGCTGGTCGAGGAGGCCATGGGGACGAAATGACATTCGCACTCGCCATGACTGCGCTCCAGGCCGATCCTGTCGGCATCGCTGGCGAGCGTGCGATCTGCGATCGGCGCGGCGTGCTTTATTTTCCCGAGCTTCGGCTTTTGACCGTGTCCGATCTGCATCTGGAAAAGGGCTCTTCGCTGGCACGGCGCGGTACACTGATCCCGCCTTATGATACCGGTGCGACGTTGCTGCGATTGCAGGCGGTGATTGCCGATTATCAGCCGGCGATCGTCATCAGCCTCGGCGACAGTTTTCACGACGGCGGCGGCGCCGCGCGCATGCATTCAAGCTTTCGCGAACGCCTGGAAGCACTGATGGCCGGCCGCGACTGGTTCTGGGTTGCCGGCAATCATGATCCGGATGCGCCGGCCGACCTGCCCGGCGAGACGGTGCGCGAATTGGCCATCGGCTCCCTCGTATTCCGGCACGAGCCTTCGGCGGTGAGAGTGGAAGGCGAGATTTCGGGTCATCTGCACCCTTGCGCCCGCATCGTGCAGCAAGGCCGCTCGGTGCGACGGCGCTGCTTTGCCGGCGACGGCGGCCGCATGATCATGCCGGCCTTTGGCGCCTATACCGGCTCGCTCAATGTGCTCGACCGCGCCTATGCCGGGCTGTTCCGCCGCGAAACGCTGATGGCCTATATGCTCGGCACGGAGCGCATATTTGCGATTTCCGGCTCGATGCTGCGGCCGGGGTGAACTGCTCTACCGGCCATAGTAGAGGGTGACGGTGTGTTTCGCCTCGGCGAAGAACAGCCAGCGTTCGACCAGCATGCCGGCGAATTGGGCTGATGTGGCGAGTGCCGACAGCACCGCCGCATAGGGCCATGGCAAGGCGAACGCGGTAATCAGCAGCAAGACGGGCAGAGCGAAGGCCAGCACTTGCGTGATCTGGCGCAGCCGCGCCTTGTGCTTGCGCGCGATGCGAAAGCCCATCTCCTTGAGCAGGTAATTTTCCTCGGTATGCGGCCATTCCAGCGACCGCACCGTACCGCCGGCAAGCCCGGTCGCGGTGTTGGCGTTGGTCGGGATTTCCAGCCTGTCGTTGTGGCGCCAGGTCGCCAGCTTCCAGCCCCAGCCGAGCAAGGTCAGCAGCACGCAACCCGTCAGAACGATTGTCGAGCCGAGGGCGAAAGCCTGCAGCAACGCGTTGAGCAGCACGCTGCCGCTCATCGCTGAAAAGATCAGATAGCCGGGCAGAGTGAAGCGGCGGTGCCACTGGGCGATCGGCTTCAGCGAGGCGTAGATCATGCCGGTGGTGCAGACGGTGGCGACCGCGCCGACCGCAGCCAGCAGCCCGGCGACGGCGACCCAGCCGTCTGTGCGGCCGAGGAACACCCAGCCAACGGCGAACAATCCCGCCGGCACGAAGGTTGCGACCGAGGCGACACCTTCGCGCGACAGCCACGAGCTGCGCCATTGCGAGAGTGCTCTCCAGGCGCGTTCTGGGTGGCCGAGATGGCCGGCCGACGACAACAGGCCGGCCGAGATCAGGCCGAGTGCCAGCCCCATGCCGACGAGGCCGAGCCAGAAGTCGGGCGGGACAAATCCTTGTCCGGCCAGCACGCCGAGCAGCGCGAGCAGGCCGTAGCCGGCGCCCGTGGCAGTGGTGAAGAAGACGACGGAGAAGGCTGGATGCATGAATGCTGATCAATGCGAAAGCATGCGGTCGACCCAGCCGAGGAAACCGCCTTCGGCCTGCACCGGTTCGAGCCTCGGCGCCGGCACTGATGCAGCGCGCGGCGTGTGGGCGCGCGGCGGCAAATATTTGTTGGTCGGGTGATAGCCGAGTTCGGGCATCAGGTCGACACCGCCGCGCTCAACCACCAGTTGCGAGATCGCCGAAGCCGGGTCGCCGAGATCGCCAAAGTGCCGCGCGCTGGTCGGGCAGGCGGCGACGCAGGCCGGCACCCGGTCTTCTTCTGCCAGATTGTCGTTGTAGATGCGGTCGACGCACAGCGTGCACTTCTTCATCACGCCGACATCGCTATCGAATTCGCGCGCGCCATAGGGGCAGGCCCAGCTGCATAATTTGCAGCCGATGCACTTGTCTTCGTCGACCAGCACGATGCCGTCCGAGGCCCGTTTGTAGGAGGCGCCGGTCGGGCAGACGGTGACGCACGCCGGTGTTTCGCAATGCAGGCAGGAGCGTGGGAAATTGACCGTGCGCCCACCCATCTCCGTCATGTGCTCATAGCTGTGCACGCGGTTGAACCAGACCCCGTCGGCATCGCCGCCATAGGGATCGATGTCGGTCAGCGGCGCCATGTGGCCGCCGGTGTTCCATTCCTTGCAGGCGGTGACGCAGGCCTGGCAACCGACGCAGGTGTCGAGGTCGATGACCAGGCCGAGTTTTTTGTCGGTATTGGCGGGAAGGCAGGTCATGATCTGGAAGCTTCTCTTGCCCGGCGAAACTCGGCTCCGAAACTGAGCTTGTCGGGCGAGGGTTCGAAATGCGGCGGCTGCCGGAAGCGCTCGAACTGCGGCTCGGTGAAGCCGGCCTCTTCAGCCCCGCATTTGACGATGCGGACGCGCAGGTCGAACCATGCCGCCTGGCCGGTTACAGGATCGGAATTCGAATAGCGCTTGCCGTTGGCATCGGCGGAAGTCTGGTCGCCGATAATGTGGTTGAGCAGGAAGCCGCGGTTGAATTCGGCCGCGTCGTCCTTCAGCCCCCAGCTGCCGCGCCGCTTGCCGATGGCGTTCCAGGTCCACACCGTATCCGCGTTGACGCCGTCGACCAGCTTGATCTGTCCCTTGACCCTGCCGTTGATGCTCTCGATCCATACCCAGTCGTCGTCGACAAGCCCGAGGCCGGCGGCGGTCCGGTTGTGCACGAACAGGCGGTTTTGGCTGGTGATCTGCCTGAGCCAGGCGTTCTGCGAGCCCCAGGAATGGTACATGTGCATCGGCCGCTGCGTCAGCGCGTGCAGCTTGTATTTCTCGAGATCGACAGCCGCCTCCTCGAAGGGCGTGTACCAGAACGGCAGCGGGTCCATATAGGTTTCGATGCGGCTGCGCTCCGCCTCCGGCGGCAGCACCCGGCCATGGCCGCGCGCGGCGAGGCGAAAGCGCTGCATCGGCTCGGAATAGAGCTGGAACACGATCGGCTCGGCGTTCGGGATAAAACCCATGTTCTCGGCGAAGTCGAGATAGGAGCGGTTGGCCATCTTGTAATAGCGCTGGTCGTCGGCAAAATCATGGTGCCAGAAGCCGCCATTGTCGATGTAGCGCTGAAGCTGGTCGGGATTGGCCTCGCCGTTGCCGATCGAAGTTCCGTCCTTGCCGCGCCAGCCGGCGAGCGGGCCGATGCCCGGCGTGCGCTCATGATTGACGATGTAATCGGCATAGTCGCGGTATTTGGCCGAGCCGTCGTCGTCGACGAAGCCGGGCAGGCCGAGCCGCGCGCCGAGCTCGATCAGCACCGTCTGGAACGGGCGGACGTCGCGGTCCGGCTCGACGACGGGATGGCGGATGGCGTCGCCCGGTCCATCGGCATGGCTGATCGGCCGATCGAGCAGGCTGATGCAGTCATGCCTTTCGAGATAGGTGGTGTCGGGAAGCACGAGATCGGCGAACGGCACGGTCTCGGAATAATAGGCGTCGGAATAGATGATGAACGGGATCTTGTACTCGCCTGACGCATCCATGTCGGTCAGCATCGCCATCGTCTCGACGGTATTCATCGACGAGTTCCAGGCCATGTTGGACATGTACATGAACAGCGTATCGATCCTGTAGGGATCGCCGGCCCAGGCGTTACGGATGACGGTGTGCATGAGCCCGTGTGCTGCCAGCGGCGCATCCCAGGAATAGGCCTTGTCGATACGGATCGGCGTGCCGGTGTCGTCGACCAGCAGGTCGTCCGGGCCGCAGACGAATCCAAGCGGCATGCCTTCGAGCGGCGTCATCGGCCTGACGTCCTTGCCCGCCGGCTTCGGCCCCGGCGGCGCCGACCGCGGATAGGGCGGCTTGAAGCGAAATCCGCCGGGCACGTCCACCGTACCCAGGAGTACTTGGAGCAGGTGGATGGCGCGGCAGGTGTGAAAACCGTTCGAATGCGCCGAGATGCCGCGCATCGCGTGCATCGACACCGGCCGGCCCTTGATCGTCTCATGCCGGCGGCCGGCCCAGTCCGTCCACGCCACCGGCAGTTCGATCGCCTGCTCGAAGGCGACATGCGCCAGTTCGGCGGCGATGCGGCGGATGGTGTCGGCGGCAACGCCGCAGTGTTCGGCGACCGCATCGGGAGAATAGCTCTCCTGCAGATAGCGGTCGGCAACGAGCTGGAAGACCGGAACGCAGCGGCGGCCACCGATCTGGAAGCTTCCGGTCAGCGCCGGCTTTGCATCGCTAGCGGTGGCGCTGACGGGCGCTTTCGCCACCCTGTCCCAGGCCAGCGGATTGCCGTCACCGTCGCGCGCGAACAGCCCATCGTCGGCAGCATTCGGCTCCTGGATGACGAGGACATGGGCGTTGGTGTAGCGCAGCAAATAATCGAGATCGACGCGGCCGGCCTTCAGCAGTTCGTGGATGAGAGCAAAAACGAACAGGCCGTCTGTGCCGGGCCGGATGCCGATCCAGTCATCGGCAATGGCGTTGTAGCCGGTGCGGCACGGATTGATCGAGACCACCTTGGCGCCGCGCGCCTTGAGCTTGCCGAGGCCGATCTTGATTGGATTGGAATCATGGTCCTCGGCGACGCCGAACAGCATGAAGTACTTGGTGTTGTCCCAGTCGGGTTCGCCGAACTCCCAGAACGAGCCGCCGATCGTATAGAGCCCGCCGGCCGCCATGTTGACCGAGCAGAAGCCGCCATGGGCGGAGAAATTCGGCGTGCCGAACTGGCTCGCCCACCAGCCGGTCAACGATTGCGACTGATCGCGCCCGGTAAAGAATGCGAGTTTCTTCGGGTCGGTGCGGCGTATCCTTGAAAGCCGTTCCGTCGCGATCGAGAAAGCCTCCTCCCACTCGATCTCGCGAAACTCTCCCGAGCCGCGCGGACCTGTGCGCAGCAATGGTTTCTTCAGCCGGGCCGGACTGTAGTGCTGCATGATGCCGGCGCTGCCTTTGCCGCACAGCACGCCGCGATTGACCGGATGGTCCTTGTTGCCGTTGATGTAGCGGACCTTGCCATTTTTGATGTGGACGTCGATGCCGCAGCGGCAGGCGCACATGTAGCAGGTGGTCTTGGCGATGCTGTCGGAGACATCGGGCGACGTATCGACGCCGTCACGTTCGTCGGGGGCGCGGGTGTCGGCAAGCGGCCGTTGGGACGGTGCGGAATTGGCGCCGCGCAGCGGTCCGTGGTTCATGATCCGACGCTTTTGCGGTCTGCGAATTTGGCTCTCGTCTTCGGCCCGGGGCCGCGCATGTAGTGTTCTTCCGGATGATAGCGGTTGCCGGCAAGCCGACGCCGCAGACCGCGGGTCCAATAGGCAAACAAGGATTTGAACCGCCCGATCACTTTTCTACCCGTTGCCGGTTGGCCGCGATTTTTTTCCAACTCCGCTAGGAAAATTAGAACAAAGCAATCGATCCGTCTAACAAGTTGCTCTTGTAATTCCAATCGAACTTGTTTCTTAATTCTCCTCATGACCCTGGACCAACTGCGGATATTCGTTGCTGTCGCCGAACGGGGGCACATGACCAAGGCGGCCGAGCTGCTGGGCATTTCCCAGTCGGCCGCCTCGGCCGCCATCCGCTCGCTCGAACAGCAGCATGGCGTCCAGCTGTTCAACCGGGTCGGTCGCAACATCGAGCTGGCGCAGACCGGGCGCAGGTTTCTGCCCGAGGCCAAGGCCGTGCTCGAACGGGCGGCTGCCGCCCACGACGTGCTGGAGCACGTTTCGCAGACGATCACCGGCAGCCTTTCCATCGCCGCCAGCCAAACCATTGCCAGCTACTGGCTGCCGCGCCGGCTGGCCTCCTTCCACGAGGCGTATCCCGCCGTCAGGCTGAGCGTGACCATCGGCAACACCAGGCAGGTCGAAACCACCGTACTCGACGGTACGGCTGATTTTGGCCTGGTCGAGGGGCGTACTGAATCCGACATATTGCGGCGCGCCAAGGTCGATGTGGATCGCCTGATGCTGGTCGTCGCGCATTCGCATCCCGAGATCGCCGAAGTCTCGCGCGGCCATCCCGATATCAGGGAACTCCGCTGGATTATCAGGGAAGGCGGATCGGGCACGCGCGAGGTGCTGGAAGATCTTGCCCGCCGCGAAGCGATCTCGTTCGCAGACCTGCGGATTTTTTTGGTGCTGCCGAGCAACGAGGCGGTCCGTCAGGCGGTCGAGGCCGGCGCCGGCGCCACCATCATCTCGGAGCTCGTCGTCGAACGTGCGGTTGCCGAAGGCAGCTTGCGGTCTGTGTCGATCGATCTGCCGAAGCGCGATTTCGCCATGATCACGCATCGTGACCGGCAGGCAAGTCTGGCCCAGATGGCGCTCAAGGCGCATCTCGGCGCGAAGGCCGGCGAGACCGCCCGGGGGTAAGCTGCGGGTAAGCCCGGGTCAACCGAATTTCCGCTGCGCATCGAGCGCCAAGCCAAGCCCGACCGAGCCGAACATGTCACCTTCGATGACCGACGCCTGCGGCACCAGGGCCAATATCTGCTGCCTTGCCAGCGGGATGGCAGTCGATCCGCCGGTCAGGAACACTGCGGTGATTGAGGACGGTTTCACCTGCGCGTCGCGGATCGTCTCACCAACCGTCGCGGCCACCCGTTCGATATCCCTGGCGATCGTGTCATCGAGCCCGGCGCGCGTGATTTCGGTCGCGAACTTCGCTCCCGTCAGCGCCACCATCACCTCGGCGGACGATTGCTCCGTCAGCGCGATCTTGGCCCTCTCGACCAAAGCGGCCAGCGCGTGCCCGTAACGATGCTCGACGATGTCGATGAAACGGTCGACCAGGTCGGCGCGTTCCGCCTCGTAGCGGATCTGGCGCAGATGCGTCATCGCGCGGGCGGTGTAGACCAGATTGATGCGCTGCCATGTCGCCAGGTCGATGAAGTAGCTGGCCGGCAAGTTGCGCTTGCCGTCCTTGGTCGGCGAGAGATAGCCGAGCTGCGGCATCACGTGGGCGATGCTCAACAGCCGGTCGAAGTCGGTGCCGCCGATGTGGATGCCTCGGCTGGCCAGGATGTCGTCCTTGCGATCGAGGCGGCGGGCGCGCTGCGGCGAGACCCGCACGATCGAGAAGTCGGACGTGCCGCCGCCCATGTCGACGATCAGCGCCAGTTCTTCGCGCGTCACCTTCTGCTCGTAGTCGAGCGCCGCCGCGATCGGCTCGAACTGGAAAGCGATATGCTTGAAGCCCTGGCTGCGGGCCGCGTTTTCGAGTTCACCTTCGGCCTTGGCGTCGGCCTCGGCATCGTCGTCGACGAACTGCACGGGACGACCGAGCACCACGCTCTCGACCACGTCGCCGGCATCCTCTTCCAGCCTTCTCCTGAGGTGACCGACGAACAGGCCAATGATCTCGGTGAAGGCGATCGATCGGGTTTTGATGCGCGTCTTTTCATGGACCAGCGTACCGCCGAGTACGCTCTTAAGCGAACGCATCAGGCGACCTTCGATGCTGTCGGTATAGTTGGCGATGGCGCGGCGCCCAAAACAGGTGCGGTTGTCTTCGAAATTGAAGAACACCGCGCTCGGCAGCGTCACCTCGCCGTCTTCCAGCGCCACCAATCGCGGCTGCCCGTTCCTGATCACGCCGACGGTGGAATTCGAAGTGCCGAAGTCGATACCGCCGAATGCTGGTCGCATGGCAAAGTCCTGTATTTTTGATTTGGGGAGCGACAGCCGGTGTTCGGCCTGGCCGGGGTCGCGGTCTAACCCACAAGCGTAAAAAGGGGAACCGCCTTTTTGAAGAGAGTTCAATCCTTCCGGAAGACGAGTCTTCCGAGCCACCCTGTCAGCATGGCCAACGACACCGCGAAGACGCCATACAGGAAAGAATAATCGTGGGCGACGCGGAAGATCGACTGTTCGAAACCGGACTTGCGGATTTCGAGCTGGGCGGAGCTTTCCTTGATGAACAGGCCGCTCTTGAACAGGAACGCGCGGGCCTTGTGGGTGCCGACCGGAACGTTGGGGGCGAGCCTGACGGTGGCGCGGAACAGGTTCTGCGACAGGAACTGCACGCCGCCGACATTCACGCTGTAGAGGCCGGTCGCCGTCTTGCGCTCGCGCAGCGCTGCGGTGAATTCCTGGATGGTCGCCGGACTTTCGTCATCGTCGGCCGGCTGCATGTAGATGTTGGCGGCGCCGAGCGACAGTTGCTTGTAGCTGTTGGGGTCGGTGACGTCCTGCAGCGGCCGCGTCGTCGCCACCGAATAGGATACCGGCACATTCTTGAAGGTCTCGGACTCCAGATTGATCCAGATGCCGAGCACCCGGTCCTTGCGGCGCACGACGACCTTCCGGGCCGGACCCTCAAGCACGACGACGATGTCGTAGCGCCCCTGGCGAGCGACACGCGGGTCGGCATTTTCCAAGGAGCCGAAGATGGTGAGGTCGGCACCGGAAAAGCCGGCGGTGATCGAGACATGGTCGGTGGACAGGCCGATCTGGATGTTTTCGGTAGCCGGCGTCTGCGCACTTGCCGGTGACGCTGCGGCGAACAGCGACAGCGAGGCAACGGCCAGGAACGCCCTAAAACCCGCCATCAGGTCGGGTCCGCGCCGGACAGCGAATAGAGGCTGGGCGGCGTCACGAACAGATCGATGGCGAGCCGGAAGGCAACCGCCAGCACCAGCAGTGCGAGCAGCGCCCTGAGCTGCTCGCCGCGCAGCCTTTGGCCGGCCTTGGCGCCGTATTGCGCGCCGGCGACGCCGCCCGCCATCAACAGAAAGGCGAGCATGACGTCGACCGTCTGGTTGGTGGTGGCGTGGACCAGCGTGGTGTAGGCCGAGGTGAAGATGATCTGGAACAGCGAGGTGCCGATGACGACGTTGGTCGGCACTTTCAAGAGATAGATCAGCGCCGGCACCATGATGAAGCCGCCGCCGACGCCCATGATCGACGACAGGAAGCCGATGCCGGCGCCGAGGCCGAGCACCGGGATGACGCTGACGAAAAGCTTCGAGGCCCTGAACCGCATTTTCAGCGGCAAGCGGTGGATCCAGTTGTGCTGGCCGGATTTCTTCAGCACCGGTGCCGCGCCGCTGCGCGTGGCGCGCAGCGCATTGACGCTCTCGACCAGCATCAGCCCGCCAACGGTGCCGAGCAGCACGACATAGAGCAGCGAGATGAACAGGTCGAGCTGGCCGAGCCGGCGCAAGAAGCCAAAGACAAAAATGCCGCCGGTCGAGCCGACGATGCCGCCGGCCAAAAGCACACCGCCGAGCTTGAAGTCGAGCGTGCCGCGCTTCACGTGCGACAATGCGCCGGAGAAGGAGGAGGCGATGACCTGGTTGGCGCCGGTGGCGACCGCGATCGCCGGCGGTATGTTGTAGAAGATCAGCAGCGGCGTGATCAGGAAGCCGCCGCCCACTCCGAACATGCCCGATAGAAAACCCACCGCCGCGCCCATGGCCAGCAGCACGAAGATGTTGACGGAAATTTCCGCGATCGGGAGATAGATGCCCACCCGTCAGTCTCGATCAGTTTGCCCGTCGGCGAATGCAACCGTTGCGGGCATTCGCGCCAAAAAGCCCTTCTCGTTCTTGCGCCGGCCGGGCGGCGAAGTCAAACCTCGCCACGTCGCCGAAACAAAAAACAACTCAATCAGTTAACAGGCAAATGTGTGGCAAAGGCGTCGCGGAAACGACGCATCTGACGTTATTTGCGCGCCAGCAGCGCCTTGACCAGCTTTTCGTCGACCGTGCCGGTAGGCTTCAGGTCGTTGTCGGTCTGAAAAGCGATGATGGCATCCTTGGTTTTCTGGCCCATCACGCCGTCGTCATTGCCGGCCTCATAGCCGTTCTTGTTGAGAATGCGCTGGATGTTCTGAACGACCTTCTTCATGTCGACGCTGGCGGTAGTCTGCGGCGTGCCATCCTGCCACGATTCGGGAACATCGGCCGAATTGGCCGCAGGATCGAGCGGCTTTGCCTTCCACAGTTCGGTGGTGGCGCGTGCGCGTTCGAGCTGCTCGGGGCTGAGCGCCTTGGCGATCTCGTCGCGCTTTGCCGCCGCATCCTTGTCGCCGGTCTTGGCGACGAGCGCGAACCATTTGTAGGACTCTTCGAGATTCTGCTTCATGCCGACGCCCTTCGCCGCCAGGATGCCGAGATTGAACTGGCTGTCCTTGACGCCGAGGTCGGCGGCAGCCTGGAACCAGTGCGCGGCCGATTCATTGTCGGTCACGCCGTCCGCCGCCATGGCGAAGAGCACGGCGAGGTTGTGCATGGCGCTGGCGTTGCCCTGCGCCGCGGCGAGCTGGTACCAGGTCTTCGCCTTCTTGACGTCGCGCGCGACGCCGGTGCCCTTCTCGTAGAAGTTGCCGATGCGGTATTCCGCCGGTGCAAAGCCGAGCTCGGCTGATTTCTCGTACCATTTGGCCGCCGCTGCCATGTCTTGCTTGACGCCGCGCGATTCGGCGTAGCGCGAGCCGATCTCGAACAACGCCTTGGCGTCACCGCCGGCCGCTGCGTCACGCAAGGCAGCCGGGCCGGCATCGGCTGGAATGTCGATCCCGGCAGCGGCCGCTGCCGTCGAGGCAACCGCTGACGTGACCGTGCCGGTCATGTCCTGGGTCGCGGGGCTGGCGTCGGGCGGCGTCGCCATTGGTTCCGCAACTGTCGGGCCCGCAGGTGCCGGCGCTGTCACGTTCGCCGCCGCCGGATCGGGCGACGTCGTTGAAGCCATTGGCGCAGGAACAGGCTCGGCCGCGGAGCCTGAGTCCATCGGCGTTTCGGCATCCGCCGAACTTTCGCCATATGTCGGCGTGGCGATGCCGGCCTGCGCCGGCATGTCGCCCTCGGCTACCGACTCGGACGGCTCTGCCTGCCGGACGCCGGGCACCGGGGCTCTGTCCCGTGCCGCAGTATCTGCGTCCGTCTTGGGCTCGCTGGCAATACC
>SAQR01000010.1:27847-50662 GCA_004020365.1 Mesorhizobium sp.
GTTTCGGTCGGCGCCATATCGTTGCTGGCC
Source organism: Mesorhizobium sp. (assembly GCA_004020365.1). Classification (GTDB taxonomy): domain Bacteria; phylum Pseudomonadota; class Alphaproteobacteria; order Rhizobiales; family Rhizobiaceae; genus Mesorhizobium. The sequence continues at coordinate 27,878 of SAQR01000010.1, forward strand.
ATTTCGACCGGGTCGGAGACAAAGGCCTTGCCCAATTGCAGGCCGGCGAGCGCCAGCATGACCGCTGCGGCTGCCATCAGAATCGGCTTGCGTCGCGCCTTGAGCAAGTCGCCGATTCTGAGCGCCTTTACCGGTCCCCTCATCGTCGATTGCCGCTTGAGAGCGTCGGCCTCGGCAGCGGCCGCTTGCGCCGCGCGCCTGGCTGCGGCGATGAAGTCGGATTTCGATGCATCGGCATTACCGGCCCTGACCGGCGGGCCGCGTTCGTCGCGCACGCGCTTCATGATGGCATTGAGGTCAGGTGGGCCGGAGCCGGGCTCCAGCGGCCGGTTGGCAATTTTCGGGTCAAGCGGCTCGTCGAGATCGGCAATTGGTATCTCGACATCAGGCGCGGAGCCGGCAAGCGGTGGAACGACCGTCTCTTTCTTGGCCTTGAAGGCGCGCGCCAGTCCGCCGAGCATCGACTTCCGGCCGCCGGTCGGCTGGCTTTTTTCCGCCGTGTCCGAGCCGAGCGCCGCCATGGCCGCGGCCGCGGCGGCTTCGGCCGGTGTGCGCGTGCCCGGGTCGCTACGCGTGCCCGGTTCGCTACGGGAACTTGGTTCATCGCTGATCATGGCAGAGACATGGCTGTCGAGGTCGGCCATGTCTTCCGTCAGCGGCAATGGCTGATCGATGTCCATGGACGGCGCGTCACGTACGGCCATCTTTGACGGTCGCACGCCGCGCCAGCTGTCCGGCTCGGTCGGTTGCGTATTCAGAAGTTCGCTCACAGCGTCGGTCGGCTCGTCGGTTTCCAGCGAGCCCAGCCGGTCGACGATCTTGAGCAGCGTGTCGTGGATGGCTTCGAAGGTCCTCGAATTGCGCTCGTCGGAACGGCGCGTCAGTGCTTCGAGCGTCTTCAGATCCTGGGCGAGGCCAGAAACGGCCGCCGTGCTGGCATTGGAGTCGGCCAGCGAACGGACGGCGCTCTCGGCTGCCTCGCGCGCCGCGCTGAGGATGGAATCGCGGGTGCCAGCCAGCGACTTCTCGATTTCGTTGAGACGAGGGCTGATATCCTCCAATTCCGGCAGTGGCGCGCCGGGTTTCGAAAGGTGCGCCGACAGGCCCGCGACCTGCGCTTCCAGGCTGCGGATCAGGGCCGGGTCGATGCCGGCGACTTGTGCCGCGGACGAATCCAGCCGGCTTGAAATGTCTTCGAGCCGGCTTTCCAGGCCACGGATTGCAGCTTCACCTGCGGGATCGGGAACGCGCGTCTCCAAACGATTGGCCAGCGCGCTGAAGCGGGCGTCGAGGGCGTCCATGATGCCGGCGCCGTCGATCTGCGGCATGCGCTGGTCCAGCCTGTCGGCAACCTCGTCCAGACGGCGCTCGAGATCGCGAAACAGCATGTTGCCCTGTTCGATCGCGTCGCCTTGGCGGCGCTCCATCATGCTGGACAGCACGTCGAAGCGCTGCTCGATCCCATGGAAGATGTGGTCGGCGTCGGGCATGGCAGGTGCGTGGTCTATCTTGTCGGCGATAAGCGCGACTTGCCTGGCAAGGCGCTCCATCGCCTGCTCCGGCAGATTGGCTCGGCTGGCCAACTCGTCTACGCGGCTCGACAATGTGTTGAGGCGGTCGACGACCTCCCGGCTCGGACGATCCTGCGACACTTCATCGATTTGCTGGGCCAGCGAATCAATCCGCCTCTCGATGCGTTCGAATGGCTCCGGGTCAAACGAATTGGCTTGCGCGGCGACGGTCGAGGCGACGATGGCGCGGGAAATCTCGTCGAGTCGCTCGTCGATCTGGCTGAATGTATCGCTGCCGCGATTGTCCTGCTGGCGGGCGAAATGTTCGACCGCGCCGGCAAGCGTTCGAACCTTCTCTTCGAGCGACCGCAGCGACAGTGATTCCGGCAGATTGTTGACGGCATTGCTGATCTGTTCGAGCCGGTCGGTCAGCATCGAAAGACCGGGTGCGTCCGACCGCTTTCGCTGATCGGCATCGACACGGTCCTCGAACGCGGTCCAGCGGCGGTCGAACTCGTCCCAGCGCCGGCCGACCGCTTGCACGCTCTCCTCGCGCGCCAAGGTGTCGAGCGCGGCCTTGACCTGCTCCAGCTCGAGCCGGAGCATGTTGACGCTTCTGTCGTCGCTCTTTTCGGCCAAGGACTGGATGGCGCTGGAAAGCCGCTCGAACTCGACGCCGAGTTCGGCGCTGCCTTTGCCCCCGGATTGGCCACCTGGCTGGGCGCTTGCCTGGAAAGCCCGCTCGATGTCCTTGCGCAGCGCTTCGAATTCGCGCTGCAGGCCGGCGGTCATCTGGTGGCGCAGTTCCTCGCGCAGGCCACGCAATTCGCCGGCGATCTTGCCGACCACGGCGACGCCGTCTTCCTGGCCGCGCACGCGGTCGATGTCGCGGGCGATCGCCTGGTAATTCTGGTCGAAGGCGGTCGGCGCCGGGCTTTTCGGCGGCTGCGCGGGGCGCGGATCCTCATAGGGCCGGGCGCTGGCATAGCGCGGCTCCGCGCTCAGCCGGCGCGGATCGGGACGCTCGCTCATATCCTCGCGCGTCCGCTCGAGCCGCTGCTCCAGCGTTTCCAGGGAACGGTTGAGTTCTTCAAGCGTGGTGTGCGGCCTGCGCTGTCTGCCGGCGTTGAGTGTATCGAGATAGGACCGCTTGCTGTTCATCGATGCGCCCGTTCAGTTTCACTGCTGGCTTATGACCAGTTTTCCCAAAGTCCTGCCGGAAACGAAGGCGGCCGCGGCTTGCTGCGGTGGAAGACCAGCTTCCCGGGTTTCACCCCGCTCCGAAAAACCGTGAAAAATTCGCTACAGGATAAACACGGGTAACCGACATGCGCACAATTCGCCCAACGTGGTAAACAACGCGTTAACCAAGCTTAAGAAGTTGCAACGATGTTGACGAGCGCCTGAAGCGCCGCCGGGCCGTGCGCTGGCGGATGCGGCAAAAAGTTCCTCACGCACGACGCCCTTGCTTCGTGAGGCGGCTATCGGTATAGAATTGACGTAAACGTAAGGGTGCAAGACTGTGCCGTTTGCGATTTGTTTGTTGAAACCACGAGTGAAAGCACGCCCCCGCTTCGACTCAGGCGACGCACGGTCCGGGACCGCGGCGCCACCAGATGGGGAAAGCCAGTGACCATGAAACTTGTTTCGCCCGGCGAAGCCGCGGCCAATACCAATGACGTGTCCGATAAAGCCGGCGAGGATTTTGTCCGCATCGGCGAGATGGCCAAGAAATACGGAGTAACGCTGCGTACGCTGCGTTTCTACGAGGACAAGGGCCTTCTCAATCCGCAGCGCGACGGCTCGACCCGTCTCTACACGCGCCGCGACAGGGCGCGGCTGAAGCTGATCCTTCTCGGTCGCAAGGTCGGGTTCTCGCTGCGCGACGTGAAGCAGATGATGGATCTGTATGACCCAACCGGCTCCAACACCAAGCAGTTGCGGCTGGCGCTCGACAAGTCGGAGAAGCAGCTTGCCCGTCTGCAGAAGCAGCGGGCGCTGATCGACGATGCCATCAATGAGTTGAGCAACTCGATGGCGGCGGTGCGTCAGCTGCTGAGCGAACGTTCCGCGCCGCAGGCCAGCGTCGCCGGATAAATCGGACGTCGCCGGATTCCAGGGAACAGACGTCTGACGAATGAGAGCCGCGATGCCTTGGCAGCGCGGCTCTTTCCGTTATCTTTGCGGCCGCGTCGGGACGAATATGGTTCACCCTGTTCCGCACTGGCTTCGACGGCCAGTCCGTTACGCTTTATGGACGAGGCGGCGAGGATAATTTGTCGCATCAAAAAATTGACGTTTACGCAAACGTCAACTTTTGCTATTCCGACCTGAATATTGGTCCGCATGTCCCGCTGACTTCACATTGGGGGTTCGGGGCCAAGGCCGCATGGTGGAGGAAACGCATGCCGATCTACAGGGCGCCGGTCCAGGACACGCTATTTGTGCTGAACGAAGTGCTGGGCTACCAGCGCTATTCCAATCTTCCCGGATTTTCCGACGCGACGCCGGACGTGGTCGAGGCCATCCTCGCCGAGGGCGCCAAGCTCGCTGAAAATGTCATGCAGCCGCTGAACCGCGTCGGCGACATGGAAGGCTGCGTGCGCCATGGCGACGGTTCGGTGACGACGCCGAAAGGCTTCAAGGAGGCCTTCGACCAATACCGCGAGGGCGGCTGGATGGGGCTGGCCGCACCCGTCGAATTTGGCGGCCAGGGTCTGCCTTACGCGGTGCATACTGCTGTTTCCGAATATATGATTTCGGCCAACATGTCGCTGATGATGTATCCTGGCCTCACCCAGGGCGCGATCGCCGCGATCATTACCCATGGCACCGACGAGCAGAAGGCGGTCTGGTTGCCGAAGCTGGTCGAAGGCGTCTGGACCGGCACCATGAACCTGACCGAGCCGCATTGCGGCACCGATCTCGGCCTGCTGCGCACCAAGGCGGTTCCCAACGGCGACGGCACCTACAGGATCTCAGGCCAGAAGATCTTCATCTCGGCCGGTGAGCACGACATGTCGGACAACATCGTCCACCTGGTGCTGGCCCGCATCGAGGGCGCGCCGGAAGGCGTGAAGGGCATTTCGCTGTTCATCGTGCCGAAGTTTATGCTCGATGCATTAGGCAATCCTGGCGAGAAGAACACCGTCTCCTGCGGCTCGATCGAGGAGAAGATGGGCATCCATGGCAATTCGACCTGCGTCATGAATTATGACGAGGCACAAGGCACGCTGCTTGGCGAGGCGAATGGCGGACTGAAAGCCATGTTCACGATGATGAATGAAGCGAGGCTCGGTGTCGGCCTGCAGGGGCTTTCAGTGTCGGAGGTCGCCTACCAGAACGCTGTGTCCTATGCCAAGGATCGCCTGCAGGGACGCTCGCTGTCCGGGCCGAAGGCGCCGGACAAGAAGGCCGACCCGATCATCGTCCACCCCGATATCCGCCGCAGCCTGATGACCATGAAGGCCTTCAACGAGGCCGGTCGCGCACTGGCGCTGTGGACGGCGATCAAGTCCGATATCGCCCACCGCGCCAGTGACGACAACGACCGCCAGGCCGCCGACGACTACACCGGCCTGATGACGCCGGTGGTCAAGGGTGTGCTCACCGACAAGGGTTTCGACCACGCGGTGATGGCGCAGCAAGTGTTCGGCGGACACGGCTATATCGAAGAGCACGGCATGAGCCAGTTCGTGCGCGATGCCCGCATCGCCATGATCTACGAGGGCGCCAACGGCATCCAGGCGCTCGACCTCGTCGGCCGCAAGCTGGCCTTGAATGGCGGCCGCGCCGTGCAGGCCTTCTTCAAGGAGGTCGGCGAGTTCTGCGAGGAGAACCGCACTGACGAGAAGATGGCGCCCTTCACCAAGGCGCTGAAGAAGGGCCTCAACGATCTGCAGGCGGCGACGATGTGGCTGATGCAGAACGGCATGGCCAGGCCCGACAACGCCGGCGCCGCCTCGACCGACTACATGCATCTCTTCGGCCTGGTGGCGCTGGGCTATATGTGGGCACAGATGGCCAAGGCAGCCGGGGCGAAATTGGCGAATGACGCCAATGGTTCTTCGGTCTTCTACGGCAGCAAGCTGGTGACGGCGCGCTTCTTCATGGAGCGGATCATGCCGGAGACATCGGCGCACCTCGCCCGCATCTCCAGCGGCGCCGATACATTGATGGCACTGCCGGCGGAAGCGTTCTAAGCTCGACGTTCCCTCCCCCTCGAGGGGAGGGTGGCCCGAAGGGCCGGGAGGGGTCCTGCGTGCAGTGCGCCGACCTGGTTGGCGCCTTGGGAGGAGAATGATCGCAATGCCGTGGCATATGGCGCAGGTTGTAAAAGATAAGGCCGAGCAGTTCATCGGCGACCCCACCCGGCCGCTTCGCGGCCACCCTCCCCTCGAGGGTGAGGGGAGCGTTGGCGCGGGAGGAATAGCATGACAAATCCTGCCGAAGTGCTTGGCCTTCCCAAACCTGCCTGGGCGGCGGACGAGGTAGGCATGCTCTACGATATGGCGCACCGCTTCATGTCGGAAGAGGTCGCGCCGCGCTATGACGAGTTCGAGAAGAACGAGATGGTCGACCGCGAATGCTGGCTGAAGGCGGGCGCGGCCGGTCTGCTGTGTGCCTCGATGCCGGAGGAATATGGCGGTTCGGGCGGGACATTCGCGCATGAGAGTGCCATCATCGAGGCGATCGGCCATGTCGGCGTCGACGGTTTCGGCATCGGCCTGCACAATTCGATCGTCGCCCCTTACATCCTCCACTACGGCTCGGAGGAGCAGAAGAAGAAGTGGCTGCCGAAACTGGCGACCGGCGAGCTGATCGGTGCCATCGCCATGACCGAGCCCGGCGCCGGCTCCGACCTGCAAGGCGTCAAGACGCGCGCCGAGAAGGACGGCAACCAGTACAAGGTCAACGGCTCGAAGACCTTCATCACCAACGGCCAGCTCGCCAATTTCATCATAATCGTCACCAAGACCGATCCGGAGAAAGGCGCCAAGGGCACCTCGCTGATCGTCGTCGAGACCGACGAGGTGGAAGGGTTCGAGCGCGGCCGCAACCTCGACAAGATCGGGCTCAAGGCCAACGACACGTCGGAACTGTTCTTCAACGATATGCGCGTGCCGACTTCCAATCTGCTCGGCCACGAGGAAGGCCAGGGCTTCGTCCAGCTGATGCAGCAATTGCCGCAGGAGCGGCTGCAGATCGGCACCGGCGCCATCGCCATGGTCGAACGGGCGCTGGCGTTGACCATCGACTACGTCAAGGAGCGCAAGGCCTTCGGCAAGGCGATAATCGATTTCCAGAACACCCAGTTCAAGCTGGCCGAACTGAAGACCGAGGCGACCATCGGCCGGGTCTTCTACAATGACTGCGTCGCCCGCCATATCGATGGTGGTCTCGACCCGGTGACGGCCTCGATGGCCAAATACTGGCTGTCCGACCTGCAGGGAAAAGTCGTCGACGAGTGCCTTCAATTGCATGGCGGCTATGGCTACATGAATGAGTATCCGATCGCCCGCATGTTTCGCGACGCCCGCGTCCAGCGCATCTACGGCGGCACCAACGAGATCATGAAATTGCTGATCGGGCGCTCTCTCTGAGAGACTTTCAGCAAACCAAGGAGCAGGAAAATGGCCGAAGCTTATGTCTATGACGCTGTGCGCACGCCGCGCGGCAGGGGCAAGAAGGATGGCTCGCTGCACGAGGTGCCGGCGGTGCGGCTCGGCGCAAAGGTGCTTGAGGCGATCCGTGACCGTAATGGGCTGGACACCGGCACCGTCGACGACATCATCTTCGGCTGCGTCGATCCGGTCGGCGAGGCGGGTTCTGTCATTCCGCGCGCCGCCGCCTTCGAGGCCGGTTACGACACAAAAGCGCCGGGCATGCAGATCTCGCGTTTCTGCGCCTCTGGCCTGGACGCCATCAATTTCGGCGCCGCCAAGATCGCGCAAGGCGCCGACGAGATCGTCATCGCCGGCGGCGTCGAATCGATGTCGCGCGTCGGCATGGGCGCATCCGGCGGCGCCTGGTTCATGGATCCCTCGGTCGGCCTGCCGGGCTGGTTTGTGCCGCAGGGCATCTCGGCCGATCTGATCGCCACGAAGTACGGTTTTTCGCGCGACGACGTCGACGCCTATGCGGTCGAAAGCCAGAAGCGCGCCGCCAACGCCTGGGGCGAAGGCCGCTTCAAGAATTCGGTGATCTCGATCAAGGACCAGAACGGCCTGACTATCCTCGACCATGATGAGCACATGCGGCCCTCGACCGATATGCAGTCGCTGGCGGCCCTCAACCCGTCTTTCGTCATGCCCGGCGAAATGGGCGGCTTCGATGCCGTCGCGGTGCAGAAGCATCCCGAGGTGGAGGAGGTCAATCACGTCCACCACGCCGGCAATTCGTCCGGCATCGTTGACGGCGCGGCGGCCGTTCTGCTCGGCTCGAAGAAGGCTGGAAAGTCGCTCGACCTGAAGCCGCGCGCTCGCATCCGTGCATTCGCCAATATCGGTTCGGAACCGGTGCTGATGCTGACCGGTCCGGTCGACGTGACCGAGAAGCTGCTGAAGCGCGCCAGGATGAAGCTGTCGGACATCGATCTGTTCGAGCTCAACGAGGCGTTCGCCTCGGTGGTGCTGCGCTACATGCAGGCTTTCGACATTTCGCACGACAGGATCAACGTCAATGGCGGCGCCATCGCCATGGGCCATCCGCTCGGCGCAACCGGTGCGATGATCTTCGGAACGGTGCTGGACGAACTGGAGCGCCGCGACCTGAACACCGCGCTGGTGACGCTCTGCATCGGCGCCGGAATGGGCACCGCAACGATCATCGAACGCGTCTGACGGGAGAGAGACCGATGAGCTACACCAATTTCACCCTCGACATCGACGCCGATGGCATCGCGCTGGTCACCTGGGACATGCCCGACCGCTCGATGAACGTCTTCACCGAAGAGGTGATGCTGGAGCTGAACGCCATCGTCGACAAGGTGGCGAGCGACGCGTCGATAAAGGGGGCGGTGATCACCTCCGGCAAGGACACCTTCTCCGGCGGTGCAGACATCACCATGCTGCAGAAGATGCTGTCGAAGTTCGCAGCCGATAAAGCCAAGGACCTGGACAAGGCGACCAAGGTATTGTTCGACAATGCCGGCTACATGACCGGCCTGTTCCGCAAGCTGGAGACCTCGGGCAAGCCGTGGGTATCGGCGATCAACGGCACCTGCATGGGCGGCGCGTTCGAGCTGTCGCTCGCTTGCCATGGCCGTGTCGCGGCCGATTCAGACAAGGTCAAGATGGCGCTCCCCGAAGTGAAGATCGGCATCTTCCCGGGTGCCGGCGGCACCCAGCGCGTGCCGCGGCTGACCGACCAGCAGCAGGCGCTGCAGATGCTGACTTCCGGTCAGACGCTGTCGCCGCAGAAGGCAAAGTCGATGGGCCTGATCCATGAGATTGCCGAACCGACGAAGCTGGTCGAAACCGCCAAAGCCATGATCAAAAATGGCTTGAAGCCAGTGGCGCCGTGGGACGAGAAGGGCTTTAAGCTGCCCGGCGGCCCGGTCTATTCGGTGGCCGGCGCCAATCTGTGGCCACCGGCAATCGCCATTCTGCGCCGCGAGACCTATGGCAACTATCCGGCTGCCGCGGCTATCCTGAAATGCGTCTATGAAGGCTTGCTGGTGCCGTTCGACACCGGCTTGCGCATCGAGCAGCGTTATTTCACCGAGATCATGCAGACCAGGGAAGCGGCGGCGATGATCCGCTCGCTGTTCGTGTCGCTGCAGGAACTGAACAAGGGTGCTCGCCGCCCGGCCGGCGTGCCGGAAACCAGGTTCAAGAAGATCGGCGTGCTCGGCGCCGGTTTCATGGGCGCCGGCATCGCCTATGTCACGGCCAAGGCCGGCATTCCGGTGGTGCTGCTCGACCGCGACATGGACGCTGCCGCCAAGGGCAAGGCGCATTCGGACAGCCTGATCTCGGATCGGGTCAGAAAGGGCCGCGCCAAGCCGGAGGACAAGGACAGGCTGCTGTCGCTGATCACGCCGACGGCGGACTATGCCGACCTCACAGGCTGCGATCTGGTGGTCGAGGCGGTATTCGAGGATTCGGGCGTCAAGAAGGAGGCTACCGAAAAGGCGGAGGCCGTGCTGAAGCCGGCGGCGGTGTTCGCGTCGAATACGTCCACCATCCCGATCACGTCGCTGGCGAAGAATTCGGTGCGGCCGAAGAATTTCATCGGCATCCATTTCTTCTCGCCGGTCGACAAGATGATGCTGGTCGAGATCATTTTGGGCAAGAAGACGGGCGACAAGGCGCTGGCCACTGCGATCGACTTCGTCCGCGCCATCAAGAAGACGCCGATCGTCGTCAACGACACCCGCGGCTTCTACGTCAACCGCTGCGTGCTGCGCTACATGTCGGAAGCCTATAAGATGCTCATCGAGGGCGTTCCAGCGCCGATGATCGAGAACGCGGCGAAGGCCGCCGGCATGCCGGTCGGTCCCTTGGCGCTGACGGACGAAACCGCGATCGATCTCGCGCAGAAGATCATGAAACAGACCTTGCGCGATCTCGGCGACAAGGCGGTCGACGCGAAGCAGATGGCGCTGATCAACACGCTGGTCGATACGCATGGCCGCTTCGGCCGCAAGAACGGCAAGGGTTTTTACGACTATCCGCAAAAGCCTGCCAAGAAGAAGCTGTGGCCGGGCCTGAAGGATCTCTATCCGCAGTTGGCGCCTGAAATGGTCGACTATGAGGAACTGAAGAAGCGGCTCCTGGTCACCATCGCGCTGGAGGCGGTGCGGGTGATGGAGGAGGGCATCGTCACCGATCCGCGCGAGGCCGATGTCGGCTCGATCCTCGCCTTCGGCTTCGCGCCCTTTACCGGCGGCGTGCTGTCCTACATCGATGGCATCGGCGCAAAAAAATTCGTCAAGATCGCCAAGGGTCTTCAGAAGAAGTACGGCGCCGAGTTCAAAGCGCCGAAGCTCCTGCTCGACATGGCAGAGAAGGGTGAGACTTTCTACGAACGCTTCGATCCCTATGCCAGGAGTGAGGCCAGGAAGGCGGCGTGACGCCGCCTTCGGTGGTGGACAAAATCACGGCCACCGGTTAGAACAGACAAGGTATTTTTTCCTGTTCTGAAGGAGAGCAAAATTGCTCTCGCATGACCGCGTCTGGGCCGCAATCGATGCTCTCGCCGAGCGCTATTCGCTCTCGGCCTCGGGGCTGGCGAAACGCGCGGGCCTCGATTCGACCGCCTTCAACAAGTCGAAGCGGCTGTCCTCGGACGGGCGGCCGCGCTGGCCGTCGACCGAGTCGCTGGCCAAGATCATCGAGGCGACCGGCGCCTCGCTCGACGAATTCACCGGACTGGTCGAAGGCCGGGGCAAGACCGTTCCCGGATCTCTACCGGCACAGACGTCTTCGGTGCCGCTGCTCGGCTTCGCCCAGGCCGGCGCCGGCGGCTTCTTCGACGATGCCGGCTTTCCCGTGGGGCAGGGCTGGGACCTGATCGAGCTTCCGGGACGGGCGACCGAAACCTCCTATGCGCTGCAGGTCCAGGGCGATTCCATGCTGCCGCTCTACCGCGATGGCGACGTGCTGATCGTCGAGCCGGGCGCCGCAACCCGCAAGGGCGACCGCGTCGTCGTCAAGACCAGTGCCGGCGAGGTAATGGCCAAGGTGCTGGACCGTCAGACGGCGAAGTCGATCATGCTGGTCTCGCTCAATCCCGAGCACCCGGACCGTGACATCCCGATGCGCGATGTCGAATGGGTGGCGCGGATTGTCTGGGCAAGCCAGTAAGGGCCGCCGGTGCGCCCGCTTCATGCAACCGCTGCGGTGTTGACGATCCTGGCGATGGGGGCTGCGATTGCGGCAGGTGGCCGCGCCGTGCTGCATGACGAAAATGCGCGCGTCGCGGCTAGGGCGCAGGCCGGTATCGCGGCGCAATCCAAAGCGCCCGCCACATCAGCGATTCCGCAGCCCAAGATGGCACGGCCTGAGGCGCATTCCAGGCCCATCGATCCCAAAATCGTCGCGCCGCCGCAGCTTCAGCCCGAAGAGCTTGAACGGGTCGAGCCGCGCGCGCCGCTGAGTGATCTGGCGCTGGCCGGACCGCCCAAGCCGCCGAAAACGAAAATGCCCGACGACTGGAACGGGACAAAACTGTTCCAGCCGGTTGCATCGGCCGCCGGTGTGATCGAGGCCAAGGGCTACTCCGTCGCGATTTCCGGCGTCGACATCGTCAGGCAGGACGAAACTTGCACCGACGGCGGCAAGTCGTGGACGTGTGGCACCCGGGCGCGCTCGGCGTTCCGTGCCTTCCTGCGCGGTCGGGCGGTGGTCTGCACGGTGCCACCCGAGGGCGGCCGCGACCTGATCACCGCCGAATGCCGCGTCGGCAACCAGGATCTCGGCCAGTGGTTGATCGAAAACGGCTGGGCGCGCGCCGCCAAGGATGGCCCTTATGTCGAGACCGGCGAGAAGGCCCGTATGGCGAGGAAAGGCATTTTCGGGCCGGCGCCCAGTCTCTCCGGCCTGCCTCCGGCACCGGCCCCTTTTGCGGCCCCGACGCAGCCGATTCTCGATCCTTCGCCGGCGGCTACGCCGCCGACCGATTCGACGGCTACGCCGCCAACTGACCGGCCAACGCCTTCTGAATGAGGGCGCGGGTTTCTGCGATGCCGTAGAGCGCGGCGAAGGAACCGAAGCGCGGGCCGCGCTCCTGTCCGATCAGCACCTGGTAGATCATCTGGAAGAAGGCGACGGAGACGCCCGGCCCGCCTTCCGGGCTTTGCTTCGAATGGTCCTGATAGCGTTCGATCTTGCGCGCGACGTTGAGCGCGGCGTTCTGGATCGCCTCGCCATCGGCATCTGGCGGCAATGCGGCGAGCGCTTCGGACAGTTTCGTCAGCGCCTCGCGCTCGACCGCATCGGCGGCCCGGTACACCTTGGCCGGCTTCACGAAATCGTCGAAATAGCGGATTGCATATTCGGCCAGCCGGTCGAGCTCGGGATGGGTCTTCGGCGTCACGCCTGACGTGTGGCGCAAAATGAAACCCCACAGCACGTCCTTGTTCTGGGCGTTCGAGGCGCTGACCAGGTTGAGCAGCAGCGCGAACGACACCGGCAGGTCGACGACAGGCGGGTTACCATCATGCATGTGCCAGACGGGATTTCCCAGTCGCTCCTTCCACTCCTGCCGGCGATAGGCGGACAGAAAGGCGTAATACTCGTCCACCGCCTTCGGAATGACGTCGAAATAGAGCTTCTTGGCCTGCCGCGGCCGCTGGTACATGTAGAGTTCGAGGCTTTCGGTCGGCGCGTAGGTCAGCCACTCGTCGATTGTCAGTCCGTTGCCCTTCGACTTCGAAATCTTCTGCCCGTTCTCGTCCAGGAACAGCTCATAGACGAAATGCTCGGGCGCCCGCCCGCCCAGGATATTGCAGATACGGTCGTAGATCACCGCATTCGTCTGGTGGTCTTTGCCGAACATTTCGAAATCGACGCCGAGCGCCGCCCAGCGCATGCCGAAATCCGGCTTCCATTGCAGCTTCACCGTGCCGCCGGTTATGGGCAGCGTGGTTTCGGTGCCGTCATCGTCAAAGGTGATTGTGCCCGCCTTGGCGTCGATATGCTTCATCGGCACGTAAAGCACGCGGCCACTTTTGGGAGAAATCGGCAAGAATGGGCTGTAGGTCGCCTGGCGCTCCTCACCGAGGGTCGGCAGCATCACCGCCATGATCTCGTCGAAACGTTCGGCGGCGCGCAGCAGGGTTTCGTCGAAACGGCCAGCCTTGTAGTATTCCGTCGCGCTGGCGAACTCGTAGTCGAAGCCGAACGTGTCCAGGAAACGGCAAAGCATTGCGTTGTTGTGGTCTGCGAAGCTCGCGTAGTCGCCGCCGAAAGGATTGGGAACGGACGAGAGCGGCTTGTGCAGGTGCGGCTCGAGTGCGGCGCGATCGGGGACGTTGTCCGGAATCTTGCGCATGCCGTCCATGTCGTCGGAAAAGCACAAGATCTTGGTCTTGACCCTGTCCCGGGTGAGGACGCGGAAGGCGTGGCGCACCATCGAGGTGCGTGCGACCTCGCCGAAAGTGCCGATGTGCGGCAGCCCCGACGGACCGTAGCCGGTCTCGAACAGGACGGTCTCGGGAAAGTCAGTGCCTTTGTAGCGCTCGACGATCTTCCTGGCTTCCTCGAACGGCCACGCCTTGCTTTCAGCCGCTGCCGCAAGCACCTCGGGATTGAGATCGATGATGTTTGATCCCGCCATGTCACTGTTTTCCAAATTATTCGCCGGCATCGCCGCAAAATGGGCCGGATGATCTTTCAACCGGTCTCTAGGCGCGCCTGCCTTGGGCGTCAACGATCGCGGCTCTTTTTCCTTGCGACGTTGGTGCCTCGTTCCTAACTTCGGAGCCCGTTAGAGGAGTTTTTGAATGCCATTGTCGCCGCATGAAGCCCTGATTCATCTGATGGTCATCACCTCCGCGTCCGATCGCGACATGACCAATGTCGAATTGGCGCGGATTGGCGACGTCGTCCGCTCATGGCCGGTGTTCGAGGACTTCGACCACGACCGGCTGGTCGGCGTCGCCCAGGACTGCCAGAAGTTGCTGCACGAAAAGGACGGGTTGGAAGGCGTTTTGGCGCACGTCGCTGAAGCACTGCCTGAGCGCCTGCTTGACACCGCCTATGCCGCAGCCTTCGAGGTTGCGGCCGTCGACCTCGAAATGCGCCTGGAGGAGGTGAGGGTGCTGCAGCTTATCCGTCGCCAGCTCGATCTCGACACCCTCACCGTTGCCGCCATCGCCCGTGCTGCCAAGGCCCGCCTGCGCACGCTGACCTAGAGCGCTGTTCTCAAATGAAGCGCCTCAACTATCAGGAAGGAACGTGGTTCCTTGTCCCCCTGAGAAGCGGTGGCTATGCCGTAGGACTCGTTGGTCGAATGGCGCCAAAAGGGCGGATAATACTGGCATATTTCTTCGGCCCGAGACTCGATAGCGTCCCCACGCTTGACGAAATACGCGGATTTCAGCCGAAAGACTCGGTGAGATGTCTGCGCGTTGGTGACTTGGGACTCGTCAATGGCGATTGGCGAATTCTTGGAAGATCGCCGGATTGGGATGGCAGCCACTGGCCCGTGCCCCAGTTTGTCAGACGGGACGAGCTTTCGAAGCGCAGTTGGCTAGTCACGTACTCTGATCTCGACCCCAGTGTGGTCGAGAAGGAGGAGCCCTTTCGATCCGATCAGGTGCTGGAGCGCGATGCCCTGTATGGATACGGAGCGGTAGAACTCTTACTCACAAAAGTGATCGAAACTCGCTGAACATTCTTCATTCAAGTGATCAGAAAAAGCTGACCGGGAAATAGCGCAGATAAAATTCGGCAAAGGTGCCTTTGACCGAAATCTGCTGCAGTGCGTAGTCGAACGCTGCGGCCAGCGCCGGATCGCTGGCCCTGGTGGCGATGGTCATGCCCGATCCCAGATATTCGGGCGCCAGATAGGGGCCGCCGGCAAAGCGGCAGCAGGCTGCGGCATCCGAACTGCCCAGCCAGAAGGCGAAGCGCATGCCGTCGCCGAAGCCGGCGTCGACCTTGCCAGCCTTGAGGCCGTCGTAGAGCTCTTCCAACTGCGCGAAGGGAACGACCTGGACGGTGCCGAAGTAATCGCGCAGCATCCGCTCATGCGCGGAGCCTGCGACCACGCCGACGCGCTTGCCGCGCAGTCTGTCGAAGATAGGCTCCGTGAGCGACGTTGACTTCGGCATGATGAAGCGCGCCGGAAACTGCAGGTAGGAACGCGAGAAAGCATATTTCGACCGCGACTCCGGCGTGGCGGCAATGCCGGCAATGATCGCTTCGCCTTCGCCCTTCTGCAGCGCCCCTTCGAGCTCGGCCCAAGGCAGCGCCTGGATCTGGCATTTTTCGTCGATGTCGAGTTCGGCGCAGATCGCGCGCGCCAGATCGACATGGAAGCCGGACAAGCGGCCCGCCCCGTCGAGGAAGTTAAACGGCGGGAAATCGGTGGTGGTCAGGAATCTCAGACGCGGCAGCGCAGACAGGTCAGGCTTCGGCAGCCGCTCCTTGGCATCCCACAGCACCGGCACTTGCGGCTCCGCGGCGCGTGCAGCGGCGAGCCACCCCGTCATTGCCAGCATCAAGACGATGATTATCCACCGAATTGCCACGATCGAGCTCCGCCCTGTCCGTCCAATGTGGCTTTTGGTACGAAAATGTCACAGGTACAACGGTTTTTGATTTCATCACGCCGATTTAGGGTTATGCTTCAGTGAGCTTGCAAGCATGTGGTGTCGGCTGGAGGGCAGTCGCAAGCCGCTGCAAACTGAGAGGAGCAGGTTTGTAATCCGGGATCGACGGCGAAGTGCGGTCAAGCACTGGGCCGATCGATCTCAACGCGGGAAGGCAACATGGGGTAGATGTTGCAATGGGCCACTTCGATCGCACACTGGAATTCATAGATCAGCTGCAGCACGCCGATACGGCGGCCGCGGTCTGCGAAAAGCTGCTTGGCATAACCTCGGAGTTCGGCCTGACGGCGCTGATGGCCGGAACGGTTCCGCAGCCAGGCACCCCAAGAGGCCAGCAGAAGGAGCATGTGCTGCTTTGCGAGTGGCCGGGAGAATGGCTGGAGCGCTATGTGGCGCGCAACTATGTCGACCATGACCCTGTCGTCAGCCACATGAAGCAACTGCAGGCGCCGTTCCAGTGGCGGGAAGCGTCCCAGAGCATCCGCATCGACAAGAGCAGCGGCGAAGTGATGGGCGACGCCGGCGAATTCAAGCTGCGCGACGGATTGGCCTTCCCGCTGATCACGCTCGATGGCCAGATCGTCATGGTGTCGCTGGGCGGCGAGGCTGTCGAATTGTCGGGCGCCGATTTTGGGCTGGTGTCGCTGGTGGCGACCTATGCGATTGGCCGCGCCATGCAGATCCACACGATGGCGGCCAAGTCCATCGACCACGTCGAACTGACGCCGCGTGAGCGCGAATGCATGCAATGGGCCGCCGTCGGCAAGTCCGAATGGGAGATTTCACAGATTCTCGGCATTTCGGAACACACATCAGAGAAACACCTTCTTAACGCCAAAAGCAAACTCGGTGCCGTCAACCGGGTGCAGGCGGTCGCGGAAGCGATAAGGCGCGGCTATATTAGCTAGCTCGGCCGCGCCGGCCTAGAAATTCTTGCCTACGTGATCGCGTAATTTTCTCGGGACAGCCCGGCCGTATCTTCCTATTGAACCTAGGAGACGGCAGATGCTTTTTTCCCTTACCACACAGGAACTTATGGAACGTCCCGACCTTTGGGAGGCCGTTCATCGCTTACGCTACAAGATTTTCGTCGAGGAGATGGGGTGGACCGACCTGCAACGCCCCGATGGCCTTGAGATCGACCAGTTCGACCATGACGAGGCGGTGCATCAACTCGTCATCCGCAATGGCGAGCTTGCCGGTTATCAGCGGATGTTGCCGACAACGCGTGCGCATCTTCTGACCGAGGTGCTGGCGGACCTCTATGAAGGGACGCCGCCATCCGGGCCGAACGTCTGGGAACTGACCCGCTATGCTGTGGCGCCGGGCTTTCGCGACGGCAAGCGCGGCGTCTCGACGGTCGGCACCGAGCTCATTGCTGGCTTCGTCGAGTGGGGCCTGAAGCGGAACGTCAACCAGGTGATCATCGAGTTCGAGCCGATGTGGGTCCTGCGGGCGCTGCAGTTGCACTTCCTAGCGAAGCCGCTTGGCTACCAGCGCACCTATGGCAACCAGCAGGTCGTCGCCACACTGCTCACCTTCAACGAGCACACGCTTGAGGTGGTGCGGTCGCGTCGCAGTCATTTCGCGCCGGTGCTGGCCAGGGGATATCCCGACAGGCTCGGCATGAGGCAAGCCTCGTGAGAATTGGAGACAGCCATGAACATCCACCCGCAAACAGAGTTCCGCAATCATACGTTGATCGTCACGGTGTCGTCGGATGACGGCCGGCCGGTGCTGGACGGGCGAGCCTATGAAAGCCTGGCCAGGATCTTCCACGAAGCCGCAACCGACGACGATGTGCGCGTCGTGGTGCTGCGCGGCCTCGCCGGCTGCTTCTGCCTCGGCGGCGATTTTTCCGAGTTCCTCGACGCCACCAAGCATCAACGGTTGATCGCTGCCGTCACCGACATGTTCCGTACCTTGGCGACCTTCCCAAAACCGGTCCTTGCCTGTGTCGACGGCGACGCCGTCGGTGTCGGCTGCACGATCCTGTTCCATTGCGACATGGTGATCGCATCTGACGAAAGCACGTTCCGGGTGCCGTTCGTCGATTTCGGCCTTGTGCCGGACGCGGCGACCAGCATCCTGGCGCCGCAGAAACTCGGTTATGCCGGCGCTTTCCGCTTCTTCTGCCTCGGTGACACGCTCAGTGCCGCGGACGCCAGGATGCTTGGCTTGGTCACGGAGATCGTGGTGGGCGATGTCGAGGAAGCCGCACTTGGCAGAGCCCGGCAACTCGCCAAGAAGCCGGTTGCCGCACTGTTGCAGACGCGAGACCTGCTCAAGGGCGATACAGGCGCGCTTTGCGATCGCATCGACCAGGAGATTTCGCTGTTTCAGCAGGCTTTGCAGGACGATACCACGCTGCGGCGGCTGCAGCGGATTGCCCGGCTGGCGGCATGAGAAGTCATTCGGCAGAATGACAGGATCATCCGCAATCGTGCCGCGCGTCCCTTGGGGCGCGCGGCGGTGCCTCAGGCCTGTGTTCCCAGGAATGAAGGCCCTTCCCCGATGATCTTCTTGTCTTCCTTGCCGATGGCGTCGAGATCGCGGCCGTCATAGGGAACCGACAACAGGATGCGCCGGATGACGGCAAGTCGCGCGCGCCGCTTGTCGTTGGCCCGTATGATGATCCAGGGCGCGAATTCCTTATGCGTGCGTTCGAACATGAGATCGCGCGCCTTGGTGTAATCGTCCCATTTGGAGATGCCGGCAATGTCGATCGGCGAGAATTTCCAGCGCTTCAAAGGACTCCAGCGGCGATCGTGAAACCGCTCAAGCTGTGTTTCCCGACCGATGTTCAGCCAGAATTTGAAGAAATGGATGCCCTCGTTGCAGATCATCCGTTCAAAATATGGCGTCTCGTCGAGGAATTTCTGATGCTGCTCCGGCGTGCAGAAGCGCATGACCGGCTCGACGCCGGCGCGATTGTACCAGGAGCGGTCGAAGGTGACGAACTCGCCGGACGTCGGAAAGTGCGCGACATAGCGCTGGAAATACCATTGCCCGAGTTCGGTTGGGCTAGGCTTGGTCAGCGCCACGTTGCGCGCTGTCCTGGGGTTCATGTACTGGCGCAGCGCGAAGATCGTGCCGCCCTTGCCGGCGGCATCGCGTCCTTCGAACAGCGACATCACCCGCTTGCCCGTCGATTGCAGCCATGCCTGCGCCTTGACCAGCTCGATCTGCAGCCGCTCGAGCGTCTCGTCATACTCGTCGCTATCCATTTTCTTGTCGTAGGGATAGCCGCCTGCGGTCAGCTTGTTGTCTTCGACCCAGTCAGGAAGCTTCGGATCCTCGATGTTGAACTCGCGCTCCTTGCCGTCGATGCGGATCTTCAGCGGACCTGGAACGGGCGCGGCGGCATTTTCCCCGGGGTTTTTCATCGAGACGAACCTTTCCAGTTTCCGGACACATGCTATTGGAGCCTTACTGCATCGGCCCGAAAATCGGAATCGATTTTCGGAAAGAACGATGCAGCGGATAGTGGTAGAGCTTCCTTTGTGCGTCCAAATGGAGGCACGGCGCTCTAGCGCCGGTCAGCGGGAAGGTCCACTTGGCCGGCGGGGCGGGGACGGAGGCACAGCGCGCGCGAATGGCTGACAATGGCTGACAATGGCTGATATGGGCGGCGCAGAGCAGCCAAGCATGGCGCAAGCGGTCGCCATCCGGTTGTGGAACAGCCGCTGGCTGCTGGCAGCCGGCATCGTCGCGGTGCTGACGGTCTATGGTTTCGCAGACATGTCCCCCTATGTTGTGCTGCTGGCATGTGCAGTGCTGCTGCTCGCCGCCGCGATGCTGCCGGCCGGCGTTGCGCGCCAGTCCGCGCAGGATGCCGCGGCGATCGAGGCAGGCGGGCTGCAACAGCTGTCGGGAGAATATCTGGCGGCCGCCGTTGCCGATCCGCTGATCATCTTCGATCGTACCGCCACGATCGTCCATGCCAACGCCGCCGCCGTCGCCGCCTTCGGCGGCATCGCACCGGGCATGTCGCTGTCACTGAAATTCCGCGCGCCCGAGATGCAGGCCTTGCTGGACAGTATTCTGTCGGGCGCCGCCGCTTCGGACGCCGTCGACTATACCGAAAAGCTGCCGGTCGAACGGGCCTATCGGGTGAGGGCATCTTCGGTCGGTCACGGCACCGACCTCTATGTGCTGGTCTTCAAGGACCAGAGCGAGGCGCGCCGCATCGACCGGATGCGGGCCGACTTCATCGCCAATGCCAGCCATGAGCTGCGCACCCCGCTTGCCTCGATCTCCGGCTTCATCGAGACGCTGCGCGGCCCGGCCCGCAACGACCCGGCGGCGCGCGAGCAGTTCCTGCAGATCATGCACAACCAGACCGGCCGCATGGCGCGCCTGATCGACGACCTGCTGTCGCTGTCGCGGCTGGAGATGAAACCCTATCTGAAGCCGGGAACCGAGGTCGATCTCCGCCAGACCCTCGACAGCGTCATCGATTCGCTGGGGCCGCTTGCCCGTGAAAACAGCGTTGCCATTGAGCGGGATTTCGCAAAAGGACCACTCAATGTGGCGGGGGATCGCGATGAGCTTTTCCAGGTTTTCGAAAATCTGCTGGAAAACGCCTGCAAATACGGACAGTCGGGTGGGCGTGTCGTGGTGACGATTGCCCACAGCGATGACGGTCCCGAACCGGGCATCGACGTCACCATCCGGGACTTCGGCCCCGGCATTCCCGAGGAGCACATCCCGCGCATCACCGAACGCTTCTACCGCGTCGACGTCGAAAACAGCCGGGCCCAGAAGGGCACCGGCCTTGGCCTGTCCATCGTCAAGCATATCCTGACGCGCCACAACGCCAGACTCTCGATCAAGTCGGAGGTCGGGAAGGGTGCTGCTTTCACGGTGCATTTGCCGGCGCACTGACGCCTCACTATCTAAGAACGCGCCGGCCCGAAAACCGGAAGACCTCAGGATAGCCGGATGGCTTGAATATAAGACGTTAGAGCGTACTCTCTGGCCAGGTGGATGCACGTCGCTCTGACGGTTTCTTTTTTCTGTCATCCGGCTAGCGTATCAGCGAGGATTCGAGGAACGACTCGGGACCAGAAGACCGGGAAGGCATTCCATGCAGTCCGTGCACATCGTCAGCGCCTATGACGAGGAGCTGAAATATCTGTCGAAGCGCATTGCCGCGATGGGCGGGCATGCCGAACGCATGGTCGAACAGGCGATTGCGGCCCTGGTCAACGCCGACCCTGGCCTTGCCCAGAAGGTCATCGGCGACGATGCCGTTCTTGACCAAGGGCAGCGCGAGATCGACGACAAGGCGATCATCATCATCGCCAAGCGCCAGCCGATGGCGACGGATTTGCGCGAGATCGTCGGCGCGATCCGTATCTCTGCGGATCTCGAGCGGGTCGGCGACCTCGGCAAGAATGTCGCCAAGCGCGTGGTTGCCGTCATAGAAGGGCGCCAGCCGACCAGCCTGTTCCGCGGCATCGAGGCCTTGGCCGACCTGGCGTTGACGCAGCTCAAGGAAGTGCTCGACGTCTATGCGTCGCGCTCGGTGGAAAAGATCGGCTTCGTGCGTGACCGCGACGATCAGATCGACGCCGTGTACACCTCGCTGTTTCGCGAGTTGCTGACCTACATGATGGAAGATCCGCGCAACATCACGCCCTGCACGCACCTGCTGTTCTGCGCCAAGAACATCGAGCGGATCGGCGACCACGCCACCAATATCGCCGAGACGATCTACTACATCGTCACCGGCGACCAGATGCCGGCGGAGCGGCCGAAGGGCGACAAAACAGACAAGATTGTGCTTCCCGCAACGCTACCGGCGAAGTGAACGGCTGCCTCTCGAACCCGTTGCTGATTTAGGCTAAGCTTTACCGAACGTTCCTGATCCTGATCCCAGGCCATGCCTCCAGGAGGTAGCGATGGAAACCGTTCGGAACCTGACGCCGGCCCCGCCGACATCGGCCGTCGTCGCTTCCAGCGTCTATACCGCCGGCCGACGTGTCGCCGACATTCCGATCGAGGAAGCCGGCGAATGGGCCAAGAAGCCAGGTCATGTCGTCTGGATCGGTCTGCTGGAGCCGGACCGCAACCTGTTGCTTCGCGTCCAGGCGCAATTCCACCTTCACGATCTGGCGATCGAGGACGCCGAGCATCCGCATCAGCGGCCGAAGATCGAGCAATATGGCGATGCGTTGTTCATCGTTGCCCGCACGGCTCAACTGATCGACAGGCGCGTCACCTTCGGCGAGACGCATCTGTTCGTCGGCGCCGGCTACATCGTCAGCGTCAGGCACGGTCCGTCGACTTCTTATGCCGTCGTTCGCCAGCATTGGGAAAGCTGCCCGCATTCGCTCGCCAAGGGCGAGGATTTCGTCCTCTATGCCATTCTCGATTTCATCGTCGACAACTACATGCCGGTGCTCGAGCAGATCGAGGACGAGGTCGAGGCGATCGAGGACAGGGTTCTGCTGAAGCCGATGACCGGCTCCGACATAGAGCGGCTCTACATGCTGCGCCGCGATCTCTTGCGCCTGCGCAACGCCGCGCTGCCGCTGGTGGAAGTCTGCCGCCGGCTGACCAGCGCCGACCTGCCGCAGATCCATGCGGCCATGCATCCGCTGTTCCGCGACGTCACCGACCACATCCGCACCGTCCAGGAGAAGATCGACAGCTTGCGGGAGGTGCTCGCATTTGCCTTCGAGGCGAGCCTCCTGGTTGGCCAGAGCCAGGAAACGGCGATCACCAAGAAGCTCGCCTCATGGGCTGCAATCCTGGCGGTGCCGACGGCGCTCGCAGGCATCTACGGCATGAACTTCAACGACATGCCGGAACTTAGGATGGAATATGGCTACCCGGTCGTTCTGGGAGCGATTCTTTTGGTCTGCTCGGTTCTCTACTGGCGCTTCCGCAAGAGCGGCTGGCTGTGAAGAGTAGGGCGGTAGGCAGTAGGCAGTAGGGCAGTAGGGCAGTAGGGCAGTAGGGCAGTAGGGCAGTAGGGCAGTAGGG
>SAQR01000010.1:50670-141022 GCA_004020365.1 Mesorhizobium sp.
GCAGTAGGGCAGTAGGGCAGTAGGGCAGTAGGGCAGTAGGGCAGTAGGGCAGTAGGTAAAGATGGCGCCTCACGAGCGCAGTCTTTTGCAGTTCACCACATACTGCCGTACTGCCTTACTCCCCTATTCCCCTATTCCCCTACCTACTGCGCCGCCGCTCCGAAGCGGGCTGAAACGCAACGCGGGCGTGATACTTGCAATAGGGTCCGGTTTCCGCCGCGTCGTTGCCGCAGAAATGGAACTCTTCCGAAAGCGGATCGCCATTCGGCCATTTGCATGTCCGCTCGGTCAATTCGACGAGCTGCAGATGCCGCGAGATCGGTACGACGACGTTCTCGACCGGACGGACATAATGACGCGTCACCGGCACGGCATCGAATTGCGCCTGCAGCGCGGTCGCGCCGATCGACGTGGTGATATGCCGCGCAGTGCTTGCCGCCCGCGACACCGATTTTTGCACGGTCGATCCCTGCACGCTCTTCTTCTGGCGTGCCGGCGTGGCAGTCGCGCGTCCGCGGCCCGACAGTTTCAGCCGATGCACCTTGCCGATGACGGCATTGCGGCTGACACCCCCAAGCTGTGCGGCGATCGCGCTGGCGCTCAGCCCCTCCGACCACAGTTTTCTAAGAAGTTCGACCCGCTCGTCAGTCCAATTCATGAGACCGCGCTCCTGCTGAAATGTGCGGCGATCGGAATCCTTCCACGATCCGGCTTCCGCCGGGCAGACACCACATATATCGGGTGATTAGGTCCGCCGCACGAAATCTAGTTATTTCTCGACCTACAATTACCTTATGCGCTGACTCGGTGACAAGAGTCCGAGGGCCAACACGAATCGGTTTTTTCGGTTTTCCCCAACTTGCCCGGTCGCTGATGAGCCGGCGTCTCGCTGGAAAGCTTGCCGCGTGTCCTTGCGCGACGTTTTCGTTGACTTCATGGCCGAAAAACACGATAAGCCGCAAAGGCCGCCGCTTTGGCGGCTTTTTGATTTTCCGGTTCCGGAGACGCATATAATGAGCGGTTCGGCGCTTTTCGAGACCTTTACCCGCGCACCCCTGGCCTTCGACCATGGGGAAGGCACTTGGCTGGTCACCGACAAGGGCGAGCGATATCTCGATTTTGGCGGCGGCGTTGCCGTGAATTCGCTGGGCCACGGCCATCCGCATCTGGTCTCGGCACTCACCGAGCAGGCGGCCAAGCTCTGGCATGTCTCCAACCTCTACGAGATTCCGGGGCAGAGCCGTCTGGGCGAGCGGTTGGCCGACGCCACCTTCGCCGACAAGGTGTTCTTCACCAATTCCGGCGCCGAGGCGCTGGAATGCGCCATCAAGACGGCGCGGCGCTACCATTTCGTCAAGCGCCATCCCGAGCGCTTTCGCACCATCACCTTCGAAGGCGCCTTTCATGGCCGCACGCTGGCGACCATCGCCGCCGGCGGCCAGTATAAATATTTGGAAGGTTTCGGCCCCAAGGTCGAAGGTTTCGACCAGGTTGGCTTCGACGACATCGACGCCGTCGAAAAGGCGATCACATCAGAGACCGCCGCGATCCTGATCGAGCCGGTGCAGGGCGAGGGCGGTATTCGCCCGGTGCCGACGCAGTCGCTGAAGCGGCTGAGGCAGCTCTGCGAACAGCATGATCTGCTGCTGATCTTCGATGAGGTCCAGTGCGGCATCGGCCGCACCGGAAAACTGTTCGCGCATGAATGGGCTGGCGTCACGCCCGACATCATGGCGGTCGCCAAGGGCATCGGCGGCGGCTTCCCGGTGGGCGCCTGCCTCGCCACCGACGAGGCCGCCGTCGGCATGACCGCCGGCGTGCACGGCACCACTTTCGGCGGCAATCCGCTGGCGATGGCGGTCGGCAACGCCGTGCTCGACGTCGTGCTGGAAGACGGTTTTCTGGAGGATGTGCAGCGCAAGGCGTTGCTGCTGAAGCAGGGGCTGGCGGGTGTCGCCGACGAATTTCCTGATGTCATCGAAGACATCAGAGGCAGCGGCCTGATGCTCGGCCTGAAATGCGCTGCGCCCAACACCAAGGTGAACATGGCGTTGCGCGACCAGCATCTGCTGGCGGTTCCGGCCGGCGACAACGTTCTTCGCCTGCTGCCGCCGCTCACCGTCACCGACGCCGAGATCCATGAGGCGCTCAACCGCATCCGCGCCGGCGCCCGGGGCCTGTCGGACGCCATCACCGCGGCTGCGGCGAAATAACAGTCGGAAGACCCAAATGAGCCTTCGCCATTTCACCGATCTTTCCGCCGTTTCGGAGGGCGATCTGCGCCTTATGCTGGACGATGCCGTGGCGCGAAAGGCAAGGCTCAAGGCTGGCGAGCGGACAAAACCGCTTGAAGGCAAGGTGCTGGCGATGATCTTCGACAAGCCGTCGACGCGCACGCGCGTGTCCTTCGACGTCGGCATGCGCCAACTCGGCGGCGAGACCATCATGCTGACCGGCACCGAGATGCAGCTCGGCCGCTCCGAAACCATCGCCGACACGGCCAAGGTGCTGTCGCGCTATGTCGATGCGATCATGATCCGCACCACATCGCATGACCGCCTGCTGGAGCTGACCGAGAACGCGACCGTCCCCGTCATCAACGGGTTGACCGACGATACCCATCCTTGCCAGCTGATGGCCGACATCATGACCTTCGAGGAGCATCGCGGCCCGGTCGCCGGCAAGACCATCGCCTGGACCGGCGACGGCAACAACGTGCTGCATTCGCTGCTGGAGGCCTCGGCACGGTTCCGCTTCAACCTCAACGTCGCCGTGCCGGAAGGCAGTGAGCCGGCACAGAAGCATGTCGACTGGTCGAGGGCGCATGGCGGCAAGTTGAATTTTACCCGCTCGCCCGAGGAGGCCGTCCACGAGGCCGACTGTGTCGTTACCGATTGCTGGGTGTCGATGGGCCAGGAGCACCGGGCTCGCGGCCACAATGTCTTCTCACCCTATCAGGTCAATGCGGCGCTGATGGCGAAGGCAAAGCCCGATGCGTTGTTCATGCACTGCCTGCCGGCGCATCGCGGCGAGGAGGTCACCGATGAAGTCATCGACGGGCCGCATTCGGTGGTGTTCGACGAGGCCGAGAACCGGCTCCACGCCCAGAAGGCGGTTTTGGCTTGGTGCCTCGGCGCTTGATCCGGGCGGCCTTGATCGGGACCGCCATGATCCGGCCCGCCTTGATCAGGACCGCCTTGATCCGGCAGTGCGTGATGCCTATCTCAGGCGCATCACGCAAATCGAGCGCGTTTCGACGCATGCGCCCCGGAGGGCGGCATCGCCGCGCCCCGGAGCTTTGTCATGTTGGAAACTCGTCAATTGGCTGAACATCAACCCAAACTCGGCGATTTCGGCTACGCCGGCGACGATCATGTCGTGCCCTTCGAGGTCGGCCCGCTCGACGTGCGCGGCCGCACCGTCCAGCTCGGACCGATGCTCGACGCGATCCTCAGCCGTCATGACTATCCCGAGCCGGTCGCCCGCCTGCTGGCAGAAGCCTGCGTGCTGACGGTGCTGCTCGGCACCTCGCTCAAATTCGAAGGCAAGTTCATCCTGCAGACCCGCACCGACGGGCCGGTCGACATGCTGGTGGCGGATTTTTCCACGCCGCATGCGCTGCGCGCCTATGCCCGCTTCGACGCCGACCGGCTGGAGGCACTGATTTCTGTTGGCGAGATCTCGCAGCAGACGCTGCTCGGCAGCGGTGTCCTGGCGCTGACCATCGACCAGGGCGCCCACACGCAGCGCTACCAGGGCATCGTCCAGCTCGACGGCGAGACGCTGGAGGATGCTGCGCGCACCTACTTTCGTCAGTCGGAACAGATCCCGACCGATATCAGGCTTTCGGTGGCCAAGCTGTTGACGCCCGGTATCGGCGGTGCCCGCGAGCAATGGCGCGCCGGTGGCATCCTGGCGCAGTTCCTGCCGCAATCGCCCGAGCGCATGCGCGTGCCCGACATTTCGGGCGGCGACGGCGATCCGCGCGAGGAGGTCCATGATCCGGCCGACAATTCCTGGCAGGAACTGCTGGCGTTGCTTGGCACCATCGAGCCGACGGAACTGATCGACCCGACGATCGGCGCCGAGCGGTTGCTTTACCGGCTGTTCCACGAGCACGGCGTGCGCGTCTTCGGCGGCGTACCGGTAGCCGACCAGTGCTCATGCTCGAGGGAGAAGATCCGCGGCATTCTCGAAGGCTTCTCCGCCGACGAGATCAGGGACAGCAGCGAAGATGGCGGCATTCATGTCGCCTGCGAATTCTGCTCGAAGCAATATGACTTCGACCCGGCGGAATTTGCTGCGGCTCAATAACGAGCCTCAGTGGTGCCTCGGTGCTTCGCAGAGCTTGGTTTCTCGCCCCAGGCCCAGGGGCGAGAGGCCAAGTGAGCCTCAGTTGACGGTGCGCCGCGTGCCCGGCAGGTCGAGCGAAAAGGCCGGGATGGCGACGTCGAACGTTTCGCCCCGCTTGTTGCGCATCGTGTAGTGGCCGACCATGATGCCGGATGGCGTCGAGAGCGGGCAGCCAGACGTATACTGATAACTATCGCCGGGATTGAGTTCAGGCTGGTCGCCGACAACGCCAGCGCCGCGCACCTCCTCGACCCGGCCGGTGCCGTCGGTGATATGCCAGTAGCGTGACAGAAGCTGCACGAATTCATCCGACTGGTTGTCGATGGTCACCTGGTAGCCCCAGACATAGCGGTTCTCCGAAGGGTCGGAGCGGTCTTCCAGATAGAACGGCCTGACCTGCACTTCGATGTTGCGCGTGACGGCGCTGTACATAAATCACTCCACACTATGCAGACGGTACATTCGATGCTCTCCGCAGTTTGGTCAACGGGGCGCGTCCGTCGTTCGGCGCCTGCCATCGTTGCCCGAATCTATTGAGCGCAGGTGCCGAACAACAATGTCATTTGAGTGACACATGACAATGATGGTGTGCAGAGCCGGGCGACTCAGCATTCTGTCGAATTGTTGAAAACGGCTTTCATGCGGCCGGTTTTTCTGGAGCGACCAGATATCGATGGAATTGACTGTCACAGCCGCCTTGCTTTCCATAGCTTTGCTCGTTGTCAATCTCGCCAGCATCGTGCTCGCTTCGTTGAAGCTGAAGCGGCCTGGCAGGATCACGCCGCCAGCCGGCAAGGCGCCGCCGGTGTCGATCGTCGTGCCGTCGCGCGGCGTCGAGCCGTTTACCGATGAGACGCTCGAACGCGCCTTCTCTCTCGACTGGCCGCACTATGAGCTCATCTTCTGTGTCGCCCATGCCGACGACCCGGTGGTCGGGCCGATCACCGATGCGATCGCCCGCTTTCCGGCCGTGCCGGCCCGGCTGCTGGTCGGCGACGACCGCATCAGCGGCAATCCGAAACTCAACAATTGCGTGAAGGGCTGGGAGGCAGCGCGCCACCACTGGGTCATCCTTGCCGATTCCAACGTCCTGATGCCGAGGGACTATGTCCAGCATCTGATGACGGCATGGCGGCAGGACACCGGCCTCGTCTGCTCGACGCCGATCGGCTCGCGGCCGGACGGGTTCTGGGCCGAGGTCGAATGCGCTTTCCTCAACACGCTACAGGCGCGCTGGCAATATACCGGCGAGGCGCTCGGCCTCGGTTTTGCCCAGGGCAAGAGCATGCTGTGGAACAAGCCATTGCTCGACGCCAATGGCGGCATCCGCGCGCTTGCTGCCGAGATTGCCGAGGATGCCGCTGCGACCAAGCTGGTCAACGGGTTCGGACTGCGCATCAATCTCGTTGCAGCACCGTTCGAGCAGCCGCTCGGCTTGCGCGCATTTGGCGAAATCTGGTCGCGCCAGGCCCGCTGGGCACGCCTGCGTCGCGTCACCTTCCCACTGTTCTTCGCCCCCGAGATCCTGATCGGAGCGGCGCCGCCGCTGGTGCTTGCGCTGGTTGCGGCAGCAGGCGCCGGTTTCAGCCTGCCGGCAACCGTCATCGCCGTGCTGATAGTCGCCTATCTCCCGGAATACGCTCTCGCCTCGGCCAAGGGCTGGCACCTGTCACTGCGCATGATCCCGGCGATGGTTGCGCGCGACGTGATGCTTCCCGCCATCTGGGTGCGCGGCTGGCTCAGCGGTGCCGTCGACTGGCGCGGCAACACCATGACCATCCAGACCAGCGCCGTTGCGGAACTGGAAGAGACGCCGTCGGGCGCCTGACCGCGCCTGCTTTGCAGATCGCGCGCAGCAGTTCGGCGCGTATCCCTATCCAGCGGCTTTCAAGGCCTGCTCGATGTCTTCGAGCAGGTCGTCGGTGTCCTCCAGTCCGACGGACAGCCTGAGCGTGCCTGGCCCGATGCCAAGCTCGGCGCGCGCCTCGTCGCTCAGATTCTTGTGTGTCGTCGTCGCCGGATGGGTGATCAGGCTCTTGGCATCACCGAGATTGTTGGAGATCAGCACGACATCGAGCGCGTTCTGGAAGGCGAAGGCCGCCTGCTTTCCACCCTTGACGTCGAGGCAGATCAGCGTCGAGCCGCCCGACATCTGCTTCTTGACGATCGCCGCCTGCGGGTGATCGGCGCGGCCGGGATAGATGACGCGGACAATTTCCGATCGCTCGGCGAGGAAGTCAGCGATCCGGCCGGCACTTTCCGTCTGCTGGCGCACGCGCAGCGGCAGCGTCTCCAGCCCTTTCAGCAGCGTCCAGGCGTTGAACGGCGAGAGGCTGGGACCGGTGTGGCGGAAGTAGTCGTGCAAATTCTCGTCGATCCACTTCTTGTCCGACAGGATGATGCCGCCGAGGCAGCGCCCCTGGCCGTCGATGTGCTTGGTCGCCGAATAGACGACGATATGGGCGCCAAGTTGCAACGGCTTCTGCTGCAGGGGTGTGGCAAAGACGTTGTCGACGATGAGCCGCGCGCCGATCGAATCGGCAAGCGAGGCTACGGCTGCGATGTCGACGACTTCCAGCGTTGGATTGGTCGGGCTTTCAAGGAAGAACAGCCTGGTGTTGGGCCTGACCGCCTTTTCCCAATTGGCGATGTCGGTGCCGTCGACCAGCGTCGCCTCGATGCCGTATTTCGGCGCCAGCGTCTCGACCACCCAGCGGCAGGAGCCGAACAGCGCGCGCGCCGCCACGATGTGGTCGCCCGCCCGGGCACTGCACAGCAACGCCGCCGTCACCGCTGCCATGCCTGATGCGGTGGCGCGGGCATCTTCGGCGCCTTCAAGCGCACACATGCGCTTCTCGAACATGTCGACCGTCGGATTGGCATAGCGCGAATAGATGAAGCCCGGTTCCTCGCCCTTGAAGCGGGCTTCCGCCGCCTGCGCCGTGTCGTAGACATAGCCTTGCGTGAGATACATCGCCTCGGAGGTTTCGCCAAAGCCGGAACGCAGCGTTCCTGCATGCACGAGGGCGGTCTGAGGCTTCCAGTTGCGCGTGTTGCTCATCATCACCTTGTTCCAAACAAAAAAATGGTCCAAACACAAAAAAACCGGCCGCGAAAGTCGCAACCGGTCGTACGGCCTTTCGGCCCGACGGTCCTTTAGCGACTTGTTTAACGTGGCTGCAAGCCGACCGGCCAAATCACCACGGGATAACGATCCTTTAGACCTGCACCGCGCTTGCGTCAATTGCCGGCATGATTAAGAGGTTTGTACCAGCGGGTTTCGCGGCAGGAACCTGCGACAAGACGAGACCACGCCCGGCCTTCGAGCGGAGCCAGACTTTGCGGCAGACAGGCATTCTTCCGGATCAGGATATTTCGGCGCTGTACCAGTCGGGCGCGCTGAAGTCAGAGCGCGCGCTCGACGCCGACCAGGTCCAGCCGGCCAGCCTGGACCTCAGGCTTGGCGACAAGGCCTGGCGGGTGCGCGCCTCCTTCCTGCCCGGCCCCAACCACAGGGTTGCTGAAAAACTCGACCGCCTGAAGCTGCACGAAATCAATCTCGCCGATGGTGCGGTGCTGGAGACGGGCTGCGTCTATATCGTGCCGCTGCTCGAGAGCCTGGCGCTTCCGGCAAGCATTTCCGCCTCGGCCAACCCAAAAAGCTCGACCGGGCGGCTCGACATCTTCACCCGGGTGATGACCGATCGCGGCCACGAGTTCGACAAGATCGCTGCCGGCTACAACGGCCCGCTCTATCTCGAAGTCAGCCCGCGCACCTTTCCGATCATCGTTCGTACCGGCTCGCGGCTGTCGCAGATCCGGTTCCGCACCGGCAATGCACTTTTGTCGGAAAGCGAACTGCACGAATTGCATCGTGCCGAGACGCTCGTCGCCACCGAGCCGCCGAACATTTCCGGCGGCGGCATCGCACTGTCGATCGACCTCGACGGCGACAAGGACGGGCTGGTCGGCTACCGCGGCAAGCACCACACCGGCCTGGTCGATGTCGACAAGCGCGCCGCGCAGGATGTCGTCGATTTCTGGGAGCCGCTCTACAAGAGCGGCGCCGGCGAACTGGTGCTCGACCCGGACGAATTTTATATCCTCGTCAGCCAGGAAGCGGTGCATGTGCCGCCTCTCTACGCCGCCGAGATGACGCCCTTCGATCCGCTGGTCGGCGAATTCCGCGTCCACTATGCCGGTTTCTTCGATCCGGGCTTTGGCCATTCGGCCTCGGGCGGCACCGGCAGCCGGGCCGTGCTCGAGGTGCGCAGCCACGAAGTGCCGTTTATCCTCGATCACGGCCAGATCGTCGGACGGCTGGTCTACGAGCACATGCTGAAGCGGCCGCAGGCGCTCTACGGCACAGATCTCGGCTCGAACTATCAGGCACAGGGCCTGAAACTGTCCAAGCATTTTCGCGCCGCGCGCTGATCGCCCACTATGATCAGACCATGCTTGCCTGACCTTACGGGTCGTGCTTGGCTGTGCCCGGCCGTCAATACGGTTGGAACAAGGGGAACAAAAATGCAGATTTCAAGATGGATCGCATCGGCAGCAACAGCCGTCATGCTGGCGATATCAGCCGGGTCCCTGTCGGCGCAAGCACAGGAAAAATTGAAGATCGCCACTGAAGGCGCCTATCCGCCGTTCAACACCATCACCGCGGATGGCAAGCTCGTCGGCTTCGACATCGACATCACCAATGCGCTTTGCGCTCAGATGAAGGTCGAGTGCGAACTTGTCACGCAGGACTGGGACGGCATGATCCCGGCGCTCCAGGCCAAAAAATTCGACGCCATCATCGCGTCGATGAGCATCACCGAGGAACGCAAGAAGCAGGTCTCCTTCACCAACAAATACTATACGACGCCGCTTTCGCTGGTCGCCTTGAAGGACAGCGATATTGCCTCGACCGAACCGGCGGCGCTCGCCGGCAAGACAGTCGGCGCCCAGGCTTCGACCACCCAGGCCGACTATGCCCAGGATGTCTATGGCAAGGCCGGCGCCGAGGCGAAGCTCTATCCAACCCAGGAGGAGGCGGTCACCGACCTGATGAACGGCCGTCTCGATGCCGTCCTTTCAGACAAGTTCGTGCTGATGGACTGGATGAAGAAATCGAGCGACGGCTGCTGCAAGATGGTCGGCGACGTCAAGGGCACCGAAACCGAAGCCGGTATCGCGGTGCGCAAGGAAGACAATGCGCTGCGCGAAAAGCTCAACGCCGCGATCGACGCGATCGTCGCCGACGGCACCTACAAGAAGATCCAGGCCAAATATTTTGACTTCGATATTTATTGAGGTTGGAACTGCCAGTCTCCCCCCTTGAGGGGGAGATGCCAAGTGGTGGCAAAGAGGGCAGGCCAGAGGGGGGCGGTCCGGCCGGGCCCGGCTCTCTTTATCGCAGACGCAGGGGCGCTACGCGAGACGACCCCTCTGTCGCCTTCGGCGACATCTCCCCCTCAAGGGGGGAGATCACGCCGTCA
This sequence comes from Mesorhizobium sp., assembly GCA_004020365.1. Lineage (GTDB taxonomy): Bacteria > Pseudomonadota > Alphaproteobacteria > Rhizobiales > Rhizobiaceae > Mesorhizobium. Next base: position 60,510 of record SAQR01000010.1, read on the forward strand.
AAGCGCCTTCACCGCCACCTTCACCGGCTGCTCGATTTCAAGCGGGTTACGCAGCGGCAGGCCGAAATCGCTGGCCTCGATCTCGAAGACGTCGCCGGCCTCGGTCCTGACGCCGTCGGCGAAGGACAGTGTCGCGGTGCCGAACATGTGCACATGCACGTCGCCCGGCTGGCGAAAGGCCGAATATTTGAAGTGGTGATGTTCGAGATTGGCGATGGTGTGCGACATGTTCGCCTCGCCCGACAGGAACGGTTTTTCCCACAGCAATTGGCCGTCGCGGAGGATACGCGAGGAACCCCTGACGTCGGACGGCAGGTCGCCGATCAGGATCTCCGGCCCGAACGAAGCGTTGCGCAGCTTGGAATGCGCGAGGAAAAGGTAGTTCACGCGCTCGGTGACGTGATCGGAAAACTCGTTTGACAGCGTGAAGCCGACGCGAAACGGGACGCCGTCGTCGCCGATGACATAGATGCCGGCGACTTCCGGCTCCTCGCCGGCATCCTGGGCGAAGGCGGGCGACAGAAGTGCCGCACCGGGCGCCACTGCCATGGTGCCGTTGCCCTTGTAGAACCATTCCGGCTGCACGCCGGTCTGGCCCTTGGCCGGCTTGCCGCCCTCCAGCCCCATGCGGAACATCTTCATGGAATCGGTGAGTTGCTCCTCGCCGTCGCTGCTGAGCTTCTTGTGCATGGAATCGCGGGTCGCGGCGGAGCCGAGATGTGTCAGCCCGGTGCCGGTGAGGTGGAGATGCGCCGGGTCGGGATGGTTGATCGGCGACAACAGCCGCCCCTTCTTGTAGGCGGCATCGAGGTCGACCGCTTCACCAAAACCCTTGCGCTCGATGAGGGCGACGAGCCCGGTGCCGGTGCGCGCGGCCTCCATGGCCAGCGAATAGACGCTGCGGGCGCCGTTGATGATTCTGGTCTTGCCGCCGTTGCGGGCGACGACGCGGATGGTCTCCGCCTCGTCGAGGATTTGGGAAATCAGCATGACGTATCCTCTCTCAATTGCCTTTGGCCGGCCTGCCGGTCTGGCAAGCTTTTCCTGGCGCAGCTCGGACGGTGTCCGCGCCACGGGTGAAATTCTTCGTCCGGATTGCCAGCGGGCCCGGTCCCTGGGGGACTTCCTTGCGCCGCCCGGCAGCGCCGCGATGTGACCCGTGCCTCCTAAAAGCGAGCCGCGTTTGAAAAGCGGCCCGTTTTAATTCAAGCCTTGTTCTTGTTGTAGACGTCGAAGATCACGGCGCCGAGCAGCACCAGGCCTTTGACCACCTGCTGCCAATCGACATTGACGCCCATGATCGACATGCCGTTGTTCATGACGCCCATGATGAAACCGCCGACGACCGCGCCAATAACCTGACCGACGCCGCCCATCGCCGAAGCGCCGCCGATGAACACAGCGGCGATGACGTCGAGCTCGCTGCCGAGGCCGGCCGCCGGCACCGCCTGGCCAAGCCGCGCTGCAATAATCAGCCCGCCGAGCGCCGAGAGCACGCCCATATTGATGAACACCATCAGGGTCAGCCGCTCGGTCTTGATGCCCGATAGCTGCGCCGCCTTGGCATTGCCGCCCATTGCGTAGACGCGGCGGCCGACGGTCATGCGTTTGGTGACGAAGACGAACAGCGCGATCAGCACGCCCATCACCACGAGAACGATTGGCAGACCCCTGTAGGTGGCGAATTGGTAGACCAGAAACAGCGCCAGGGCGCTGGTCACCAGGGTCTTGACGACGAACAGCGTGAAGGGTTCGGCCTGGTAGCCGTGTCGCTCGCGGCTGCGCCGTGCCCTGAGCCCGAAATAGGCATAGGCGACGACGGCGACGATGCCGAGCACGATCGTCGTCATGTGCAGCGTCAGGCCGCTGCCGACGATTGTCTTGCCGGCGGCGTTCACGACTGGCGGGATCAGCGTCAATGAGCCGATCACGTCGGGAATGAAGCCGGAACTGAGCGCCTTGAAGCCGACCGGAAGCGGCCCCACGGAAGACCCCCCACCCAGCAGCGCCTGGCAGATGCCGCGGAAGATCAGCATCCCCGCCAGCGTGACGATGAAGCTCGGTATTCGGTGATAGGCAATCCAATAGCCTTGTGCTGCGCCGATTGCACCACCGACGATCAGGCAGATGATCGACACCACCAGCGGATTGCTGAATGGGCCGAGCGGCCAGATGACCATCATCATCGCCGCCAGCGCGCCGATGAAACCGGCGACGGAGCCGACGCTGAGATCGATATGGCCGGAGACGATCACCAGCAGCATACCCAGCGCCATCACGATGATAAAACTGTTCTGCTGCACCAGGTTGCTCAAGTTCACCGGCTTGAACAACGTTCCGGACGTCGTGTACTGGAAGAACACCATGATGGCGATAAGCGCCAGGATCAGACCGTATTCGCGCAGGTTGGTGACCAGCGCCGAGACGGCAACGCGCGGCCCTTGCTGCACATCTTCGGCGACGCCGCTTTTCGGGACGGGAGCGCTTTCGGTGCTCATGATGCTTTTCCTTCTCCGCGAACGATGGCGCGCATGATCTTTTCCTGGCTGGCATCGCTCGCCGCCATTTCGCCGACGATACGTCCTTCGTTCATGACATAGATGCGGTCGGTGATGCCGAGCAGTTCGGGCATCTCAGACGAGATGACGATGATCGCCTTACCCTCCGAGGCGAGACGCGCGATGATCGTGTAGATTTCATACTTGGCGCCAACGTCGATGCCGCGCGTCGGCTCGTCGAGGATCAGCACCTCCGGATTGGCGAACAGCCACTTCGACAGCACCACCTTTTGTTGATTGCCGCCCGATAGATTGCCGGTCATCTGATAAACGCTGGACGAGCGGATATTGGTCTTGGCCTTGTAGTCGTTGGCGACGGCGAGCTCGCGCATGTCGTCGATCACGTTATGGCGCGACACGCCGGGAAGATTGGCCAGCGTGATGTTGTGCTTGATGTGATCGATCAGGTTGAGACCGTAGGTCTTGCGGTCTTCGGTGACGTAAGCAATGCCGTGTTCGACTGCCTTGCTGACAGAGGAGACATCGATGGGCTTGCCCTTGAGCAGCACCTCGCCGGTGATGTGGCGGCCATAGGAGCGGCCGAACAGGCTCATCGCGAATTCGGTGCGTCCGGCGCCCATCAGCCCGGCGATACCCACCACCTCGCCTTTGCGAACGTCGATATCGATACCCTTGATCACTTGCCGCTCGGCGTGGATCGGATGATAGACCGACCAGTTCCTCACCTGGAGCACGACCTCACCGATGTCAGGCTCGCGCGACGGATAGCGGTCGTCCAGCGAGCGGCCGACCATCGAGGTGATGATGCGGTCTTCCGAGATGTCCTTCTTCGCCAGCGTCTCGATCGTCCGCCCGTCGCGGATGATCGTCACCTTGTCGGCAACCCGGTTGATTTCGTTGAGCTTGTGCGAGATCAGGATCGAAGTGATGCCCTGCCGCTTGAATTCGAGCAGCAGGTCGAGCAGCGCCTGGCTGTCCTTTTCGGACAGGCTCGCCGTCGGCTCGTCGAGGATCAGCAACTGCACTTCCTTGCTGAGCGCCTTGGCGATCTCGACCAGTTGCTGCTTGCCGACGCCGATATTGGTAATCAGCGTCTTGGGGTCTTCCCTGAGGCCCACCTTCTTGAGCAGAGCGCTGGTGCGCGTCTCGTTGGCGTTCCAGTCGATGATGCCGTAGCTGGCGTGTTCGTTGCCGAGGAAGATGTTTTCGGCGATCGACAGCATCGGCACCAGCGCGAGTTCCTGGTGGATGATGACGATGCCGCGGCGCTCGCTGTCGTGAATGCCTTTGAAATGGCACTCATCGCCGCGATAGACGATTTCGCCGTCATAGGTGCCGGCTGGATATACGCCGGACAGCACCTTCATCAGCGTCGACTTGCCGGCGCCGTTCTCGCCGACCACGGCGTGGATCTCGCCTTCCTCGACGCTGAGGTTGACATTCGAAAGCGCCTTGACGCCGGGAAACGTCTTGGTGATGTCACGCATCTCCAAAATCGTCGAGGCCATCGGCAATACCACTCCTGCGAGGTCCGGAAAGAAACCGGGGTCGTTCACTGACGAAGCGGGGTCCTGCGTTGCGCAGGACCCCGGGTTTTACGTTTGCGGTTACTTCAGCTCTTCGGCCTTGATGTAGCCGGAATCGACCACCAGGGGCTGGTAGTTCGACTTGTCGACATCATGCGGCGTCAGCAGGATCGAGGGGACGACCTTGACGTCGTTGTTGTAGGTCTTGGTGTCGAGGCCTTCCGGCTTGCCGCCCGAGAGCACCTTGTCGACCAGTTCGACCGTCGCCTTGGCGAGTTCGCGGGTGTCCTTGAACACGGTCGAGTACTGCTCGCCGCCGATGATCGCCTTGACCGAAGCGGTTTCGGCATCCTGGCCGGTGACGATTGGCCAGGGCTGATCAGCCGTGCCGTAACCAACGGCGCGCAGCGAGGCGATGATGCCGCGCGACAGGCCGTCATATGGCGACAGCACGCCATCGACGCGGCTGCCATCCGAGTAGTTGGCGGAGAGCAGGTTGTCCATGCGGGCCTGGGCGGTGGCCGCCAGCCAGCGGAGCGTGCCGACCTTGTCCATGCCCATCTGGCCGGACTTCACGACCAGGGTCTTGTCGTCGATCAGCGGCTGCAGAACGGACATGGCGCCGTCGTAGAAGAAGAAGGCGTTGTTGTCGTCGGGCGAGCCGCCGAACAGTTCGACGTTGAACGGACCTTTGTTCTCGGGATAACCGAGGCCCTTGAGCAGCGATTTCGCCTGGATGACGCCAACGCCAAAATTGTCGAACGTGGTGTAGTAGTCGACATTCGGAGTCTTCTTGATCAGTCGGTCATAGGCGACGACGACGACGCCGGCGTCAGCCGCCTTCTGCAGCGCGTCCGACAAGGTGGTGCCGTCGATCGAGGCGATGATCAGCGCCTTTGGGCCCTTGGTGATTTCGTTTTCCAGCTGGCTGAGCTGGTTGGGGATATCGTCCTGCGCATATTGCAGGTCGACAGTGTAGCCCAGAGCCTCGAGCTGGGACTTGACGGCATCGCCGTCGTTGATCCAGCGCTGCGAGGTCTTGGTCGGCATCAGCACGCCGATAAGGCCTTCGCCTGCCTGCGCCGGGACCGTCATGGCCGCGATGCTAAGGGCCGCGACGGCGGCCAGTGTCTTGATGATCTTCACATTAACTCTCCCTGGTTGATGGACGCGTACCCTGGGTTTCGTGGGCCGCGCGATCGTGCAGGAGCGCCAAACGCGCCGCTGCCGCCATATCGATCTTCGGTATCCTCCCAATCGGCCCTGAGACTCTGGTTCCGGTCGATGCGATTTTTCTCGCTGGCGACGGTCAAGCCTCAGGACGCGCAAAGGGTGTGGCGCTTTGCCATAACTGTCAAATGCGATCTTTGGTGGTTGCTATACCCAAACTGATATACTGAAGCTGGGACAAAAGAATTGAAAGTGGCCAAAAGATTTGGGCCGGATTGCCGGCCGGCCACGCGCGAGGAGCAAACGGACATCATGGCGGCGCTACGGGATTCTGGCGGGCTTTCAGACGGTTACGGGGAAAGCCCTGGCAGGACCTTGCTGCGCAGCGGCCTCAGCCTGCGCCACATGCGCATGATCGCGGCCCTCGACGACCATGGCCGGGTCAGCGCGGCAGCCCAGGTCATGAACATTTCGCAGCCCGCCGCCTCGCGCATGATCGCCGAGATGGAGGCGGTGCTCGACGTCAAGCTGTGCGAAAGGCTGCCGCGTGGCATCGCGCTGACGCCCTACGGCAAGGCGTTGGCGAGGCGCGCGCGCTCGATCATGCTTGAGATGCGTGAAGTCGACCGAGAGATATCCGAGCTCAAGGCGGGCAAGGGCGGCGCGGTGTTTTTGGGCGCGGTGACGGCCCCTGCGATCGAGCTCGCCGTGCCGGCGATCCGCGAGATCCGGCGCATCTATCCGCGTATCGAGATCACCATGCAGGTCGAGACCTCCAATGTGCTGGCGCGCGAACTGATCGCCACGCGTCACGATTTCATCATCGCGCGCGTCCCCGACGATCTCAATCCGCGGCTGTTCGAGGCCCGCGTCATCGGCGTCGAAAAAGCCTGCCTGATCGTGCGCCGCGGCCACCCGCTGGCCAGGGGCAAGGCGGTGCGGCTGGAGGAAACCGCCGCCTACGACTGGGTTTTCCAGTCGGGCGGCTCGCCGCTGCGCCAGGCGATGGAAAGCAATTTCCTGAACCGCAACATCGCGCTGCCGGACCGCATCCTCAACACCAGCTCGCTGCTGCTCACCCTGGTCATGGTCGCGCAGTCGGACGCCATCGCGCCGGTGTCGATCCAGGTGGCGAAATTCATCCAGAACCCCGAGGGGCTGGCCGGCGCCATCGACGTCGTCCAGACCGAATTCGACATCGAGGTCAGGCCTTACAGTCTGATCACCGTAAAAAATCGCGTGCTGTCGCCGGCGGCCAAGATGCTGCACGACTTCATTTTGCGAGAGGTCGGCTGACGGCGTTAAATCCAGCGATCCATTGCCAAATCGATTGCCTGGCTATCGCAGCTACGGCGCTTCGGCCCAAGTCGCTTCAATTCAGCATGTCGCTCCAATCCAGAATATCGCTCGAGCGAAGGAACCACACAGGGCCGTGCCGCGTCATAGAAGCGGGCTGCTGTAGCAGGTCCCAGGAAGGCTATCGATGATCAGGCTTCTCCTCGTCTTCGCCGCGATGCTTGCCATCGCATGCGGCGGGGCGCGTTCGGCCAAGCTGGACCTGGCGACCGTCAATCAGGCCCAATTCACCGCCGGCGAACCCGGGGATGTCGATCCGACAGTGCTCAAGGCGCAGATTCTTTTGGATCGCGCCCGCTTCTCGCCGGGGCTGATCGACGGCCGCCTGTCAGAGAACTTTTCTAAGGCGGTCGGCGCCTTTCAGCAGGCGAACGGACTTCCATCCGATGGCAAGCGCACTGCGGAGACCTGGGGCAAGCTCACGGCGACCTCCGCCGACCCGGTGCTGGTCACCTATGAGGTGACGCGCAAGGATGTGCGCGGACCTTTCACCAGGCGGATTCCGGCTCGCATGGAGAGGATGGCCCGTCTGCGGCGGCTCGCCTACCGCAACGTGGTGGAGAAGCTGGCGGAGCGCTTCCATGTCAGCGAACAGTTGCTCAAGATGCTCAATCCGGGCGCCGGCTTCAGGAGGCCGGGCAAGACCTTGATCGTGCCTGATGTCGGCCGCGGCGATCCTCCCGCGGCCGTTGCCCTCATCGAGGTCGACAAGGGTGCTCGCCTAGTGCGCGTGCTCGACCCTTCCGGCAAATGGCTGGCGGTCTACCCCGCCTCGATCGGCAGCGATGAAAACCCGGCGCCAAGCGGCGTGGCGCAGGTCAAGCGCGTGGTGCGCAACCCGACCTATCACTATGATCCGGATTTCGCCTTCAAGGGAGTCAGGACCAAGCGTCCCTTCACCATCGCTGCAGGGCCGAACAATCCGGTGGGATCGGTGTGGATCGATCTCTCCATCGAAAGCTACGGCATCCACGGCACGCCCGATCCTGGCAAGATCGGCACGACCTTCTCGCATGGCTGCATCCGGCTGACCAATTGGGATGTCGAAGATCTCGGCTCCATGGTGAAGCCGGGCACGAAAGTCGAGTTCAAGGGCGAGATCGCCAACGCCGTCGACGAGCTTGCTCCGTAGCAAAGCGGACTGGCATTACCGGCCGAACGGGAAGAGCCTCAATAAGCGCGATCTCGTCTGGCGGCAGGGTGTCGCGGCGGTCGAGGACACAGATAGAAATAGTCGCTCTCTTGTTCGACTTGTTCGCTATGTCGTTTGCCGGTCATGGGCGGCCCTGGTTGTGAAAAGTCCGGTCGTCATTCGAGATCCGCTCTTGTGGGGTCACGGCGTTTCCGAGCTTGCGAGCCTCGCGATACAGGGTCTCGCGATCAGTGCCGTGCTTGCCAAAAAGCTCGCGGATCTGCGGTATTGAGAGGCCGAACTTGGCAGCGAAATAGCGGAACTCATGGTCTTGGTCGTGCGCGACGCGGTTTCCGTCGCCGGAACCTTTATTGCTCTTGTCGTCGGCCATTTTGGTTCCTCCCTGGCTGGCCTTCACATCAAACGCAACGCGGATCAGCGTCTTTTGTTGCCGCCTCTTATTAGAATCACGTTATGTTCCATCCAGCTGATATGGACCGCCGACCTGGACCTGATCATGCGGGCCAAGTGAGCTGCCGGCGCCGGCTGTGGAACAAGGACGGCATCGGCGAGACCAGACAGAAAGCATGAGCTGTAAAATTATCTGTAGAACCGCTGGTTTTCAGTACTCACCAAATCAGGCGCAAAGCCTTTCTGGGTAAGCTGGAGCGGGTAGCGGGAATCGAACCCGCGCGTTCAGCTTGGGAAGCTGACAGGCTACCATTACATCATACCCGCGCAGCAGCTTCGTTACCACGCAAGCCATCGTTCGGGCAATGGTTGAGCGTCCACTACCTTGCCAGACTGTTACTCCGTCGTGGCGAGGGCATCGTCTGACGCAAAGGCCGGCCAGTATTTCGAAATTGCCAGCGTGGCGCCGATTGAAGAGAAATGGCCATAATCGAAATAAAGGAACTGGCCTGCGTCGGCGTAGGAGCAGCGTCCTGCACTACAGAGGAAATTCAGCGGATCGATAAAGGTGGCGCCTTTGGTAAATGATCGCACACGCTCGTTGATGTCGGGATCCATGGCCATTGGCCAGGACGTATCATCGAGATTTTCGCGCTTTGCGAAGAACGCAATTTTCCGAACGTCGGTTATGAACTGTGGAGACTGGCCGATGACAAACACACGCACACCCAGGACACGAAGCGTATCGATCGTTTGCTGGAGACCGTCGAAACTTCTGGCCTCATAATCGGTCCACCGACCGCTGAGCACAACCGTCTTGATACCAGCGTCCTGGATGATCTTCAGGGCTTGCTGATTGAACCGCATGCAATCTGGGCGTCCATAGGAGAAGTAGGAGAGAATTGGGGGACAGCCCGCGTAGGTGTATTCTACGATATTGGCCTGGAGCTGATTTATGTTGGCGTCCAGGCCTGGAACATAGTGGGCGGCGAACGAGTCACCCCACAACAAAACGGTTGTAGGGAAGCCGCGTGTGCGCGTGCAATCCTCGATATTCCAGTTTTCGATCCGGCTGAAGCCCTCGTTGAAACAGATGCCATTGCCCCAGTCCCCGACAGGAATCCGCTGTTGGACATAGTCCGGAAAGCGTTGCGGAAAGCCGTTGCCGAGCGCCCCGGCCGCCCCACCAAGGCAAAGAACAGCGATTGCGCCGGCTGAAAAGGCGAAGATGGGCGCCGGGGCGGTGAAGCTTCTTTTCTGCCGAAACGGCTGCTCGACGTACTTCCAGGAAAACGCAGCCAGGGCGAAGCTTGCTAGCGTCAACGTAACGGTCATCGACGAGTCGAGCTCTTCCAGTGAGAGATAGTGCGCGAACGCATTGATCGGCCAGTGAACAAGATACAGCGAATACGAGATGAGGCCGATCCAGACCAGCGGCCGGACTTCGAGTATGCGGCTGGCGATCGTCGAGGGGCTGTTTTGGCCGACATAGATAAGGAGGGCCGTTCCGAGGCACGGATACAAGGCGTTGTAGCCCGGGAACGGATCGCTCTCCGAAATCGCAAAGAACCCGATGGCAAGAAGGCCAAACCCGGCCAACCCGAGCAGTTCCATAAGAAACCGGCTGCTCAGGGGCGGGGGACGTTTTAGCATGAGCACGGCCCCCAGCATGAGCTCCCAGATCCGTGTCGGCAGCAGGTAGAATCCCGCGTTTGGCGCCAGCCATGTCGCCATGACCGCCAGCACGAAGCTGCCGAGGATGATCGGCAGGAGTATCGTCAGCCAGCGTTTGCCAAAATAGCGGTAGATCAGGAACATCAGGATCGGGGCAAAGATATAGTACTGCTCCTCGACCGAAAGCGACCACGTGTGCAACAGCGGTCGGAGTTCGGCATCGATCGAGAAGTAATTTGACGTTTTCCAGAAATAGATGTTCGACCAGAAAGTCGAAGCCGCTATGACGCTGAGACTGAATTCATGCAGATCCGACGGCAGAAGAATGAACAAGGCCGCAATAGAGGTGAGAAGCGTAACAAAGATCAGCGCCGGCAGAATGCGCCGGGCGCGGCGCCAGTAGAAGCTGACGATCGAAAACTGGCCGCGTTCAAGGTCGTCCAGAAGGCTTCCGGTGATCAGGTAACCAGATATGACGAAGAAGATATCGACGCCGGTAAAGCCGCCTGGAATTGCCGAGATGCCGAAATGGAAGAGTACAACCGGAAGTACCGCAACGGCCCGAAGACCATCGATATCGCGCCTGTACTTCATTCAGGAAGCCCTCTGTTCGAAGAAGCCATGTGTTCGCAAGTCAGGGTGAGGCAGCGCAGTCCGTCCATGGCCGGGCGATGAGTCTGGCAATTCGATATCAACTGGTTTATCAACTGGTTACCCTCTGTCGTCCAATTTTGGTGCACTGCAACATAAGTGTCAAGAGCACAATTCCGCAAAGCGCCGCCCAGAGCAACTGAGTAGCAACTGAGCGATCACCTTGATGCCGGGCGGCCAAGTGCGTATTTCTGAAGCCGTGCCCGAATCGGGGCGACCGAATCTGGAGACACGCCTTGTCCGCACTGACGCGCTTTCTCGGCGACACGCCGCTCCGGGTGCTCCTGAAGCTGCTGGTGCTATCGTTCCTCGTCGGCCTTGTCATGAACGCTTTCGGCTGGTCGCCGATGGATGTGCTCTACGGCATCCGCAATGTCTTCGTCGATCTCTGGAACCTGGGCTTCCGCGCTATTGACCGTTTCCTCGGCTATATCCTGCTGGGCGCGGCAATCGTCATTCCAGCCTTCATCCTGCTCAGGATCGCCAACTATCGAAAGTAGAACAGACCCGCGCCGAAGGTCGGTGTAGCAAAAAAGCTGTCAGGCAAAGCCTGAAGCTGTTTCGAACAGGATGGCATGGCGCGCGGCCAGAGCCGCCACGTCAGTCGAATAGCCGCCGCCGATAACGCCGCAGACCGGGATGCCGAGCGCGTGGAAATGACGGATCACCATGTCGTCGCGGGCGCGCAGCCCCTCGTTCGAAAGCGACAATCTGCCAAGCCGGTCCTCGGCATGAACATCGACCCCGGCATTGTAGAAAACAATGTCCCAGCCCGCCCTGGCGGTGAGTTCCGGCAGGATGCCGCCCAACCTTTCGAGATAGGCCGTATCGCCGATTCCGTCGGGCAGGGCGATGTCGAGGTCGGAAGCGATCTTGCGCGTCGGATAGTTGCGGTCGCCATGCATGGAAAAGGTGAAAACGCGCCGTTCATCGCCCAAAATGTCGGCCGTGCCGTCGCCCTGATGCACGTCGAGATCGACGATCAGGATATTTTCGGCGGCTGCTTCGGCAAGCAGCACCAGTGAAGCCACCGCAACATCGTTGAAGGTGCAGAAGCCGGCGCCTTGCGCGCGCCGCGCATGATGGCTGCCGCCTGCGGTATTGCAGGCGATGCCGTTCAGCAACGCCAGCCGCGCCGCCAGCACGGTGCCACCCGTTGCGAGCTGCGCCCTGAGCGAGACGCGCGGGCCTACCGGAAAGCCGATCTCGCGCTCGATTTTTTCTGGCACTTCGCAGGCCAGCACTTGGTCGACATAGAAGGCGGCATGGGCAAGCTTCAGCCATGATGCCGGGGCCGGCTCGGGCATGTTGAGCGCGGCGTGGCCGGCCAGTCCGCGCGCTCCCAAGGCTTCCATCAGCAGCTTGTATTTGCTCATCGGGAAGCGATGGTTGACGGCAAAACCGGCGTCGTAGTCGGGATGATGAACGATCTGCAGGGGCATGAGCGGCAGTTGCGCCAGAGGCGGGTTTCGGTTGGCTGTGGTTGGATGAGGAGGCGTCCGGAAACTGGGCCACATCGACTGTTCGATCAAGCCGCAAAAGGGGGAAGCGGATCCTGGATCAGGTGTCGGAAACGACCAACGGCAGGTCCTTCGCCGGGTTAGAGCGGCTTGGACGCCCATCGGTCGAGGCCGGTATCGCGCAATTCGCGCAGTGATTTGAGCCGTTGCATGTCCGCGAACCGGACCATACCGGCAAGAATGCGGCCCGGCAGTGCAGGCCCGGCATAGATCATGCCGGTGTAGAGCTGGACGAGATCGGCGCCGGCGCGGATCTTTTCAAGTGCCGTCTCCGCGGAATCGACGCCGCCGACGCCGATGATGGTGGGCTCCGGGCCGAGCAGTTTGCGCATCTTTGCCAGTACGATCGTCGAGCGCTCGAACAGCGGTTTTCCCGAAAGCCCGCCGGTCTCGCCGGCAAGATCGGCGCTGCGCAGCCGCGGCCGCGCGATGGTGGTGTTGGAGACGATGACGCCGTCTATTGCCTTCTCGGTGACCTCGGCGGCGATATCCTCCAGCTCGGCCTCCACCAGGTCCGGCGCGATTTTTAGAAAGATGGCCGGCTGCACGGCCGCTGCCGCACGTGCGGCCATGACGCGCGTCAGCAGCTCGCCAAGCTGTTCACGCGCCTGCATGCTGCGCAAGCCCGGCGTGTTCGGCGAGGAGATATTGACCGTCAGATAGCTGGCGTAGGGCGCAAACCTGGCAACGCCGCGTTCATAGTCACTGACGCGGTCTGTGCTGTCCTTGTTGGCGCCGATATTGACGCCGACGATGCCGGCGCGACCCTTGCGGGCGGCAAGCCGTTGTTCGGCGGCCGCGTGACCCTCGTTATTGAAGCCCAGCCGGTTGATCACAGCTTCGTCTGATGTCAGCCGGAAAATGCGCGGCTTCGGGTTGCCGGCCTGCGGCAGCGGCGTGATCGTGCCGACCTCGGCAAAGCCGAAGCCAAGGCCAAGCAGCGCATCGGGAACCTCGGCGTTCTTGTCGTAGCCGGCGGCCATGCCGAGCGGATTGGGGAAATCGATGCCGCAGACGCTGACTTTCAGCCTGTCGTCGCGCACGGGTCTGCCGCCTATCGGCAGTCCGCATTTCAGCGCCGCGATCGACAGGCCGTGGGCCGCTTCCGGATCGAATGCGAACAGGAACCTCTGGCCGAGCCGGTCGAGCACGCTCATTCGGCCTCCAGCGTCGGGAATTTGTGCAGGCCATCGGTGCCGAGCGGCAATGGTCGCACCCAGACGACGGCGTTGAGGTCGAGCGGGCCGTAAAGATGCGGGAACAGCGCACCACCGCGCGAGACCTCGTATTTCAGCGCATCACCCAGTCTGGCTCCATCGACGGCGACCAGCAGCAGCCCGGTCTGGCCGACAAAGTGTTTGGCCGCGGTTTCCCGGGCCTGGCTGGCGGTGGAAAAATGAATGAAGCCGTCGGCGACATCGATCGGCGCGCCGGCGAAGCGGCCGTTTCTTTCGGCCTCGCGCCACAGCGGTTCAGGTACTATCTTGTAGATAATCTGAGACATGGTTGCGCTATAGTCCGAACCAACCATACGGGGAAGAGGCAAGCAGGTTCCGGAAAAGTGTCACACGGTTTTCCGACAGGAACCTGCGTCAAGGTAAATGCCAGGGTTCTTCCCCATTTCCGGCGCAAACATGCGATAAATTGCGCTTACTGGCCCATGGAGGACAACATGCGTCCGCAGCACGTCTTGATTCCCGCAGCACTCGTCTCGCTCGTAGCGGCATCAGCATTTTCCGAGGAAGCCGACCGCTACCGGTTGGAAAAGTCGGCCACCGGCTATGTTCGCATGGACACGCAGACCGGTGCGATGTCGATCTGCGAGGAGCGTTCCGGCCAGCTCGTCTGCAAGATGGCGGCCGATGAACGCGCCGCCTTCCAGGACGAGATCGACCGGCTGCAAAATTCGGTGAAGGCGCTCGACCAGCGCGTCGTCAAGCTCGAGAACTCGCTTGCCGCCCGCTTTGAGTCGACATTGCCCAGCGAGGAGGATTTCAACAAGACAATGAGCTACATGGAGCGCTTCCTGCGCGGCGTCATCGGCATCGTCAAGGACATGGAAAAGGACAGCGGCGAGGATGCCGCCAAGCCCAATCCGCAAAAAACCTGAGCACCGTTCACCGGGGAAACCCGGCACATAGCCTTTGCCGCTTGAAAACGGCTGATATCGCCGCATAATCGTTCGACTGATCCCGCAAGAAGCAGACAATCATCAATGGGATTCGGGGAGGGACTTGTGCCGTCGGGCTACACTTTCGTCATCGCTGACGATCATCCGCTTTTTCGCGGTGCGCTGAGAGAAGCGCTTGCCGGCATCGGTGACGTCGCCGGCATTCACGAGGCCGGCGATTTCGAAACCGCCAAGGCGCTGGTCGTGGCCAATGAGGACGTCGATCTGGTGCTGCTCGACCTGTCCATGCCGGGCGCCAGCGGCCTTTCCGGTCTGATCTCGCTGCGCGGCATCCATCCGACGGTGCCGCTGGTGGTGGTGTCGGCGCATGACGACCCGGTGACCATCCGGCGCGCGCTCGACCTGGGCGCTTCGGGTTTCATCTCCAAATCGGCCAGCATGGAGGAGATCCGCAGCGCGGTGCAGTCGGTGCTTGCCGGCGACATCGCTGCGCCCACCGGCATCGATCTCGGCGTCGAGCGCGATCCCGAGATATCCGATCTGATCAAGCGGCTGCAGACGCTGACGCCGCAGCAGACGCGCGTGCTCGGCATGCTGGCCGAAGGTCTGCTCAACAAGCAGATCGCCTACGAGCTCGGTGTCTCCGAAGCGACGATCAAGGCGCATGTCTCGGCCATACTGCAGAAGCTTGGCGTCGACAGCCGCACCCAGGCGGTGATCCTGCTGTCGAAGATCGGCAGCGACCCGCTGCCGGCGGCCGGCTGACCCTCCGGCGCTACTCGGCTGCCGACGCCAGCGGCCTGACCCTGGCCATCATCGAGCGCAGCACCGCTGGTTTGAGCGGCTTGTTGATCACCGGCACGTCGAGCCTGCCGGCGCTGGCGCGCACCTCGCTCGAGCGGTCGGCGGTGACCAGCACCGCCGGCATGTCATGGCCATGGATAGCGCGCAGTTTGGCGATTGCGTCAAGGCCGGTCTCGCCGTCGAGATGATAATCGGCAAGCACGATGTCGGGTCGATGCATGCCGGACCCGTCGAGTTCTTCCGAGCCGGAAAACGTCTCGACGTTGCAGCCCCAGCCTTCGAGCAGCAGTCGCATGCCGCCGAGGATACGGGCATCGTTGTCGATGCAGAACACGCGCAGCCCGGCAAGCGAAGCAGCAGTGCGAACCGGCGCTTTCGCCGTGACCACGCGCCGTGGCTCCTGCGCTGCCGCGACCGGAAGGATGACGGAAAAGCGCGTGCCTTTGCCCGGGCTTGAAAAGATCCGGATTTCGAGGCGCAAGACGCGAGCGATGCGGTCGACGATGGAGAGGCCGAGGCCGAGGCCTTCAGCTTCGCGTGCGCCCTCATCGAGCCGGGTGAATTCGTGAAAAACCGTGTTTAGCTTGTCGCCGGCAATGCCGATGCCGGTATCGATCACCTGGATCTCGGCCAGTTCGCCGCGCCGTCGCACACCGACCAGGACGCGGCCGCGGCGCGTGTACTTGATGGCGTTGGACACTAGGTTCTGGATCAGGCGGCGTAGCAGATTGCGATCCGTCATCACGCTGAGTGACGAGGGCATGATCGTCAGGCCGAGCTTCCTCTCGGCGGCAAGCGGCTGGAAGTCGTTGCCGATCTGCCGCAGCAGCTCGTCCAGGCTGAAGACGGTGTCGTCCGGTTTCATCGCGCCGGCATCGAGGCGGGAGATGTCGAGCACCGCGCCGAGAATGGTCTCGACCGATTCCAGCGAAGATTCGATGTTGTTTGCGGCCTTGCCGGTCGGGCCCTTGCCGGCTTTTTCGATCAGCGACGAGCAATAGAGGCGGGCGGCGTTCAGGGGCTGCAGGATATCGTGGCCGGCGGCGGCAAGGAACCGCGTCTTGCCGAGATTGGCCTCCTCAGCCAGCATCTGCGCCTGTGCCAGTTCCTCGTTGACGCGGGTCAGTTCGACGGTGCGGTCCTTGACGCGTTGTTCCAGCGATTCATTGGCGCGCTTGAGCGCTAGATCCTGCTCGACGCGTCCTGAGATGTCGGCATAGGTGGCGACGATGCCGCCATCAGGCATTGGGTTGGAGCGCAATTCCAGGATGCGGCCGCTGGTCTTCAGCTCCATCTGCCAGGGGCTGACGAAACTGGTGAGGCGGTTGAGCATCGCCACCCGCTGGTCGGCCGGAATGTCGCCACGCTCGGCGAGGTGGCGCAGGATGCGGTCGAGCGAGACGCCGACCTGGCCCATCTCGTCGGGCAAGTCGAACAGCGCCCGATATTGCCGGTTCCAGCAGATCAGCCGGAAATCCCTGTCGAAGACGGTGATGCCTTGTTCCATCTGGTCGAGCGCGATCTGTAGCAGGTCGCGATTGTGCTGCAGCGCCTCGGTGGCGTCGTCGAGCAGGCGGAAGGCATCCTTGGATTCGCGGTCGTTGCGGCGCAGCAGCAGCGACAGGATCAGCCGCGCCGAAGAGGAGCCGACGGCACTCGCCAGAAGCTGCTCGGAGAAGCGGATGACGTCCATGCTGGCTTGTTCGTTGCCGTGCAGCGAAGCGCCGCTGCTCTCTTCAAACGATTGGAAGGACCGCTCGGTGCGTTCGACGCCAAGATAGCGCGCGATGGTGTCCTTGAGGTCGTTGACGGTGACAGTGGTGCGGAAGCGGCGCAGGCTCGGCATCGGGCTCGCCTCGCGCGGCACGAAGATCGACGCCTGGATGCGCTCCAGCGGCACCGACGCGCGCGACAGCGAGCCTAACACGAAGAACAGCGTGTTGACTGACAGGCTCCACAGGACACCGTGGTTCAGCGGCTCGGCGACGGTGCCGAACAGCGCTTGCGGCCGCAACGCTTCGAAACCGAACAGGCCGTGGACGACGATGCCGGTATCGGACGCGGCGAGCGAAGGCAGCAGCAGCGTATAGCTCCAGACGACGATGCCGGCGACCATGCCGAGCGCCGCCCCCCTGCCATTGGCGCCGCGCCAGATCAGCCCGCCGATCAAGGCCGGCGCGAACTGCGCGATCGCGGCGAAGGACATCAGGCCGATCGAGGAGAGCCGCGCGCTGTCGGTGCTCTCGCGATAGTAGAGGAAGGCGATGAACAGCATGATGAAGATCGCCGCCCGTCGCACGTTGAGGATGAGCGCTGACCAGTCCTCGTTCTCCGATGTCGTGGTCTTGAGCAGGCGGCGCACAAACAGCGGAATGATGAGGTCGTTCGAGATCATGATCGACAGCGCAACGCTTTCGACGATCACCATTGCGGTCGCCGCCGAAAGGCCGCCGATAAACGCCGCCATCGCCAACACATCGTGACCGCTGAGCAGCGGCAGCGACAGGACGTAGAGGTCGCTGCTTGTTCTGGTGCCGACCAGCGCCAGGCCAGCGAGCGCGATCGGCAGCACGAAAAGGTTTATCGCCACCAGATAGAGCGGAAACACCCACGTCGCCGTGCGCAGTTCGGCCTCGCTGCGGTTCTCGACGATAGTGACGTAGAACTGGCGCGGCAGCATGATGATGGCGAAACCGCTCAAACATGTCAGCACCAGCCAGGTAGCGAGCGAGGTGCTGTAGCCCATCGCCTGCTGCACTTGCGTATTCTGGGCGAGCTTGTCGACCATATCGCCCGGGCCGCCGAAGATCAGGAAGGTAACCATCAGGCCGATCGCCAGGAAGGCGGCGAGCTTGACCACGGTTTCGACCGCTACCGCCAGCACCAGCCCATCCTGGTGTTCGGTGGCGTCGGCATGGCGGGTGCCGAACAGCACCGCAAACAGCGCAAGCAGCATGGCGACGACCAGCGAGATGTCGCTGACGAAAGGATCGAAGGAAGGCGGCGAGCCGGTATAATGCTCGACCATCAGGCTGACCGAACCGGAAATCGCCTTCAGCTGCAGCGCCATGTAAGGCACTGCGCCGATCGTCGCGATCAGCGTGGCGATCGCTGCGACGGCAAAACTCTTGCCGTAGCGGGCGCCGAGGAAGTCGGCGATCGAAGTGATCTTCTCTGTCTTGGCCAGCCTGACGATGCGCCGAAGCAGCGGAAAGCCGAACACGAACACCAGCACCGGGCCGATATAGATGCCGAGGAACTCGAGGCCGCGCTCGGAGGAAAGGCCGACCGAACCGAAGAAGGTCCAGGAGGTACAGTAAATCGCCAGGCTGAGCGCATAGATGAAGGGCCGGGCCCGGTCAGGCCCGGTTGTCGTTGAGCGCCGGTCGCCGAGGCTGGCAATGACGAACAGCAACGTCACATAGGCGATCGCGATGATGACGATGAACCAGCCCTGCACGGCCCGATAATCCTCCCTTGCCAGTTTTTGCATCCGGCCTGCTGAGACGCAATCACAGCTTGGCGATCAAGTCCATCGCGGCTTTCGGTGCAGGATGGCTGCGGCTTCGGGAAATTTTGGCCGGAACCGGTCTTTTGCCGATGCTGCAACCGCAGGTTTTTGCTATTGTGCCAGTGTGGGGCGAACGAAGCGGGGCCGAACCAAGCGGGCAGAGGCGGCGACCTGGCCCGTCAGGACAAGGAGGGTCGGATGCTGAAAGAATTCCAGGAATTCATTTCCCGGGGCAATGTCATGGACCTGGCCGTCGGCGTCATCATCGGCGCCGCCTTCGGCAAGATCGTCGATTCCCTGGTCAACGACATCATCATGCCGATCATCGGGGCGATTTTCGGCGGACTCGACTTCAACAATTATTTCCTGCCCTTGTCCTCAGCGGTCAACGCCACATCGCTGGCGGAAGCCAAGAGGCAGGGCGCAGTCTTCGCCTATGGCAGCTTCATCACCGTGGCGCTGAACTTCATCATCCTCGCCTTCATCATCTTCCTGATGGTCAAAGCGGTGAACAATCTGCGCAGGCGGCTGGAGCATGAGAAGCCTGCTGCGCCTGCTGCCGCTCCGCCGGCCGATGTTGCGCTGCTTACCGAAATTCGCGATCTCCTCGCCAGGAAATAGCGCAGAGGCAAGATCTCTGGACCAAAACCCCGGTCGATTTCGGCCGGGGTTTTCTATTTTCGCCTGTCGTAAAACACGCTAGCTGTCCAGAAGGCGAAAAACGGATCCATCCATGACCCTGATCGAGAATTTGCGCGCCGAGGCCCGGGCCGCGCCGGAAAGCGGCATTGTCGCCGTCATGAACCGGGGCCGCGACCGCGACGGCATGATCCCGCTCTGGGCCGGCGAGGGCGACCTGCCGACGCCCGCCTTCATCACCGATGCCGCTGCCCGGGCGCTGACCGGCGGCGAGACCTTCTATACCTGGCAGAAAGGCATCCCCGAACTGAGGCAGGCGCTCGCCCGCTATTACATCAGGCATTTCGGCAAGAGCTTCGCTGAGCAAGAATTCATCGTCACCGGCTCTGGCATGCATGCCATCCAATTGGCGCTCGACGCTGTCGCCGGCAATGGCGACGAGGTCGTCTATCTGTCGCCGGCTTGGCCGAACTTCGCCGCAGCCGCCGGCGTGGCGGGCGCCGTCCCGGTCGCAGTCACGCTCGACCAGTCCGGCAATGGCTGGTCCTGCGACGTCGGCAAGATCGAGGCGGCGATCACGCCAAGGACAAAGGCGCTGTTCGTCAACTCGCCGTCCAACCCGACCGGCTGGACCGCCGACAGGCAGACGCTGCAGGCGATCCTCGACCTTGCCCGCGAACGGGGGCTGTGGATCATCGCCGACGAGATCTATTCGCTGTTCCATTACGGCGACAGTCGCGCGCCGTCCTTCATCGACATCATGGCCGACGAGGATCGCATCCTGTTCGTCAACAGTTTTTCCAAGAACTGGTCGATGACCGGCTGGCGGGTCGGCTGGATCAAGGTCCATCCCTGCCTGCAGCAGGTGTTCGAGAACCTGGTCCAGTATTCGATCTCCGGCGTTGCCCAGTTCATGCAGCGCGGCGCCGTCGTCGCCCTCGACGAAGGCGACGCCTTCATCGTCGAGCAGGTGGAGCGGGCGAGGGCCGCGCGTGACCTCGTCTGCGGCATCCTGGCCGCGACCGGCAGGGCGCGCTTCACCGTGCCGCCGGGCGCGTTCTATCTGTTCTTCGCAGTCGACGGCATCACCGATTCACGCGCCGCCGCCTTCGACATCGTCGACCGCGCCAATGTCGGTCTGGCGCCCGGAACCGCATTCGGTCCCGGCGGCGAAGCCTTCCTCAGGCTGTGCTTCCACCGCCGCCTCGACCAGCTCGAGGAGGCCGCGCACCGGCTGGCGAAGTGGATGAAAAGTGTGTGAGAGTCAGGCCATCACGCGTTCGTCATCCTAGGGCGGAGCAGGAGCGAAGCGACGTGGCGGAGACCTAGGATCCATGCCGTGACATTCGAATGCCGCGGCGTCGAAGAACAAGACGGCACCGGGGGCCGCGACCTTCAGCCGCCGGACTTCGGCACCAGCAGAGGAATTACGCGGTCACTTTCCCTCACTGCCGGCCGGCCCGCAGAACCGTAAGAGATGCCCAAGGCGTCCCAGGTCTCGACCAGCGCGTCCTGAAGCGCCGCAATCAATTGATCCGAATGGAACGGTGTCGGAGTGATGCGCAGCCGTTCGGTGCCGCGCGGCACGGTCGGGTAATTGATCGGCTGGATGTAGATGCCGTGGACGCCGAGCAGGCGGTCGCTGGCCATCTTGCACAGCTCGGGATCGCCGACGAGCAGCGGCACGATGTGGGTAGCGGAGTCCATCACCGGCAGGCCGGCTGCGGTAAGAACCTGCTTGGTCCTGGTCGCCTGGCGCTGCTGCGCGTCGCGTTCGGCCTGCGAGCGCTTGAGATGGCGGATCGACGTGGTCGCCGCCGCGGCAATGGCCGGCGGCAGCGCCGTTGTGAAGATGAAGCCCGGCGCATAGGAGCGCACAGCGTCGATCACCGCACTTGTGCCGGTGATGTAGCCGCCGAGCGTGCCGAACGCCTTGGCCAGCGTGCCTTCGATGATGTCGATACGGTCGGCCAGCCCTTCGCGCTCGGTGATGCCGCCGCCGCGCGGTCCGTACATGCCGACGGCATGCACCTCGTCGATATAGGTCATGGCGTTGTAGCGCTCGGCAAGTTCGACGATCTGCTTGATCGGCGCGATGTCGCCATCCATCGAATAGACGCTCTCGAAGACGATCAGCTTGGCGCGCTCGCGACCGGCCGCCTGCAGCAGGCTTTCGAGATGCGCAACGTCGTTGTGGCGGAAGATCTTCTTCTCGGCGCCCGAACGCCGCACGCCCTCGATCATCGAGGCGTGGTTCAGCTCGTCCGAGATGATCAGGCAGTTGGGCAGCAGCCGCGCAATGGTCGAGATCGAGGCTTCGTTGGAGACGAAGCCGGAGGTAAAGACGAGCGCGGCTTCCTTGTCGTGCAGGTCGGCCAGTTCCAGTTCGAGCTCGACCAGCGGATTGCTGGTGCCGGAGATGTTGCGGGTGCCACCGGCGCCGGATCCCATCTTTCCGGCGGCGTTCTGCATTGCAGCGATGACGTCGGGGTGCTGGCCCATGCCGAGATAGTCGTTGGAGCACCAGACGGTTATTTCCTGGGCGCGGCCGTTGGCGCGCCAGATGGCGCGAGGGAATTTCCCCACGATCCGCTCGAGGTCGGCGAAGATGCGATAGCGACGCTCGGCGTGGAGCTGGTCGATCGCGTCTTCGAAGAACCGCTGATAGTTCATTTCGGCTTCCCAATTTTTGCGTGGGATCATAATCATTGCCCTATTCGACGTCTACTTGGCCTTTTTGGTCAAAATGCCACGCCCCAAGCCTGTTCCTAACGGCCACGGATCATGGCCTATTCCCTTGATGTGCTTTTGTTTCAGGACGATGCCACGCGCCGATGAGACTGGTTACCGCAGGCCCTAATGGTACTAATGGCCTAGTAGCAGGCTTTCCAGTAAGGCGGGGGTTGAGACAGTTTCCGACAAATCTTGAGCAGCGAGGACACGGATGACGGTTTTGGTGACAGGCGGTGCCGGCTACATCGGCAGCCATATGGTCTGGGAGTTGTTGGACGCGGGCGAGAGCGTTGTCGTCCTCGACCGGCTTTCGACCGGCTTCGAATGGGCGGTGGCGCCGGAGGCAAAGCTCGTCGTCGGTGATGTCGCCGACAAGGAGCTGGTCGGCGGG
Source organism: Mesorhizobium sp. (assembly GCA_004020365.1). Classification (GTDB taxonomy): domain Bacteria; phylum Pseudomonadota; class Alphaproteobacteria; order Rhizobiales; family Rhizobiaceae; genus Mesorhizobium. Next base: position 82,678 of record SAQR01000010.1, read on the forward strand.
GTCATCCGCGACAATCATGTCGATGCGATCATCCATTTTGCCGGCTCCATCGTGGTTCCCGAATCGGTCGCCGACCCGCTCGGCTATTACGAGAACAACACCTGCAAGACGCGCACGCTGATCGAGACCGCGGTGCGCGAAGGCGTGCCCAATTTCATCTTTTCCTCGACTGCCGCCGTCTATGGCGGCGCCGGGCTGGAGCCGGTGCGCGAGGATGCGCGCCTTGCACCTGAATCTCCCTATGGCCTGTCCAAGCTGATGAGCGAATGGATGCTGCGTGACGCCGCAATCGCCCACGGCTTGCGCTACACGGCGCTGCGCTACTTCAACGTCGCCGGCGCCGACCCAAAAGGCCGCACCGGCCAGTCGACGCCGGGCGCTACGCATCTGATCAAGGTCGCCTGCGAGACGGCGCTCGGCAAGCGGCCGTTCATGCAGGTGTTCGGCACCGATTATCCGACGCCCGACGGCACCTGCATGCGCGACTACATCCATGTCAGCGATCTGGCGGCGGCGCATCGGCTGGCGCTGGAACGGCTGCGCGCCGGGGGGACAAGCCTCGTCGCCAATTGCGGCTACAGCCACGGCTATTCGGTGCTCGAGGTGATCGACAGCGTGCGGCGCGTCTTTGGTCATGATTTCGACGTGCGGATCGGCGAACGCCGTGCGGGCGACGCGGCGGCGGTGGTCGCCAATTCGGAGCTGGCGCGCGGTGAGCTCGGTTGGACCCCGCAGCGCGACGACCTCGACCGGATCGTCGCCGACGCGCTGGCCTGGGAGCGCATTCTGACAAGCAAGAACTCGGCGCGGGGCTGAAGTCCGGTTTTTCCTCCGTGGGCTCGTAGATCGAGCGTAGAAGCGTTATTGAAGGAGCTGCGCGGCTGAAACGTGGAGGCGTTTCGGTCGTATCTGATCCTTTGGGGGCGGCATGAAGATATTGGTCCTTGGCGCTGGCGTCGTCGGCACTGCGGCGGCCTATTACCTGGCGAGCGACGGCCACGAGGTGACCGTCATCGAGCGCCATCCGATGGCGGCGCGCGGCACCAGCCAATCGAATGCGGGTCTGGTGTCGCCCGGCGACGCCACCGCCTGGGCCTCGCCCGCTGCGCTGAAGACGTTTTTGCGCGCGCTCTACAACCACGATCTCGGGATCAAGGTGCGGCTGCGCTTCGATCCCTATTTCTTCGCCTGGAGCCTGCGCTTCCTGCGCCAATGCACGCATGCGCGACTGCGCGCCAACACCGACATCAAGCTGCGCCTGGCGCTTTATTCGCGCGACTGCATCAACGCCATCTCGGCCGACACCGGCATTCACTATGACGAGCGCAAGAAGGGCATTCTCTACTTTTTCCGCTCGCAGCAGAGTTTTGATACCGGCACCGACAACTACCGCTATCTCGCCGAGCACGGTCTGCCGATCGAGATCGTCGGCCGCGAGCGGCTGATCGAGCTCGAGCCCGGCCTTGCCGGCGCCAGGGACAGAATAGCCGGCGGCGTCTATTCACCGATCGACCAGACCGGCGACTCCAGCCAGTTCACCCGAAACCTGGCTGCCTATGCCGCCGAGAAACTCGGCGTCCAATTCCTCTACGCCACGACGGTCGAAGGCCTCGACATCGAAGGTGATCGGGTGCGCGCGGTGATGACCTCGGCCGGTCCGATAATAGGCGACGCCGTGGTCCTCTCGATGGGGCCGGAGAGCGGCCTGCTCGGCCGCCGCTACGGCCTCGACCTGCCAGTCTATCCGGTCAAAGGCTACACCGCGACCGTGCCGCTGGAGGATGAAAACAAGGGGCCGACCATGGGCGGCGCCGACGAGGATCAGCTTATCGGCTATTCCAGGCTCGGCAACCGGCTGCGGCTTGCTTCGACCGCCGAATTCACCGGCTTCGACCGCAGCCACAAGCCGAGCGATTTCGCCGCCATGTTCAGGACCGGCAAGGAGCTTTTCCCGGGCGCCTTCGACGAGAACAAGGCCGAGCTCTGGGCCGGTCTGCGGCCGATGATGCCGAACTCCGTGCCGGTCATCGGCCCGGCGCGCTACAAGAATCTCTACCTCGACACCGGCCATGGCCATGTCGGCTGGACCATGGCCTGCGGCTCGGGAAAATTCCTTGCCGATGTGGTCGCCGGCCGCAAGCCGGAGATCGACCCGCAAGGGCTGGTCTACAAGGGCTAGATCATGTCCGGACCGCAAGTCGCCATCAACCTTGGCCGCATCGAGCGCAACGCGCGCACCATCGTCAACCGCTGCGCCCTGTCCGGCATCAAGGTCTTCGGCGTCACCAAGGGAACCTGCGGGATGCCGCAGGTGGCGCGCGCCATGCTGCGTGGCGGCGTCGCCGGCATCGCCGAATCGCGCTTCGAAAACATCCGCCGGCTGCGCGACAGCGGCATCAACGCGCCGATCATGTTGCTGCGCAGCCCGCCGATGGCACGCATCGAGGAGGTGGTGCGCACCGTCGACATCAGCCTGCAATCCGAACTCGCTACCATCCGCGAACTGTCGCGCATCGCCGAACGCATGGGCCGCGTCCACGACATCATGCTGATGATCGATCTCGGCGATCTCAGGGAAGGCATCTGGCCGAACGACCTCATCCCGACGGTCGAGCAGATCCTGGCGCTCAAGGGCGTGCGCATCAGCGGCATCGGCACCAATCTCGGCTGCTTCGGCGCCATCATGCCGACGCAGGAAAATCTGGGGCAACTCGTCGCCCATGCCTACAAGACCGAGCGTCTGTCCGGTGCCAGGCTCGACTGGATCTCGGGCGGCGCGTCGTCCTCGCTGACGCTGCTGCTCGAAGGCAGGCTGCCCGCTGGCATCAACAATCTGCGCGTTGGCGAGGCGATCCTGCAGGGTGGCATCGAAACCTTCCGCGAGACGCCGTGGGCTGAACTGGAACCCGATGCCTGCCGGCTGACCAGCGACATCATCGAGGTCAAGCTGAAGCCGTCGCGGCCGATCGGCCAATCCGGCTACGACGCTTTCGGCAACCAGCCGGTGTTTGCCGACGATGGCGACAGGTTGCGCGCCATCGCCAATATCGGCCGCGAGGATGTGTTGATCGAAGGTTTGACGCCGATTGCCAAGGGTGTGCGGGTGCTCGGCGCCTCCAGCGACCATCTGCTTCTCGACATGACCGATGCCGAGCCGCCACCCGCCGTCGGCGACCGCGTCGCCTTCCGCATGAGCTATGGCGCCATGCTGCTGGCGATGACCTCGGAATATGTCGAAAAGGCGCCAATGCACGATGTCGAGGATTTCTCCGGCCGCAAGATGGTGTCGATATCTGCCGAACCGGCGGCCGCCCGCATCCTGGCCAGGGAGGCGACCGGCGCCCGGCTGGAGGCGATGAATTTCGATGTCGTCGAACTGGCCGATATCGAGCGGCCGCCATCCGGCCTGGTCCGGCTCACCGCCGGCAGCGACCGGCGCATCGCCCACAAGGCGCTGACGGCGACCGCGCGGGCGACGCACTCGTTTGGCCTGATCTGGATCGATTCCATCGCGGCCTTGATGCCCGAGGACGAAGACGGCATCGACCTGCCGGAACGTTCAGTGCTGGCGCGGGCGCTCGGCCTCGACCACAAGCCCGGCGCGCTGCAGCCACAACTGTCGCCGGAAAATGTCGTCATTGTCGGTTTGCGCCATGCCGATCCGGCCGAGGCGCGGGTGCTGAAAGATTCGCGCGTCGGCGCGTTCACCATGACCGACATCGACGCCATGGGCATGCGCGACGTGATGCACGAGGCGATCCGCGTCGCCACCTCCGGCACGCAGGGCTTTCATGTCAGCTATTCGCCTGATGTGACCGAATTCGCCGGCTGGGCGGCGGGCTCCGGCGGCATCACGGTGCGCGAAACGCATCAGGCGATGGAGGCGATCGCGCTGTCCGGCGGGCTGTTGTCGATGGACGTCTCCGGCCTGACGTCAGGTTTGGAACCGCGGATTGCGTTAGACACCGTCAACTTCGTCATGTCGGCTTTCGGCAAGCGGATTTTGTGATCAGCCTCGCGTATTGACTGTCGCGCGCCACGAGCGCGCATAGTTTGCCCAGGCTGGGTCGGCCGGCGGTTCGAACCTTTCGCCTTTGGCTTGGACCATTCTTTGGTCCGACGCCAGCAAGGCAGCGCCGATGCTGGTGCCGGTTGCAGCCTCCGACGCGATGACGGCACGTGCGGTGGCTGCAGCGAGCATGCGCGTGAAAAGCCGGTTGCGGGCGAACGGGCCCTCGACGATCGTCGGGCCGTCGGCGCCGATCAGATCGAGGCAAGTCGCGGTCATCAGCGCCAGGTAGAAAGAGACGGCGGCAAAGCGCTGGCCGTTGTTGATGCCGTCCGTGTCAAGCCATGCGGCTCTGTGATGCGGGAACGGCCCCGAACCCTGTTGGGTCGAAGGCAGCAGGGACGTCTTCCGCGCCAGCACTGTTGCGACATCTGCTTCGGTCCAGCCTTCCGACTGGCCTTGCGTCAGCAGCGAAAACTCACGGCCGCCCATGAAGCGTGCCGACGGCACCGGATTGCCGAGTGCATTGACGTTAACCAGCGTGTCGCGGGCCGGGTCGAGCGCGAACTTGTTGCCGCCAACCGCCATCGACACCACCCAGGTGCCGGTCGAGACGACCGAGAAGGGCGGCGTATCGGAGAGGAGATGCGGCAGCAGCGAGGCGTTGGAATCGTGCAGGCCGCACAAAACCGGCGTTTGCGGATCGAGCCCGGTCCGTGTCGCAAGCGCAGGCAGGATCGGACCGAGGCGGTCCTTCGCCGACCGCACCGGCGCCATCAGCTGGCGCCATTGCATCTTGTCGACCAGCGACGAAAAATCCGCCTTCCACGGGTTCCACAGGTCGGTGTGGCAGCCAAGCGAGGTCACTTCGTTGGCGGTGACGCCGGTCAGGCGCAACGCCCAGTATTGCGGGTACATCAGCATCGCGGCGACCTTGGCGAACTCCGCCGGGAAGCGCTTCTGCTGCCAGAAGAACTGTGCGCCGAGATTGAGGCCGGCCGGCAGGCGCGGCGTGCCCGTCTCGGCGAAGGCCGGACGGATCGCGTCATAGTCCTCGGCAAGGGTGTCGGGCCCGGCAAATTCATAGTCGAGCACCGGCAGCGCCAGTTCGTCGGCAGCGTCCACCAGCACGCCCGTCGCGCCATGGGTGGTGATCGATATCGCTTCGATGGGCTGTTCGCGATTGATCTCGGCGAGGCTGTCGAGGATGAACGACCACAGAGGCTCGACATCGTGGTGCGGGTAGGGACCGTCAAGAACAGGCGCATTCGCCATGCGGCGCAGCGCAACTTCGCGTACATCGGCGAGATCGACCAGCGCCACCTTGGCATTGGTCTTGCCGATATCGATAACGGCGACGTGACGGGTCATTCCATATGGAACATTGTTTCCAGCGGCACCGCCACCGGCTCGTTATCAGGCTTGGTCTCCATGATGTCGGCCATCTCGGCCCACCAGCGCTGCATCACGGGATGCTTCGGCAGTTCGTCCATGCCGTGGTCGTCGCGCCGCCACAGCACGCCGAACAGTATGTTGGTCTCTTCGTCGAGATGGATCGAATAGTCGGAAACGCCGGCCTGTTTCAGCAGCGCCACCAGCGACGGCCAGATGTCGTCGTGGCGCCTTTTGTATTCGGCCTTCATGCCGGGATTGAGCTTCATCTTGAACGCGAATTTTTCGGCCATCAGGTAAAACGCTCCCGCCGCACCCGCCGCCAGACGATCGGCAGCGCGATGACGATGATCAGCAGCAGGCCGATGAAGATCGACATGACGATCCCTGGCACGTTCAGCAGCCCCAAGCCAAAAGTCACCAGCCCCATGATGAAGGCCGCCAGCACCACGCCCACAATGCTGCCGGCGCCGCCCAGGATGCTGACGCCGCCCAGCACCACCATGGTGATGACTTCCAATTCATAGCCTTGCGCGATCGACGGCCGGGTCGAGCCGAGCCGCGAGGTGATCAACACCGAGGCGATGCCCGCCATCAGCCCGGTCAGGCAGAATAGGATGAACTTGATGCGGCCGACGCGCACGCCGGAAAACTGCGCAGCGACCGGGTTGTTGCCGATGGCGAAGACGCGGCGGCCGAAGCTGGTCCGGTGCAGCAGGAACCAGTAGATGACCGCCGCGACGAGGAACAGCGTCAGCTCGAACGACACCACCCACCAGACATAGCCCTGGCCGAAGAAGGCGAAGCTGGAGGGATAGCCCTTGTAGGCCTGGTCGCCGAGGACGATGAAGGCGATGCCGCGAAACAGGCTCATCGTGCCGATGGTGACGACGATCGACGGCAATCCGAGCCTGGTGACGAGCAGCCCGTTGAAGGCGCCGCAGCCGAGCCCGACCAGGATGCCGATCGCCACCAGCGCCGGCGTGCCGGCGCCGGCCTGCACCGCCATGCCCATCATCGTCGAGGCCAGCGCAATGATGGCGGCGACCGACAGGTCGATCTCGCCGGAGATGATCAGCAGCGCCATGGCAAGCGCGATCAGCGCCTTTTCGGTGAAGTTGAAGGTCAGGTCCGACAGCGACCAGGCGTCGAGAAAATAGGGCGAGGCGAAGCTGTTGACGGCAAAGATGGCGACCGCCACCGCGACCAGCAGCGCCTCCCAGGAGAAGATCGCCGCGTTGAGCGGCTTGTCGAGCCGGTCGGGAATGTGGCGTGGGGCTGGGGTGTCGGTCATGCCGCTTCCGCCTTCTTGAGAATGATGCGGCCTTGCCGGCGTTCGCCGCGCGCGTTGAGCACCACGGCCAGGATGATGGCGCTGCCCGAAATCGCCATCTGCCAGAACGGCGAGATGTTGATCACCGGCAGCGCGTTGGAGATGATGCCGAGGAACAGCGCGCCGAGCACCGCGCCGCCGACCGAGCCGATGCCGCCGGCGATCGAGATGCCGCCGATGACGCAGGCGGCGATGATGTTGAGCTCGTAGCCGTTGGCGACCTCGACCGAGGCGATGACATAGCGCGAGATCCAGAGATAGCCGCAGAGACCGGCGGCCATCCCCGAAATGCAGAAGACGATGAACTTGGTGCGGCCGACGTCGATGCCGGCGTAGACCGACGCGGTTGGATTGACGCCGATGGCATAGATCGAGCGGCCGAGCGCGGTGCGCGTCATCAACAGGAAGAACAAGGCGATCACCAGTATGGCGATCCACGACAGCACCGGAATGCCGAGAAAGGCCGCGCGCTGCAGGCCGATGAAATCAGGGCTCATCTGATCGGCATTGACCCAGGCGCCGCCTGAAATGACGAAGGTGGCGCCGCGATAGATGGTGAGCGTGCCGAGCGTCACCACGATCGAGGGAATGTTCAGGCGCCATACCAAAAAACCGTTGATGGCGCCGAGCACCAGGCCGCCCAGAAGGGCTATGACGATCAGCAGCGGGATCGGGATTGCCGGATGCGCTGCGTTCAGCATCGCCACCACCATGCCGGTGAAGCACAGGTTCGACGCCATCGACAGGTCGATCGAGCGGGTCAGGATCACCACCATCTGCCCCAGCGCCAGGATTATCAGGATCGAGGTATCGTTGAACACCTGGCGCAGATTGCCGAAGGCGGCAAAGCCCGGAAAGCGCATCGAGATCAGCCCGATCAGCACAACGATTGCCGCGAGCAGCCAGACTTCGCGGTATTTGAGGAAAACCTTCATGCTGCAATCCCTGCTGCCGTCTTGACCAGCGTTTCGGCGTCGAGCCCCTTGTTGTCATAGATCGAGGCGATGCGGCCCTCGCGCATGACGACGACGCGGTCGGACATGCCGAGGATCTCGGGCAGTTCGGACGACACCATGATCACCGACAACCCTTGAGCGACCAGCTCGGCCATGAAGCCGTGCACGGCGGCCTTCGAGCCGATGTCGATGCCTTTGGTCGGCTCGTCGAGGATGATCACCTTGGGCGCGGTCGCCAGCCATTTGGCGATGACGATCTTCTGCTGGTTGCCGCCCGACAGCGTGCCGACATCCTGGCTGAGCGAGGCGGCGCGCAAATCGAGCCGCTCGGTGTAGGAGCGGGCCAGCGCGAACTCTTCGGCCAGCTGCAACACACCTGACTTCGACGTGCGCTTGAGCGAGGGCAGCGAGATATTCTGGAAGATCGGCAGGCCGATCACCACGCCCTGCTTGCCGCGTTCTTCCGGCACATAGACGATGCCGGCGTCGATCGAATCCGCCGCCGATTTCGGCACGATCGCCTTGCCTTCGAGCGTGATCGTGCCGCTGCTGGTGCGGGTGATGCCTGATATTGCCTGCATCACCTCGCTGCGGCCGGCGCCGACAAGACCGTAGAAGCCGAGGATTTCGCCCCTGTGGAGCTCGAAGCCGATGTCGTCGAACTCGGTCGGGTGCGACAGGCCGGAGACGGCAAGCACCGGCGCGCCGATCTCGGCCTTGCGTTGCGGAAAGATGTGATCGACGGCGCGGCCGACCATCATGCGCACGATCTGGCTCTGGCCGGCATCCCTGATCAGGCCTTCGCCGACCATCTCGCCGTCGCGGAACACCGTATAGCGGTCGGCGATGCGGTAGATCTCGTCGAACTTGTGGCTGATGAACAGGATCGCCTTGCCTTCGCTCTTCAGGAACTCGACCAGCAAAAACAGCTCCTCGATCTCCTTCAGCGACAGCGCTGCGGTCGGCTCGTCCATGATGACGATCTGGGCGTCGATCGACATGGCGCGGGCGACGGCGACGAGGTGCTTGTTGGCGATGCCAAGGTCCTTCAGCCGCGCATCGGCGTCGATGTGGCCGGCGCCCATCGTATCAAGGACTTCACGGGCATTCTTGCGCATGGTGCGCCAGTCGATGGTTCCGAAGCGCGATCGCGGCGCATGGCCGAGAAAGATGTTTTCGGCCACCGTCAGGTCGTCGAACAGCACAGTTTCCTGATGGATGGCGGTGATGCCATGCCCGAAGGCGGCATGCGCGCTGGGCAAGGTGACGGCCTGGCCATCTATACTGATCGTGCCTGTGTCAGGCTGGTAGATGCCGGTCATGATCTTGACCAGCGTCGACTTGCCGGCGCCGTTCTCGCCGATCAGCGCGGTTACCTGGCCGGGGTAGAGCGACAGGCTGACGTCGTGCAGCGCGCGCACGCCGGGAAAACTCTTCGAGATGCCGGACAGAGTCAGGCGCGGAGCCGCAGCCAGAGGCTGCTCGGTGGTCGGGTTGAGTTGGGCTGTCGTGTCCATGGTCGTATCAAGCCCTGAAGCAGGTCCGTTTGAGGACGCGGCGGAACCTGAGCCCCGCCGCGCCGGCTTGAAGCGCTCCAGGATCAATAGATCTTGGAGAACTCTTCGATGTTCGACTTGTCGAACTTGAAGGGCGGTGCCATCGCGGCCGAGTTGGTGTCGTCGAGGGTGACCTTGCCGACGCGGCCGATCGACAGCGTCGCACCCGGCTTGGCTTCTTCCTTCTTCACCGCCAGATCATGGGCGAGGTAGACGGCCGAGTAGCCGAGATCGATCGGGTTCCACAGCGCAACCGCCTGGCTGGCGCCGTTGTCGATGAACTTCTTGAACTCCGACGGCAGCGCCAGACCGGTGACGTTGACCTTGCCGATCAGGCCCTGGTCGGTCACCACCTGGGCGGCGGCGACGACGCCGACCGTGGTCGGTGCGATGATCGCCTTGAGGTTCGGATAGGATTTTAGCAGGCCCTTGGCCTCGTCCGTGCTCTTGGCCGAGTCGTCGTCGCCGTAGACGGTGGCGACGAGATTGATCTTGGGGAACTTCTCCGGCAGCACCTTCTTGGCCGCTTCGATCCAGGCATTCTGGTTGGTCGCGGTCGACGAAGCCGACAGGATCGCGACATCGCCGCCTTCCGGCAGATAGTCGGCGGCAAGCTTGATGATGGTCTCGCCGATCAGGTTGGTGTCCGAGGGGTTGAGGTGGAGCTGGCGGCCTTCCGGAGCGACGCCCGAATCCCACGAGATGACGGTGATGCCGCGATCCATCGCCTTCTTCAGCGCCGGAACCAGCGCGTCGGCGTCATTGGCCGAAATGGCGATGGCGTCGACTTTTTGGGCGATCAGCGAATTGACCACCTCGATCTGGGCTTCGGCGGTCGCCTTGGTCGGGCCGGTGTAGATGATGTCGACGTCGCCGAGTTCCTTGGCCGCCTCTTCTGCGCCCTTGTTGGCGGCATCGAAGAAGCCGTTGCCGAGCGACTTCACCACCAGTGCGATCTTGACGTTCTCGGCATAGGCGGCATTCACGAACATGGCGGCGGAGAACGCCGCCGTAACCATCAATTTCTTCAGAAAGCTCATCGAATATCCTCCCTTGAGCGTTGCATTCCATCCATCGCCGCTGCCAGCCTCAGGCCTGCAGCGAAGATTCTTCCCTTTTGGCTGGCGTTGTGCGGGCTACGATCAGCGTCACACCAGCGGCCTCCAACATCTTGGCCTCGCGATCCTCGATACCGTCGTCGGTGATGACGGTGGCGATGCGCGACAGGCCGCACAGGATCAGGCTCGATCGCCTGCGGAACTTCGACGAGTCGACCAGCACCACCAGCTCGTCGGCCTGGTCGATCAGTTTCTGCTCGGCCTGGATCAGCAGCGGATCGCCTTCCATCAGGCCGAGCGGCCCAAGCCCTTGCGCGCCCATGAACATGCGGCGCGCATAGAAATTACGCGTCACGTCATTTTCGAACGGCGACAGGATGATGTTCTGCTCGCGGTAGATGGTGCCGCCCGACAGCATCACCGTGTTCTTGGAGTGTTTGAGCAGGTGCTCGGCGATCGGAAAGGAATTGGTGAAGATCGGCATGCGGCGGCCGGTCAGGAAATGCACCATCTGGAAGGTGGTGGTGCCGCCATTGATGATGATCGGCTCGCCGTCCTTGCACAGTTCCACGGCATCCCGCGCGATCGCCCGCTTCTGCGCAGCGTTGATCGTCTCGTTGACGGAAAAAGGCCGGCCGGCAAGGCCGATGAATTGCGGCGGGGTGATCGCCTCGGCGCCGCCACGCACGCGGCGCAGGCGCTTTTGCACGTGCAATGCGGCGATGTCGCGCCGGATCGTCGCCTCGGACGAGTCCGTCAGGTCGACCATCTCCTGCACCGTCACCACAGGCTTTTCCTGGACGGCGGACAAAATGATCCTGTGGCGCTCTTTTTCGTGCATGGTTCCTCCCTGCCATCACATCTAGGCACTCAAAACGCGCAGTGTCAATCATTTCCGATCAGATAAATCCATTGTGCAGCGCAATATGATCGTTGTTGATCGTTTGTGATTGACAATGCCGCCGCTTGCGTAGAAATTCGGACGCAAAGGGACCGCGCCTTTTTGCGCGTCTCACGTCACGGGAGGATTACCTATGCTTGACACGCGCTCCGGCACGCGCCTCGCCAATCTTTGGGATGAGGCGAAAGCCCTGGCAATGAGCGAGCCGGAACGTCTCGTCTATCGCTCGAATGTTCTTGGCTCCGACAAGCGCGTCACCAACTATGGCGGCGGCAACACCTCTTCCAAGATCTGGCAAAAGGATCCGCTCACCGGCGAAAGCGTGGAGGTGCTGTGGGTGAAGGGTTCGGGCGGCGACAGCGCCTCGATTAAAACAGACGGTTTCGCCACCCTCTACATGGATAAGTTGCGTGCGCTTAAGGGTCTCTATCGCGGCCTCGAGCATGAGGACGAGATGGTCGCCTATCTGCCGCATTGCACCTTCAATCTTAACCCACGCGCGGCCTCGATCGACACGCCGCTGCATGCCTTCGTGCCGAAGCCGCATGTCGACCACATGCATCCCGACGCCATCATCGCGATTGCCGCCGCCAGGGATTCGCAGGCGCTGACCAGGGAGATCTTCGGCGAGACGATCGGCTGGCTGCCATGGAAGCGCCCGGGCTTCGAACTCGGCCTGTGGCTGGAAAAATTCTGCTCCGAAAACCCTGAGGCCAAGGGTGTCGTGCTGGCGAGCCATGGCCTGTTCACCTGGGGCGACAGCCCTCGGGAATGCTACGAGACGACGATCTCGGTGATCAATCGGGCGATCGAATGGTTCGAGCGCAAGTCTGAAGGCAAGCCGATCTTCGGCGGCGAAGTCGTCAAATCGCTCGACGCGCCGGCGCGTCGCGCCGTGGCGGCAAGGCTGATGCCGAGGATCCGCGGCCTGATCTCGGAGAAGAGCCACAAGCTTGGCCATTTCGACGATTCGCCGGCCGTGCTCGAATTCGTCAATTCGAAGGATTTGCGCCCGCTGGCGGCGCTCGGCACCTCCTGCCCGGATCATTTCCTGCGCACCAAGATTTGGCCGCTGGTCATCGAGTTCGATCCCAAAAATCCCGATGTTGATGCCGTCATCGCCCGCCTCGCCGACGATTTGGCGGAGTATCGCGTTGGCTACCAGGCCTATTATGACAGGTGCAAGCATGCGGATTCGCCGCCGGTGCGTGATCCGAACGCCGTGGTCTATCTGATGCCCGGCGTCGGCATGTTCACCTTCGCCGGCGACAAGGCGACGGCGCGCATTTCGGGCGAATTCTACGTCAATGCCATCAATGTCATGCGCGGCGCCTCGACGGTGTCGACCTATGTCGGACTGCCCGAGCAGGAAGCGTTCGACATCGAGTACTGGCTGCTCGAAGAGGCAAAGCTGCAGCGCCTGCCAAAGCCGAAGGCGCTTGCCGGCCAGATCGCGCTGGTCACCGGCGGCGCCGGCGGCATCGGCCGGGCGACGGCCAACCGGCTGCTGCGCGAAGGCGCCTGCGTCGTGCTGGCCGACATCGACGAGACCGCCCTTGCCGGCGCCAATGACGAGTTGGCCAAGGCCTATGGCAATGATTTCGTGCGGCCGGTGGTGATCGACGTCACCTCAGAGGACCAGGTGATCTCCGGTTTCGCCGAAACGGCGGTCGAGTTCGGCGGCATCGACATTCTGGTGTCGAATGCCGGCCTGGCAACCTCGGCGCCGATCGAGGAGACGACGCTGGCGCTGTGGAACAAGAACATGGACATCTTGTCGACCGGCTATTTCCTCGCTTCGCGCGAAGCATTCCGGCTGTTCCGGGCGCAGAAGATCGGCGGCAATGTCGTCTTCGTCGCCTCCAAGAACGGGCTTGCGGCATCGCCTAATGCCGCCGCCTATTGCACGGCCAAGGCGGCCGAGATCCATCTGGCGCGCTGCCTGGCGCTGGAGGGCGCGGAAGCGCAGATCAGGGTCAATGTCGTCAATCCAGACGCCGTGCTGCGCGGCTCGAAGATCTGGACCGGCGAGTGGAAGGAACAGCGCGCCGCCGCCTACAAGATGTCGACTGACGATCTGGAGGAGCACTACCGTTCGCGCTCGATGCTGAAGCGTTCGGTGTTCCCCGAAGACATCGCCGAGGCGATCTATTTCTTCGCCTCCGACATGTCGGCCAAATCGACCGGCAACATCGTCAATGTCGACGCCGGCAACGCCCAGAGTTTTACGCGCTAGCTTTTTACCCTCCCCTTGTGGGGAGGGTCGGCAGGCAGTCGCCGCGAAGCGGCGATTGCCCGACGGGGCGGGGGTACCTCGCCCGGCCCTGCGGCCACCTCCTCACAAGGGGCAGCGCCAACCGAACGCATATTGGGAGGAAGCACCATGTCCGAAACCATCATCTCCGCCGACATCGTCGACAAGAACAACGCCGCGCGCGAAGCCGACCTCAAGCGCGATTACGCTGCGCTCGGCGAACGCCTCGACCGACGCGGCATCGCCGTCGACGCCATCCGCGACAAAGTTGAAAAATTCGCCGTGGCGATCCCGTCCTGGGGCGTCGGCACCGGCGGCACCCGCTTTGCCCGCTTTCCCGGCGTCGGCGAGCCGCGCGATATCTTCGACAGGATCGAGGACTGCGCCGTCATCCGGCAGTTGACGCAGGCGACGCCGACCGTCTCGCTGCATATTCCGTGGGACAAGGCCGACCCGAACCGGCTGAAGCAGGCGGCCTCCCGCTTCGGCCTCGGCTTCGACGCCATGAACTCCAACACCTTCTCCGACGCCAGTGACCAAAAACTTTCCTACAAATTCGGCTCGCTGTCGCATGCCGATGCCGCAACCCGCCGGCAGGCGGTCGAGCACAATCTCGAATGCATCGAGATCGGCAAGGCGCTGGGCTCGAAGGCACTGACGGTGTGGATCGGCGACGGCTCGAATTTCCCCGGCCAGGTCAACTTCGCCAAGGCGTTCGAGCGCTATCTCGACGCTATGAAGGAGATCTACGCCGGACTGCCTGACGACTGGAAGCTGTTCACCGAACACAAGATGTACGAGCCGGCCTTCTATTCGACGGTCGTGCAGGATTGGGGCACCAACTACATCATCGCCAAAGAGCTCGGCGACAAGGCCTTCTGCCTGGTCGATCTCGGCCATCACGCGCCCAACGTCAACATCGAGATGATCGTGTCGCGGCTGATCCAGTTCAAGAAGCTTGGCGGCTTCCATTTCAACGATTCGAAATATGGCGACGACGATCTCGACGCCGGCTCGATCGATCCCTACAGGCTGTTCCTCGTCTTCAACGAACTGGTCGATGCCGAGCTTGCCGGTGCCGAAGGTTTTGATCCGGCCCACATGCTCGACCAGAGCCACAACGTCACCGACCCGATCGAAAGCCTGATGCTGTCGGCGGTCGAGGTGCAGCGCGCCTATGGGCAGGCGCTGCTGGTCGACCGCCAGGCGCTGCAAGCCTATCAGGACGCCAACGACGCGCTGATGGCGACGCAGACGCTGAAAGCCGCCTATCGCACCGATGTCGAGCCGATCCTCGCCATGGCGCGGCTGAACACGGGCGGCGCCATCGATCCGGTCGCCACCTATCGCGCCGCCGGCTACCGAGCCAAGGTCGCGGCGGAACGGCCGGCAGTTGCTGGCGGCGGCGGCGGGATTGTTTGATGTCGGCCTTGCGATTTGCCTGTAGTCGCCAGGTTTGCCGTTGCCATTCGCCGCCTATCTCTAACGTCTGCGATTAGCTGTAAGCCAACACGCCTTCGTCATCCTAGGGCGGAGCAGGAGCGAAGCGACGTCGCGGAGACCCTAGGATCCATGCCGTTACATCAGCCGAAGATCGCAACGGTGGTTACGAAGCGGCCGGCAAGGCTGCACCAATCCCTTTCCGTTCTATTGCCATGGACTCGCCCCCTCTAACAGTTTCTTCTAGGCGCATCCCACGCCTCGGAGGAAACGGCCATGCACCGCCGCACCCTAATCGCATTCAGTCTTTCCCTCACCTTGACCTTTGCGCCGCTGGCGGCCGCATTGGCCGCCTCGCCGCAACCGGCGAAGGGCGAGCATGGCATGGTGGTGACCGCCCAGCATCTGGCGTCGGAAGTCGGCGTCGAGGTGCTGAAGAAGGGCGGCAACGCCGTCGATGCCGCGGTCGCCGTCGGCTACGCACTGGCTGTGGTCTACCCGAACGCCGGCAATATCGGCGGTGGCGGCTTCATGACCATCCGCTTCAAGGACGGCCGCTCGACGTTCCTCGATTTCCGCGAGCGCGCGCCGCTCGCCTCGACGAAGACCATGTATCTCGACAAGGACGGCAAGCCGATCAAAGGCGCCAGCCTAGACGGCTATCTCGCTGTCGGCGTGCCGGGCTCGGTGGCCGGCTTCGAGACCGCACGGGAAAAATACGGCACGCTGACGCGGCAGGACTTGATGGCGCCGGCCATCCGCTATGCCAGGGACGGTTTTGTGCTGGAGCAGGGCGATGTCGCCTCGCTCGAAGGCGGCGCCGAGCGGCTGGCCAGGGACCCGGCCGCGGCCGCCATCTTCCTGAAGCCGGACGGCAAGCCCTATGACGTCGGCGAGCGCCTTGTCCAGGCCGATCTCGCCGCCTCGCTTTCGGCGATTTCGGAACAAGGTCGCGATGCCTTCTACAAAGGATCGATCGCCGACGGCATCGTCAAGGCGAGCGCGGAGAAGGGCGGTATTCTGGCCAAGGCGGATTTCGAGACCTACGCGGTCCGCGAGCTCGACCCTGTGACCTGCAACTACCGTGGCTACCAGATCACCTCGTCGCCGCCACCGAGTTCGGGCGGCGTCATCATCTGCGAGATCCTCAACGTGCTGGAAGGTTATCCGCTGTCCTACCTCGGTGCGGGTTCTGCCGAAACCGTCCGGATCATGGTCGAGGCGATGCGTCATGCGTATGTCGACCGCAACTCGGCGCTTGGCGATCCCGACTTCGTCGACAATCCGGTCGAAAAGCTGCTCGACAAGAATTATGCGAAAGAAATCCGCGAAAAGATCGATCCGTTCCGGGCCGGCGTGTCGCAGGATCTGATGCCGAAGGGTTTTGGCGAGAGCCAGGAGACGACGCATTATTCGATCGTCGACAATGACGGTAACGCCGTCGCGGTGACCTATACGCTGAACGGTTCGTTCGGCGCCGCCGTCGTCGCCGACGGCACCGGCATCCTGCTCAACAACGAGATGGACGATTTCACCCAGAAGCCGGGCGTGCCCAATCTCTACGGCCTCGTCCAGGGCGAGGCCAATGCGATCGCGCCGAGGAAGACGCCGCTGTCGTCGATGAGCCCGACCATCGTCGCCAAAGACGGCAAGCCGTTCATGGTCATCGGCAGCCCCGGCGGATCGCGCATCATCACCATCACGCTGGCAGCGATCGTCAATGTCGTCGATCACGGCATGAACATCCAGGAGGCGATCGACGCGCCGCGCATCCATCACCAATGGCTGCCCGACACGGTCTATGTCGAACCGTTCGGCCTGTCGCCCGATACCGAAAAACTGCTTGCCGGGATGGGCTACCACCTCGATGCCACCGATGCGACCTGGGGCCAGGCGGCCGGCATCCTGGTCGGCGGCAAGAGCCTGGCCGAGATCGAGAAGGGCGGCGGCGCCCGCTACAATGGCGCCATCGACGGCCGCGCCGCATCCGGCGAGGCTGCCGGATATTAGAATTCGTGCGCCCGGGTCTGTTGAGATTCAGATCAGGCCGAGTCGAGAACGATGGTTTCCGAGAACCGGAACGGAGCGTACTTTCGGTACGTGAGTACCGGAAGCGCAGGAAACCACCGTTCGCAGGCCGGCTGAATATCGGCAGGCCGTCAGATGACCAGCGTTATGGTGGACGCAATCAGCATCACGGCCGCGATGCCGACGAACAAGGCATAGATACGCGGCCGATCGAGCAGGAGCGCATTTCCCGATAGCCACGCCGCGGTGGCGCCGCCAAGCGCGTACAGGAAGCCGTTGCGGTGCCCCAGGGCCAGGTTTGCGGCCATCAAGCCGCCAATGATGAGAGCGCCGAAAACGATGATCACGGCGACGGCGTATTTCTCGAAATCGTTGCTGGCGACCCCCGGACCCATCACGTTCAACGTCGTCAGGTCGTCCGGGTCGAAGGGGCTGGCCGACCCATATTCGTCTTGACCGGCAGGCTCGTGCATCATTCATTCTCCTTGAAGCGGCAACAAACCATCAAGCCTTGCCGAGTGCAACCGCATCGCGACGCGTTCAATGCGATAGGCACGGTCTTCAACACTTTCTGGCCGCGGCTTGCTACCGTTTTTTGGATTTAATGCATGTCGCGCAAAGCTGTGCGGCGGTTTTGCGATAATGACATGCAAAAAAACACAATCTGAAGCGCGTCGCCCGGTCAAACGCGACGCGCTTCAGGTCGGGTCGTGCTGCCGTTCCAGGCGATCTGTCGCACTGGAATCGCCAATGACGTGCCAGTGGCGAAGATCGGGCCGGTGGCGAGGCCAAGATCGGGCCGATGGCGAAGATTGTCGGTGGTGGAGAGTGGCCGGCGCCACGTTGGGGGGGCGTTGGGGTAGATTGCCAGATGGGCGCCGGCCAAGCGGAAATCAGGTCCGCCGCGAGCAAACATAGCAGGAATGGCGCGGTATGGCAGTGGTGTGATCGCGGAAGACGTTACGCGCTTTCCCGGTGCGGTGCCCCATTATGGGTCAAACCGTCTGGCACCTGAATTGCACGGTAAGCAATGCCGGGGCAACGGCCCGGAAGTTGTTCCCGAATATCGAGCCTCGCCGCTTCGCAAATGGAGCGGCGGGCCTTTTTTGGCTAGAGCACTGGACCCGAAAGTGGGACCGGTTGCGGCAGCATTTCGCAGCACGCCGAGATTTGTCAGGCGGCGGGAGCCGGCGGCAGTTCGAACAGTTTGGCGCCATTCTCCTGGCCGCGCTCGACATAGCCGATTACCCGGAACCATTTTGCGACATCCGGTCTGTGGAGCCAGCTGCGCGAGTGAATGGGGAGGTTGCCTGCGAGCGCCTGGATATGGCGAATGTGCCGCTTGCAGAAGCGAACGGTCGCGGCGCTGAAGAAATCTTCCTGCGCGGCGAACAGCGTATCAGCAGCGTCGCTATTCTCGTGCCAGGCGATGAGCGCTACGGTTTTTTCACCCTGCACGAGCGCATGAGCACGGCCTTCTTTCAAGTTCATCATCAGATTGTCGTAGGCGATCTTGCTGTCCTTGCCGGCCGCGACGTACTCGTCCGATATCCGCTTGGACAGATCACGGAAAACATTTTCCAGATCTCCAACCGTTGCTGCGCGTGCTCTCATTTCGCCTCCTGGAGCCCCAGCGGGCAGTTTGCCCTAAGGATAGGGGATCACCAAGCAAATCAAATCCGTCATTCGGCCAATGCGAGCAAACAGTTTCGCATGTGCCGGCCCTGCCGGGCGCGGGAAATGATTGGAGGTCGCCGAGAACGCTACGCAACATGCCGCAACACGGCGACCTGAATTCCTCCAGCCGATTTCAGCCAAGCGGGCGTCATGCGCAACTTGCTGAAATTGCCTCCCGAGAGATGGGTGAAAAATGGTGCCCAGAGGCGGATTCGAAGCGAAGGAAATCTGGCTTTGTTTCCAAATAGTTGACACCCACACAAGAGCAGGGATAGCCAACAAAAATACCAACAAAATATTTCTGTGGATTGGTTCGGTTCCCGGATATCGCTCTATTCGCTCAATGCCATCGGATCCCAACCTCATCTCAGAAGCGGAGCGTTGAGCAAGTCGCAGGTCCGCTGCTGCCTCCAATTTCCCCGAGATCTGATCGCCCTTACCACTTGAAGATGGCGGCGAGAGCGTCTTTCGACTTGACGCTTACGTCCTTGAAAATATTGAGCTTTTCGCGGCATTTGTTAGACAGTCTGTTACACGGCTACAGCGTTAATTTAAGCTCTCGGCATCTGAGCTCGCGCGCCCGAGCATCGACCTAATCCGATACTGGCTCGGGGCATCGTTGCTCCCGGAGCTTCAGCATAGTCTCGCAAAAATTCCCAAGCCGCTTCGGGGCTGACGAGTCTGCGAAGCCGACGAGCGATAGGCAATACCGAGACGCAGACATTACGTGACGGCACTTGATATTGCAGTGCAGCAAGCGTAGAGCACCGCCCGCTTATCGGAGTGTCGTCCATGGCCCTTACCAATGCTGGTAACGAGGCAGAACCTGTCGAACAATCGAGCCATTCTGAGGTCGAGCAGCACAGCACCAAGGTGCTGATGCTGGGCGCGTTGGGCGTGGTTTACGGCGATATCGGCACCAGCCCGATCTATGCATTCCGAGAGGCGTTGCACGCATCGGCCGGTGGCAACGTCGCCAACCGTGGCGACATCCTCGGCGTACTCTCGCTGATCATCTGGTCGCTGACGATCACCGTCACCATCAAATACATCATGTTCGTGCTCCGTGCCGACAATCGCGGCGAGGGCGGGGTGCTGTCGCTGATGGCGCTGGCGCGCAACAGTTTCCCGACGCGCTCGGCGGTGATCCTCGGCATCGGCATTGTCGGCGCGGCGCTTTTTTTCGGCGACGCAGTCATTACGCCGGCGATCTCGGTGCTGTCGGCGGTCGAAGGTATGAATGTCGTCACGCCGACATTCCAGCCCTATGTGGTGCCGCTGACACTGGCCATTCTGGCGGTCGTGTTTGCGGTACAGCGGTTTGGCACCGGCGGCGTAGGATTGGTGTTCGGGCCCGTTACCGCGCTGTGGTTCCTGGCCATCGGCCTTTCCGGCCTCAACCACATCATGGACGACCCGGAAATCCTGCTGGCAATCAGCCCGCATTATATCGTGTCATTCCTGATCAACTCGCCCGAAGTCGCCTTCGTCACGGTTGGTGCGGTTTTTCTCGCCGTCACCGGCGCTGAGGCGCTCTATGCCGACCTCGGCCATTTCGGGCGCAAGCCGATCGTGCTTGCCTGGCTGGCCATCGTGTTTCCTTGCCTGTTGCTCAACTATGTCGGGCAAGGCGCCTTCGTGCTGGCGAATGGCGGTGTCGTCGGTCATCCCTTCTTCGAGATGAACGAAGGCCGGATGCTTATCCCGATGGTGGTGCTGGCGACGGCGGCGACCGTGATCGCCAGCCAGGCGGTGATCTCCGGCGCATTCTCGCTGACCAGGCAAGCAGTGCAGCTCAACATGCTGCCGCGCCTGGAAATCCTGCATACGTCGGAAAGACAATCCGGCCAGATCTATATGCCGCGCGTCAACATGCTACTGGCGCTCGTGGTGATGCTGCTGGTGGTCGGCTTTGGCGAATCCAGCAAGCTTGCCTCGGCCTACGGCATTTCGGTGACAGGCAACATGCTGGTGACGAACATACTGCTTTATGTCGTCATGACGCGCATCTGGAAATGGCCGCTCGGCGTCGCGATAGCCTTAATGGCGGTGTTCGTCTTCATCGATACCGGCTTCTTTGCAGCCAACATCGTCAAGGTATTCGAAGGCGGCTGGGCCTCGCTTGCCATTGCCGCAGTGATCGTGATGACCATGTGGACTTGGATAAGAGGCACCAGGTATCTATTCGACAAGACGCGCAGGAACGAGATTCCGCTCGATTCCCTTGCAGGCAATCTGTTGAAGAGGAAACCGCAGCTGATGTCCGGTACGGCCGTGTTCCTGACCAGCGATCCCGCCAGCGCGCCGACCGCGTTGATGCACAGCCTGAAGCACTACAAGGTGCTGCACGAACAGAATGTCATCCTCTCGGTGGTGACGGCGCAACAACCCGTCGTGCCCGACAGTGACCGGGTCAAGATGGAAACGATCAACGAGCTGTTCATGCGGGTGACGCTGACCTTCGGCTATATGGAGCAGCCCAATATCCCGCGCGCGCTGGCGATTTGCCGCAAGCAGGGCTGGAAGTTCGACATCATGACGACCTCTTTCTTCCTGTCGCGGCGCTCGCTCAAGGCCTCGCCCAATTCCGGCATGCCGGTCTGGCAGGACAAGCTGTTCATCGGGCTGGCGCGCACGGCGGCCGACGCAACGGAATATTTCCAGATCCCGACCGGACGCGTCGTCGAGATCGGGACACAGGTGGCGATTTAGTGCATGCCGCAGTTCAGCAGCTGAGAAGCCACTTGAGCGTGTCCATAGAAAGCGCCTCACTGAATACCAAACATCCCATCCTCTGTTTGGTACGTTTCCAACTCTTGATATCTTTAGGAATTGACCCAAGGATCGCTGCTTGGGTTCTGTCTCGGTGGCGCGACTTCGGTGAGCAGAACTCTAGCAGCCCTTTCCCAGACTCTCCGCATGAATCGGAGTAGCCTGCTTCCATCGGCGATTTACATCATGGGCATCGCCGTTGAGCGACGGCCACGCTTCCGCCCTAATGGGAGGAACAGCTATGGTCAGTAACACCAGCTCAATGAGTGGCATTGCCTATCCCAGCGACCTGGCTTTGTTGAAGCAGGTCTTTGATCGTGTCTGCGCCGAGGCAGGTATCTCCGTTAGCCGCATGCAGGCGGAGCGCCTGAGCGTGAGCGTAATGGCACTGTTCTCGGACGGCGAGTTCGATGAGGCCGTTCTTTATGAACGCTTAAGCTTGATGCCCGCTCCTTGCCCAGAACGGGCAGCGTATGACCTCCGATCATCAGGAAGTCCTCACGAGCCTTGTAGCTCGTTATGAAACCGTAGTGTCGATACAGGACCGGATCGTTGAGCACGACCGGGCGTTTCGGGCCTAGCATCCGAATTGGATGAAGGCCTACTGGAGCGGCTGCTCGTCTCGTTACGGAAGGCCCGCGTCGCCCTGGAGCGCGAGATTGGGCCTACTTTTTAGTCCCGCTGTAACTATCGTTGGAGGTTCGCCACCGAGAGGAATTGGCCACGGACCTCGACAGTGGCTGCACCGAGACGGATCGACCGCTGCAAGTCTTTAACCGACGTGGACCTGCATTTGTTCCCCTAATGCAACCATCCCTGATCTGCGGGTTACGCAAAAGGCGGGGAACCTCGGCCGACATGATAAAGCGCGACATAGCTGGGCATAAGTCCCTTGCAGACGCCGTTCGGGAGTTGATCGGAACCGAAGACAATCGTCGTCATGTACAGAAGCTGTTTGGGCCAGTCGACACAGAGCTAAGCCCAACCCTAGCTTCATTACTTGAGGCGGAGAAACTGCTGACCGAGGCGAGCATCGGCGCGGTGCTGGATGGCCTCGGTCTCGCGCGTTATGACGAGGGCGTAAGCGACCTGACGGACGAACTTCGGCAGCTAGCCGCCACTGACGGGACGGTGGGAATGATAACCGGCGCCGTCGCGATCGCCGAACGCCACGGCTTTGCGCGCGCCCTTGGAGCCTGGCTCGCCGACGCCCTGCTGGCGCAACGGCTGGGTTGGGCACACGCGGTGCCGTTGCTCGGCGCCGAAGCGGCCCTGGGCACAAGCGTCCGCCCGCGTAGATCAGCAGCCAACTCGGTGGCGACAGGCATTGAGACCGATCCTGAGCGTGCCAAAAGTCTGCTTGCCGCGCAGGCGCGGGCTGCGCTACGCGCCATCGATCTTTCCGCCGAGCTCGAGCGCCGCTCGGACCAGCTGCTTGCTGTTGCGCCGAAACTCAGGGCCAAGGCGGCGGATCTTGTTGTCGACAAGCTGCTGTCCGACGATGCGATCGTTGCCTCGGAAAAGATCGCCGGTAGGAGTGGCCGTGGGCTGCGCCGCCTGTTCGACCGTCTGGTCGAGCTAGGCGCCGTCCGAGAGCTATCCGGCCGCCCGACCTTCCGCATCTACGGGCTCTGACGATAATGGTGCAAGCGGCGCGCAGGCGAGGGGGGAGCCGGTCAGATGACCGTCGATCAGCTGACCAGCTGTTTGACCGGGAGCTGGATCACCTGCCGCCGGAGGCGCGTTGGCGCGAATGGATGAACCGTGTCGAGGCCACGATCTTTGCTGCCGGTGAACCAGTCGGCCGCGAGACGCTGGCTCGCGTCGTCGGCAAAAGCTGCAGCATTGATCTTCTCATCGACGACATCCGCGAAGAACTGCGCGGTCGACCCTATGACCTCGTTGCCGTCGCTGGTGGCTGGAAGCACCTGACCCGGCCTGCCTATGCCGATGCGATCCGCAGTGCATTTGACACAGCCGTTGGCGGCGGTGGGGGTGCGGGCGATCTCACGCAGTCGGAGGTGCTGGTGCTGATGTGCATCGCCTATTTCCAGCCGATCACCCGCGCCGAGCTTTCTTCCTTCTTCGGCAAGAGATCAGTCGCGATTTTATTGGTCATCTGCGCGGTGCCGGTCTGATCGCTTCCGGCCCGCGTAGCCCGACGCCGGGCGCGCCCACACTTATGTCACGACCAAAGAATTCCTGCTGGAGTTCGGGCTTGATACGCTGCGCGATTTGCCGGATTTCGAGGCGCTCGAGGATGCCGGGTTGCTGTCGAAGGAGAAATTACTGGCTGGTGACATCATCCCTGACTTTGTTGTCGACCAAGATTACGTCGGAGTCGAACTCGACAGATAGCCGTGCCGCTTTGCGAGTGAGTTTTGTCCGAAATTCGTAGCATATTTCTGACCTCTCAACCGTGATCTCGTACGAAATAGGACTACATCTTTCGGACAAAGTCCCCGGCATTAACCCGCCAATCGCTTCGGTTGCCGCCCGAAGCGCCAAGCTAGTCGCGGAGCCTCAACAGGTTGTCCTAGGTTAGGTCGAGGCGACTGATAGGAGGTTTGGAGCGTCGGCGCCTGCCCAATTTCAAAGGCGTCGGGCACGCTGGAAAGGCTGACTTGGCTGCGCTCGAGCTGCCCATTCCAACGACGGGGAGGGGACACGACATTTGACCGACCTGCGATCAGTGATGCGCATGATCGCGTTTACAGGGACGGCAGGCTCAGCCGTGTTGGCCGGGGCGGAAGTGCTATCACAAGAGTTGCTCGCTACGCCGGGATAAGCTTCTTGACCTCGATCTCAGCCGAATTCGGCATGTCATCGGCTTCGTACTTGCGGACCCTGGCGATGATGTCCTTGGCGCGCGTGATCTTGTCGTTGCGCCATTGGGCCACTTCGTTCGCCGACAGGTTGTCGAACACTTTGAAGAAGTAGTCCTTCTGGGTGTAGCAGCCATAAAAGCCCAGGCCGACGATCCATTTTTCGAGGCCGTACGAATCGTAGACATAGCCGGCTTCTGCGTTCCAGAATTTGACGAGGCGCACGGTTGGCTTGATCAAATAGGAATTGTTGCCGTTGACAGTCTCGAGCGTGCTGTTGAAATCGTTCGGGTTCGTGCTTTGCCACTCATCGGGACCCTTGGGGATCTGATACGTCGTGCCCCACGAGAGCAAGGCGGGCACTAGGTCGAACTTGATATGGTTGAGCTCCAGCACCACCGTGGGGCTCGATTGGTAGAGTTCGGAGTTGGCGTATTTCTGCTCGGCGAACTTACGCAGTCGGGTGAGGTAGGTCTGTGGGTTCAGTCCGCCTTTTTCAAAAACGATCATGTAGTCAACGTCCGAGTGCGCATCCATCTTGCGGGGAAGGATCGTGCCACGGGTGTGCGAGCCGAACCGGAAATGCGACGTTAGGCCATCACCGGCGACCGTGAAATAACTGGCCAGCCGGGAGCTCAAGGTCGTGACCGAGGTCGCGATCGAGGCCTTCTCGTCGGCCGAGAGCACCGCGTCGCTTGCACGGGATACGAGGTAGCTATTGACTGTCATTGGTGGGAACCTTTGTCGACCGCGTGCTTGGGTTCGCCGGCGTTAATGCCGTCGCGGGCCCTCTTAAAATCGCGGTCTGAAAAGCAGGGCTTGCCTGGTTCAGTTCATCGCGCCGCGTGGTGAAGCCTTTCAGGGCGGTCAGCACGGTTTCGGCATCGGGCGTGTTGTCGAGTTCGACCTCGCGGAAAACGCGGGAATTGTTGCGTAGCGCCAGGTACTGGTCGCCCGAACTCTTGTGGTCAGCCGACTTCTCACCGGGTTTCAGGAACGTCATCAGCGACGTGAGGACGGCAACGCAAAGCGCCATAGAACCCGCGGCGACAGGATAGTCCTTGAAAAAAGCAGCGCCCGCTGCGGTGCTGAGGATCACCGAGGGAATGCCGAAGACATAGTTCCACACCGCCCAGCGCGCTGAAGCGTTGAAGTGCGCTTTGCCGGAATGAATACAATCTTCTTCCATGCGGAGAAGTTCATCTCTCACGCGTTCCCGCGTCACGTCGGGCATGATGTCTCCTTTGGAGGAGAGAACTAGCACGCCTCACCTGGCCAAGCTGCGGAATTTCAATTTATCCCCTTCTTTCAGCGGGTTAGTCTGGGACGGAACGTCGAAGCAACAGCTGCGGCTTGGTTGGGGGAATACTGCTGCCGGAGGTGCTTGGCGCGCCGTAGTGCCGACGTCGCTGCTAGCAGCCGTCGGACACGGGGCTCGATGCGGCCAAGGCCATTTTTGCTTCAAGGCGGGAGGCCTTTTCCGGGGTGTCAATATACTGAGAAAGATCCGGTTTCGGCCCGAAGATATCCCGCCAGACGATCTGGATTTCATTGTTGTGTCGGCGGACCTCGGTGCTGATCGTCGGTACGAGACGCGCATGGGCACAAATCAGCGCATCGCTCGACCGGTCCTGGCCGACCGTCATCCGGTACGCGAATTGAGCGATTGTTCGATTGAACCGGCGAACTTTGTGCTTATCCGTGACGTCGCGGTGCCGTGTCAGGACGCCAAACGGCTGACGCTTGCTTGAACCGCGCACCAGCATGCGGGCGGTCAGGGGAAAGATCAGCTCGATGTCACCGGAGTGATCATAGGGGGTGCGTGCGAGCAGCGGTTCGCGCGGGTCATATGTACACACCGGATTGTCGGAAGTCAGGAATGGGATGTCGGTCTTGTTGTGGAGAACCTCGAAGCCAAGCCGAAAGCAGAGATCGCCGAACGTCTTGAATTCGTCCTCCATCGCGAGCAGTGTTTCATGCGGATTGACGCCGACCGGCACGGTGTCGAACTGACCGGCGTAGCGTTCCAATTCTGGCGGCAGTTTGCCGATTTCCTCGAGCACCTTGCATTCGCTTCGCAGCTTAGCCTCCAGCATAAGCGCGATGCGATCTCGGGTCGCCGGAACGCGCGTCCGCATGATCGTTTGCATGCCTTGGACATTGAAGGATAAAGCCGGTGAAAGACGACGAGCCTGAAGCGCACGGACGGTCTCCGGCCAAACGGTCTCGATCGGATTCCAGAGGTCTTCGAATCTGTGGTTTTCTTGACCGCCACCGGGGAGTTTCTGAGAGTAATAGTAGTTCTCGTACCCAGTTGCCCTCGGCTGCTTCGGCAGCGGTGCCTCTGGCGCCTCGGCCCGATAGACTTGGACACGGCCGCGGTCATCGGCGAAGCCTTCCATATAGGTGACCGAGATGAAGTGGTGTTTTCGGTTCTTCCGTCCCGCCCCGCTGCGGACCGGATTGAAGATGCTAAATGGCCTCACATCGCCATCGATGGGGACGTCTCCCCATTTGCCAAAAAACAAGGGTGACTGCTCCATGGTCCTGTGGTCGGGCTCCCCGGTCACTGCACCTTGTCGGGCATGACCCTGCGGATTGGGATCCTCAGCTTCGGCTCTTCACGAAGCGCCGCGTGGCGTCCGTTTTCACCACCCTGATCGAATTGTACTGGCTGGCGAGTACCTTGTAGTCGACGATCAGCTTGCGGGCCATCAGATAGGCCAGAGCGGGGTTTATGCGCCTCGGCTCCCAGCCGTACCGCTCGGCGACCTGGCCTGTATCGTGGGGCATCGACGGGTCGTTGATCAGGTCGGCAGCGATACGCAGCGCGTCATCTTCGGGCGACCAATCCATGAAATATTTGTCGAATGTGGCAAACAGGTCCTCCTTGGGCAAGACGCGGCCGAAGCTGACGGAAACCAGATCGCGCAGCTCGTGCAGAGCGTCCTCGATGTCCTCCTCTGACGCTTCAATGGTGGCCGCCAGCTCATCTACCCCTTTCTGAGGGTGCGAGAACATTGCATCCGACGTCTCCTCAACAAAGATCTTGGCAATTGCCGTTGCGACCTTGGAGTAACCCGTCGCCGGCTGCACAGCCGCAATGGGCGCTGCGCCGAGCTGCGGCTTACGCGTCACGCCATGGATGTCGTTCACCAGATTGCGCACGCCTTCGTCTAGGCGCGCGGCATCAAGTTCTGGCGAGAGCATGCCCGACAGAAGCGGCGGCAATTCCCGTGCCGCGACACCGTAGCGAAGGGCTATGAAGCGCGCCTGCCCAGAGATGCGGCGGACCAGGCCGGCATCCATCTCCTGCTGGACCCACGGCTTCTGCATGGCGCTCGGAGTCAGCAGCACGATGAAATGCGTGCAGTTGCCCAGTCCCTCGTCGATTTTGCGGCGCAAGGAATCTCCGGAACGGATCTCCCATTCCGCCCACCAGGTATCGATTCCATCCGCCATCAGGGCGCGCGCGACCGTCTCTGCTAGCTCGCGATCGTCGAACGAGTAGCTGAGAAAGGCTTTCGGGGAGCCCTGTTGCAGGGGCAGGAACACAGTCGACGCCTGCTCATTGTCGCTCATCTTGTCCTTCACCAGCGCGAGAAGCTGCGGCGAGCCCTCAATACTGAGCCGCAAATCGTCAAGGGCTTCTCCAAGGACCAGGACAGTGGGAAATTCGCCTGTATCAGGATGGCGAATGGCACTGAACCTCTCCCACAGCTGTTCCTTGATGCTCTCGACAGCCGCAGCTTCAAAATCCTTTGCAAAATCCCCCGAATCAAACGGCCGGCCATTGTATCGCATGCCCATATTGAGTCCTCGTGTTGGTCCCTTGATATGAACATACGCAGAACAAATATCAAAGGGAGGCCAATTGAAAAACCACGGTAGATTATGGGTCCGGTGCCGGAAATCTTTCGAATTTCCGGAGCCGAGGGATCCATATCGAGGACAATGGCGTGACGGCAGGACTTGAACCTGCGACCTCCTCGCCCCTAGATAGCGGTGTCACGCACCACCCCGGTCGAAAGCGAGGCGCTCTATCCTCTGAGCTACGCCACGATCTGCCTATGCATCGTTGTCCACGACCAGCTGCGGCTTCTTACGCTTCAACCGGTTCGATCTCTCCTCGGCCGCCTTCTTGATCTCGGCGGCCTTTTCCAAGGCAAACGGCCTGGCGGCCTCGATCAGGCCATCGAAATGATAGCGGTTCGTCATGCTGCCATTGGGCGTGTTGCGCCGTTCCTCCCGGCCAAGAAGTTTAAGGGCCTCGAGCGCGGCAATGCGTTTCTGAATGGTGCGGGGCGTCACCCCGATTGCCTTGGCGATCGTCTCGACCGAGGGGTGGGGCAGGTTGTCGGGCAGCCACCAGTACTGGACCAAGTGGATGATGATGTTCATGTCGAGCGCATCGAGGCCGAGAGCCTGCTGCTTCTCGATGATGATGTTGGGGAAAGCGCTCCAGCCGGTGGCCATGAGTGCCTTGGTCCACTTCTTCTCGTTGGTGCGTAGCTTGTCGACGTCTGCTTTGGCGGTTTCTGGCTGGGCCATATGAGGCTCCCTGTGGTGAACTGCATCCAGATATGGTGGTTTCCCGTGATGACGCAAGGGCATTGGGGACGGTTCTGCATTCAGGGGGAGGGTGTTTCACGGTTCGTCCGGCCTACGTCTCTTGATTCAGGGGCCGGGGACCCGCGCTACACCCGAAGAAGATGACTTGATAATATGAAGTGTCGATCAGATGAACCGTGCTATATGCAAGCGATAAGATAGGTCCCCCTGACCCAAGGTTCACCCGGGGTATTGACAATCGGGGTGTCGACACCCATAGTTCCGTCGTGAGCATCGCTCCGGGGTTGGCGCCAGGCGCCAGCCGAACTTTTCAAAACGAAGGCCCGGCTAGTCCGGGTCTTTGTTTTTTATCCTGTCAAAGCAGCTGTATTTGATGCCACGGGACGCCAGCTCCTCGGGCGGCAGGTGCGCGTCGATGAGACGCTTGTGACCCATCAGGGCCCTATAGGGCCGGTAGGACGGGTCATATCCGCCCTTGGCCATCGGATAGAGGTAGAGATCGGCGATCTGCAGCATCGGTGTGGCTTTGGTCCTGCCGCGGGGCTCACCGCGCACGATGTCCTTGAACTCTTCTGCGGTCAACGACCCGTAGCCGGCCGAGTTGGCGCCGTCGAACGGCATGCCCTGCGTCTTCAGGATGCGCGTATAGGCCACCAGATCACGGTCCTCCGCCTTGCCGGCACGTTCGAAGAACACGCGCAGCTTGCAGTCCTGGCTGCGGGCGTATTTAGCGGCGCGCTCGATCAGGATGCAGTAGGCGGTCTTGCACATGAACCAAAGTTGATCCTGATACCGGTCGCGGTAGCGGGCCACATAGCCCGGGCGGTCGATGACTGCGGCAATCCCAATGACGGGCAGGGAGAGCAGCATCCGTTCCAGGTCACCCAGGAACTCGTAGGCAGCCTCAGGCTTCTTCAGCCAGCCGAAGTCGCCGCGCCCGCCCCTGATCGCCCAGGAGTGTAGGGGGTACGTTATGCCGTGTTGCTGGCAAAAGGCCTTGTGGCGACTGTAGAGCTCATCGACATCTTTCTCGTTGATGAGGATCCCGCCGAGGGCGAAATAATCCATCTCGTCGCGGCGCTTCTCTTTTGGCTCTCGGTCCGGCTCTCGGCTGCCGCTGTCATCGAGGTAGAGGTGGATTTCGCGGTCTGTCACGGGCAGGCTTTCATTGCCCGCACAGCTTGGCTCAAAAACCGGAAGCTGCATAGCAATCTGATGACCCGGCCGGGCGAGGGGGTTCAGCGCGGCGGCTTCTTGGCGTTGCGTTCCGCCTTTGACGGATCATCCGTAACAAAGGGCAGCTTGCCCTCGTTCCCAAACCCGATATCCAGTTTAGATTCGCCTTTCTCAATCGGGGACGGACGCGGATGTTTCTATGGCCAACACATCCAAGCCCGCGATCTCCTGCATCACCTTGCCGGCGATGCCCTGCAGATCGCCGTACATTCCGACGGTCGACTCGATGACACCCTGGATCTGAGCCTCCCGCTTGGCCCACAGGCGGATTGTGGCTTTCCGTTCCCTGGCAAGGTCGTCCTGCATATCGGAGAATTTCTCGACGATCGCTTCGACCCGGTGGCGAAACCTAGGGCCAGTCAGATAGCCGTAGACCTGCTCCATCTTGGTGGCCTGGCCGTCCTGGGCGAGGCGGGAGTTGGCGAGCTCGATGAGGGACTGCCGGAGCATGATCGCGATCGGAATCGCGCATTTGGGATGGGCGATGTAGACGCCATCCACCAGATCGAACGTTTCGACCCCCGCAGGCAGCGCCTCGGAGATCATCAACGCAATGTCAGCCTTGGCCGCACGCTGGTCCGCCCGGAGCTTTCCGAGCCAGCCCGGGCTCCAGTTCCTAGTGCGTTTTGATTCCCACAGGATCGCTCCGCAGGGCTGGCCGGCCGGTCCCACCACGCGCTGCAGCACGTCACCACCGAACTCACCTTTGGCGACGGGTTCGATGATGTCCATCGGGAAGCGGCTAGCGATCAGCGACTCCAACTCGAGCTCAAGGACCTCGCCCTGAAGCTGCTGAGATCCTTGCTCGGCGCGGCGCTTCAGCTCCTCGATCTGGCGCTGCATGCCGGCGATCTGTTCCTCTTTCTCGGCCACCTTCATCTTGAGGCCGTCTTCGGCTTCGGTCCTGGCCTTGACGCGGACGGCGTCCAACCCTTCCTGGATTCTCTTTTCGATGGTCAGCGCCATTTCCCGCTTTTCATCGTCGAGGGCCCGCTGCTGCTTCATAAATTCGGCCTGTTGCAGCTGCGCCGCGGCGAGCTTCTCGTCCCGCGCCATCAGCGTCGCCTCCAACTCGCCCAGCTTCCTGTCCTTGTCTTCAAGGTCGGTCGAGACCAGCAGCTTCGCCTTACGGGCCTCTTCGGCTGCTATCCCGGCACGCTCAAGCTTGAGTTTTTCAGAGACCTGGCCGTCGATGTCCTCCCGGGCGGCGTCGATCGCGTCCTGTTTGCGCTGAAGCTCCTCTTCCCGCGCCGCCATGACGGCATTGCTCTGCGCAAGGCGCCGTTCGTATTCCTCGCGCGTGGCCGCAATCAGCGGTGCCGCGAGCGACTCGTTGAGCTTAATGTCCGTCTTGCAGCTCGGGCAGCTGATTGTCGGCTCATTGAGAGTCCTGGGCTGCACAGTCATCGGACACTCCGTCGGGAACAAAAGATGTTGCAATGTATACAGGAACGCGGCCACCTCGAAAAGAACAAAAAAGGAACATACCAGTTCCCCCGCATAGGTGTTCGTGCTGGCGGCCCAAGCGGATGAAGCCGGGCAAAGCTATCTTCAAAATAGGGTGTTCGTCGTCTTCCGTTGCGCTTGGAGTGCTAAGGGCCCTAAGGACATGTTCAAAATGCGTGCGTATGGCGAGGGCCATGACGGCTCAAGCTGGGAGGTGGTGATGAAGCAAGCTCGAGGCTTTGGCCAGAAGAAGGACGACCAATATACGTCATTTACCGAACTGGAAGCCCACGAGAAACGGGGTATCGACTACGATTTCTCGGCTCTGGATCGGGGTTCCGCCGTAGCGATCGTCGCACCGCATGGCGGCTGGATTGAGTACGGCACGTCTCAGCTGGCCACCGCCGCTGCGGGAGATGATTTCTCACTCTATCTGTTTGAAGGGCTCAAGCCCAAACGACCGCACCGCGAGCTGCACATCGGGTCCGAATATTTTGACGAAAAACAATTCGTCCAGCTGGTCACCAAGGCCCAGATCGTCATCGGCATGCACGGACGCGCTGACCGCGACGATCCGGAGACGATCTGGCTCCGCAGCCTGGGCAAGGAGTTGCGCGACGCCATTGGGCTGGCCCTAGAGGCAGCGGACTTCAAGGCCATCACCTCCGGCCATCGCCTGCCTGGCGAGCACAAAAACAACATCTGCAACCGCGGAATCGGCCGGGCAGGCGTGCAGCTTGAGTTGCCAAAAACGCTGCGGGACGCGCTCATCGCAAATGCCGAGCGCCGTGTACTGTTCTCCGGCGCGGTCCGCAAAGCCGTTTTGGAACATCTCGGCAAACCGGGAATCGCTTGAAAATTTGACGCTTGCGGGCAAATGTTCGGGCACCGGATCACGGCTTCGGTTTGAACGCCCACACCGGGATCTTGTTCTGCTTGCCGGTACAGCGCTTGTTGAACAGCGCGATCCAAGCCAGTTGGACGTCCAGCAAGTTTGCGACCGTCGAGGCGACCAACGCCTCGTCGATCGCTTCGGCGTCGCGGTGGATGAACGCGTCGCGCCGATGCTGAACGGTCTGGGGGGTGCCGGGGGTAGCCGATGTCGGCCAGATCGTCCCAGAAGGTCTTGCCCCAGCGGTCGCGGTAGACCCGGTCCAGCCTTTGCCCGATGTTGGGCGCCCGGCGAAGTTCCTTGTTCTCGGGATCGTCAGCGAAGGCGGCCTCGAAAAACTGCTCCATCAACACTTCAAAGGGCGTCCAGAACAGGATTACGATCACCAGAGGCGGGGAACGCGCCCAGACATCCTGTCCGTGGCGGTTAGCGGCCGCTCCCATTCGTTCCGCATCAAGTCGAGCAGCACGAAGATTGTGTAGGGAGCCGCCCCCCGGCAAAGTGTACCGTGGGGTGCCGCCGCGGCCGTTCAACTCGGGAAACGCGTCCGGCTGCATCTGACGCTGGCAAACCGGACACAGGCGATGCTCGTCCCTGTAGACTTCGGGCGATGTCGTCGTCATCCGCGCCATCCGAGCAGTTTCAGCAACGCGTCCCACAGGCGCCCCAACAAGGCCGCGCTTCGGCTCTTGTTCCGACCCCATATACCCGTCCGCGATACCGGCCGGCACTGCGCGTATGCGCAGAACCGGGTCGGCGCAAAGTCTCCGAACGCAATGGGTGGGCCGCGTCCAAGCCGTGATTGCCGTCGCAAGCGAGCCGGTGGACGCGAGAGGTCTTGATGCACATCGAATTGACATTGTCAGCAGAAAAATCGACAATAGCTGACATTGTGGAGATTCGAATGAGCGACGGTCCGCATAAAAGCCTGCCATTGCGTCCCAAATACAGGCGCGTCGCCGAGTGGGCGTACAAGTCGGCATTCGCTATTCCAGAGGTCTGCGAAGCGGCCGAATCTGCACTCGTTCAGGACGCAAACATGGAGCTGCGTGGTGTGATCAAGCAGCTGGTAGACATCGTCGAGGGGAGTGATCTTTTCAGCAGGCAACCGGATCAGTTGCAGCGACAGTTCTACGAACTGCGCGACGACCCTGCGGTACATCCGCTGGCCGCAAACGCGATTGAATGCGTTCAAATGGCAATCCAGGAAGGGTTGCAAGGACGCGATGCCGTCCAGAGCGGGATTGCCACGGCATTGAGCGAGCGTCTAGACGCGAACGCGCGAACGACGGAGGAGCATTATCTAGCCGAGCGCGGGCCAGGTGCAGGTCGCACCATCCGCAATCGCATGGGTGAAGTCAGCGCTGGAATGCACGAGAACGGCTCGTTCACCCGCATTGCTCGTTCGCTTCTCGGTGACGGTACTGTGGCAATCACAAGAACTCCCGCGGTGCGAGACGGGCTTGATGAGGGGGTTTCGCTATGAAGGTTCTGCAAGGAGAATGCCCCGCACTCAAGGTTCATGTCATTGAGGCCGGCGGAAAAGCAAAGGAAGGCTGGCAACCCGTCGAGATTGGCAAATCCATCATCTTCAACATGAAGGATCTGGATGACTACCGCACGAAGAATTGGGACAGCCGAATCTTCGACACGCTCGTTCTGATCGCCGCGGTGGAATATTGCGACAAGGCCTGCAAACGCTCGGCATGGGGCTGGATGCGGAAGTTCGAGTTGGCTATGCCCGTCATTGACCTGGCTCGCTGGCAAGATCCTGAAGTCGTGGCGGCGCTCATTTCTGCCCTCAAATTTCTGACTGGCGATGCGTGGAACATATCTTTCTATCAGCGCCAACTCGCTCCCGAGGAAGACGTCGGCCGACAGAGTCGTTTGGAATTTGGTGA
The DNA here is from genome assembly GCA_004020365.1 of Mesorhizobium sp. Lineage (GTDB taxonomy): Bacteria > Pseudomonadota > Alphaproteobacteria > Rhizobiales > Rhizobiaceae > Mesorhizobium. The sequence goes on from SAQR01000010.1 coordinate 116,926, forward strand.
TACCACACGCATAGTCACGCCGTTCAGCGATGGTCTGGATTCGCGGGCAGTGAGCGCATTGCTTTCGGCAGGAGGACGCCCGGATCGATTGATCCGCATTCGGGTGGGGTCGAAAAAGGACGATCGGCCCCGTCGCGGCAGCCGAAAGCTCCCGTTCCTCAACATTCCCTTCAAGATCAAATTCGGGGGGGACGGATTCAAGGAGTCCTCCGCTCGCAGCCGCGGCTTTAAGTTTGCCTTTATGAGCGCGACCGCCGCGTATCTGATCGGCACCCATGACATCGTGATGCCGGAAAGTGGTCAGGGGGCGCTCGGTCCATCGCTGGTACAAACCAGCCATGGCTATGAGGACTACAGAAACCACCCTCGATTTCTGACCAAAATGGAGCGATTGTTCGCCGCGCTTTTCGATTACCAAGTCGCGTACCGGCTTCCGCGCTTGTGGAAAACGAAGGGTGAGACGCTTCGCGAGTTCGCAGCCCTTCCCATCGAGCCGAAAGAGTGGATCGAGACCCGTTCGTGCTGGCAGCAGAACCGGAATTCCTCCGTAGACCATAAATGGCGCCACTGCGGCATCTGCGCCGCTTGTATGCTCCGCAGGCTCAGCTTTCACGCGGCCGGTGTTGACGAGCCGAAAGAGAATTACATCTGGGAGACTTTGTCTGTCCCTGAGTTTGCTCAAGGGGCTGCCAAGGGGTTCAACAAGATAACGGGGGCAATGGAGCAGTATGCCGTCGCCGGATCTCTGCACCTTGATCATTTGGCTGATTTGAGCTCTTCACCTGCCCATCGGAAACGCATGAGCCGGCACGCTTGGCAATTGTCCGAAGAATTGGACGTGTCGCATGCGGATGCGGAAGGCGAGCTCTTCGGTCTTCTTGAACGGCATAGGATTGAATGGATGGCATTTATGAAAGATCTCGGTCCTAGATCATTTGTCGCTCAGTGGTTGGCTTGACTGCGATGAACGAAGCCAATGATCAGCTCTCAGCTGGGGAAGTAGGTGAGAGAATTCGCATCGCACGTGAAAATGCGGGCAAAACCCAAGCAGTGGCTGCCCAGGCTATCGGTGTGGCACGCACCACCTTGGTCGCGATGGAAAAAGGGGTGCGGCGCGCAAAGATTGGCGAGTTGCAAAAGTTGGCACGCTTTCTGGACACCAGCACCAACGCGTTGCTCCGTAAAGAAGCGGTTCACGTCGAGCTTACACCAAAATTTAGGAGACTAACCGAAAACGAAGGAGAGCCCGTTGCGGCAGCAGCAGACCTGATGGCGCAACTCGTAAGGGCCGAGGTCGAACTCGAGGCTCTGCTCGGTGTTGAACATGTACGCAATCTGCCACCTGAAAGACGCATTCTTGCTGGCGGCGTTCGTCAGCAGGCAGAACAACACGCCTTGGAACTTCGTCATTGGCTCGGACTTGGGCTTGCGCCGATCGCGGATATCGTCACTCTGCTCGAACTGCAAATGGGTGTTCGTGTCTACGCGAGATCTTTAGTGGCAAGAATTTCAGGCTTGTTCGCCTATGATGAAAAGGTAGGTGCCTGCATTCTTCTAAATGCGAACCATCCAATCGATCGCCGCACGCAAACGGCCGCGCATGAACTTGGTCACCTAGTGGCCACTCGCGGAGACGCAGAAGTATATGAGATCGATGAACTGGAGAGCTCGCGCGAGGAAAAATACGCCAATACATTTGCAAGAAGCTTCCTAACGCCGGCGCAGGCGGTTCGGCAGAAATTCGCCGAAGTGACGGCGGGCGCTACGAGCCTAACTCGCCGTCATGTGATCGTTCTTGCGCATTACTTCCATGTTTCGCGCGAAGCCCTTGTCCGACGCCTCGAAGAGCTGCAACTCACGAAAAAGGGAACTTGGGATTGGTTTGTCCAGAACGGAAACATTACGGATGAGCAAGCGCAACAAGTGCTAGGAGATGTGTCGAGAAATGACTATCTGAAGGATGACGCAGGCAGGTCCGTGTCGCTGAGAACTGGCCTGATGGCATATGAGGCGGCAAAGCGGGGCCTCCTCAGTGAGGGCCAAATTGCAAAGCTCCTTCGTCTCGATCGGGTCCAGGTGCGTGATCTGCTGAGCGATGTAGATGCCGAGGAAAGTGGGGCCAATGCGGCAACCTCGATTCTCCGGTGATCTTCCGTCTCACATAATTGCTGATACCAGCGTCATCATTAATCTCAATGCCACCGGCATTGCGAGCGACATCATTCGGTCGCTGAACGTGACGCTACGTGCAAGTACAGTCGTAAGGGATGAGCTTATCGATGATCGGATTAGCGGTCGAAATGATGCCGACCTCGCTCAACAGCTGGTGCGGGATGGTCTGCTGCAGTTTGTTGAGCTTAACGAAGTGAGTGAGGCGGTATTTGAAAGCTTGGTGAGTGGCAACGCAGAGACTACTCTGGATGATGGAGAGGCGGCAACGTTGGCTCTCGCGGTATCGTCTCAAGGGTTGGCAATCATTGATGAACGTAAGGCGGTTCGTATCGCCGGTGATCGCTTCCCTGCACTCCAACTGCTCGCTACAGCGGATCTCTTGCAATCCGATCGCATCCTTCGCGCTCTGGGAAATGAACGTCTCGCACAAGCCGTTTTACGCGGCTTGAAGGGAGCGCGGATGGCTATTGCGGAATGCCACCATGATTGGATTATAGACCTACTTGGTGACCAGGTTGGAGAGTGTAGCAGTTTGCCGGCCGCATTGCGTCGAGCGTCGGCTTGATAGCTGTTGGCGCTTTTCGTGATCTCAGCACGCAGCCCTTCTAGGCAATTGAATTGGAAAATCCATCAAAAAGCCCTGCGCGAGGTCGTAGAGCCGGTGCCGCAACAGTTGAAAATCGAGGGGTATCGAAGCAATCAGTTGGCTTGGACAGTCGTGTAATCCCTCCACCCCGGCAGGTCTGGTTCCGGGGGAAAGAAGGAGCCGTATGACCGTTTGACTGCGAAATGACGCTCAATGCCCTTGCCCCTTTCAGCCTTTGCCGCATCCAGGGTCAAGTCGGTCGCGTTCAAGTCTTTCAGCTTCCGGATCACCAGATCCCATGTTCCGTAAAGCCTCGGCTCGGCTTGCTGGCACTCTTCGAAAAGGTTGTCCGCGATCACCGAATGAACCATGGCAAGGCTTTCGGGGGAAATGTGGTCGTTCTCTTGCTGAACCCTATCAACAATCTCCTCGATGTCTGGTATGTTTCGGACTCGCCGAAAAACCTCAAAATCTGCGGCAAGAGAAGCAATTACTCTATTGGTCAATTCGGTCTTGCCGAAGGTATCGGCGATCTCCCAAAGATCTTTGAATGCGTCTTCAAGCTCAATAACTCGATCCGCCCAAACCTCAAGATTGCGTTCCAGCCCCCGTTCAAAAAGAGCTGACCAAATCTCTTTCATATAGCTTTCCGCTCCGACTGTGAGCCGCAAGAGAATCGAACACTCGATTGAGTGCCGCGTCGGGCACGGTTTGGATCGCGGCCAACAGGTCGGCCCCAGGATTTCTCATCAGTTCGGCCAAGGCGACCTCGAAAAGTGGGTTCGCCGGGTCGGACGCGAGATCGTTGACAGCCTTGATCCAAAATTTTGTTCCCTTGTGGTGCGTAGCGTACCACCACAGCGGCTGCGGCCAGCCGATGTAGGTGTAGAACGCTGCATCGAATTGTTGTTCCGAGAGCAAATGTCGCCCTTCGGCGGTGGTGAGATCGAGCTTGTCTCGACCGACGAGAGCGTGCAGGAGCGTCGGAGGAGGAGCGTTCGAGGTGAGGACCACTGCACGAAGCCAACGCTGATCTCCGCGAGGCTCGAGAAGTTTTTGCAGAACGGCACTCCGCTCCACGTCGGCCAACTCGTCCCAATATTTGATAAGCCACGAGATGAAAACCATCAGCGCCCCCGTATCATTGACGCTCAGGAGCTGCTCGATGATAGGCCCGCGTGACTCGACCGACAGAGCCTCTACCAACAAGTCTACGATCGCGAGTTCGAACTCGCTGAGTTGCGAGGATTTAAGTCTTTTGACGATCGTTTCCGACCAGAGTCTTAGCAGCGGAAGAAGCTCCTCTCTGCACCCGGAACGAATTGCTTCTTCGACGACGTTTGCGAAGCGCCCGTCGATGAACGAGATGCTGGCTGGCAACGATTGTAGAACGTGCGGCATCAATGATGTCAGCAGCTCATAGGGCGGGTTCTCCCCAAAATGCTCGACGCGATCGATAATGACCAGCCTCACAAACAGCACGCTTGCGATCGCTGGCGATTTGGCCTGATTGGCCAGAAGGTCGAGCAGAGCCGTACGGCGCAGATTTGACATTGAAGACCAATGCCTCCCCAGCTGCTTGAGGAGGGCAACCGCGATTGATGGCACCGCATCATCCATTAGCTTGGCGATCACGACGTCATCATCGTTGCGCGGAATACGAAACCATATCCGCGCCGCTTCAGCACGGATAACGGCCTGATCTGCTGCGAGAAACCGCATCAAAGTTTTGAGGCCCATTTCAGAGGGATGGTCTCGCAGTGTAATGAGCAGTCGTTTGGACAGCACCAGATCGAGATCCAGCGTCTCTCCATTTCCAACGCATCAAGATACGGGCGGAGAGCCGACAGGGGTTCAGCGTCGAACCAGGAGAGAGCCTTGTGGATAAATCCTATGCCGTGACTGACATCAATGTCCTCAAGACGGATGATCGCCCGTTCGGCCCAGTGCGGGATTTGCCGGGAAAGTTCAGGCGGTAGCTCGTCGGCAAAGTTGGTGACGAATGCGAGGCTTTCGTCACGGGTAGCGGGAAAAATAGAACGCAAGCCGGCGCTCGCGACATCGAAGGCTTCTGAAGCGCCGGTTTCGTCACTCAAAGGCAGCAGTGATCGCATCCAGAACAGGTTCCGCGCAGTCGCAAGCGACACGCGATCGGAAAGACATGCGATCCGCGAGTCGTTTGAGCTTTCACCTGCTCGCGCATGTGACGAGTGTCCCCTCTGAGGAGCGCCTGCGCGCCAGCGCGAAGGTAGGGATGAGAAAACAAGGTTAAATCGCCGACCTCATCTACGACACGCCGACGCTGCAAGGCATTGAGTGCTGCCATCTGATCTTCTGTAAATGAAGGCTCCACGCCATATTGGGGAAGCGGAGGCGTATCTCCAGAAAAACTCCAGACTCCCAATTCTGGCACCAGCCCGGGCTCCTCATCGCCGCCATTGATGATGAACGAAAGTTCCGTATCAGAGGCACCGGTGGAATTTGTCGTTGCCAAGGCGACGGCCCGCAACAAACTCTCATATGCCGGGCCCTTCTCAGCGAGTTGGACAACGAAGTCGAATGCGTCACTGCGTGCCTGGCGAATAATCTCGGCGTCAGAAGCATTGGGAGGCAACTGCGCATGAATCTGGGCAAGATATGTAATGGCGCCAACGTCTCGCAATTCCTCTCCATCCATGATCAGAGCTTCGAGGCGTCGCCGGAGGTCATTCGGTACGCTGTGCACCTCCGAAGCTCTTGACCAGACGGCAAGAGCGAGGTCGTGTGTGAGACCCCCAACAACCACCCACCCGTGAGTGCCTAGGGAACAGTTTTCGATGCTGGGTTGGTGAGTGGCCTGCAGCAAGACGGGTTCGGACTGTGCGACGATGAGGCGTCGATTCCGTGGAATGCGCCCTATTAAGCCACGGAGTGTTGCCAGCGACGCACTCGCACCGGGGAGCGGTTCGCGTGACCCCAAAGGGTCATCGAGGAGGTAGAGCCGTTCACCCCCGGCGGCCTCGGTCAAAAAGCGCTCTGCCTCATCGACGTGCTGGCCGACTCGCACCTCGAAGCCGGCCATCTGAAGCGCGCTTGCAATTTCTCGAGCGATCCAAGTTTTGCCTGTTCGAGGTTGGCCGCTGAGAAGAAGGACCAACTGCGAATTCAACACATCGATGAGATTGCCTTCGCTGCCCCGAAGAAGATAGCCCGGTGCCGCGACTGTATCAGGGGCTAGTCGCCGAATGCGCTCCATGATCGGTGCAATGATATCAGACTGGGTTCGCTTTGCATGCGAGACGATATCGGTAAGGTGGGCAATAGCCCCGCGGAGGGATTGTGAATCAATCCTCTGCGCACGCAAAGCGGCCTGCAGCCTGACTTCCACCGAAGCGTCGGTTTCCTGCTCGATGACAAAGATCCTGGAGAGAACGAGAGAACTGAAGCGATCTTCGAATCCGGAAGATTTTTGAGCGAGGCGATCGTCGCCGTCTTCCTTTGGCTAGCTTTGAGACCTTGGCTCCGGAGGAGATCAGGTGGGTCGCAAGGAATTTTTTGAAGAAGAGCTGAGCAATCTGTCCCGACACCGCTCGGATTGGATATGTGTCGTCGTTACCTCCATTCAGAAAGGGCAGAAGCTGATCGTCGCATCGCGCCGAAAGGACGAAAACCGCTCTCCGGTCTGGATCATTCAACAGCCGTTCGAAGAGGCAGCTTTTGCCACTTCGTTCGGGAAAGTGGGAGAGATACGTTGCAAGATCCTCGAGGGTAGCGACGCCTCCCGCACCCTTGATCTGTATCTCCGCTGTGAGCCGAACGTTACGTGGATTGAACCAGGTTAGAGTGCCGTCTTCGCCGGATTTTGGTTCAACTACGAGCGTTGCGTCCTTCACTGCGCGAAACCGATACGCAATTTCTACACACACGAGATCCTGGAAGGCGAACTTCTCGGGTGCAATAATTGCAATTGTCATTGGCCCCGGCGACTCCTCTACACAACCCTAAACACGTAACTAATCTGGCACAACGCCGACGTAAACGCGCTTCCGGGACGCCTAACGCTTATTGATGGGCTTCGCGAGTCGATCCGGCTGCTGGAGCACGAACGACACCCCAGTCGAGGAGCAGCCGACTCCGCGCGCAAAAGCGTTTCCTGTCGAGGAGATCGGAAAGCCTGATCCAGAACTGGAGGCGGCAATCCTCAATCAGCTCAAGCGCTCGGCGACGTTGCCGTGCCACAGATAGTGCCTCACGCTTTCGAGGGTCGCGACAGCCGCAGGCGCTGCGGCGCTGAGCGGTGGTGGCAGGCCGCGGGCCATCTGTTGGAGCACTGTAATGCGCATGGTGATGTGGAAATAGTCGAGAACATGCTCCGCATTGGGGCGCATGTAATATTGAAGGTCTCGCAGATTGCAGGCGCCATCCGACATGAAGGTCACTTCCTTCGGGAAGAGCTGCCACGACAGGCGCGACAAAGCCAGACACCGTTTGGCATCGGCAGTGTCTATATCGATCGTGGGCTCGGCAGCGCGAGCTTGCCGAAGCACGTGCGTACGGTGATTGTACGCTTGTCCTTCAGTTGCGTGGGCTGATGGCAACACGGACAGGGCCGCTCGCGACGGGCGAGGTCGAGGGCCTGCCTTTCCGTGATGGCTACCTGGAGCGCGGCCAAAGCCTTCTTTGCTTCTTCCAGCGTTAGGCCGAGCTCATCGATCGACAGCGTACCATCTGTTCGCTCGAAGCTGACAATCTCTTGCGTTTCGACCGCCGCGTCACCGCTGTCGATCATGAGTTGAATCGCAAACCCCATCCACATCCCTCCTGAACTGGGGAGAGGAAAGCATGTTGACCGGTTGCAGTCAGCCCTTGGTGAGCCGCGAAAGTTCGCGTTTCAGAGCCGCATTCACCTCACGCCGGCTGAAACGCTCGGGTTCGAAGGTGCGCAGCGGATCATCGTCCTCGAACTACATCTTCCCCACGAAGTAGCCGCTCGATGTCGCCGAAGCGGAGCCGATCGAGGAGCGCCGCATAGCCTGGTGGGCCACCAATATCTTCGGGCGGGCCGGCACGCGCGCCGGCGATGCAGACCGGATAGACCTTGCCGCCCTCCCGCTCATGCTTGGCCTCAACCCGGATCTGTGTTCCCACAGATCGCCGAAATCATACTCGTAGAGGATCCTCTGGCGCACGCGCAGTTGGAGATCGACGAATGTCACCTCGCGACCCGCCGCGTCGCGGTGGCGTTCGCCGGTCCAAGTCCTACCATAGTGCCGGCCGTGCAGCTTGAAAGCATGCAGATGACAGTCCTCCCAGCCGAAGGCGATCTGGATTGTTCGGTGCAGCGCGTAGAGTGTCATTTCTTCCGGAACGAGCAGCCGGCGCGATATCATCGGCGAGATTCGTCGCAAGCTCACTTTGAGTTGATACACTTGGGAATTTGCAACACCGGACATGGCGCTCAGGCTAACGCAGAGCCGACGAGACCCCCAACTTTTTCATGCTCCCTATTGCCACCTTCTCCCCGTTTGTCGATATGCGAGCGCCCTGTGTGAGTTCAGCTGGCGGCACCACTGCGCGTAGGCCATCATATCGATGTGATCGGCCTTCCGCTGGAGCCTGACCAAGAATGAAGTCAAAGACGGGTTGAGGCTGACCGAGCGCGGTCGCCTGCAGGGTTACGGGAATTCTGGCTGCGGCCGATCAACATGCAGCTTCAAGAACCCATGGGCTAGGGACGATTCAAAATGCTAGACTTATTTGAGCCGAGACTGCCAGACAGCAAACTCCACAAGAGCTTTCGCGAAATTCGATCCAACCCAAGCTATTCCAAGGTGATGCCCGTAATTCAAAGCTGGGCAGCGGGCCTGCTCAACAAGGCTTTGACTGACTTCGGCTGTAGCGTGGACTATTCCAAATCCTCGCCAGATTTCTTCGTGACGGCGCCTGGGAATTATCAATTCAACATCGAAGCGGTGATATCGGACCAGCCTGCGGGCGACAAAGAATGGCTGCCTTCCAGCTATCAAGATTTCAAGGATCGCGGTGCGCTAAAGCTGGTTGGGAAAATCAGGGACAAGTTGGAAATAGTTCGAGGCAGCAATGGCAAAAAACATCCCTATTCTTCGCTGAGCCATGTGCAGGGCCGACCGTTCGTCATTGCGATTGCCCCCTTCGATAGTAGCCAATCCGTCATGCAGAACAATGAACTGATCAACCTGGTCCTCTTCGGCATCGGTGCCCCGGTGCTTGAAGGAACCGAGCTTAGACAAGATAAGATAAGGTCGCTTGCGACAGCTTCCGGCGCGCCTGTAGAAATGGGGATTTTCACGAACGATTAGGAGATCAGCGCTGTCATTTTCTCCACAGTCGGGACTTTCGGCAAGGCGGTCGCTGAAAGCAGGATTGAGAGGTTTGTCAGGGCAACCCGCTATAGATTGATAGAGAAGGAAAGGGTTCAGTGCACATCCAGCATTCCTCATTTCATCGCGAGAGCCATCTAAGATGGGCTGCACGTTTATTTTAATCCTCATGCGCAAGTGCCATTTGAACCAAGCTTCAGGTGGCCAGAAGAGGTTTCCCGAAATTACTATGACGTGACGGCCGGCCAACCGATCCAAATACATCCCGATCGCGCGTTGGTTTCCCGGCAGGTTTTTGAATTGAGCCCTTTCTGGATGCACCATCTCCTTGAAAGCAATGGTTTTGTCGGATGTCTCCGTCGCTCGAACTATTGCTGATGGATCCAGGCATGACCGCTTTGCGCCTGATGTCGGCCGTAGAGGGAAACTTAGCCTGTGTCCGGGAGCAGACATCGGGATTAAACATGCTGGAGGTTTTGGTCGCACCTCATCTCACGTCGTGAAGCGAAGGTAGCTTCCGGTAGCAGCCGACACTCGCGCTTTCCGCACGCTAGTGAGCTGCAGGGCTGAGTTGATCGCCGAGACGCTTCAGCTCAGCTCCGTTAGTCGCTTATTCTCCAGATAAGCGCGCCATCTGCGGGTGAGTTTGCCGCGACGGAGTTGATATATACCCGGCAAAGCGACTGGTGCGCCTTCGACGACCGCATTGTAGTCCGACAGGAGTAGCAGCAGGTCCGGCTCTGTGTAGCCACGTGCGGCCGCACTTTCGACGCGTTGGAGGACATCATCGATAGCGTCGGCGGCGTTCTTGTGTGCGATCATCGTGCCGACTGTATCGGACGAAAGCAGAAAAACTAGTGCCGCCACCAGCACGCGCGCAAGTGAGACCTGTGCGTCGGTGGACATCGAAGACATAGCATGCCAGAGCGTGAAGCCCATCAGAAGCGCAACCGCAACCAGCACGAGGCGCATCGCTTGGGCACTCGCGCGCTGCAAGTCGCGCGTCCAATATGCTGATTCTTCAATCAACTCGGCCAGGCGGAAATAACTCGGCTCTGCGCGGCTCGCAAAGTAGCTTTCCTCGCGCACCATTGGCTTGTTTTCGATGGGTGCGGTGAAGCCGTCAAAGATTCTAAGCCGCTGCTCTGCCGAGAATCGTGCATTGAGACCGCTCGCCAAGAGCACCGCCCGGCGCGCTTGGTCGCCAGCCGAGCGGTGCTTCCGCTGCCTGCGGCCCAGCAAGAGCCAAAAGCCGGCAAGCCCGAAGCCGATGAGCGCGAAGTTGAGAAGGGTGGCGTTGTCACTGGAATAGACTGAGATTGCGGCGATGGCCGCAACACCAAATTGGGCGGCAAGTGCCAGGTTCTGATGCCTGCGCACGGTTCAGCTCCGCACGCTGATGGGTCAGCAGGCGGTCATTGCTAAACGCCGCCGCTGCATGACGCAGAACCTCGGCGACAAAGCTAGACTTACCTCGAGTGTAGGCCTTGGCGTCGGTCGGATACGCCTGCGCAAGGCGTTGCTTGAGAGCGGCATAGCGGCTCGCTAGGTCTGGATCGCCGGACAACTCGTCGCGAAATACAATCATGTCCTGTCCCCAAGAGTTGCCGTTGGGAACTAGGTGAAGGTGAAAGGGCGTGACGGGATCGGGTTTCACAAAAAAATGCGCGGTGGGTTATCGCAACTCTCCTCCTCGACATAGCCCGCTGTTTTCAGCGTTGCGGCGACTTGTTGTGCTTCTGACCAGTCGAGAAGGGAGACCAGGAGGTCGATACACGGCTTGCCCATAAGACCGCGGATCGCCGTAGATCCTACATGATCAATAAATGCCCGCGCCGGTGCAATGACAGCGCGGATCGCCTCCGCCTCGCCGGCACAACGCGCGGCCCATTCTTCGTCGTGCGCGACAATGCGTACCGTATCATGCGCAGCCATTTTCTCTCCACGCATGGCAGAACCAAACACCCTGGATCTTGTACTGCTCGACCACATTACCATGGACGCCATAATACGTGTTCGGCTTGGTCACCGCACGCGTGCTACGCATCGGTTTCTCGCAATCTATCCAAAAGCATTCGTCCCCGTGTGAGAGTTAAATTCTTATTTTCACTCTCGGTCGTGTAAAGCAGATTATCTCGTTCGTGTTCGCAAACCCGAGCGGCTGTTTCCTTGGCTTTCCGTACCTCTCCTTCCGCCAATGAGAGTCCGTCGGGAACGTGAGCGTTTCGACAGCCATTGGGGACTAGCACATATCAAGAGGGGGCAGTGTGAAACTTGTAAATGACTTCAAAAACTTTCTATCCGATACCGTCAATCTCAATCAAACCCGTATTACACTGCTTGAGGACCGAGCGGAGACGATTAATAGCTTTCTTCGAGCATCCGACTGGGAACCGACAATCTCCACCTTCATCGAGCAGGGCTCTTGGGCGCACGACACTATCATCCGCCCGGTGGATGGCGGAGAATTCGACGCCGATCTGCTCGTCAGGGTTCGGCCGGTCGATGGCTGGAGTGCCGCTCAATACGTGAAGGACCTCGGGCGCGTTTTCCTTGAGAGCGGACGATATGCCGACAAGACAGTCGTTTATGATTACTGCGTCACGATCACCTATGCGGACGATTGTAAGATTGATATCGCTCCGCTGGTGATGGACCGCGAGTACCGAGGAACGCTCGAAGTCTGCGACAAGCGCAATGATAAGTTCGACGAATCCCAGCCCATCGAATACACTCGATGGATGCGCGAGAAGAACGGGTACTCGGGTAATAACTCGTTTCGCAAGGCGACCCGGCTCATCAAATACATCAGGGACATCAAGAAGCGTTTCAGTTGCCAGTCGGTTCTTCTAACGACACTCGTCGGTCACCGGATCGAGTGGTTCGACAAGGATTCGGACGGGTTCGCGGACACGCCAACCGCGTTGCAGACAATCATGGGTAGGCTCGACGACTGGCTGCAGGCACGGCCGGACAAGCCGGGGGTCAACAACCCTTCGCTCCCCACCGAGGATTTTGCCGACCTGTGGAACGACACCCAGTACGCGAACTTCCGAAACTTCGTGAACAAGTACCGGAAGTGGATCGATGAAGCGATCGATGCCGAGACCCGCTCCGACAGCATCGAGAAATGGCGCAAGGTCTTCGGCGACGATTTTGCGAAGGGAGAGAACGTAAAGAAGGCGGAGGCTTCTGCGATGCAGCAGGCCAGTGCGCTTCTCATGGAAGGGGCAGCCCACCTTGATAGCCTAGTCGACAACGTAATTGACTTTGGTATCAGCATCCTCCCATTGTGGTTCCGGACGCCATCCCACCTCCAGGCCCCGCGTTGGCAGCCCGCCGAGCAGGTTTCCCGGAATGTCCAAGTCTTCGCCGAATATCGCGCGTCCCAGTATTCCGGCAAGGGACATCCGATCAATTCAGGCGAGGCGTTACCCCCGCGGGGTGGTCTCTGGTTCGACGTCCGTGTCAACAAGTTCCAGACGGTGCCGGCTGACTGCTACGTACGGTGGCGCATCACCAATACCGGGGCAGTGGCGATGGCCCTCAAGAAAGGGCGGGGCGGCTTCGAAAAGCCTACCGACGGTGATCGTCGCTGGGAAGCGCTCGAATATCGCGGCGTCCACATGGCGGAAGCATTCATCATCCGTAGAAGCGATGATCGGCTCGTTGGTTTTAGCGAGCCATTCTACGCTGTGATCAAGTAGGTTGAGGAAAGGGAGCTATCGATGCCCAGGGTAGATACGGTAGGTGGCAACTACTATAAGCCCCTCGAGCGGGCCGAAGCTGTCGGATCTGGACTGTTCTGGGTGGTTTCGATCCTCTCGATTGCGGCGCTTTTCGCCGACAAGGTGGCCTATCCGATTGTCTACGATATCGTGCAGATCGTCTTCATCGTTTGCGTGCTGCTGTTCTTTTTCCAGGGACAGGTCCAGAAGCTCTATCTCTTTCCTCGTGCCGAAGACAAACGCCGGCAGGAATTGCTGTCGAACAGTTACGGCGTGACGCTGACGCATGAAGAGACAGTCGGCTACTACAATAATGACCAGACAAACCCGTTGAAGCGCCTCGCGGCGTCGGTCATGGAAAGCACGTTCTTCACGCGCGAGATTGTTCGAAAGATGCTCGTCGGACAGCGAACGAAGACCGCAGGTTACCTCGTCATCTACTTCGTCGCCGTCTTGAATCGCTCCACGAATCTCGAAGTCCTTGCTGTCGCGGCTCAGGCGGTCTTCAGTGAGGATATCATCGCCCGGTGGCTCCGGATGGAATGGCTCCGTATCCGCAGCGAGCAGGTTTTCGATAATCTAACTCGACTGTTCACAGGAAAGCAGGCCTTCTCGCGACCCGCAGCTCAATCGCAGGCGATCGACTTTTTCTCGTTCTATGAGACGACCAAATCTACGGCCGCGATCCTTCTCTCATCTAGGCTGTTTCATAAGCACAACGCGCGCCTGACGAAGGAATGGGATCAGATTCGCGGTCGTCTCGGAATCTGAGGCAAACATGGTCACAACTATATCGGAGGGCTTTCGCCAATTCAGAACAAACCTTGAAATCACAAGTCTTCAGGAAAGCACTACGTCCAGCCGTCAGCAGAACGTGCGGGACACGGTCGCCGAAGATTTCGAAGTTCTCGAATCCTTTCTGACCGGATCCTATCGCCGAAACACGATGATCGCACCCCTCACTACGGCAGACATCGACGTCTTCATCGTGCTCGATCCGAAATACTACACGGACCAAAGCCAGCATGCACTGCTGTCATCCGTGATGACGACACTCAAGAAGAGGTATCCGAAGACACCGAAAATAAAGCCCGACGGCCAAGCGGTGACCATCACCTTCACGGATTTCAAGGTCGATGTCGTTCCGGGCTTTTATCGAACTGGCGGTGGGTTTCTTATTCCCGACTCGCACCTGAAGAGATGGATTCCCACGGATCCGAAGAAGCACGTCGACTTGTGGTCCGCGTCCAACAAAGCTCACCACGGCTCACTCGTGCCACTGATCAAGATGCTGAAGTGCTGGAACCGCGAGAAGGGAAATCTCTTCCGCTCCTTTCATCTGGAGGTCCTAGTGCGCCATGTTCTGAAGGACGTCACTATCACCGACTATCCGAGCGGCGCTCGATGGGTATTCGACAAAATGAGGGACAAGGTCTGGACCAAGATTGCCGATCCCGCCGGCTACAGCGACGACGTCGCTTCCTATCTCGCTAAGTCCGAGGCCGACAGGATGATCGCCGCTCTCGACCAGGCGTATCGGCGGGCCCGTACTGCGGAAAACTACTCGAACCAGGGATATGCGAAGCTGGCGATCGACGAATGGCGGTCGATTTTTGCTGACTATTTCCCCGCATACGGATGAGGCGACCACACTCGAAGAACGAAAAACGGGCAGCAGTCTTAAGCCTCGGGCTGGTTGCATGTTAGTTTCCAACAAACCAACTCGGAATGTCACTGCTCGACTAGGGGAAACTTGATGGATGAGGAAGCCGCCCAGGAGAGCGCGCTACAGAGGCGCCTAGGCAAGCTGCTGGCCGAAGCGTATGATGAAGTCGTATCTGCCATTCTTTCCAAGCTTGAGGGTGGCGGCAAACCATCCAAGGTGAGCAGATATCCGACCTTCTCGCTGCATAACAACGGCATGGCATCGTTGGGCGATGGCGCTTGGACGGGGGTGGGTCCGCTAGAATATGCTTCACTGCTCGAACCTCCCTACAACGACCCTGAGGCGCGTCAGTTAGGCAAGTTCCCACCCATTCGTTTCCCTGCAGTGGCGAGGCTGGCAGCGTTCGCCCTTGAATACCCCGAAATCGCCCGCATTCCCCCGACGGGATCCGACGCGGAAAATCCGTTAGCAAGGGTCGCTATCGACCTTCTAGTCGCGCGGGCTGCGGATGTTCATTTTCTTCGCTTCGGCGCGGCCCCCGCGACGGACGCGACCCGCGCTGTTGTTCTGAAGCCGCTTTTCAAAGGATTGTTTGACTCGCGCCTGAAGCTTGCGGTGCTCGCGCCGATCGCACTCGTCCGGTTCGACTTCGACCGGGTGCGCCTCGGACCCTCTGCCTATATCATGCGAATGTCGCCAGATTTTCAACGAGCGCGATGGGAGATGAAGGCCTACGGCGCTAACGGTCATGACCAAGTGCTCGCGGCCGCGACCCATGCTTTCGTGCTTACCGGATGGGACGTTCCGAACGGCAATTGGATCGAGCTTAGCCAGACACTATCGAACTTCAGCTCGGAAGCACGCGAGCGCATCGATGCGCTATTCGCTGCGCTCCGGCTCGAGACCGGGATCGAGACTGGATATGCGCAGGAAATCCGGCTTGCGAGGGGCTGGCGTCACCGGCACAATTATGGGCTGCCCAATGTTTATGCCGTTGGCGCACGCCGCTATCCCGAGGTGTTCGACGATTTTGGTTGGAACCGTGCGGACCTACCCCTCGTCAGCAAGGCGCAGATGCGCAAGGTCGCATGCCTTCTTGAAGCATTAGAAAGTTCAACAGGCGAAAGGCTTGCCTTGGCCACCCGTCGCCTGAACACGGCAATGACGCGCAGTGACCTCGCCGACGCAATTCTCGACGCCACAATCGCTCTTGAGGTTTTACTTGGCGACGGAGACGGGCAGGCGATCTCGTGGAAGCTCCGGATGCGCGCAGCCGCGTTGGCAGGTATCGAGGGAGGTCAAGCTGGTGCGAAAGCCATGAGTGACGCGATCGCGGTGGTCTATTCGACCCGATCAGCCATTGTCCATGGCACTCGGCGACGAATTGGCGCTGCCGACGCACATGCAGAACGGGATTTGGCGGCGAAGGACCTGGCGCTCGATGCATTGCGTAGCCTGCTTAAGATCCTCATCCGCCGACCTGAGTTTCTCGATCCACGTCGTATCGACGGCGATCTGTTGATGGCACCGCCGTGCATCACAACTAGCACCTAGACGATCGGACCGATGTCAGTTCCCAAGCGCCATCACTACGTGCCGCAGATGATCCTGAACGGCTTCACAGACTCGGATGGCTGGCTGCACTGGTGCCGCCTCCGCGAACGACCCGTCACGGTCCGCCGCGCAAGGCCTCTTGAACTGTTCCCTCAGAATCATCTGTACAGCACGCTTTCTGAAATCGGGGCCAAGGATCCGGCAATGGAGCACGCTCTTTCAGTTCTTGAGAGCGAGGCTGTTGGAGTCGTGCAATCCATTCTGGTGCCGGCACGGGAGGGCCGGCTTCCCGTCCTTACATCCGAGCAAAAGCGCCTCTGGTACATATTCTTTCTAACCCAGTGGCGACGCAGTCCTGAGACCCAACGAGCCAACGTCTCCGATGCTGAAGCACTGCGAATGGTTGAGGATACACTCGACGAGCTCCGCCAAGCCGCACCCCATCGACTTGACGAAATCGAAGCGCTGGCGACGGCCGATGCCAAGGCTCGAACAGTACGCAACGTTCGAGTTCAGACAATCGGACAACCGAGTGCAGAGGTGATGCGCGTGCTTGAGCGACGTGGCATCGCCATACTGCGCATCGTCCAGCCGAAGAAAAGCTTCATCGTCGGCAGCCGGCCAGTCGTGAAACTAACCGCGCCCAATCGCACCGATCTTAACGATCCGACGGTCGAGATGTGGCTCCCGATCGCGTCAGACGTTGCCGTGGGAGCAGGACAAGGCGACGGAAAGATAAGTCTTCACGATACGGTCGATGAACGCCCAGTGCGGCAGCTCAACATTGCGATCGCGGGCCAGAGTGGCACCATCGCTGCCGGTTCAGCAGCGCTGGTCAAATCCATAGCCAATGCTCGGTGATCAAATCCGAATATCCGAGGGGCTCGCGGGTAAGGCCGACCTCGCGCTTCTATATGGACGGCGGCCACGAGTACCACCCGGATTTCGTGCACGCAGCAGATCAGCAGTTGGAGGCTGACTTTCGATGAAGGTAACCCGCAGGCCTTCTTCAATCAGCTGAGCACGATCAGCGTGCCGGTGACGATGCAACGCAACCCAACCTACCCGAAATTCGTGTTGGTGTTCGGCCGCCGCGCCGAATACGCGGAGAGCGAACTGCGGCGCAGCCGTATTGACGCCGAAGAGCGCGACGATTTCAAGATTATCACGTTCGACAGCCTCGCGGAGGGTCTATATGGCAAGCGCACATTGTGGTTCGGCGTCCGGCGCGCCGAGTTCATGGATCTTCAGAATGAGGAAGATCGTTGACGATAATCTCTTTATCTGGGCCGATCCACGTATGCTAACCGTCAGCGAAGGGTTATACGAAAAGCTCGAGGCGGTCGGGGGCAAGAACAAGCCTTCGCCCTTCCATACAACAGGATGCGGCCATCTTATGGGCAATTTCCATCCGGATGCGCTGAAGGTGAGGATGCGCCGCCGAACGGCCGCACCCGCGACGGCAAGCTGACGGACCATGGCCGATCAAGAGCCGACTGCTGTCGAAGATATGAAACCTGAGCACGTGGCGCCCAAGCGCCGGGAAGCCGCTGAGACCGAGAGCAACGGCCACGCGGAGAGCGCTGTATCAGAAGGGTTCATCACGGTCGCCGACCTGCCGCGCGGCCTCTACGACCATGAGGGGCACGTATCCGTGCGAGACCGTGGGCGGCGGCGATATCACCCGTTTGCCTATGATTTCGACTCCACCCCGATGAGTCTCGACGATCCGAGCGAGCACTGGGAGGAGAAAGTGAAGGTGCTCCATATCGAGAACCGCAACAATGCGATTGAGAGGCTTAAAGCCGAGTACGGCGAACGCCGCCATGCGCAAGTGATCCAGGACACTAAGGACCTTGGCGCAAAGGCGTTCTCCATCGTCAGTTATCATAACCTGATGCATGAACAGGCGCGCCGCGCCTTTGTATCAGGGCTCTACTTCCCAGCCTTGGTCGCTGCGTGCGCCCTCGGCGAGCGCATCCTGAACCACCTCATCCTGGACCTTCGGGATCACTACAAAGCGTCGCCGTACTACCGCCGTGTTTATCGCAGCGAGTCTTTCGATGACTGGCGGTTCGCCGTGCGCGTGCTGGAAGACTGGGGCGTGCTCTTGCCTGATGTTGGGATAGCTTTCATGGAGCTTGCGACGCTGCGCAACCGCTCGGTCCACTTTAACCCCGCGACCTACTCCACAATGCGGGAGGACGCTCTATCGGCATTGAAAACGCTGGGCCACATCATCCAACTGCAGTTTGGCGGATTCGGCCGGCAACCATGGTTTATCGAAAACACGCCCGGCGCCCAGTTCATCAAGCGGACATACGAGGACGTTCCCTTCGTAAAGACTTATATCGTGCCCTTGAGCGGATTTGTCGGCGTAGAATACGGCATGGACCTCACGGAACGGGGTTGGCGTCATCTCGACTACCATGACTATGGCCCGGGCGATGTCGACGACTCCGCGTATGCGCGTCTCTACCGTGAGCGGGATCATAGCAAAGTCGTTACGCGCGAGATGGTGGAGCGCGCTGCACGGGCGCAGGCAACGGCCGCGGCCGAGGAAGGGGCGGAAAGCGCCCGTCCCGAAGGTGTCGCGCCCCAGGCATAATCTCCACAGCGATCGGTTCCGCCGCGATTTGGCGCTTCGGAGTTGAGCCCGAAATCGCTGCGCATGCGTAGCGAAGCGAATTGACATTATTACGGGCAATGACCGCTATCGTGGTTTCGGTATTTGAGTACGAGCGGCCGAAAGGGCGTCGGTTGGTTATGGGCAGCTTTCCATCAACCGGGGCCGAAACCGGACGGACCGCAGTCGGCCCCGGAGCGGCCATTTCTGAACTCCCGCACATTGGCTTTTCCAGCGCTAAACTGGCCTTGGGCGCCAGATGTTCCCGGTCTGTGCTCGAAAAGTCGCATAAAGGGCAGACTGGCACATGGAACTTGGGTCGCGAGGTGGAGCAAATGCGTTACGCAGGGTCGCAGAACGCGCAAGAGACATTGCAGGTCATCTATAATCGAGCTGTGGGCCCAGCCGATTTCCTATTCGTGCCAGTGAGCAATGGCAATCGTACCAGCGACAGCACCCATTGCTCGCTGCTGCTCGTTGATGGCCGCAACCCGGAGCGGGTCGCCTATCACCACGACTCCTCCCGGACAGGGCCACAACGACGAGCCTGCAAACCAGCTCGCAAGGGTGCTGAACGGCACCTTCGAGGCAGCCCCCATGACCCGACAGCCGAATGCTTATGACTGCGGCGTGTTTGTGTTGGCACGTGGGCGCCGATTGGACAATTGATGGCCGGGCAGCGGCGCCGGGTCGCTGCGACGACCTCGTCGCCGACCGGCAGGCGCTGCAAGACCGGCTGAGGCGGCGCTTCCGCACGGGATTTGTCTAAAATTCCAAGGG
Organism: Mesorhizobium sp.; assembly: GCA_004020365.1. GTDB lineage: Bacteria > Pseudomonadota > Alphaproteobacteria > Rhizobiales > Rhizobiaceae > Mesorhizobium. The sequence continues at coordinate 136,376 of SAQR01000010.1, forward strand.
GGATTTGTGGAGGTATGACGCCGACAGGCCGCCTACCGCCAGACTACCCCGCTCATGAACGCGACGCCGGCAGCACTCCCATCTCCTTGAGCAACCAGGCAGCGCCGTCAATCTTGTCCATGGTCCAAAGCATGAAGCGACTGTCGACATGGATGCTTCGACTGCGGTCTGCGGCATATGCCCAATCGGAGATCACTCCATCGAGCGTGCCATCAAAGGCGAGACCGACGAACTCGCCGCGCCCATTCAGCGTGGCCGAGCCGCTATTGCCATTGGTAATGTCGACCGTGGACATGAAGTCGACCGGCAAAGTGCCCAGCTCCGGCGCGACATAGGGGCCATAATTCTTGGCCCGGATCGCAGCGACGGCGGCGGCCGGCGCATCAAACTCGCCCTTGCCAGTGTGCTTGGCCAGAAGTCCCTCAGCCGTGGTGAATGGCGTCCAGATCTGCCCGTCGCGTGTTCGCCCCGACACCTTGCCCCAGGTGATGCGCAGCGATCCATTCGCGTCGGGATACACCGGCCGGCCAATCGCCTGCCAGTAGGCGCGCAGGCCCTGCATATAAGTCGCGCGCGCCGCCTGCGCTCGGCCAGCGCGGTCCTTCGCCGCGCGCTCCGCAGCTATGTCGCCGGGATAGAGCGCGACCGCCAGCTTGATGAAAGGATCGTCCGACGCCTCGAAGGCAGCAGCCGGCTTGTCGAGCCAGCCGAGCCGCGTGGCCGTGTCGGCGAGTTTGGTTTCTGCATAAAGTCGGTCAAGGCCGATTTGGTCCAGAGCCGTTTCGAACGCAGTATCGCGGTCCTTTGCGTCTAGCCGGCGATATTCATCGAGCGCGGCCTCAAATAGCTTGCGATCGATGTCGGGCAGGTAACCGCGTTCGATCTGCGTCAGTTGATCCACGGTCTGGTTACGGTCACGATCCTGAAAGCCGCGTTCGCGGTCTTCATCGAGCTTCTCGTGCTCCTTGGCCCAGCGATACAGAGTGCGCGCGGATGAGAGCATTTGCGCGCGGTTCAGCAGCGCCTGGCGCAGCCCCTCGAGCGAGGCCTGGCTATTCTCGTCCACCATGGCGCCCAGTTCGCCGATCGCTGCGCCATAGCGCGCCTGCCGCGCGGGATCATCGGCGACCCAGTCGTGATAAGCTTTCTCCTCGATAGCCTTGCGCACGTCGAGCCCGATCGCATTGGCCCCGGCGAGATCGCCCGCCAACTTCTTCTTGTAGTTTTCCACGCCTTGCAGGATGGAGGCGTAGCGGATCTGCGCTTCTCGATTGCCTGCCGTGGTTTGGTTTATCTGGGCCGCATAATCCGACAGCAAATGCTGCAACAGCGGTTCGTACCGCGCGAAATTGAACCGTACTTCATCCGCCGTGCGGAACCGATTGGTTTTTCCGGGAAAGCCGACGACCATGACGAAATCGCCGTCTTGCACGCCTTTAGAGGCAATGCGCAGCCAGCTCTTCGGCCGGTAGGGCACGTTGTCGCGCGCATAAGGCCGGGAGGAACCATCAGGAGCGACATAAGCGCGGTAAAAACCGAAGTCGCCTGTGTGGCGCGGCCACGTCCAATTGTCCGTTTCGCCGCCGAAGTTACCGATGCCGAGCGCGGGCGCATAGACGAGGCGCACGTCCTGAATTTCGAGCTTCTGCTGGAGATAGTAGGAGGCGCCGCCATAATAGGACTCCACGTCGCAGCGGCGATTGGGCTGTTCTTCACATGCGGCGATCAGCGCCTTCCGGTTCCTGTCGAGCCGCTCATAGCGGGCAAAGCCGTTCAGCTTGTCCGATACGCCCTTGAGCATGTCGGCGGTCACATCACGGATATCCTCGATCACATAGATGCGGCTGCCGGGCACCGCGGGTAATTCTTCACCAAGGCTTTTCGCTAGAAATCCCTTGGTGAGATAGTCTTGACTCTCCTTGCTGTTGTACTGGATCGATTCCAGCACGCAGTGACGGTTGGTCGCAACCAGTCCTTGCGGACTGACGAAGGAAGCTGAACATCCGCCCAGTGATACGATCGCGTTGAGCGGGGCAGTGTCTAGACGGCTGAGCTGCGCGGGATCAAGCTGGAGTCCATTCGCGCGCATGGCCGCGCCAAGTTCCGTAATCTGGGCCGGCATCCACATGCCTTCGTTCGCCGACGTCCAGAGCAAGTTCATAGCGGTGGCTTGGGCCAAACGACTAAAATTCGAGTTCATGCTGATCTCGTTCCCATTCTGTGTTTTGTTCTCCGCTGATCTGGATCGATGAGCTATCGGGCTGACCGGCGTCCGCAAGCGCCTGCGCGGCAGCCACTGGGTGAAGAGTGAGTGGACGGTCAACACAAAAATCTGGGTGACGCTCCCCTCACATTGTATCGGTGCAACGTTTGCGGATCATCCGTTGCACTAATCGTGCCAAAGGATGCCTGAGACGCCCTTCGGGTCCCGCGGAGAAGTCATTCGAGACGCCTCTAACAATATCTCCCGCATTGCGGGCCGGCCATTGGAGCGCCTCGTCAATAAAGCTTTCAATCACCTACGTGGTAAGGGCCTTGCGTGTCCGACCTCCGACATTTGGGTCCGACCTCCGACATTTGGTTGTAGACCCGACACTCTCGTCCTCGCTCGCGACGAAGCCCACTGCCGAACAGCCGTCGTTAATTGTGAGAATGCGTGCTATCGTTTCTGTTACGTGCGGTGTTGCGCGAGGACGAGGGTGCGAGGAGTGCCCGGACTTCCCCTTGCCGCAAATCCGCTCGGCGCTTGGCGACATAACCCGGCGGACTATGTGCGCGAGTGCCGGCGTGAGGCGCGAAAGTAAATCTGGGATGAAACGTCGACCATCCGAATCGAGCATGGAAACCTCATCAAAGCGACAACCGCCAACCGGGTTCGCGAGGCAGGCGCGTTCGTCGTCCCGACGAACATCACCTTTGCTGTCGTCGCTCGGGACGGAGCCAGATACCGCATGTCCGCCGAATCCCTTGAAAAGGTGAGCTTCGTTCTCGATGCCGGCTTGTCGGCGCTCGAAACGCTTCAAAGCGCTGGCGTGACCATGGGCTACGGCTCCGATCTGCTTGGCCAGATGCAGGGGCACCAATCAGAGGAATTTCTTCTGCGCGGCCGCGTTCTCAAGCCTCGGGACGTGATCCGATCCGCGACGGTGGATGCTGCCCGCGTGCTCAACATGGAAGGCCTCATCGGCACCATCGCGCCTGGCGCTCACGCAGATCTCATCGCCGTCTACGGCAATCCGTTGAAGGACCTCGCGATTTTGCCCGATCCCGCCCGGCTTCGAAAGATCATCAAGGGCGGGTGAGTGGTGAAGAATGAATAACCAGACGCAGGTAATCCGTTGCCATTCAGGGGAATTACGCAACACATATACAGGCAGGAGCACAACAGAACGTATTGAGCAGCTACCGATGGTTCCGAAGGCATGACGCTGCGATTGCCGCCTTCGTGCTGCCGGTGCTCAAAACTCTCAATCGTCCCTGACCAGCCTTGAAATCTCGGCGCTAATATCGGCTCCTTCGTAGGGCAATGCCTGAGGACGTTTCTCGCACGCCTAGCCGTCATGATACACGCGCTCATTTGATTGCGTGGCATCGGTGGAGAGCGCTGTCACAAACGGCTGGACGACATTCCTCATATCGCGCCGGCGGAGCCTGTTTTGATCGTGCCCCATGGCGTGGTGTAGGTAACGGCATTGGTCGCCGTGCTCTCCGGCAAGGGCCGGACTGATCAGCGCGCCACTGCCGGCAGGCTGATGAGCGGATCATCGCTCATCTGGCTGATGGTCTCAAGGGTCATGTAGCGCGCCCGCTGCACGGCCCATTCATCATTCTGTTCGAGCAGGAGGGCGCCGACGAGACGGACTATGGCATCGTCATTGGGGAAGATGCCGACGACCTCGGTCCTGCGCTTGATCTCGCCGTTGAGGCGCTCGATCGGGTTGGTGCTATGCAGCTTGGCACGGTGCTCCTTGGGGAAGGTCATGTAGGCAAGCACGTCGGGCTCGGCATCGTCCATGATGGTGGCGAGCTTGGGCACCTTCGGCCGGATCTGGTCGGCAACGGCGCGCCATTGGGTGCTGGCGGCCTCGGCCGTCTCCTGGGCGAAGGCGGTGGCGATGAAGGCCGAGGCGACGCGGCGGCCGCTCTTGCCGGCATGCGCCAGCACGTTCCTCATGAAATGGACCCGGCAGCGCTGCCATGTCGCGCACAGCACCTTGGTGACGGCCGCCTTGATGCCTTCATGGGCATCGGAAACGACGAGCTTGACGCCGCGCAGGCCGCGGCGGGTCAGCTTGCGCAAAAACTCCGTCCAGATCGGCTCGGCCTCAGACGTGCCGACCTCCATGCCCAGCACTTCGCGCCGGCCGTCTGCGTTTACACCGACGGCGATGATGACGGCGACCGAGACGATGCGTCCGCCGCGGCGCACCTTCAGGTAGGTGGCATCGATCCACAGATAGGGCCAGTCGCCCTCGATGGGCCTGTCGAGGAAGGCCTTCACCTTGCCGTCGATCTCCTCGCACAGCCGGCTGACCTGGCTCTTGGAGACGCCGCTCATGCCCATCGCCTTGACCAGGTCGTCGACCGAGCGCGTCGAGATACCCTGGACGTAGGCCTCCTGGATGACGGCGATCAGCGCCTTCTCGG
>SAQR01000110.1 GCA_004020365.1 Mesorhizobium sp.
GGCGCGCGGGCTGAGGATCAGCATGCCATGCGCACCTTCGCCGCCCAGCACCTTCTGCCAGGAGAAGGTGACGACGTCGAGCTTGCCAAAATCGAGCTCTTGCGCAAAGGCCGCCGAGGTGGCGTCGCAGATGGTCAGGCCCTTGCGGGCGGCCGGGATGAAATCGCCGTTCGGCACGCGCACGCCTGACGTCGTGCCGTTCCAGGTGAAGACCACGTCGCGGTCGAAGTCGATTTTTGTCAAATCCGGCAGCGCGCCGTAGCCGGCTTCGATCCTGCGCACATCGGCGAGCTTGAGCTGCTTGACCACATCGGTGACCCAGCCGGAACCGAAACTCTCCCAGGCGACCATGTCGACGCCGCGTTCGCCGAGCAGCGACCACAGCGCCATCTCGACCGCGCCGGTGTCCGACGCCGGCACGATGCCGATGCGATAATCTGCCGGAATTTGGAGAGTTTCTCGCGTCAGCTCGATCGCCTGTTCGAGCCTGGTCTTGCCGATCTTGGCGCGGTGCGAGCGTCCGAGCGCGGCATTGGTCAGCGCCTCGACCGACCAGCCGGGGCGTTTTGCACAGGGACCTGAGGAAAAATTGGGATTTGCCGGGCGCAGTCCGGGTTTCGTATGGATCGTCATCGTGGTCTATCCTTCCAGATAGTGGCCCCTCGTTGGGGAGGGGTGGCCCACGGACGGCGATATGCGTTCAGGCCCCCGGCGTCAAGAGGAAAGTTTTTGTCGCTGACGGGATACTGGTTGCATCCCCACCAAAACAGAACGGCGGACCGAAGTCCGCCGCTGGCATTCCCGAGGCTTTCGCCGTGCTTACCAGAGATCGTAGCGCAGCCCCACCTTGACCTGATGATTGCTGATCCCTTTGTCGATCGGATAGGAATCCAAATCCTGTGCGGTGGTATATTCGGCGTCGGGTGCGGAAAAATATTGATAGCCCAGATCGACTGAGAGGTTCTTGGACACCTGGTAGGCAAGGCCGGCGTTCAGCGTATAGGCGAAAGAGTAATGGGTCTCGTTGTCATCCCGGACGAAATCGTCGGCGGGGTTGGCGTTGTCTGTGAAGTAGTCCGCCGAGAGGCGCCGCCTGGTCTGGACAATACCGATACCGGCGCCGAGATAGGGTGTGATCCCGACATAGGTGCCAAGATCGACATAGCCGTTGAGCATGCCCGAGAACGCGTAGTTCTCCAGGTCCGCCGATGCCACGGTCGTTCCGTTGTCATAGCTGACGCTGATCTCGTTGCCGGGCAGATAGCCGAGATTGAGATCGGCGCGCAGATAATCGTTAAAATGGTAGCCGAAGCCGATGCTGGCGAAGATGTGATCCTCTTCTTCGTCGAAGTTCGCTGGCGCGAAGGCGAAGTCCTCATTGTCGAAGCTCTTCTGAACCAGATAGGCGACATCGCCGCGCAGATACCAGCCCGACCCGACTTCGACCGGCACATAGTCCGGCGCCTGGTCGACATAGATCGGCGGATCGTAGTCGGCGCCAAGCGCTTGCGACAACGGCGTCAGGGCGATTGCTGCAAGCGCCAGTACTATGCCCGATTTGACTGTCATGATCCCCGGCTCCCGAAGGTGGCGCCATTCGCGATCGCGAGCGCCGTTTCAGGGCATTGTTAACCATAGTGGTTAAGTGGCGGTTAAGGATAACAGGGCGTTAGCGAATTGATTTTGACGCGTTGCTGCCGCCACAAAAAAACCGCCCGGCTTTTGCCGGGCGGTCCGCAAACCCGCTCTCGAAGCGATTACTTGGTGTAAACCGGTTCGGGTTCGTAGGCGATCGGCACCGGCTGGACGCAGTCCGAGTTGCCGAACTGGTAGCGGAGGCCGCCTCGCACTTCGTGAACATTGATGCCCTTGTCATGGCCGGGACCGACATCGCTGGCGAAGTCGAACATCTTGCCGCCCTCGATATGGCTGAAGCGGTAACCGAGATCGAGCTTGACGCGATCGGTCAGGCAGTAGGAGGCGCCCGCCATGGCGGCATAGGCAAAGCGCCAGCCCTTGCCGCCATTGTGGGAGAATTCGCCGTCTTCAATGGTGTTGTGGAGCTCATCCCACTTGACCCAGGCGCCGCCGATGCCGGCGCCGACATAGGGCGTGATGCCGTGCCAGGTGCCGATATCGACATAGGCATTGGCCAGCAGCAGCAGCGCCGTATAAGACGACCGGTCGGTCGAAGTACAGGGATCTCCATCGAGGCAGATGCCGGTCGTCGAGCCGCGGAAATCGGATTTGCTCATCCAGTCGGCGGTAAGGTCGGTGCGGAAATGCCGGTTGATCTGGTAACCGACGCCGGCGCCGGCCGAGAAGGCGCCGTCCAGCTCGCCGTCGTCAAAGCGGCCGGTGCCTGGATCCGCCCCGTAGGTGATGTAGTCGCCGCCGCGGAACTTCGACCAGTGATAATCGATGTCGCCGCGAATGTACCAGCCGCCATATTCGACCGGCTGCTCGTAGACGGGCGGCGGGGCCGGCTCGACCACCGGCGGCTCGACGAAGTCGGCGGCGAACACTGGTCCGGCCGCGCCCGCGAGCAGCGCGGCAAAGACGGCCATTCTTGCTGTATTGAACATGCTTGTCACCCCTGAGAACCCTCGGCACAGCGAACGCGTCCGACTCTGTTTGGCTTCAGTCGTGGATAATGAATTGGAAAAGTTAAAGGCCGTTTAACCGTATCGCTTAACCATGAATCGCTAAATCTTTCAGGGTTTTTGCGTCATTTTGTGGCGTGCAACCCAGCGAAAAAAAGCCCGCCGGAAGGCGGGCTTTCAAGCTGGCAAAAGTTCGGGATCAGGCGGCGCTGCGGGTTTCCGAAATGACCCCAACAATGTCGTTGACGACGGCCTCGACCAGTTGCTGATCGTCGCCTTCCGCCATGACGCGGATGAGCGGTTCCGTGCCGGATGGCCGGATGACCAGGCGGCCGGCCTTGCCCAGGCGGTGGCGTCCATCTTCGATCGCCGCCTTGACCGGCGCTTCCTCGAGCGGCTTGCCGCCGGAAATGTGCACGTTCTTCAGCAGTTGCGGCACCGGCGCGAACTTCTTCGACAGTTCGCTGACCGGTCGGTTCTGCCGCTTGATGCAAGCGAGCACCTGGAGCGCCGACACGAGGCCGTCGCCGGTGGTGGAAAAATCGGACAGCACGATGTGGCCCGACTGTTCGCCGCCGACATTCATACCGTGCGCTCGCATGTGCTCGACGACATAGCGGTCGCCGACCTTGGTCCGGTGCAACTGCAGGTTGATGTCGCCGAGGAAGCGTTCGAGGCCGAGATTGGACATCACCGTCGAGACGACGCCGCCGCCGGCCAGCCGTCCGCTCTGATGCCAGGATTCGGCGATCAGCGCCATAATCTGGTCGCCATCGACGATCGCGCCGTTCTCGTCGACGATGACCACGCGGTCGGCATCGCCGTCGAGCGCGATGCCGATATCGGCGCGCACTTCGTGGACCTTCTTCTGCAGGCCGGCCGGATGGGTCGAGCCGCACTCCTTGTTGATGTTGAAGCCGTTGGGCTCGACATTGATGGCGACAACCTCGGCGCCGAGTTCCCACAGCGCCTCGGGCGCCACCTTGTATGCGGCGCCGTTGGCGCAATCGACGACGATGCGCAGGCCCGACAGCGACATCGACCGTGGCAGCGTCCGCTTGGCGAATTCGATGTAGCGATCATGGACGCCGTCGACGCGCTTGGCGCGGCCGAGCCCGTCCGAATCGGCGAGCGCCAAGTCGATATCCTTGTCGAGCATCCCCTCGATGCGCTCTTCGATCTCGTCGGAGAGCTTGTAGCCATCGGGGCCGAACAGCTTGATGCCGTTGTCGTAATAAGGATTGTGCGAGGCCGAGATCATCACGCCGATGTCGGCGCGCAACGAGCGCACCAGCATGGCGACTGCGGGCGTCGGAATCGGGCCGAGCAGGAACACGTCCATGCCTGCGGCGCACAGGCCCGACACCATCGCATTCTCGATCATGTAGCCGGAAAGTCTGGTGTCCTTGCCGAGCACGACGCGGTGGCGATGGTTGCCGCGCTGGAACGAAAGGCCGGCGGCCATGCCGACCCTCATGGCGACCTCCGCCGTCATTGGAAACCTGTTAGCGCGCCCGCGAATGCCGTCCGTGCCGAAATAACTTCCTGCCATGCTAGTCAGCTTCCCGATGGTTCTTTTCCGGCACGTCATGCCACAAATTGGCCCGAGCCCTATCATCACAATTCATGATTATAGGGCACCAATCCTTAGAAAACTGTTGTATTGTGTGTTTTGTGTCACGTCAGTGCTGTGATTTTGCCTGCCCTGGTTGCAGCAGCAGCGTTCAGGGACTTCAGACCGCATCCGGATTCTTTCAAGTGTCGGTCGATAGGCATTGAATTCGGAACCCACACATCGTGTTGCTCTGGACCGGACAGTCAGGGCCGCCGCACTGGCCGACCCGCTCGGCCCGTCATGCGAGGCAGTTCCCAGAGCTATGCAAGTTTTCCGTGCATATGCCCAGGAAATTGCCTGGGGCGCAGGAGCTGGCAACGAGTTCATCCAAAAATAATGCACTTTCCGACGGGTTTTACGCCATTTGGCCTCTAGCGCAACCATCCGTTGAGTGCTATTGCTTGCTTGGTACATAACGTGAACATCGGAGGGAGAAGACACATGCTTATCCATCGACTTGCAACTTTGACGGGTCTTGCCGTCGTGACTTTATTCCTGGCAGCGCCCGCCAATGCGCTGACCATGGCTGAATGCAGCACCAAGTATAACGCGGCAAAGGACGCCGGAACACTTGGCGGGCAGAACTGGAATCAGTTCCGCAAGGCAGAATGCGCCACCGTCGCCGCCGCAACCGACGCCACGCCAGCCAAGGCGGACAGCACCAGCGCTGCAACGCCCAATGCGGCCGCCGCAGCGACGACCAAGGCAGCGGTAACCGCCAACGCAGGCAGCGGCCTCAGCAGGGCGGAGTGCGGCGCCAAATATCGGGCGGCCAAGGCCGGCAACACGCTGAACGGCATGAAGTGGAATGACTTCCGCATGAGCCAGTGCGGTGCCAGTGCTTTCGACGACGACACCAAGCCGGCAGCCGATCAGGCAAGCCTCACCAGCCAGCCGAAAAAGCCGACCGTCACCGCTCCCCAGGGAGTGACGTTGCCGAAGGCGATCTCGGACAAATATAGCAGCGAAACTCCGGCCAAGGCCCGCATGTACACCTGCCGCGACCAGTACCACGCCAACAAGGGGGCCGGGACGCTGGGCGGCCTCAAATGGATCCAGACCGGTGGCGGCTTCTACAGCCTGTGCAATGCCGCGCTGAAGAGCTGATCGGCATCAACATTCGAAGATAGCAAGGCCCGCGAGCTGCAAGCTTCGCGGGCTTTTTTGTCGGCCGACTTTCCAAGAGGCTACCTGCGTTGCGAGGAAGCAGCATCGACGCTGCCAATCCTCCCCTCGTGGGTCCCACGAGGGGGGAGATGCCCGGCATGGCAGAGGGGGCGCGAAGGATCGCTAACCTTCCCATTGTTCGCCTCGCTGATTGGGATTAGTTAGCGTGGGCATGGCTGCGGTGCGTTGACAGGTCGGCGGGAGAGCGCCCCCTCTGTCCTGCCGGACATCTCCCCCACAAGGGGGGAGATTAGCCGCCATGCCGGCTTTCGCCAATCGCCAACTGCGGGTGCGCGGTCGCGGACAACTCCGGTAGTCCTCTCCAACCTCCTGAACGGAAAACGCCGCGGTCCAGGCCGCGGCGTTTTCGAAATCAATCTTCTGAGCCGGGCCCTAGCTTGACGGCTGAGGCTCCATGCCGCCTTCGGGCTCCGGGCCCTTCTTGCGGCGGCTGCCGGACTTCGGCACGGCCGAGCCGCGGCTCGGTGGCGTGTCGTCGCCGAGATCACGGGCGGGCTTGTGGCCGGCGATCAGCTGCTTGATCTCGTCGCCGGACAGCGTCTCGTATTCCAAAAGCCCCTGTGCCAGCGCGATCCATTCCTTCTTCTTCTTGGTCAGGATGGATTTCGCCGTCGAATAGGCCTCGTCGATCAGTCGGCGCACTTCGGCGTCGATGATCTGGGCCGTCTCTTCCGAGACGTTCTGCGTGCGCGCCACCGAATGGCCGAGGAACACTTCCTCCTGGTTGTCGCCATAGGCGACGTGGCCGAGCTTGTCGGAAAAACCCCAGCGCGTGACCATGGCACGCGCCAGCTTGGTTGCCTGCTCGATGTCCGAGGAGGCGCCCGAAGTGATGTTCTCCTTGCCGAACTTGAACTCCTCGGCGACGCGGCCACCCATCATGATGGCGAGGCGCGAGATCATGTATTTGTAGCTCATCGAATAGCGGTCACCTTCCGGCAACTGCATGACCATGCCAAGCGCCCGGCCGCGCGGGATGATGGTCGCCTTGTGCAGCGGATCGGCCGACGGCACGTTCAGCGCCAGGATGGCGTGGCCGGCCTCGTGATAGGCGGTGAGCTCCTTCTCGGCCTGGGTCATCGCCGACGAGCGGCGCTCGGCGCCCATCATGATCTTGTCCTTGGCGTCCTCGAATTCGGCCATGGTGACAAGGCGTTTGTTGCGCCGCGCCGCCATCAGGGCGGATTCGTTGACGAGGTTCATCAGGTCGGCGCCGGAAAAGCCCGGCGTGCCGCGTGCGATCACCTTGAGGTCGACATTGGGGGCCAGAGGCACGTTGCGCACATGCACCTTCAGGATCTTCTCGCGGCCGACGATGTCGGGGTTCGGCACCACCACCTGGCGGTCGAAACGGCCGGGCCTGAGCAGCGCCGGATCGAGCACATCCGGCCGGTTGGTGGCGGCGATCAGGATGATGCTTTCGTTGGATTCGAAGCCGTCCATTTCGACAAGCAGCTGGTTCAGCGTCTGCTCGCGCTCGTCGTTGCCGCCGCCGAGGCCGGCGCCGCGATGGCGGCCGACCGCGTCGATTTCGTCGATGAAGATGATGCAGGGCGCATTCTTCTTGGCCTGGTCGAACATGTCGCGGACGCGGCTGGCGCCAACGCCGACGAACATCTCGACAAAGTCCGAGCCGGAAATTGTGAAGAACGGCACGTTGGCCTCACCGGCGACCGAACGGGCAAGCAGCGTCTTGCCGGTCCCGGGAGGGCCGACGAGCAGCACGCCGCGCGGAATCTTGCCGCCAAGCCGCTGGAACTTCTGCGGATCACGCAGGAATTCGACAATCTCTTCCAGATCCTGCTTGGCTTCGTCGACGCCGGCGACATCCTGGAAGGTGACGCGGCCATGCGCTTCAGTCAAAAGCTTGGCCTTCGACTTGCCGAAGCCCATGGCGCGCCCGGAGCCGGACTGCATCTGGCGCATGAAGAATATCCAGACGCCAAGGATGAGGATCATCGGCAGCCAGGAGATGAGATAGCTGAACAGCGAATTCGAACCGTCGGATTCGGGGCGCGCGTTGATGGTGACGTTCTTGTCCTGCAACCTCGAAACCAGCGACGGATCACCCGGCGAGTAGGTCTGGAAGCCGGTAGAGGTGTCGGTATAGGTGCCCGAGATGCGGGCGCCGGCGATGGTCACCGTCTTGACCCGGCCGGCCGCGACGTCCTGCAGGAACTGCGAATAGGGGACGTCACTCGCTGCTCCGCGCGTCTGCGGCGTCTGGAACAGATTGAAGAGAGCGATGAGCAGGACCGCTATGATCGCCCAGAGCGCGAGATTGCGATAATTCGGATTCATCAATTGTCCCGTTGGTGTCCGCCAGCGGACACGCGTCGTGAGAGGAAACTTAGGTCTAACATAGGGATGGCGCCCTTCATTGCCAAGCAGAACAGCATGTCGCGGTTAAGCTTTCGCCCATGATCAACCGGCAGTGTGGCCGCCGAAAGGCGGCGCAGGAAGTCGCGGCGCGCCGATCAGCGCGGCGACAGTTCCGGCCGGCGCCAGGTCGAAGGACGGCAGGAAGCGGGCAAAGGGCGCGACGACCGGGCATACCGCCATTCCTGGCAAGACCGGGCTGTCCTGCATCGGAGCGAGGCGTTGGCCAGGATATTCGCTTGCGCGCCAAAGCACCGGCTCGGCCGCCAGAGCAGCGCGGATAAGGCTTGGCGGCGTGCCGTCTTCGGCAATTGCCCGTTTTGCGGCACCAGCCGCGCCGAGCGGCGCGATCAAAAATGCCCCCGATTCGTCGCCCAATGTGATCCTCCGTCGGCCGTCCCAGAGGGCATTGTCCACGGCAGGCGCAGCGGGCGGCAGGTTGCGGGTTTCGCGACGCAGGAAGATGCTGGCACGCCTCGCATCGACCACCGTCCGCGACAATGTGGCGCAAAACCGGGTAGCCCTCAGCCGGTTGAGCAGCGCCTCGCTGCGCGCCTGGTCGGGCAGAAAGGCAACGCCGCCGACAGTCGCCAGCAGGACACGCAGCGCGTAGACGGCCGCCGCCTCGTCGCCGGCCGTCGCAAAGCCCGGATCGAGACGGATCAGGCCGGCGGCGGGCCTGCTGGCAAAGCCACGGATAAGCGCGGCGGCGCGATGGCCAAGCTGCTCGCGCTCCACCGCAGCCCGCGCGGCCAGCGCCAACGCGTCTTCCCGCGCACCATTGCGGTCGGCAAGCGCTGCCCGGACACGCGGCCTCTCGAAAGCCTCGTCTTCATTGGTCGGGTCTTCGGCCCAGCCGACATTGGCGCGCCGCAGGACTTCGCGCAGCGCCGCACGCCGTGTGCCGAGAAGCGGCCGTGCGATCCAGATCCGCCAGTCGTATAGGGTTGCAGGCGCGATACCGGCTAGACCTCGCCCTGGCTCTCTCGCCCCCTCCTGGCGAGCCTGCCGCATCAGCACGGTCTCGGCCTGGTCGTCGGCGGTGTGGCCGGTCAGGATCAGGCCGATACCTTCCGTCTGCGCCGCCTCGGCCAGCAACCGGTAGCGTGCCTCTCGCGCGGCAGCCGGCAGGCCGGTCGATGGCTTGCGCCCGGACCAGACCAGGATGCGGTGGGCAATGCCGCGATCCTCACAGAGCCTGGCCACGGCTTGCGCTTCCGCTGCCGAGCCCGGCCGCAGAGCGTGATCGATGGTCACAGCCAGCAATTTCGTTGCCGGCGCGGTACGGTCGAGGTGATCTTTGAGGAGAAGCAGAAGGGCGGTCGAGTCGCTGCCGCCGGACACGGCCGCAACAGCGCCGCTGGTAAAGTCGATCTGCGAAAAAACCGAACGGTCAGGCTCGGTTTCGGGCGTCAATGCGTGTCGCCCAAAAGTCGCCCCGATATTGGGGCAACGCCATGCAAGTAAAAAACTAGCACGCCGCGAGCGCCCTTTCCTGCTTGACGCGTTCCTTGAGTGCGCTGGAAACGTTCGGATAGCGCTTGCCGATCTCGCCGAAAGTGGCGCAGGCCACGTCGCGCTGGTTCAATCCGACCAGCGACACGCCGAGCTTCAGCAGCATGTCGGGAGCCTTCTTGGCCTTCGGATAATCCTTGCTGGCGGCAAGGAACGTCTCGGCCGCGTCACGATATTTTTGCTGGCCGAGCAGCGACTCACCCAGCCAGTAATGCGCGTCCGCCGTCTTGGCGTCCTTGGGGAAGCGGGCGATGTGGTCGCGAAAACCCTGTTCGGCAGTGCCGTAGTCGCCCGACAGGATGAACTGATAGGAATTGCGGTAAAGCTCCTCCGGGTCGTCGGTGGCGGGCAGCGCCGCAACCACCGTATCGTCGGACTTGCCGGCCTGGTCGCCGGCAGCTTGGTCGCCGGGGGCGGTGTTCTGCCCCGGCGCATGCGCCTGCGTCTTGCCCTCGATCACATTGCCGTTCTTGTCGACGGTGATGGTGCCGAACGTCTTCGGCGGCGTGCCCGGGATCACCGCGCCGGGTTCGCCTGTCGGCGATTCGACGATGACCTCCTGGCCGCCGGCGGGCGGTGTGCCCGCATCGGCCGGCGCATGCGTCGCCGGAGCCTCGGCGACGCTGCTGTCGGTGTTGGTGGTGGCGTCCGACTTCTTCTGCTCGCGTGGCTGCTGCGCGCCTTGCGAGCCGCCCTCCAGC
>SAQR01000111.1 GCA_004020365.1 Mesorhizobium sp.
CGCGTTCTTTTCGCGTCTGTCAGGTGATTGCGACCGCCCGGGTATACGGTGGTAGAAATCATTTTCTGCGCCGCCGCCCCGGAAGAGGTTTTCATTGAAATTCCGCCAAGTTTTACACTGGCCATCGCACATTCATCGATGGACTGCGGCAGTTGCGGCCTTGCTGCGGGTGTTTTCGCCTCTTGCGGCTTCACCGTTTGCGGCGCCTGGAAAGCCGGCGGTGATTTAGGCGAACCTGCCGCCCCGCAGGCTCCAGAGCAGCAAGGGCCATTGATCGCCCGATATCCGCCAGCGGGGATGACGCGTCGGCTATGGCGAGCGGCAATGTCAATGCGCCCCGCGTCCAAGCCACCTGTGCCGCAAGAATCCCCTGCGCAAGGGCCGAAACTTTTTCGCTCACCGCCTTGATGGTTTCCGGCCGACCTGAAACCAGCGAACCGGTTGCCTCGGCAACCAGGATCGGCAACCGCAACCCCACAACCCAGGGCGCGAGCATCAGGTTCTGGGCAAGAGCAATCTCAGCGCGGACGCGCCTTCCTCGTTGACTGGCCAACACTCGTTACTCCTTCTGTTTGGATTTTGCGGGCCCGGATAGGAGGCCGGCAAAAGACCATCAACAACATGCGCCTGTTCAGGGTTCCATAGCCCCAGTCCTTCCGTCTCGGCCCGTTCTCGTCAACGAGCTTGTCCATGCCGCCGTTAGCGAAGACCCTCCTCGAAACAGGCGAGAACGGATTTTTCGTCGCCGGCTTCAACATAGATACCCGTCCCGGAGGAAGGCCGGCCTGTTCGATCGCAGGGGCGAAAAGATCGGGCTGGGTAACGCACCACCGTGGCGCGCGGCAATACCGGCAGCGAATAGTGCCGCTGCGCCATCGACGAAGCCATTTCCACCACCCGCGACCTCGTGCAGATCGCCAAAAGCCAATCCCCCTCCCGGCAGATCCCTGTCAATCGCGGCCACTCCGAACGGCAAAACCGTACGCTCGCGTGCATTTCCACCTTCGAGATGCGCGATGCGTTCTCGAAGCTCGGAAATGGCAGCAGGGGGCGCCGATATACTCATGTGACCCTTGAAACGCGGAAAGCCTGTGATACGTTCTACATTTGTTCTCGTATCTGCCAAGAGTCAATCGGGATGATGTCGTGCCTTGCGTCAGATGCCCGCGCCATCCTCCCGGAGCGATGACGCTCGCGGTACACACGCAGAGAGTTTCCAGCGGACATGAGCAGTTTCAGCTCGACATAGCGGACTGCCTTTTCCTGGCCGAAAGCCCGCTCTCGAGCCAGGTTCCCTTAAGCGCTTCGGCAACGCCGGCCAGCCATTCTTCCTCACGCCTTTCTGCCACGTCCACAGCCCGTCGTCTGGCAGCCAGATCTTCCTCCTTCGCGCTAACGATGCGACCTACCTTTTCAGCGACTTGCCGAAATGGCGCTCTATGCGCGATTGCGCATATTCGAGCCCGATCGACAGCAGCCAGTAGATCATCGATGCAGTGATTAGCATCTCGATGTGCCGGAACTCTGTCTGGCCCTGGGTACGGGCGAGATACATCAATTCCCACACGCCGACGACCGAAACCAGCGACGAATCCTTCAGCATGGCGATGAACTGGTTGCCAGTCGGTGGAATGATTACTCGCATTGCCTGCGGGAGGATAACGAGGAGCATAGTCTGCGCCGGACGCAAGCCGAGAGCAGTGGCAGCCTCATGCTGGCCTAATGGAATGCTCTCGATGCCTGCTCTGAAGACTTCAGTCATATAGGCGCCATAGCAGAGCGCGAGTGCCGCAATGCCCGCGGGAATGGGGCCTATGACGAAGCCCAGTTGTGGAAGCCCGAGATAAATCAGGTAGAGCTGCATCAGCAGAGGAAGTCCGCGAAACAGCGAGGTGTAGAATGTCACCAATCCAAAGGCGATGCCGCTTTTTGAGAGTTTGGCGATGGCCCCGATCAGAGCGAGAGCCGTCGCGATCACAATTGCAATAGCTGATATATACAGGGTCGTGAGGACGCCCTGGCTGACCAGGAAGCCGATCTTCCGCGCGATGAACGAGAAGCTGAGGTCGAACGAATAAAAGAACCACATCAGCAGAGCCAGCAGTTCGACCCAGACGGTAATGATTTGATGGAAGCGCGACAGGCGGTTGATGGCGATCCCGTTCGCGGCGAGTAGCGCGGCCACGACGAACGAGGCGATCACGCTCCATAGCGCGGGCGAAGCTTCGATAGAATATTGCAGGCCGGGTGCCAGATTGACCAGCCATGCGCCATGCAGGCCCATCCAGTAGAAGACGCTCGTGAGTACTAGGACGACAAGCGCAGTGCCGAGGCGTCTGAGGTGATCGGGGTATGCCAGAACCAATTGTGCGATCACGTTCACCCCTCCGATGCGCTCAGGCGCCCCGCTCCCGCAGCCAGTCGTTCGCCTGAAGTTTCCAATAGACAAGTTGAGCGGCGATCTTGCCGGCCGGTCCGCCATTCCAGGCGAGCCCGAAAGGCTGAAACAGCCTGAAGCGGTCGCTCGTTCCGAGAATAGCCTCGGCGATGATCTTGCCGCCGATCGTAGCCGTATTCATGCCGTGCCCACCGAACGCCGTACAGTACCAGACATGGGGCTGCAGTTGGCCAATCTGTGGCATTTGATGGCGCGCATAAGCCATCAGCCCGCTCCAGGCGGTGTCGATCTCCAGGTCTTTCAACTGCGGATAGGTCGACACCATGGTCCGCTGGAGCTTGGCGGCAAGATCGCGCGGCTCGCCGGTGCGCGTGGTGATGCGCCCGCCCCACAAGAGCCGCTGGCCGCCGTCGACGACCCGGTAATAGTCGCCGGCCTTGCGGTCATCACCGATGGCATCTGTCGTTTCGATGGCGGTGCGGATCAGTTCGGGAGCGCGTTCGGAAACCATGACATAAGTCGAGATCGCCAGATGGCTGCGCTTCAGCGCCGGAACGAGCCGGCCGGTGTAGCCGCCGGTAGCAAAAACGACGTGCTTGGCCTGCACCGACCCGCGATCGGTGCGAACCACCTTTATGGCGTCGTTCAGACGAACGGAAGTAGCCGCACTGTTTTCGTATATGAGGCCGCCCAGCCGCTCGATTTCGGCCGCGATACCCCGCAGGTAGTTCAGAGGGTGGAAGTGAAAGGCCTGGGGGTCGCGCACGCCCTGGTAATAGCGGTCCGAATGCAGCAGGGCCTGTACGGCCGTGCGGTCTAGGAATTCGAGCGGGTAGCCGAAATCGTTCAGCGCCGCCTCGGCCTCAGCCTGAAGCTGAGCGGCTGCCTCGTATCGGACGACCCTTGTAATTCCGGGTTTCGGCAAGGCCGACGCGATGCCGAGATCTTCGATGGTATTGCGCACCAGTTCGACGCCTTCAATCGACAGGAGATGCAGCTTTTTTGCATCCGCAGCTCCCGCCATGCGCCGGATCGTCTCGCCCCTGCTGGCATAGCCCGGGCCGACGAACCCACCATTGCGGCCGGATGCTCCCCAACCGACGCGTTGCGCCTCCAGAACCGCAACCGAATTTCCTGCCCGAACAAGTTCCAGCGCGGCCGTCAGGCCGGCCAGCCCTGCTCCGACAATGCAGACATCAGTCTGTTCGGCCGCGACGAGCGGGCTTCGTTCTGTCGGATCCTGCAGCGTACGGGCATATAGCGTGTCGATGTAGTTCATCGCCTCTCGCAAATGGCTGGCAGGAATAGTGGCTGGAGGTGCAAGCGGGCAGCAATGCTTAGCCGCCGCCCGCCCGCCAGAGGCATCAATCGACGCTGTAGTCCTTGCCGTACCACTTGGTGGTCAGCTCGGCCAATACACCTTCCGTCTTCATCTGGCCGAGGATCTCACCGACTTTCGCGTTCCATTCCGCATCGCCTTTTTCGCTGATCAGGACCAGCGGCTCTCGGAAAGCGTATTCACCTTCGAGCACCCGCAGGGGATAGCCATTCTTGATCGCGTTCAGCGCGGTCTGCTCCGGCGCGATGACGGCGTCGACGCGAACGCCGTCACCCAGCCTCAGATCGTCGAAGGGCAGCATCGAATCGGCATAGGTGCGAATTTCGCCCGGCGCGATCTTGTATTCGATCGGCGACAGGCCCGGCGCATCGATCTCCAACTGACGGCGGATGAAATCCTCTGATGTCGTGGCCGTTTCGACGCCGATCACCTTGCCGTTGAGTTCCTGCAGCTTGGCGACCTTGGAATCCTTGTGCAGCACGTAGACATAGGGGCTGTAATAGTAGATCCCCGGGAAGTCGATGACCTGTGCGCGGGCTTTCGTGGGCGTGACGGAGCCGACGCCGAGATCGAAGCGTCCGGACCAGCGGCCGCCCGTCATGGTTGCCCAGTCGGGCGTCTCAAACGAAACTTCGACGCCGAGCCGCTTGGCGATTTCCTTTGCAACGTCAATGTCGAAGCCGGTCAACTGGTTGGAGTCGTCGAGGTAGCTCTGAGGCGGCCAACCGCTGTTGGTCGCCACCACCATGACCTTCTTCTCGGTGACGCGGTCGAGCGTTTCGCCAGCATTGGCCGGCAAGACGAAAAGAGCGCCCGCCGCGGCGGCAAGCGCCAATTGGATGATCTTCTTCACTGGTTTCCTCCCGTGAGGCCCGGTCGGTTAACGTCGGCCCGATCGAGCAACTTTGTAAGATGTCCGACAACAAAGTTGATTTTTTCAGCGTCTCCGCCTGTTAATCGGGCAGGCTGTGAAACTCCGTTATGGCAATCCCTGTTGTCAGACAACAGACAATTCGAAGCCGGCTGTCAAGTTGAATTTGGAACCGCCGAGCAGGTTTGTCAGTCGTCCATATTCGGAGTGGACAGGCGGAATCCTTCCTTTTGGCGCGGCCAGGACCGGACTCCGGCGAGCGGCATGGCCCGACCGCCGGTCCGAACGGCTTCGCTCGCAACTTCGAAGGTTACCTGACGTCTCTCAATAGTCTGAATGTCGACCGGCAACGGTATGCCTCGAATCCTTATTTCCGTACGAAGCTGAACGAGAAGGCGCTGCCCCGGTGATAGTCCTGCGCGTAGGCCACTGGAAGGCCGGCGTCGCTGAAGGCTATTTCCTCGATGAGAAAGGCCGGGCCGAAATCATGCAGGTTGTTTCTATCGACGATGTGCTGCGGCAGCATCACCGCGGAGGCGGTAGCGGTCGACATTTTTGGCCGCTGATAGTGCTTCTCGAGGAGGTCCAGTAGCGACCCGGTCCAATCCAGATCGTCCAGACGCCCCGGAATGGCCGAACGCGGTACATAGTCGACGCAATACATGATCACCTTGTCGTTCTGCATGCGCAGGCGCTCGAGGCGGATGACGCGAGCACTGGAATTCAGCGCTAGAGCTTTTGCGATTTCCGGATCGGGTTCTTCCTCGGAAATCGAGAGAACTTTGTTGTTCGGCTGATAACCGAACCGCCGGACCATGTCGGTCACGCTCTCGAAGCAGGTGATCGGCCGCTCGACACGAAGCGCCGCCGTCGCGGAGATGAACCGCCCTTTGCCGTGGACGACATTGATGATGCCATCCTGTTCGAGCAGCTTCAGCGCTTCGCGAAGCGCTGGGCGCGAAATCCGAAAACGACCCGTCAGCTCCAATTCGGTCGGCAGCCGATCGCCAGTCACCAGCTTCTCTTTCTCGATAAGGAGAGATAACTCTTCCCGCAATTGCGCCACGACTGTCCGTTTGTCGCGAAGGCCGTTTCTCAATCCCATCTCCATGCAGCACCCTACTTGTCTGACAACGTGATTCATCCCGCCTGGTCCGTCAAGCCTTCCCTGGCCACCATAGATCCGGCGAGGGCAGGACATCTCGTCATAACGCTTGACAACATCGCCAACCGAATGTCAGTTGTCTGACAACATCATCAAGCGTTTCCTGATCGCGGCGGGAACCATACTGCCGCTCTTCGACAACGAGGGCCGAATGCTGAATTTTGACGAGAACCGCTATCTGGGCATTCAGCGCGGCGCGGTCGCGCTTGCCGGCGACATCAGGGACGTGATCGTCTCATATCTCGAAGCCGGCGCGCAGAATATCTTCTTTCTCGGAACCGGCGGCGCGGCGATCCTCATGCAGCCGGCCGCCCAGCTTCTGCTGCGCCGCTCGACATTCCCGACCTTCCACGACCTGAGCGCCGAACTGGCGATAACCGGTTCCGCCCATCTTGGTCCGAAGTCGATCGTCATCTTGCCCTCGCTCTCCGGCACGACGAAGGAAAGCGTGGAGATGCTGGCATTCGCCGAAAAGCGCGGCGCCAAGGTGATCACACTCGTCGGTCATCGCGAAACGCCGCTCGGCAAGGGCGGCGATCGCGTATTCGTTAACTTCGCCGAGGACGACACATCTTGCGAGTCGTTTTATCTGCAGTCGCTGCTGATCGCGCTTGCGATCATGCAGCATCGCGGCGAAATTGAGAATTTCGACAGCGTGGTGGCCGAACTCAACTTGCTCCCGCAACTTCTCGTGGACCTGAAGCGCAGTTTCGAACAGCGCGCGGAACAGTTCGCGGAAGAAATCAAGGGGACCGGGTATCACATCGTCACCGGCGCCGGCTCAACCTGGGCCGAGGCCTTCTACTACGGCATGTGCATTCTCGAGGAGATGCAATGGATCCGCACGCGTCCGGTCCATGCCTCGGACTTCTTTCACGGCACGCTGGAATTGATCGAGAAGGACGTCAGCGTCATCTTGTTCAAGGGCGAGGACGCCTATCGGCCGCTCGCAGAGCGGGTGGAGAAGTTCGCGCCGAACTATACCGATCGTCTTTCCGTTTTCGACACGGCGGATTTCGCAATGCCCGGCATCTCGCATGAAGTGCGCGCGCTGATTTCGCCGGTGCTGATGGCCGCCGCGTTCGAGCGAATCAGCGCCCATTTGGAAGTCAAGCGCAATCACCCGCTCACCACGCGGCGCTATTACAAGCGCGTAGCCTATTGATTGCTGCACGATCGAGGGCGCCAATGGCGCCCTCTTCGACGGTATCAACATGACTAATTTCCAGATCGCAACCGTTGGCGACAATTGCATCGACCGACTTGCGGCGCCGCTAGCAGTTTCGCTGATCGGCGGCAACGCCCTGAACGTGGCGGTCCAGTTGAGCGCGCTGGGCCACCGCGTGGCCTATTTCGGTGCAATCGGCAACGATCCTGAAGGCGATCGCACATTGGCGACCCTGAAGGAGATGGACGTCGAAACCGCTCACACTAGGGTGGTCGAAGGCATCACCGCTTGCACCGAAATTTCGGTCGACGAGGCTGGTGACCGCAGAATGGATTTCGAGGAGTTCGGCGTGTGCCGCGGCTATTTTCCCGATCACCGCGAGATCGACAAATTGCTGCGGATGCGGCATGTGCATTTAGGCTGGATCGACGATGGAGGCAGGCTGCGGCGCTTGCTGACTGAAGCTGGCGTGAGCGTCTCTCAGGATGTCTCGGTCAACGCCGATCCGGAAAATCTGCAGGTCGAAGGGCTGGCCTTTGCCTTCGCTTCAGCGGGCGCTTCCCTGGACGAAGCGGTGGCCGTCGCCGACCATCTGCTGGCGCGCGGAGCCCGTACCGCGATTGTTACGCGCGGAGAGTACGGCAGTATCGCAAAGAATGCGAGCGGATATGCCGGGACCGGAATAGAGCCCGTCTCGGTAGTCGACACGACCGGCGCCGGCGACAGCTTCATAGCCGGATTCCTGAGCGGATGCCTTTGCGGGGAGAACCTCTTCAATTGCCTCGTCAAAGGCCGCAAGGTCGCCGCCGTAACCTGCACTCATCTCGGTGGGTTTCTTCAGCCAGCCGTTCCCCTTTAGACAGCCTCCGCTGTCCACAGTCTGCGCGATCTCACCTGACCAGTCGCAGATTGCGGGCGTAGTGGCGGGCGCCGACAAAAGCGGGTCAAGCGCTTCACTCCCGCTCCCCTTGCCGCGGGCAGAAGGCGCGTGTGGAAGTGGGGCGCAGGGCGACGGGGAGTTGAAAGGCATTCCCGAAATCTGGGAGATGTATGCATTGCCGAGTTGAGGGCGCGCCCGGCTTCCCCCCCAGTCGAAAATGCGAGTGGCAACAACCCCGGGCGAAGCCGGCCCTTTGCGGTCAGCAATGTCCCAATCGGATCATCACCACGAAGGTCGGCTACAGTCGGATAGCCTGCAATTGACGAGGAACTGCGTGGACGACCGCCGACGAGTTCCACACTGCAATCTTATGCGACTTTCGTTCGCCGTGGTGCCGGTGCATCTTGCCATGGACGACATCATCGCCGCTCATCAGCTTGTGAACGGCCACATGCCCATGGTCGCCGAGAACCTCGGCTTTGCGGCCGGTGGTATGTCTTCACGAACAACACCGTCATCGACAAGCGAGCAAGGGCGCTATTTGTTGAAGCAGTCAACGATTTTCTCGAGAAGCACGCCGAGCGCCTGCCGAAACTGTGACCGCGTTTCGCGCTGTCAAGGCAACCGCTTCGCGGCGCGCTGATCTGCGGCGCAGATCCTCGCGACCTTGACAGCGCTCAAGCCACGGCCACGAGGGGGTTTGGAATCCGGCACCGGCGGCCGCCGCAGCCAAAAGTAAAGATCGGTGAATTCAGCGCTAACCCAGTGGGCGGAAGGCGTGTGCCGGAACCAGTTTCCGTGATCTGAACCGTCTTTTGCCGACCAGCAGGAGTAAAACAGATGATGGAAGAAAATGAACGCGAAGCGATCGTCACAGAGCTTCAACGGCAATCCGACGCCAATCCTTCGAAGCTGCGGATTTCCGTGCGCGACGAGACACTCGCCGCGGACGGAGAAATCGATCTCGTCGGCTCGCCACGGCGATAGTGGGCGCAGTGGCAGGGGTATCGTAGTCCGGTAACCGGTCTTAGGAATGCAACGACCGTTTTGATGGCCGATCCCGGTTTGCGCGTCTAGCACGATCTAAAGCATGTCCGGCGGGACCGCTTTTCTGCCGAGCGGCACGATCACCGGGACGCGACAACCAAACATTCCGCGGCAGCCGTAGTCCGCTATGGCTTCGGCTTCTCACCAGTCCGCCTGTTGCGGTCTGCCTGCTGGGCAACGCTATCCGCCTGCACCTCCGTCTCGTAGGGCGAAGGCTGACCGCCACCGACATCGCCCGCATCGGCGACACGCCCGTCTGGTTCTTCCGACGTTTTTTCTTTCGCTTCGCGCTGGGGTGTCGTCTCGGAACTCTTCCATACCTCTTCCGGGTCAGTCAGATCATCGGCGTCGGGACGAGCTTTTCGGCGTTCATGTCTCGAGTCAACGCCCGTGGTTTTGGAGATGTTGGGAGAATCGTCCTCGCGATCCCGTTTCTGTTCTCTTTGCATGATTTGGCTCCTTATCAGCGAGCCGTTGTTCCCTCTATGCGATCAGGATCCTGACGGCAGCGATCCCCCTCGATACGAGTCCGCAGAACTGTTCATCAACCTAATTCGCCTGCGCGCCGCCCAAGATCATTAGACGGGAATGCGCGCTGGCCGGGATGAAAAGCTAGCAACCAACGTCGCCTCGACATCGCACCTCCGTGGCATCGAAAAGCTACAGCAATGTTAAAGCGGCAGAAGAGTTGTGTGGCTAAGCCTGGTCTCGGCTGAACGGCTTTGTCCTTTAAGGCCAGCGCGGCAATGATGCCGATCGGAAGCAATGGCTGCTTGCATCGGCGCTGCCTCATCCGCTAGTCGCGCAGCGCATTGGAATTCGCCGGTCGTCTCCGCATGGCCGCCTACGGCCGGAACAGCCGTTTCAATACGAGATGGACCGGCA
>SAQR01000112.1 GCA_004020365.1 Mesorhizobium sp.
ATTTGGCCGCTCAAAATGGTCTCGGCCTGTTCTTCCATGGCGTGAGCGTCGCGCAACCACTGCACCAGACGTTCTTTGGGCTCTGTCATGTCCGTCTCCGTTGGTCAGCATAATTTTACTCCCATCGCAACGAAGCCACAGTCCGTTAGTTCCGTCGATTGGATTGCGCCAGTGAGAACGAATAAGGAACAAATCCCTTGATCATCAAGACCGGCTGTGGAATCTTTCGATTGATCAAGCGCACCGAAGGAGCGTGACAATGTTCAACGTCAGCAAGGAAGAGCAAGCTGACGGGGGGCGGCTTGCCATAGCCCGCGCAATGGAAGCCCTGAAAGGCTAGTCCGGATACTTCAAAGGCTTGTGGCTTGGCATGGCGTGGTGAAGCGCTCCTCACCAAGGTCGCGCATGTCGATCTCTTGTCCGCACACCGGGCAGATCGTGAAGTGCTCGCGCTCATCTTTCACCTGACCATCGTGACGCTTCCCCTTGAAGCCAGTCGCCTCGTTGTTCGTCGGCGGCCGGTTCCGAATGGCCTTCACCGCATCGGTGAGGGTCGGCCCGCCCTTCGCTTTCGCTCTGATCCGCGCGTGGATTTGCTCCACCGCTTTCTCTCGGTCATAGGCCATTTCCACGCCTCCTAATCCTCGCAACGCGGGGCCGACGCTTTCGTTGCCGGCGTGCCGGTCCTGGCTTGACCTCGTCCACCACGCGGGCGCCGTACAATGGAGAACAACCATGAAGTCGTTCACCCTCGACGGCAAGCGCCACCGCATCCACCCCCGAATTCCCCTCCAGCAGATCCGCTGGCTGGTCAGTCGCCAGCATATCGCCACGTCCGACGCTGAGATCGAGGAGCTGATCACGAAGCGCACCACCGACTGGTCCAGGGCAGCGATCCACTCGGCGAAGAGTTCGCCCTCCTGTGCCACCGCAAGAACCAAACCTAGTGAAGGAATTCCGCCTTTGACCACTGAACTCGACAAGGTCAAATCCAAGATCCGCGCGCTGTCATGAAAACCATCGCCACGGCTGCACGGAGATCGCCAACGGCTGCACGGAGGAGGAAGCGCTCTCGGCCATGGAGAAGGTCGGCGAGCTTCTCGAAATCTCTACAACCTAGAGCTCAGCGAGGTACATCTGTCGGCCGAGCCGTGCATCAAGGCGTCGATCAATCTCTGTCGGCGCACGAACCGTACCGGGCCTACATTTACACGATCGGCGTCTTCACCCAGACCAAGGCGTGGATGAGCAAAACCCAATGTCTGCTTCTACGGCCTCGAGCCGGACGTGCAGCTCGCCGTCTACCTCTCCAAGCTGGTCCGTACGGCGATGGAGGCCGAGAGCCGGCGCTACAAGCGGACGCACACTTATCGGCGATCGCTTCGTCGTCGTCACCTGACCAGATCGTTCCAGGTCGGCCTCGTCCGGCGCCTGACGAACGCCTCGAAGAGCTCACCCCCGTGGAAGGGGCCTGATCCTGGTCAAGACCCACCACACGAGAAGGAGTTCGCGCGAACCCACCCGAAATACGGCTGGTGCGTCGAGCATCGGCCCGCGTAGCGACCGACGCCTAAAGGCCGGCAGATAGGCCGCCGACAAGGTCAACCTGAACTACGCGTTGGGCAACCAGTCCGAAACCAAGTTCGCCCGATATTTGGTATCAAGATTAGTCGGGTTGCCTCCCCGGCCGTAAGCCTTGAAGCGGAACGTTAGCGCGCGCTGATGGTTTTCTTTCAGCAGTGGTTGGCAATGCGACGTCAGAGGCATCCAATGTTGACCGTCGAAGGAAAATGGATATGGGACAGCTGGTATTGCCGGGATGATCAGGGACTCTGGCATGCCTTCTTTCTGCAGGCCGATCGCTCGCTAGGAAATCCCGAACTGCGACACTGGAATGTCAGCTGGGGCCTTGCCACAAGTCCTGACCTGCGCAAATGGACGTATCGGGGAACGGTTTTCCGGCCGAGCAAAACTCCGTCCTTTGATGATCTGACGATCTGGACCGGCTGCGTTGTGCGGAACGACAGGAATTCGTGGACCCTCTTCTATACCGGGACATCACGCGCTGAAGAGGGCAAGATACAACGGATCGGACGCGCTAGTAGCGCCGATCTAGTCCATTGGAGAAGGCAGGGCCTTGCGCTTGAGCGCACCGGTGAGAATGCCGAGTACTACGAGGGTTGCGTTCCACATCGCTGGAAGGACTGCTCGCTGCGGGATCCTTGGGTGATACGTGACCCAGAGGGCTCTGGCTGGCTGATGTATTTCACGGCCCGCTCGCCGATGCCATCGGATACCAATGCCTCTGGTGCAATTGGCGTTGCCCATTCGCACGATCTTGTAAATTGGCAGCTTCAGCCTCCGGTTTATGTCGGATCTTTCGGGGAAATCGAGGTCCCCCAAGTCTTCCGTCGGGGCGACAAATGGTTCTGCCTCTTCTGCACACATTCACAATGTTGGTCGGACGAATTCAAACGCAACTATCCAGGAGAGCCCGTTGCGGGCATCCACTATCTTGCTGCCGATCATCCCTTGGGGCCATGGAAACCGGCGGACGGTCCATTCCTATACGGCACGTCTGACTGCGAAATGTATGCCGCGCGCCTTCTGACACATGACGGCCAGGACTATCTACTTGCCTTCATTTCGGGTCCGGAGGAGCGGTTTTCGGGAACAATCTGCGACCCTATTCCAATCCACTTTGACGCGTGCGGAAGATTGGCGTTGGTCGAGCCACGATCTTTAGATCCGCCGGACTGATTAAAAGTTCCTGGGATGGCGGACAGGTCGACGAAGCGATCGATCGCTCTGAGCAGGTGAGCCGCCGGCACATGCCGCTCCGGCTGAAGCCGTAGAACAGCTCCTCCTGCACCACACTTTGCTCGCCCTCGTCGACTCAATCTCCTCTTACGACCTCCTCTTACGACGAAGATTGAATCAGTGCTTCAGGATGCAACCGGGACTTTTTCAACACAATCGTCCAGATCGGACAAAGCCTGCGCCGAGCTGAAGGTCCCCACACTTAAATCTCACATTAGGCTGTCTCGGTAGAGCCGCACGCCGGGTCTCAGCAGTTGCAGCTTGCATCCTTTGGCCGACTTGCACGTTGCACAACGAGCAGACGGCGGACTCGAACAATGGCTAGCGAGAGACCGAACAAACTCCACGCCAAACAGGTGCACAACAAGCGGCGGGCGCAGCAGCAGGGCCGCGGGCGAGACGCAGAGCGGCCCACGCAGATTCCGACCAAAGGCTGGAAAGACATCCTTTGGCGCGTGGTAGCTGAAGTAAGTGATGACCGAGTCCCGCTGATCGCAGCAGGAACCACGTTCTACCTGCTTCTGGCGCTGTTTCCTGCACTTGCCGTTTTCGTTTCGATCTACGGCTTCGTCGCCGATCCTAAAACAATCGCCGAGCACATCGCTTTCCTCGGCGGCGTTCTGCCGTCGGGCGGGCTCGATCTTATCCGGTCACAGCTTGAGTCCCTTGCCGAACAGGATACCGGCGCTTTGAGCTTCGGCTTTATCTTGGGCCTCGCCGTCGCGCTCTGGAGCGCCAACAACGGCATCAAGACCATCTTCGAAGCCATGAACATCGCCTATGAGGAGACAGAAAAGCGCGGCGTCGTCCGGTTGAATCTGCTGGCCTTCGCCTTCACGCTCGGCGCCATCTTCATCGGCATCGCCTTCCTTGTCTCGGTCGGGCTCGTCCCTGCGGCGCTCGCGCTCCTCAATCTGGGCAGCTGGACGGAGACGCTGATAACGATCCTGCGTTGGCCCGCGATGCTGGTCGCGGTGGCGGCAGGTATCACGCTCATCTACCGCTATGGTCCTTGCCGCGAGAAGGCGAAGTGGCGGTGGCTGACCTGGGGCGCCGGCCTGGCGACGGTAGTGTGGCTTGCCGCCTCGATCGGGTTTTCGTTCTATCTTGAGAATTTCGCCAACTATAACGCGACGTACGGCACGCTCGGCGCCGTCATCGGCTTCATGATGTGGACCTGGATCTCCGTCTTGATCCTGATCGTCGGAGCTGAGCTTAACTCCGAAATGGAACACCAGACGGCCAAGGACAGCACAACCGGCGCAGCGCAGCCGATCGGCGCGCGAGGTGCCGCGATGGCCGACACGCTGGGCCGCTCGGCCGAAGGGAGGGGCGCCGATAGCGCCTCACGTCGCTGAGAAGACGAGGACCTGCTGCAATTCGGGTGCAGCCATTTCGGCAAACTCGGCCACGAGCTCGCGCCTCTAGGGCAGCTTCTGGACTCTGGCCCGGAATGGCGGCATTCTCTCTTCGGGGGGAGCGGGCGTGGGCAAAGACCACCGTTATCAAGGCGCCAATCAGGTTGGCCGCTGGCGAAGGCACGCCGGCAGAAGAAGGCCGTTACGGCGGCTGCCGCGACCGCTCTTGGGGCTGATCTTCCTCAGCGTTGGTACGCTTGCCGCCACAATCACCCAATTCGTAATACAGAGCACCGCAAGCCTTCAGAGCAGGATAACAAACTGGACCGAGCCGCTGCCCGGTTCGATGGAAGGCCGCGCCTCCGTGATCGATGGCGACACCGTAGAGATTTCAGGCCAAAGGATTCGATTCAACGGCATCGACGCACCTGAGAGCCGGCA
Source organism: Mesorhizobium sp. (assembly GCA_004020365.1). GTDB lineage: Bacteria > Pseudomonadota > Alphaproteobacteria > Rhizobiales > Rhizobiaceae > Mesorhizobium. The sequence continues at coordinate 4,620 of SAQR01000112.1, forward strand.
GTATTGCGATGACGCCAAGGGATTCGAATATCCCTGTGGGCGCCGCGCTGCCGACGCGTTGGACACCTTCCTTGCCGCATCACGACCCCTGCACTGTACCTTTGTCGACCGGGATCGTTACGGTCGGCTCGTCGGTGATTGTGAGCGTGCTGACGGTCGCGGCGTCCAGCAGTGGCTTGTAGAGCAAGGTCTGGCACTCGACTGGCCGAAATACAGCAGCGGCATCTATGCGAGCCTGCAGGCAGCGGCAAAGGCGAGCAAGCGCGGCATTTGGGCTGGGTCGTTTCAGGCGCCATGGGAGTGGCGCGCAGAGCATTCGGAAAATCCGCGACCGGCTATCAGCCAGCCACTCGGCATCATCAGCGACCGGCAGCTCGCGCAGGGTTTTGCATGCCAACCCCGGCGAACTTGCTCCCAAATCAGCTCATGTGATGAAGCGAACTGGTATTTGGGCAACTGCTCGTGGGGTGGGAAGCTAGACCGTGACAAAGACGGCATAGCCTGTGAAACCCTTTGCTGATATGCGCGGCACCTAACGTGTACGCGCCGCTCGCCCGGTTATTCACCCTGTTCCAAGTTGCCCCGTATCTAGCGGTAAATTTTGCTGCAAACGCCAGCGTCGCATGTCAAGATGGGTTGTTGAGGGTGGGGACTTGCATATGAACACGGCAATGAGCCAGAAACTGGCGAGCTATGGCCAGTGGACGTATCGCGGTGCGTGGGCACTTGAAATCGTCGCGGCGATCATCGGTCTAGCAACCGGCGTGGCTCTGAGTTACCGCGGCTTTGTTGCCAATGAGGCGGCGGACTCTATGGACCTTGTCCTTGCAAGTGCCCCGTTCTTTATGATCGCGATTGCTGAGCTGACGAAAATCCCGATCGCAACGCTTCTGTTCGGCGCCTCGTGGTTTTGGAAACCTGTTATCCTGGCGTTTCTGCTCGTATTGGCCGGCATCACTTTTGAGACAGTGCTTCTCGGGTTGGAGCGTGCCAGCACTATGCGCGAGATGCAGTATGCCGACTTCGCCAACCAAACTAAAGCACTCCAGCAAGAGAGCGAAAATCTCAAGGCGGCAGCCGAAAGCTTGCGAAACACTGACGACGAGGCAAAGGCCCGAAGCGATCTGGAGCAGCTCAGTGGATTGGCTGACACCGAGCGCGACAAATTGCGTGCACGGATAACAGACGTTGACCAGGAGCTGCAGGCCGCAACCACCCTTTCACCAGCGGCGGCGCGAGCCAAGGAGTATCTCGAGGAGAAACAAGCAGTGCTGAGTGCGCTCGTGGAACGGCGCGATCGAGAGATCAAGGACTCGGTGGAGCAATTCGAGCGACAGCGGGATAGCTACGTTGATCGCATAAAGAGCGCACGCGAAACAGACGACCTTGCATCGGTGCAGCGCAACGAAGACGGGCTGAACAAGCTGACTAACCCGCGGCTCAAAAAAGAGGCCGAATTCGCGCCGAAATTGGCCGAAGTGGAGCCGGCAGTCGCTGCGGCCCGCGCTGAATATGAGAGGCTGCGAAAAGATAGTCCTGCGATGACCCCCCAAGACAAACAGCGCCTTGAGGCTAGGCGCAATGATCTGGAGAAACTCTACGACGGCACCGCTGCCGATTGGGACCGTAAGCTTGACGAAGCACGTACTGCACTAGCGGCCGCTCAGGAAGCCGCAACTCGCAAGTCAGAGACGCTCGCGAACAACCAGCAGCGGCAAGACGCCATCGCGGCGGAACTGAGCCGTCTGGAAACAGAGCGCCTCCCGCTCGCTCGCAACGATCAGATCCGTAGGCTGGCAGCTCGCTGGTATGGGGTGAAGCCAGAGGACGTTACAGACGCTCAGGCCGGGACGGTGTCGACGATCTGGTTCGCCTCGCTTGCATTCATCGCTGCAATAGCGGGGCCGATCACAGCGATGGTTGCGCTGGCCTTACAACGCATCGGTGCACAGGCCGACGTTCAGCGCGAAAGCAAACTCTCGCGTTTGCTACACCGAATGCTGCTACGGTGGCGGTGGCGCCGTGTCCGGAAAGTAACCGTGCAGGTGCCGGTCGACAGAGAGGTCGAAAGGCGCATCGAGGTTCCTGTCGAAGTCGAGAAGGTCGTCAAAGAGATTCTCTATGTTCCCGTCCTTACTGACGACCCGGAAGCGCTACGTCGGGCGTTGGATCGGGAACTCCCCCCGGAAGTAGTCGATCTGGTAAAGGTTTCTGCAAGAGGCAAAACGACAGCATAGAGAGGGTTCTAGAAGGCGAACTGCAATCAGACTTTGACGAGCCGACAAAGGGGCGAAACGGGGTATTAGACGTGCTCGTACGACATAACACCAAGCTTCTCGAACAAGCGATCGATCTGCAGGTCAAACGGTCGGCCATTCCAACTCTGCAGGCAGAAGCAGCTGCGCACGATATGATCGCCCGCGCCAATGCATTTCGGCGAATGGCTACCGGCGCTGCCATCGCCGCGGCCGCTGTTGGGATCGGTGTAGGTGTATGGCTGGTCTTTGATCGCGATCGTTCGGTGAACCAACCGGAGCCGCCGATCGCCCAAAAAGAACCGTCAAACCCGAACGAGAACCAGCCAAAAGAGACGAAGAAACCAGAAGACAGAATTCCGCGTGACGGGGCAATCGCCGAGGAGGGAAAAACAGACAGGCCGAAGTCGCCGCCAAACGAGCAACCGCCACTGCCGCCCGCAGACCCAGCCAATCCAGATACGTTCGATTTCGTAAAGTTCGCCAATCGCCAAGTGACTTACGCTGGCAGCACTTGGCAACTCGAGTCCGGTCATCATTTTGACAGTGAGAAAGACCCAACTTGGGATACGGCTTGGTGCTATACACGGGGGCTGGCCAACACCGGAGTCGAGGTTCAGGTACGGCTTGTCAACAGACCCTCGCCTACATCAATGCCGCAGGCGCCAGTGTCATCGATCGAGACACTCGCATCGGTGGGCCTTGACGACAATTCGGCGCGAGAACTCGCCAGCCGTTGCCTTTGGCTCGACGAGGCCAGTTTCGCGCCAAGCGATTTCAACATGGACCAGGAGCGGAAGGACGCAGCAACCGCGGCCGAACAACTTTTTGTGCAGGACGGATGGGACGCCATGGGAAACGATCTGCCGGGTATGCCCGTTTGGAGTGTCTCGCTTGAACAGTGCCAGGCCCAATGCGAGGCAGATCGCAGCTGCTTAGCACTCACCTACGACAAGAAGCACGCCGCTTGTTTCATGAAAGATAATGCGTCGATTCTGGTTAGGAATCCTGACGCAGTGATGGCGGCGAAGGGAGCCATCAAGGCGAATCTCCAGTACTCTAGCCTCGTCTTCGCCAAGGACACAGTAGTCATTGGGGCCGCTTACGCGAATGTGCGGAGCAGCTATGCCGACTGCGTAGTGGCCTGCGCCGCTGACCAGAGATGTCTAGGCTTCAATTTTGACGGTCCGAACAAGATGTGCGCCATGCTCGACAGCGTGACATCATCGTCTCCTTTCAAAGGGGTGATGTCGAGCGTTAAAGCCACCCGCAGTTGAATATGGCACCGGGGCGTTTCGCGGTGGATCGGCGACGCCGTGATGATAGACATCACATGCCCTACGCACCAATCTGGCTTGCGTCGTTAGACGCCGTCGCGCTTTAAAATCACTGATCTGCGTTGCCGCCCATGTGCCACCGCGAGCCGTAGGGATTCCACGCGCATTGAGAGCGGCGGCCGTTTTCCGCATTGATGCGCCCGTTGCCTGAATTTCTCTGATAATGGGCAGGACGTTGGATGCGAAGCCGTCGGCAATGGCCGTACGGCGCTCTGCAGCGGCTTCCTGAGCCTTGCGGATCTGTGGATTGCCGAGCTTTACGCCACGGGCTTTGACAGCTGCGAGCGCGTCTTTCGTGCGCTGTGAAATCATTGCGCGTTCCTGTTCCGCAACGGCTGCATAGATGTGCAGCATGAAAGGCGATACGTCCGCGCCCAGCTCTGCGACAATGAACAGCGTCCGCTTCGCCATAAGAGCCGAGATAAAGGCCACATCACGGGACAGCCGATCGAGCTTGGCGACGACAACAGCGCAATCGTTGCGCTTGGCATCAGACAAGGCAGCTGCGAGTTGGGGGCGCTTGTTCAAAGCATCCGCGCCTTTGCCTGTCTCGACTTCCTGAAATTCGGCGATCAGCTCTAAGTCTTCGGCTTCATGCCAATCGCAGGTTGTAAACCGCCCGTATTCCACTTTAATTCGGCGACTATGTCTCTGACAGACCCGGCGGATCGCGGACTACGCCGGAAAGCGCAATGTCGCCGACCGTGATGGTTACTAGGTCGCAACTTCGAAGCTTGCTATCGATGGCGAGATTGAAGAGTGCCAAATCCCGTTCCGCGCCGGAGACCTGCAGTCGTGTTCGAATGCTCCAGACCTCGCGCGGTTTGAGAGGAGGCTTCTGACCGACGATGTGGCCTCTGTTTCCTGTTAGGCATGGTTCTTCTCCCATGCCACCCTCCGCAGCCGCAGCGCTCAACACGAGCAAGCGAATGTAACAATGGGCTGAGAGCGTCGCCGAGGATTTCAGCCGAAAGGGTTACCGGGCTCCCGGTCGATCGAAGCCGCGGGCCGGTTAATGGGCGCAGTCGCGCCGATTGCCGACCTTCCTGGCGCTTCTCCAGAGCCGTTGCGCTACGGCTTGAGTCGACCCGATTCGGACTTTGGGATCCTGACGATTCGAGGTCCGCCTTGCGCCAATTGCCGACCTTCCTGGCGCTTCTCCATAGCTGCCGTTCGCGCTACGGCTTGACCCGACCTAAGCGGAAGCTCGTTCGCCCTCAGTCGAATTCACGCCCATGACCCAATCCCGACCTTCCTGCGTTGGAATCTTTCCCAAAAGCCGACGTTGGGT
>SAQR01000113.1 GCA_004020365.1 Mesorhizobium sp.
CTTTGCGCGTCCTTCCACTCCACAACCTTGAGCTTGGCGTCAACGCCCTTGGTTGCGAGCCAGTCGATCGCTTCGGTCTCGCCGCCGACCGCGTCGACCAATTTGTTGGCAACGGCCTGCCGGCCGGTGAAGATCGATCCGTCGGCCAGCGCCAGCGCCTCCGGTTTGGTCATCTTGCGACGTTCGGCGACGATGCCGACGAACCAGTCGTAGCTGTCGAGGATGAGCTTGCGGACCATGGTGCGCTCGTCGTCATTGGTCGGCCTGAAAGGCGATGGCGAAGCTTTCAACGGCGAGGATTTCACTTCCTCGAGCTTGACGCCGAGCTTGTCCATAAGGCCGCTGACGTCCGGATACTGGATCAGCACGCCTATCGAGCCGACAATCGACGATTTGCGTGCGACGATATGATCGGTCGCGGTGGCGATCATATAGCCCGCCGATGCGGCCAGCGTGCCGACCTGGGCCACCACCGGCTTCTCGGCGGCTAGCTCGCGCACTGCCTCGTAGATCGATTCGCCGCCGACGGTGGTGCCGCCAGGTGAATCGATCGACAGGATCACAGCTTTCACCCTCGAGGATTGACGCATGGCGTCCAGTTGCTTGATCAGGTCTTCGTCTTCGGTGATGGTGCCCTCGATCTTGACCTTGGCGATATGGTCGACCGCCGCGCCAGTGAAGTCGTCGCCGTAAATCCAGGTCGAAAAGGCAATCAGCCCGGCTGCTGCGACAACAAGCGCTGCAACGCGCCAGAATGTCAGCTTGCGGCGCAAGCGGCGGCGGTCGATCAGGTCGTCGGCTCTCAGTACCATGGTCAGCCTCATAGTCGGTGGGAGCAGATGCTTTTAAAGCAACCGCCCGCGCCCGGCTACCGATTCCTGACGAGCTTGCGCCAAAGACAAGGTCTAGACGTTGCCGAGCCGACGTTTGGAGAGAACATAAAGACCAATCCACAGCCCCTAACGCTGTCGGCCCGTATCTGGTATGACGTGCAAGTTGTGCCGGTTTCATTTTCGTTTGTGCAACAGCAACCGTCACACTTTTGCGGTTTTCCTCCGCTTGTGCTTGCTTGAGGGCGCCGGCATCCCACCTATAGGGGTGCTTGGCGGCAGGGGTTTAAAAGAAAGCAGTTATGTTAGCGCGACCGATCGAATCGACCAACACCGAGACGGGGTTGGCTCCCCCGGACGTAGGCCCGGCGCGAGTCGACGCCTTCGGCATCGCCCAGCGCCATTCGCGCCGCGTGCGTATCTTGAAGCTGGCAGTGCCGCTGGCCGCTGCCGCGATCGCGATCGCCGTCCCGGTCTATTCCTATCTCGCGGCGCCTGGCTCAATCCAGGTCCAGGCCGACGCCAGCGCGTTCGCCAACGGCAAGCTGGTGATGTCCAACCCTAAGCTCAACGGGTTCACCAAGCAGAAACTGCCCTATTCGATGACGGCTTTGCGCGCCATACAGGAAGTGAGCCAGCAAGGCATCATCAACCTGGAGGGCATCGACGCCAAGCTGCCGATAGCAACCGACAATGTCGCGGCCATCATTGCCTCGCACGGTAGCTTCAATCGCGATGGCAACACGATGAGCCTGACCAGCGATGTCACCATAACCACCACAGATGGCTTGGCGGCAAAGTTCAAATCGGTCTTTCTCGACATGGGCAAAGGCACTATGAAGACGAACGATCCGGTCGACGTCAGCCGTGGCGGGTCGCGGATAACAGCGGATTCGATGTCTGTCCAGGACAACGGAAAGATCGTGGTTTTCGAGAACAGAGTGCGTGTCAACATCGATCCCGCCAGCTTGAAGGCGGCAGGGGCAATGAGCGGAGAATCCAATGCGGTTCAGTAGTTCGACACGGCTCGTGGCCGCGGCTTCGGCGTTGCCGGCTGTTGGGCCGGCCGCCCTGGGGCTGGCTTTGGGGCTGGCTTTGGCGGCGGCGCCGGCTCTGGCGCAGTCCAGGACCACGAGCCAGCTGTCGGGCCTCAAACTGTCCGGCGACAAGCCCATCCAGATCGAAAGCGACAAGCTCGAGGTCCGCCAGGCGGACAGCATGGCTGTGTTCACTGGCAATGTAAGCGTCGTCCAGGGTCCGACCTTGCTCAAGGCCGGCAAGATGACCGTCTATTACGTCAAGGACGCCGACGCTGCCGCCAAGGGTGAGCAGGCCGCAGGTGCCGCGATGACCGGCTCGGCCGACATCGACCGTCTGGAGGTCGCCAACAAGGTCTATATCAAATCGGACGACCAGGTCGCCACGGGCGACAGCGGCACCTTCGACATGAAGACGGAAGTGCTGGTGCTTTCAGGCAGCAAAGTCGTGCTCTCGCAAGGCGACAATGTGCTGGTCGGCTGCAAGCTGACCGTGCAGATGAAGAGCGGTCTGGCCCAGGTCGACCCCTGCGGCGGTGGACGCGTCATGATGTCGATCACGCCGCCGGCGAAGTCGGGAGCGGCGAACCCCTGATGGTCGACGTAGCATCGCTGTTGGCGCGTTTTCCAGGACGCGCCGCCAGCAAACTTGCGGCACCTGCCGCTGTTAACCTCGATCAGGTAAAATTCAAGGGAACCTTGATCGCCAAAGGGCTGACCAAGAGCTACAAGGGCCGCAAGGTCGTCAGCGGCGTGACGATTGGCGTCCGCGCCGGTGAGGCGGTCGGACTGCTGGGTCCCAACGGCGCCGGCAAGACCACCTGCTTCTACATGGTCACCGGCCTGGTGCCGGTCGACGAAGGCACGATCGAAATCGACGGCTTCGATGTCACCTCCATGCCGATGTACCGCCGCGCCCGCCTTGGCATCGGCTACCTTCCGCAGGAGGCGTCGATCTTTCGCGGCTTGAGCGTCGAGCAAAACATCCGTGCCGTGCTCGAAGTGGTCGAAAAGAGCCGCAAGGAGCGCGAACGCATTCTCGACGAACTGCTCGAGGAGTTTCACATCAGCCATCTGCGCAAGGCCCCGTCGCTGTCGCTTTCCGGCGGCGAGCGGCGGCGCCTTGAAATCGCGCGCGCCCTGGCGACCCGCCCCGCATACATGCTGCTCGACGAGCCTTTCGCCGGCATCGATCCGATCGCCGTCGCCGACATCCAGCAACTGGTGCGCCATCTGACGGCGCGCGGCATCGGCGTGCTCATCACCGATCACAATGTTCGCGAGACGCTCGGCCTGATCGACCGCGCCTACATCATCCATGCCGGCCAGGTGCTGACCCACGGCCGGGCCGATGAAGTTGTCGCAAACCCGGATGTGCGGCGGCTTTATCTCGGTGAGGGATTTACACTCTAAACGGGAAAATCCTCTCCAAGCGCGGTTTTTGACGCGAGACAGAGCTTTTTCTTCGATTTCTCATCGGAATACGCACGGACAGGCGAGTTTTGATCGCCGTCGCCTTGACAAGCAAAAGCCGGGCCAGTTTCTATGCCCAACTCCTTCCGGCAGTCCGGATGCGTAGACAGGGCGTTTGAAACCGAACCATGGCGTTGGCGGCAAAACTACAGCTACGACAGTCCCAGTCGCTGGTGATGACGCCGCAACTGATGCAGTCGATACGGCTGCTGCAGTTCACCCACATCGAGCTGGAACGCTTCATCGACGACGAGATCGAGCGCAATCCTTTGCTCGAGCGTGCCGAGCCGCAAGACGATGCCGTCAGCGACCAGGCGCAGAAGATCGATGCCGCGCCGGAAACGGCCACCGCCGGCGACTGGTTCGAGAAGGAGACGGCGTGGAGCGCCGAGGCGATCTCGGAAAAGCTCGATACTTCACTGGAAAACCTGTTTCCCGACGATCCCGGCACCAGCGAGCGGCTCGGTCCCGACCTGACGGCCCAGTGGAAATCGGCATCCGGCAACGGTTCCGCATCCTCTTCCGACGGTTTTGACGTCGGAGACATGGCGGCTGGAGCCATCACGCTGCGCGAGCATGTCGCCGAGCAAGTTGCGCTGGCCTTCGCCGACCCGGCAGCACGCCTGATCGCCAGCGAACTGGCCGATGGCCTCGACGAGGCCGGCTACATGCGCGCCGACATGGCTGAGATCGCCGCCCGTCTCGGCACCGACAGGGCGGCAGTGGCAGATGCACTCGCGGTCTGCCAGACATTCGAGCCCACCGGCATCTTTGCCTGCGACCTCGCCGAATGCCTGTCGCTGCAGCTGGCCGTCCGCGACCGTCTCGACCCTGCGATGAAGGCTTTGATTGCCAATCTCGAACTTCTGGCCCGGCGCGATTTCCAGACCCTGAAACGAATTTGCGGGGTCGATGAGGAGGATCTGCTCGACATGCTGGCCGAGATCCGTGCGCTCGATCCGCGCCCGGGGATGGCGTTTTCGGGCGGCGCCAGCGACGCGATCATCGCCGATGTCGAAGTGCGTGCGGCCAATGACGGGAGTTGGGTGATCGAACTCAACCCCGAAACGCTGCCGCGCGTGCTGGTCGACCATATCTATTTCGCCCGGGTTTCGCCGCATGCGAAAAATCAGACGGAAAAGGATTTCCTGGCGGAGTGCCTGCAAAACGCCAATTGGCTGACGCGCAGCCTCGACCAGCGGGCGAAGACCATCCTCAAGGTTGCCTCAGAAATCGTGCGCCAGCAGGACGCCTTCCTCGCCCATGGCGTGCGTCACCTGAGGCCGCTCAACCTGCGCACGGTGGCCGACGCCATCGGCATGCACGAATCGACGGTCAGCCGGGTCACCGCCAACAAATATATGCTGACGCCGCGCGGCGTGTTCGAACTGCGCTATTTCTTCACCGCCTCGATCGCTTCGTCGGGTGGCGGTGACGCGCATTCGTCGGAAGCGGTGCGCGACCGTATCAAGCAGTTGATCGACGAGGAGAAACCTGCCGACGTGCTTTCCGACGACGCGATTGTGGATATGTTGCGGGAGAGCGGCGTCGATATCGCCAGGCGCACGGTCGCCAAGTATCGGGAGGGCATGAACATTCCCTCGTCGGTGCAGCGGCGGCGTGAGAAGCGCGCTTTGGCCAGCGCCGGACGTTGATCTCCGACGGAATTTCCACAGCTTTGCCACTTCATTGACAAGCCGCAATGAAGTGGCTAGAAGCCCGCCCGCATGGGACGGGCTACTGCCCGCATGCGAATGGTCCGTCACGACGTTGGCCACGGGACGGTCAAGAAGGCGGCATGTGATCAATCGGAAAAGTTCGGATTTAAAATCGGCGCAAGTGACGCCGCAAAGCTTGTGCGCTCAGACCACGGGTATAAACTCGGGACAGTTTGAAGCCTGAGCAAGGAAGGTCAGTATTCAGATGACACTGCGCATATCAGGAAAACACATGGATATCGGCGATGCGTTCCGTACGCGCATCAACGACCGTGTCGGAGAAGTGATCGGGAAATATTTCGATCGGGGGTTTTCAGGGCAAATTGTAGTCGTCAAATCGGGGTCGCGCTACACGGCCGATTGCATGATCCGGCTGGATTCCGGCGCTTCGCTGCAGGCGACCGGTGAAGCGCAGGACCCGACACTCGCTTTCGAGGCGGCGGCGGATCGCCTCGAGACCCGCCTTCGGCGCTACAAGCGTCGGTTGAAGTCGCATAATTCAGGCAATGCCAATGGCGAACCCACCGACATCGCCTATACGGTGATGGCGCCGCTTGCCGACGATGACGAGGAAATACCGGAGAATTTCGCGCCAGCCATCGTCGCCGAATCAACCATGACGCTGCGGACCATGTCGGTGGCGTCAGCCGTGATCGAACTCGACGCTAAGGACAGCCCGGTCCTCGTCTTCCGCAACGCCGGAAACGAGCATCTCAATATCGTCTATCGCCGGCCGGACGGAAACATCGGCTGGATCGACCCGTCTACGACCAAGGTCGCGCAGGTGTGACGACCAGGGTCGCATTGGGGTGACGGCCAAGGCCGCACCGGGCTGACGGCCAAGGCCGCACTGGGATGACGGCGAAGCCGCACTGGGATAAGGCACCAGCCGCACGCGACAGTGAGCGCTGGCGACGGCAGGCGAACAAGGGATTTCAAGTATGGACCTGAGCGATCTTATCAGCGTTCCGGCAATCTTGCCGGCGTTGAAGGCGAACTCCAAGAAGCAACTGCTGCAAATGCTGTCCGAAAGGGCGGCGGCGATTGCCGGCATTCCGGAACGGGAGGTGTTCGACACCATCCTGCAGCGTGAACGGCTGGGCTCGACCGGTGTCGGCAACGGCATTGCCATTCCGCATGGCAAGCTGGCCGGGGTGAAGCGGATCGCCGGGGTTTTCGCCCGGCTGGAGACGCCGGTCGATTTCGAGGCGCTGGACGATCAGCCGGTCGATCTGGTGTTCCTGCTTTTGGCGCCCGAGGGCGCCGGGGCCGACCATCTCAAGGCGCTGTCGCGCATCGCGCGGGTGCTGCGCGACGCCGACACGGTGGCCAAGATCAGGGGGACCCGCGACGCCGCCGCGATCCACGCGCTTTTATCGGATACACAAGCCTCGCACGCGGCCTGAGCTTTTTCGAAGGGCCGCCGCGAGCGGCCCTGTCCGTTCCAAGCAGATCGCTGCGCCGTCTTGTTAGTGGATGGCGACTTAGTGGATCGCGACCGGGATCAGGTCGTTTTCCAGGGCGCCGGCCAAGGCCCGCTCGCGAGCGTCCGAAAGCAGGATCGGCTGGCCGTTGGCGGCGAACAGGGCCCACAGTTCCAGCCCGGGCGCGATTTCGCCGAGGCCTGGGAAACGGCCGCGCAGATCGTCGCTCGACACTTTCCTGAGATAGGCGACCGAGCCTTCGCCGAGATGGGCGAATTCGCCGCTGGTCATGATAAGATTCTCGTCAGTTCTGGTCATTTAAGCCTCCTTGCCGCGAGGATCCCGTTCAAGGCCGCCTCGCATGAGAGCAATCGGTAAAAATCAGTCTTTCACCGATATGTTTATTTTCCGTACCAGCCGTTCGGACTCGGGCCGATCGAGATCGATCGACAAAAGACCGTTCTTCAGCTCCGCCGCGATCACCCGCATGCCGTCGGCCAGCACGAAACAGCGCTGGAACTGGCGCGCGGCAATACCGCGATGAAGAAATTCGCGCTCGGTGTCATCGTTCTGACGGCCGCGCACGACCAACTGGTTCTCCTCCGTGGTCACATCGAGATCGTTTTCGGCGAAACCGGCGACAGCGAGCGTGATACGCAGCCTTTCGGCCTTGCCGTCGGCACCGCTGAGGCGCTCGATGTTGTAGGGAGGGTAGCTGTCACCCGACTTCGCCAGACGCTCCAGGGTCTTTTCCATGGCATCGAAACCCAGGAGAAGCGGGCTGGAAAAAGGCGTCATTCGGCTCATGTTACACTGTCCTCTCAAGAGCGACATAAAGTGGAAAAACCCGTATGGCATTTTTCCCGATGGTCTTGATATGGTCCGCCCGGCGGTCGAGTTCAAGCCGTCAAAATCCCCGCCCAAAAAGACTCCCTAAAAAGGAATTGAAATGCCCCAATCCCGCAAGATCATCATCGACACGGATCCCGGCCAGGATGATGCCGTCGCCATATTGCTGGCGCTCGGCAGCGCCGAGCTGGAGATCGTCGGTATGACCGCCGTCGCCGGCAACGTGCCGCTGAGGCTCACCGAAAAGAATGCACGCAAGATCTGCGAACTGGCCGGCCGGCCTGACATCAAGGTCTATGCCGGCGCCATCCGGCCGCTGGCGCGCGAACTGGTCACCGCCGAGGAGGTGCATGGCGAGACCGGGCTCAACGGACCGCAATTGCCCGAACCGACAATGGAGCTGCAGGACAAGTACGCGGTCGATTTTATCGTCGAGACGCTGATGAAGGAAGAGCGCGGCACGATCACGCTGTGCGCGCTCGGCCCGCTCACCAACATCGCGCTGGCGCTGATCCGCGAGCCGATGATTGCGCCACGCATCAAGGAAATCGTGCTGATGGGCGGCGGCTTCTTCGAAGGCGGCAACGTCACCCCGACCGCCGAATTCAACATCTATGTCGACCCGCATGCCGCCGATGTCGTATTCAAATCCGGCATTCCGATCGTCATGATGCCGCTCGACGTCACCCACAAGGCGCTGACCACGGCCAAGCGCACCCAAGCCTACCGCAAGCTCGGCACCAGGGTCGGCACGGCCACGGCGGAGATGCTGGAATTCTTCGAACGATTCGACGAAGAGAAATACGGCACCGACGGCGGTCCGCTGCACGACCCTTGCGTCATCGCCTATCTGTTGAAACCCGAGCTGTTCAGGGGCCGCAACTGCAATGTCGTTGTGGAAACCGCCTCGGAGCTCACCATGGGCATGACCGTGATCGACTGGTGGGGCGTGACCAAACGGCCGAACAACGCCATGGTGATGCGCGACATCGACGATGATGCGTTGTTCGCGCTGCTGCTGGAAAGGCTGGGCCGGCTTTAGGTTCTTCTTCTCCCCAGGGGAGAAGAAAAAGAGTGCCGCTCACTTCGCCTTTGAAAACGCCAGCCACAGGCCGCCGCCGACCAGAAAGCTGCCGCTTATCCGCGACAGCAGCTTGACGCGGCCGGCCGAAAGCAGGCGTCCGGCGCGCCCGGCGGCCAGCGCGTAGGTCGAATCCGATACGGCGGCAAAGATCATGGCGGTGAGGCCCATCGCGCCGATCTGCAACCCATAGTTGCCGTCAGCGGCGATGAACTGCGGAAAGAAGGCGCCGAAGAACACCAGCGTCTTGGGATTGCTGATCGCCACCAGCAGGCCCTGCAGGAAGAAGCCGCCGCGCGGTGTCTTCGCCGATCCGTCGGCGTTCAGCTTGCCCTTGGAGCGGAACATCTGCACACCCATCCAGATCAGATAGGCGGCGCCGATCAGCCTGACCCATTCGAACCAATGGCCCATTCCCGCGATCAGCGAGGTCAATCCGATGCCGACAATGGCGATCATGATCGCCAGTCCGGCCTGCGTGCCGGCGACGTTGGCGAGGCCGGCGCGGGAGCCATGGCGGATGCTGTTGGCGATGATCAGCGTGACCGTCGGTCCGGGTACCAGGATGATGACAAGGCAGGCGACGAGATAGGTGGCATAGAGTTCCAGCGACATGATTTCCTCGACAGTATGCGGCGTTGCGACACGGCTGACCGCGATCAATGCATGACAGTAACGCGGCTGCAAGCCGGCAGGAGATGTCGCTGGCAACCTTGACCTGGATTTTAGGCTCCAGCCAGCCACGGCAGCGTCGTCTCGTAGGCTGCCGCCGCTCTCAGCACGGCCATATCGCCGCGCGGCCGCCCGATCAATTGCATGCCCATCGGCCTGCCTCTGCCATCGAAGCCGGCCGGCACGTTGACCGCCGGGCAGCCGCCCAGCGTAGCGAGCGCTGAAACCTGCATCCAGCGGTGATAGCTGTCCATGGCACGCCCGGCCACTTGCGTCGGCCAGTGGGTGAGAACATCGAAGGGAAAAACCTGGGCGGTCGGCAGCGCAATCA
>SAQR01000114.1 GCA_004020365.1 Mesorhizobium sp.
GCAACTGGAACCGTCATCGGCGATGTCGCGAACCCTTGCACGGACGGGGCGGACCATACATTCTTTCCCACAAGATCCTTCAACGCGGCATTGTCGAGCATGGCGTCGGCCAGAACCCGCTTCAGCCGCGTGTTCTCGTCCTCCAGAGCCTTCAGTCGCCGAGCCTCGGAGACATCCATCCCGCCGAAGCGGGCCTTCCAGGTGTAGATCGAGGCGTCGCTGACCCCGTGCTTGCGGCACAGATCGGCAACCGATACCCCGGCCTCATGTTCCTTCAAAATTCCGATGATCTGCTCTTCAGAGAAGCGGCTGCGTTTCATGTCCTGGTCCTCTCGATGGGCCAGAACGAACTTCAAACCGGATTAGATCAGAGGGGCAAGGTCACGATGACTTGGTTTCCCCCTGGTAAAGAAAAACGATCGGAGCGAACAGCTGAAATGCAGCTACCGTATCGGCGACGATTACGAACGCCAGCGGCCGACACATCAACATCAATAGTGATGTGCCACAGCAACGAAAGCTCCCACAAACTCCATCCATCGATGCTCCCTCATGGAGATCGCGAGGAATGTCCTTGGGTCCACCGATGAGGAACACCATCCAGAAGCAACATCCGATCCACGAACTCATAACAGTGATCGATATGATCGTCTGCGCCGATCACGGTGAAATGGCAGGAAATATGCTTGAGGTCCGTGGATTACGCTCTCAAGCAGCGTTGCGTCCGGAATAACTTCGGGCAGAAGAAATTTGCTGGAGTCAAAGTGGAGGACTGACGGCGTCGGCACTGAAGAATTCCAGCGGGCGAGAGCGCCGCGCCTTTATCGGTGGCTGGTGAACCGAAAGGGGCCGAGCACCCCGCAATCAGCGGACGGCTTATTGATATTGCCCTATGCGATGAATTGACGTGCGGTGCCGGTGAGTGTTGCCCACGATGTTTAATCCGGTGCGAAATGCTCGCTGTCGAGGCACGACCTAGCCGGTATGTCGAGCCAAAGTACGTCTTCTGTTAAAAATTTCGCTGTTTGAAAGGACGGGCCGGTGACCATCAACATAAAAGAAATCAGCGAAAAGGACCGGAACTCTGTCCTGCATCCATTCACACAGCTCAAGGACTTTGCCACCAGGAAACTAGGCGATCCGGTCATCGTAGAGTCGGGCAAGGGCATTCGAATTCAGGACGCGCATGGCAACCAATTGATCGACGGGTTCGCCGGTCTTTATTGCGTGAACGTTGGCTATGGCCGTGCCGAAGTCGCCGAAGCGATCTCGCGTCAGGCCTTTCGCCTGGCCTACTACCACTCCTATGCGGCCCACACGACGGACGAACTCGCAATCCTCTCCGACCGGCTTGTGAAAATGGCGCCGGGGAGGATGAGCAAGGTCTTCTACGGAATGTCCGGCTCGGACGCCAACGAAACCCAGGCCAAGATCGTCTGGTACTACAACAATCTGCGCGGCAAGCCGAACAAGAAGAAGATCATCTCGCGTGAGCGTGGTTATCACGGCTGCAGCGTTGTGTCGGGGTCCATGACCGGCATGAGCTTCTACCACGATCACATGGACCTGCCGCTCCCGATGATTGTTCACACAGGAGCCCCGCATCACTATTGGGGCGCAACCCCGGGTGAAACCGAGCACGAATTCTCCACTCGCCGCGCAGCCGAGCTCGATCAGCTGATCGAGCGGCTCGGCCCGGACAACGTTGGCGCCTTTATCGGCGAGCCGGTGCTCGGCACGGGCGGCATCACGCCGCCGCCGGAAGGTTACTGGTATGCGATCCAGGCGGTGCTCAAAAAGCATGATGTGCTGCTCATCGCCGATGAAGTCATCACCGGGTTCGGCCGCACCGGTTCCATGTTCGGCTCACAGCACTATGGCATCGAGCCAGACCTCATCACGATCGCCAAGGGTCTGACCTCCGCCTACTTCCCGCTCTCCGCCGCGATCGTTGGCGAGAAGGTCTATAAAGTGATGGAAGACGGCGCTGACAAGGTCGGCGCATTCTCGCACGGCTACACCTACTCGGGTCACCCGATCGGCGCCGCGGCGGCGAACGCGGTTCTCGATATTGTCGAAAAGGAAGACCTTCCCGGCAATGCCCGCGACATTGGCAGATTCTTCCAAGCGCAGCTGAAGGAGAAATTCGCGCAGTTGCCGATCGTGGGAGAAGTGCGGGGGGTGGGCCTTATGGGTGCAATCGAGTTCGTGGCAGATCGCCACAATCCCAAGCGCTTTGATCCGGCGCTCAAGGTTGGTGCGCGGATTTCGAAAGCCGCACGTGACCGTGGCCTTATCGCTCGCGCGATGCCACACGGCGACATTTTGGGCTTTGCCCCGCCGCTAGTAGCAACCAAGGCTGAAGTCGAAGAGATCGTTGCAATCGCTGAAAGTTCCGTCCGTTTCGTCATGGACCAACTTGTCAGCGAAAGCCAGAAAATCTGAGTGTCGTAGAAACGCCGAAAGTGCAAACTCGAATTTAAGCGACGTTCATGAAGATTAACTTAATCGTTGGGTTCGGAGTTCCGACGGGCAGCATGGCATTGGGAGGTGGTCATTGCTAACCTCCAACACCAGTTTTCTGCAGAGCGTTGACCAGAATTTCTGCCATGCCATGACCTTTCTCGATCTGCCGGAGGGATTGGCGGAGCGGATAATCCAGTGCAACTCGACCTATACGGTCCGCTTTGGCGTAAGGCTGCGTGGCTGCATGTACAGCTTCACTGGCTGGCGTTCTGTTCACAGCGAGCACTGTGAGCCAGTCAAGGGAGGCATTCGATATGCACCAAATGTCGATGCCGATGAGGTCGAGGCACTTGCTGCCTTGATGACGCTCAAGTGCTCGTTGGTTGATCTGCCCTTCGGTGGGTCCAAAGGCGCTCTCAAGATCGACCCGCGCGAGTGGACGCCCCAGGAGCTCGAGCGTATCACCCGCCGCTTTACGCAGGAACTCAATAAACGTGGGCTGATCGGCCCTGGCCTCAACGTTCCAGCTCCGGACGTGGGCACAGGCGAGCGGGAGATGGCCTGGATGGTCGATGAGTTCCGCCGCGCGAATCCTACCGATGTCATCAACGCGCGCGCTTGCGTTACGGGAAAACCACTCTCGAAGGGCGGTATTGCGGGACGCACCGAGGCGACGGGCCGCGGCGTGCAATTCGCCATCCATAGCTATCTCCGTGATTGCCGTACCCCGGGCATTCTGGGACAACGGCATCTGAAGGGGGCGTCTGTCGTCGTGCAGGGGTTCGGGAATGTGGGCTACCACGCTGCCAAGTTCCTCTCCGAGGAAGATGGCGCGCGGATCACAGTCGTTGCCGAACGCGACGGATATGTCACCAAACCAGAGGGCCTTCCTGTTGAGGTGTTGAAGCAGCACCAGTCAATCACCGGCAGCATCCTGGGCTTTCCCGGCGCCACATCTTTCGCCGGCAACATGACGGGGCTGGAAGAGCCCTGCGACATCTTGATCCCGGCTGCGATGGAGAATGCCATCGACATCGATAACGCCCAGCGCGTCAACGCGCACCTCATTGTTGAAGCCGCCAATGGCCCGGTCACCTTCGAGGCCGATCGTGCGCTGCGTTCCCGAGGCGTTACGATCCTCCCTGATCTTTACGTCAATGCGGGCGGGGTGGTCGTCAGCTATTTCGAATGGGTAAAGAACCTGACCCACATCCCTTTTGGGTTGATGGAAAGACGACGGCGGGAGCGGCGTAATTATACGATCGCCACGGCGCTCGAACGAATGACTGGCAAGTCATTTCCCGCCGACATGCGCGACGAATTCCTCGAAGGCGGTGCCGAGATCGATCTGGTTCGCTCCGGCCTCGAAGACGTCATGCGAAGCACCTGGGTGAACATTGCCGATCTGCTTGAGGCCCGGCCAGAACTGGGCGACTACCGGACCGCCGCTTATGTCACTTCCATTCGAAGGATTGCTGCTGCGTATGAAGCCATAGGAATCTAAGCCTACCACAAATGGTCTTGTCACTTGTTGCCGCTGCGTCCGGTCCCACCATTAAACGAGACCTCAGCGCGGCGCGCCCTGCCGGTGAACCTCCCCACCGGCAGGGCCAGCTTTCAAGGAGCTTTGAGGGGAGACTGCAGTTGACGATGCCAGGTGCGGAGGTCGTGGGCATGCGGCATCTTGTCGAGACGGTGACAAAATGCCGGCAGGCCCGCAGGAATTGATCACGCTCAGTCGGTTGGGCTGACCGTCAGGTTTGGCCAACTCGTTGCAGAGACATCGAACATTGAGTCAAGTTGTCGGCACATGCAAATTGTCTTTGAGACGTTCCTAGAACAGCTCTCAGAATGCGTTGATGAGGCCGATTTCCGCGAAGCCATGGCTGGTGCAGCCGCTGGTTTCGAGCTGGTCACCTTCGCCTATCTATGCTTGCCGCAGCACCGTTCAGGCGTGCCTAGGGTGATATCGAACTATCCCGATCGCTGGACCGCGCACTACCTGAAAAGCCGATATGAGAAAGTCGATCCCGTAATCATCCGTGCACTTTATGGCGGATGTCCGTTTCGATGGGGAGCGGATATGCGCGGCTTTGCGACATCGCAGCTTCAGCAGAGGCTGTTCGACGAAGCGGCCGAGTTCAGCATCCGCTGTGGATTGACGATCCCGATTGTCGATCGCCGGGGCTGGATGGCAGCGATGACCTTCACCGCTGGTGAGCCCAATCCGGCATTTCTCCGGGTCGCCGAGCGATATGAACAAGCTCTTCAGCTCATGGCGACCTGCTTTCACATTCATGTTCGCCGCAACCTGTCCGGCAACCGAACAGTGGACGGCGTTTCGCTGACGCCCCGCGAATATGAGTGCCTGCAGTGGGCCGCGCACGGCAAGTCCGCTTGGGATATTGCCTGCATCTTGGGCATCAAGCGGCGGACCGCTGCCTTCCATCTTGACAACGCTAAGAAGAAGCTTGGCGTGCGAACCAAAAACCAGGCCGTAGCACTGCTGGCCTCGTCACGATCCTCAATTCTGAGAAACTGAATTCGTCGTTGCTCCCTTTACATGTGCACAGGCTGTTTCGTCGGGCGCATTCGCCTCCAATGGCAGGGGCAATTCTGCTCGGAGGCCCTCATGATCCAGCTTATCGCGCCCGACTGCTATGGCGACTTCGCCGACGAACTCCACGAGATGCACCGCCTTCGCCACCGCGTTTTCAAGGAGCAGCTGGACTGGGACGTGCGGACGGATGGCAGGTACGAAGTCGATTCCTTTGACGCGTTGAAGCCGCATTACCTGATCCTGCGAGGTAGCGACGGACCTGTCGATGGGTGCGTGCGACTGCTTCCGTCTAACGGGCCGACTATGCTTCGCGATACCTTTCCGGAGCTGTTGGAGGGCGAGACGGCGCCCGAGGAAACCCAGCGTCTGGGAAAGCAGCCGTTTCGCTCTTGATCTTCCGCCATTTGCCCCGAAAGGCGCTGGCGGAATTGCCGTCGGCACTTACGAGCTTTTCGCGGGCATGATCGAGTTTGGTCTGTCCGTCCCGCTGTCTCAGCCGAATTGTCACCGTCACCGATCTGCGCATGGAGCGCATCCTTCGCCGCGCCGGCTGGCCGCTTTCGCGGATTGGTGAAGCTCACACAATCGGCAATACCCCCGCCGTGGCGGGACATCTCGACGTCTCATGGGAGGGACTGAGTGCCGTTCGACGGAATGGCGGCTTTCGTGGTCCGGTGTTGTGGGCGCCGGCGACCTGCAGCGTCGCGTGATGTCTGTTCGTTTTCTCCGTGCTAGAGGCGGGGCTGGGTCATGATCCCGACAAAAGGCACAGCCGCCGACTGGCCGGATTGGCGGGATAAGAACTCGTACGACTACACCGCTCATCTGACCCGGCGCGGCTGGGCTTGGGAGTTCTTGCGGCGGGATCCGGCATTCCGGCATCATTTGGCCATTGCGCTGGAACGGGCCAAATGGCGGGAAAGTGGTGCGGCGACATCGTGGAGTCGCCCATCGACCTGACGCGGTGGGGCGTCGTTTTTCGCCGACGCTCCTAGGAGTAATACCTCCATTTTCTGGTGTCCAGGCCGGTGCCCATACGTCCTTCCAGTCGTAGCGGAACAGATGTGCCCATCGCCAGCGACGCAGCCGTTGGAGTTGGCCGCGCTGCTATGCCGTGCAACGGTCCTGCTGACGGGCGACGGTGCCAACATGTTTTGTTGCGACATGCCGACCGGCATTTTCAGCTCATGGTATCTGGCGCCAGCATTTTGTTGCCTGTCCGACTCCATATCAACGCGATTTGGACGGCTGGACAGTTAAAACACCGCTTATGGGCGCTTGAATGTCTCAACAGTCTTGCGGCCCACCGAATATTATCGAGAACCTTGTTTCCGCCGGAAGTGCGTGGTAATCGCCTCCGCTTTTGTCCTCCAGGCACTCGACGGTTCGCTCGCGGCAGCTCCGCACCGGGAAATCGCCGAAGCGCTCATCGGCGGATGCCGTGCCATGGCCGACTGGAAAGATCCTCGCGACCATCTACGTGACCGCATCCGCCGTGCCGTTCACCGCGGCCACGCGCTAATGAATGGCGGGTATAGGGACTTCCTTGCTTGAAGGCGAGCGAAGCGCACAGTGGATTGGTCAGCTGACGACAAATTCTTGTATCGGCTGGACCGCCGAGTTCGCACGGTCAAGGTGACTGCGAAGAGCCTTCCGGTCGCGCTCCGGTCGCGTGCCGGAAATGCTAAGGGATCAGATGCGCCATCTCTTCCTCGCTGATCGTCGGCGGAGGCGTCCGGGAGCCTCGTGTACCTATCTTCGTCGTAGGCCCCTCAGGCTTTCCGCCGCCAACGAGAAACACGGCCCTTGTTCGAGCAGATGGCCGGATCGCCTCTGACGAAGGCGTTGTAGGCCCGCTGATGCTAGCGATCGGCAGGTACGAGAATGATTTGATTATTTCAGTTTGCAAAGAGAACTGCAATGAATGTAGCGCTACTTTCGGCGATTGTTGAAGTCGCTATCACAGGCATTTTTCCATGGATGACCTAGATCGAAGGATCCTCGCGGCTCTGCAAAGGAACAACCGACTCTCTTTTGCAGAACTGGCGGAACTAGTCGGTTCCTCCGCAGCGTCATGCATGCGCCGAGTGAACAAGCTGCGTTCTGATGGAGTGATCGTTGCAGACATCTCGCTGGTGGATCCGAAAGCCGTCGGCAAATCTCTTACCGTTGTTGTCACGGTCGAGTTGGACCGAGAGCGTCTTGACCTCGTCGATGATTTCAAGCGAGCCATGCGCGCAGCCAAGGAAGTTACCCAGTGCTACATGGTCACGGGCGACGCCGATTTTGTGCTCATCGTGGCCGTTGAGGACGTCGCGGGTTTTGACGTCTTCGTCAAGACAAAGCTCTACACCAACCCCAACGTTCGAAAGTTCCGGAGCATGATTGCACTTGATCGGGTCAAGTTCGAGCCTCGGGTTACCGTGTAGAGCCGGGCAGGGTTGCGCTGAAGGCATCAATTCAGGCTGCGTTTTGAAACCGCCATAGCGCCTCCCGCATCAGATTGAACTTTTTCGCTTAAGGAACTCTGCGATCTATGGGCGCACTCGATCCTGTGTGGGGATCGTTAGCTGCCCGACCGTCGAGGCAGGCAAAGCAACCACGTCAGTGTAAGGAAAAAGAAAGGCGACCCCATGACCCAGTTCTTGCCTGTTCGTCCAACTGTCGATGAGTGTTATGTGGATCGACGTCTCTATCCGCACGGAGTTGCGTTCATGGATGGGCAATACCTGCCGATGTCCGAGGCTAAAATCTCCGTGCTCGACTGGGGGTTCCTGCACTCCGACGCCACTTACGACACGGTGCACGTCTGGAATGGCAAGTTCTTCAGGTTGGACTTGCATCTTGAGCGTTTCTTTCGGGGTATTGAACTGCTGCGAATGAGGCTGCCTTACGATCGAGAGAAAATCGTATCGATCCTAACAACCTGCGTCGGTTTGTCTGGGCACAAATCGGCGTACGTTGAGATGATCTGCACGCGCGGTTCGTCGCCGACATTCAGCCGCGATCCCCGCCACGCGGAGAACCGCTTCATCGCGTTTGCTGTCCCTTTTGGGTCAGTTGCCAATAAGGAACAGCTGGAAAGAGGCTTGCACGTCGCGATCAGCGAGACGGTCCGCATTCCGCCTAAATCGGTCGATCCCGAAATCAAGAACTATCATTGGCTCGATCTCGTGAAGGGCCTTTTCGACGCGTACGAGATGGGGGCCGAGACAGCGCTGATCTTAGATACGAACGGGCACATTGCTGAAGGGCCTGGCTTCAATGTGTTTCTCGTAAAGGACGGGTCCCTGAGGACGCCCGCCTTTGGGGTGTTGCCGGGCATCACGCGCCGGACTGTGTTCGACCTTTGCGCCGAGGTTGGGCTCTCGGCCACGGCTGCTGATATCAGTCGTGCAGAGATCAAACGGGCTGACGAGGTGTTCATCACGTCGACTGCGGGCGGCATTATGCCCGTGACGAGGATCGACGGCGCTGCAATCGCCAATGGGCGCGTCGGCTCCGTCACTCGCCGGCTGATGGATCTTTACTGGCAAAAGCACGATGAGCCTCTATGGTCGACTGCCGTCATCTATCCGTGATCGGAAACGAGCCGTGCGGCAGTATCTAGGTGGGCGGCTTCGCGACGATCTCAATAAGCTGTCGTGCCGCAAACTTCCGAAAATCGAGCAGGGGTGCTTCGGCGGGCGTTGCCTTGGATTTGACGCACCGCCAGACGCAAGCACCGACGTCTTCCGCTGCTGGGGAAACCAGCTCTGGAAAACCAGCGCGCTGCCCGCGAGAGTATGGGCTCCCCCGCACGATCGGATCCTCGATTCATCCTGTCTTGACGCCAACCGCAGCCTGTTCGAGGCATTACTCGGCGGCGACGTCGCGATCATTTTCGATGCGCTGAACCATGCCTCGATCATCGACGGTGTCAGGCTGTCGACGTCGCCTTTTCGATGGACGGCATCATCGCCAGTCTTGGCGGCGTTTGCGATCTGGCGGAGAAATACGACGCAATGCTCATGGTCGACGACGGCCTTGCGGTCGGCTTCGTCGGCCGGAATGGCCGCAGCTCGCCCGAGCATTGCGGCGTCGAAGGCAAAGTGGACATCATTGCCGGTAAGCTAGACAAAGCGCTTTAGTCAGCATCTCGTTCTTCCGGAGCTGGCGCCAAGGTGGAGAGGTCTCGTTCGTCCACACGCTCATCGATGATCCACCACACGTACGAACGTCGTCCCACGGCCATCTCACGTATCACGCCGCTCGAAGCAGGCCGCAACGCTCTGTCCCACAGGCTTTTAGATTCTGAGTGGGTAAATCCCTCGTTAGGGGGCGTATTTTGAAGGATTTTGGCCAGATTCAAAGGTTTTTTGAAATTTTCCACGCTGGCAC
>SAQR01000115.1 GCA_004020365.1 Mesorhizobium sp.
GAGTTTTACGAAAGCCGACGTGCCGGTGGCTGCTTGTTTCGGCACGCGGATGGCGGTGACCATTTCGCCCGGCTGCAGGTCCGTGCGGCGGTTGCCCAGGATGAATTTTTCCAGCGGCAGATGGCGGACCGTCGCCAGCGAGCGCAGCTCGACCTCGGCGTCGAGAACCAGTAGCGCCGGCACGCCGTCGGCGGCCGGGGAGGCGTTGCAGAGATTGCCGGCGACAGAGGCGACGTTCTGGATCTGGACGGAGCCGACTTCCCGCGCCGCCTGCTTCAGCGCGTCGAAAGCCGCCGGCAGCGGATGACGGACAAGATCGGTCCAGGTCGTGCGCGCGCCGATCAGCCAATGGCTGTCGGTCTCAGCAATACCGCGCAGCGTCGCCAGACCATTGATGTCGAGGACATTGTCGCGGAAAGGCTTGGCTCCTTGCGTCGGATAGAAATCGGTGCCGCCGGCAAGGATGCGCCACGGAGCCTCGCCAAGCAGAGCGAGCGCCTCGTCTATAGTGGTGGGTTTCGCGTAACGGATCACGCTTTGCCTTCCCAGAGAATGGGCCTTCCAAAAAAGGGTTCCCGACGGAACCTGCCGGCGTCCGAGCCGGTCAAATTCATTCGTATGCAAATGATATCAAGCCGGCAGGAATTGTCAAAGCCAGAGTTTCGAGCCGCTATCCGCATCGGCACGGCGGCACGTATTTGTTATGCCATTGGAGTTGACGCAGCCGGCCATCTGGTCAAGTTTCTGCATCCGGTCGCGCCAGCGGCATTTTCGGCAGGATCGAACATCGGAGCCCTTCCGGTTCGGGACGTGCCTCCGCGATAAACAAGAGGGAGGCTGCATGGCCGACGAAGCGCTTGTCATCATCGACCTGCAGAACGATTTCTGCCCGGGCGGCGCGCTGGCGGTGGCCGGCGGCGACGAGATCGTGCCGCTGGTCAACGACCTGATCCGGCGGACCGAACATGTCGTGCTGACGCAGGACTGGCATCCCGCCGGCCATTCGAGCTTTGCCTCCAGTCATCCCGGCAAGCAGCCGTTCGAAACCATTGAGATGCCCTACGGCCCGCAGACGCTGTGGCCCGACCACTGCATCCAGGGCAGCCTGGGCTCGGATTTCCATTCGGGCTTGGCCTGGACCAGGGCCGAACTGGTGATCCGCAAGGGTTTCCGCCCGGAGATCGACAGCTATTCGGCTTTCTTCGAGAACGACCATGCGACGCCGACCGGCCTAGCCGGCTATCTCAAGGAGCGCGGCATCGACACGCTGACCCTGGTCGGCCTGGCGACCGATTATTGCGTCGCCTTTTCGGCGCTCGACGCGGTCAAGCACGGCTTTCACACGACAGTGCGGCTCGACGCCTGCCGCGGCATCGATCTCAATGGCTCACTCGAGACGATGCTGAACCGAATGCGCGATGCCGGCGTGACGCTGGCTTGAGCATCACCGATCGCATTCGACACAATTCCACAGGGGGCATTATGCGGTTTGCGGCGGCTTTGACGGCGGGCGCTGTGGTGGCAGTCGCCACGCTGCTTCCGGGAGTGGCGCTTGCAGCCGAGCCCCACGCGCTGCCGGGCGAAACAATGTCGCTGTGGTGGGCGCTGCCCTTTGCCGGCCTGCTTCTGTCGATCGCCACCGGGCCTTTGCTCTTCCACCATGTCTGGGAGCATCACTACGGCAAGATCACCCTTCTCTGGGCGGCCCTTACGGTCGTGCCACTGGCTGTTGCGTTCGGCATACCTTCGGCCACGGACGCGGTGCTGCATGCGCTGCTCACCGAATACATGTCGTTCATCATTCTCCTGTTTGCGCTGTTCACCATTTCGGGCGGCATCCTTGTCGCCGGCAACATCCACGGCACGCCGCTGGTGAATGCCGGACTGCTGCTGATCGGGGCGATCCTCGCCTCGGTCATCGGCACGACCGGCGCCTCGATGATCCTGATCCGGCCGATCCTGCGCGCCAACGACGACCGGCCGTTCAACGCCCATGTCGTCATCTTCTTCATTTTCCTGGTGTCCAATATCGGTGGCTCGCTGACGCCGCTCGGCGACCCGCCGCTGTTCGTCGGCTTCCTGCGCGGCGTCGATTTCTTCTGGACCGCTGCCAACCTCTATCAGGAGACATTGTTCGTCGGCGGCCTGGTGCTGGCCGTCTTCCTGGTCATGGACATCATCGTGCATCGCCGCGAGGCCGGTGCGCCGAAGATCAAGGATCCGACACCGGACACCAAGGTGCGCATCCGAGGCCTGGCCAACCTTCCGCTGCTGGCCGGGGTGATCGGCGCGATCCTGCTTTCCGCAACCTGGCAGCCAGGCGTGGCTTTCTCCGTCCAGGGCGTGAGCCTTGAATTGCAGAACCTGGTGCGCGACGTGATCATCGTGGCGCTCGCCTTGCTTTCGCTCGCCGTCTCAAGCAAGAGCCACAGGCAGGCGAACAACTTCCACTGGGAGCCGATATCAGAGGTGGCGAAACTGTTCGCCGGCATCTTCATCTGCATTGTGCCGGTCATTGCCATTCTCAGGGCCGGCCCCGACGGCGCGCTGGCGCCGCTGGTCTCGTTGGTTAGTTCGCCCACGGGCGAGCCCAACGACTTGGCGTATTTCTGGATGACCGGAGCGCTGTCATCCTTCCTCGACAATGCGCCGACCTATCTGGTGTTCTTCGAGCTCGCCGGCGGCGAGCCGCAGTACCTGATGACCAGCCTCGCCTCGACGCTGGCGGCGATCTCGGCCGGCGCGGTGTTCATGGGCGCCAACACCTATATCGGCAATGCGCCGAATTTCATGGTTTATGCCATTGCCAGGCATCGCGGCGTGAAGATGCCGGGCTTCTTCGGCTACATGGCGTGGTCTGGCGCGGTGCTGATCCCGATTTTCCTGATCGCGGGTATTCTGTTCTTTCGCTGATCAGCCGACGCCGACATAGCGGCGAACCGCCGACGGATCGGCGCGAAGCTCCTCTACATCGACGGTTTCGCGATTGCGGCCGTTTTCGATGAACGAGACCCGGTCGGCGACGGACAGCACGGCATCGACGCGCTGCTCGACCAGGATCGTCGAGACGCCGAGGTCGCGCAGCTTCGCTACCGTCTCGCGAATTTTTGCGATCATCGACGGCATCAGCCCTTCGGTCGGCTCATCGAGCAGAAGCACCTGCGGCTCGAGGCACAGGGCCCGCGCCATGGCCAGCATCTGCTGCTCGCCGCCCGACAGCGTCCCGGAGCGCTGCCTCAGCCGCTGGCGCAGCAGCGGGAAAAGGTCGAGCACGTTTTCGCGCGTCGCCTTGCCCTTGCCGCGGGTCATCAGACCGATCTCGATGTTTTCGGCCACCGTCATCTCGGCGAACAGCCGCCGGCCCTGCGGCACATAGGCGACGCCGGCCTTCGGCACGTCGTGCGCCGGCAGGCCGGTCAACTCCCTGCCGTCGAGCCTGATCGAGCCGGCGCGTGAGGGAACGAGGCCCATGATCGCCTTCAGCGTCGTCGTCTTGCCGGCGCCGTTGCGGCCGAACAGGCAAAGCACCTCGCCCTTGTTCAGCACGAGGTCGAGGCCATAGAGCACCTGGACCTCGCCGTAGAAGCAATCGAGCCCGGAAATGGTCAGTGCTTCAGCCCGCGGTTGCGTCATGGGGTCGTCCCCAAATAGGCGTCCTGCACTTGCGTATTGGCGCGGACCTGCTCAGGCGTGCCTTCGGCCAGGATCTTGCCAGCGTTGAAGACGGTGATGCGGTCGGCGAGTTGCATGACCACCGGCATGTTGTGTTCGATCAGAAGCACGGTGGCGGTTTTGGCGATCTCGCGCACCAGTTCGATGAAATTGTCGATCTCGCTGTCGGCCAACCCCTGCGTCGGCTCGTCGAGAATCAGCAGGCGCGGTTTCAGCGCCAGTCCCATCGCCACTTCGAGCAGGCGCTGATGGCCATAGGACAATTGCCCGGCCGGCATGTGGGCGCGGTCGGCAAGGCCGGTGCGCTCCAGCGCCGCCATGACGCCGGCATGCACGGCGCCTCTCGAGCGGCCATCGGTCAAGGTGCGCTGCACCGGCAGCGCGACGTTGTCGTAGGCGGTGAGGTTGGCGAAGACGCTGGTGATCTGGAAGGTGTAGGCGATGCCAAGGCGGACCCTGGCGTAGGCCGGCAGGTTGGTGATGTCGGCGCCGTCGAAGACGATCATGCCCGACGACGGCTGGATGCGGCCGCTGACCAGGCTGACAAAGGTGGTCTTGCCGGCGCCATTGGGGCCGATGACGGCGCGGATCTCGCCCGGCATGAGGGCGAAATCGACACCATCGACGGCGCGCAGGCCGCCGAAATTGCGGGACAGGCCTTTGGTCGTCAGCAGCGGCATCATGGCAGCCATCCGAGCCAGCGCTGGCGGATGGTGCCGAGAACGCCCTTGGGGAAGAACAGCACCAGCAGGATGAGGGCGATGCCGACGATCAGCAGATAGGCCGAGGTGTAGCCGCTGGTGACGTCGACGACATAGTACATGAACAGCGTGCCGATCAGCGGACCGAGCGTGGTCGCAGCACCGCCGAGCAGCACCCAGAGCAGCGGCAGGATGGAATATTGCACCGAGGCGAAGGTCGAGCCGACATAACCGAACAGCAGCGCGTAGGCAGCGCCCGATGCTGCGCAGATGGTGCCGGAGACGACGACCGCGGCAAGCCTGTTGGAAAACGTGTCGTAGCCAAGCATTTTGGTCCGCTCCTCGTTTTCGCGGATGGCGACCAGCACACGGCCATACCTGGAGCGGACGACGGCGAGCGTCACCAGCAGCACGATCGAGAACAGGACCAGCGCGCTCATGTAGCGCACGGTCGGATTGGTGAGGCCGAGCGAGGTGTCGCCCAAAACAAGCACACGCGCCGACTGCGGCACCACCAGGCCCTGATCGCCGCCGGTCCAGGCGGCGAAGTACAAGATTATGAGATAAAAAACCTGCGCGAACATCATGGTGACGATCATGAAGGCGACGCCGGAAGTGCGCAGCGCCAGCACCCCGATCACCAGCGCGAGAACCGCGCCGCAGGCAAGCCCGGCGGCGAAGGCGGCCGGCACGCTCCAGCCGAGGTGGATGACGGCAAGGCCGGCGCCATAGAGCCCGGCCGAAAAGAACATGGCATGGCCGAGGCTGAGCAGCCCGACATAGCCGAACAGCATGTTGTAGCCCATGGCGAAAACCGCCAGCACCATGATGCGGGCGAGCAGCCCGTGGTGATACTCGGGCAGCACGAAGCTCAGGGCGAACAGCAGGGCGATGACGCCCAGATGCAACACATAGGCCTTTGCCGGTGAAGCCTCCTTCATCGCGATGCCGTCCCGAACAGGCCTTGCGGCCGGAACACCAGCACCATGGCCACCAGCAGCGTGGCGATGATCTTGGCCAGCGTCGGCGAGAAGAACACCGAGATGATGCCGTCCGAGAGCCCGATGAGCACGGCAGCGACGACGGTGCCGCGCAGCGAGCCGAGGCCGCCGATGATGACGACGATGAAGGACAAGAGCAGCGGATCCTGCCCCATCAGATAATGCGCCTGGCTGATCGGCACGATCAGCACCGCGGCCACCGCCGCCAGCATGGCGCCGAGCGCGAAGACGCCCGCATAGACGCGGTCGACCGGAATGCCGAAGGCCTGCGCCGTTTCGCTGTCATATTGCGTGGCGCGCATGACCAGGCCGATTTTCGTACGCGTCAGCACGAACCAGGTCGCGACGAGCAGCAGCGCTGATGCGGCGATGATCGACAGCTTGTAGCCGGAGTAGCCGAACCACGGCAAAAGGATGCGGTAGCTGAACGGCGGCTCCACCGGCCGTGCCTCCGGACCATAAAAGGTCAGCGCCAGTTGCTGGATGATGTAGAGCATGCCGATGGTTGCGACGATGGTGGCTTCCGGATTGTAATTCAGCCGGCGCAACACCAGCCGTTCGGCGACCAGCGCGATCAGGCCGACGATCAGCGGCGCCAGCACCAGCGCCGCCAGAAAACCGAGCGCCGGATGGCCCGATATCGCCGTGGAGATCGCCCAGGCAAGCACCGCACCCAGCATGAAGAGCTCACCATGGGCGACATTTACGACACGCATGACGCCGAACACCAGCGACAGCCCAAGCGCTGTCAGCGCCAGCACCGCTGAGGTGACGAGGCCTTCGAGGGCGGCGAGGAGAAGATGAGGTCCGAAGTGCATCGGCTAAGCACCGGCGGATGCGCGAAGCACCCCCCTCTGGCCTGCCGGATTGTCCGGCAGGACAGAGGGGCGTCGCTCGAACCGCACTTTCTTCAAAACAGCTAAGCTCACAGCGGCTGGGTCGTGTAATCCCCTTCCGGCTCGTAGAGGCCGTCCTCGATCTTGGTCTTGTGGACGACGTTCAGCCGGCCGCCTTCGACCTTGGAGATGTTCTGGATGCCAAAACACTGGTGGATCTTGCCGTTGAAGGTCTTCGGCCCTTGCGGATGCTCGGGGCCCTCGGCGAACTCGGTCAAGGCCTCGGTCGCCTCGACCAGCTTGGCGCGGTCTTCCGGGCCCTTGTAGCCGGCATCCTCCATCGCCTTCTTGACGACATAGAGCGTTTCCCAGCAGCCGAACATGTGCGCGGCGGTGGAGACGTCCTTCGGATCGCCGACGGCAGCACCATTGTCGTCGATGCCGACGGCGGCGCGATAGGCCTTCTGCGCGGCGGAATCATCGGGCTGCGCGTAGCGTGGCGAGCCTTCCCAGAAATGGCTGCCGTCTAGGAATTCCAGGCCGGGGCTGTTGATGTCGGTGGCTTCGAGCGAATCGATGAAGCCGAACAGTTGCGGCCGGCTGGAGCCATAGAATTCGCCGAGTTCCTTGACGAAGGTGAGCACCGCCGGGCCGACCATGACATGGTAGATCACCTCGGTTTCGGCCGGGATCTGCGGAAAATATTTGGTGAAGGACGATTCCGTCGGCGGGATGGCAATCTGGGCGATGACCTCGCCGCCTTGCGCCTTCAGCGCCGGCGGCAGGTAGTCGCGATGGTCGTAGCCGAAGGCAAAATCAGGAAAAATCTGCGTCACCTTCTTGCCGGCATTCGCCGCGATCCACGGCGCCATCGCCTGGATCTGGCTCTTCACGTCGGTGATGCCGGGTTGGAAGACGTAGCGGTTGAGCTTGGTCGAGGCGACGTGGTGGCCTTCGCTGACGACAAAGTATGGCATCTTGGCCTCGCCGGCGGCCGGCGCCGAGCCGATGACGACATGCGAAAACAGCGTGCCGTAGACGATGTCGGTCTTGTGCTGGGTGGCGAACTTGCCGACCACTTCGGCGCCGCGGCCGGGATCGGTGCCGTCATCCTCGATGATCACCTCGACCGGCCGGCCGTTGATGCCGCCGGCTTCGTTGATCGCCTTGACCGCGGCTGCGGTGGTCCTGTCGTACCAGCGGCCATAGGCAGCGCCGATGCCGGTGCGGTGGCACTGAAAGCCGATCTTTATCGGCGCCGAGCTCTGCGCCTGGCTGTAACGCACGAACCCGGGCGCGACGGCAAGGCCGGCGCCGGCGGCGAGCCCCTTGAGCGCCGTGCGGCGGGTGAGACCGGTTTTGGAGAGATCGAAAAACCCATTCTTGTCAGTCACGGCAGTTCCCCTTGTTTTTTGAGTTTTGACCAATGGCTGTAGCGAGACGGGCCACTCCTGGTAAGAGCGCCGAAATTGCATGTGTACAAACTAAATCATCAAAGCCCTGATGTGGCAAGCGGGCTTTCCCCAACGGTCAATCGACGCGTCGAAGTGCGTTTTTGTCTCATCCGGCAGCCGGCGTGGCAAGCAACCACAGGCCAAAGACCGTATAGGCGATCATCAGCACGGTGAGCGGAAACTGGCTGAGCGCGGCACGGGCGGCTACCCTGTGCAATCGCCAGGCGAGGCCATGCGCGACGAGCACGGCGAGCATGTGGCCAATGATGATGACGCCGGCCTGAACATTCCACAGCCACCATGCCGAGCCGGCGCCGGCGGCCGCGCCGGCTTCGATCTGCATGCCGGCGGTGCCGAACAGGTTCCCGCCCAGCGCAAATGGGTCGGAAAGCGCAGCCACCGCATATTGGCCTTCGACAAGCAGCGCCGTCAGATAGTGCGCGACATGATAGGCGAGCGCGATCGGCACGATCGACCAGACCAGCAGCCCTGCGGCTCGACTGAGGGAATGCGGGCTGCCGGCAAGGCGCTGGCCGAGGACGATGGCAAGGACGAACACGGCCGCAAGCAGGACGAACGTCAGCACGAGCCCGAAGCTGCCGATGCCGATCACTGCCGTGCGGCCCGGAAAGTCCAGCGGATTGATGCCGAAGAGGCCGAACCAGAAGAAGGTTTTCGACAGGCCGTCGAAGGACACCGACGACAGCGCCAGCAGCAGGAAAGCAACACCGCTGAGCGACAGCGGCGCGGCATTGGCGAGCTTGGCGCCAGGCCAGCACAGACTGAGCCGCCCGCCTGCATTGCGCTCAAGCAGGGCAAAACGCGCAATCATGGCAAAGAAGACCGTCAGGAACTCGCCGCGCCGGCTCCAGTCGCGGTAGCCGAACATCAGCATGGCGGCAAAACTCAGCAGCCAATAGAGGCCGGCGGCCCAGGCGAGCCGCGCCGGATCGTCGGGCGCCGGGTCGATCAGCTCGAACCAGGCGAAGACGAAGAACAGCACGAAAGCCGGCCAGCAGCCGAGCCACGCAGGCGGTCGCCATGTCTTGCGATTGACGAACAGTCGGGAAACGAGACGCCAGGGCCCGTACCAGGGGTTGAGCCATGCCCAGAGATTGCCGAACAGCCCCTGCAGCAAAACCAGGCCAACCCACAGCAGCGTCCAGATCGTAAGGGGCAGCGGGTTGGAAAGCGGGTCACGGCTGCCGAGCAGGCCGGCCGCAATAAGAATTGCAAAGCCGGCAAAGGATATCAGGCTGACGACTGCCCGTGCGCCGTCGCCGAATGCGAACAGCGGCAGGCGCCGCCGCCAGAAGCGGGCTGGAAAGTCTGGCGGCAGCAGCGCCAGGACAAGGAAACTGGCGGCAACCGCGAGCGCACCGCCGGCGACGTAGTAGCCGGTGGGCAGAAGCAGGACGTGGCCGCGGTTGGAGGCATGGGCGAGGGCGGGGGTGGGCGATGCGCAGCACAGGGCCGCAATAGAGCCAGCGAAAGACGACAGCGCTCTACGGCGCCCCCCTCTGTCCTGCCGGACATCTCCCCCACTTGGGGGGAG
>SAQR01000116.1 GCA_004020365.1 Mesorhizobium sp.
CAATCACCGGCCTCGGCGATTTGGCTCGACAACGCCCGCGAGAATTCTCCGTCGCTTTTACACTCACGCGAGGAGGCTTGAGCGTGACTGCCGTGTGGGTGGGCGACAGCGGGCGGGCGGATCAGATGCTCTCGCCCTTCGGCGACCTTGCAGGTGTCGGTGAAGGAGAGATGGGCGCCATGCCGTTTCTTCACCTGCAAAGTCGCAACGACGCTCATTCCGCCTGGTCACGCCGGTACTACGCGAAAGGTGGTTTCTGGTCGGACATAACCGGTGACATAGTGGATGCCATGCTGGAGCAGATTACCTCGGCACCAACCATGGATTGCGAGTTCTACATAACGCAGCTTGGAGGCGCCGTTGCGGACGTGCGGGAAGGAGACACCGCGTATTCCGGAAGGCAGGCCGGCTATTACTGGATTGCAGAGCCCGTATGGGACGATCCGGCAGACGACGAGCGTTGCATCGAATGGGGCAGGTTCGCAGCAGGGCGCTTGGCCGATCGGTCTATAGCCGCCAACTATGTCAACGAGCAATCCGATACTGCCATTGCTTCGGGTGCCTATGGAGCCATCAAGTATGATCGGCTCAGACACCTGAAAACTCGGCTCGATCCCTCCAACCTGTTCCGCCTCAATCAGAATATCTTACCGTTCGCGGCCACGCCGGAGTGATCTGGGCACCGCATAGGCCGGCATGGCGCAAGGGCTGCCTGCGTCGCTGCAGTAGCCACGTCCGCTTTTGGTGAATGGACTGGACGACAGAAATGACTGCCATGGGGGCGCGAACCGGACATGCGCCGGGCGGGTGGCGAACGCGAACTTTCCACCCTGTTGCGACCTTGCGTTGGTACGAGTTGGGATCTTTCAAGCCGGGGGGAATATCTCATCGATCCGATTGATCGGATGGCCATGATATAGCGACGCCTACAATTGCGATCCCGCCAACAGCGCCACTGCTGATGCGGGTGCGACGCTGCTGGCTTCGCCGCGAACGGCGTCATCTGCGGGGATGATCTCGGCGAAATCGACGAAGCGGCGTTGCATGCGCTCGGCCAGCCGCCTGATCTGCCAACGGCCGGTGCCGGCGCCGACGATCGGCGTATCCCGGGCCAAGGACCCGGCAACCAGGGACCCGGCAACCAGGGACGCTGCGTCGTGGATCTTGCGCAATTGCTGTTCGCTGAACCAGCGTGCGATTTCATGCCATTCCGGCAGGCTCAGCTCGGTGGCGTCGCGCCCGATCATGCGCGCCAGTCGCGCGATCGAGCCATCGACGGTCTTTTCCTTGCCGTCGGCGGAAGCGTGCCTGTCATCCTTCTCGTCGAGCACCCCGAGGATCCGGTGCGCATCAGCGATCGAGGCGAAATACTCGTTCATCAGCGGTGTCAGCCTGCCGCGCACGGGGGCCGACGAGGCGACGCCGAACAGGAAGGTCCGGGTGAAGCCGGTATAGACCAGTTCGCCGCTGAGCAGCCGTCCGGCATCGGTGTAGCCGTCGTTGGCGACGGCGCCATTTTTGATGGCGATAATGTCGGTGGTGGTCGAGCCCATGTCGACGAACAGCGCATCGCCGGCGAGCTTTGCCACCATCGACGCTGTCGCATGCCAGTTGGCGGAGGCGACATCGGCGCTCAACCGCGCTGCCTGCTCGACCCCGACAAATCCGGACGGTCCGGCATAGATCAAGTTTTCGCCTGGGACCCGCGCTGAAATCTCATCCAGCAGGGCCGCGACGCCGGCGTCGCGGGACGGAAAGACGTCCGCCAGTTCGCCGGTCATGGTGAATACGTTGAGATCGGCGCCGGCATAAATCGGAGCCGCTTCCTTGAACGCCGAGGTCAGGGTATGGAGCCCTTGCCAGAGCGGCGTGGCGATCGTTACTGCCTCGACGATGCGGCCATCTTGCGCGCGCGTCACCTTCAGATGGGCGCCGCCAATATCGAAGCCGGCAACGATGCTCTTTCTTTTTTCCACACTTCAAGCTTTCATCACAGTTGGTCAGGGGCAGTTGGTCAGCGAGAAAAAGAGCGTTGCGTATCATTCCGGTTCTCGACCTGAAAGGCGGCGAAGTGGTGCGCGCCCAGCAAGGAAAACGCGATCGCTACAGGCCGATCGTCACGCCGCTCAGCCAAACTTCCGATGTCGTCGCGGTCACTGAGGGCCTGCGCCGGCTTTACCCTTTTCCGACCTTCTATATCGCCGATCTCGATGCCATCGAAGGCGGAACGCCAAACAGTGGCGCGCTTGCCCGGCTGAAGGCGATGGCGGAGCCGCCGGAGCTTTGGGTCGACGCCGGCATCGCCGACGAGAAAACACTTTCGGCAGCACTTGCCGAACCCTGGCTTTGCCCGGTGCTGGGATCCGAATCGCAGCAGGACGACGCGCTGTTGCGGCGTTTTTGCGATCATCCGGAGCTTGTCCTGTCGCTGGATTTTTTTGACGACGGGTTTCGCGGTCCGGCATCATTTCTCGACGAGCCGGTGCTTTGGCCGCAAAGGGTGATCGTAATGACATTGGCCAAGGTCGGTTCCGCCTCCGGTCCCGATTTCACGCGGCTCGAGGCGATCAAGGCGAAGGCCGGAAGCCGCTCCGTCATCGCGGCCGGCGGGGTGCGCAACGAGGCTGACATTCGCGCCCTTTCATCGCTCGGTATCGCCGCGGCGCTGATTGCGACCTCGCTGCATGACGGCACGCTCACGCCGGGGCACCTCGCAACGCTTGCCACCTGACAAACGCTGGGCACCTGATAGGGCCTCGAACTTCGGCCGCGGAAACTGGGCCTTGTAGAGCGGCGGGCCATCAAGTCGATCGTCTCGCCGCTCTATCTCTTTGCTGGAGCATCGGATTGCCAAAACCAGTCCTACCCCCCGGTCAGGTCCGAGGGCAGGCGCTTTATCCGGTGCTCTAAAGGCCCAGAAGCTTTTTCAGGCGACGCAACAGACCCTCTGGCTCCGCGGAGGGTTTTGCCTGTGCGGGGCTGTCTCGTGTCTAAGCCGCGAACGGATGCTTCACCTGGTCCCGCTTGGCCGTGGCCTCGGCGGCGGTCGGCGTTCCCGAGACCGCGCGCTGGATGGCTTCCTTCGTCGCTTCGTAATTGTACTTTTGGATCTTGGCGTCGTCGGCGGCGTCCCAATGGATGAAAACGCCGACGCAGATGAACAGATCGTCCGCCTCGTTGGCGGGGATGATGTCCTCGGCGACGGCATCCTGCACGGCCTTGGCGACCGCATGCTGGGCCGGGCCGAACATCTGCACCGCCTGCTTGGCGCCCTTGATCGTGACCTTGTTGAACATCACGGTGTTGGGCTTGCACTGAAGATTGGGCGCGATCACCGCCAAAAGGGAGGTGAAGCCGTCCTTGTTGTTGGTCAGCGCGTTGCAAAATGCTGTTTCGACTGCGCTCCCCCTTGGGCCGATGAGCAGGTCGACATGCGCCACTTCGTTGCCGTCTCCTACCAGCGATTCACCGACCATTACTTTCGAGATCTTTGCCATGCCAATTTTCCTCCAAGACACAGTTATGGTGTCCAAAGACGCCGCAAACCGAGCGAGCGCTCGATGGACAGCTATCCTTGTTGGCAGCGCCCGGACATCCGGACCGGTTGGCTGGATAGCCGCGGAAGCCCAGCTTCCGCTCCTGAAAGTCAACCACCAACGTTGCGATTATGCAAGCTGAACGCCGAGGGTGTGGACTAAAAGAGTAGCCACGGTCAGGTCGGCCGAGGTGCCGGGATTGACGTTGTTCGCCTTCAGCCGGCGGTCGAGCTCCATGAGCAGGCGAATGCGCGACGTCTCGTCGTCGCTGGCATGCAGCGCCGCCTCAACGGCAAGGGCTTCTTGCCGCGCCTGATTTGCGACTTCAGCGCCATGGTTGCGCACCACATGACTATCGGGGAAGCCGGCGAGAAACGCCATATAGGCGAACACCGTCGGCCACATGCCGCCTTCGCCGCGTGACAGGGCGGCTTCCAGAGCCGCAAGCCCGACGCCGAACACGTCGTCGAAACCAGAAACATACTGGCGGGCGATCATGTCGCGGTCGGCCGCCTCCCGCATGGCGTCGAGCAGATGAACTTTTGGCTCCTGCCGCACATCGTTCGCCGCCTCTCCGAGGCCGCCCGGCGCCGCAGTGACGATCGCCTCGAACACCGCCCTGGTATCGTCCATGCTCATCGCGCGCAGCACCGCGTCGAGATTGTCGCGCAGTCGATTGTCGTGCAATTGGGCGCCCGCCATTTCAGCGGCGCACAGAAGAGGCCCTGCCAGAAGGATGATACCGAGATTGGTGTTGGTCGCGACCGCCAGGCGTGTCGCGCGGACCGCTTCCAGCATGCGCCGTCCGACCGGCAGGCGCGGATCGGTCAGCGGTTCGGACGAGACCTCGGCGCTGGTCATGAACTGGGCAGCGGACATGCCGTGCCCGTCGGCGAACAGATGGACGTTGCCCGGTTTCAGCGCCTCGATCTCCATCCGGCAGGCGTCCTTGTAGGCAGCCCGGAGGCGTTCTCGCGAAACCGCCATGGCGTCGGTCACGAATTCGCCGGCGCGGTGAGGCGGTAGGGTCGCGCCGCCGCCGCCTCGCCGCGATCAGCCAGGAATTTCAGCAGGGCGTCGGCAATCGCATCGGCGATGTTGACCGCGACGACCGATTGCAGCCCGGACCAGGCGGGCATGCTGTTGACCTCCAGCACCAACAGCTTGCCGTCGGCCGCCGGCACGATATCGACGCCGGCGAAATCCGCGCCGATGGCGGCGGCTGCGGCTTTTGCAAGCGCCGCCAGTTCGGTTTCGCCATGCCCGGAAAGCTGCCCCGAAACCAGCTCTGGCACCGCTCCGCGATTGACGTTGGTGATCCAGTCGTCGCCACGGCGGCTCATCATCGCCAAAACTTCGCCAGCGCAGACGAAAACGCGAAAATCGCGGAAAGGAGGGCCGGGACGCGGCACGTAGTGCTGGAGATAGTAGACGCCGTCCACCTCTTCTTCGGCCGGGAGGTCAGACAGTGTTTCGATCAGCCTGATGCCGCGGCCCTGGGCGCCGAAAAGCGGCTTTAGCACCAGCGGCGTGAACGGCAGTTCGCGTCTGGCGACCGCTTCGGCCATGGCAAGACCCTCGACCGCTGTTGTCGGCGGCGTCGGCAGGCCGGCATTCTTCAGCAGGAAGGTCGTCATCGACTTGTCGACGCAGCGCTCTATCGCCTGTGCGGAATTCCACACCGGAATGCAAAGCTTGCCGAATGCGTGCAGCACGCCGAGACGCCGGGTGACCGCTTCGAACGATCCGGCGGCGATCGAACGGACCAGCACGGCGTCGGGCAGCGCGCCGTCGAAGCCGGGGATCGACAGTCCGCTCGGGCTGCCGGTGTCGAACGCGATCGCCGCCAGCGGCACGGTTGCGACCACGGCGCCGCGCCGCTCCAGCCTTGCCGCCAGGCCGTTGGAGCGGGCGTCCGAGACGTCGCTGACGATCAGGATGCGAGGGATCATGTCGTGCCTCGGATACCGGTGTATCGGAGGCGCGAGCGGGCGGCCTGGCAGGCCGACGACAGAAGAATCCATTGCAGTGCCATGGTCTAACCGAGGGTCCGTTCAAGCATCTGCAGATCACGCTCGCCGGCGCGAAACGTATCGCCGGTCTCGATCGCCGTGACGATCACTTCGGCCGGGCTGAACAGCAGCGGATCGATAGCATAGAAATCACCCTTGAACCGCTTGAAGACCTCGGCAAAGGGGTGGCCGTGGTCCCGGGAGGCTTGGCTCGGCAATCGCTCGGCGAGCTCGCTGGCGTCTTTCGCCGAGCCCTTTACGAACAGCTGGACGCTGCCGCCATAGATGATGGCGTCGTTGGTTCTGCCCATGGCGGTCAGGAAATCCGGATGGGGGGCGGGGATAGGCGCCGTGCCGATGCCATCGACAACGTTCTCCAGCGGAAATTTGAGATCGTTGGTCTTGTGCAGCGCAACCTCGAGCGCGCGCGCGACGATCTGCACGCCGCCCGCCAGGCTTTGTGTCGGCGCATAGAGGAAGGTGAGCTTTTCGGTTGGCAATCCGGTTGCCCTGCCGACCTTCTCGACGATCGCCTGGGGCGGCGGTTCGGCCGTCTCCAGGATCAGCACGGCAGATGACGCGGTATCGCGATAGGAGAGTGTTTCGAACAGCGGTTCGACGCGGGCGAGCGCCCGCGCCGGTCCCGATCCCATGGCGAAATAGCCCTGGCTCGACAGGTTCCAGCCCGCATACTGGCTGCCCAGGCAGGCAAGCACCGGCTGCGACGACCGCACTTCGATGGTGAATGGCCATTTTGGCGAGCCGCGGTCCATGCACACCGAAATGCTGCCGAGGCCGCCCATCGCGGCTTCCGCCATGCGCAGCCCGGCCTCGACGCCGCCAGCGGCCTTGGCGCCGGCATCGATCAGGCACTCGCCCAATGGTCCCCTGGAAACGGCGATACGCAGGCGTTCGGCGTCGCCGACCATGCCGTCTATGATGCGTTGCGCATTGTCGTTGAGGAATGCCGAACCGTCTTTCATGTCCGGTCTCCTTCCCATTGGTGTTGCAATCGGCTGGCTTGTCCCTTGATCAGCCGCCTGGTCAGATCGGCGCTCGGACCGCGCGCGAAGATGGTGCAGACCGGATCGCCGGCGGTCAGACGGGTGCCGGGCGACTGATGGTCGGCAGTCCATTCAGGCCAGGAAATCGATGGAAACCGGGCGATCGGCGCCGCCGCGTAGGTCACCATTGACGCCATCGAATCGACGAAGCGCGGCAGACGGTAGGCCTTGCCTGAAGCGGCGCGTAGATGCGCTTCGATCAGTGGCGCGCCGGCATCATCGAAAATGTCGAGCGTGGCGCCGGGCCTCGGATTGATCTCGATGAGCTTGTAGCCATCCGGTCCGCGAATGAGATCGGCGCTGCACAATCCAACCAGGCCGGCGCGGCGCGCCAGACCTGAAAGCCAGCCGCGGATCATCGCCGCCTGTCTGCGATCGAAGCGCCGCAACCGTACGGCGCCGCCATAGCGATAGGGCGCTGCCGGGGCGGGCGACGCCCATTGTTGGCTGAAGCCGACGATGTCAGCGCTTTGGCCGTCGCCGACGAACAGGGCCGAGATGCTGCGGCCGGCGACGAAACGCTGGAAATAGCGGCCGCCAGGAGCCTCACTCCTCAATACCGGGGTTTCTCCGGCGGCCCGTCTGATATGCGCGCCGCCGGCGCCGCCTGCGGTCTTGACCACCCAGTTCTCCGGATCGGGTGGCGGCTCCCATCGGAATTCCGGATGCGGGATGCCGAGTTCGGCGCAATCGGCGGCCAGCAATTGCGGGTCCTTGATCCTGCGGATCGCGGCGCCGCTGTTGCCGGCGAGCGGAAAATGGCGCGCGATCTCGTCGACGGTCTCCGTCATCCGCTCGAAGCCCGAGCCCAGGACAATGGCGACCGGCTGGTCGTCTCCTGCCAGCTGCCGAAGCGTCTCGATGATGCGCGCCCCGTCGATGCCGCCTTGCAGGTCGCCCGGCAGCATCGTCGCGCGCTCGGCAAGCGCCACCGTGTCGGTGTCGCAAAAGAAATCGGCGACCAGCGGACGATAGCCCGCGCGGCGCGCAGCGGCAGCCAGCGCCCGGCCTGAAATCGCCGCGATCAGCAGAGATCCGGCGTTATTTGGCAGTCTCGCGTGCAAGGGCAAATGCTTCCTGGAAATCGAGCGTTATGGTTTTTTCGGCTTCGATCATTCTTTTGAAGAGGCCGAACTCGACCTTGTATTTTACGTTGCCGATGGCGAGCGGACCAATGCCGACAGCTTTTGCCGCTTCGAGCGGATCGCCATTGGCATTGACGGCC
This sequence comes from Mesorhizobium sp., assembly GCA_004020365.1. Taxonomy (GTDB): domain Bacteria; phylum Pseudomonadota; class Alphaproteobacteria; order Rhizobiales; family Rhizobiaceae; genus Mesorhizobium. The sequence continues at coordinate 7,838 of SAQR01000116.1, forward strand.
ACGCCTTCGATGCCGGCCGGCGGAACCGCATTGACGTCGGCGGCAATGAGCAGGCCGTCGCCTTTCAACTGGGCTTTCGAGACCACCTGGACGCCGGCCTTGGCGCACGCCAGGATCACCTCGCTCGCCTCGACCAGCTTGGTCTTGCGGGCGTCGCTCGATCCGTCTGCCGCATCGACGGCGATGTTGAATCGGCTTTTGATCTCGGCCGCGATCTGCTCGACCCTTGCGATGCCGTCATGACCGACAAGCGTCACCGCCGCGCCTTCCCTGGCGGCGATCACGGCGGTGCAGAAGCCGACGACGCCGGTGGCGCCGAAGATAGCGATCCTGGTGTCTTTCAGCCCGCGCTCGAACTTCTTCTCCAGCGCTTTTTCGACCTTGGCCACCATCGCCGCCGCCGTGGTGAACGAGCCGGCCGGATCGGCGAATACCGAAACCTGGAAAGGCGGCACCATCGCTTTTCGCGCTGCGTCGAACATGTCGAGCGCCAGCGAGGCGTCCTTGCCGGCGATAAAAATGCCGGTATCGACGCCCGCATCGGGCGGGCGCGAGAAGATCGCGTCCTGCACGAGGCCTGTCACTTCTCCCAGGCTTACATCGACATAGGGGACGACGGCGTCGAAGCCTGCATCGAGCGCCATGTTCACGTCGAAAGGGCTCATATGCTTCAACGGCGTCAGCATGTGCAGGATATGTTTGCGGGCCATTTTTTCGCCTTTCTTCTTGAACCTGATCGTATTGCCCAGCCGTCAGCTGCCGACGAGATCAAGTTTGGTCGAACTGATCTTCGCGCCTGAATTCCTGCCCTTGACGATCCTGACCTCGATGCCGTCTTCAACTGCCTGCTGAACCGCGCTGACGAAGCTGGCTGCAGCGTCTTGCGATGGGGCAAAGGCAAACCCTGTAGGTCCCCACGAGCTCTGGCCGATGCCGACGGCGCCTGCCTGGTCGAGAGCGTGGGC
>SAQR01000117.1 GCA_004020365.1 Mesorhizobium sp.
GCAGTTCATTGCCCACACATTCTTCTTCGGTACCGTCCTCGGCTGGTACCTGTGGAATTCGCACGAGAGAAGCGGGCTCGAAGGCCCGGCGGTTTAGCCTTGCCAATACCAACTTGGCGCCGTCAGATTGAATTTCGCGGAAAGACAGCGGTGGTCACCGGCGCTTCTGCCGGTGTCGGACGCGCTGTTGCGCTGCGCCTCGCACGAGAGGGCGCGAAGGTCGCTCTGATCGCGCGCGACAAACCTGCTCTCAGCCAGTTGAAGGCGGAAATCGAAGGCAAGGGCGGCGAGGCACTCGCCATAGCCGCCGATGTTTCCGACGCGGCCAAAGTAGTTGCGGCAGCCGACGAGATCGAGTCAACTCTGGGGCCGATCGAGATTTGGATCAACAATGCGATGGCGACTGTTTTCTCACCTGTGGAGGAAATAAGTCCCGCAGAATTCCGCCGCGTAACTGAGGTGACCTATCTCGGTTCCGTCTATGGGACGATGGCGGCGCTGCGGCACATGAAACCGCGCAACCGCGGTACGATCCTGCAAATCGGATCCGCGCTAGCCTATCGCGGCATTCCGTTGCAGGCCGCGTATTGCGGCGCCAAGCATGCACTTCGCGGCTTCAGCGAATCTCTTCGCACCGAACTCATTCATGATCACAGCGATATACGGGTCACGATAGTCGAATTGCCAGCGGTCGATACACCCCAATTCGATTGGGCGCGCACGCATACGGGCCGTGAACCTCGCCCTATGGCCCCCGTTTTTCAGCCGGAAATCGTGGCCGAGAATGTCATCCGCGCGGCGCGCGATCCCGCCCGCGAATACTGGTTGGGTTTCAGCACACTTTTTGCCATCATCGGAAACATGTTTGCCCCAGGCTTGCTGGACCGCTATCTGGCTAGTGCGGCTTACAAGGGCCAGGTCCGGCGTACCAAGGCATCATCTGCACGCGATGACAATCTTTTCCACCCGGTCAAAGGGCTCCACAAGACCCATGGGTCCTTCACGGCCGAGGCACGCGGCAGACTTGCGGGATTTTCAACGGCAAGGACGAGACTTGGCATTTTCACCGCGGCGACGGTTTTGCTCTTGATGATCGGCTATGGGTTTGGCAGTCGCAAAAGAACCGCGCGCGGCAATTGGGCAATTGATTGACCGAAAAAAGCAAAAACGGACGGTGATTCGACCGCGAGGGCTCCGACGTGTTTGGCTGCTTCGGAAGCATTGGCAGCGTCGACGGGCGTCCGCACGGTACAAGCGTAACCGCGAGCTTCGGCGTGACGGCCCGCACCGGCGGCTGGAGCCGCTGATGCGCCGCGCCGACGAGGCGCTTTAGAAAGCCAACGGAACGGCCGCGACAGCGTGCGGCTGTCCCATGAACGGTCGGCCTATGAACGGTCGAAAACGGTGCTCGTTGTGGAACCGCTCAAAGCTGGCTGATCGCATCCGCGCCCGGGCTCGCGTTAACGTCTTTTTCGGCCGTTCGTGATTTGCTGTCGCAGGGGAGTGCGAAAGACCACATGGGCGGCGGCGCAGAGTTCATCCTTGCAATCAACCTGCTCGTCGCCGGTTTGCTGGCGGCTGCCTTCATGACCATTTCGTTCAACGATGCGGCGCGCGCGCCGGCGCGCTGTCTGGTCTTCGGTTATCTGCTCGGGATGGCCTATTTCGCCATCGAGTTCAGCATTCCGGTCTTCGACAATGCGCGACCCGCAGTCGTCGCGGGCTTCGCCGTTTTCCTGGGCGCCACCATCGTCTTCAATGGCGGGCTTGCCCATAAATACGGCGTGGCGCCGCCGTGGGTGCCGATGCTCGTCTTCCTGTTGGCGGCCACCGTGGCTGTCTATCTCGTGCAGGATCTGCCGCGCCAGTCGATTGCCCGCATGATGGCCTACCAGCTTCCCTATGCCGCCATGCAGTTCGTCGGCGTCGGCATCGTCTGGTCGTCGAGGCAAAGACGCGACTGGCTCGACAATGCGCTGATGGCCGTTCTGGCGGCCAGCGCCCTGCAATTCGTCAGCAAGCCGTTCATCGCCCATGCATTGGGCGGCTGGGGAGCCAATCCGCAGGCCTATCTGCAGAGCAATTACGCTCTGGTGTCGCAATCGCTTGGCACGGTCTTTGGTATGACGATCGCGCTTCTCATTCTGATCATTCTGGTCCGCGACGTGCTCGCCGAAGCGACGTCGAAGTCGGAGACGGACACGCTATCTCGGCTGCTCAACCGAGGCGGCTTCGAGCGTCATGCCGAGCTTGCGATGCGTGACGCCGTGCGCAGGGGTATACCGGTCGCGCTGGTCATCGCCGACCTCGACCATTTCAAGAGCATCAACGACAGTTTCGGCCACGCATCCGGCGACCGGGTCATCGAGGCCTTTGCCGGCTTCCTGCGGGACGCGGCTGCCGAGCATCACGTCGCCGGCCGCATCGGTGGTGAGGAATTCGCCATCATCCTGCCGGGAACAAACCTCGCCGCCGCGCGGCTGTTCGCCGAAGGCACGCGCAGCGCTTTCGGGGCGTTGCCGATCGACTGTCTGCCGGCGAACCATCGTTGCACCGCCAGCTTTGGCGTTGCCGAGCTCCACCCGACTGAGAATTTTTCCGACCTGCTGCGGCGCGCCGACGAAGCGCTCTATCAAGCGAAGGGCAGCGGACGCAATTGCGTGCGGATCTCGATAGGATCAATCGCCGCCCGGCAGCCGGCTGTCGCCAATGCCGGGCCGAAGATCAGCGGCAGGGGCTAAGCTCCGGCATCTCGCCGTCGGAAAGCCCGTACATATAGCTGCGGCCCTTCACGAAAACCGGCGGCCTGTAGCAGTCGCGGCTGCTGACATCGTCCGGTTCGTCTTGATAGACGATTTTGGGCTGGCCGGCGCCGACGTAACTCGACAATTTCTTGGCCAATTTGCCCTCGCCAACGAGGATGCGCTTGTACCCGGCGGCGCTCTCGATGACCAGATTGCCGAAGGAATCGGCATAGACGCGGTCGCGTGTCCCGGCGCGTGCCGGTGCTGCGAAGCCAATGGCCACCGCCACCAGGACGATGGCCATCGAGACGGGCGCCGGAAGGCGCGATCTGCCTGAATTCGAACGCATGGCATCCCCATTTGTCAGAGGCCCGTGTCTTGCTCGAATCATAAATTAACTATTTCTTAACCTTTGTTAAGAGGTCAGCCCTGTTGGCCGCCAGGTCTCGGCAAATATGGTTAATATGCGCGGCCATCTTTCGGCCATGCTTGCCACCACCATCGCGGCCGGCGCCGAGCGCGACATCGGTGATCTTGGCAAAGCGTCGCGGCTGGATTGACGCGCAGGGAGACAGCACATGGCGTTAGGCCGGACGTTTCGGGTGACGCTGGCCCTTTGTCCATTGCTGACCACAATTGCCTGCGTGTCGCAAACCAATGCGCCAGCCGCCGCGACCGATTCTCCGCAGCCGCGTACTGCAACCTACAGTTGCGCCGATGGTGCCAGGATCACCATCGAAAACCTCGGCACTTCGGTGCGGGTGCTTGGCCCGGACGGCGCCAGCGAGGACCTGCCGGCCTCGCCAGCCAATCAAAACAGCCGCTTCGGCGCGGCGCATGACGCAATCGTGATCGACGGGCGCGACGCGCTGGTGATGAAGGGCGGCGCCACGCCGCTGACCTGCACCCGCTAGGGGCGATATTCAGGTGAGGCCGGTCAGCAAACAGTGGGTTCCTGCGCTTCCGGTAACACGTACCCAAAACTACGCTCCGTTCCGGTTCTCGGAACCACTGTTTGCGCCACGGCCTGACCTGAATCTCGACATGCCCAAGCCGTCGGTCCGAAACCACATACCGCACTGCAGCGAACATTGCGCCGGCTTTGAGCTCCTGCCCTAATCGATTGAAGCGAATCACCTGCCTTTTGTCAGACTAAATTACGTTTTCGAAACGATTTTCCGGCTTTGACGCGGTGCAAAAAGAGCATTAGAAACCGGGCTGTCCGAAGTCGCACCCGGAAGCGGTAACGCCGCATTTCCACCTGGGGCTCCAGAGACGCCGAACTGGGGGAGCCATGAGCAAATCACCAGCCACCCGCGAATTTGCCAGACGTGAACGGCCGCTTTCGCCGCATCTGACCGTCTATCGACCGCCGATCACGATGACGATGTCGATCATCCATCGCATCACCGGTGGCGCGCTCTATTTCGGCACGCTGCTGGTCGCGCTGTGGCTGATGGCGGCGGCGAGCTCGCAAGCCACCTTCGATGCCGTCAATTGGGCCTTCGGCTCGTGGCTGGGGCGGCTGGTGCTGTTGTTCTACACCTGGGCGCTGATGCACCACATGCTGGGCGGCGTGCGCCATCTGATCTGGGACACCGGGGCAGGCCTTGAAAAGGGCACTGCCTCCAGGGTCGCCTGGGCGACGCTGGCCGGCTCGATCGTGCTGACGCTGCTGATCTGGATCGCCGGCTACATGGCGCGGGGAGCCTGATCGTGAGCCACCACAACAGCGACATGCGCACGCCGCTGGCCAAGGTCCGCGGCCTCGGCTCCGCCCGCGAGGGCACGGAGCATTTCTGGCGCCAGCGCCTGACGGCGATCGCCAACATTCCGCTGATCCTGTTCTTCGTCGGCTTTCTGATCGCGCTGAACGGCGCCGGCTATGCGCAAGTGCGCGCCGCACTTGCCAACCCGTTCGTGGCACTGGTCCTCGCCCTGGTGCTGTTGTCCGGGCTCTACCATATGCGGCTCGGCATGCAGGCGATCATCGAGGATTATGTGCATGGCGAGGGCATGAGGCTGGCGCTGCTCGCGCTCAACACATTCTTTCCCATAGTGGTCGGCGTCGCCTCGATCTTCGCTCTGCTCAAACTGGCATTTGGAGGCTGAAGTTTTGGCCAAGGACGCAAACAACGCCAACACGGCGTCCGCCTACAGCTATGTCGACCACAAGTTCGACGTGGTTGTGGTCGGCGCCGGCGGCGCCGGCCTGCGCGCCACGCTCGGCATGGCCGAACAGGGCCTGCGCACCGCCTGCATCACCAAGGTTTTCCCGACGCGGTCGCACACTGTCGCCGCTCAGGGCGGCATCGCCGCCTCGCTGTCCAATATGGGCCCCGATTCCTGGCAGTGGCACATGTACGACACCGTGAAAGGATCGGACTGGCTCGGCGACGTCGACGCCATGGAATATCTGGCGCGCGAAGCACCCGCCGCCGTCTACGAGCTCGAGCATTACGGCGTCCCGTTCTCGCGCACCGAAGAGGGCAAGATCTACCAGCGGCCGTTCGGCGGCCATATGATGAATTTCGGCGACGGCCCGCCGGTGCAGCGCACCTGTGCGGCCGCCGACCGCACCGGCCACGCCATCCTGCACACGCTCTACGGCCAGTCGCTGAAGAACAACGCGCAGTTTTTTATCGAGTATTTCGCGCTCGACCTGATCATGGAGCCGGACGGCACCTGCACCGGCGTCGTCGCCTGGAACCTCGACGACGGCACCATCCACCGTTTCTCGGCAAAAATGGTGGTGCTGGCGACCGGCGGCTATGGCCGCGCCTATTTCTCGGCGACTTCGGCGCACACCTGCACCGGCGACGGCGGCGGCATGGCGGCGCGGGCCGGGCTGCCGCTGCAGGACATGGAATTCGTGCAGTTCCACCCGACCGGCATCTACGGCGCCGGCTGCCTGATCACCGAGGGCGCGCGCGGCGAGGGCGGCTATCTCGTCAATTCAGAGGGCGAGCGCTTCATGGAGCGCTACGCACCGTCGGCCAAGGACCTTGCCTCGCGCGACGTGGTCTCGCGCTGCATGACGCTGGAGATCCGCGAGGGACGCGGCGTCGGCAAGAACAAGGACCATATTTTTCTCCACCTCGATCACCTCGACCCGGCCGTTTTGCACGAGCGACTTCCAGGGATTTCGGAGTCGGCAAAAATCTTTGCCGGCGTCGACCTGACCAAGGAGCCGATCCCGGTGCTGCCGACGGTCCACTACAATATGGGCGGCGTGCCGACCAACTACTGGGGCGAGGTGCTCAACCCCACCGCCTTGAACCCGGACCAGGTGTCGCCCGGGCTGATGGCGGTCGGCGAAGCCGGCTGCGCCTCCGTCCACGGCGCCAACCGGCTGGGCTCCAACTCGCTGATCGATCTGGTGGTGTTCGGCCGCGCGGCGGCGATCCGGGCCGGCCAGGTGATCGACCGCAACGCGGCGATCCCGTCGCCCAACGAAGCTTCGGTCGATAAGATCATCGACCGCTTCGACCGGCTGCGCCACGCCAATGGCTCGACGCCGACAGCGGTTTTGCGCGAAAAGATGCAGAAGGCGATGCAGGACGATGCGGCAGTGTTCCGCACGCAGGAATCGCTGCAAAGCGGCTGCAAGCGCATTTCGCAGATCTGGGGCGAGCTCAAGGACGTAAAAGTGTTCGACCGCTCGATGATCTGGAATTCCGACCTGGTCGAGACGCTGGAGCTGGAAAACCTGATGGCCAACGCCATCACCACGGTCTACGCCGCCGAGGCGCGCAAGGAGAGCCGTGGCGCACATGCGCGGGAAGATTTTTCGGCGCGCGACGATGCCAACTGGCGCAAGCACACGCTGGCCCGGCTCAGTGAGGCCGGCGAGGTGTCGCTCAGCTATCGGCCGGTGCACACCGAGCCGCTGCTTAGGGAAGCCGACGGCGGCATCAACCTGGCCAAGATCGCGCCCAAGGCCAGGGTGTATTGAGATGAAACCGCTGGCGATCTTGATACTTTCCATTGCCGTCAGCGGGTGCGCGACGTCGGCCGATGCCGTCTATATCTATAGTGACGTCTACAAGCACTCAAAGGCAGTGGACGATATTCCGGTTTGGAAGGACGCTTCCAGCGCGCAGTCGTCAAACAGGTTTTGGTTCGAGAAAGGCAATGGGCCAGTTAGGTGCGTGGTAGGAGACCGGAATTTGCCAGCCCGTGCCGCGAGAAAGCAAATTATAGGGAAAGCCGTGGAAGTGCGCGTATACGGCAGTTGCACGGGATTCGTAAATTCCCTCTATGTTCACGCGGAGAAATAGGGTGGCGTCGACGACAGCGGGATATTCCGGCACGCCCCTGCCGGCTAAGCTTGGCTTCAAGGACGGCATGACGGCGGCCTTCATCGCGCTGCCGGCGGAACTGGATGATCTCGCCGATGCCGTCAATTTTGCCCAGCTCGACCGGCTGGCCGAATGGTCTGCGATCTCGGGTATTCGCCACAAATATGATGCCGTCCATGCCTTCACCCGGCGGCGCGCCGAGATCGAGGATCGCCTGAGCGATGTCGAGATGGCCGTCAAGCGCGACGGCATGGTCTGGGTCTCCTGGCCGAAGAAGGCGTCGAAAGTGCCGACCGACATCACCGAGGACGTCATCCGCGCCGAGGCGCTGAAGCTCGATCTTGTCGACGTGAAGATCGCTGCCGTGAACGATATCTGGTCCGGGCTGAAGCTCGTCATCCGAAAGGACCTGAGATAATGGTCGAACTCACCCTTCCGAAAAACTCGAAGATCAAGCCCGGGAAAACCTGGCCGAAGCCGGAGGGTGCGACCAATCTGCGGGAGTACCGCATCTACCGCTGGTCGCCGGACGATGACGAGAACCCGCGCATGGACACCTATTTCGTCGACATGGACGATTGCGGGCCGATGGTGCTCGACGCGCTGCTCTGGATCAAGAACAAGATCGACCCGACGCTGACGCTGCGCCGCTCCTGCCGCGAGGGCATTTGCGGCTCCTGCGCCATGAATATCGACGGTTCCAACACGCTCGCCTGCACCAAGGGCTGTGACGACATTTCCGGCGCGATCAAGGTCTACCCGCTGCCGCATATGCCGGTGGTCAAGGACCTGGTGCCCGACCTCACCAATTTCTACGCCCAGCACGCCTCGATCGAGCCGTGGCTGAAGACGGTGTCGCCCGAGCCGGCCAAGGAATGGCTGCAGAGCCATGAGGACCGCGAAAAGCTCGACGGGCTCTATGAATGCATCCTGTGCGCCTGCTGCTCGACCTCATGCCCAAGCTACTGGTGGAACGGCGACCGCTATCTCGGTCCGGCGACGCTGCTGCAGGCCTACCGCTGGCTGATCGATTCCCGGGACGAGGCCAAGGGCGAACGGCTCGACAATCTCGAAGACCCGTTCCGGCTCTATCGCTGCCACACCATCATGAACTGCGCCCAGACCTGCCCCAAGGGGCTCAACCCGGCCAAGGCGATCGCCGAGATCAAGAAGATGATGGTGGAGAGAAGAGTTTAGCCTTTGGACGGGTTGCTGCAGGGATCATCTCGTCAGTAGTGATCCTTGGCGCCCCCCTCTGTCCTGCCGGACATCTCCCCCACGAGGGGGGAGAT
>SAQR01000118.1 GCA_004020365.1 Mesorhizobium sp.
GCAGGACAGAGGGGGGCGCCTCGCTCCGCCATCAAAGGTTCTGCACCGCAGCAGCCCCCCGCCCGCTGAAATCATAGCCCTTTCAAGCCTCGCTTTTGCGGGGCTTTTTCATGGAGCAAGCCTGATGGCCCGACCCGCAACTGCCGCCGTTCGACTGCTGACCGGCGAACGCGAACCCGTGCGCCTGGCGACCGCGGCCAACATCCTGCTTCATGGCCTGCAGTCCATCGACGGCGTGCCGTGCGAGGTCGGCGACCGCGTGCTGGTCAAGGACCAGGCCGACCCGACGCAGAACGGCATCTACACGGTGAGCGAAGGCGAATGGTTCCGCGCCGCCGACGCCCGCACCGCCCGCACCTTGCAGAAGGGAACGACGGTTCATGCCCAAATCGGGTCGGTCAATGCCGGCCGGGTGTTTGAATTCAGCGCCGACGCGCCGGTGGTCGGCAGCGATGCCATCACCATTGCGCCTTTCGTGCCGCCCGACATTTCGGCCGTGGTCGATGCGGTGGAAGCGCTGCGCGACGCAACCCAGGCGCTGAAGGATGCCAGCGCTGCCAGTGCCGGCCAGGCCGCCGCCAGCGCGTCCACTTCCGCCGCCAATGCCGGACTAACCGCCGCCGATGTCGTCACCACCGCGGCCAATCTGGCCGGCGCCCAGGCCGCGCGCGACGCATCTCTGTTTGGCAAGGGCATCTTTCCGACCATAGCGGCGGCGATCGGCCTTGGCGTCGTCGGCCATGGCGCGATCACGGCTGGCGCCGGCGGCACCGATGGCACCTTCGACCTGGCGTTTGCCGGCGGCGCCGGCTCGGGCGCGGCTGGCCGCTTCGTCGTCGCCGGCGGCGCGCTGACGCAAATCCTGATCACCGCGCCGGGCTTTTACACGATGGCGCCGGCCTTCAGCTTCGCGGCGTCGGCGGGATTGGCCGGTGCGGCGGCGGCGGCGGTTTTGGGCAGGAATGTCGAGGTTGGTGAGTACTTCTGGAGCGAAGTTTCGACCGGCGTGCTTGGGCTGCACAGCGTGACGGCTGGGCCCGCGGCGACGGATACCGGCGTCAGGGCGGCAACGTCCTCAATGGTTTCGAACGTCGATAGTTTGATGATGCTTGAAGGGCTAAGCGTGCCCACCACCCGGCTCGTCGAGGCCGCCGGGTCGGCAAACCCATCCGTCTACCGATCCTATTCTTTTGTGTCAGGGGACACGATCGAGCACGTTGTCATTGCAAAGGCTGGAGAGCGAAGCCACCTGCAGCTTATTCAGTCTGGTGCTGGAGCGGCCTACACAGCCAACTTCGATCTTGAACAAGGGATCGTCGTAAGCACCTTCGGTGCTAACCTCGTCAGCGCCTCCATCACCGATCTCGGCGGCGGCTGGTACGAGTGCAAGGCCGTCGTTCTTGTCGCGGCAAGCCTCACGAGCAATGTGCAGGCCCGCATGTCTGCCGCCGGCGTACTTCCCTATGCTGCCGACGGTGCGAGCGGCATGTACGTCCGCAGTGTTGTGCTACGCAAGCAGGGTCTGACGGCCAATCTGTTTCCTAGCAGTGATCCTGCCAACTCCGCCTTCACGAAGCAGAGCGTGACGGTTACCACCACGAGCAGCCCGCATGAGCCGGCTTTGCCCGCCCTGTCTATGCTTTTCGACCGTCTTGACGTGCTCGTCAGCGGCAGTGTTACGGCTGACAAGATTATCGAACCGAATGGATCGGCATCGCCGTCCATATATCAAGGCAAGACGTTCGTTTTGGGAGACACCTTCATCTGGAAGGTGCTCGCCAAGAAGGCGGAACGAATCCGGCTCAATCTGTTCTCCAATACCGCTGCGATCTTCAACTGCACGTTCGACCTGGTGAATGGCACTTGTTCAGGCACCGGAGCGACCATCGCGGCAAAGGGCAACGGCTGGTTCGAATGTACCGTCACCGGTGTGGCAAGCGCGAGCAACACCACAAATTTCCAGCATCGGATATATCCGGCGGCGGGCGGTCATCCCTATGTCGGCGATGGCGTGTCTGGCCTGTTCCTGCAACAGAGTGACTTGAGAATCAACGGCGGCGCGAACTCGCTCAACGCACCAACCGATTTTTCATCGGCGTTCTGGACGAAAAGCGCCGGGGTCACGGTCGCCGCCAACACCGGGCTATATCTGGGCCTGCTGTCCGACCCGGCCAACATCGGCGCCTACGATGACGGCAGCGCCGCATTGGATGGCAAGAGGTGGACGGCGCTCGGCAGCAGCATCACCGCCCAGAACTTTTACACCGATCCATTGGCGAACCAAACGGGCATGGTGGAGACTAATCTTGGTGTCAGCGGCGGCTCCCTCGGCGCAACCAGCAGCGGACACTACGGCTCGCTGCTGATCTACGACCAGATTGCGGTCATCCCTGTCGACGCTGAGATCGTCACTCTTGAGGCCGGCATCAACGACTTCGGCGCGGCGGAAGTGCCGCTCGGCGCCTTGAACGACACGACCACGGCGACGTTCTATGGAGCGCTATTCGCTGCCGTCACCGCCATTCGCGCACGGGCACCGTCCGCCAAGATCGTCTTCATCACCCCGTACTCGGGCGGTTCCGGACATGCTACGCATCGGATCATGCGCACGAATGGACAGGGCAACACGCTCGACCAGTTTCAGAAGGCGGTGCGCGACGTGGCGAAGCTGACGGGATATCCCTGCATCGACATCGGTGGCGAGAGTGGCATCGGATATTTCACCGGAGCGCTGTATATGAGCGACGATCTGCACATCAATGCCGCCGGCGGCGCGCGATACGCGAACTATGCCCATGATGATTTGCGGGCGCTTTCCCGCTCGGGATTCTTTGGAGCGTGACCGTCTTATAGACCGCGACGGTCGAGTATGGCAGATATCCGCGAATGCGCGTCTTCTCAATCATTCTCGCCCTTCGCCGCCGCTTGTGGTCATGGATCGCCACGGGCGCAGCGAGGGAGAGTGCCATCATCGGGCGTCGGACGACATTCGGCACAGGGGCTGAAATCTTCAACATCCATGGTGACCGGTCACGGGTGTCGATCGGCGCGGACGGTCGCTTGGACGGGCATCTGCAAGTGTTCGCTCATGAGGGCCGGATTGAAATCGGCGACTGGTTCTATCTTGGAGCCGGCTCCACAGTTTGGTCGTCTGATCCGAAAGGCATCAAGATCGGCAACCGAGTTCTAGTTTCGTCAAATGTTGCGATCCACGACACAAACTCACACCCGATGGACGCGAAAAAGCGGTTTTCCCAAACGGAGGCAATCTGGCGCACAGGGCACCCGCGATCCGATCCCGGCATCCGCTCGGCTCCGGTGACCATTGGCGACGACGTCTGGATCGGCATGGGCGCCATCATTATGAAAGGGGTGACGATCGGTGACCGCTCTATAATTTCCGCTGGCACCATTGTGCGATCGGATGTCCCGGCAGACTCATTGGTGCGAGCAGACCTAACTAATGACGTGATGCGTTTGGCTGCCGCTCATTAATGAGCGTTGCACCGGCGTAGAACGCCACGTGCAGATGTGGCGTCTTTCTGCAAATTACTTGGAACTCTTCCCGCATCTCTGCCTCATCCGCGCTCGTCGCGATCGGCATGGAAATTTGCCGCTGCTGATCAATCGCATGAATTGTGAAGCGAAGGTGGGCCCAGAGTACGTTTTGTCGTCTCGGATCGATCTCAGGGTGCGTCGACAAAAGGCATGTGCTTGATCCGCTCCCACTGATCCTTTGCAGTCGTGTTCGACCACTGATTACGAAGGCTGCTTTCGCGGTAGGCGGTGACGGGGTCCAAGTCCGCAACGGCGGAATCCTGAGGCAGGAAAAAGGCGTTTCCCCCCGCGGCGGACACCGCGACGAGCTTGTAGCCATGTGTCCTACAGAGGCTCGTCAGGGCGGTGATAGAGGCGCCATGATACCAGCCACTCTCATGCTTTGCCTTGCGGTCAAAGGACGGGTCGTAAGGCACTGTGATTGGATTGAGGCCGAAGCTGGCATTGTACTCGGCGACGATGACAGCCGGTCGCACCGGCAACAGGGCCTTCAGAAACCAGTAGTCGTTTCCATCAACGTCAACGGATAGCACCCCGAGCTTCGGGAAATGCGATCCCAGACTCTTGATGTTGTCGAGATTGATGAAACTCTGGCGTGCTTCGATCCGGTTCGGAAGGAGTGCCTTGGCCAACCGAACGGTCTGCGCATCGCCATCGACGACCAGACCCTGAAAGTCTCGCAGACCGATGCAATTGTACTCCGTCGGGTGAAACCCGAATTCCAGGAAGGTTTTTGGCGAATCGCCAACGAGCCGCGACAGGATCACGCTTTCATCGGACTGGGGCGCGCCAGCGACCCGACCCTTGATCAGATGGTAGTAGTAACGGAGCGGACTTGCTCTGAGAAAAGTCCGCATGCGAGATGAGAGGCTCATAAGAAAAACCTTCTTTAGGGTGGGGCAACGCTAGGCGGCTCGAATCGCTTCCACAAGCGCCAGCATACGCGCGACCGCGCTATTCGCATTTCCGGGCCGGCACATAAACTTCTTTACAGCTCAGTTGTTAGACGCTCCACCTTCAACCCGGACGCAACGGCTAATGGTGGCTGTCTTGCGGCTTGTTGTGCGGCTGGCTGTTCGACCACCAGACAAAATACAGGGAACCTACCTTCATAACCGGCACGCGGCGCTCGCGTTCGCGGCCCCGCAATTCGCGATAGACTTTTACCTTCAAGGTGCCGCCTGGCAGTTTGATGCGCACGGCCATCGGTCAACTCCCGCGGTGCAATTCAATGATGATGTGCGATGCAGCAATTAGAGAACTTCCCCAGCCGAAGAGTCAACGCCGATGGGCGGGTTTGTTGACCGGAAGGGATCGAGCGCAGCCGCTCGAGGACGGCTTTTTTTCGGGCGCGTCGCCCGGCTGGTCGTTCAAAGGACGCTGCGGTCCGACCACCAGCTGAAATAGAGCGAGCCCAGCTTCAGAACCGGGATGCGGCGGGCGCGCTCGCGCTCGCGGAACTCCCGATACACCTTCATTTTCAAGGTGCCGCCCGGCAACCTGATACGCACTGCCATCAGCCCAACCCCCATTGTGCAATGCAGCACCAGAGAGCTTCCGTTGCGGAAGAGTCAAGGGCTCGGCATCGTTTCAGGGCTAACTTTCGGGACTGGTGTCAGAACGGTCCGGGCGCAGGCTCGGGATCGTCACCTTGGCGGGCGTCCGGACGGACGATCCGACACGCTGCTCGGCCACCAGATGATGAAGTACTTTCCGACCTGCCAGACCGGGACTTGGCGCTTCTGCTCGCGGCGGCGCAGCTCGTCCCTCGTCTTGATCTTCAAAATCCCGCCTGGAAGCCTGATCCTTATCGTCACGTGCCCTCCCGCCTGTGTCCCCCACAAGGCACAAACGGTTCGTGGGAGCAGTGTCATCCCGGCTAAGCGATTTCGGACCAGGCGGCAAGACGGATCGAGCTGTTCTCAACCGGTCGACGCCGTCACCTGAAGAAATCCGCCATGCGCTGGAAGGCCAGGAACGCATAGATGATCGGCCCGGCGACCAGCCCGCAATAGAGGCACAGGATCGCCGCCAGCGCCACAAGCAGCGGCTTGTCGCGGCCGACCGCGCAGAGCTCGGCCTTCACCGTCCAGCGCGCCGTTCCTTCGTCTTGCGACATCGGCAAATCCCCGTTTGGGGTCATTTCACACAATTGCCTGCAGACATCAAGCTGGCGCCTGCAAACATCAACCTGGGAAAGGACAACACCATGGACATGACGTTCAAGGGCGCCGCCAGGCGCCTGGACGATCTCGATCTGCCAAAACTCGGCGCCAGGATCGGCGTCGGCGAAGATGAGATCCACGCCTTTCTCGATGTCGAAACCAGCGGCCATGGCTTCGATGCCCATGGCCGGCCGATCATCCTGTTCGAGCCGCACGTTTTTTACCGCAATTTGGCGGGCGCAGCTCGGGCAAAGGCGGTAGCGGCCGGCCTTGCCTATGCCAAATGGGGCGAAAAGCCTTATCCCCGCGACAGCTATCCGCGCCTGAAAGCCGCCTGCGCCATTGACGAGACGGCGGCGCTCAGATCGGCGTCATGGGGCCTCGGCCAGGTTCTCGGCGAGAATTTTGGGGCGGCCGGTTTTGCCACCGTGCAGGCCATGGTCGAAGCCATGATGGCGGACGAGGCGCTGCAGCTGGCGGCGGCGGTCAACTTCATCACCGCCAGCCGGCTCGACGGAAAATTGCGCAAGCATGACTGGGCCGGATTTGCCAAGGGCTACAACGGCGCATCCTATCGGAAAAACGCCTACGACGTCAGGCTTGCCGCCGCGTTCCGCAAATGGTCCGCGATCAAGGATTCGTCACCGCCCGCTGCGGCGCCCGTTTCGATGCCGCAGCCGCCGCAACCGAACGGTTCCACGCCCGCCAAGGCAGAGCCGGGCAAAGCCGGGGCGCGGCCCGGACCGCTGTCCGGACCGTCGTCCGGATCGTTTTCCGGATTTTGGGCCGCAGTGCTGGCTCCGTTGGTTGCCGCCATCCTCTCCTTGTTTCGAAAATCCCCCTCCTGGTTTCGAAAGGCAAAGCCATGAACTGGTTCAATACCAACGCCGCGCACAATCTGATCAATGTGCTGATCCTGCTGCTCACCGGCCTGGTCGGCTTCGACTGGACGCTGTTCGGCATCGACGCCGCCCTGGCGCTCAAGATCACCGGGGTGCTGGCCCTGCTCAAGATCCTGATCAACGTCGTGCGCGACGGCGTCGCCGGCCTCGTCAGAAACCAGCCTGCCGTGGAGGGCAATTGAGATGTCGGTGCTTTCCATGCTGGGCGCGCTCGCCGGCAACACGACGATCATGGCGATCTTTGCCGCACTCGTCGGCGGCATCGGCCTGTTTGTCGCCGGCGGTCGGGCCAACAGGGATGCGGCCAGGCGAGCGGCGGAAAAACTCGCCGCCGTCGAGGAGCGCCTCGAAATGGACCGCGAGGCGACCGATGCCGAACGCGCGGCGCGCGACCTGCCGGACGAAGCCGCACGGCGGGAGGCGATGCGATGGGCAAAGCGCTGATTCTGCTGCTCGGGGGCGTGCTGTTTGGGGGCCTGTTGCTCGCCGGATGCGCAACGCCGGTTTCGTCGGCGCGCCAGGTCTGGTGCGACCACAACCAGCCGCGCCGTGCGTCCGCCGCCGTCGTCGCCGCCATGACGCGGCCGGAGCTCGACGAGATGAATGCCTACAACGGCAAGGGCGCCGGATGGTGCGGGTGGAAGCCATGATACAAGAACTTCTCGATGCGCTCGGCATCAAGGCGCCGGTGGTGGTCGCCGGCCTTTCCGGCGGGATATTGCGAGCCTTGTCGCGCCACCGCTACAAGGTTCGCGAGATGGTGGCGTCGCCGATCTGCGGCGCGCTGGCGGCGGCCTACCTGACGCTTCCCGTCGTGCATTATTTCCGCGCCACCGGGCTGGCGATTCCAGCGAACGACGACACCACGACGCTGGCCGCGGCGTTCCTCATCGGCGTCTCGGCGATGTGGATCTCGGACATCGTCTTCGAGGTGGTGGTCAGGCGGTTCAAGTCGGAGAAGGAGGAGTGAGATCGCGGCTGTCTTGTTGCGCCGCAGTAACCACTCTCGCGGGAGACCCGGGTGAAGGGGTGAAGAATGAAGGTGCGGAACCACGGGCGAAGCTGCGCGTTAGGCACGACCTTTGAGAGGATGCAGCATGCCAGCTCGCCCAATCGTCCCGACAGCCGCAGCGATGCTGATCGCCGCCACAAGCATGGCTCACGCCCGGCCGGATACGCGCGCCATGACATGCGAACAGACGCAGTACCTGATCCAGAGCCGGCGCGCGGTCGTGCTGACCACCGGCCGCAACACCTATGACCGCTATGTCCGCCGTTACGGCAATGAATGCGACTGGCCCGAAGTGCCTGTCGCCCGCTATGTCAGGACGCTTGACGGTCAATGCCGGGTCCACCGATGCGAGGAGCCGGTGTTCTTTTTCCCGGATTAGTGGCCTCCATTTCGCCATCCTTTGATCGCCGAGGGTTGGCGCTCTACGGCGCCCCCCTCTGTCCTGCCGGACATCTCCCCCACTTGGGGGGAGATCCGCTGTCACTTTGGCTTTCGCTAATCTCCAGCGTTGAAAAGTTGGCGCCGTCGCCGAAGCTGCCAATCTCCCCCCAAGTGGGGGAGATGTCCGGCAGGACAGAGGGGGGCG
>SAQR01000119.1 GCA_004020365.1 Mesorhizobium sp.
GGCATGCACATGTGGCATTTCGATTCATTCAGAACTTTCCCCGGACAGCCCTGCCGTGAACGGGGAGAAGACCGCTGAGCGCACCCTCGGCGTTCATTTTTTGCAACGCTGGTGTTTGGCGGAACCGTCGATGACGGCGCCCTTCTCCCCGTTCACGGGGAGAAGATGGCGGCAGCCAGATGAGGGGCAACGCCGACGCCTGTTCAGAGGGCAAAGTTCTCCGCAACCTGCAGGGGTGCCAAACCGCCGCCGATCGGATATTCTTGGCTCTCTGACGCTCGAAGGCACTCCCATGAACCTCACATCGCTTTTGATCTTCGCCGCCGCCCTTTTCGTCGCCGCGGGCTCGCCCGGGCCCTCGATTGCCGCCCTGGTGGCGCGGGTCATCGCAAAGGACTTTCGCGACGTGTTCCCGTTCCTGCTCGCCATGTGGATCGGCGAGGCCATCTGGCTGTCGCTGGCGGTGTTCGGGCTGGCGGTGGTGGCGCAGACCTTCCATCTCGCCTTCGTCGTGCTGAAATGGCTCGGCGTCGCTTATCTCGCCTACCTCGCCTGGAAGATGTGGACGGCCCCGGTCGAGGCGCGCGAGGGCGACATGCCGCGCGATGAATCGGCCGTCAAACTGTTCTTTGCCGGCATGGCGGTGACGCTCGGCAATCCCAAGATCATGATGTTCTACCTCGCGCTGCTGCCGACCATCATCGATCTCGCCGCTGTGACGGTCGTCGGCTGGATCGAACTGATGCTGACCATGGCCGTGGTTCTGGTCGCCATCACTCTCGGCTGGGTGCTGGCGGCAGCGCAGGCGCGAAAACTTTTGAAGAGCAAGCGGGCGATGAAGATCGCCAACCGCGTCAGCGCCACCACCATGGCCGGTGCCGCGGCGGCGATCGCGGCTCGATCCTGAGCCGGTGCGTCAGCCCATTTCGATGATCGGCGCGATTTCGACGCTGAAACCCGGGTCCTTCAGGATGGGACAATCCTTGGCCTTGGCGACGGCATCGTCGATATCGTTCGCTTCGATGATTGTATAACCGGCGGTCGGATTGCTGCCGCCATTGTTCTCGACCTTGCCGCCGGGCAGCACGGTCTTCGACATGCCGACTGGATTGCCACCGTCGACCACTGCCGAGCCAAGTTTGTTGTACCAGCCGTTCCAGGCATCCATCGCTGCTTGCCGTTCGGCCTCGTCGGTCGGCATCTTGCCGGAGCCGTGATAGACATAGAGAAATTTCGCCATGTTCTCCTCCGTTGATCTTCCGTTGATCGGCGGGCGTCGAACCGACATGCGGTCACGCCGCAGCGGCAATCATCGGACCAAACCGGCAAAGACGCAACGGGAATGCGCGGCTCTAAATGTAGGCCGGTTGGCTCGCAACCCATCAAAAGCGTAGGCCAATAGCACGTTGGGAACGAGACCGAGCTTCTCCTCGCATTTGGCGAAATAGCTTCGTCGCTTCGCCCAGTTCCGCGGGTGCGAGGTCAAGTGCAGTGATTTTTCCGGCCATGGGCTGTTTTTCCGCCTTCGTCGGTGATTTGCTGCCGAACTCCGACATTTCGTCGCAAGCCGTCAAACCTTTGTCGCCAATATCGGCCCATCTGCTACCATAGTTGCAAAACATATGACGGGAGGGACTAGCGACATGGCCGGCCTGAAATCTGCAAGCCAGTTGAAAAAGATAAGCACCGCCAGGGGCAGCGAGAAGCCCGGCAGACTTGCCGACTATCTGCTGGCCCGAGCGCCGGCCGAAGATGTCGCCGCCTATGAGATCACCGCCCTCGAACGCGCCGCCGATCTCGCCGGACGCGCCGTCGCCCGGCACAAGAAGGGCGATTGCCTCGTCGCCATAGACGTCGATTCCGGTGTCGTGCGCCAGGGCAGGCCGATGACGGTGATCACTGTCGTCAACGACAACATGCCGTTCCTGTTCGATTCCGTCCTCGGCGAGATCACCGAGAGCGCCGGCGAACCGCTGCTGGTCACCCACCCGGTCATCGTCGTCAGGCACGGCAAGAGCGGCGTCGACGAAATCCTCGGCGATGGCGGCTTTGCCAAGGCCGATCACAGTCATGAGCGGCTGAGCGTCATCCACGTCCATATCGCCCGTCTTTCGGCCGATCAGGCCGACGCATTGGCCGAGCGGCTGAAGAAAATATTGGGCCAGGTGCGCGCCGCTGTCACTGACTGGAAGCCGATGCTGGCCCGCCTCGACCAGGCGATCTCCGAGTTCCGCTACGCTCCGGTGCCGCTCGACAAGGCCCACGTTGCCGAGGCGATCGCCTTCCTCGAATGGCTGCGCGACGACAACTTCACCTTCCTCGGCATGCGCGAGTTCAAATACACCGGCGGTGAGAAGAGCGGCACCCTGGAGCGCACCGAAAAGCCCGGCCTCGGCATCCTCTCCGATCCGGACGTGCTGGTGCTGCGGCGCGGCACCGAAGCGGTGTCGACGACGCCGGAAATCCGCGCCTTCCTGCACGGGCCGGAACCGCTGATCGTCACCAAGGCCAACGCCAAATCGACCGTGCATCGCCGCATCTATCTCGATTACATCGGCGTCAAGACCTACACCGCCAAGGGCGTGCTTGCCGGCGAGTTGCGCATCGTCGGCCTGTTTACCTCGACCGCCTACACGCGCTCGGTGATGAAGATCCCTTATCTCAGGTCGAAAGCCGAAACGATCATCGCCAAATCCGGTTTCAACCCTGAAGATCACTCCGGCAAGGCACTGATCAACGTGCTGGAGAGCTATCCGCGCGACGAGCTGTTCCAGGTTCCGGTGCCGATCCTGCGCAAGCACGCCGAAGCCATTCTGGGGCTGATCGAGCGGCCGCGCGTCAGAGCGCTGGTGCGCGCCGATCAGTTCGACCGCTTCGTCTCGATCCTCGTCTTCGTGCCGCGCGACCGCTACGACAGCGTCGTGCGCGAGAAGATCGGCACCTATCTGAAGACGGTGTTCCAGGGCCGGCTTTCGGCCTACTACCCGGCCTTTCCAGAGGGCGGACTAGCGCGCGTCCATTTCATCATCGGCCGTTCCGGCGGCAAGACGCCGAAGGTCGACCAGGCGACGATCGAGGCAGCGATCCGCGCCATCGTGCGGACCTGGGACGACATTCTGCGCGAGACCGCCGAAGAAACCGGCGCCGACGCGGCGCTCACGGCGATCGCCTCGCGCTTCTCGGGAGGTTATCGCGACAGCTTCTCGCCGGCGGAGGCGTTGGCCGATGCCGGGCGCATCGCCAGGATCAGTGCGGCCAATCCGATCGCCATCGACTACTATCGCCATGCCAACCAGGAACCGCATCAGGCGGCGCTGAAGATCTATCACCATGGCAGCCCGGTGGCGCTGTCGCGACGGGTGCCGGTGCTGGAGAATATCGGTTTCCGCGTTATCAGCGAGCGCACCTTCGAGGTCGGCGACGAGGCTTCCGGCATGATCAATAGTGATCAGCCGGGCATGGTCTTCATTCACGACATGGAGCTCGAAAACAGCTACGGCAAGCCCATCGACCTTGGCGATCGCGGCGCGCTGTTCGAAGACGCGTTCCTTTCCGTCTGGCGCGGCGACATCGACAATGACGGCTATAACGGCCTTGCCCAGACTGCCGGCCTGTGGTCGAGCGAAGTCACCATCCTGCGCGCCTATGGCCGCTATCTGCAGCAGGCCGGGATCCCGCAAAGCCAGGATTTCATTGCCGCCGCGCTCAACCGCTATCCGGAGATCGCGCGTGGCCTGCATGAGCTGTTCGTCGCCCGCCTCGGACCGACGGCGCAGACGGAAGGGGCGGTCGCGGCCAGGCACCTCAAGGCCAAGATCAGGGATGCGCTGGAAGAGGTTCCCAACATTGACGACGACACCATCATCCGTCGCTACCTCAACCTGATCGAAGCCTCGCTGCGCACCAATCATTTCGTTCCCGATCTGAAGGAGAAGGGCCAGTCGCTGGCGATCAAGCTCGACTCGCAAGCGGTCGACGGCCTGCCGGCGCCGCGGCCGTGGCGCGAGATCTTCGTCTACGGTTCCGAGGTCGAGGGCGTGCATCTGCGCTTCGGCCCGGTCGCGCGCGGCGGCCTGCGCTGGTCGGACCGCGCCCAGGACTATCGCACCGAGGTGCTCGGCCTGGTCAAGGCGCAGCAGGTCAAGAATGCGGTGATCGTGCCGGTTGGCGCCAAGGGCGGTTTCTATCCGAAGAAGCTGCCGATCGGTGCCAGTCGCGACGCCATCTTCGAAGCTGGCGCGTCCGCCTACAAGAATTACGTCTCCAGCCTGTTGTCGATCACCGACAATATCGGCCTTGACGGCGTCATTCCGCCAGCCGGCGTCGTGCGGCGCGACCAGGACGATCCCTATTTCGTCGTCGCCGCCGACAAGGGCACCGCGACCTTCTCCGACACCGCCAACGCCATCAGCGAGAAGCATGGCTTCTGGCTCGACGACGCCTTCGCCAGCGGCGGCTCGGCCGGCTACGACCACAAGAAGATGGGCATCACCGCCAAGGGCGCCTGGGAAGCGGTCAAGCGGCATTTCCGCGAGATGAACCGCGACATCCAGACCACGCCCTTCACCGTCGTCGGCGTCGGCGACATGTCGGGCGACGTGTTCGGCAACGGCATGCTTTTGTCCGAGCAGACCCGGCTGATCGCCGCTTTCGACCATCGCGACATCTTCATCGATCCCGCTCCCGACATGGCGGCTTCGATGGCCGAGCGCCGGCGCATGTTCGCCCTCGCCCGTTCGAGCTGGCAGGACTACGACAAGAC
This sequence comes from Mesorhizobium sp., assembly GCA_004020365.1. Taxonomy (GTDB): domain Bacteria; phylum Pseudomonadota; class Alphaproteobacteria; order Rhizobiales; family Rhizobiaceae; genus Mesorhizobium. The sequence continues at coordinate 4,763 of SAQR01000119.1, forward strand.
AAAACTGTCCGAAGGCGGCATCATCGTCTCGCGCAGCCAGAAATCGATCACGCTGCCGCCGGCCGCGGCCGCGGCGATCGGCCTCGGCAAGACGACCGCCTCGCCGGTCGAGATCATGAGCGCCATCCTCAAGGCGCCGGTCGACCTTTTGTGGTTCGGCGGCATCGGCACCTATCTCAGGGCATCGACGGAAACCAACCAGGACGCCGGCGATCGCGCCAACGATGCTATCCGGGTGACGGCGCTCGAAGTGCGCGCCAAGGTCATCGGCGAGGGCGCCAATCTCGGCGCGACGCAGCGGGCCCGCATCGAGTTCGGGCTGAATGGCGGGCGCTGCAATTCCGACGCCATCGACAATTCGGGCGGCGTCAACTGCTCCGACGTCGAGGTCAACATCAAGATCGCGCTGGCTTCCGCCATGCGCAAGGGGGCGCTGACCCGCCCAGCGCGAAACAAGCTTCTCGCCGAAATGACCGACGAGGTGAGCGCGCTGGTGCTGTCCAACAATTACCAGCAGACGCTGGCGCTGTCGCTTGCCCGCAAGCGCGGCCTTGCCGATATCGCCCATCAGAGCCGTTTCATGGCAGCGCTCGAGGCGCGCGGCCTGCTCGACCGCAATGTCGAAGCTCTGCCGTCGCCGGCAGCCCTTGCCGAGCGCGAGGCGCGTGGCGAGCCGCTGACCAGGGCCGAGCTCGGCGTGCTGCTGGCCTATGCCAAGATCGTGCTGTTTTCCGACATCGTCGCCAGCGACGTGCCGGACGATCCGCATTTCGACCGTGACCTGATGGGCTATTTCCCGGACCGTATGGCGAAGAAATTCGCGGCCGAAATCCATGGCCATCGTCTGCGCCGCGAAATCATCGCCCGTGTCGTCGCCAACGATCTGGTCAATCGCGGCGGCCCACCCTTCGTCAACAGGCTGCAGGAAGCAACCGGCCGCAGCGTCGCCGACGTGGTCCGGACCTTTGCGGTGGTGCGCGACGGCTTTGGCTTGCCGGCGCTCTATCGCCAGATCGACGCGCTCGACAACCAGATCGACGGGCAGGTGCAGCTCGACCTATATCAGGCGGTTAGCCGCCTCACCTACGTCGCCGGCGGCTGGTATCTCAAGAACGATACAAGCACCGCTCCGCTCGGCCAACGGATCGCCGAATTGCAGAACGCCCGCAAGGCACTGGAGCCGAAGCTCGCCTCGCTGCTGCCGGCCTTCTCACGCGAGCGGATAGAGGAGCGGCGGCATGGTCTGGCCAAGGGCGGCGCGCCCGAACAGTTGGCAGAACATCTGGCGCTGACCGATGTGGCCGGCGTCGTCCCTGACATCGCGCTGACGGCCCGAACGGCGAATGCCGACATCATCGCCGCCGCGAAGGCGTTTTTCGCAGTCAGCGATGCCTTCCGCATTCCGCGCGTCGAGGATGCGGCGCGCTCGATCGCGCCGTCCGACTACTATGATCAATTGGCGCTTTCCCGCGCCATCGACACGATCGGCGCAGCCAGGCGCGGCATCGCAGTGGCGGCGCTCACCGGCCATGCTGAGGCGGCGGACCCGGTGGCGGCATGGCTGGAGGCCGGCGGCGAGAGAGTCGGGCGCATCCGCGAGCGGCTGCAGGCGCTGACCGAAGGCGGCGACATCACCGTGTCGCGGCTGTCGGTGGCATCGGGGCTGATCAGCGACCTGACGGCGCTGTGAGCTGTTTTCCACATCGCTCGGGATTGCCGGCAGGAACTGCGCTATAGAGCGGAGCGGCGCCCCGTTTCGGGGCGCCATTCGTGGGAGGGCATATGGCCGAGCTAACAGTGCAGCGAGCGCCGGAACGCGGCATCTGGGGGTGGATGCTGTTCGACTGGGCGGCGCAGCCGTTCTTCACGGTCATCACCACCTTCATCTTCGGTCCCTATTTCGCTTCGCGCATGGTTCTGGATCCGGCTGCCATGCAAGCTGCCCAGGCAGCCGGTCCAGCCGCAGTTGAAGCTTACGTCAAATCCCAGCAACTACTTGGCCAGACGGTCTGGGGTTGGAGCATCGCCGCGGCGGGACTGGTCATTGCCGTTTTGTCGCCCATACTCGGCTCGATCGCAGATCAGACTGGGCCGCGAAAGCCGTGGATCGCGTTCTTTGCTGCGATCAAGATCACGAGTCTTTGTTTGCTCTGGTTTGCCGCCCCCGGCTCGAGTCTTTTCTTGGTCGCGATGCTCTTTTCACTGGCCTCGGTTGCGGCGGAATTCTCGATAGTCTTCAACGATTCGATGATGCCGCGCCTGGTGCCGAAGAGCGAGATTGGAAGGATCTCAAACATCGCTTGGGGTCTCGGCTATCTCGGCGGCACGATCGCGCTGATCTTCGTCGTTGCCGTCATGGCCGGCTCGCCGGAAACCGGCAAGACGATCATCGGTCTCAACCCTATATTCGGTCTCGACCCGATACTCGGCGAGGACGCTCGGGCGACCGGGCCGCTGTCGGCTGGCTGGTACTTGCTGTTCATCCTGCCAATGTTCTTCTTCACCCCGGATGCCGTCAAGGGCATTCCGATACGGCCAGCGGTGCGCGAAGGGCTGTCGGAGTTGAAGTCGACACTGGCCGAAGTGCGCCAGCGCAGCGGCATCTTCCGGTTCCTGGTCGCCCGCATGATCTACCAAGACGGCGTCAATGCGCTGCTTGCGCTTGGAGGGCTTTTCGCGGCGTGGATGTTCGCTTGGTCGACCACCGAGATCGGCCTATACGGCATCATCCTCATCGTCGTCGCCATCGTCGGTTGCTGGATCGCCGCCCGCCTCGACACGGCGCTTGGCTCCAAGGCCGTGGTGATGATTTCGCTGGTGATGCTGTCTGTCGCAACAATCGGCATTCTCTCCACCGGACCGGGTTTCACGCTGTTCGGGATGCTACAGCTCTCCAACGCCGATTCGGGCGGCCTGTTCGGGACGGCGGCGGAAAAGGCCTATATTTTCTATGGGTTGCTGATCGGCCTTGCCTTCGGGCCAGTACAAGCCTCGTCCCGCTCCTATATGGCGCGAAGCGTCACCGCGGCCGAATCGGGCCGCTATTTCGGCATCTACGCACTGGCCGGACGGGCAACCAGCTTCCTCGCGCCATTTTTGGTGTCGACCATAGGTTGGGTCAGCGGTTCGCAACGGCTTGGCATGGCTGTAATCGTGCTGTTCCTCGGCGTCGGCCTGGCGATCCTGATCCGCACGCCGTATCCGGCAGACAACCCGCCGGCGGAGTGAGCTTACCCTCCCCCTTGTGGGGAGGGTCGATCCGCGGAGCGGGGTGGGGGGCGGCGCTGCTCCCACCC
>SAQR01000011.1:0-1933 GCA_004020365.1 Mesorhizobium sp.
CTCCCCACCTGTGGGGGAGATGTCCGGCAGGACAGAGGGGGGCGCCGTAGAACACTACCGGACGAGGCCCAGCTATTTCCCCGCCATCCCCTTCAGCCGATAAAGCGCCTCCAGCGCCTCCCGCGGCGTCATCTCGTCGGGGTTGATCTCACCAAGCGCCGCGCTCAGCCCATCGTCCTTCACCGGCTTTTGCGCTTCCCGCCTCACCGCCACCGAAAACAGCGGCAGATCGTCGACCAGCCGGTTGGCCTTGCCCGAAACCTCGCCCGCTTCCAGTTGGTGCAGCACTTCTCTGGCCCGCCCGACCACCGCTTCCGGCAGGCCGGCCAGGCGCGCCACCTGCACGCCGTAGGAGCGGTCGGCGGCTCCCTTGCCAACCTCGTGCAGGAAGACCACGTCGCCCTCCCATTCCTTGACCCGCATGGTGACATTGTGCAGTCGAGCGAGCTTGCTGGCCAGCGCCGTCATTTCGTGGAAATGGGTGGCGAAGATCGCACGGCAGCGGTTTCTCTCGTGCAGATACTCGACCGCCGCCCAGGCGATCGACAGGCCGTCGAAAGTGGCGGTGCCGCGGCCGATCTCGTCGAGGATCACCAGCGCGCGCTCGCCGGCCTGGTTGAGGATCGCCGCCGTTTCGACCATCTCGACCATGAAGGTCGAGCGGCCGCGCGCCAGATCGTCGGAGGCGCCGACACGTGAAAACAGCCGGTCGACGACGCCGATATGGGCTGATGTCGCCGGCACGAAGGAGCCGGTCTGGGCGAGGATGGCGATCAGCGCGTTCTGCCTGAGGAAGGTCGATTTGCCGCCCATATTGGGGCCGGTCAGCAGCCAGATCGCGCCGTTTCTGGCATTGCCTTCCGGCGACAGATCGCAATCATTGGCGACGAACGGTCCTTCGCCCGAACGCCGCAGCGACTGTTCCACCACCGGATGCCGCCCGCCCGAAATGGCGAAGGCGAGGCTCGCGTCCACCACCGGCCGGCACCAGGCCTCGCTTTCGCAAAGCTGGGCAAGTGCCGCCGACACGTCGAGCACGGCGAGTGCTTCGGCACCGGCGCGGATCTTGTCCGCCTCGCCGACCGCTTCCGCCGTCAGCCTGTCGAAGGCGGCAAGCTCGATCGCCAGCGCCCGGTCGGCGGCATTGGCGATCTTTGATTCCAGCTCGGCCAGTTCGGTCGTGGTGAAGCGCATGGCGTTGGCCATGGTCTGGCGATGGATGAAGCGCGCCTTCGCCCCGTCGCTGCTCGTCATGATCGCATGGTGGTTGGCGGTGACTTCGATGTAGTAGCCAAGCACATTGTTGTGCCGGATTTTCAGCGAGCGGATGCCGGTTTCGTCGATCAGCGAGCGCTCCAGCCCGGCAATCACTTTTCGCGATTCGTCGCGCAGCGCCCGCATCTCGTCGAGCTCAGCGTTGTAGCTGGAACGGACGAAGCCGCCGTCGCGCTTGAGCAGTGGCAGTTCGTCGGCGAGCGCCCGCGTCAGATGCTCGGTCAGCGGGCGTGGCAGCGCCTTGATCGCCGCCAGCGCCGCCGCCAATTCTGGCGGAATGGCGGTCGCCCCAAACAGTTCGGCAATAGCGCCGGCAGCCTCGAACCCGGCACGCAGCGCGCCGAGATCGCGCGGCCCACCGCGGTTGAGCGCCAGCCGCGACAGGGCGCGTGGCATGTCGGCGACGCTCTTCAGGCTCGCCCGCACCGCCTGGCACAGTCGCGTCTCGGACCGGAAGAACGACACCGAATCCAGCCTTGCGCCAATTGCCGCCGGGTCGGTCAGCGGCGCCATCAGCCGGTCGGCGAGCAGCCGCGCCCCGCCGCCGGTCACCGTGCGGTCGATCGCCTTGAACAGCGAACCGTCGCGGCTGCCGGACAGCGTGCGCAGCAGTTCCAGATTGGCGCGTGTCGCCGGATCGATGAACAGCGTCGAACCC
>SAQR01000011.1:1943-135912 GCA_004020365.1 Mesorhizobium sp.
GTCGAACCCTGCTCCTCGCGCTCGGGCCGCGACAGCGGCGGCCGCTCGGCCTTCTGCGTCTTCTCGACATAGGCGATGGCGCCTGAGATCGCCGACAGCTCGGCGCGGGAAAACGTGCCGAAACTGTCCGGCGTCGCCACCTCGAAGAAACGGGCGATGCGCCCGGCGGCCGACGCCGAGTCGAACAGGCTCGGCGGCTGCGGATTGGCGACGCGGCCGAGCACATCGAATACCGGTTTCAGCTCCGGATCGTAAAACACCGGCTCGGCAACGATCAGCTCGCGTGGGTCGACGCGAAAGACGTCGGCGAGCAGCCGGTCGGCGGTCGTCTCGGCAACGCGGAATGCGCCGGTCGAGATCTCGATCCAGGCCAGCGCAAAACTTCCTTGGTTCCCTGTCGCGCTGCCGCGCTCCGCGCCTCTTGGCTCGGTCCCGCCCTTGACGCGGCCAAGTGCCATCAAGAAACTCGATTCCGACGGCGCCAGCAACTTGTCCTCGGTGATGGTGCCGGGCGTCACCAGCCGCACCACGTCGCGGCGCACCACCGATTTGCCGCAGCGTTTCTTCGCCTCTGCCGGATCCTCGATCTGCTCGCAGACGGCGACGCGGAACCCTTGTCCAATCAGCTTCTGCAGATAATCGTCGGCGGCATGCACCGGCACGCCGCACATCGGGATGTCGAGGCCCTGGTGCTTGCCACGCTTGGTCAGGACGATGCCGAGCGCCCGGCTCGCCTTCTCGGCGTCGTCGAAGAACAGTTCGTAGAAATCGCCCATGCGGTAGAACAGCAGCGAATCCGGGTTCGCCGCCTTGATCTCGATATACTGCTCCATCATCGGCGTCGCCGGCGCAAAGGCCGGCGTACCGCTGTCGCTGCGAATGGGCGTTTCGTCGTTCAAGACGCTGCTTCCAAATTTCCCGAGCCATCTGCTTGGCGGTTTACAGCGGCGAAGTGTAGCCTTAATCCCGAACGTTCCACAAAAGAAAGCATTGCACCCGTCTCAACGAGGTGCCGCACGGGTGAGGAAATCGAAGCATCATGGCCAGGAAAACCGAAAACCCCGGACCCTCCGTCAGTGCGCAGGAGGCGCTGGAATTCCACGCCATGGGCCGTCCGGGCAAGCTGGAGATCGTCGCCACCAAGCCGATGGCCACCCAGCGCGACTTGAGCCTCGCCTATTCGCCGGGCGTCGCGGTTCCGGTGCTTGCCATTGCCGAGGATCCCAGCCGCGCCTTCGACTATACGGCGCGCGGCAACATGGTCGCCGTCATCTCCAACGGCACCGCCATCCTCGGCCTCGGCAATCTCGGCGCGCTGGCCGCCAAGCCGGTGATGGAAGGCAAGGCGGTGCTGTTCAAGCGCTTCGCCGATGTCGATTCCATTGATCTCGAGGTCGACACCGAGGATGCCGAAGAGTTCATCAATTGCGTGCGTTTCCTCGGGCCGTCGTTCGGCGGCATCAATCTGGAAGACATCAAGGCGCCGGAATGCTTCATCATCGAGCAGCGGCTGCGCGAACTTATGGACATACCGGTCTTTCATGACGACCAGCACGGCACCGCCATCATTTCGGCGGCCGGCCTGATAAACGCGCTGGAAATCACCGGCCGCGACATGAAGACCACCAAAATGGTCTGCAACGGCGCCGGTGCCGCCGGCGTCGCCTGCATCGAGCTGATGAAGGCGATGGGCTTTGCGCCCGAAAACATCATCCTGTGCGACACCAAAGGCGTCGTCTTCCAGGGCCGCACCGAAGGCATGAACCAGTGGAAGTCGGCGCATGCCGTCAAGACCGATGCGCGCTCGCTGGCCGAGGCGCTCGACGGTGCCGACGTGTTCCTCGGCCTCTCGGCCAAGGGCGCGCTGACCACCAGGATGGTGCAGTCGATGGCCGAGAAGCCGATCATCTTCGCCATGGCCAACCCCGATCCCGAGATCACGCCGGAGGAAGTCGCCGAAATCCGCGCCGATGCCATCATGGCCACCGGCCGTTCGGACTATCCGAACCAGGTCAACAATGTGCTCGGCTTCCCTTACATCTTCCGCGGCGCGCTGGACGTGCGGGCGACCACCATCAATGACGACATGAAGATCGCCGCGGCGCGTGCGCTCGCCGAACTGGCGCGCCAGGATGTGCCCGACGACGTCGCCGCTGCCTACCAGGGCATGCGGCCGAAATTCGGCCCCAACTACATCATCCCGGTGCCGTTCGACCCGCGCCTGATCTCGGCCATTCCGATCGCGGTTGCCAAGGCCGCGATGGAATCCGGCGTCGCGCGCAAGCCGATCCTCGACCTCGACCGCTACGCGCAGGAGCTATCCGCCCGCCGCGATCCGATCGCCTCGACCCTGCAGCGCATTTACGACCGCGTGCGCCGCCAGCCCAAGCGCATCGTCTTCGCCGAGGGCGAGGAAGAGCAGGTGATGCGCGCTGCCGTCTCCTATGTGAACCAGCGGCTCGGCACCGCCATCCTGCTCGGCCGCGACGAAATGATCAAGGAGAACGCCAGGAACGCCGGCATCGAACTGAACAAGCAAGGCATCGAGATCATCAATGCCAGGCTGTCGCGCCGCAATGGCGTCTACACCGACTATCTGTACGAGCGCATGCAGCGCAAGGGCTTCCTGTTTCGCGACTGCCAGCGCCTGATCAACAACGACCGCAACCATTTCGCCGCCTGCATGGTGGCGCTGGGCGATGCCGATGGCATCGTCACCGGCGTCACCCGCAACTACTCGACGGCGCTCGACGACATCCGCCGTATCATCGACGCCAAGCCCGGCCACCGCGTCATCGGCGCCTCGATCGTGCTGGCGCGGGGCCGAACCGTGATTGTCGCCGACACCGCCGTGCACGATATGCCGAATGCCGAACAGATCGCCGACATCGCCGAGGAGGCCGCCGGCTTTGCCCGCCGCATGGGTTATGAGCCACGGCTGGCCATGCTTGCCTATTCCACCTTCGGCCATCCGCAGGGCGAGCGCTCCGAACGCATCCAGGAAGCGGTGCGCATCCTCGACAAGCGGCGCGTCGATTTCGAATATGACGGCGAGATGGCAGCCGACGTGGCGCTCAGCGCACGCGCCATGGCGCAATACCCGTTCATCCGGCTGACCGGCCCGGCCAATGTGCTGATCATGCCGGCCTTCCACTCGGCCTCGATCTCGACCAAGATGCTGCAGGAGCTCGGCGGCTCGACCGTAATCGGCCCGCTGCTGGTCGGCCTGGACAAGCCGGTTCAGATCGTCTCGCTCAACGCCAAGGACTCAGACATCGTCAACATGGCGGCCATCGCCGCGTACACGGCGGGGGCGTGAGGAGCGGAGCAGCGAGCGCTTCTTCCTTCTCCCCTTGTGGGGCCAGAAGGGCGGGCGAGGCCCGTGACTCGCCCCGGGCGGTGGCCTCGCGAAGCGAGGTCGGATGAGGGGTGCTCCAGCTTGGCGCCTACGCGTTCCGTCCAACACCCCTCAACCGTCTCGGCGCTGCGCGCCGATCCACCTTCTCCCACAAGGGGGAGAAGGAAGAGACGTCGAGCCCTAAATCAGCCCCGCCTGCTCAGCCTCGTGGCGTAAATTCTGCCGCGGCCTTGGCCCGATCTGCTGGATCACCAGCCCGGCCGCCAGCGAGCCGAGGTCGCCGCAATGCTTCAGGCTGCGCCCTTGCGTGTAGCCGTAGAGGAAGCCGGCGGCATAGAGGTCGCCGGCGCCGGTGGTGTCGACCAGCTCCCGGATTTTGGTCGCGTCGACGGTGACGGTCTCGTCGCCGCGCACGATGACCGAGCCCATTTCCGAGCGGGTGACGGCGGCGATCTTGCAGTCCTTGCGGATCTGGGCCAGCGCCTCGTCGAACGAGGCGGTCTGGTAGAGCGCCTTGATCTCGTGGCTGTTGGCAAAGACGATGTCGACGGTGCCGGAGCGCATTAGGTCCAGAAACTCATCGCGGTAGCGGTCGACGCAGAACGAATCCGACAATGTCATCGACACTTCGCGCCCGGCGGCATGCGCGAGCTTGGCCGTCTGCCGAATCGCTTCCTTGGCGCGCGGCGGGTCCCAGAGGTAACCTTCGAAATAGGTGACCGCCGCCCCCGAAGCTTTGTCTGCCTCGACGTCCTCCGGTCCGAGTTCGACGCAGGCGCCGAGATAGGTGTTCATCGAGCGCTCGCCGTCTGGGGTAACGAAGATCATCGAGCGCGCCGTCGGTGGCTCACCATTGAGCGGCCTGGTGTCAAAGGCGACGCCCTGCGCATGGATGTCATGGGCGTAGATTTCGCCGAGCGCATCGTTCGAGACCTTGCCGAAGAAGGCGGCGCGTCCGCCGAAGCTGGCGACACCCGCCGCCGTGTTGCCGGCGCTGCCGCCGGAGGCTTCGATCGCCGGGCCCATGCGGCTGTAGAGCAACTCGGCGCGCCTCGTGTCGATCAGGTTCATCGCGCCCTTGATGATGCCGTTGGTTTGCAGAAATGCCTCGTCGCACTGGGCGATGATGTCGACAATGGCATTCCCGATACAAAGCACGTCATAGTTCGGCATCAATGATGTCTCCGCAAAAACCACCGGCTTTCTGCCACGCTGGCCGCGGGCGGGTCTAGCGATTTGATGCGGCTTTTCCTAGGTCGTGATTTTAAATGGCGTGACGCCGCCCTTGGTTGTGCCCTTGGTTGTGCTTGTGACTTGTCGTGTCTCCGCCTATTTCGCAGATGTTCAACATGGAATTGGAAACGCCGTGATCTCCAGCGCCGCCCGTGCCGCCGCCAGCCAGCTGTTTTCGCCCGAATTCCGCTCGGTGTTCGCAAAAACGCTGGGCCTGACCTTGCTGGCACTGGTGGCCTTGTGGTTCGGGTTGACGAGCCTTGTCGAGTGGCTGGCCTTGCCATGGTTGGAGTCCCTGATACCCGGCCTGCCGTCCTGGGCCGGCTGGTTGGGCGGCATCATCGCCGCTATCGCTCTTGCCTTCGGGATGGCGCTGCTGATCGCGCCGGTGACGGCGATCATTGCCGGCCTGTTTCTCGACGATGTCGCGGAAGTGGTCGAGCGCACCGACTATCCCAATGACCCGCCCGGCCGCGCCGTGCCGGCACTGCGTTCGCTGGTGCTGGCGATAAAATTCTTCGGCGTCGTCGTTCTCGGCAACATCATGGCTTTGCTGCTTCTGCTTGTGCCGGGCATCAACATCGCCGCTTTCTTCATCGTCAACGGCTATCTGCTGGGCCGTGAATTCTTCGAATTCGCCGCGATGCGCTTTCGCCCGGAGGCCGAGGCACGGGCATTGCGCAAAAAACATGCCGTCACGGTGTTTCTCGCCGGGCTGGTTATCGCTGCCTTCCTCGCGGTGCCGCTGCTCAACCTTTTGACGCCGCTGTTCGCCGCCGCCATGATGGTGCATTTGCACAAGGCGATCTCGGTGCGGGAAGCGGCGTAGGAGTGCTGATGCTCAGGTGAGGCCGGCTTGCGGCTGCCGATGTCCTGCGCTTCCGGGGCGTACCCAACGGTACGCTCGATTCCGTTTGTTGGGCCCGGCGCTAGCGTAAAAGAAAACCACGTCCCAGCTCGTCCCCGGGTTCGATGATGAATTCGGCCCGGCCGCAGTAGAAGGCGCGGCCGCCGACGCGGGCGATGATGGCGTCATGCGGCCCGGCTTTCGCGGTCCTCGCCACGCTGCCTGAAAAGCGCGAGCCGGCGATGCTCTCGAACAGCCGCGTCTGGCCGCCGATTTCGCCTTTGGCGTGCATCGCAGCCAGCCGCGCGGTGACACCCGATCCGGTCGGCGAGCGGTCGACCTGGGCGTCGGCGAAGACACAGATGTTCTTGGTCGGGGTATCGGAAAATACGTCCTGTCCGTCGGTCAGGATGGTGCCGTAGAGAAAGGCAAGCTCGCCATGGTCGGGATGCGACAACGGGAATTCCTCCTTCAGCTTCTCCGTCAGCGCCGTCGCCGCATCGACGAAATCACGCACGCGGTTTTCGCCGAACTCCAGCCCGAACTGGCGGCAATCGGCGAGCGCATAGAAGGCGCCGCCATAGGCGATGTCGAAGCCGATCCCCCCGAAGCCCGGCAATTCGATCTCCTGGTCGCGGGCGAACAGAAAGGCCGGCACGCTTTCGAATGACACCGCACTGGCCTTGCCGTCCTGCACCTCGACCGAGGCGACGACCAGTCCGCACGGCGCCTCGATGTTGACTGTCGTCAGCGGCTCCTGCCGCGCCACCAGTCCCTCGTCGACGGCGTAGCGGCCGAGCGCTACGATGGCGTGGCCGCACATCGTCGAATAGCCCTCATTGTGGATGAACAGCACGGCGAGGTCGGCGCCGGGCAGGTCGGTTTCTACCAGCAGCGCGCCATACATGTCGTAGTGGCCGCGTGGCTCGAACATCAGAATTTTCCTGAGATGGTCGAGGTGATCGCGCACGTAGGCGCGTTTTTCCAGGATCGTGCCTGCAGGGATGCTGGGATAACCACCGGTGACGATCCGCAGCGGCTCGCCCCCGGTGTGCATGTCGACGACGCTGAGCGTCATGCGTTGGGTTCGGCAAACAACGCCTGCAGCTTGCCGAACGGCATGGCGGTGCGGGTGAAGCCGAAGGTGCCGTCCTGCTGGATCTCACGCGCCGCCGTTTCCAGCATGCCGAAGGCGTAATTGGTCAGCCAGGGCCCGAGCGAAATGCGCTTGACCCCTGCGAGCGCAAGATCGGCGATGGTGAAACCTGGCCTGACCATGACGTTGACCGGCTTGGTCAGCGCCGAGCAGACGGTTTGCACCGTCTCGATATCGCCGAGGCCTGGCGCGTAGAGCACGTCGGCGCCGGCCTTCTCGAAGGCCTGCAGCCGCTTGATCGTGTCGTCGATGTCTGGCTTGCCCCACAGAAAATTCTCGGCCCGCGCGGTGAAGACGAAATCGTGCTTCAGCGCCCGCGCCGCCTCGGCTGCAGCGGCGACGCGCTCGACGGCATGCGAAAAATCATAAATCGGCTTGTCGGGCTCGCCGGTGTGGTCCTCGATCGAGCAGCCGGCGAGGCCTGCCGCTTCGGCCGCGAAGATGGTTTCGGATGCACTTGTCGCGCTGTCGCCCTTGCCCTTTTCGAGATCGGCCGAGACCGGCAGGCCGGTCGCCGCGGTCACGTCGCGGCAGTGGTGGATCATCGCCTCGAATGTCACCGCGCCGTCGGGCAGGCCACGCGAAAAGGCAAAGCCGGCGCTGGTCGTCGCCAGCGCCTTGAAACCGAAGGAGGCCAGCAGTTTCGTCGTGCCGACGTCCCAGGGGTTGGGCATGACGAAGATCGAGCTGTGCAGGTCGCGAAATATTTTGCCCTTGTCCATGGATGCTCCCCAGAGTGCGAAGCGCATTTTATCCCGCCGTCGCGCGCCGGGCAAACGAATGCGATTGGTTCAGAAGCGATTGGCGTTCTCTCCTGCCAATTTGTCCAGTGCGTCGGACCCCTTGACGTACGCGGTCCCGTCCCAATGGTAGGTGACGGAGATGTCGCGCGAGGAAGCCTCGGGCGCCGCATCGTCGCAGCTTTCGCCATTCGGCACGGTGGCATCGGTCACCGTCGCCTTGATGGCCGCATAGGGCTGACCGTCCGCAAACGTCTGGAACGCCAATTCCTGCGTGCGGCTGTAGGCGCACAGCGACTCGTCGAACGTATAGATCATGTCGATCAGCTCGAACCTGTCGTCGCGGACCAGGATCAGCGGCGTGCTCACATAGCCCTGGCTCGAATTGAAATGCGTGCTCAGGGTGATGATGGCGTCATCGCCGGGCCCGATCGGCAGCTTGCCCGGATCGCGGAAATAGGTGCTCCGGTCGACGGCGACATTGACAGCGTCGAGCAGTCTCGGCTTGCCGGCAAGATCGTAGAGCGCCAGCACCGCAAAGCCTTCGGCGCTGTCGGAGGAACTGCCGAGGTCGAACAGCATGGCCAGCCGCTCCTTGCCGCCGGCCCTGATCTGGAGCACGCCAGCATCGGAAAAGCCCGACGCTTCGGGCGGCGAGCCTCCGCTATCCGAACCCTCGATATGGCGCATCTCGATCGGCATGGAACCCCGGTAGAAGCCGTCCTTGTCCGCCGCCAGATCGGGGATAACCATCCTGGCGAGGTCGAGGTAGGTTGTGTCTTTGTGGCCGGGAACGGCCCCGCCAAGGCCCGGGAAGCTGACGCCTTGCGCGCCGGCCGCAATCCACAGGCAGGGCACCAGCAAAAAGGCGCGGATGAAGCGAAGCAGGATGGAATTCATGCGTTGGTCGCCTCCGTCGAGCGTTCGAAACTAATGCGGACGACCGAGGCGTACAGCCGGAGAAGAAGCTCGATATCAGATCAGTGGATCGGCACCAGCCCGGCCAGTTCGCGCATGTCGTCGAACAGGATGCCGCCGGCCTCGGTCAGGCCGTCGCGGTCGGAATGCGGGTCGCCGTAGTAGGAAAATACGCGCATGCCGGCGGCAATGCCGGCTAATGTCCCGGCGACGCTGTCCTCGATCACAATGCATTCGGCGGGCGCGAAGCCCATCGTTCTTGCGGCATGCAGGAACAGGTCGGGAAACGGCTTGCCGCGCAAAACCATGGTCGAGCTGAACAGCGCTTGCTCGAACAGCGGCAGCAGCCCGGTCTGGCCGAGAGTGATGTGCATCTTGGACACCCGCGCCGACGAAGCGACGCAAGTTGCGATGCCGGCAGCGTGCACGGCTTCGATGAACTCCCTGACATAGGGAACGGCTTCGACGCCATGCGCGAACAGGTTCGGCAGACCGGCGTTCCAGCGTTCGACGAAATCAGCGCCGAGGCTGACGCCGGTCGCCTCGACTTCCTTCTGCACCGAGACCATGGCGCGGCCGGAGAAGTTCTTGCGGCAATATTCAAAGCTTGCCGGGTAGCCGGCGGCGCTGAGCCATTCGGCAAGGCGCCAATTGGCCAGGTTCTCGGTGTCGACCAGAACCCCGTCGCAATCGAAGATGACGAGTTTGGGAAGGGGACCTGACATCAGGCAGTGCCGGTCGATCCGAAGCCGCCGGAGCCGCGCGTCGTTCCGCCGGCCAAGCTGCGCTCCTCGACCGTCGCCTGCGTCACCGGGGCGAAGACGATCTGGGCGATCCGCATGCCGCGCGTCACCGCAAAATCCTCGTCGCCGAGATTGATCAGCAGCACCTTGACCTCGCCGCGATAGTCGCTGTCGATGGTGCCGGGCGTGTTGAGGCAGGTGAGGCCATGCTTGAAGGCGAGGCCCGAGCGCGGCCGGACCTGGCCTTCGACGCCCTCCGGGATCTCCAGGATCAGCCCGGTCGGCACCAGCGCGCGTTTTCCCGGCAGGATCAGCAGCGGCCGATCGTCCGGCACCGCGGCGCGCAGATCCATTCCGGCGGCGCCCGCGCTTTCATAGGCGGGAAGCGGCAGGCCTTCACCATGCGGCAGCCTGATGAAGCCGACGGCCGGACCGATGACGGAGGAAGTGTAGAGGGCTGCGCGCATGAGGCTGATCCTATCGCTATCAACACCGATTCAGTCAACGCGGCGGTGACACTATCAACGGCTTTCTTTCAGCGCAGTTCCGTTTCAGCGCAGTTCTACGGGAACGATCGTCGTCTCCTTGATCTCCTCCATGACGAAGGACGCCGAAACATCCGACAGCGCCACTTTGGCGATCAGCCGCTGATAGAGCCGGTCATACGCCTTCACGTCGGCGACGCGGGCGCGCAATACATAATCGAGGTCGCCGGACATGCGGTAGACGCCGGTGATCTCGGGAAAACCGCTCACTGCCGCCCGGAATTTTTGCAGCCAGTCCGGATCATGATTGGAGGTCCGGACCAGGATGAACACCGAAAGGCCAAGGCCAAGCTTGTCGGCATCTACCAGCGCCACCCGGCCGGTGATGACGCCGTCTTCTTCCAGCCGCTTGACCCGGCGCCAGCAGGCATTGCGCGACAGCGACACTCTTTCCGACAATTGGTCGACCGACAATGTGCCGTCGCGTTGCAACTCGGCCAGCAATCTTCGGTCGATCTCATCGATTTCCAGGGGCATGTGGGATGATTGTCCCAATAATTGGCCAAACACAAGGACGATTTGGGACCGATGAATCGAAAGCTCGTGCCAGAATACTCAGCATCGGGGGCTTATCCAGGCAGGAGGGATCACCATGACGACACGGCTTGCAAGGCTCTTTACCTCTCACCCGGCCAAGGTGGGCGAGACCTATTTCAGCCATATGGCCTTCGCGGCGTGGTTCTGCTCGCGTCTGTTCATGGCAGCGTTCGCCGCACTCATTCACGCTTTCTTGCCGTTTGTGTTTGAGACTACGGCCAGCCGAATCGTTCGAGAGCTCTATGAGCGCACGCACAACAGAGGCACACACGCGATCAAGGAGCCTGCAGCTCGCATGGATCGCGCCTGAGGGAAGATTAAGCGATGTGCCGGTGGGCGGCCTATCTTGGCGAAGCGGTCTTTCTCGAAGACATCGTCACGGCACCCTGCCATTCGCTGATCGCCCAGAGCCATTGCGCCCAGGAAGCCAAGTCGCCGACCAATGGCGATGGCTTTGGTCTCGCCTGGTACGGTGATCGGCCCGAACCGGGTCTGTATCGCGACATCCTGCCGGCCTGGTCCGATCCCAATCTGAAGAGCCTGTGCCGGCAGATCAAATCCGGGCTGTTTCTCGCCCATGTGCGCGCCTCGACCGGCGGCGCCACCAGCCGCATGAATTGTCATCCCTTCACAGCCGGCCGCTGGACGTTCATGCACAACGGCCAGATCGGCGGCTTCGAAAGAATCCGCCGCGCGCTGAAAATTCGCTCTCTGACGAGGGCTTCGCCCATCGCGAAGGCACCACCGATTCCGAACTTTTCTTTCTCCTGATGATCGACGAGGGTCTGGCGGGCGATCCGCAAGGCGCGGTGTCGCGCGCTACGGCGCGGGTGATCGACGCCTCGCGGCGCGCCGGCTTCGAACCGGCGCTGAGACTTACCGCCGCCTTGTCGGACGGCGAATCGCTCCATGCGGTGCGCTATGCGACCGATGCCCACGCGCCGACGCTCTACACCTCCGTCTTCCGCAATGGCGGCGGGCGATGCCTCATGTCCGAGCCTTTCGACCGTGATGGCGGCGACTGGCAGCCGATCCCGCCCTCTAGCTTCGTCACCATCACCAGAGCCGGCATGACCATTCGTCCGTTTGCGCCCGAAATCGCAAAGCTGGCGCTGGCCGTGTAGATTCCTCGCTATCGCGGCAATATCGCGGGGACAGCGCCCCTCAGCAGACCCTCGCAGCGCAATTCCAATCAAGCGCCGCCAGTCCTCGAATGCTGAACTCGGCT
Organism: Mesorhizobium sp.; assembly: GCA_004020365.1. Lineage (GTDB taxonomy): Bacteria > Pseudomonadota > Alphaproteobacteria > Rhizobiales > Rhizobiaceae > Mesorhizobium. Next base: position 13,249 of record SAQR01000011.1, read on the forward strand.
TGAAGACGCGCCGTGGTCCGCCATTTGGTGAGGCTGGCGCCGCTAGCAAGCCGGAGCATTGGTCATGGACCTCGTCTTTTCCTCCACCAGAGAATTGGCGGCCGCGATCCGCGACCGCAAGATTTCCGCCGTGGAAGCGCTGGACGCGCATTTGGCTGAGATCGACAGGCATAATGAGGCGGTCAACGCGGTCGTCACGCTCGACAGGGAAGGGGCTCGCGCCCGCGCGAAGAAAGCCGACGAAGCGCAGGCGCGCGGCGACGCTCTCGGGCCGCTGCACGGCGTGCCGTTCACGCTGAAGGACACCCACGAAACACTTGGAATGAAAACCACGGTTGGCTTCCCGTCCTTTGCCAACTATGTCGCACGGCAGGACAGCCCGGTCGTTCTCAGGTTGAAGGCGGCCGGCGGCGTGCTGGTTGGCAAGACAAATGTCGCAACGATGCTGGGCGACTGGCAGTCGAACAACCCGCTGTTCGGCCGCACCAGTAATCCGTGGGATCTATCGCGCACCGCCGGCGGTTCCAGCGGGGGAGCGGCGGCAGCACTTTGCGCGGGCATGACGCCATTCGAACTCGGCACCGACATGCAGGATTCGATCCGCCTGCCTGCAGCCTTTTGCGGCGTCTACGGCCTCAAGCCGACCGAGCATCGCGTCTCCCTGGCCGGCGCCTTTCCCGATCCCGCCGGTGCGCCGCGCAGCGTGCGGCTGATGTCCTGTATCGGTCCGCTGGCCCGCAACGTCGAAGATCTGGCGCTGATCCTGGGGATCATAGCAGGGCGGGATGGCAGCGACACCGATCTTGCGCCGGTGCCTGTCGAGGGCACGCCGGAGGTTGATCCCAAGACCCTGCGCATCGCTTTCGCGTCGGCCTTTCCGGGTTTTCCGGTAGCCGGCGAGATCAGGGCCGCGGTCGAAAGTCTGGCCGAGCAACTCAAATCTGCGGGCGCGGCCGTCGAGGAAGCAAGACTGCCGACGCTCGACCTGCATGACGATCTGACGCAAGGCGGCGCGCTGATCGGCATGATGCTGGAGGCTGCGCAGCCGGAGCCGCCAGAAGAACCGACACCGGTCTCGCGCTGGTTCGAGGCGCTCGCCCGCCGCGACCAGTCCACCCTTGCCTGGGACCGGTTTTTCGAAGGTTGCGATGTCTTGCTTTGCCCCGTCGCCATGACCACGGCCTTTGCGCATTGCGAGCCGGGAACACCAATCAAAGTCGATGACAGAGAGCAGAGCTACTGGCTGCTGCCGGCCTATGGCGCGGTGTTCAACTATAGCGGCCACCCGGCACTTTCGCTGCCCTGCGGGCAGGACCGCGACGGCCTGCCCATCGGCCTGCAGCTGGTCGGCCGTCGCTGGTCCGAATCGCGGCTGCTTGGCATCGGCAAGGCGATGGCGCCGCTGAGCGGCGGTTTTCGCCGCCCGCCGGGCTATTGAGCGAAGCGGCCAAGCGTAGGACGCAAGCAGTGGGTCGCGCCGTGCCAGCGCCGACCTTGATCGACCTCGGCGGCGCAATTCCAATTAAGCGCACCTAGTTCGTAATTTCGAACGTTACATTGTCGAAATTGCCGTTCGCCAAGTCATCGCGACTGATGAATAGGACGATGGAATACATGTCGCCCCAGATCCATCCAACCATATCGCTTGTCCGAAGCTCCAACAAAACCGCATTCGGTGTCGCCGGCCCGTGAGGCGTGTAGACATGGCCAACCGGGGCATGCCCCATAGCGCCCCGTTCGTGCAGGGCATCGAATTGCCAGATCATTTCCATGCGAGAGCGCAATTCGGGATGAAGCGTCTCGGGAGCGCGTGTGTAGGCGCAGACGGCATGCCGATAAAGCTGGTCAGCATAGGTGTACCACCATTGCCCAACCGGCTTCTCGCACAGTCTCAAGGTCGAAGAACTGAAAAAGGCATAGCCATCTTCGTCATCTTTCAAATAGCGTACATATCGGAAAGGTATGTCCGCGATCTGCGCCAGCAAGTCTTGGATCGGTGCGCGCTGGAAGTCCTTTGTGAAGGGTATGAGCAAATCTCTGATGTGTGAAAACCGCCCCATCGACCGGGACGCTTCCAACTGCATGCTCTCCAGTTGCGTTCTACCCTCGTCGCGGTGTTTCCTTTTGAGCAGGCCGTCGATGTGCGTCCTGCCTAGGCTGAACTGGTCCTCAATGGCATTGAGAAGCGCCGCGAGCGTCGCTTCGTTGAACGGATGAAAGGCTGCGTTGGAGAGGTCCGGGAACTGAGCATGGCGGGGATTGGGCAAGCCGGGCGCCTTGCCCTTGCGCCACCCCGTGGGCGGAGGAGGTTGGCCAACGTGCTCGCTGATCATGATTGGCCACCTCGGCGTGTGGGCTTGCACCGGCAGCCTGCCTTTGGATGATCGCGGCCGGAACCAGACCGCATCCGCCTGCCCAGGTCCGTCGCGCCACTTCAGTTCTCCATCGACGTGGAGCACCTTGGGAACCGTTTCTTCGGCATGAGCCGTTTCCTCGGCATGCAGGAAAACAGCAAGCCAGCCTTTCCTGGGACCGAGGCCAGACCAGATGTTCTGCGGCAAGGCGGACAGGTCTATCTGACATACGAAACGAAGAGGTTCGCCCTCGATCTCTGGCCACGCAACGTCATCGGGCAAGCAAGGCGCACCGCCAAACCAGCCGGCGCTCTGCTGTGCTGGGAGCGGTACGACGGGAGTGAGCAGGACATAGGGTTCCTCGATGTTTCTCGCATTGGCCAGGACCTCGAAGGTTGCGACTTCGTTCTCCACAATGCCACGTACTAGCCCGGCAGCGAATTCGCGCGACGCTTGGTCTGCCTTGCGCTTACCAAATATTTTTCTAAGTACCCGGATGATCATCTGCCACCTGGTTGCCTGCCCGCCACGCGGAAAAAAATGCCCGCTACAAGTAAACATCCTGATAAAGTCAATAAGAAGTAGTGAAGTAGAAGTGACGCGAATCTCATTCGATTTCAGCTTCAGATCATTCACGAATTGATTCCGAACGAGCAGCCGATCGCCAGCTATCGCTACGTGCTTCTCCCTCATCCCGCTGCTTCGCAGCCTCTTCTCCCGTTAGAGAGAAGAAGCTTACGCCGTGGCTGGCGAAACTCCGCTCCTCTCGAGGGTTCCGAAGGGACGAGCAAGGCACGCGGCTCGCCCCGGAATGGTCGGCCGAGCAAAGTGAGGGCTGGGGTGAGGGGTGCCCGATGCGATTTGCCTACTCGGGCTGCTGAGAAAACCGTCCCAGCCCATAGGGCGCCAGCAGCGGATCGCGCTCCCCGTCGAGGATTTCCCGGGCGGCGAACAGGCCAACGGCAGGCGCCAGCGTGATGCCCGAATGCATGACCGCGACATAGAGGCCGCCGATGCCTTCAGCCCGTCCGATGATCGGAAGACCATCGACCGGCGTCGGCCGATAGCCGACCGTGTGAAAATCCAGTTCCAGCCGGTCGGCACCGCGCAACATGCTCTTCATCGCCGCAAACAGCTCGCGAGCGGTGGCTTCGGCATCCATGCCCGGATCGGCGCCGCCGAAATCCGAACCGGCGATGATACGGCCCTCGCCAGTCTGGCGCATGTGCTGCCGATCGCCGATCACCACGCCGTTGAGCAGCTTTTCGTAGGGGCGTGAATGGACGATCAGGCCGGGCGGCGTCTCGATCGGCAGTTTTAACCCGACCATCGCCGCAATTGCCGGAGAGCCGGCGCCGGCTGCGATCACCACCTCGTCGGCGGCAATCCGTCCGCCTGACGTATCCACGCCGGTAATCCTGCCGTTGGTCAGTGTCAGCGCGGTGACTGTCGTGCCGGTCATCACCCGCGCGCCAAGCCGCTCGGCGTCGACCAGCAGCGTCTGCGTGGCCGCGACCGGCTCGGCCACGCCCTCCTCTGCGATGTGAAGGGCGAAATCGGGAAGCTCGGTCAAATTGGGCTCTATACGTGCGGCTCCCACGCGGTCGACGCGCTCGATGCCGTAGCCCCAGGCAGAATGCTCGACGGCATAGGCCTCCAACTTGGCCGGCGGCAGGTCCCAGCACAGGCCGCCGGCCCATTCCAACGAAATGCCGGGCACGTCGTGCGCAAGCCGCGTCCATTCGGCCATCGAACGGGTACGCAGCCGAAAATACGGCTCTGGGTTGCCCCAACTGGCATTGATCCAGGCAAAGGAATTCGGCGTGGCGATACCGCCGGCGCCGCTGTCCGCAACGATCGTCACGTTCGCGCCAGCCTTCGCCAGATGCCAGGCGATGGACGCGCCGATGATGCCGGCGCCGACGACGATGACTTGCTTGGCTGCGCTCATGGACGGTCCTTTGTCGAATCGGGTCTTCTGATGTCGTTGCGGCAACCCTATCTCAAGGCCGGCAACCGCCCAAAATTGTTCGACAGGCTGCAAAAGCGCTGCTAGAAGCCGGCGCACCACATGGGATTCCATAAATTGGCTGAAGACATCACGAACGCGGTGGCGCGCCGCCGTACTTTCGCGATCATCGCGCATCCGGACGCCGGCAAGACGACGCTGACCGAAAAGCTGCTTTTGTTCGGCGGCGCCATCCAGCTCGCCGGCGAGGTCAAGGCCAAGAAGGATCGCATCCAGACCCGGTCGGACTGGATGAAGATCGAGCGCGAGCGCGGCATTTCGGTCGTCACCTCGGTGATGACCTTCGAGTATGAGGACAATGTCTTCAATTTGCTCGACACGCCCGGCCACGAGGATTTCGCCGACGATACCTATCGCACGCTGTCGGCGGTCGACGCGGCGGTCATGGTCATCGACGCCGCCAAGGGTATCGAGCCGCGCACGCTAAAACTGTTCGAGGTCTGCCGGCTGCGGGATATCCCGATCATCACCTTCGTCAACAAGATGGACCGCGAAAGCCGCGACCCGTTCGAGATCCTCGACGAGATCGAGCAGAAGCTGGCGCTGGACACCGCACCGATCACTTGGCCGATCGGTCGCGGCAAGACCTTTTCCGGCACCTACCACCTGGCGTTGAATGCCGTGCGCAAGGGCGACGCGGAAAAGGAGCGCACGCCGGTCAACGGTCCCGACTCCAACCGCGTCGCCGGCCTGTTGCCGGAAAACGAGCGCGAAGCCTTCATAGAGGAGCTCGAGCTGGCGCGCGAAGCCTGCCGTCCGCTCGACATCGACGCGTTTCGCGAGGGCCATCTGACGCCGGTCTATTTCGGCTCGGCGCTGCGCAATTATGGCGTGCGCGACCTGATCGAGGCGCTTGGCGCCTACGGACCGCCGCCGCGCGCGCAGGAGGCCGACTCCCGCAAGGTCGAGGCGACCGAGGACAAGATGACCTCGTTCGTCTTCAAGATCCAGGCCAATATGGATCCCAACCACCGCGACCGCATCGCCTTCGTCCGCGTCTGCTCGGGCAAGCTCGAGCGCGGCATGAAGGCCAAACTGGTCCGCACGGGAAAGCCGATGAGCCTGTCGGCGCCGCAATTCTTCTTCGCCCGCACCCGCGTCACTGCCGACGAGGCCTTTGCCGGCGACGTCGTCGGCATCCCCAACCACGGCACGCTACGTATCGGCGACACGCTGACCGAGGGCGAGGAGATCCTGTTCCGCGGCGTGCCGAACTTCGCGCCGGAAATCCTGCGCCGCGTCCGTCTCGGCGACGCGATGAAGGCCAAGAAGCTGAAGGAAGCGCTGCACCAGATGGCCGAGGAAGGCGTCGTGCAATTGTTCTCGCCGGAGGACGGTTCGCCGGCCATCGTCGGCGTCGTCGGTGCGCTGCAGCTCGACGTGCTGAAGGAGCGGCTGAACATCGAATACACGCTGCCCGTCGATTTCGAGATGTCGCGCTTTTCCGTCTGCCGCTGGATAGCGGCCGACGACAAGGCCGAGCTGCATCGCTTCGTCGAGGCGCATCGCGGCGACATCGCCCGCGACCTCGACAACGATCCGGTGTTCCTGGCCCAGCACGCCTTTTCGCTCAACTACGAGGCCGAACGCTGGAAGGCGATCCGCTTCGCCGCGGTCAAGGATTACCAGGTCCGCGACAAGGCGGCTTGAGCTGTTAGTTTTCCCTTCTCCCCCTGTGGGAGAAGGTGTCGCCGAAGGCGACGCATGAGGGGTGTTCCAGGGAAAGCCAACGTCTCACTCCGCTGGAACACCCCTCAACCGTCTCGGCGCTACGCGCCGATCCACCTTCTCCCACAAGGGGAGAAGGGAGATCGCGCAGTTCTCACCCCCTGGCTGCCTCTTCGATCTTGGCGATGTCGATCTTGCTCATCTGCATCATCGCCTGCATGACACGGCCGGCCTTTTCGGTGTCGGGGTCCTGCAGCAGCCTTGGCAATTGCTCCGGCACGACCTGCCAGGAAACGCCGAACTTGTCCTTCAGCCAGCTACACTGGCTGGGCTCGCCACCGCCCTCGATGAGCCTGTCCCAGAAATAGTCGACCTCCTCCTGGGTCTTGCAGTCGATGGACAGCGAGACTGCCTCGGTGAACTTGAACTGCGGCCCGCCGTTGAGCGCCTGGAACTGCACGCCGTCGAGCTCGAAATAGGTCACCAGCACCTTGCCCTCATTATCGCCGCTGCCCTTGGGCCAGCGCATCACGCTCAGCACCTTCGAGTTCTTGAAGATGGAGATGTAATGGTTCATGGCTTCCTCGGCCTGGTCGTCGAACCACAGGCAGGGGGTGATCTTTTGCATTTTCTTGCTCCTCGGGCTGGTTTTCACTCGTAGAACCGCCGGCTGGCGATTGATGCCGGTCGCCGCAGTCTGCCCAAGGACGCTCGAACAAAACACGATCCGACAGCACCTCCGACTTTTTTGTCCGGCTGCCGGCTTTGGCTCGAGACCACCACCATCTGGCGCATCGCAAAACCGTGGCCAGACCAGACCGCGGCGTATATAACGCCGCTCAATTCCGGTTTTCCGCGCCTGTCCGGGCGCGACGCAGACAGCAAGGACTGCCTATGCCTGCCTATCGTTCCCGCACCACCACCCATGGCCGCAACATGGCCGGCGCCCGCGGTCTGTGGCGCGCCACCGGCATGAAGGATTCCGATTTCGGCAAGCCGATCATCGCTGTGGTCAATTCCTTCACCCAATTCGTGCCGGGCCACGTCCATCTCAAGGATCTCGGCCAACTGGTCGCTCGCGAGATCGAGAAGGCCGGCGGCGTCGCCAAGGAGTTCAGCACCATCGCCGTCGACGACGGCATCGCCATGGGCCATGACGGCATGCTCTATTCGCTGCCGTCGCGCGAACTGATCGCCGACTCGGTCGAGTACATGGTCAACGCCCACTGCGCCGACGCCATGGTCTGCATCTCCAATTGCGACAAGATCACGCCGGGCATGCTAATGGCGTCGCTGCGTCTCAACATCCCGACGGTCTTCGTCTCCGGCGGCCCGATGGAGGCCGGCAAGGTGGTGCTTGCCGGCAAGACGCAGGCGCTCGACCTGGTCGACGCCATGGTCGCTGCCGCCGACGACAAGATCTCCGACGAGGACGTCAAGACGATCGAGCGCTCGGCCTGCCCGACCTGCGGCTCGTGCTCGGGCATGTTCACCGCCAATTCGATGAATTGCCTGACCGAGGCGCTCGGCCTTTCGCTGCCCGGTAACGGTTCGACGCTGGCGACCCATGCCGATCGCAAGCGGCTGTTCGTCGAGGCCGGCCACCTGATCGTCGATCTCGCCCAGCGCTACTACGAGCAGGACGACGACACCGCGCTGCCGCGCAGCATCGCCTCGAAGGGCGCCTTCGAAAACGCGATGACGCTCGACATCGCCATGGGCGGCTCGACCAACACCGTGCTGCACATCCTGGCTGCCGCGCATGAGGGCGAGATCGATTTCGATCAGGACGACATTGACGCGCTTTCACGAAAAGTGCCGGTACTATGCAAGGTGGCCCCGGCCAAGGCGGATGTGCACATGGAAGACGTCCACCGCGCCGGCGGCATCATGGCGATCCTCGGTCAGCTCGATAGCGCCGGACTGATCAACCGCGACCTGCCGACCGTGCACACCGCAAGCCTCGGCGAAGCGCTCGACCATTGGGATATTTCGCGCACGTCAAGCCAGAATGTCCGCGACTTCTTTCTGGCGGCCCCGGGCGGCGTGCCGACGCAGGTCGCCTTCAGCCAGGATCGGCGCTGGGACGAACTCGATCTCGACCGGGAGAAGGGCGTCATCCGCTCGGCCCAACATGCTTTTTCTAGGGATGGTGGCCTTGCCGTGCTGAAAGGCAACCTGGCGCTCGACGGCTGCATCGTGAAGACCGCCGGCGTGGATGAATCGATCCTGAAATTCACGGGTCCGGCCAGGGTGTTCGAAAGCCAGGACGCCAGCGTCAAGGCGATCCTGTCCAACGAGATCAAGGCCGGCGATGTCGTCGTCATCCGCTACGAAGGGCCGCGCGGCGGCCCCGGCATGCAAGAAATGCTCTACCCGACCAGCTATTTGAAATCGAAGGGCCTCGGCAAGGCCTGCGCGCTGGTCACCGATGGCCGCTTCTCCGGCGGCACTTCCGGCCTGTCGATCGGCCATGCCTCTCCCGAGGCGGCGGAAGGCGGGCTCATCGGGCTGGTGCATGAGGGCGACACGATCGAGATCGATATCCCGAACCGCACCATCCGGCTTGCCGTCGACGATGCCGAACTGGCCGCCCGCCGCGCCGCGATGGAGGCCAAGGGAGCCGCCGCCTGGAAGCCCGTGGAAAAGCGCAAGCGCAAGGTGACGATGGCCTTGCGCGCCTACGCCTCGATGGCGACCAGCGCCGCCAAGGGCGCGGTAAGGCATGTGCCGGAATAGGTTCGCTTCTTCAAAGGGATGACGATAGATGGATTTCGACCTTATCGTCCGCGGCGGCACGTTGCCCGACGGCAGGATCGCCGATATCGGCATCATCGGCGAGACGATCGCCGCCATCGAGCCGGAACTGAACGTAACCGCGGGTACGGCGATCGACGCCCATGGCAATCTGGTCTCGCCGCCTTTCGTCGATCCGCATTTTCACATGGACGCCACGCTCTCCCTGGGCATCCCGCGCATCAACGCGTCGGGCACGCTGCTCGAGGGCATCTCGCTGTGGGGCGAACTGAAGCCGCTGTTGACGCACGAAGCGGTGCGCGACCGTGCGCTCGCCTATTGCGACTGGGCGGTGTCCATGGGCCTGCTCGCCATCCGCAGCCATGTCGATGTCTGCGATACCAGGCTGCTGGCAGTCGAAGCGCTGCTCGATGTGAAGAAGACGGTCGCGCCCTATATCGACCTGCAACTGGTCGCCTTCCCGCAGGATGGGTTTTATCGCTCGCCGACGGCGCGCGACAACACCATCCGCGCGCTCGACATGGGCGTCGACATCGTCGGCGGTATTCCGCATTTCGAGCGCACCATGGCCGACGGCACGCGTTCGGTGACGGAACTGTGCGAAATAGCTTCAGAACGCGGCCTGATGGTCGACCTGCATTGCGACGAGACCGACGATCCGCTGTCGCGCCATATCGAACAACTCGCCTATGAGACGCAACGCCTCGGCCTGCAGGGCAGGGTCGCCGGCTCGCACCTGACGTCGATGCACTCGATGGACAATTACTATGTCTCAAAACTGTTGCCGCTGATATCAGAGGCAGGCGTTTCGGCGATCCCCAATCCGCTGATCAACATCATGCTGCAGGGCCGCCACGACACATTCCCCAAACGCCGCGGCCTGACGCGGGTCAAGGAAATGCTTGCCCACGGCATCCGCGTCGGCTGGGGCCAGGATTGCGTGCTCGACCCCTGGTATTCGCTGGGCACCGCCGACATGCTCGACGTCGCCTTCATGGGCCTTCACGTCGCCCAGATGTCGAGCCCGGCCGACATGGCGCGCTGCTTCGACATGGTCACCAACGTCAATGCCGCCATCATGGGCCTCGACCATCTCGGCCTGGCGGTCGGCAAGCGCGCCAGTCTCGTCGTCCTCGATGCCGGCGACCCGGTCGAGGCCTTGCGTCTGCGTCCCGAGCGCCTCTGCGTCATCGCCAGGGGCAAGGTGGTGGCCGAGCGGGCCAGGCAGGAAACACGGCTCTCGATCGCCGGGCGGCCGGCCACGGTGAACCGCAGGCATCGCCCGTCTCAAAACTCCATCGATCCGATTGATAGGTCCTGAGCCCAAGTCTACAATCAACCTCCAGTTTTATGTCGAGGAGGACACCATGTGGCACAAGACGGCGCTGGTGGTCGCGTTGGCGGCGAGTTGTGCAGGCTGCATGACGGCCGAAGAGCGTCGTGCCGCGGACGAGGCGAAATGCCGTTCCTACGGCTTCGTCAGGAAGAATGATGCCTTCGCCGAATGTCTGCAGCGCATCGATCTGGCGCGCCGCGCCGAGCTCAGAAGTGCGTCGGTTTTCGATCCCTGGGACCGGCCGGTGATCTATCGTCCGATCATCATTCGGGCGCGGCCAAAATAGGCGTTCAAGCGGCTATCCAGGCCCAGACGATTTCCGGCTCTGGTCTGGCCGGCTTCCCAATTTCCGCTCGTCAAAGCGGCAGCTTGCGTCTACGACGCTGTTCACCGGGCTTTCGAGCGGGAGGAAGCGGCATCGGCATGGCAGCGCCAACAGCCCAGAGTTCGATGATCAGGAACGCGCTTTTGGCTGGCATTCTGCTGATGCTGGCCGGCGATTTCCTGTTTGCGTTGAACGATGCGATGGGCAAATGGCTGGTCGCCAGCTTTTCCGTCGGCCAGGTCGTGCTGATCCGTTCGATCGGCGCCTTTTTCGTGCTCGGCCCGATGATTGCGCGGCAAGGCACGGCCAGGCTGTTCCGCATGGAACGCCTGGAACTGCAGGTCTTGCGCGTCGTCATGACGACGCTCGACACGGCGCTGTTCTACGCCGCCGTCGTCTATCTGCCGCTCGCCGACGTCATGAGCTTCTACATGGCGGGGCCGATCTACGTGGCGGCGCTGTCCCATCTGCTGCTTGGCGAAAAGGTCGGCTGGCGCCGCTGGATGGCGATCCTGGTCGGCTTTTGCGGTGTGCTGATCATGCTAAAGCCGTCCTCGGCCGCGTTTTCGCTGTCGTCGAGCTTCGCGCTGGCCGGAAGCATTTCATTCGCCTTCGCCATCATACTCAACCGTAGGTTGCGCTGCACCAGCGACACCTCGCTCGTTACCTGGCAAACCATCGGCACGCTGCTGGTCGGCGGGCTTCTCACCATCGGCAACTGGCAGACGCCGTCCTCGCTCGATTTCGGCGCCATGCTGCTTCTTGGCATCGTCTCCTGCGGCGCGCATCTGATGATTACCAGGGCGCTGAAGCTGGCGCCGGCGTCGACGCTGGCGCCGCTGCATTACAGTCTGCTGCTGTGGGCCGTCATCTTCGGGCTGGCCTTCTTCGGCGACATGCCCGGCCCGCGCATTCTGATCGGCTCGGGCATCATCGTGCTGGCCGGCCTGTTCATCTTCCATCGGCAGAAGGTGGTCGACACTGTGCCGCCCGAAAACGTGCCGAGGGGCGTCAACTAGAATCCGGATTTTCTCTGGTCCTTAACCCGCGCGCACTGCCGCCAGATGCCTTGAGAAGTCGGCCGTCTCCATCAGCGCTCTGCAGCGTGAAAAGCGACCGTCGGCATAGGCGCGGAAATCGTCGGCCGGATTGCTGTTGGCGAGCTGAATCAGCCCCCACAGCGTCCACAACAGATCGCACATCGCCTTGTATACGACGACGCGGCCGTGCTCGGCCGGTGTCGGCTCGCCACCGAAATAGGCCTGCATCATCTCTTCCTCCTGCGCGATGTCGAACTGCCCTTCGACGCTGAGGTCGCCGAGATCCCAAAGCGGATCGTTCATGCCGGAATATTCCCAGTCGACGATCCACATTCTCTCGCCCGTATCGAGAAAGTTTTCGCACAGCGGATCGCAGTGGCAGGCGACAAGCGGCAGGGGATGTGCGGCAAGCGCCGAGCGCACGGTTTCCGCCTCGCGCACCACATCGTGGTAGCCGGCAGGCAGGGCGACGTCCTTGGTCGACAGCACCTTCAGATAGTCGTCGATCATCGCAAACAGCTCGAAGCGGAAGGAAAACACCGCGCCGGATGTGTGCAATTTGCGGAAGGCTTCGCCGGCACGCGCCGGACTGCCCGGACGGGTCTTGAATTTTTCCGGCGACATCGTCTCGGCGCCGGCGACGAAGCGCGTCACCATCACTCCTGTCTCGCCGTCGACATGCAGCAGTTCGGGGCTGACGCCGGCCATCGCTGCCTCCCGCGCCGCCACCGCCTCGTTGGCGCGGTTGATATACTCCTCCGTGCCCTTGCCGGGAATCCGCAGGCAGGCATCTCCCGCCCTGAAGACGAGGTTGGTGAGGCCACCCAGCCGCTCCAGCGGTCCCTCGTAGCCGGCCAGCGCCGGAATGGATGCAAGCGCCGCGCGTGCTTCCTCGTCTACCATCGCTTCCGCCCTCCTTTCGCGTCTTATTTGTGGTGACGACGGTTCCACAAATTTCGCCGTTTGGCTATCATTGCCGGCAAGCGATTCACTTCGGCGCCGTGCGATCCTGCAGGACGCGCTAAGGACGCTGCGGCGCTTTGGTTTTTGCGGGACAGGACTGCGATGGCGGACAGGAAAAACAAGGGTGCGCTTGCCGCAGCCTATGCTGCGAAGCGGCCAGAGGAGGTGGCGGCGCTCTACGACCGCTGGTCGGACACCTATGAGGCCGACATGTCGGCGGCCGGTTATCGCCATCCGACCATCTGCCTTGCCCTGCTTGCCCGCCATCTGCCGCGCGGCGCGGCACCGCTTCTTGATGCCGGCGCCGGCACCGGGCTCATCGGCGAATGGCTGAAGATCGCCGGCTATCCGCAGGTCGAGGCGCTCGACATTTCCGAAGGCATGCTGGCCCAGGCAGCGCGCAAGGGCGTCTATTCGGCGCTTCACTGCCGGGCGCTCGGCGGGCCGCTGCCCTTCGCCGATGATGCCTATGCCGGCATCATATCGGCCGGCGTCTTCACCTCGGGCCATGTCGGCGCTGAGGGGCTGGACGAACTGATCCGTATCTGCCGGCCGGGCGGGATAATCGTGCTGACGGTCAAGAACACGCTGTGGGACGCCGGGTTTGCAGACCGGATTGCCGAACTCGAGGCACAAGGCACCGTCACCCGCGCCGAGGAGACGTCGCCCTATGTCTCGATGCCGGGCGAGGCGGATACCGTGCCCAGCCGCGGCCTCGTTCTGCGCGTGAACTGATCTAGGCTCTGATTCTTGCTCCGGCCGGGTCGTAAAGCGGCTCGATGTGGATTTTTGCCGGCGTCCGTTCCATCGCCACCACCAGCTCGTAGTCGCCGCAGGTGAGGAAATCATCGCTGACGCCGTCGGCGTTGCGTACATAGCCGTAGCCGATGTTCTTGCCGACCGTGTAGCCATAGCCGCCGCTCGTCAGGTAGCCGACCGGCTCGCTGTTGCGCAGGATCGTTTCGCGCCCCAGCAGCACGATCTCGCAATCATCGACGGTGAAGCCGGCAAAGCGTTTTTTCAGCGCCGCGCCGCCGATCTCTTCCAGAGCCCGCCTCCCGAGGAAATCGGTATTCTTGCGGAGCTTCACCGCCCAGCCGAGGCCGGCCTCCTGCGGCGTGTCGTTGGGCGTGATGTCGGAACCCCAGGCGCGGTAGCCTTTTTCCAGCCGCAGCGATTCCAGCGCCCGGTAGCCGACCGGGCGAATGCTGTGTTTCTCGCCCGCCGTCATCAGCGCGTCGAAGATCTCGCCCGTTGCCGCGATCGGCACATGCAGCTCCCAGCCGAGCTCGCCGACATAGGTGACGCGCAGCGCCCGAACTGTGTGGCCGGCTATGCAGATTTCCCGCACATGGCCGAACGGGAAAGCGGTGTTCGATACGTCCGCATCGGTCACCGCAGCCAGCACGTCGCGGGCGCGCGGCCCCATCAGCGACAGCGTGCCGAAATCCTCGGTGACATCGGCGAGCGTCACGTCGAGCTTCTTGCCGACATGGTCGCCGATCCACGAGAAATCATGCGTTCGAAAGCCGGTGCCGGTGACGACGTAGAATCGGTCCTCACCGAGCCGTGCCACGGTCAGGTCGGCCTCGATACCGCCGCGCGTATTGAGAAGCTGGGTATAGGTCAGCTGGCCGACCGGCTTGGCGACGTCGTTGGCGCAGATCCAGTCGAGCGCCTTCAGCGCATCCGCGCCGGTCATTTCGTATTTGGCGAAGGACGATTGGTCGAAGATGCCGACGTGCTCGCGCACATGCCGGTGCTCGTCGCCAACCGGCGCGAACCAGTTCTGCCGGCCCATCGAATAGATGTCCTTCGGCTCGACGCCTTCGGGCGCAAACCAGTTCGGCCGCTCCCAACCGAGCTTGGAGCCGAACACGGCGCGGTGCTTTTGCAGCCGTTCATAGAGCGGCGACACGATCCGTGGCCGCCCCGTGACATACTCCTCATGCGGGAAGCCGATCGTATAGTGCTTGCCATAGGCTTCCAGCGTGCGGTCGCGGACCCATTGCCGGTCGCGGTGCAGGTCGGAAAAGCGCCTGACGTCGACCACCCACAGGTCGAGCGGCGCCTCGCCGTCGACCACCCATTGCGCCAGAACCCAGCCGGCGCCGCCGCCTGCCGCGATCCCGAAGGCGTTGAAGCCGGCGCCGACGAACATGTTGGCGCATTCGGGGGCCACACCGAGAATGAAATTGCCGTCCGGCGTGAAGCTCTCCGGCCCGTTGATCATCTGCTTGATGCCGACGGTTTCGAGCGCCGGAACCCGCGTGATCGCCTGGTTCACATGCTGCTCGAAATGATCGTAATCGTCGTCGAACAGCCGGAACTGCCAGTCGTCAGGGACATCGCCGCCGGGAAGATCGGTCGTCCAGGCTTGCGGGTTCGGCTCATAGCCGCCCATCACCAGCCCGCCGACCTCCTCCTTGAAATAGATGCGGCGGTCGGGGTCGCGGATCGTCGGCGCATCGGTCGCCAACCCGTCTATTCTCTCGGTGACGATGTACTGGTGCTTCACCGGCTGCAGCGGCACGTTGATGCCGGCTAGCGCCCCAACCTGCCGCGCCCATTGCCCGGCACAGTTCACCACCTTGCCGCAGGCGATATCGCCGCTGTTGGTCTTTACCGCGGTGATGCGGCCATCCTTGATGTCGAAGCCGGTGACGCGGACATTCTCGAACAGTCTGGCGCCATGCATGCGCGCGCCTTTGGCCAGCGACTGCGTGATGTCGGAAGGGCTTGCCTGGCCGTCGGTCGGCAGCCAGCTGGCGCCGACGAGATCGCCGGTTTCCAGCAGCGGCCACATCGCCTTGACCTCGGCCGGTGACAGCAGCTGCATATCCATGCCGAAGCTTTTCGCCGTCGTCGCCAGCCTCTTGTACTCGATCCAGCGGTCGGCATTGGTGGCGAGCCTGAGGCACCCGGTCATCTTCCAGCCGGTGGCCAGCCCAGTTTCGGCTTCCAGCCCCTTGTAGAGATCGACCGAATATTTGAGCACGCGGGTGATAGAGGCCGAAGACCGCAATTGACCGACCAGCCCCGCCGCATGCCATGTCGAGCCCGAAGTCAGCTTGCCCTGTTCCAGGAGTACGACATCGGCTTTGTGGTCACGCGCCAGATGATAAGCCGTCGAACAGCCGATTATGCCGCCGCCGATGACGACGATCTCGGCGTGAGCGGGCAATGTCATGATTTCTGTCCGTATTTTGTTCGGTAGTTTTCCAGCGCGGCATCGAGCCGCGTCAGGTTTTCGTCTGTGTAGGCAACGTAGTCAATGCCGGGCGCGTCGAGATAAAGTTCGGAAACCATGCTCCACATGGCTTCGCGCAGCAGCGATGCGCATTGCATGGCCGCATGCGAGCGGCGGATCGCCTCGTCCGGCTCCTTCATGAAATAGGCGGTCAGGAAGGCGAACGACTCCTCGTCGTTCATGCATGCGTTCGAGGCGACGCCCGCGAGGTCGAACATCGCCGTGTTGAAGCCGGCATATTCAAAATCGATCAGCCACAGCCTATGGCCGTCGTCAAGAATATTAGCCGGCAAGAGATCGTTGTGACCGAAGACGATGGGCAGCAATTTCTGCGCCCGTTCGAGTTCGTCCGCAAGCGTCAGCAGCCGCGGCAACTCGCTTCGCATGCGGCTGTCGGCTTCCTCCAGCGTGCGCGCATAGTCGCGGATGACATGAAATACCCAGAACATGAAGCCGGCGCCGGAGACATGATTGGGCATCTCGCGATGGAAGCCGCGCATCAGCGCGGCGACGCGGCCGATATTGGCGCGGACATCTTCCGCGACATAGGTCTTGGCGCCGAGAAATTCCGTCACCAGGATGCCGGGCTCGGAATGGTGGACCGCCGGCGCGAAGCCGGCGGCATGCGCCGCGCGAGCGGTCATCACCTCGCGCTCGCGAAAGACGTGATGGAATGGAAAGTCCTGGCCAAATCGCACGACATGCCGCCCGGCCGCGTCCTTGACCAGATAGTTGGCGTTGCTCAGGCCGCCCGGCAGCGGCGCGATCTCGACGCTGCCGGTCCAGCAGGGCAGGGCGCGGATGCGGTCCTCGGCTGTCACAATTCATCCCTCGTTGGGCGGGGGTTTAAGACGTCGTGGGCGACGCAAGGATGGCCGGCAGGAGGGAGCAATGCGAAGTCCTCGTCGGTGCGGGATCCCGGGATCGGTATCCCGCACCGCACCGACGAGCCCCTGTGCCGGGTTCTTTGACTCCGGCATCCGCCCCCGCGGATTCAAAAAAGTCCTTTTCCCTTACGTCAGACGATTTTCCGGACGTTCGGGCAGGCGAATTTCGATGCGGCTCTGCCATCGTTCTCCCGTGGCAGTTCCGAAGCCTGTCACAAGCTAGTGTCACGCCATGTGATCTGGCTTGTCAATGAAAACTTGTGGCTTTTTGCCCGAAATAACAGGGATTTCTTGTATACTGTGGCGGATTTGCCTTAGAAGCGGTCAGTAGCGCAACAAACCGATTGGGTGAGACCGATGCCCTCGAAGCGGCATGGCGAAATCCTGCGTCTCCTCCATGAGGAAGGCACCGTCACCATCGCCAGCCTTGCCGACCGGTTGGGCGTCTCGCTGGAGACCGTGCGCCGCGACGTCAAGCCGCTGACCAGTGACGGATCGATCCTGAAGATGCATGGCGCCGTCGGCCTGCCGTCGATAGCCGGCGAGGCGCCGTTCGAGCGGCGCATGCGCGAGAATGCCGATGCCAAGCGCGCCATCGCCCGCATGGTTGCCGCCACCATCCGGGACGGCGAATCGATCATGCTCGACACGGGCACCACCACGTCTTTCCTGGCCCGCGAGCTGCTCGGCCACCGGCGGTTGACGGTGGTCACCAACTCCTCCGACATCGCCCGCACGCTGGCCACGGTCAACGGCAACAAGGTCTATATGGCCGGCGGCGAACTGCGCAGCGATTCGGGCGCCGCCTTCGGCGTCTCGGCCATCGAATTCGTCAGCCGCTTTTCCGTCGGCCACGCTGTCATCTCCACCGGCGCGGTCGATGCCGTAACCGGCGTGATGGACTATGATCTGGAAGAGGCGGAATTCGCCCGCATGGTGCTGTCGCGCGGCCAGCGCTCGCTCGTCATCACCGACCACACCAAGTTCGGGCGCCAAGGCCTGGTCCAGGTCTGCGGCCTCGACGGTTTTTCCGAACTCGCCACCGATCGGCCTCCGCCGCGCGCCATCGCCGCAGCCCTCGGCGACGCGGGCGCGCGGCTCAGCATTGCCAGCAGCGAAAGCGCGGTCTAGTCGAAAACCAGTGACTGGTGGGCGCATATGCCCGCGAAGGCGCCACTTGATACGGCGAAGGCGATGTTGTGCATCGATCGTGCCGCATCTCCCGCGGCATAGACACCCTGCACGCTCGTCTGCTGTCGGTCGTCGACGGTGATCACCGAGCCGAGGAAGCCCTCCGTGAAGGTGCAGCCAAGCTGTTCAGCCAGGGGACTGCTCATGGTGTTGGGCGGCGCGGTGAACAGCGCCCTGACGCCGGTTCTTCGGCCGTCTTCGAGCCTGACGATCAGCCCGCCAGAACCATCTTCTTCCAGTTCGGCCACGCCGGCCGGCTCGAACCGTACGTCCCGCTTTTTCAGCGCAAGCAACTGTTCCGCGTCAGGCTCGAACGTACCGTTTGCGAACAGCGTGACGTCACCCCAGTCGGCGATCAATTGCGCTTGATGCACGGCCATCGGCCCGGTTGCCAGCACGCCAAGCGGCCCGCCGGCGACCTCGTAACCATGGCAATAAGGACAATGCAGCACGCTCTTTCCCCAATGGTCGGCAAGCCCGGGAACATCCGGCAGGATATCGCGCACGCCGGTGGCAAGAACCAGCCGCGCCGCGCCGAATGTCTGGCCGCGATCCGTCGTGATCTCGAAGCCGGAACCAGCGGCAGCGGCCCTGCCAGCCAATCCGGCGAGGACTTTGGCTGTCGGATAGGCCAGCAGCTGCCGTCTTGCGTCGTCCAGGATTGCGCCGGGCCTGCGCCCGTCCTGTCCCAGGAACCCGTGCGAATGCTTGGCAAAACGATTGCGCGGCTGGCCTGCGTCGATCACCAGGACGTTGCGCCCGGCCCGTGCCACCTGGATGGCGGCAGACAGGCCGGCAAAACTGCCACCCACGACAATCAGATCATACTGCATGGCTGGTCGCTCCAATCAACTCGTAACGGCGGTGAAAATCGGCGGCGAGATCGGCAAGCGTGATGCGGCTGAGTTTTTCCGCCAGCAGCCTCTCGGCCTCGACGCGAAAGTCGTCGAGCGCGGCTACCACCGCTTGTTCGACAAGACAGCCGGGGCTTTCCGGCTCGGTGCTGAACGGCAGCAGCGTTTCGCCGAGCGCGGCGCTGATCTCGGCCAACGAAATTTTCTCGGGAGCGCGGCCAAGCTGCCAGCCGCCGCCATGTCCGCGCGACGACGTGACGATGCCGGCGTCGCGCAAGCCGGCGATGGTCCGGCGGACGACGACCGGGTTCGTGTGGATGAATGTGGCGAGCTGCTCGGAGGTCAGCGCGTGCTCCTGCGCTTCCGCCATGTGGACCAGAATGTGCAGGGTCGAAGAGAGTCTGCTGTTTCGTTTCATGTAACTCAATTAGTTACAAGTGCTGTGGCCGTCAAGTGGTTCGTTGGTCGAGCACTTCCCAGCGCCGCATCCGCGGTGTTTAGTCCGGCGATGGCCTTCACCATTCGCCAATTGCAGTTCTTCATCGCCGTCGCCGAGCAAGGCACGGTGTCTGGCGCCGCCCAAAACCTGTCCATCTCGCAATCGTCGGTCACCGAGGCGATCAAGGAACTCGAAGGCGATCTCGGCGTCGAACTGTTCGAGCGCCATCCGCGCGGGCTCAACATCACCCACAAGGGCCATCAGTTCCTGCGCCACGCGACAAAGATCCTTGCCGACGTTTCCGATGCGCGCCGCGCCTTCTCCGGCGAGCAAGCGGCGGCTGGCGGCCGGCTGCAACTCGGCGTCACCTCGCTGGTCGCCGGCTATGTGCTGTCCGACCTTTTCGCCCGCTATCGCCGCGCCTATCCGGGCGTCGAGATCTCGGCCATCGAGGACAATGGCGACTACCTCGAACATCTGCTGATCGGCGGCAAGCTCGACATTGCCGTCATGGTCACCTCGAACCTGCGCGACCGCACCGCCCTGCAATCGGAAATTCTCGAAGTCTCGCCCTACCGGCTATGGCTGCCGCTTGGCCATCCGTTGTCCGGCGCCGACATCATCGGCATCAGCGATATCGCCTCGGAGCCTCTGATCATGCTGACCGTCGACGAGATCGAAGAGAATACCGGAAAACTGCTGGCGGCGATCGCCGCCAAGCCGCATGTCGCCTTCCGCACCCGCTCGGTCGAAGCGGTGCGCAGCCTCGTCGCCACCGGCGCCGGCGTGGCGCTGCTGCCCGACCTCGTCTACCGGCCATGGTCGCTCGAAGGCGACCGCATCGAATCGCGCGATATTTCGGGATCATTGCCGGTTGTCCAGGTCGGCACGGTCTGGCGGCGCGGCTCCGGCCTGCCGCAGGCCGCCCGCGACTTCATCGGGCTTGCCCAGTCGCAGCGCATGGTTCGTCAGCGGCCGGACAAGAACGGCCGCTGAACTATCGGAAAAACCGATATCGTCTTTCTGATAAATGAATTTGCGAAACCGAAAATTTCACAGCACCTTTATGATCAGGGAGCAAAGCCGCCGCGAGAGTGCGGCCCCTCAGATGGGAGATCGACGATGAATTCATTCCTGAAGTCATGCACTGCATTGACGGTCGCGCTGGCCTTCTCCGGCCAGGCGATCGCCCAGCTTAAGGAACTCGGCAAGGGCGAAGGCCAGGTCAACATTGTCGCCTGGCCCGGTTACATCGAACGCGGCGAAACCGACAAGAACTATGATTGGGTCACGTCTTTCGAGAAGAACACAGGCTGCAAGGTCAATATCAAGACCGCTAACACCTCCGACGAGATGGTCGCGCTGATGAATGAGGGCGGCTTCGACCTTGTTACCGCCTCGGGCGACGCGTCGCTGCGCCTTGTCGCCGGCAAGCGGGTCCAGCCGATCAACACCGATCTCATCCCGAGCTGGAACACGCTCGACGACCGGCTGAAGGATGCGCCGTGGTTCACGGTCGGTAGCGTCCACTACGGCGCCCCCTACCAGTGGGGGCCGAACGTGCTGATGTACAACACCGAGGTGTTCAAGGAAGCGCCGAAGAGCTGGAACGTCGTCTTCGAGGAGA
Source organism: Mesorhizobium sp. (assembly GCA_004020365.1). Lineage (GTDB taxonomy): Bacteria > Pseudomonadota > Alphaproteobacteria > Rhizobiales > Rhizobiaceae > Mesorhizobium. The sequence goes on from SAQR01000011.1 coordinate 33,969, forward strand.
TGACCTTGCCAGACGGCAAGTCGAACAAGGGCCGCGTCCAGGCCTATGACGGGCCGATCCACATCGCCGATGCCGCCAACTATCTGATGTTCCACAAGCCGGAGCTCGGCATCAAGGATCCCTACGAACTGACCGAAGATCAGTACAAGGCCGCCCTCGATCTGCTGCGCGTCCAGCGCACGCTGGTCGGACGCTACTGGCATGACGCCGCCATCCAGGTCGACGATTTCCAGAACGAAGGCGTCGTTGCGTCCGGTTCATGGCCCTATCAGGTCAACACGCTGGTTGCTGCCAAGAAGCCGGTCGCTTCGACCATCCCCCAGGAAGGCGTCACCGGCTGGGCCGACACGACCATGCTGGCAGCCGACGCAGCCCACCCGAACTGCGCCTATATGTGGATGGAGCATTCGCTGTCGCCGAAAGTGCAGGGCGATGTCTCCGCCTGGTTTGGTTCGCTGCCGGTGGTGCCGGCTGCCTGCAAGGGTAACGAATTGCTCGGCGACGAAGGCTGCAAGACCAACGGCTACGACAATTTCGAAAAGATCAAGTTCTGGAAGACGCCGGTGTCGAAGTGCGCCACCCAGTACCAGTGCGTGCCTTACTATCGCTGGGTGTCGGACTATATCGGCGTCATCGGCGGACGGTGAGTTCCCTTACCCTCCCCCTTGTGGGGAGGGTCGACGCGCAGCGTCGGGGTGGGGTCCGCTCGGCAGTTCTTGCCAAACGACCCCCACCCGCGACTTCGCCGCGACCTCCCCACAAGGGGGAGGTGGGGCGTCGCGCAAGTTCGTTGGCCCCGCCCGCTGTCCGTGGCGGCGCCGGCGATTTCAACGCATGAAACCGGCAACAGACTGACAGCCCATGACATCAGCCGTTTCCTTCCAAAAAGTCTCGCGCCATTTCGGCAGCGTGCGCGCCGTCGATATGGTCGACCTCGATATCGTGCCGGGCGAGTTCTTCGCCATGCTTGGACCTTCGGGTTCCGGCAAGACGACCTGCCTGCGTCTGATCGCCGGCTTCGAGCAGCCGACATCGGGCTCGATCTCCATTTTCGGCGAACGCGCCGAAGGCGTTCCGCCCTATCGCCGAAACGTCAACACCGTGTTTCAGGACTACGCGCTGTTCCCGCATCTGAACGTGCTCGACAACGTCGCCTATGGGCTGATGGTCAAGGGCGTCGGCAAGCTGGAGCGGCAGAAGGCGGCCGAGGAAGCATTGTCGCTGGTCAGGCTTCCCGGCTATGGCGCCCGCCGCCCGAGCCAGCTTTCCGGCGGACAGCGCCAGCGCGTCGCGCTCGCCCGCGCGCTGGTCAACCAGCCGAAGGTGCTGCTGCTCGACGAGCCGCTTGGCGCGCTCGACCTCAAGCTCCGCGAAAACATGCAGGAGGAGCTGAAGTCGCTGCAGAAGGCGCTCGGCATCACTTTCGTCTTCGTCACCCACGACCAGGGCGAGGCGCTGTCGATGGCCGATCGCGTTGCCGTCTTCAACGACGGCAGGATCATGCAGATCGGCACGCCGGAGGACATCTACCAGCGGCCGAAGACGCGCTTCGTCGCCGATTTCGTCGGCTCGTCCAATGTGCTGCCGCCGGATTTCGTCCAGCGTTATTCCGGCCAGCATCGCTGGGGCAGCCTGCGTCCTGAATCCATTCGCATCGGTCGGGCAGCCAAGGGCGACGGCGTTGCCGCCCGTCTCGTCTCGACCAATTATCTCGGCGCCACGACCAGACTGGCGCTCGACGCCGACGGGTTGAGACTGCATGCCATCGTGCCGGCCGGTGCGAAATTGCCTAAGGAGGGTGAGGCTGTCGTGCTCACCTTCAACCGCGAGCATTTGCATTTGATGGATGAGCCGGGATGATGGCGCTGAGGAAAGTCTTGGCTGACAGGCCAAGTGCGGCGCTCCACGGCGCCCCCCTCTGTCCTGCCGGACATCTCCCCCACTTGGGGGGAGATCGGCAGCTTCGCCAGTGGCGCCTCTTCTGCAACGTTGGTGATTGGCGAAAGCAGTCGCGACAGCCGATCTCCCCCCTCGTGGGGGAGATGTCCGGCAGGACAGAGGGGGGCGCGAAGGAACGCGACCTGTCGAAAAAACCATGACTCTCACCGCGGCCCACGCAAAACCTGCTCCCGCCGTCCTCCCCCGCGGCGGCGGCGTGCGCGGCGCCCTGTCCGACCTGTTCTGGCGCCAGCCGAGGCTGCTGCTGCTGCTGATGCTGCTGCCGCCGGTGCTGTGGCTCGGCATCGTCTATATCGGCTCGCTGTTCGCGCTGCTCCTGCAGAGTTTTTTCTCGATCGACGAATTCTCCGGCCTGATCAACCGCGAATTCACGCTGAAGACCTATGGCGACCTGCTGCAGGCCGCCAATCTCGACATCATCCTGCGCACGGTGACGATGGCGGCCCTGGTCACGTTCGCCTCGGCGATCATCGCCTTTCCCATCGCCTATTACGCGGCGCGCTATGCGCGCGGCCGCTGGAAGGCGCTGTTCTATCTCGGCGTGATGCTGCCGCTGTGGTCGAGCTATCTGGTCAAGATCTACGCCTGGAAGCTCATTCTCGCCAAGGAAGGCATCCTGACCTGGCTGCTCGCCAAGCTGCATCTGCTGTGGCTGCTCGATGGCTGGCTGTCGCTGCCGGTCGTCGGCGGCAACTCGCTGTCGGTGTCGTCCACCGGCACCTTCATCGTCTTCGTCTATGTCTGGCTGCCGTTCATGATCCTGCCGGTGCAGGCGGCGCTCGAGCGCGTGCCGGGCAATCTGGTCGAGGCCTCGTCGGATCTCGGCGCCTCGCCCGGCCAGACCTTCCGCAACGTGCTGTTCCCGCTGGCGCTGCCGGGCATCGTCGCCGGCTCGATCTTCACCTTCTCACTGACGCTTGGCGACTACATCATCCCGCAGATCATCGGCACCTCGCGGCTGTTCATCGGCCAGGCCGTCTATTCGCAGCAGGGCACCGCCGGCAACATTCCGCTCGCCGCCGCCTTCACCGTTGTGCCGATCGTCATCATGGGCTTCTACCTCTGGGGCGCCAAGCGCATGGGGGCCTTCGATGCGCTCTGATGGCTCACCATCCGCTCCTCTCGGCCTGAAGATCGCCGCCGCCGGCGGCCTGCTGTTCCTGCATCTGCCGATCCTCCTGATCTTCGTCTATGCCTTTACGACCGAGGAAAAGAGCTTCGCCTGGCCGCCGCCAGGGCTGACGATGCAATGGTTCGCCGTCACCTGGAACAGGCCGGACGTGTGGCAGGCGCTGTCGCTGTCGGTCCGTGTCGCCGCCATCTCGACGCTCGTCGCACTGGTTCTCGGCACGCTCTGTGCGGCCGCCGTGTCGCGAACACGGTTCTTTGGCCGCGAAACCATCTCGCTGCTGGTCATCCTGCCGATCGCGCTGCCCGGCATCATCACCGGCATCGCGCTGCGTTCGGCCTTTTCGCTGGCCGAGATTCCGTTCTCGTTCTGGACGATCGTGCTCGGCCACGCCACCTTCTGCGTCGTCGTCGTTTACAACAACGCCGTCGCCCGCTTTCGCCGCACTTCCGGCTCGATGATCGAGGCGTCGATGGATTTAGGCGCCGACGGCTTCCAGACCTTCCGCCATGTCGTGCTGCCCAACATCGCCACCGCGCTGCTTGCCGGCGGCATGCTCGCCTTTGCGCTGTCGTTCGACGAGGTCATCGTCACCACCTTCACCGCCGGCCAGCAGCAGACGCTGCCGATCTGGATGCTGGAAGAGCTGATCCGTCCGCGCCAGCGCCCGGTCACCAATGTGGTGGCCATGGTCGTCGTGCTGGTGACGCTGCTGCCCATCCTCGTCGCCTATTACCTGACCCGCGACGGCGACCAGATCGCCGGTTCCGGCAAATGACGTCAAGCATCCATAAGGGAGAGACTGCCATGGACACAAAGATGCTGATCGGCTCGAAATTCGAGAAGGGCACCGAGACTGAGGAGCCGATCCTCAATCCAAAGACCGGGGCGCCTATCCTCAACCTGCCTGAAGCCAGCCAGGCGCAGATCGAGGCGGCGGTGCAGGCGGCCGAAAACGCCTTTGTCACCTGGTCGCGCACCACGCCGGCGCAGCGCTCCGGTTATCTCTTGAAGATCGCCGATCGCATCGAGGCCGCGGCACAGGATTTCGCCGCCCTCGAGGCGCTCAATTGCGGCAAGCCGATCAATGCCGTGCTCAACGACGAAATCCCGGCGATCGTCGACTGCTACCGCTTCTTTGCCGGTGCTGTCCGCTCGATGCCGGGTCAGGTCGCCGGTGAATACATTCCGGGCCACACTTCGATGGTCCGCCGCGATGCCATCGGCGTCGTCGCCTCGATCGCGCCGTGGAATTATCCACTGATGATGATGGCCTGGAAGCTGGCGCCAGCGATTGGCGGCGGCAACACGGTCGTCTTCAAGCCGTCCGAGCAGACGCCGCTGACGGCGCTGAAGCTGGCAAAGATCCTTGCCGAGATTTTGCCCGAGGGCGTCGTCAACGTCGTGCTCGGCAGGGGCGACAGCGTCGGCAACACGCTGATCAATCACCCGAAAATCAAGATGATCTCGATTACCGGCGATGTCGCCACCGGCAAGAAGGTGCTGCAGGCCGCTGCCAAGTCGGTCAAGCGCACGCATCTCGAGCTTGGCGGCAAGGCTCCGGTCATCGTCTTCGACGACGCCGATCTCGGCGCGGTGGTCAACGGCCTGCGCGCCTTCGGCTATTACAATGCCGGCCAGGACTGCACCGCCGCCTGCCGCATCTATGCCGGCAAGAAGATCTACGACAAGCTCGTCGCCGATCTTTCCTCCGCCGTCTCGACCATCAAATACAACCGCCCCGACGACACCGAAAACGAGATCGGGCCGTTGATCTCACGCCGCCAGCGCGACCGCGTCTCGAGCTTCGTCGAGCGCGCCTCGGAGCTTAAACACATCGAGATCACCACCGGCGGCAAGCCGGGCGAGGGCACCGGCTTCTTCTATCAGCCGACCGTCGTCGCCGGCGCGCTGCAGGAAGACGAGATCGTGCGCCGCGAAGTGTTCGGGCCGGTTGTCTCCGTCACCCGCTTTTCCGAGGTCGACGAGGCGGTGAACTGGGCCAATGACAGCGACTATGGCCTTGCGTCCTCCGTGTGGACTAAGGATGTCTCGCGCGCCATGGCGACGGCCGCGCGGCTGCAATATGGCTGCACCTGGATCAACACCCACTTCATGCTGACCAACGAGATGCCGCATGGCGGCCTAAAACAGTCCGGCTACGGCAAGGACATGTCGCTCTATGCGCTGGAAGATTATACCGCCGTCCGCCATGTAATGGTGGCGCACGGCTAGCGCCTTTTTCCTTCCCCCCGTTTACGGGGAGAAGGTGGCCCGAAGGGCCGGATGAGGGGCGGCGCAAGTCTTGCTCAGCTGGTTCCGCCCCCTAATCTGCGGCTTGCGGCAGCTGAAACTTTAGAGGGTGTGAATATAGGCCGGCGGCGGCTATATCTGTGACGCGGCGGCGGTCTCGGCCTTCGCGTTCGCACTCCAGCCTGCGCCCTCCGGTGCGGCCGGCCGCCTGATCCCGGGCGCGGCGGCGATAACAAGCTCGTTGAAGCCTTTGCCACCCTTGTCCAGCATTTCGAACAATTGCCGCCGCATCCTCGGCTCCCAGAATTTGTTGATGTGCTCGGCGACGCCGGCAATGCCTTCCTCGCGCGGCTTGGAGTGAAAAAAGGCGGCAATCTGGTTGGCCATGCGGACCAGCTTTTCGCTGGTGCTCATGATGTGGCCTTCGTCATGCGACATGCTTGGCAACTCCGCAAGCCACCCGCTCGGGGTGGGTGAAAATATCGAAATCATCGCCGCGCACCAAAGCCACCAGCGTCATGCCGGCATCCCCGGCGGTGCGGATGGCAAGTGCCGTCGGCGCCGAAACGGCAATGATGAACGCAGCGCCGATCGCCGCCGTCTTCTGCACCATCTCGACCGAAATGCGCGACGTGACCACGACGGCACCCAAGGTGCCATCGATGCCGGCTTTGGCGAGCCCCCCGGCTAGCTTGTCGAGCGCATTGTGGCGGCCGACATCCTCGCGCGCCATGACGATGCCCTTGCCTGGGATATAAAAACCGGCGGCATGAACCGCACCGGTCTCGGCATGCAGCGGCTGTGCTTTCGACAAAAGCCTGACCGAACGGACGATGTCGTCGGTGTCAAGCGTAAGCCTTGACGAACCGACAGCCTCGACCGAGCGCATCGCCTCCTCGATCGATTCGATGCCGCACAGCCCGCAGCCTACCGGGCCGGCCAGCCGTCGGCGCCGCGCCTCGAAGCGCGTGTTGGCCTGGTCCTTCAGCCTGATCTGGATGTCGATGCCGACGCCGTGATCCTCAACCTCGATCGCTTCGATTTCCCGGCCGTCGGCGACAATGCCTTCGGTCAGCGAGAAGCCGAGCGCGAAATCCTCGAAATCGGCCGGACTTGCCATCATCACCGCGTGAGTGGTGCCGGCAAAGGAGAACGCCACCGGTGTCTCTTCCGGCACCATCCGGTTGGCGGCCGCAGTGCCGCCGGCGCGGTGTGCCAGCCGCGAGATCTGCGTCGTGGCTTTGCGGCGCGCGCTCAACGATTACTCCGCTGCTTCCAGCGTCGCGATGCGACGGCTGTTGCGGGCCTGCTCGTCATAGTCGCGCTGCCAATCCGACGGCCCGTTGGACGCGCCGACCTGCACCGCGGTCACCTTGTATTCCGGGCAGTTGGTGGCCCAGTCGGAGAAGTCGGTGGTGATGACGTTGGCCTGCGTGTCGGGGTGGTGGAATGTCGTATAGACCACGCCAGGCGACACCTTGTCGGTGATCAGCGCGCGCAGCGTGGTCTCGCCGGAGCGGCTGGTCAGGCGGACCCAGTCGCCGTCGCGCAGACCGCGGTTTTCGGCGTCATGCGGGTGGATCTCGAGCCGGTCCTCGCTGTGCCACATGACATTGTCGGTACGCCTGGTCTGCGCGCCGACATTGTACTGCGACAGGATGCGGCCGGTGGTCAGCAGCAGCGGGAAGCGCGGTCCCGTCCTCTCGTCGGTCGCCACATATTCGGTGCGGATGAACTTGCCCTTGCCGCGCACGAAGCCGCTGGTATGCATGATCGGCGTGCCTTCCGGCGCCTGCTCGTTGCATGGCCACTGCACCGAGCCCATCTTTTCCAGATAGTCGTAAGAAACCTTGGCGAAGCTCGGCGTCGTCCTGGCGATCTCATCCATGATTTGCGACGGATGCTGGTAATTCCAGGCAAGCCCCATCGCCTGCGCGAGCTTCTGCGTCACTTCCCAGTCGGCAAAGCCGTTGCGCGGCGCCATCACCTTGCGCACGCGATTGATGCGGCGTTCGGCATTGGTGAAGGTGCCGTCCTTCTCGAGGAAGGTCGAGCCGGGCAGGAAGACATGCGCGTAGTTGGCGGTCTCGTTGAGGAAGAGATCGTGGACGACGACGCATTCCATCGCCGCAAGGCCTGCGGCGACATGCTTGGTGTCGGGGTCGGACTGCAGGATGTCCTCGCCCTGCACATAGAGGCCCTTGAACGAGCCGTCGACGGCGGCGTCCAGCATGTTGGGGATGCGCAGGCCGGGCTCGTCGTCGAGCTTGACGCCCCACAGGCTCTCATAAATGTCGCGCACCGCATCGCCGGAGACGTGGCGATAGCCGGGCAGCTCGTGCGGGAACGAGCCCATGTCGCAGGAGCCCTGCACATTGTTCTGGCCGCGCAGCGGGTTCACGCCGACGCCCGGCCGGCCGATATTGCCGGTCGCCATGGCGAGATTGGCGATGGCGATGACAGTGGTCGAGCCCTGGCTGTGCTCGGTCACGCCGAGGCCGTAATAGATCGCGCCATTGCCGCCGGTTGCAAACAGCCGTGCGGCGCCGCGGATCTCTTCGGGATCGACATTGGCAAGCTGGCCGACCACTTCAGGGCTGTTTTCCGGCAGCGCCACGAACGACGCCCAATCCTGGAACTCGTCCCAGTCGCAGCGTTCGCGGATGAAGGCCTCGTCGAACAGGCCTTCGGTGACGATGACATGGGCGAGCGCGGTGACCACGGCGACATTGGTGCCCGGCTTCAGCGGCAAATGATGCTGAGCCTCGATATGAGCCGAGCGCACCATGTCGGTGCGGCGCGGGTCGAGCACGATCAGCTTGGCGCCCTTGCGCAAGCGCTTCTTCATACGCGAAGCAAACACCGGATGTGCGTCGGTCGGATTGGCGCCGATGATCATCACCACATCGGTCTGCTCGACCGAATCGAAATCCTGGGTGCCGGCCGAGGTGCCGAATGTCTGGCCAAGGCCATAGCCGGTCGGCGAATGGCAGACGCGGGCACAGGTATCGACATTGTTGTTGCGGAAACCCTGGCGGATCAGCTTCTGCACCAGATAGGTTTCTTCGTTCGTGCAGCGCGATGAGGTGATGCCGCCGATCGAGGTGCGGCCATACTGGTACTGGATGCGGCGGAACTCGTTGGCGGTGTGGGTGAGTGCTTCTTCCCACGACACCTCGCGCCACGGTTCGGTGACCTTTTCGCGGATCATCGGATTGAGGATGCGCTCCTTGTGGGTCGAGTAGCCGTAGGCAAAACGGCCCTTGACGCAGCTATGGCCACGGTTGGCCTTGCCGTCCTTATAAGGCACCATGCGCACCAGCTCGTCGCCGCGCATTTCGGCCTTGAACGAGCAGCCGACGCCGCAATACGCGCAGGTGGTGACCACCGAATGCTCCGGCTGGCCGATCTTGATCACCGATTTCTCGGAAAGCGTCGCCGTCGGGCAGGCCTGCACGCAGGCGCCGCAAGACACGCACTCGCTGTCGATGAAAAGCTGGTGCATGCCGGGCGACACACGGCTTTCGAAGCCGCGGCCCTCGATGGTCAGCGCGAAAGTGCCTTGCACCTCCTCGCAGGCGCGCACGCAGCGCGAGCAGACGATGCATTTCGATGGATCATAGGTGAAGTACGGGTTGGACTCGTCCTTCGCCATCCATTTGAAGTTTTCAGCGCCGTCGCTCTTCTTGAAGACGTGGTTGTCGCCGTCATAGCCGTAGCGCACGTCGCGCAGGCCGACGACGCCGGCCTGCGTCTGCAATTCGCAGTCGCCATTGGCTGCACAGGTCAGGCAGTCGAGCGGATGGTCGGAAATGTAGAGCTCCATCACGCCGCGGCGAATGTCCTTCAGCCTTCCGGTCTGGGTGTGCACGACCATGCCCGGCGCCACCGGCGTCGTGCACGAAGAAGGCGTGCCGTTGCGGCCGTCGATCTCGACCAGGCAGAGCCGGCAGGAGCCGAAGGCATCGACCATGTCGGTGGCGCAAAGTTTTGGGATGGCAATGCCGGCCTCCATCGAGGCGCGCATGATCGAGGTGCCTTCCGGCACGGTGACGCTGAAGCCGTCGACGGTCAGCGTCACCTGCTTCTCGGATGTCGAGGCAGGCGTGCCGTAGTCGATTTCCTGAACGAGACCCATCGCGAGACTCCTATTCTGCTGCTTCGGCGACCGGCGCCGGCTTGAAATCTTCGCGGAAGTGGTTGATTGCGCTCATCACCGGATAAGGCGTGAAGCCACCCAGCGCGCAGAGCGAACCGAACTTCATCGTGTTGCAGAGGTCCGTCACCAGCTCGATCTGCTTTTCCGGCTCGATACCTCTGGCGATCTTGTCGATCGTCTCGACGCCGCGGGTCGAGCCGATGCGGCAGGGCGTGCATTTGCCGCAGCTCTCGACGGCGCAAAACTCCATGGCAAAGCGTGCCTGCTTCAGCATGTCGGCGGTGTCGTCGAACACGGTGATGCCGGCATGGCCGATCAGCCCGTCCTTGGCGGCGAAGGCTTCGTAGTCGAACGGCGTATCGAACAGGCTGCGCGGAAAATAAGCACCGAGCGGCCCGCCGACCTGCACCGCCTTGACCGGCCGTCCAGTCGCCGTGCCGCCGCCGATGTCGTCGACGATCTCGCCAAGCGTCATGCCGAACGCCGCCTCGAACAGGCCGCCATATCTGACATTGCCGGCGATCTGGATCGGAATGGTGCCGCGCGAGCGGCCCATGCCGAAATCCTTGTAGAAGGCAGCACCCTTGTCCATAATGATGGGCACCGAGGCCAGCGAAATGACGTTGTTGATCACCGTCGGCTTGCCGAACAGGCCCTGGATGGCCGGCAGCGGCGGCTTGGCGCGAACGACGCCGCGCTTGCCTTCGAGGCTGTTGAGCAACGAGGTTTCCTCGCCGCAGACATAGGCGCCGGCGCCAACGCGGATTTCGATGTCGAAGGCGTTGGCCGAGCCCAGCACGTTGAGGCCGAGCAGGCCGGCCTTGCGGGCGGCCTCGACCGCCTTTTGCATCATCGCCACCGCATGCGGATATTCCGAGCGGATATAGACAAAGCCCTTGGTCGCGCCGGTGGCGACACCGGCGATCGCCATGCCTTCGATCAGCACGAAGGGGTCGCCCTCCATGATCATGCGGTCGGCGAAGGTGGCGCTGTCGCCCTCGTCGGCATTGCAGACGATGTACTTTTTGTCGGCGGTCGTATCGAGCACCGTCTTCCATTTGATGCCGGTTGGGAAGCCGGCGCCACCGCGACCGCGCAAGCCCGATTCCGTTACCTGTTTGACGATTTCGGCCGGCGCCATAGCCACGGCGTTGTGCAGCCCCTTCAGCCCGCCATGCGCCTTGTAGTGATCGAGCGACAGTGGATTGATGACGCCGCAGCGCGCGAAGGTCAGCCGCGTCTGCCTGGCCAGGAACGGGATCTTGTCGGGCGCGCCCAGCCAGCGTTTGTGATGACCGCCAGTGAGGAAGCCGCTGTCGAACAGGCTTTTGACATCGTAAGGCTTCACCGGCCCATAGGCGACGCGGCCATTTTCTGTCGCCACCTCGACCATCGGCTCAAGGAAATAGGCGCCGCGCGAGCCGTTGCGCACGATCTTAGCCTCGATGCCGCGATCGGCCAATTCCTTTTCAATCGCCTTGGCGACCTTTTCCGCACCGAGCGCCAGCGCGCCGGAATCGCCGGGAATATAGATACGCGGGGTCATGAGCGCACCTCGGCAACGATCTCGTCGAGCTTTTCGTCATCGAGCCGGCCGATCACTGCGCCATCCAGCATCGCCGACGGCGCGCAGGCGCAAAGGCCGAGGCAATAGACCGGCTCCAGCGTCACCGAACCGTCGCGGGCCGTCTCGTGGAAGCCAATGCCCAGCAATTGCTTGAGCTTGGCGGCGATGACGTCCGAGCCCATCGACTGGCAGGCTTCGGCCTGGCAGACTTTAAGTACGTGCCGCCCGGCGGGTTCGCTGCGATAGTCATGATAAAAGGTGACGACGCCGTGCACCTCCGCCCTGGAGATGTTCAGCGCCTCGGCGATGACAGGCAGCGCGTCATGCGGCACATGGCCGAACTCTTCCTGGATGCCGTGCAGGATCGGCAACAGCGGGCCTTCGAGGCCCTTCAACTCCTGGACGATCGCCGCCGTGCGCGACGCGATCTCGGTACTTGCAGGCTGCATGATCATGCAGCGCCCTCCCTGGTCGTAGTAATCCGCTAAGTGGTTAGGAAATCGGACGAAACCCGCTAAATCAATAAAGCTGATCCGTTGCTTGATAGAAATTTTCTATCGATGCCGTCCAGCCTGCAATGTCTAGCTCAGTGGCGGGCGCGGAAATCGTCTGCCAGCGCCATCGCCTCGTCCAGCAGCGCCGAGACCAGCGGGGTGTGCGGCTCGCGCGGAGTCGCCACCAGCCCGACGGTGTGGCTGGCGTCCGGCTCGACGATCGGGATGGCCCGGATCGGCTCGGAAAAGCCGAATGTTTCCGAGAGGTTGAGCGGCATGATCGACGACCATTTGCCAGTACGGATATGCGAGAACAGCACGATCATCGAATTGGATTCGAGTGTCGGCCGCACCTGCGTGCCGGCTTCGGCCAAATGCTGGTCGATGATGCGGCGGTTCTGCATGTCCGGCGTCAGCAGGCAGAGCGGCAGCTGGCTGAGCTCCGCCCATGTCACTTTGTCGCGGTCGGAATAGGGGTTTCCGATCGCGGTGATCAGTTGATAGCGCTCATCATAGAGCGGCACGCTGGTCACCCGCCCCAGCGGCTCGTTGTCGAGATAGGTGATGCCGGCGTCGATGTCGAAATTGCCGAGCAGCGACAGCACCTCGATCGAGGTGCGCGACAGCACCGAGAAGGTGACGCCGGGATGTTTTGCCCGAAAAGGGGTCGTCAGCCGCGCCACCATGGCCAGCGCCGTCGGGATGGCGGCGATGCGGATGCGCCCCGAAAGGCCGTGACGCGCCGCCCGCATCTCCTCGCGCATGGCGCGGGTATCGCCGACGATGCGGCGCGCCCACGCCAGCACCTGTTCGCCCTCCGGCGTCAGCCCCTGGAAGCGCGAGCCGCGCAGAACCAGCATCACGCCGAGCTGGCCCTCCAACTGCTTGATGCCGGCCGAAAGCGTCGGCTGGGTGACGCCGCACAGCTCCGCCGCCCGGCCGAAATGCTCCTCCCTGGCCAGCGCGATGAAGAATTCCAGCTTGTCGATCATGCCATCTGTCCAGTGCGTCCGGCGCCAAGGTCGGGGAAATTGCCTTCTGCCGCAAGCTGCATGTGCAATCGGCAGCATCCACATCTTTCAGCCGGCTTACCATTTCCAGCCGCGGTTGCGGCGCTATGTGGACGAAAGAGGTTGTGGGGCGACCGGAGTTTGAAGATGCTGGCCTTGTTCCGTAAACTGCTGCCGCGCGAAGATCGCTTCTTCGACCTGTTCGAACAACACTCCCGTATCGTGGTCGATGGCGCCGAGGCGCTCGAGCAGCTTCTGAGGGGCAAGGACATCGATCGCTGGTGCCAGAAGATCATCGATCTTGAAGACCAGGCCGATCACATCACCGCGGAAGTCCTGCTGTCCGTGCGGCGTTCCTTCATCACGCCGTTCGATCGCGGTGACATCAAGGACCTGATCATGTCTATGGATGATGCCATCGACATGATGCACAAGACCGTCAAGACGGTGAAGCTGTTCGAGAAGAAGGAATTCGACCCGCTGATGCAGGAGATGGGCGGCATCATCGTCGTTACCGCCAAGTTGGTCGCCGAGGCTATCCCGTTGCTCAGCAAGGTCGGGGCTCACAGCGTGCGCCTCAACGCGATCGCCGAAGAGGTGATGCGCGCGGAAGGCCGGGCCGATGATCTGCATGAGCAGGGCCTGAAGGAGCTGTTCAAGGAACATGGCCGCAGCGACCCGATGGCCTATCTGATCGGCAGCGAAATCTATGGCGAGCTGGAAAAGGTAGTCGACCGCTTCGAGGACGTCGCCAACGAGATCAGCGGCATCGTCCTCGAGAACGTTTAGCCAATGGAAGCCGCCATCGCCTTTCCCGTGCTTGTCGGGCTCATCGCCGTTGCGCTGTTCTTCGATTTTCTCAATGGCTTGCACGATGCCGCCAACTCAATCGCCACTATCGTCTCCACCCGCGTGCTGAGGCCGCACTACGCGGTGATATGGGCGGCCTTCTTCAATTTCATCGCCTTCCTGTTCTTCGGGCTTCATGTTGCCGAGACGCTGGGAACGGGCATCATCGACGCCGGCACCGTCACCGCGGGGGTGGTCTTCGCCGCCCTTGTCGGCGCCATTGTCTGGAACATCGTCACCTGGCTCGCCGGCATCCCCTCCAGCAGCTCGCACGCACTGATCGGCGGACTGGTCGGCGCCGGTGTTGCAAAGGCAGGCGCTGGCGCCATCGTATGGGCAGGTCTTGGCAAGACCATTGCGGCCATCGTCCTGTCGCCGGCGACCGGATTTCTTCTGGCGCTTGTCCTGATCCTTACGGTTTCCTGGGTGTTCGTGCGCCAGACGCCGTTCGCCGTGGACAACACTTTCCGCGTCATGCAGTTCGTTTCCGCCTCGCTCTATTCGCTCGGCCATGGCGGCAACGATGCACAGAAGACGATGGGCATCATCGCCGTGCTGCTCTATTCGCAGGGCATGCTCGGAGAAAAATTCTACGTGCCGCTATGGGTCGTCATCACCTGTCAGGCGGCGCTGGCGCTGGGCACATTGTTCGGCGGCTGGCGCATCGTCCACACGATGGGCTCGAAGATCACGCGGCTGAACCCGATGCAGGGTTTCTGCGCCGAAACCGGCGGCGCGATCACCCTGTTCGCCGCCACCTGGCTCGGCATTCCGGTGTCGACCACGCATACGATCACCGGCGCCATCATCGGTGTCGGCGCCGCCCGCCGCGTCTCGGCCGTGCGCTGGGGCATCGCCGGCAACATCGTCATCGCCTGGATTGTCACTCTGCCGGCCACGGCCGCGATTTCGGCCCTCACCTACCTCGCGGTCAGCCTGGCGACGTGACGTGGAGTGGCGCTCGACGTCGCATTGTGCGGCAATGTGAAATCTACCTGTCGACAAGGTTCAGGATGTTGCCGTCGGGATCTTTGAACCAGGCGACCTTCATGCCGTGACCGACGTGGATGTCGCCCTCGATGCTCGTGTGAGGCATGTCGTAATGTTCGAAAACAACCCCTTTCGACTTCAGCGCGCCGACAATCTTTTCGATCTCGTCGCCGACCATCCAGGTCACCGCCGTCGCCTTGTTGGTTCCGGCGAATTGCGAGCGATAGACGTTGATGCTGGTGTCGCCGCATTTGTAGACGATCAGTTCGCCGCCTTCGTTGTGAACCTCGGTCAGCCCCAGAACGTCTTCATAGAAGGCCTTGGCCCTGGCCAGGTCCTTCACTGCGAGATTGGCCGTTGCGTTGCTGTTTGCGAGCATGATCGGTCTCCTTTGCTTGCTGGCGAGCACGTCCGAAGCCTGCAAAGATAGGGCTGCTTCGTCTTCCGGCGACCGCAGCTTGCGCTATCGGCGTGCCCTCTTCCCCAAGGACGTCTCGACCCCCGCAAATCCTACGGGCAGACGCGCGTTTTGATGCCATGCCACCATGCGTGTGGCGCCGCCGCTTGGTTCTGTTCGGGAACTGCATTATCTGAAGCGCAAAAGCAGAGGAAAAGCTGATGCCCGCCGTCCAGGAAAACGTCACCAAGGAAATCGTCATCGAGCGCCTGAAGACGGTCAACGGACCGGACTTCACCGGCAACATCGTCGACCTCGGCATGGTCTCCGAGATTTTCATTGCCGATGCAAAAGTGTTCTTTTCGATCACGGTGCCGGCTGCCCGGGCCCAGGAGTTGGAGCCGCTGCGTGCCGCCGCCGAGCGTGTCGTCAAGGCGATCCCCGGCGTCGCCGGCGCCGTGGTCGCGCTGACGGCGGAAAAGAAGGGCGGCGGCATGGAGGCTCCGGTTCCGCAAAGGCCTGCCCCCAGGCCCGCCCCAAGGCCCGCACCCGCGGCCGCACCCGCTGCCGCGCCGCGTCCGGCCCCGCATGCGCCAGCCTCGCACAGCCAGGGCAAGCGCGGCGTGCCCGGCATCGCGGCGATCATCGCTGTCGCTTCCGGCAAGGGCGGCGTCGGCAAGTCGACCACTGCCGTCAACATCGCGCTTGGCTTGGCCGCCAACGGCCTGAGGGTCGGCGTGCTCGACGCCGACATTTACGGGCCGTCCATGCCGCGGCTGCTCAACATCCATGGCCGGCCGCAGACCGTCGACGGCAAGGTCCTGAAGCCGATGGAGAATTACGGCCTGAAGGTCATGTCGATGGGCTTCCTGGTCGATGAGGAGACGCCAATGATCTGGCGCGGACCGATGGTGATGTCGGCTTTGACGCAAATGCTGCGCGAGGTCGAGTGGGGTCCGCTCGACGTGCTCGTCGTCGACATGCCGCCCGGCACCGGCGACGCGCAGCTGACCATGGCCCAGCAGGTGCCGCTGGCCGGCGCCGTCATCGTCTCGACGCCGCAGGATCTGGCCCTGATCGATGCGCGAAAAGGCCTCAACATGTTCAGGAAGGTCGACGTGCCGGTGTTGGGCATCGTTGAGAATATGAGCTATTTTCTCGCCCCCGACACCGGCAAGCGCTACGACATTTTCGGTCATGGCGGCGCGCGCCGCGAGGCCGAGCGTCTCGGCGTCTCCTTCCTCGGCGAAGTGCCGCTCGAAATGGGCATCCGCGAAAGCTCGGACGCCGGCACGCCGGTGGTGGTCTCGAGGCCCGATAGCGCCGAGGCGAAGATCTACCGCGACATCGCCGCTAACGTCTGGGGCAGGGTCAACGAAGAACGTGGCGCGGCCGAAGCCGCCGTGCCGAACATCGTGTTCGAGTAACCCTCCCCCTTGAGGGGAGGGTGGCCCGCAGGGCCGGGTGGGGTCGCTGGCGACGCACTCCACCTTCAACGCCAGTTATAGGTTGAGGCAGTTGAGGTGACCCCTCCCGCCTCGCTTCGCGAGGCACCCTCCCCTCAAGGGGGAGGGGCTGCGCCGACCTTCTCGCCAAAACTCGAAAAAAATTGTCCGGCCAGTTTCTTCGATGTCGATTCGATCAGCCGGCTGCCGAGCTGGGCGATCTTGCCGCCGACATCGGCCTTGGCCGCATATCTGAGGATCGTCGCCTCCGGGCCATCGGCGGTCAGCGTCACATCGGCGCCGCCTTTGGCGAAGCCGGCGATGCCGCCCTTGCCCTCGCCCTGGATGGTGTAGGAATGCGGCGGGTTGAGGTTGTTCAGCGTCACCTCGCCGTTGAACGTCGCCTTGATCGGGCCGATCTTGACCACCACGGTCGCCGCCATCTCAGTGTCCGACTTCTTTTCGAGGTTTTGGCAGCCCGGGATGGTCTGCCGCAGAACGTCCGGGTCGTTCAGCGCTTCCCACACCTTTTGCAGGGGTGCGGCGATGCGTTCCTCGCCTTCGATCACCAAAGCCATCAAAATCTCCCGGATACAAATTGACAAGCCCCGATGCGGTCTAGCGTGGGGGTAAACGCATGTCTATCGCACCAAAGTCCGGAATCGGATGGCGCGTGCCTCTTGCCTGCTCTCGCGCGTTGTCATATCGATTTGTCATACAAATACGGAGACCATGATGGCCGGCGCCCCCACGCAGAAAAAGAAATTTCGCTCGCAGGAGTGGTTCGACAATCCCGACAATCCGGGGATGACGGCGCTTTACCTCGAGCGCTACCTGAATTACGGGCTGACGCGTGCCGAACTGATGTCGGGCAAGCCGCTGATCGGCATCGCCCAGACCGGCTCGGATCTGTCGCCCTGCAACCGCCATCATCTCGAACTGGCCAAGCGCGTGCGCGAGGGCATCGTCTCGATGGGCGGCATCCCTTTCGAGTTCCCTTGCCATCCGATCCAGGAGACCGGCAAACGCCCGACCGCCGCACTCGATCGCAACCTCGCCTATCTCGGCCTGGTCGAGGTGCTCTACGGCTACCCGCTCGACGGCGTCGTGCTCACCATCGGCTGCGACAAGACGACGCCGGCCCTGCTGATGGCCGCCGCCACCGTCAACATTCCGGCTATCGCGCTGTCGGTCGGCCCGATGCTCAACGGCTGGCACAAGGGCAAGCGCACCGGCTCCGGCACCATCGTCTGGGAATCGCGCCAGCGTCTGTCGGCCGGCGAGATCGGCTATGACGAGTTCATGGACATCGTCGCCTCCTCGGCGCCGTCCACCGGCTATTGCAACACAATGGGCACCGCAACCACCATGAACTCGCTGGCCGAGGCGCTCGGCATGCAGCTGCCGGGCTCGGCCGCGATTCCGGCGCCCTACCGCGAGCGCGGCCAGATCGCCTACGAGACGGGAAAACGCATCGTCGACATGGTGCATGAGGATTTAAAACCCTCCGACGTCATGACCCGCCAGGCCTTCGAGAACGCCATCGTCGTCAACTCGGCCATCGGCGGCTCGACCAACGCGCCGATCCACCTCAACGCCATCGCCCGCCATCTCGGCGTGCCGCTCGACAATGACGATTGGCAGACGGTCGGACTCAAGATACCGCTCATCGTCAACCTGCAGCCGTCGGGCGAATATCTCGGCGAGGATTATCACCATGCCGGTGGTGTGCCGGCAGTGGTGGCCGAACTGATGAAGGCCGGGCTGCTGCCTCATCCCGACGCCATGACCGTCAACGGCAAGACGATCGGCGCCAATTGCAGCGCGGCCGTCAACGAGAATCTCGATGTTATCCGCACCGTAGCCGAGCCGCTTAAGGCCAATGCCGGTTTCATCAATCTCAGGGGTAATCTGTTCGATTCGGCGATCATGAAGACCAGCGGCATCTCGCCCGAATTCCGCGAGCGCTATCTGTCGAACCCAAACGACCCCGAGGCCTTCGAGGGCAACGCCATGGTCTTCGACGGGCCAGAGGACTACCACGCCCGCATCGACGATCCGGCGCAAGGCATCGACGAGCACACCATCCTGTTCATGCGCGGCGCCGGTCCGATCGGTTATCCCGGCGGCGCCGAAGTCGTCAACATGCAGCCGCCGGCCCACCTCATCAAGAAGGGGATTCATGCACTGGCCTGCATCGGCGACGGCCGCCAGTCGGGCACGTCGGGCTCGCCGTCGATCCTCAACGCCTCGCCCGAAGCCGCCATAGGCGGCGGGCTGGCGCTGTTGAAGACCGGCGACCGCGTCCGCATCGACCTGCGCAAGGGCACCGCCGACATCCTCGTCACCGACGACGAGATCACGCGCCGGCGTGCCGAGTTGCAGAACAATGGCGGCTATCGCTATCCCGAGCACCAGACGCCATGGCAGGAGATCCAGCGCGGCATGGTCGACCAGTTCTCCGAAGGAATGGTGCTGAAGCCGGCGGTGAAATACCAGGATGTAGCGCACACCCGCGGCGTGCCGCGGGACAATCACTGAACGCTTCTTTTCTTGCCTTCTCCCACAAGGGGGAGAAGGAAGAGCCGCACCCAAGCGCCTATAGATAGGCAGTGATCTCCGGCGCCTGGTCCTGCCTGTCGCGCTTGCCGTCCTCGTAGACGATCGGGGCTGCGGCGAGTTCCTCTTCGGTGACGTCGTCGAGGCAGGCGACGTTCACCGCCCAAAAATTCCCGCCCATGAAGTCGAGATAGCCGCGCGAGAGAAAATTCGCGCCGCAGTTCGGGCACATATAGTGGTTGATGTCGCCTTCCGGCCAGTTCGACGGCGTCGCCTTGTACTCCCGCATCCGGTCGCGGCCATCCGTCACCCGCACGGCCTCATAGGCGGCGAAGGATTTGCGGTAGCCGAGTTTCCAGCAGAAGCTGCAATTGCATTTGCGGATGCCCTCAGTGAGGTCGATTTCGGCTTCGAAACGCACTGCACCGCAATGGCAGCTGCCGTGATAGGTCTTTTTCATCGGTTTCCTCCCAGAAATGTCCTGGCTCCGCCGCCCGCCGGAGCCAGAGCATCCTTTGCTCCAGGCATGGCGCTTGACAAGCGGGCGCGACAAATCCACGATCATGGCAAGGGGTGCATCGCGACGACCCCGTGAGGCGTCAGCCCAACGTTCGCGTCCAAGCTTCTCTCTCAAGGAGGTGGACGCCATGCCGTCGACAACCGCTATCACCGTATCGCAACTTTCCCGTCTGACTGGTCTGCCGGGCGCGCCCGCGATCATCGATGTTCGCATCGAAGAGGATTACAGCGTCGATCCGCGCCTGCTGCCAGCCTCAATCCGGCGTGATTTCAAAACCGTCTCGAGCTGGGCATCCGAATTCGCCGGCAGCCGAGTGGCGGTCCTCTGCCAAAGAGGGCAAAAGCTCTCGCAAGGCGTGGCCGCGTGGCTGCGGCATGAGGGCGTCGGTGCCGAATCCCTCGAAGGCGGGTTCGAGGCCTGGCGCGATGCCAAGGGACCTTTGATCCATGCCGGCAAGATACCGCCCCGCGATGAAAAAGGCCGCACCGTGTGGGTGACGCGGAGCCGCCCGAAGGTCGATCGCATCGCCTGCCCCTGGCTGATCAGGCGTTTTATCGATTCGAGCGCGGTCTTCCTGTTTGTCGAGGCGGCCGAAGTGTCGGCCGTTGCGGACCGCTTTCAGGCCGTTCCTTTCGACATCGACAATGTGTTCTGGACTCACCGGGGCGAACACTGCACCTTCGATACGATGATCGAAGAGTTCGGGCTCGAATCCGAGGCGCTCGACCGCCTGGCCATGATCGTGCGGGCAGCCGATACCGCAAGCCTCGATCTGGTTCCCCAGGCAGCCGGATTCCTGGCCGCCTCGCTTGGCCTGTCGCGGATGTTTCGCGACGATCTGGAACAGTTGGAGGCAGGCATGCTGCTCTACGACGCGTTTTTTCGATGGTGCCGCGATGCCACCGAGGAGACGCACAACTGGCCAGGCAAGCCGTCATGAGCGAAACGCGGATTTCTGCCAAAACGATCGAAACCCTCGAAGCGCCGGCAGCGCCAAGCTTCCGCGAAGGCGTAAAACTCTGGGCGAAAATCGGCCTGCTCAGCTTCGGCGGGCCGGCCGGCCAGATCGCGCTCATGCACAGGGAATTGGTTGAGGAGAGGCGCTGGATCGGCGAGCAACGGTTCCTGCATGCGTTGAATTACTGCATGCTGCTTCCCGGCCCTGAAGCCCAGCAACTCGCCATCTATATCGGCTGGCTGCTGCACCGGACGATCGGCGGCCTGGTCGCCGGCATCCTGTTCGTCGCGCCGGGCGCGCTTGTGATGCTCACCTTGAGCATTCTCTATGCGCTATATGGCGACGCTCCGCTCGTCGAGGCGCTGTTTTTCGGGGTGAAAGCGGCCGTGCTCGCCATCGTGATCGAGGCGATGATCCGGATCGGACGACGGGCCCTGAAGAACCGGGTCATGGTTTCGATCGCGCTCGCCGCCTTCATCGCCATCTATGCATTGAACATGCCGTTTCCGCTCATCATCCTGCTTGCCGGCCTGGCGGGCTGGATTGGAAATCGCGTTGCGCCGGCGCTTTTTTCCGGCGCGGCAAACGGCAAGGACGCGGTTCCCGACATCAAGGGCGCGGTCGACCTGATGTTCGAGCGCGGCGAACTGGCCCACACCCAGCCGACGCGATGGCATGCGCCGCGCACCATCGCGATCTGGCTGCCGATCTGGCTCGGGCCGGTGCTGCTGATCTGGGCTTTTACCGGGTCTGCCAGCGTGTGGACGCAGATCGGCGGCTTCTTCAGCGTCATGGCGGTCGTCACCTTCGGCGGCGCCTACGCGGTCCTTGCCTATGTCGCGCAGGCAGCGGTCGAGTCGTTCGGCTGGCTCGCACCCGGTGAAATGGTCGATGGCCTCGGGCTTGCCGAAACCACGCCGGGTCCACTCATTCTGGTCCTGCAGTTCGTCGGCTTTCTGGCCGCGTTCCGCCAATCCGGATCGTTGAGCCCGCTGCTTGCCGGATCGCTTGGCGCGATGCTCACCCTGTGGGCGACGTTCACGCCTTGCTTCTTCTGGATATTCCTCGGCGCGCCCTATATCGAATCCCTGCGCGGCAACAAGGCGCTGTCGGCGGCGCTGGGCGCGATCACCGCCGCCGTCGTCGGCGTCATCATGAATCTCGCTCTATGGTTCGGCTTGCACGTCATTTTCGGCGAGGTGCGCAACGTCGGGCTTGGGATGGATGTGCCGGTGCTCTCATCGATCGACTGGCGCGCGGCGCTGCTGTCGTGTGCTGCCATGATCGCCATTCTGAAGCTGAAGATCGGCATGCTGCCGACGCTTGCGGGATCGGCGCTCGCCGGTGTTTTGTTGCTGGCAGCGAGCGGTTAGCGGCTGCGTGCGGACCGCGCTTCGCAGCAGTTTCGGGCATTCGGGTAGGAACAACATGGCGAAACGGCGCTCTTCCCTAGGCTTCCTCGGAATGTTCGGCCGTTCAGGCGACCTCAGGCAACTCGATGCCGCGTTACGCGACGTCGACCTTCATCCCGCCCTTGTGCCGGAAGGAGCAAAGCTCACCATCGTCAATCTGATGAAGGACCACTGGCCCGACGAGCCGCCGCCACCGGCCTACCCGCCGGTGGCGCAGCTGCTTGGCTACTGTATTGCCGGGCCGGAACCATTCGAGCAGTCCAACGGCCTCCAAAATAGGCTGGATGCGGAGCGCCGGCTTGAGGCGGCACTTGAGGCCGGCGACAGCTTCGACGCGCAAATCATACTGATGACGCTGCATGCCAGGCTGATCAGTGGCGAGGTCGTCGAGCGCTACGGGTTGAGCGCCGACTGACCATGATCCCGAAAAGTGGAACCCGGTTTTCGGAAAAGATCATGGTCAAACAGAAAGGTAGAGCCCCATCCCGATTTTGTCGGGATGGGTTGGGCTCTGACCGTTTTCGGTTTTGACGAGAACCGTCTTCAGCCGCCCATGCCGCTGCGCGGCAGTTGGATCAGATTGCCGAAGCGGGCGCGCAACTTGTCGTCGACCGGCTTCGGCACGTGGCGCGGGAAGCGCTCGGCGAGGATGCGTTTCTTCTCGATGATCGCCCGCTGCAATATGTCGGGCCTGCCTTTCTCGTTCCATTCCTTCGGCGAAAAGCGGTCGCCGACTGCCGGATAGAAATATTCCGTCTGCATCAGCCGCAGCGTCTGCTCGTTGCCGAGATAGTGACCCGGCCCCTTCAGGCAGACGTCGGCGATGGTGTCTATCGACAGCGACTCATCGGTCACCTCGATGCCGCGCACGCAGCGCAGGCAATGGCCGAGCATGTCGTTGTCGATGATCAGGCTTTCCAGGCAGAAGCCGAGCAGCGAGGCGTGCATGCCGGCCGATTCATAGACCAGGTTGAGGCCGGCAAGGCCGGCCATTACGTCAGTGATGCCCTTTTCGTAACCGGACTGAATGTCGGGCAGTTTCGAATCCGTCATCCCTGCAGCCGAACCGCCCGGCAGGTCGTAGAACTGCGCCATCTGGGCGCAGGCCGCGGTCAGCACCGCTTGCTCGGCCGAGCCGCCGGACATGGCGCCGGTCCTGAGGTCGGAGACGAACGGCCAGGTGCCGAAGATCGCCGGATGCCCGGGTTTGATGGCGTTGACATAGACGAGGCCGGCGAGCACCTCAGCCACCGCTTGCACCACCGCACCGGCGATCGCCGCCGGCGCCGTGGCGCCCGCCTGGCCGGCCGACAGCAGCAGGATCGGAATGCCGCCTTCGACGCAGGCCTCGAGCACGCCGCAGGCATCCTCGGCAAACTTCATCGGCGGCACGACAAAACAGTTCGAATTGGAGACGAAAGGCCGGGCGCGAAAATTCTCTTCGCCGCCGGCAATCGCATAGAGCATATCGAGCGCCGGCTTGACGTTCTCGCGCACCGTGAAGGATGTGCCGACATGCTTGGACGTGCCCATCACGCAGGCGTAAAGCGTGTTGAAATCCATATCGAGCGGATCGGGAATGTCGCGCGGCACCATCGGCCGCTGGAAGAAATGGATGTTGTCGAGCCCTTCGACGATGCGGGCGGCGTCATAGATGTCCTGCAGCAGCGACTCGCGATAACAGCGCTTCTCGACGTCGACCAGATGCACCGCGGCGCCCGCCGTGCCGTAATGCACCCGCTTGCCCTGGATCAGCATGTCGTGCCTAGGGTCCTGGCCATGCAGGGTGAAATGGCGTGCCGCCTTCTTGATGGTGTCGAGGACGAGCGCGCGCGGAAAACGAATGCGGCCGTCCTCGCTGAGCGTGGCGCCGGCCTTGGTCAGCGCCTCGATGCAGGATGGGATGGCATTGGCGAAGCCGACCGTTTCAAGCAGCGTCAGCACCGCTTCGTGAATGCGCTCGCGGTCGTTGTCGCTGAGCGGCCCGTAGCTTCCGCCTTCGAGGCCGGCGCGCACCGGCTTGATATCATCGGCAAGGGGTGCCGCCCGCATGGCGCGACGCGCTTCGCGCCCGCCGGAACGCCGCGAACGCTGGTCCGAGGGCGTGTCCGGCTTCTCAACAGCCACTGACATGCGAGGCACTCCACCTTTAGCTGCGAAGCGGGCGGCGGTGGTTGGTCCACCAGGTGGTTGGTCCACCATCGGCCCGCTTCGTCCCCTTATCCCTCGAACTATGCCGCGGGCATTGGCACAGCCTATGAGCCAGACGGTCCCGTCGCATATGCCAGGGCGCTAAAGAACGGCGAGGTGCCGGCCCGGCCGAGGCATCAAGCCGCGGCCGGCCTGCGCCCGGCCGCAGTCGCCAGTTCGCGGATGCCGGGCTCGATGTGCTGCAGCGCAATCGAGGAGATGCCCAGCCGCATGAAGCGCGACGTCTTTTCGGTGCGGTCGAAGAAACGGTCGCCGGGCTCGATGATCACGCTGCGCGAGGCGGCGGCCTCGGCCAGCCCGCGCGAATCGGTGCCGCGCGGCCCTTCGAGCCAGAGCGAGGCGCCACCGGCGGAATCGGTCGAGCGCCACTCCGGCAGGAAGGCGGAAATCGCATGGATCAGACGCTTGCGCCGTTCGTCGAAGGCGCTCGACAGCCGTCGCACCAGCGCCTCGTGATGGCCAAGCGACAGGAACAGCGCGACCGCGCGCTGGTTGTTGGCCGGCGGATGACGCAGCATGAAGCGGCGCAGTGCGCGAAGCTCGGAGATCAGTCCGGCCGAGGCGACGATGTAGCCGAGCCGCAGACCCGGAGCCAGCGTCTTCGACATCGAGCCGACATAGATGACGCGGCCGGACCGGTCGAGGCTCTTCAGCGCCTGCTGCGGCGCCTCGTCCAGAAGCTGGCTGTCATAGCCGTCCTCGATGATGATCTGGTTGTGACGGTTGGCGCGCGCCAGCAAATCCTGCCGGCGCTCCGCCGACAGCGGCACCATGGTCGGGCAATGGTGGCTGGGGGTCACGAAGACGAAGCCGGAATCGTTGGGAATAGAAGCGGTTACGATGCCGGAGTGGTCGACCGGAACCGGTGTGACGTCGGCGCCGGCGAGCCGGAAGATCGAGCGCGCGTCGGGATAGCCGGGGTCTTCCATGGCCACTTTGGAGCCCTTGGTCATCAGCAGTGTCGCCAGCATGTAGAGCGCGTTCTGCGCGCCGAGCGTGACGATGATCTCATCGGGATTGGCGAAGATGCCGCGCCGCGGCAACAGCCGCGCCTGGATCTGCTCGATCAAAAGCAGATCGTCGCGATCGACCATGTCGGACGCCCAGTTGCGGATCTCGAGCACGGCGAGCGCCATGCGGTTGCACTCGCGCCACTCGGCGGTCGGGAACAGTGCCGGATCGAACTGACCATAGACGAAGGGGTAGGACGACTTGATCCAGTTGTCGTGCTTGGCCGGCGGCGGCATGTCGCTGGCCGCGATCTGCCGGCGCGCCTTCCAGTCGATCTCATTGGCCTGGTCGGGCGCCTTCTGGTGCGGTTTGGCCGGCGTCGCCAGCACCTCCGGATTGACGAAATGGCCGCGCCGTTCGCGCGCCACCAGGAAACCCTGATCGACGAGCTGCTGGAAGGCCAGTACCACGGTGCCGCGCGCCACGCCAAGTTTCTCGGCCAGGATTCGGCAGGACGGAAGCGGCATCGAAGCGGCAATTTGCCGGTCGAGGATGGCGGCGACGATCGCTTGGCGGATCTGCGCCTGCAGGGTCTGGCCGGATTCCGCCGAAATCCGGAACAGGCCGGACCATATGGCCGTGTCGTTTCGCTGTGGCATGGGAGTGTTCCTCGATGGCCAGCCTTTTTCACCTGGCTGGACCAGTCGAATGTACCGGTGGCACAAGCTGTTGCGCCAATCAATTTTTCTGATCGCTGGGATTTACGCCAGTGATCCATCCCCCGGGTGACGCAACGCGTCATCCCCAGGGTGACGCTGTGCGTCATCCCCAGTGCGACGCAACGCGTCGTCGCTGCTTGACGCAACGCGTCTTCGCTGCGTGACGCTTTGCCTCATCGCCGCCTGACGCCCAGCTGTGACGGCGTGCGTCATCGCTGCGCATTGAAACCAGTCGATTTCGGCTAGATAGTTTGGACGCGACGACACGCGCCGGAAACATCCGGTCTGATATATTGGCATTCAAGGCTCGGAGTGAGGCAGTGGATCAATCGTCCTTTCAAAAACAGCTCGACGCCCTGCGCGATCACCGTGCGGCCAGATCGGGCAACATGCGCGAGGCCTTCGCTGCCGATCCGCAGCGCTTCGAAAAATTCTCCGCCAGCGACGGCGACCTGCTGCTCGACTGGTCGAAATGCGCGGTCGATGCGCAGACGATGGTTTTGCTGGAGCAACTGGCGGCGGCCGCCGATCTCGAAGGCCGGCGCGCCGCGATGTTCTCGGGCAAGAAGATCAACGTCACCGAAGGCCGCGCCGTGCTGCACACCGCGCTGCGCAACCTGAACGGCAAGGGCATCGTGCTCGACGGTCAGGACGTGAAGGCGGAGGTTATCGCCGTGCTCGATGCGATGGGCGCCTTCGCCGACGCCGTGCGCTCCGGCAAGGCGGCCGGCGCCACCGGCAAGAAGATCACCGACATCGTCAACATCGGCATCGGCGGGTCCGATCTTGGCCCGGCCATGGCGACGCTGGCGCTGGCGCCCTATCACGACGGGCCGCGGACGCACTACGTGTCCAACATCGACGGCGCCCATATCCACGACACGCTGAAGGGCCTCTCCGCCGAAACCACGCTGTTCATCGTTGCTTCCAAGACCTTCACCACCATCGAGACCATGACCAATGCCGAGACGGCGCGCGAATGGGTGCAGAAGGCGCTCGGCAAGGAAGCGGTCGGCAAGCATTTCGCCGCCGTCTCGACGGCGCTCGACCTGGTGGCAAAATTCGGCATCGCGTCCGACCGCGTCTTTGGCTTCTGGGACTGGGTCGGCGGACGCTATTCGGTGTGGGGCGCGATCGGCCTGCCGGTGATGATCGCCGTCGGCCCGAAGAATTTTCGCGCCTTTCTCGATGGCGCGCATGCGATGGACGAACATTTCCAGACAGCGCCGCTGGCCAAAAACCTGCCGGCGCTGATGGGGCTGATCGGCTGGTGGCATCGGGTGATCTGCCAATACCCCGCCCGCGCCGTCATTCCCTACGACCAGCGCCTGTCCAGGCTGCCGGCCTATCTGCAGCAACTCGACATGGAATCGAACGGCAAGAGCGTCACCCTCGACGGCGGCGCTGTGACGACGCCGACCGGCCCGCTGGTCTGGGGCGAGCCCGGCACCAATGGCCAGCACGCCTTCTTCCAGCTGCTGCACCAGGGCAGCGATTTCATTCCGGTCGAATTCCTCGCCGCCGCGATCGGCCATGAGCCGGATCTCAAGCACCACCACGACCTGTTGCTCGCCAACTGCCTGGCCCAGTCGGAGGCGTTCATGAAGGGCCGCACGCTGGAGGAAGCGCGCGCGCAGATGCTGGCAAAAGGCATGGCGCCGGCCGAGGTCGACAGGATCGCCCCGCACCGCGTCTTCTCCGGCAACCGGCCCTCGGTGACGATCCTCTATAGACAGCTCGACCCGCATACGTTCGGACGGCTGATCGCGCTCTATGAGCACCGCGTCTTCGTCGAGGGCACGCTGTTCAACATCAATTCCTTCGACCAGTGGGGCGTCGAGCTGGGCAAGGAACTGGCGACCGGCCTGCTGCCTGTCGTGGAAGGCAAGGAGAATGCCGCAAAGCGGGATGCTTCGACCGCCGGACTGGTGGGACACATCCATCGATTGCGCGGATCGGAGTAAGCGGCTTGGCCGAGATCAAGGGAATATTGTTCGACAAGGACGGCACGCTTGTCGACTTCAACGCGACCTGGCTCGGCGTTGCCGATTTCATGGCTATGGATGCGGCGGAGGGCGACCGCTGGAAGGCCGACCGGCTGCTTGCCGCGGCGGGCTACGATTTCGCCACCAAACGCTTCAAGCCCGATTCCATCTTTGCCTCCGGCACCAACATGGATGTCGTCGAGCTTTGGTTTCCGCGGCTGTCGGATGAAGAGCAGATGCTTGCCGTCGCCCGCTTCAACGAGATCACCTCGGTGCAGGGTTCGGCGATGGCGGTGGCGCTGCCCGGCATCGTCGAGACGCTTGGCGTTCTTCACAGGAAATCCTACCGGCTCGGCGTCGCCACCAACGATTCGACCACTGGCGCGGAGAAGACGTTGCTGACGCTGGGCGTCGCGCAGCTGTTCGAGGCCGCCTATGGTTACGACGCGGTGGCCAATCCGAAACCGGCGCCCGATACGATCCTCGCCTTCTCGGACCTGACCGGCCTGAGACCGGCCGCGATCGCCGTGGTCGGCGACAATCGCCACGATCTGGAGATGGCGCGGGCCGGCGGCTGCGGCCTGGCGATCGGCGTGCTGTCCGGCACCGGCACGCGGGAATCGCTGTCGCAGATCGCCGATGTCATTCTGGATTCGGTTGCCGAACTGCCTGACTTTCTTTCGGCAAGGGTCAAGGAGACGGTCTGAGTTCGCCTCCGAGCTGCTCCGGCTCGAACGAGAAGACGCCGCTCGGCTTCATCGCGTCGCCGATCTGGCCGACATCCGGCACCTGGTATTCGGCCAGCAGGCGCAGCCGCGAGCGGGGCAGGTAGGCGCGGCCCGGGTCGCCGATCAGCACATCGATGCCGGCGGCCAGGCAGCGGTCGAGGAAGGCGATGACCCGGTCGGCGAGATCTTGTCGGTAAAACAAGTCGCCGGCTGCGACGACGTCCACCGGCGGCGGCGGCCCAGCGGTGATATCCTCGCCGACGACCGAGATTGCGACGCCATTCGCCGCCGCATTGAGAGCAAGCGCGGCGACGCCGTTGCGGTCGATCTCGGATGCAATCACTTCGCTGGCGCCGGCCTTTGCCGCGGCGATACCGACTAGGCCAGACCCGGCGCCGATATCGAGCACGCGAAGCCCGGCCACGGTCTCCGGCCGATCGAGGATGTAGCGGGCAAGCACAGCGCCGCCGGCCCAGGCATAGGCCCAGTAAGGTGGCTGCGGCTCGGGGCCATCCTCGTCGGCTTCGGTTTCCTCACCTTCCGGCTCGGCGGCTCGTGCTTCGGAACGCGTCAGCCGCCACAGGCCGCTTGCCGGATGGGCTGTGTAAAGGCGGATCTCGGGAAGTGCCGGAACAGGGGCGATACGCATGTTCGCCTTGATGAACGTCAGCGAATCGGGACGGGAAAGCGTATCCGCCGCGTCATCGACAGTAAGGCAATCGTCCAAAATCGCGCCTATTCCCGCAATGCCCGCCGCAGGATCTTGCCCACCGGCGTTTTCGGCAGTTCGGTCCGAAACTCGATGTATTTTGGCCGCTTGTAACCGGTCAGGTTCTCACGGCAATAGACAGTCAGCACCTCTGCGGTCAGCAACGGGTCCTTCTTGACGACGAACAGCTTCGGCACTTCGCCCGAATGCTCGTCCGGCACGCCGATCGCGGCAACTTCGAGCACGCCCGGATGCAGCGCCACCACTTCCTCGAGTTCGTTCGGATAGACGTTGAAGCCGGACACAAGGATCATGTCCTTCTTGCGGTCGACGATCTTGGTGTAGCCGCGCTCGTCCATGAAGCCCATGTCGCCCGACTTGAAGAAACCGTCCTTGGTCATCACCTTGGCGGTCTCGTCCGGCCGGTTCCAGTAACCGGCCATCACCTGCGGTCCGCGTATGCAGATCTCGCCGACTTCGCCGGGCGGCAAATCATTGCCGTCTTCGTCGCGGATGGCGATTTCTGTCGAGGGCAGCGGCAGGCCGATCGTGCCGGTGAAGTTGCCATCGCTGAATGTGTTGGCGGTGGCCACCGGCGAGGTTTCCGAAAGCCCGTAGCCCTCGGTGACCGGGCAGCCGGTCAACGCCTTCCAGCGCTCGGCGACACCCTTCTGCACCGCCATGCCGCCACCCAGCGTCAGGATCAGTGGCCTGAAGTCGAGTTTGCGGAAATCCTCATTGTTGAGCAGCGCGTTGAACAGCGTGTTGAGGCCAGGAAAGATGTGGATCGGGTATTTGCCGAGTTGCTTGACGAAGCCGGGAATGTCGCGCGGATTGGGAATGAGTATGTTCTGGCCACCCAGTTGCATGCCCATCAGTGCGTTCACCGTCAGCGCGAAGATATGGTAGAGCGGCAGCGCGCAGACGAAGTTGAGATGCGCCGGTTTTGGCTTGACCGTGAAGGCGTCCTCGATCCACAGCGCGTTCTGCGCGACGTTGGCCAGCACGTTGCTGTGCAGCAGCACCGCGCCCTTCGAGATGCCGGTGGTGCCGCCGGTATATTGCAGGAAGGCGACGTCGTCGGCAGCGACCTTCACCGGCTTGAAACTCATGCCGGCGCCTGCCTTCAACGCCGCGTTGAACTTGACATGGCCCGGCAGCGACCAGGCCGGCACCATCTTCTTCACGCGACGCACGACGAGATTGACGATCGTCCCCTTGAGGCCGCCAAGCATGTCGCCCATCGCCGCGACCACGACATGCTTGACCGCCGTTTTAGCGATCACCGCCTGCAAGGTGCTGGCGAAATTCTCGAGAATGACGATGGCTTGCGCGCCAGAATCCTTGAGCTGATGCTCCAACTCGCGTGGCGTGTAGAGCGGGTTGACGTTGACCACGACATAGCCGGCGCGCAGCACTGCCATCATCGCCACCGGATATTGCAGCACGTTCGGCATCATCAGTGCGACGCGCGCGCCTTTCGGCAGTCCCGTCGATTGCAGATAGGCGCCGAAGGCGGCCGATTGCCGCTCGACTTCCGCATAGGTGATGGTCTTGCCCATGCAGGTAAAGGCGGGCCGGCTGGCGTACTGCTTGCAGACGTCGGCGAGCAGATCACCGATGGAGCCGAAGGGCAGAGCGCCGATCTCGGCAGGAACGACTTTCGGATAGCTTTTGAGCCAGGGTTTTTTGAGCCAAGTTTTTTCCGGCAATCCGGCGGCAGCGGCATTCGGCAAACTTCCGGCCGGACCTGGCTTTGACGCCGAAGCCGTGGTCGGTGCCGCCTTCACCGCTGGTTTGATGGCGGCGGGCTTTGCGCCAGCCTTCGCGGATGCATTGATCTTCGCGGATGCATCGGTCTTGGCGGACACAGCGGCCGCCTTCGGCTTGGCTTTGGCCGTCGCCGCGTTTGGCTTGTCGGGGCTGGCCGGTTTCGTAGCAGTTTTGGCCTTGGCTGTCGCTGGTGCCGTCGTCCTTGGTGTTTTTGCCACTCGTCCCTCCCTCGATTGTTCTTATTGTCTCTGCCTGCTCGCTGCGTCGCCTCCGCATGACAGAGACGTCCTCCGCTGCTGCCGGCGTCCAGGGAATCCAGCCTGTCATCCCAGCCTGCTCATCTATGTATTGCGACTATCGGCAGCCGTGCAAGTCTGCCCCTGCGGCAAGGTGGGAAGAAATCGTCCGCGCCTACGACGGCGGTTGCTCACCGTCGGATGCGCTGAAGATGATAAAAAAATGCAGTCGTTAACAATATCGTGATCGATGAGTTTTGACATTTCATTCTCTCTTTCGGCGAGCCGGAAGAAAGAAATTCTGCTTCCCATGGGGTAGGCAAACCAGGTGTTCCAAAGCCGGAAAAACGGTGCTTATATGCGCGCTTCGCGAGCCTGATAGAGGGGCTTGGAAGAACATCAGGGAGTCCTCCATGAAAAAGAAACTGACTTTTGCGGCCGCGTTGCTGGCCGCAAGCGTCCTCGGTGGCATGGCCAATGCGAAACAGCTGGTCTACTGCTCGGAGGCGTCGCCGGCCGGCTTCGACCCGTCGCCGTGGAGCGGTGGCAACGACTTCGACGCGTCGTCGCGCACCATCTATTCGCGCCTGGTCGAGTTCGAGCACGGCAAGACCACTATCGAGCCTGGCCTCGCCGAGAGCTGGACGGTTTCCGACGACGGTCTCGAATACACGTTCAAGCTTCGGCCGGGCGTGAAGTTCCAGACCACCGACTATTTCACGCCGACGCGCGATCTCAATGCCGACGACGTGATCTTCTCCTTCGAACGCCAGTGGAAGAAGGAAAACCCGTGGTTCGACTATCTGGCAGGCACTGGCTGGGAATATTTCACCGGCATGGGTTTCCCGGATCTTCTCAAGGAAATCGTCAAGGTCGACGACCTGACGGTGAAATTCGTGCTGAACAAGCCTGAAGTCGCTTTCCTGCCGGACCTCGGCATGGATTTCGCTTCGATCGTCTCCAAGGAATATGCCGACCAGCTCGACAAGGCCGGCACCAGGCAGCAATTCACCCAGAAGCCGGTCGGCACCGGTCCGTTCCAGTTCGTCGACTACCAGGTCGACGCGGTCATCCGCTACGCGGCATGGGACGGCTACTATGGCGGCCGCCAGAAGATCGACGATCTGATCTTCGCCATCACCACCGATCCGGCCGTGCGCGCGCAGAAGCTGAAGGCGGGCGAGTGCGATATCATGTCGTACCCGGCGCCGGCTGACATCGCCGGCCTGAAGGCCGACCCGAACCTCAAGGTCGACGAGCAGGAAGGCCTGAACATCGGCTACATGGCCTACAACACGACGCAGGCGCCCTTCGACAAGGTCGAGGTCCGCAAGGCCCTCAACATGGCCGTCAACAAGCAGGCCATTCTCGATGCCGTCTATCAGGGCGCCGGCCAGGCGGCGATAAACCCGATCCCGCCGACGATGTGGTCCTATAACAAGGAGATCAAGGACGACCCATACGATCCGGACGCGGCCAAGAAAATGCTGACGGATGCCGGCGTCACGGATCTGTCGATGAAGATCTGGGCAATGCCGGTCAGCCGCCCGTACAATCCGAACGCGCAACGGGTCGCGGAGCTGATCCAGGCCGACTACGCCAAGATCGGCGTGAAGGCCGAGATCGTCAGCTACGAATGGACCGAGTATCGCGAACGCGGCAAGCAGAAGGACCGTGACGGCGCCTTCCAGCTCGGCTGGACCGGTGACAATGGCGATCCGGACAACTTCCTGTTCCTGCTCGGCTGCGATGCCATCGGCCAGTCCAACTATGCGATCTGGTGCAACCAGGAGTTCGAAGCCCTGCTGCAGAAGGGCAAGGCGACCACGGACGTCGCCGAGCGCACCAAGATCTACGAGGAAGCTCAGGTCGTGTTCAAGCGTGAGGCGCCGTGGCTGACCATCGCCCATTCCAAGGTCTTCATGCCAATGAACAAGAAAGTTACCGGCTTCGTCATGGATCCTCTCGGCATCCATCGGTTTGACGGCGTCGACGTCGCCGAATAACTGCTGAGAAATAGAACGGCGACGCTGGACTTCCGGCGCCGCCGTTCTATGAAGCAAGATGCTCCGCTATCTCCTCCACAAGCTCGCCTTGATCATCCCGACCGTGTTCGGCATATCGCTGGCGGCGTTCGCTTTCGTCCGGCTTCTGCCGGGCGACCCGATCACGGCGCTCGCCGGCGAGCGCGGCGTCAGCCCGGAACGCTACGCCGAGCTTGTCGAGCGGTTTGGCTATAACCGGCCTTATGTCGTCCAGTATCTGGAGTATATCGGCAGGGTCCTGACCGGCGACTTCGGCATATCGCTCGCCACCAAGCGGCCGGTGCTCGGTGAATTCCAGGCGCTGTTTCCGGCGACGCTGGAACTGGCGACGATCGCGCTGATCATCGCCGTGCTCATCGGCATTCCCGCCGGCATCTTCGCCGCGGTCAAGCGCGGATCATGGTTCGACCAGGCGACGATGGGCGTGGCGCTGACCGGCTATTCGATGCCGATCTTCTGGTGGGGGCTGCTGCTCATCATCTTCTTCTCCGGCTATCTCGGCTGGACGCCGGTGTCCGGCCGCATCGGCCTTCAATATTTCTTCAAGCCGACGACCGGGTTCATGCTGATCGACAGCCTGATTTCCGGCAAGAGCGGCGCTTTCAGGTCCGCCGCCAGTCATCTGGTCCTGCCGGCGATCGTGCTGGCGACGATCCCGCTCGCCGTCATAGCGCGCCAGACGCGGTCGGCGATGCTGGAGGTGCTGGGCGAAGACTACGTCCGCACCGCCCGCGCCAAGGGCCTGGCGCCGCGTCGCGTCATCGGGCTCCACGCTTTTCGCAATGCGCTGATCCCCGTCGTCACCACCATCGGCCTGCAGGTCGGCACGCTGATGGCGGGCGCCATCCTGACCGAAACGATCTTTTCCTGGCCCGGTATCGGCAAGTGGATGATCGACGCGATCGCCAAGCGCGACTATGTTGTCGTCCAGAGCGGCTTGCTGATCATCGCGCTGATCGTCATGGCGGTGAACCTGATCGTCGACGTGCTCTATGCCGTCATCAACCCACGTATCCGGGTGCAGTGAGATGACCGACCAAACTACGGCAGAAGCCACCGCCGCCGCCATTCCGACCGGCGGCCGGCAACGCGCCTTCACCGAGTTCTGGCATTACTACTCGATGAACACCGGCGCCGTCATTGGCCTGGTCGTGTTCACTGCCCTGGTGCTGGTGGCGATCTTCGCGCCGCTGGTCGCGCCGCATTCGCCTGACGAGCAGTTTCGCGATGCGCTGCTGGCGCCGCCGGCCTGGCAGGAGGGCGGCAGATCGATGTTCCTGCTCGGCACCGACGCCGTCGGCCGCGACATGCTTTCGCGGTTGATTTTCGGGGCGCGGTTCTCGCTGTTCATTGGTCTGGTCGTCGTCGTTTTCTCGCTGACCAGCGGCATCGTGCTCGGCGTGCTCGCCGGCTATTTCCGCGGCTGGGTCGATACGCTGATCATGCGCGTCATGGATGTCATTCTGGCCTTCCCGTCGCTGCTCCTTGCCCTGGTTCTGGTGGCGATCCTCGGGCCCGGCCTGTTCAACGCCATGCTGGCGATCGCGCTGGTGCTGCAGCCGCATTTCGCGCGGCTCACCCGTGCGGCGGTAATGGCGGAAAAGAACCGCGAATATGTCATCTCCGCCAAGGTGGCCGGTGCCAGTCATCTCAGGCTGATGGTGAAGACGATCTTGCCGAACTGCATGGCGCCGCTGATCGTGCAGGCGACGCTGTCCTTCTCCAACGCCATTCTCGAGGCCGCGGCTCTCGGCTTTCTTGGCGTCGGCGCGCAGCCGCCGACGCCGGAATGGGGCACGATGCTGGCCACGGCGCGCGAGTTCATCCTGCGCGCGCCATGGGTGGTGACCTTCCCCGGCCTTGCCATCCTGATCACCGTGCTCGCCATCAACCTGATCGGCGATGGGCTGCGCGATGCCTTCGACCCCAAGCTGAAGCGGTCGTGACCATGCCTCTTCTCGAGATCAAGAACCTCACCGTGTCGTTCGATACCGCCGCCGGACCGTTCATGGCCGTGCAAGGCATCGACCTGTCGATCGAACCGCGCGAGGTGCTGGCAATCGTCGGCGAATCCGGCTCCGGCAAATCGGTGGCGATGCTGGCGGTGATGGGGCTGCTGCCGAACACGGCGACGGTGAAGGCCGACCGCATGGCCTTCGACGGCATCGACTTGCTCGAGCTCAGTTCGTCCGAGCGCCGCAAGATCGTCGGCAAGGACATCTCGATGATTTTTCAGGAGCCGATCGCCAGCCTCAATCCGTGCTTCACCGCCGGCTTCCAGATCGAGGAGGTGCTGCGCTTCCATTTGGGCATGGATCGCGCCCAGCGCCGGGCCCGCGCCATCGAGCTGATGAAGCTGGTCGGCATCGCCGATCCGGAAGAGCGGCTGAACTCGTTCCCGCACCAGATGTCGGGCGGCCAGTGCCAGCGCGTCATGATCGCCATCGCCATCGCCTGCAATCCGAAGCTGCTGATCGCCGATGAGCCGACCACCGCCCTCGACGTCACCATCCAGAAGCAGATCCTCGATCTTCTGGTCGGCCTGCAGGCCAAATACGGCATGGGCCTGATCATGATCACCCACAATATGGGCGTCGTCGCCGAGACCGCCGACCGCGTCATCGTCCAGTACAAGGGCCGCAAGATGGAAGAGGCCGACGTGCTGTCGCTGTTCGAGCAGCCGAAGAGCAACTACACCCGCGCGCTGCTATCGGCGCTGCCGGAAAACGCTGTCGGCGACCGGCTGCCGACCATTTCCGACATGCTGTTCGAACCGGCCCCCTCTGCTGCGGCAACCCAGCCGGCAGCGGGAGCCGCGCCATGAGCGTGAAGGTTCTCGAAGGCAAGAACATCGTGCGCGACTATCATGTCGGCGGCGGCCTGTTTCGTCCCTCACGCACGGTGCATGCGGTCAAGGGCGTTTCGTTCAGCGTCGACAAGGGCAAGACGCTGGCAATCGTCGGCGAAAGCGGCTGCGGCAAGTCAACGCTCGCCCGCATCATCACCCTGATCGATCCGCCGACAGCGGGCGAGCTCTTCATCGAGGGCAACAAGGTCGACATAGCCAGGAACGGGCTGTCGAAGGAGATGCGCCGAAAAGTGCAGATCGTCTTCCAGAACCCCTACGGTTCGCTCAATCCGCGCCAGAAGATCGGCGATGTGCTCGGCGAACCGCTGCTCATCAACACCGACACGCCGGCCGACGAGCGGCGCGATCTCGCCATGAGGATGCTGAAGAAGGTCGGCCTCGGACCCGAGCATTACAACCGCTACCCGCACATGTTCTCAGGCGGCCAGCGCCAGCGCATCGCCATTGCCCGCGCGCTGATGCTCAATCCGAGCCTGTTGGTGCTCGACGAGCCGGTCTCGGCGCTCGATCTGTCGGTGCAGGCGCAGGTGCTCAACCTGCTCGCCGATCTGCAGGACGAGTTCGAGCTGACCTATGTCTTCATCAGCCACGACCTGTCGGTGGTGCGCTACATCGCCGACGAGGTGATGGTCATGTATTACGGCGAGGCCGTCGAATACGGCTCGCGCGACGAGGTCTTTGCCGACCCCAAGCACAGCTACACCAAGACGCTGTTCGCGGCGACGCCGCGCGCCGACGTCGCCAGCATCAAGGCGCGGCTGGCGAAGAAGAGGGCTGCCTGACGCCGAATCGCGGCATCCAGGCAAGCGTATTTTAACGCCGATCAAGACAGCCGGGCGATGATGGCGCGCAGCCCCTCGCCGAAGCGCCGGACTTCGTCGATCGTGTTGTAATGCACCAGCGAGGCGCGGATGGCGCCGCTGTCCATGCTGAGGTTCAGGCGCTTCATCAGCCGCGGCGCATACATATGGCCGTCGCGGATGCCGATCTGGATCCCGGCCATCGCCTCGACGATCATCTGCGGCGACAGAGTGCCGATGTTGAAGCAGAAGGTCGGCACACGTTCGGCGAGGCGGGCCTCGTCGGCGACGCCATAGATCGTCGCACCGCACGCCTTGAGCACGCCGAGCATTTCGCGCGCCAGCACCAACTCGTAGTAGCGGATAGCACTCATGCCGGCGACGACATTGTCGCGCCGTGACCGGTTGTTCTCGGCCAGGAAGTTGCGGCCGATCGATTCGAGATAGCGCACCGCGGCATCCATGCCGGAGACGTTCTCGTAGATGAAGGTGCCGGCCTCGACCTTGTAGGGCGGCTCGTCAGGGATGAAATCCTCGCGGAAGGTCGGCAGCCGCTTCAGCGTCTCGAAGCGGCCCCACAGGAAGCCCATATGCGGCGAGAAATTCTTGTAGCCGGAGCAGACCAGATAGTCGCAATCCCAGGCCTGCACGTCGATCAGCCCGTGCGGCCCGTAATGCACGCAGTCGAGGAACACTTCGGCGCCGGCCGCATGCGCAATATCAGCCACTGAAGCGACATCGACGATCGATCCGATCGAATGCGCCGTCACCGTGCAGGCGACGAGCCGGGTGCGGTCGGAGACCAGCGGTCGAAGATCGTCGACGTGGAGATTGCCGTCGTCGCGCATCCGCCACCATTTGAATTTCGCGCCGGCCGATTCCAGCGCCAGCCATGTGGCGATGTTGGCATCGTGGTCCATGTCGGTGATGATGATCTCGTCGCGCTCCTGGAGCATCTGGCCGATGCCGAGGCTGACGAGGCGGATGAACGAAGTGGCGTTCATGCCGAAACAGATTTCCGCAGGACTATAGGCGTTGACCAGCAGCGAAACGCTTTCGCGCGCCTCGGCGATTGCCTGGTCGACGGCGATGCTGCGGCCGTAGCGGCCGCCGCGCTGCACATTGTGCGCGACCAGGTGGTTGGTTACCGCGTCGAGCACGCTTTGCGGGATCTGCGCGCCGGCGGCATTGTCCATGAAGATGAAGTCGCCGGCCTGCTGCAGGCTGGAAACATCCCGCGGATCATGTCGACCGGAAAGGTTGCTGAGACGTTGCTCGCGATGGCGGTCTGATGTTTGTTCAAGATGATCTCCTGCAAAGTGCCTGATATATGAAAGACAGATGGGGGAAGCCTGGCGAGGTCAGCGGGTCTTCTCGGTCTTGAAGCGGCGTTCCAGCAGGCTGACGAGACGGACCATCGGCCAGAGAAAGAGGAGATAGACCAGCGCCGCGCCGATCAGCGGCGAGGGGTTGGCGTAAAGCGACTGCGCGTTGGTCGCTTCCTTCAGCAGTTCGGGCAGCGCTACGGTGGAGGCGAGCGAGGTGTCCTTGAACATCGAAACGCAGTTGCTGGTCATCGGCGGAATGACCACGCGGACCGCCTGCGGCAGCACCACCTTGCGCAAGGTCAGTAAGAACGGCAGGCCGAGCGCCTGTGCCGCCTCGAACTGGCCGCGCGGAATGCTTTCTATGCCGGAGCGGAACACCTCGGCCGAATAGGCCGCCATGATGATGGCGAATGCCGTCACCGCGGAGGTCCAGGACGACAGGCGTATGCCGAGGAATGGCAGCGCATAGTAGATCAGGATCAGCACGACGAGCACCGGCATCGCCCGGAAAATATCGATATAGCCGACCGCCAGCAGCCGCAGCGGCTTTGGCGCATAGAGCCGCATCAGGCTGATCGCCAGGCCGACGGGAATGCCGATACCGATGCTCAACAGCCCGAGCAGCAGCGTGTTCAGGAAGCCGCGCAGCAGTGCCGGCAGGCTGGAGATCATGACATCGGCGTTGAAGAAGGTCTCGATCAGCGACATGGGGAGAATTCCCGAGAGATTTGGCGTCCCGCGACGCTAATGCATGTCGCGCAAAAGTGCGCAGCGGTTTTGCGAAAACGACATGCGACGCGCTTTAAAACATGCTGCCGAAACCCGAAATCGGCCTTCGAAGCGGATCATGCGTGAAAGTTGGAGGGTCCCAGCGCGTTCAACTGGACGCGCAACGCTGCCCGTGAAATTGTGCCGGCGCGGAAAGCCGGCACGATTTCGGCAGCTGCCGCTCAGGCCTTCGGGATCGGCATTTCCTTGAGGGTCGAAGAATCGGCGGGTGCGTCGCTGCCGAACCACTTCTTGTGGATCGCGGCCAGCGTGCCGTCCTTCTTCATCGCGGTCAGCGCGTCGTTCAGCTTGCCGAGCAGCGGGTGGTCCTTGGCCATCATCAGGCCGTACTGCTCGCCGGTCTTGATACGCTCTTTTACGGCGAGGTCCTTCATCCGGGTGAAGGAGTATTCCAGGCCCGGAATGTCGCTGACCGCAGCGTCGACGCGACCGGCGCTGAGGTCGAGCAGCAGGTTCTGCTGCGTGTCGTAACCCTTCACCTCGCTGAACCCGCCGGCCTCCTGGTGCTGCTTGGTCCAGGCTTCGCCGGTCGAGCCGGACAGCACGCCGATGATCTTGCCCTTGAGATCGGCCTCTGACTTGATCGGGCTGTCGGCCTTGGCGGCGATGCCCATGTCGGAATCATAGTAGGGCTGCGTGAACGACTGCGACTTCAAGCGCTCAGGCGTGATCGTGATCGACGAGATGGCGACATCGATGCGCTTCGACGTGGTGGCGGCGAACAGCGCCTGAAATCCGAGGTCGGCGATTTCCGTGGTCATGCCGATACGCTTGGCCGCCTCGTTGACGATGTCGACTTCAAAACCTTCGAAGGTGCCGCTTTCGTTCTTGTATTCGAAGGGCGGATTGGTCGGATAGGCGCCGACATTCAGCACGTCCGCGGCATAGGCGGTGGCTGGGCCGGCAGCGATGCCGATGGCGGCAGCGAGAAGAAGCAGATTACGGCGAGTGAAGCTCATTTCGTTCCCTCTGGTTCGGCCACTCCCAGTGGCGCTTTTCACATCCGCCCCTTTCAGCGCCGTAGTTCCGGACACTGCAGGCGAGGCGGCGCCTGAAGTCAGGACGCGCGGCGTTGCCGCGAGCCGATCAACTGTTGCAGACGCTCCAGCAATGCATCGATCGCGTCGTCCGTGGTAACCATGCCGGGTGACAGCCTGAGCGTCGCGCCGCGCGCATCGCAGTAAAGTCGCTCACTGCGCAGCGTCGATACTGTCTTCACCGGATCGACGCCTTGCGGCAAGGCCAGCATGACGCTGCCGCCGCGCTCGTCTGGATCGAGCGGCGAGCGGACGGCCCAGCCATTGTCCAGCGCGCAGCCTATGATGCGCTCGGTCATGCCGGCGTTCTGTGCGCGGATAGCGTCGACGCCTGTCTCTGCCACCCATTCAAGGCCGGGCAGCGATGCGACGCTGGCCAGGATGGCCGGCGTGCCATGGTCGAAACGCCGGGCATCGTCCGCGTATGTGAAGCTGTCGAGATTCCACGAAAATGGGTTCGGCTGGCTGAACCAGCCGCGAAGTTCCGGCCGGCATGTTGCCAACAGATCGGGCGCCACCTGCAGAATGCCGGCCCCCGAAGTGCCACACAGCCATTTCAGCGAGGTCGAGACGACGAAATCGACCGGCGTCTTCGCAATCGAGAAGGGCGTCACGCCGACGCCTTGCGTGATGTCGACGCCGACGATGCTGCCCATCTCCCGGCCGTGCGCGGCGAGCCGCGCCAAGTCGCAGCGATGCGAGGCCGTCGAGGTGACGAAGGTCAGCAAGGCCAGGCCGACATCGTCCTGCCAGCGGGCGATGAAATCCTCGTCGCGCACCCAGCTCTCGCCGGGCCGCAGCGGCACTGTGTCGAGCACGAAGTCGAAGCGGTCGGCCAGACCGGCGAGCAGGAAGTGCAGGCTCGGAAAACAATCGGCCGCAACCAGCAGGCGCTTTCCCGCCAGGCGCTCGGACGGCAAAGCGCCGATCAGGCTGTAGAGCGCTGACGTGACGTTCTCGGCGGTGGTCAGCGTACCTTGTGGAGCATCGATCAGCACGCCCCAGGCATCGATGAAGCGCTGCCGCGCGGCCAGGGCCGCCGGCCACTGGCCGTCATCCTCCGCCGACCAGGTTTCGGAGAATTCCGCCAAGGCAGCAGCCATGCGCTCCGCCTTGCCGGGAAACGTGCCGATCGAATGGTAGAGAAAATAGCCAGACACGACGCTTGCTCCCGTAATCATGTGATCACAAAAGACCGATAGAACCAAGCTGTCTGAGTGGCACCCTGGGGCAAATCGCTCTCAGCCTTTGCAGTTCTGGCGTTTGTGCTGCCTCTTCCGCGAAGAACTGAGAAGAGCGCCAGCGTTGCGGTCTTCCCTTCTCCCCCTGTGGGAGAAGGTGGCCTCGCGAAGCGAGGTCGGATGAGGGGTGTTCCAGCTTGGCATCGCCGCGTTCCGTCCAACACCCCTCAACCGTCTCGGCGCTAACGCGCCGATCCACCTTCTCCCACAAGGGGAGAAGGCAAGCACGGCAGCCTCACTCCGGGATCACCGCGATCGCCTGTATTTCCACCTTGGCGCGATCCTCGACCAGCGCCACTACCTGCATGGCGGCCATGGCCGGAAAATGCCGCCCGATGACCCCGCGATAGGCCTCGCCGATCCCCTTGAGGTTGGCTAGATACTCGGCCTTGTCGGTAAAATACCAGGTCATCGAGGTGATATGCTCAGGTTTGGCGCCGGCCTCGGCGAGCACGGCGACGATATTGGCAAGCGTCTGCCGCACCTGGCCGACAAGATCATCGGTTTCGAATTGGCCTTGCCCGGTCCAGCCGACCTGGCCGCCGATGAAGATCAGCTGGCCGCGCGCGGCGACGCCATTGGCGTAGCCGATTGGTTTCGCCCAGCCTTCCGGCTGCAGGATCGTATGCATATATCAAGCCTCCCGACACGGTCGCAATGTTCAAGATCGAAACCGGTTCACCAAATTTTTCCGTCCCAGCTCGGCCTCAGGCCGCTCCCATCACTTGCCTGGCGATGACCACCTTCTGCACGTCGGACGCGCCCTCGTAGATGCGCAGCGCGCGGATCTCGCGATACAGGCTTTCAATGATGTGGCCCTTGCGGACGCCATCGCCGCCATGCAGTTGCACGGCCTTGTCGATCACCTCTTGCGCCTTGTCGGTGGCGAACAGCTTGGCCATCGCTGCTTCGCGGGTGACACGGGCGGCGCCCATGTCCTTGGTCCAGGCGGCGCGGTAAACCAGCAGGGCGGCGGCATCGACATCCAGCGCCATGTCGGCGATGTGGCCCTGAACCATCTGCAGCTCGGCCATCGCAGCACCGAACAGTTTGCGTTCGGCCACTCTCTTGATGCTTTCGTCCAGCGCCCGCCGGGCAAAGCCGAGTGCTGCTGCGCCGACCGTCGAGCGGAACACGTCGAGCACTGACATGGCGATGCGGAAACCTTCGCCTGGCTTGCCTACCAATGCCGACGCCGGAACCCGGACATTGTCGAAGGACAGGCGGGCCAGCGGATGCGGCGCGATCACCTCGAGCCGCTCGGCGATTGTCAGGCCGCTGGTGTCTGCAGGCACGATGAAGGCGGAAAGCCCTTTGGCGCCGGGCGCCTCGCCGGTGCGGGCGAACACGATGTAGAGATCGGCGATGCCGCCATTGGAGATCCAGGTCTTTTCGCCTGACAGGACATAGTCGTCGCCGTCACGGGTCGCCGTCATCTCCATATTGGCGACATCCGATCCGGAGCGCGGCTCCGACAGCGCGAAGGCGGAAATCGCCTTGCCGGCGCGGGTCTTCGCCAGCCAGCGCTGCTGCTCGGGCGTTCCGAACAGGCTGAGCGCGCCGGTGCCGAGCCCTTGCATGGCGAAGGCGAAGTCGGCCAGTCCGTCATGCCGGGCCAGCGTCTCGCGCGAGATGCACAGCGTGCGCAC
Organism: Mesorhizobium sp.; assembly: GCA_004020365.1. Lineage (GTDB taxonomy): Bacteria > Pseudomonadota > Alphaproteobacteria > Rhizobiales > Rhizobiaceae > Mesorhizobium. The sequence continues at coordinate 76,740 of SAQR01000011.1, forward strand.
GTCGAGCGGCCCGGGGTTGTCGGTGTCGAGCGCCGTCGGCTTCAGCCAGCCATCCTGGCCAAGCCTCGCCACCAACGCGCGGCAGGCGGCATCGACATCGTCATGCGCGACCGGCAGGTTTTTTCCGCACCACGCGTCCAGCCGTTCGGCCAGCTCACGATGGCGGTCCTCGAAGAATGGCCAGGTCAGGAAAGAGCGGTCAGGCATTGCTGCCTCCGCCGTGTTTAAGGCGTTGCGCTCTACGGCGCCCCCCTCTGTCCTGCCCTCTTTGCCAAAACTTGGCATCTCCCCCACTTGGGGGGAGATTGGCAGTTCCATTGCCTCGCCTCTTTTTGCAACACTGGAAATTGGCGAAAGCGCTCGCGACAGCCAATCTCCCCCCTCCTCGTGGGGGAGATGCCAAGTTTTGGCAAAGAGGGCAGGCCAGAGGGGGGCGCTGTCCCGCCAATGTGTCCATTTTGATTGAAGAAAACATCAATCCCCCTCGAACACCGGCTTCTGCTTTTCGACGAAAGCCTCGAACGCCCGCTTGAAATCGCCGGTCTGCATGCAGATCGCCTGCGCCTGCGCTTCCGCCTCGATCGCCTGGTCGAGGCCCATCGACCACTCCTGGTTCAACTGCGTCTTGGTCATGCCGTGGGCGAAGGTCGGGCCGGAAACGATGCGCGCGGCCAACTCGAGCGCGTCAGCTTCAAGGGCTGCGGTATCGACCAGTCGGTTGTAGAAACCCCAGCGCTCGCCTTCCGCAGCGCTCATCGTCCGGCCGGTGTAGAGCAGCTCGGCGGCGCGTCCTTGCCCGATGATGCGCGGCAGGATCGCGCAAGCGCCCATATCGCAGCCGGCGAGGCCGACGCGGGTGAACAGGAATGCCGTCCTGGCTTCAGGCGTGGCGATGCGGATATCGGCGGCCATGGCGATGATAGCGCCGGCGCCCACCGCCACGCCGTCGACCGCCGCAATGATCGGCTTGCCGCAATTCAGCATCGCCTTGACGAAATCGCCGGTCATCCGGGTGAAGGCGAGCAACGCCTTCATGTCCATCTTCACCAGCGGGCCGATGATGTCGTGAACATCGCCGCCGGAGCAGAAATTGCCGCCATTGGGCAGGAACACCACCGCATCGACGTCGTCGGCATAGACGAGGTCGCGAAAGATATCGCGCAACTCGGCATAGCTTTCGAAGGTCAGCGGGTTCTTGCGCTCCGGGCGGTCGAGCCGGATTATTGCGATCTTGCCTTCGACCTGCCAGAGCAAATGCTTCGGCTTGCGGCCAGCCATCCTTGTCATTCCCGTCCCTCCCAATTGCTGCGGAAGGAGTCCAGCATGCCGGTCAGCCGGCGCGCCTCGTCCTCGCTCACATTGCCCAGCAGCTCGCCGATCCAGCGCTCATGCGCAGCGGCGATCATGGCGAAGGTCTTCGACCCTTCCTCGGTCAACCGCACCATCGAGGTGCGGCGGTCGCCATTGCGTCGAGCACGGGCAACCAGCCCTTCCGAAACCAGCCGGTCGACGATCCCTGTAACATTGCCGTTGGACACCAGCAGGAACCGCGACAGGTCGCTCATCAGCATGCCTTCCGGCGCGCGGTAGAGCGCGGCCATCACGTCGAAGCGCGGCAGCGTCGTGTTGAATTCCTGCCGCAGGCGCTCACGCAGCTCGGCCTCGATGCTGCGCGAGGCGCGCAACAAGCGAACCCACAGCCGCAGGCGATCTTTGCCGGGTCCGGTCGGTGCGGGCAGGGGACCGGCTACCATGTCTCGCCTCCCGAGATCGAGATCGTCTGCCCGGTAATCGATAGCGCCGCGTCACCGCACAGCCACAGCACGGTGGCCGCAATCTCTTCGGGCTGGATGAAGCGGCCTTGCGGGTTGGTCGAGGCAAGGCTAGTCCTCGCGTCTTCAACGGTGCGGCCGGTCTTTTCGATGATGCGCTGGATGGAGCTTTCCAGCATCTCGGTTTCGACGAAGCCTGGACATACAGCATTGACCGTGACCCCGGATTTGGCGGTCTCGACCGCCAGCGCCCGCATCAGGCCGACGACGCCATGCTTGGCGGCCACATAGGCCGCGACATAAGGATAGCCCTTCAGGCCGGCCGTCGAAGCAACGAAGACGATCCTGCCTGCCTTGCGCGCCGCCATCGCGGCCAGCGCCGGCTTCACCGTCAGGAACGCCCCCGTCAAATTGACGTCGAGCGTGCGCTGCCAGTCGCTGAGCGAAGTTTTTTGCGCCGGGGCGCTGCCGGACATGCCGGCATTGGCGACGACGATATCGATCGGTCCGCGCGCCGCCTCGGCTTGGCTGTACAGCGACACCATTGCCGCCTCGTCGGTGACGTCGGCGGCGATGCCGAAGATGTGGTCGCTTTCTTTGGCGGCCTCGGCAAGTGCAGCCTCGCGGCGGCCGCAGATGGTCACGTTAATCCCGGCGCCGGCGAGTGCCAGCGCGATTGCGCGACCGACGCCGGAGCCGCCGCCTGTGACCAGCGCGTGCCGACCCGCTATCTTCGCGGCCGCGCTCATACCTTCAACCCCGCTGCTGCGTCGCGCTCCGCCAGCCGGTAGATCTGGTCGCGGCCAGGCAGATAGGGATCGGGCCATTTGACGCCGCGGTCGCCGAGCCTGACCGCGGCATGCAGCGTCCAGTAGGGATCGGCGAGATGCGGCCTTGCCATCGCGACAAGATCGGCGCGGCCGGCCATCAGGATTGAATTGACGTGGTCCGGTTCGTAGATGTTGCCGACCGCCATGGTCGCCATGCCGACCTCGTTGCGAATGCGGTCGGAAAACGGCGTCTGGAACATGCGGCCATATACCGGCCTTGCCTCGGCCGAAGTCTGGCCGGCCGACACGTCGCAGATGTCGACGCCGGCTCCATGCAGCAGCCGCGCGATCTCCACCGCATCGGCCGGCGTCACGCCTTCGATGCCGACCCAGTCATTGGCCGAGATGCGGATCGAGATCGGCTTCTCGGCCGGCCAGGCGGCGCGCACCGCATGGAAGATTTCCAAGGGATAACGCATGCGGTTTTCGAGCGAGCCGCCATAGACGTCCGTGCGCCGGTTGGTCAGTGGCGTGATGAAGGAGGACAGGAGGTAGCCGTGCGCGGCGTGGATCTCCAGCATGTCGAAGCCGCAGCGTGCCGCCATCTCGGCCGAGGCGACGAACTGGTCGCGCACCAGATCCATGTCAGCGCGGTCCATCGCCTTCGGCACCTGATTCTCGGGCGACCATGCCACCGCCGACGCCGCCATGACAGGCCAGTTGCCTGACGTCAGCGGCACGTCGGTTCCTTGCCAGCCGAGCCGGGTCGAGCCCTTGGCGCCGGAATGGCCGATCTGCGCGCAGATCTTCGCCTCGGTCTCGATATGGACAAAATCGACCAGCCGCTTCCAAGCTCCCTCGTGTTCGGGCGCATAGAACCCGGTGCAGCCCGGCGTGATGCGACCTTCCGGGCTGACGCAAGTCATCTCGATATAGATGAGCCCGGCGCCACCCTTGGCCCGTTCGGCATAGTGGGCGAAATGCCAGTCGGTCGGGCAGCCGTCGACGGCCTTGTACTGAGCCATCGGCGAGACGACGATGCGGTTCTGCAGCGCCATGTCGCGCAGCCGGAACGGCGCGAACATCGGCGCCCGTCGCAGGCTGTTGCCGCCGGCGCCGGCCTGGCGCTGGAACCACTCTTCGGCTCCGGCCAGCCACTCGGCGTCGCGCAGCCGCAAATTCTCGTGGCTGATGCGCTGCGAGCGCGTCAAAAGCGAATAATTGAACTGCACCGGATCGAGGCCGAGATAGCGCTCGACCTCCTCGAACCATTCGAGCGAATTGCGCGCTGCCGACTGCAGCTTCAGCACTTCGGTGCGGCGGGCGTCTTCATACTTGCGAAACGCCGCTTCGAGATCGGGCTCGGACTCGACATAGTCGGCCAGCGCCACCGCACTTTCCAGCGCCAGCTTGGTGCCGGAGCCGATCGAGAAATGCGCGCTTGCCGCGGCGTCGCCCATCAGCGCCAGATTCCTGTAGGACCAGCGCTCGCACAGCACCCGCGGAAAATTGATCCAGGCCGAACCTCTGATATGGTTGGCGTTGGTCATCAGCGCGTGGCCGCCAAGATGCCTGGCGAAGATCCGTTCGCAGACGGCGATCGATTCCCGCTGCGACATCGCGCCGAAGCCGAAGCGCCCCCAGGTCTGCTCGCTGCATTCGACGATGAAGGTCGCGGTGTCTTTGTCGAACTGGTAGGCATGCGCCCACACCCAGCCATGCTCCGTCTTCTCGAAGATGAAGGTGAAGGCGTCGTCGAACTTCTGCTGGGTGCCGAGCCAGACGAACTTGCATTTGCGGGTGTCGATATCGGGCTTGAACACGTCGACGAATGCGCTCCGTGCCTTCGAATTCAAGCCGTCGGCGGCAACCACCAGATCGTGCGTCTCCATATAAGGTCTGGGGTCGGCGATATCGGTCTCGAAGACCAGCCTGATGCCAAGCTCGCGGGCCCGCCGCTGCAAGAGGGTGAGCAGCCGCTTGCGGCCGATGCCGCAGAAGCCGTGGCCGGTCGAAACCGTGCGCACGCCGTCATGCACGACGGCGATGTCGTCCCAATAGGCGAAATGCTTCCTGATCCAGACGGCGCTGACCGGATCGTTCCTGGTCAGATTGTCGAGCGTTTCGGCCGACAGCACGACGCCCCAGCCGAATGTGTCGTCGGCGCGGTTGCGCTCGAACACCGTCACCTCGTGCGCGGCGTCCCTGAGCTTCATCGAGATGGCAAAGTAGAGGCCGGCTGGTCCGCCGCCGAGAACCGCAACCTTCATTCGTGCGATCTCCTCTTCGCTCTTATGCATCTAGTTACTCGACACAGTGATCTTGACAGTTGGGAGGCCAATCGGCAGCGACCGTCGCTCAGTGGCAAATCGCAACCTCTAGGATTGGCCGAGAACATCCCTCCCTTCGTCATCCAAGGGCGGAGCAAGGAGCGAAGCGACGCGGCGCAGACCCTGGGATGACGAAGGGAGGGCGGCTCATGGCTAATCGCCAGCGTTGGAGATTGGCAGCTGGAGATCGGTCGGCGGTAACCATCACAGCCTCCTTCGGGGCCAGTAAAGAACCAAATCTTCTGCGCAGAGCGACTAGTATCGCGGCTGAGGCAAACTATTTCAAGCTTAAAGTTTCATATCGAAACGATTCACCTGATGTTGATGTGGCGTGCCTGAGGTCAGACCCGCAGGCACGCGCTTGCCCTGATCATTTGTCCGGGGTCTTCGGGCTCCACAGCACCGTCTCAGCGTCCTTTTCATAGGCCATGCCGTTGGGATAGCTGATCGCTTCCAGCTGCAGGCCCCAAGGCGCCTGGAAATAGAGGATGCTCTGCCCAGCCGCCGGTCCTTCGGTAACCGGCAGCGGCCCCATACGCGTCTTGACGCCCTTTTCATCGAGATAGGCTTTTGCAGCAGCGATATCGTCGACATAGAAGGCGATGTGAAAGCCGCCGATGTCGCTGTTGCGGGCCTGCAGGTTTCTCTGGTCGGGCGCGGTGTATTTGAACAGCTCGATATTCGACCCGTGGCCGCATCGGACCAGGGTGATCTCCTCAATCACTGCCTTGGGGTCGACGCCCAGCAGATCCTGCATGAACGTGCCCTTGTCGTCGGCGAACGGACCGAAGGACATCGCCTTCTTGCAGCCGACGATTTCGGTGAAGAAGTCGACGGCCTGCTTCATGTCGGGCACCGTAACCCCGGTGTGATCGTGCCCGCGCATCCCAGGAATGGAATCGGCTGAGGCTGTGCTGATGGTTCCACCAATGGTGCCCAGGACGGCGGCCGCAAGCGTTGCAGTCAGGAGTGCATGCTTCATCTCAGTCATCCTTCTCGCGGGACATGGGTGACTTGCCGGGCGCACGTCCGAGGCCCGCTCTTCGGCGTGCGGATGAGATGTGCTGTGGCCGTGTTCATGCCGGCGCCTTCGCGACAGGCAGCAGCCAGCCGTCATCGATCTCGGGCAGCGGGATGGCGGCGAGAAGATCGCGCGTGTAGGCCTGCTGCGGGTGCTCGAACAAAGTGTCCGTCGCACTGGCTTCGACGATCGCGCCTTCGCGCATGACGATCACTTGCCGGCAGAGCCGCCGGATCACCGACAAATCATGGCTGATGAAGGCGACGGTCAGGCCCATTTCGCCGGCCAGCCGTTCGAGCAGCGTCAGGATCTGCGCCTGGGTCGACACGTCGAGGCCGGAGACGATCTCGTCTGCCAGCACGAATTTCGGCGACAGCGCCAGCGCCCGGGCAATGCCGACGCGCTGGCGCTGGCCGCCCGACAGTTCGTGACGGTAGCGGCTGGCGAAGCTTTGCGGCAGGCCGACGCGCTGCAATGCCTCGGCGACACGCCCCTTGAGATTGTCGCCTAACCCGTTTTGCCTGAGCGGTGCGGCGATGATGCTGAAAATGGTGCGGCGCGGATTGAGCGACGACATCGGATCCTGGAAGATCATCTGCAGATTGCGGCGCAGTGGCCTGAGTTCCGCCTCGGGCAGATGCGTGATATCGCGGCCGTCGAAAATGATGCTGCCGGCGCTCGGCTCCAAGAGGCGCACCAAAGCGCGGCCGAGCGTCGATTTGCCGGATCCGGATTCGCCGACGATGCCGGTCACCGATCCCTTGGGCAGGTCGAAATCCAGCCCTTTCAGGATTTCGGCCAGCGGCGCGCGGCCGATCAGCGGTTTGCGCGCCATGTCGGGCAATGCGACCTTCAGGCCGCGCACGGAAAACAGCGGCTCAGCCATGGGACCGTTTCCAGGCCTGGTCGGCGGCGGCGATCTCCGAGGCCAGCCCGGCCAGTACCGCCTCGTCCACCGGTTTCAGCGAGGCGAACGGATCGGTGTAGCGCGGTGTCGCCGCCATCAGTGCTCGTGTGTAGGGGTGCTGCGGCGCGGCGAACAGCGCCGCCGTCTCAGCCTCTTCCACCACCTTGCCGGCATAGAGTACCGACACTTTCTGGCTGATCTTGGCGACAACGCCGAGGTCATGGGTGACGAACAGGATCGCCGTGCCGTGCTCGCGCTGCAACTGCGCGATCAGGCGAAGGATCTGCTTCTGCACGGTTACGTCGAGCGCCGTGGTCGGCTCGTCGGCGACGATCAGCCTCGGCTCGGCGGCGAACGCTGCGGCGATCAGCACGCGCTGGCGCATGCCGCCGGAAAGCTCGTGCGGATAGCATTTGAGGACACGGTCCGGGTCGCGGATCTGCACCTCGTCGAGCAATTGGCGGATGCGCAGGTCGGCCCTCTGTCCGCTCCAGCCGAGGATGCGCACCAGCCGGTCTGTCATCTGCGGTCCGATGCGGCGCGACGGATTGAGCGCGGTCAGCGGATCCTGCGGGATCAGCGCGGTGCGTGCGCCGATCAGCGTCCGCCTTGCCTTTGGTTGCAGCCGGCCGAGGTCCTCGCCCTCGAGCAGCATATCGCCTTCGACGATGCGCACGCTCAGTGGCAGAACGCCGAGCACCGCCTTGCCGATCATCGTCTTGCCGGCGCCGCTCTCGCCGACCAGCGCGCGAACCTCACTTGGTTGGACGGAGAGCGAGACGGAACGCAGCACGCGCGCGCCATTCGGCAGCACGGTGCTCAAGGACCGGATGTCGAGGCAAGGTCTCGTGGCGTTCATCGCAGCACCGGATCGAAGCGTGCCTTGAGACCCTCGCCGAACTGGCTGAACGACAGCACGGTCAGGATCAGCGTGACCAGCGGGAACACCAGCACCCACCACGCCTGATGGATCGATAGCCGACCCTCGGCGATAATCCCGCCCCAGGTCGGATCGTCGGTCGAGATCGACAGATTGACGAAAGACAGGATGGCCTCGACGATCACGGCAATGCCCATTTCGAGCGACAGCAACGCCATGATCGACGGCACCACATTGGGCAGCACTTCGCGCAGCATGATGCCGATGCGGCCATAGCCGGCGATGCGGGCGTTCTCGACATAATCCATGCGCGCCTGTCCCATGCTCTCGGCGCGGATCACCCGGCAGAAACGGGTCCAGTCGATGACCGCGATGGCAATGATGACCGAGCTCAAGCCGGTGCCGAGCACGGCGACCAGCAGGATGGCGAACAGCACCGGCGGGAACGCCATCCAGACATCGACGATGCGCGAGATGATGCGGTCGGCCCAGCCGCCGAAATAACCTGATATCAGCCCCAGCGTCGAGCCGACCAGGCAGGCCGCCAGGGCCGCCGCGAAGGCAACAATGAAGGCGATGCGGGCGCCGAAGATCAACCGGGACAGGAGATCGCGGCCGAGACTGTCGGTACCGAGCCAGAAGCCGGGTTCCGAACCGCTCATCCAGAACGGCGGCAGGCGTTCGAACATCAGGTCCTGCGCCAGCGGGTCCTGCGGTGCCACCAGCGGCGCGAAGATCGCGGCAAGCAGCGCCAGCAGCAGCCAGCCGCCGGCAAGCCACAGCCTTGCTCCCGAGCCATGTCTTGATGAGCCCCGTCTTGAAATGCGGGATCTTGAATTGCGGGCCTCATCCATGGCGCAGCCTCGGATTGAGCAGCGCGTACATCATGTCGACGGTGAGGTTGATCAGCACGAACAGCAGCGCGAAGACCAGCACGATGCCCTGGATCAGCGGCAGGTCGCGGTTGATGACGGCGTCGATCGCCATGTTGCCGAGGCCTTCATAGGAAAACAGCCGCTCGATGATGACCGTGCCGCCGATCAGGAAGGTGAACTGCACGCCGACCAAAGTGAGCGTCGGCAGCGCCGCGTTCTTCAGCGCTTCGCGCAAAATGACCTGCGTTTCCGAAAAGCCCTTCACACGCGCCAGCACGACGTAATCGAGGTCGAGCACTTCCTTCAGCGACTGCTTCAACAGCTGCGAAATGATCGCGGCGAGCGGCAGTGCCAGGGCCACGGCAGGCATCAGCATGTGCCCGAGCAGGTCCTTTGTCAGGTCGAAGCGCAGCCGCACCAGGCTCTCGAACAGATAGAACTGGGTGACGAATGGCAGGTCGAGCTGTGGCGACACCCGGCCGGAAATGTCGAGGATAGGCACCAGCACGCCGAACAAGAGGATCAGCACGAGCCCCCACAAGAAGTCGGGAATGGAAAGTGCTGCGCCGCTGGCGATATCGATGCCGGCCTCGACTGCCGTGCCGCGTTCGCGCGCCCCGAGGATGGCCGTCGTGCCGCCGATCGCCAGCGCCATCAGCAGCACGACGATGGCAAGTTCCAGCGTCGCCGGCAGCCGGTTGAAGACCAGGCCCAATACGTCTTGTCGGAGCGAGATCGAGGTGCCGAAATCGCCTCTGATGACGCCGGACAGCCAGATGAAGAACTGTTCGACGACGGTCTTGTCGAGCCCATAGAACGCACGCAACCGGGCGATGTCGGCATCGCTTGCGCCGGGCGGCAGCATCATCGCGATCGGATCGCCCGGCGCGACGCGAATGACGACGAAAACCACGACGGCGACGCCGAACAGCGTGATCGCCATCGTCAACAGACGGATCAGGAATCTTTGCAGCAGCATGGTCGCCCGTATGCCTGGCGGAAAAATGCGCGCCTTCATTGCGGACGGCGCGCGGCAATCCCTGGCCGACGTCAGGCCGGGGTCATCAGCGCCGGCAACAGCGCGCCGGAAATATGCGGCACCACGTTGACTCCCTTGGCATGCACGATCGGCTGCGCATACTGGATCAGCGGCAGCACATAGGCCTGTTCGGCGATGTATTTGTCGACAGCCTTCCAGCCGGCGATGCGCTTGGCCTCGTTCTTCTCGCCCCATAGCGGGTTGATCATGTCGATCAGATCCTGGCTGTCCCACACCGAATGCGGGCTCGGGCCATAGGTGGCAAAGCCGGTCGACGTCGTCGGGTCGGCGATGGCGTTGCCCCAATTGTAGAAGGCGGCCGGCGCCAGCTTGTCGGCGGCGCGCAGATCGTAATGCTTGGCGATCTCGTAGACCTCGATCGTCGCCTCGATGCCGACCTTGCGCCACATGCCGACGATCGCCTGGACCATCTCGTAATCCTTGGGCTTGAAGCCCTTGGTCGCCTGGATGGTGAACTTGACCGGCTTCTCCGGCGAGTAGCCAGACGCGGCCAGCAATTCCTTGGCCTTCTCCGGATTGTGCTCGACTTTGATCGACGGATCGTAGGCGTCGTATTCCGGCGTCTCCAGTGTATCGATCGGCTGGCCGTAACCGCGCAGCAGCCGGTCGACCAGCAGTTTCTTGTCGACCGCCATCACCGCAGCCTGGCGGACATTCTTGTCCAGCATCACGTCGATGTCGTTGAAGAAGATCATGCCGATGTCGGAAACGTTCTTGCACGAGCCGGCAAGCCCGTCCTTGGCGATCAGGCGGTCGTATTCCTCATAAGGAATTTCGAGCGTCACCTGCGAGGAACCGGACTCTATTTCGGCGACCCGGCTCGCCGCGTCGGTGACGAATTTGATCGTCACATTGTCGAAGGCCGGCTTGCCGCCCCAATAATTCGGATTGGCCTTGAGCCGCAGGAAGGCGTTGCGTTCGAACTTGTCGACCATGTACGGGCCGGTGCCGATCGGCGCTTTCTCGAAGCCTTCGGCGCCAACCTTCTCATAGTAGGCCTTCGGCATGACGTAGCCGGTCAGGAACGACATCCACTTGAAATACACTGGGTCGAACTGCACGACATCGCCAGTGATCTTGTTGCCGTCGATCTTGAAGTTGTTGACGTTCTTCCAGACGAACTGGATCGGGTTGCCGGTCTTTTCGTCGCCCGCCCGCTGCAGCGACCAGACCACGTCCTCGGCGGTGAACGGCGAGCCGTCATGCCAGGTGACGCCGTCGCGCACCGTCATCATGATTTTGGTGCGGTCGTCGTTCCAGCCCCATTCGGTCAGCAGGCCCGGCGCGAAGGAAAGGTCCGGCTTCTGCGGGATGAACTGGTCGAACACCGACTGGTAGAGGCCCTGGATCGTCGGGTTGACCGCCGAAGGGCCGGTGGTCGGGTCCCACGCGGGCAGGTTGACGTTGTAGGCGATGGTCAGTTCGCCGGCTGCCCTGGCCGTTTGCGGCAGGCCAATGACGGTGGCGCCAAGCGCTGCTGCGCCGTATCCGAGCAATTCTCGTCTGTTGATTGTCATGATCGTTCCCCTTGTTGGTTTTTTGTGCGCGGCGTCGTTGTCGTTCTGTTGGTTCAGGCTCCCTGGGCGCGACGGGCCTCGCCCCATATTTCACTCACAAGCCCATATTCACTCAAAAGTTTGGACTTTACCTCCCGCCAAGCTGTTGGGCGAGCATATAGCCCGAAGCCGCACCGGTGCCGGCGCCCGGCCATGTTGCAGCACCTGTGAGATGCAAATTCGTCACCGGCGTGTTCCACCCGGCATAACCGCGCGCCGGGCGGAACAGGAAGTTCTGCGCCAGATGATGACTGCCGCAGATCTGGTCGCCGCCGACCAGGTTGGGATTTTGGCGTTCGAGGTCGAGAGGCGAGAACACGGCACGGCCGAGGATCTTCCGGCGAAGACCTGGCGCATAGGTCTCGATGATGTCGAGAACGCGCTCGGCGTAGCGTTCCCTCACCTTGTCCCAGTGATCCGGCGCGATCTTGCCGGCCGCATCGCCAAGGATTTCGGCAGGCAGCATCCGCACCTGCACCCACAGCACATGCTTGCCGTCCGGCGCCCGCGCCGCATCGACCGCGGTCGGCTGGCCGACGACCAGCACCGGCTCGTCCGGCAGCGTGCCCGACATTGCCTGCTGATAGGTCCGCGACATGGCGTCGAGCGACGGTGACAGATGGACATAGGCGAACTGCCGAAGCTCGGCGCCGGCGCGCCAATCCGGCAGATCGTCCAGCGCCAGATGGATCATCATCGTGCCCGGCGCATGGCGGAATGTTTTCATCGCCGTGTCGAAGCCGGCGTCGCCGGAACCATCAGGCAGCAATCTGCCGGGCAGCGCCCCTGGCGCAACGCCGGCGACGACCGCCCTGGTGGCGGTATGGGTCTTGCCGGAAACGAGCCGCACGCCGGTCGCCTTGCCGGCGGAAACCGTGATCTCGGCCACCTCAGCCTCGGTGATAATCTGGCCGCCGGCAGCGGTGATCATGCCCGACAGTGCGCGGATGATGGTGTCGGCGCCGCCCTTGCCGAGCACCATGCCGAAGCACTGGTTGGCCATCGACTCAAGGTATGGGAACACAGCGCCGCCGGCGATGTCGGGGGCGAAATCGAGATGCATGCCCCAGGTGGCGAGCGTCGCCCTGACATGCGGCGACTCGAAATTCTCCTCGAGCCACGCGCGGGGGGAGGAAAGCAGCAACCGACCCGTGTCGAGTGCGCCGGCAAAACCCTTTTTGCGCCACAGGTTCCATGCTGTGCCGGCCAGCGCCCGGCCGCTCATCGGCGCCCCCAGCAGCCGAAACAGATGCCCGGCCTGCTCTGGGAAAGCCGCAACCAGCCGACGCCATGTCGCGGCGTCGGCTTGCGAGAAGGCGGCCACCCGCGACGCGGTCTTTTCCAGATCGTTGCTGACGCCGAACCAGCGGCCGTCCGGGAAAGCGCTGGCGAAACAGTCTGCGACCGGCGCGAATTCCAGCCCGTGGGTTTTCAATTCATTTGCATATTTCTCGTGAAAGGCGGAGCCGGCGAACAGGCTCAGATTCATCGCGCCGAAATCGTGCCGGAAGCCGGGGAGGGTGAATTCGCCGGTCTGGACGGCGCCACCGATCGTTTCGCTACGCTCAAAAATCCCGGTTTTCCAACCTTTGAGCGCCAGATGCGCGGCGCATGCCAGACTGTTGTGGCCTGCCCCGACGAATATGGCGTCAAACTCGCTCACATCCCACCCAACCCAATTCCTTTATGCTTAAAGATAATTGCAGATGCATATGTTTTCGTCTAGTAGGATAATAAGGGCCGCGAAGAGCCTTTCATTATCGACAAAGAGGGAACACAGACCATGGACACGCAACAACTCCTCGGCGAGGTCGCCGGCCAGCTTCTTTCAGGCGCCATCCAGGTGGTCGACCTGACGGCGCCGCTCGGGCCCAACACGCCGCTGATCAAGCTGCCGCCGGAGCTGGCGGTGGACACGCCGAAGGTCGAGATCCACGCCATCTCCCACTATGATAAGAACGGCCCGTGGTGGGCATGGAACTGGCTGAAGCTTGGCGAACACTCGGGCACGCATTTCGACGCGCCGCAGCACTGGATCACTGGCAAGGACTATCCGGACGGCGCCACCGACACCATTCCGGTTCAGAACTTCGTCGGCCCGGTCAACGTCATCGACTGTTCGAATGAAGCGGCAGCCGATCACGATTTCCTGCTCACCGTCGACCACATCAAGGCATGGGAAGCCGAGCACGGCGCGATCAACGCCGGCGAGTGGGTGGTGATGCGCACCGACTGGTATAAGCGCAACGGCTCGGAAGCCGAATTCCTCAACGCCGACGAGACCGGACCGCACACCCCCGGACCAACCGCCGAGGCCATCCAGTATCTGATTGGCAAGGACATCAAGGGCTGGGGCAGTGAGACGATCGGCACGGATGCTGGCAAAGCAGGGGGAATGGAGCCGCCATTCCCGGCGCACAGCCTGATGCACAAGGCGAACCGCTATGGACTCGCCAGCCTGTGCAATCTCGACCGGCTGCCGCCAAAGGGCGCCATCCTCATCGCCGCACCTCTCAAGATCGAGCACGGCACTGGCAGCCCGATCCGCGCGCTGGCGTTGGTGCCAGGGCGTTAGGACGATGGTGGCGGTCTTCGGGAGAAGATCATGATTGTAGGTATTACTGTAGTGACGGGGTGGGAGCGGCAGTCTTGCAACGCTGCGGCTCCACGGCGCCCCCCTCTGTCCTGCCGGACATCTCCCCCACGAGGGGGGAGATTGGCAGCCTCAACGCCCCGTTTCTTCCTGCGGCGTTTGAGATTGGCGAAGGCGGCGGTGACGGCCGATCTCCCCCCAAGTGGGGGAGATGCCCGGCAGGGCAGAGGGGGGCGCCAAGGAACGCTACCCTGCGCGATTGAATCCCTCCCGCCGTCTGGGAGCAAGCATCGATGAACGCGCCCGATCACATCATCGTCGGCAGCGGCATCAACGCGCTGGTTTGCGCGGCGATGCTTGGCGGCAAGGGGGCGAAGGTGCTGGTGCTCGAACGCAACGACCGCATCGGCGGCTGCATGCGCACTGAGGAGATCACCGCGCCCGGCTTCATCCATGACGTGATGGCGACGACCTTCGTCCTGTTCATCACCTCGCCGGCCTATGCGGCGCTGGGCAAGGACCTGGCGCGGCACGGTCTGGAGTTCTGCAACACCGGAACGCCCACCGGCGTGCTGCGTCCGGACGGCAGCCATGCCATCCTGCGCACCGACCGCGCCGCCAACGTTGCAGCGGCCAACGCGCTGGCCGCAGGCGACGGCGACCGGCACAGTAGCGATGTCGGCGAGATCGAGCGCAACGCTGGCCTGCTGTTCGGCCTGCTCGGCGGCAGCCTGTGGTCTTACCCCACGACAAGGCTGCTGGCGCGCGAAGCCTGGCGCCGCGGCCCGCACGGCCTTGCCGCCTTTCTCGGCGAGGCGCTGGTGCCGGCGCGCGGCTGGCTGGAAAGCACTTATCAGTCTGAAACCGCCCGCGCGCTGTGGGCGCCCTGGGCGCTGCATGCCGGCCTTGCGCCCGAAGACGCGTTTTCCGGCCAGATCGCCAAGGTTATCGCCTTCGCGCTCGAAGCTGCCGGCGCGCCGATCGTCAAGGGCGGTGCCAGCAATCTGCTGTCCGCGTTCGAAGCGCTGATCAAGGAGCGCGGCGGCGTGATCCGGACTGAAGGGGACGTTGCCTCGATCATCCAGAGTGGAGGTCGCGCCACCGGCGTGTGGCTGGCTTCGGGCGAAACGGTCACCGCGAAGAAGAGCGTGATCTGCTCGGTCACGCCGACCCAGCTCTACGAGCGGCTGCTCGGCGACGCGGCTCCGAAAGCTGACCTCGAGGCAGCGCAAAAATACCGCTATGGCAAGGGCAATTTCCAGATCCACTATGCCTTGGACAAGCCGCCCGTTTGGCGCGGCGAGGGCCTCGACAAGGTCGCGCTGCTGCACCTGACGCCGGGGCTCGACGGCGTATCGAAAGCCTGCAACGAGGCCACGCGCGGCATGCTGCCGGAGGTGCCGACCATCTGCGTCGGCCAGCCGCATGCGCTCGACCCGTCGCGCTGCCCGGACGGCAAGGCGATCCTGTGGCTGCAACTGCCCGAGGCGCCACGGCATATCAAGGGCGATGCCGCCGGCAAACTGCAGACGCCGGCCGACGGCTGCTGGACCGAAGCATTGCGCGAAGCCTACGCGGACCGTGCCGAAGCGATCCTCGCCGGCCATGTCGACGGGTTCAAGGACAGTGTGATTGCACGCCGCGCCTATTCGCCGGCCGATCTGGAAGCGATGAACATCAATCTGGTCGGCGGCGATCCCTATGGCGGCTCCTCGACCATCGACCAGTCCTTCCTGTGGCGGCCGTTCAAGACCAGCCGCAATCACGCCACCGGCATCAAGGGCCTCTACCACATCGGCGCCTCGACCCATCCCGGCGCCGGGCTTGGCGGCGGCTCCGGCTTTCTGCTGGCGGGGAGGCTGTGATGGAACAGAAGGTTGCGAAAAAGGGCCAGCGCATCTCGACTTTGGGCCAGATCGGCCTGCAGCAGTTCGCGCCCTATCTGATGAACCGCATCATGGGCCGCTACAACGCCACCCTGCGCGACGATTTCCGCAAGCAGGGCCTGACCATTCCGCAGGTGCGGGCGCTGGCCGTGCTGTCGGTCGCCGACGGCGTCACCGTCAACGACCTTTCGGTGTATACTGTCATCGAGCAGTCGACCTTGAGCAGGACGCTCGACACGCTGGAGGGGCAAGGGTTTGTGCGGCGCGAGCAGGGGGTCACCGACAGCCGCATCCGCCACGTGTTCCTGACCGACGATGGCCGCGCCGAGTTCGCGCGCGCGTGGCCGGCCATGCATGACGCATTCGAAGCGATGTTCGACGACATCGACGATGCCGAATATGCGGCGTTGATCGCCACGCTGCAGAAGATGCTGAAGAACATTCGCAAGCACGACATCTGATCTTGCGCGCTGCCGGATGCCGGCGGTAACGGAAGGAGCCCAAAATGGCCGAACGGTCTTTTGCCAAGGAAGTCGAAAAACTCAGGCTCGGTGCCGATGAGGAGTTTTCCGGCGAGGGCATTCTCGCCATCACCAAGGCGCTGCTGCAATGCGGCGTCGGCTATGTCGGCGGCTATCAGGGCGCGCCGATCAGCCATCTGATGGACGTGCTGGCCGACGCCCAGGACATATTGGGCGAGCTCGGCGTGCATTTCGAGGCAAGCGCCTCGGAAGCGACCGCCACCGCCATGCTGGCGGCGTCGGTGCATTATCCGATCCGTGGCGCGGCGACCTTCAAGTCGACGGTCGGCACCAATGTTGCATCGGACGCGCTCGCCAATCTCGCCTCCGGCGGCGTCACCGGCGGCGCGCTGATCATCGTCGGCGAGGATTACGGCGAAGGCTCCTCGATCATGCAGGAGCGCAGCCATGCCTTCGCCATGAAGAGCCAGGTCTGGCTGCTCGACCCGCGCCCGAACCTGCCGTCGATCGTCAAGGCGGTGGAGGACGGCTTCGAGCTTTCGGAAATTTCCAACACGCCTGTCATGCTGCAGGTCCGCATCCGCTGCTGCCACGTTCACGGCCGTTTCATCGCCAAGGACAACAAGCGGCCGGCAATGACGGTGGCCGATGCACTCGACGCGCCGCGCCGCGACACCGGCCGCATCGTGCTGCCGCCAGCCTCCTTCCTGCACGAGAAGGAGAAGGTGCAGAAACGCTGGCCGGCGGCGGTGGATTTCATCCGCACCAACAAGATCAACGAGTTCTTCGGCCCCGAGCACGGCTCGGTCGGCATCGTCATGCAGGGCGGAATGTACAATTCGGTCGTCCGGGCGCTGCAGCGGTTGGGCCTCGCCGACACTTATGGCGACACCGACGTGCCGCTCTATGTGCTGAATGCCGTTTATCCCCTGGTCGACGACGAGTTCCTGTCCTTCTGCGAGGGCAAGGACGCCGTACTCGTCGTCGAGGAAGGCCAGCCCAATTATATCGAGCAAGCCTTTGCCGCGATGCTGCACAAGGCCGGGCGCGGCACCAAGCTCGTCGGCAAGGAACACCTGCCGATGGCCGGCGAATACACCGGTCAGGTTATGCTCGACGGCATCGGCGCCTTCCTGCGCGCCACCATCCCGCATCTGCTGCCGGGCGAGGTTCGCGCGCCGAACAAGATCGGCGACGGGCTCGATACCGCCGACCTGATCAACGTCGTTCCGGGCCGCCCGCCCGGCTTCTGCGTCGGCTGTCCCGAACGGCCGATCTTCGCCGCCACCAAGCTGGTCGAGCAGGAGTTGGGCAAGCACCACATCGCCTCCGACATCGGCTGCCATCTGTTTTCGATCATGCCGCCTTTCGAGCTCGGCGCCACCACAATGGGCTATGGGCTGGGGCCGGCCTCGGCCTCGGCGTTCAATTCGCCCGACGCCAAGCGCCGCTCGATCTCCTTCGTCGGCGACGGCGGCTTCTGGCACAACGGCCTGACCTCGTCGATCGGCAACGCCGTGTTCAACAAGAACGACGGCGTGATCGTCATCGTCGACAATTTCTATTCGGCCGCGACGGGAGGGCAGGATATCCTTTCATCCCGCGCCGGCAACAAGACGAAGTCGACAAAGCACCCGATCACCGAGGCGGTGAAGGGCATGGGCGTCAAATGGCTGCGCCACATCGACCGCACCTATGACGTCACCAGGATGCAACAGACGCTGCGCGAGGCGCTGACGACGGAGGAGAAGGGCCCGAAAGTCATCGTCGCCTCGTCCGAATGCATGCTCAACCGGCAGCGCCGCGAAAAGCCATTGGTCGACAAGGCGATCAAGGGCGGGACAAGGATCGTCAAGCCGAAATTCGGCGTCGACGAGGACATCTGCACCGGCGACCACGCCTGCATGCGGCTGTCCGGCTGCCCGTCGCTGTCGGTGAAGTCTCTGGACGATCCGCTGCGCGACGATCCGGTGGCGCATATCGACCAGAGCTGCGTCGGCTGCGGCAATTGCGGCGAGGTCGCCGACGCGGCGGTGCTGTGCCCATCCTTCTACCGCGCCGACGTGGTGCACAATCCCAACCGCTGGGACCGTTTCCTGGAGGCAGCGCGTCGCGCCACCATCAGCCTCTTGCAGCGGCGCCGTGAAAGCCGGCGCCTGACATTCGCCGATGTTTGACGCGGTCCCCTCATCGCGCTCGAAAGCCGGTGCTCCCGAAGACGAGCGCGTTATCAAGCTTGCCGTGCTGGCGGTCGGCGGCCAGGGCGGCGGCGTGCTGGCCGACTGGATCACCGACGTCGCCGAGCGCAATGGCTATGTCGCGCAATCGACCTCGGTCGCCGGCGTCGCCCAGCGCACCGGCGCGACGATCTACTATGTCGAAATGTGCCGCGACACCGGCCGCCTGCCGGTCTTTGCGCTGTCGCCCTCGCAGGGCGACGTCGACATCCTGATCGCGGCCGAACTGATGGAGGCCGGTCGCGCCATCATCCGCGGCTTCGTCACGCCCGAGCGCACGACGCTGATCGCCTCGTCGCACCGCCTCGCCGCCGTGTCGGAGAAGATCGAGCCCGGCGACGGCCGCGCCTCGTCGTCAAAGGTGCATGCGACAGCGAAAGCCGCGGCCAAGCGCTTCATCGCCTTCGACATGGAGAAGATCGCCGCCGACAACGGCTCGATGATCTCGGCCAGCCTGCTCGGCGCGCTGGCCGGGTCCGACGCCTTGCCGTTCACCCGCGAGAGCTATGAGCAGGCGATTGGCGCCGGCGGCCGGGGTGTGAAGGCCAGTCTCGCCGCCTTCGGCGCCGCCTTTGATCGCGCCCGTGGCATCACCAACACGCCACCTCCAGGCGAAAAAGCTGCGGAGCCGAAAGCTGCCGAAACCGGCCTGGGTACGGCGGCAAACGTGAGCGGTCCGGAAAGCCAGTTGAAGGGCTGGCAGGGCCTTGCGGCGCGGGTCGATGCGCTGCCGCTTGCCTTGCGCGACATGGCGTTTCGCGGTCTGAAAAAGGTGGTCGACTATCAGGACATCGCCTACGGCGGCGAGTATCTCGACCGGCTGGACCGGGCGGTCGTCCTCGACAGTGCCGAGCATGACTATGCGCTGTCGGTATCAGCGGCAAAGCATCTGGCCAACGCCATGTGCTACGACGACATGATCCGCGTTGCCGACCTGAAGACGCGTTCGACGCGCGACCAGCGGGTGCGCCGCGAGGTCGGCGTCAAGGACGGTTCGATCCTGCAGGTGACCGAGTATTTCCACCCGCGCATCGAGGAATTCTGCGGCACGCTGCCGGCCGGCCTGGGCAGCTACATCGAGGCGCGGCCGAAGCTTGCCGCCTTCCTCGACCGCCGTATCAACCATGGCCGCCGCATCCGCACCGACAGTTTTGCCGGCTTCGCCGCCCTGTGGTTCATCGGCGGCCTGCGCCGCTGGCGCCGCCGTCTGCTGCGCCACAAGGTCGAGGCCGCGCATCTCGAGCGCTGGTACGCGCTGGCGCTTAGCCATGTCAGGGAAGACTACGCGCTTGGCACGGAGATCCTCAACTGCCGGCGGCTGATCAAGGGCTACAGCGACACCCATGTCCGCGCGCAATCCAAGTTCGATCGCGTGCTGTCGGCGCTCGACCTGCTCAAGGGCCGCGACGACGCCGCCGACTGGATCCGGCGCCTGCGCGAAGCCGCGTTGAAGGACGAAAACGGCGACATGCTCGACGGCGCGCTGAAGACCGTGGCGACGCTGGGCGAGAGAGCGGCCGCCCCGCAAGATCGCGGCTAGCTTCGCCGATGCCTCGCATGAATAGCTGGCAACTGTGACTCGAACACCTCGCCCCATCATTACGAATGATGTGCTCTACCAACGGAGCTGAGCTAAAGCGGCCCGGCGAGCCGAGGCCCGCTGGATGCGCCGGAACACACCCTACGGAATGCAGTGCTTCTCGACGTCGCGCGCCGTGAACTCTGCTGCTCGTCGCCACGCTTCGTCGGTATCTCCCCGGTAAGTCAGGTATCGATCGCAAACAGGTTTGTTGTCGTTCAGATCCACCACTGCAAACTTCACCCAGCCAACCAGCGTGCTCATCTTGTGCACCTGACCGATCAGGAGATATTTCGCGCTGGCTGTTCTTGCCTGCCTCGAGAGATCGACGAGACCGGGGTCCTTAATGGTGCACTGTTCTGCCTGACAGGGTAATGCGACGACTTCGATCTTCTCCGAAAGGCCATCCTGCAACGCAACGCCAAATGCCTTCAGTCGCGCTGCGTGTTCGGCGGTCTGGTCCCTGACTTCGCCTGATGTGTCCTTGAACTCGAAATTCGCGACAGCGAGGCTTTTTGGCTCGACGACGTCGGCAAAAGCCGCTGACGCAAATACGCCAGCCCCTACCAGGATCAGAAAAAATAGTCCGCACTCAAAAAGGCGAAATCGAACTTCTGCATGTTGCACCTTGAGCATCTCGTTCTCCGAGGTCGGGACGATAGCCATCCCAATGACGGTGCCCTTCTCTTCGCGTTGTTGAAAGGCGCGGAGAGGCGAGCGCAAGACTAGCCGGTTGCGTCGCAACGTCAACTTTCTGCCGTTGCGATCGATTGGCTAAAGCGTGTGCGCTTGGCCTTCCTTGGCGCTGCGCCGCCTCGGCCGTCGCTCGTTCCGGTTGCGCGAGGAGCCCGAAATCGCGCAAATGTTTACTGGGTGGACTCCACCTTGGCGACAACGAGCTTGCCTTGGGCGCGCGAGATTTCGAGGGCTTGGCCGGTCCCTGCCAACTCGCCCGGGACCGAGATCACGAACGCCTGGCCCTCGCTGAGGGTCGCGACGAAGCGTACTGGCAGGTTTTCTTCGCCCGCAGCCATCGTGGTGACCACCCGGTAGCCGTCATCCGCCTCCGTGTAGTAGACGACGCCGTGAAAATTGCCGAGATCGACGGTCCCACCCTGACGGGCCGTGAGTTCGTCGGCCGAAGTGGAACTTGCCACCACGCAAAGCGCTGCAAGAACTGTGTATTTGAACATGGTGTTTCTCTCCATTTGGAATTGTCGTTTGGGGGTCTGCGGCTGCATCCCAAAAAAATTACGCGGCGAGTTGATCTTCGCGGGCAGCAGCGATCATCACGCTGGCGAGCAACCCGTAGGCCGCCTCCCAAGCCTCTCGGACAGCCGGCGTAAAAGCCGTGCCGAGGCCGGCCGCCAGCGTCTCGATGAGCGCTTGCCCGACGATCGGGTAATGACGTTCCTCGACGCCGTAGGTGACGTGACGCTTGGCGAGCACGCGCACCGTCGGCAGGATGGTGTCGGCACGATCGAGTCCGTGCACGACGAAGCCGAGGCTCGCCATCAGCTTGGTGCCTTGCTTGGTCATGTCTGTCACCGGAAACAGCGCGCGAAGATCCGCGTCGATCGCGAACAGGCGCTCGTAGAACAGCGCGGCGGCGGCCACGCGGATCGGAACGATCTCGCGAAAACTGTCCTGGACAAGTCTGATCTGGTCGGGTGTCATCGGCGACGCTCCTGCGTTCCTGGTCTTGCGGCGACCATCGCCCCAAAGCGTTTCGCATGCATGTCGCCTGCACCTGGATTTGTTTCAGTTGTGTCTCAATTGGTTTTCAGTTGGCTCTCATTTGTCTTCTTTTGTGTAGAGACGTGCTGAGAGTGCCAGGCGCCGGCCTCTCGTCGACCTGACCTGGCCATAGCTGAAAACCTGGGCGCGGTGCGCCGGTTTGGAACTGCATCGGCAGTTGGTCATTATATCGAGGAGTCGGCGGCTCCTCCCCTATGCCTCTTTCGGATGGAGAAATCATGCTGCGGATATTCATTGCTTCGTCTCTTCTTCTTGCCTTCGCTGCGCCCTCGACCACGCTCGCGCAGGACAGCAGCGTCGAGAGTGAAACGGGCCGCATTGCGGTCGAGATCTTTGCCGAAGGGCTCGAACATTCCTGGGGCGCGACCTACCTGCCCGACGGCGCGTTGCTGGTCACCGAGCGTCCGGGGCGGCTGCGGCTCGTCTCGACCGACGGCGCCGTTTCCGATCCGATCGACGGTGTGCCGGACGTCCTCGCCGGCGGACAAGGGGGTCTGCTGGATGTGGCGCTCGATCCGGACTTTGCCAACAACCGGTCCGTTTATCTCTCCTACTCGGAGCAACGCGGCGGCGGCGCGGCCACCTCCGTCGGCCGTGGACGCTTGGACGAGAACGGCAGCGCGCTTTCGAACTTCGAAGTGATCTTCCGGCAGGAACCAGCCGTCTCCGGCCGGAACCACTACGGCTCCCGCCTGATATTCGCGCCGGACGGCAAGCTCTTCGTCACGCTCGGCGAGCGCTTCAAGATGCGGCAGGCGCAGGACCCGAACAATCATCTCGGCACGATCGTCCGCATCAATCCCGATGGTTCTGTGCCTGACGACAATCCTTTCGTCGGCAAGGACGGCGCCGACGAGATTTGGTCCTACGGCCATCGTAATGTGCAAAGTGCTGCGATCCATCCCGAAACCGGCGTACTCTGGACGGCGGAAATGGGACCGCTCGGCGGCGATGAGTTGAACATCCCGGAAGCGGGCAAGAATTACGGCTGGCCCGCGGTCAGCCACGGCCGGCATTATTCGGGCAAACGCATCCCCGATCCTTCGACGCGCCCGGAGTTTGCCGACGCCATCCATAGCTGGACGCCCGTCATCTCGCCTTCCGGCATGACCTTCTACACCGGCGACATGTTTGCCGATTGGCGAGGCGACCTCTTGATTGGCGGGCTGTCGGCGGAAGGCATCGTTCGTGTCAGGATCGACGGAAAGCAGGTCGCCGGCGAGGAAGTCCTCGCTCTCGGCAGGCGTATCCGGGACGTGGTGCAGGCTCCCGACGGCGCAGTCATGGCGTTGACCGACGAGCCAGCGGGAAAAATATTGCGACTGACGCCGGCAGCAGCGTCGCAGTGATCCCATGCCGCGCGACGCTCACGGTAGCGACGCCATCGCAGATTAGATGGCGAAGCATTTCACAGAAGCCTGATGAACTCGTTCCTGAAAACTGTCGATTGCTTCTGGCCGCATTGACCGTGCGGTAACCAACAACGTGACGGCGTGCCGGAAATGTCGAAGCCTAGTGAATCTCGATCAAAAGCAAATGGCGCTCACTCAAATTTACTCAAATTGCGGAAAAAGAGCCAATGGTTCGGTAACCAGACGCAACGATAGCTCCAATTCGAACAAGCGAAGTTTCTAATTGTTCAGAATCGCCCGGTAGCGTCCGGCCAAAGGCAAAAAGACAAGAAGGCTGCATTTTGGGGTATCGGGTGTGAAGGGCAAAGCCATTACAATGATCGGCATCGCCGCGGTGTTCGGCGCGGCCTCGATCTTTGCCGCCGATCTCTGGATTAAGAGCGAAGCAAACGCTCGTGCCGGAGGGATTTCGCTCGCAGTTCCGACACCCGCGCCGCCGGCGATGCAGTTTCAGACGATCGTCGTCGCCAGGGCGCCGCTGCGCTTCGGCATGGCGCTAGAGCGGACACAACTGGCGGAAATTCCGTGGCCGCAGGATTCGCTTCCGCAGGGCGCCTTCACGACGATCAACGAAGCTTTGGCCGAGGGAAGTCGTGTCGTGCTTTCACCCCTGGAGATCAACGAGCCGCTTTTGCTTGCAAAACTGTCGGGTCCCAATGGGCGCGCGACGCTGTCGAACCTGCTTTCGCCCGGCATGCGGGCGGTGACAATCCGCACTGACGAAATAGCCGGCGTCGGCGGCTTCGTTATGCCCGGCGACCATGTCGACGTGGTGCTGACGCGCGACGCCGGCGCCATCACCGAAGTCGCGAAAAATGCCGAAGGCGCGGCCGGTTCGACGCTGACCAGCGAGATCGTGGTCGAGAGCGCCAAGGTGCTGACCGTCGGCCAGGGCGCCGACGAGCGGCAGACCAGTCCGCAGATCGCTAATTCTGTGACCATCGAGGTCAATGCCGAGGGCGCGCAGAAGGTGGCGCTGGCCCGCACGGTGGGCACGCTGTCGCTGTCGCTGCGCGCCTCAAGCGAAGGCGGTGGTTCGACAGACGGTTTGACGACCATCTCTTCATTCGGCGGCTCGGTGGCGGCCGGCGGGTCGGATGCTGCGGGCGCAATCATCGAGGCGATCGCCGCAGAGGGGCCGGAAGCGCAAAAATTCAAGACCGTGATCGTGACGCGCGGCACCAACCCGCAATCCTATCAGGTTGTTGCGCCGGACAAGTGACACGACACCGGCAGGGGTGCCGGATTTTTGGGGACAGGCAATGTTTGGGTGGATGGGCAATTTGTGTCGGAGCGGCGCGCATGCTGCCGCAATAGCCTTGCTGGCGATCTCGGTTGCGGCGGGACACTTTCTGGTTGGCGTTGGAAACGCTGAGGCCGGCAACGGCGTGGTTTACATTACCTCGACCAAAAACATGTCGATCAAGCTCGCCAGGGGAAAGCCCAGGACGATCAAGACCGATCTGCCGTTCCACGAGATCGTCATCGGCGATCCAGAGATCGCCAACGTCAAGCCGCTGACGGACCGCTCCTTCTACCTGCTCGGCAGTAATCTCGGCACCACGGGCATCGCTCTCTTCGACGAAAACAAGAAACTGGTCGGTACGATGGACATCGAGGTGACGCTCGACACCGACCGTTTGGCCAGCACCATCCGCGACAGCGTGCCGGGCGCCAACATAAAGGTTAGCTCGGCGAATGGCCGGCTTGTTCTGTCTGGCTCAGCCGAAGATGCGTTGGCGGTTGATAAGGCGACCGGATCGCCACCAATTTTTCGGGCGAAGAAACGGTCATCAACTCGGTCAATATCTCCTCGTCGCAGCAGGTTCAGCTGAATGTGCGCTTCGTCGAAATCAACCGGCAGGTGGGACGGGAACTCGGCACCAAAATCGGCGTGACATACATCGGCAGCAATGGCGGCGTCTCATTCAACTCCACTCCTTCGGTTTCTAAGGCGGCTCCCGCGGCACAGCTCATCGGCGGCCTTCTCTCCAACGGCGTGTCAATCGATGTCGCCATCAAGGCTCTGGAAGACCGCGGTGTCGCGCGACGTCTTGCCGAACCGAACCTGATTGCGCGCTCGGGTGAAAAAGCGAGTTTCCTGGCGGGCGGCGAGTTTCCGATCCCAGTCTCGGAAGAGGTCGGCAAGATCACAGTCGAATACAAAAAGTTCGGCGTCAGTCTGGACTTCACACCGACCGTGCTCAGCGACGGCCTGATCGCTCTCGACATCGAGCCGGAGGTCTCCTCAATCGATAGATCGGCTTCCTACAATATCGGCAATATCTCCATCCCGGGTTTCGTGGTGCGGCGCGCGCACACGTCGATCGATCTGAAAAGCGGTCAGAGTTTCATGATGGCAGGCTTGCTGCAAAGCGAGAATGACATGGTTCAGCAGCGCGTCCCAGGTCTGGGCAAGTTGCCGGTGCTCGGCCCGCTGTTCAGTTCCAGAGCGTATCAGCGGCGCGAAACGGACCTGGTCATCATCGTCACGCCGTACCTCGTTAAGCCGATGGATCCATCGAAGAAGCCGCTGACGCCGGCTGACGGCACCTTGCCGGCAAGCAATGTAGATTATTTTCTGGGCAATGTGGAGGAGGTGAAAACCGCCGACGCCGCCCACAATGGCCGGACCGCAACCGACGCTGCCGCTCCAGCCACAAAAGTCGGCCACTTCCTCGATCTCCCAAAGGAATGAGCATGCGAACGCTTTCAAGGATCGGCGCCGTCGCAATGCTTGCCTCCGCCAGCGGTTGTGCCACCGAGGAGACGATGCGTCTCGACGGGCTGACCCAAGGCGCGGGCAATGCGATGGCAGCCAACACCGTGATGCAGCTGGTCGATCCGTGGCCTGAGGGCGTCGAACGCACCCGGCTTCGGGTGCCAGCAAACCGCGGCGCCCAGCCAAGCACGGCCCCGAAAGCGGTCGAGGAAAAAGCATCGCAACCCACGGCCGGTTACTGATCAGGCCACCAAACGCGCGGGCGAGAAGAATGGCAAATCCCGGAAAAACCAAGCGGATCGTGCTTGTTTCCACCGACAAGAGCTTTGTGCAGAAAACGAGGACGGCGTTCGCCTCGTCGGAGGCGGTTGCCCTTGTTACGGTCGAGAAGAACGTCACCGAGTTACGCGGCGAAATCCAGGAGGCTGATTGCAGCGCGGTGATCGTCGACATGGATGCGGCCAAGCTCAACGAGATCGAGGCGCTGCAGCGCATTACGCGGCGGCTCGAGAGGCGCGCTGCAATCATTGTTGTGACTCAGGAATTCAATGCGTCCGCCGCGCGCATCCTGGTTCAGCTTCAGGTCGCCGATTTTCTGGTCAAGCCGCTGACCACCGCCGATCTTGTTCGCTCCTGCGTTCGCGCGCTTGAGGGACCGGGGCGCGAAGAGAACACCGAGTCGCAAATCTATACGTTCATGCCCGCCGCCGGGGGGGTAGGCACCACCACGCTGACGCTGCAAACCGCGTTCCAGCTCCACCATTCGGTAACGCGCGGATCGTCGACCTGCGTAGTCGATCTCAATTTCCAGCAAGGCTCATGCGCCGAATATCTCGACCTCGAGCCACGCTTCGACATCAACGAAATCGAGAATCAGCCGGAACGCCTTGACCGCCAGCTTCTTGACGTAATGCTCTCGAAACATGCGAGCGGTCTCTGCGTGCTGGCTGCGCCTGCGCGGCCAGCGGAGATGCGCACGTTCAACGCCGACGTGGTTGTCCGCATGCTGGACCTCGTCTCCGCCTATTTCGACAATGTCGTCATCGACATGCCGCGCACGTGGTTTCCCTGGACGGAGACCGTGTTGCTGGGCTCGAACAAGCTCTACATCGTCGCCGAAATGACCGTGCCGTGCCTGCGCCATACGCAGCGGCTGATCCAGGCCGTTTATGAGACGGTGGGCAAGGAGGTGAAGCCAAACGTCATCGTCAACCGCTTCGAACAACGCCTGTTCGAAAGCGGCATCAAGCGGGCCGACGTCCAGGCATTCCTCGGCGAGCATTTCGTCGGCGGCATCTCGAACAATTACAAGCTGGTGCGCGAGGCCGTCGATCGCGGCGTTCCGCTGCACGAGATCGACCCCAATGCGAATGTCGTCAACGATCTCAGGCGAATAGTCCTGCCTGATGAGGTCGTGGCGGAAACACGGAAAAAGCGTTCACTGTTCGGGCTTGGCAAAAGTCTTTTGAGGAGAGCCGGGTGATCAGCCGATTTTCGACCCTCCAGAAACGCGATGCCACGCCGGAAAGCCGGCAGGAGCAGGCGCCAGTCCAGCATCGGCCGGTCGTCATTCCGACGACACGCAAGCCGGCCCCGCCGAAACCCGAGGTCGGACCGGCAAAGCCCACGAAGGTCCTCGACGCCAGAATGCGCATTCACCGCATGCTGATCGAAGAGATCAACCTCGTAGCGCTTGAGCGCCTGCCGCGCGACGAGATGCGGCGACAGGTGCATGATTTCGTCTCCGAGAAGGCGCGCGGCGAACGGCTTGCGGTCAATGTCGCCGAACTCGACGCGCTGGTGGATGACATTGTCGACGAGATGGTCGGCCTCGGCCCGCTCGAGCCGTTGCTGAAAGACCCAGCCATCAACGACATCCTGATCAACGGCCATCGCAGTTGCTTCGTCGAGCGGCATGGCAAGCTCGAGCAGGTGCATATTCCGTTCAAGGACGAAGCTCACCTGATACGCATCATCAACAAGATCGTTGTGGCCGTCGGCCGCCGCGTCGATGAATCCCAGCCGATGGTCGACGCGCGCATGCTCGACGGCTCACGCTTCAATGCCGCCATCCGACCGGTCGGTGTCGACGGGCCGCTGGTATCCATTCGCAAATTCTCCAA
Source organism: Mesorhizobium sp. (assembly GCA_004020365.1). Lineage (GTDB taxonomy): Bacteria > Pseudomonadota > Alphaproteobacteria > Rhizobiales > Rhizobiaceae > Mesorhizobium. The sequence continues at coordinate 104,703 of SAQR01000011.1, forward strand.
GAATAAGCTCGGTCTGCATAAGCTCGTTGAATTTGGTGCGGTCACGCAGAACATGGCCGAGGTCCTTGCCGCCGCAGTCCATGCCCGCAAGACGACGATTATTTCCGGCGGCACCGGCACCGGCAAGACGACGATGCTGAACGCGCTGTCGGCCTTCATCCCCGAAGACGAGCGCCTGATCACCATCGAAGACGCGGCCGAACTGCAATTGCAGCAGCCGCATGTGGCGCGCATGGAGACGAGGCCGGCCAATATCGAAGGTCACGGCGAACTCAAGCAGCGCGATCTGGTCAAAAACGCGCTGCGCATGCGGCCGGACCGCGTCATCCTCGGCGAGTGCCGCGGCGAGGAAGCCTTCGACATGCTTCAGGCGATGAACACCGGCCACGAAGGCTCGATGGCGACCATCCATGCCAACACGCCGCGCGACGCGATTTCCCGTCTCGAACAGATGCTCGGCATGACCGGAATGCCGATGACCGTGCAGTCGATCCGCAGCCAGATCGCAAGCGCGCTCGATATCGTCGTGCAGCTTACCCGGCTTTCCGACGGCAAGCGCAAGGTCACGAGCGTCGCCGAAGTGACCGGGATGGAAGGCGACGTGATCCAGATGCAGGAGATATTTCGTTTCGTGCGCACCGGCATGGAAGCGGACGGGACGATCCTTGGCCACTTCGAGGCGACGGGCCTGCGCCCGCGCTTCCTCGAAGACCTGAAGGCGATGGGCATCGAATTTCCTGGGCGATATTTCGAGCCTGGCAGACAGCAGGAATAGTCAATGCTCGAGGGATTCAGCGCCATCTATGTGATTTATGCCGGCGCCGGTCTGACCGGCATCATGATCGCCGAAGCGTTTTACCTGCTTTACGCCGGGCACCGGGATCGCCGCATGGCGATCAATCGGCGAATGAAGCTGCAGGAGAAAAAGCTCAGCCAAGAGCAGGTGCTGATCCAACTGCGCAAAGAGCGTGGGATGGAAGGCGGTGCTTCGATGCTTTCACTCGACCGGATTCGGGAGCTGCGGATCCAGTCCGGCATGGTCCTGCCACTGCCGAAATTTCTGCTGATCACGTCGGGCATGGCGCTTGGCGTCTGCCTGTTTGCTGTTTCCTACGGCCTGCCGCTGATCATTGCACTGGCAGTGCTTCCGGTCATGTGTTTGGTCTTTCCGATCATGACCCTGCGGTTCCTGCGCAAGCGGCGGCACAAGATGTTCGGAATGCAGCTTCCAGAAGCGCTGGAACTCATCACGCGAAGCCTCAAGGCAGGGCATCCGGTTCCGGTGGCGATCTCGATGGTGGCGCGTGAAATGGCCGATCCGATCGGCACCGAATTCGGCGTGATCGCCGACGAAGTGACCTATGGCTCCGATCTGGTTTCCGCGCTGCATTCGCTGTTCGAGCGGGTCGGACACGAAGACCTGCCGCTGTTCGTCACCGCTGTGTCGATCCAGAGCAGTTCAGGCGGCAATCTGCGCGAAATCCTGGATGGTCTGTCGTCGGTCATCCGCGAGCGCGGAAAGCTGCGGCGCAAAGTGCGAGCAATCTCGACCGAGGGCCGCATGTCGGCCTACATCCTGACCGCCGTACCGGCGCTGCTGATGGTCGGTATCATGGTCATGATGCCGCAATTCTACGAGAGCGTCTGGGGCGAGCCGATGACTTGGTATCTGTTGGGCGGTTCGATCTTATGGCTAATGCTGGGCAACGCCATGATGTTCAAGATGTCGAACTTCAAATTCTGACATGGAAACCCTGATCGGCCTCCTTGCCTCCCTTCGCCCGACGTCGCTGGCGCCGGTGGCGTTTTTGCTGCTCGCCGTGGGAGGAGGAGCGATCCTCTGGCAGTGGAGTACCGCGCGTGGAGGACGCGGCGACTTGAAGCGCCGGCTCAAGGTCGAAGTCTCCGAGGTTGCGGAGGCACCCAAGCCGACCGCCGCGCCGAAACGGAACGCCGCCGCCGTCCGCGACAAGGCGATGAAAACCGCCCATGAATTCTACGCAAAAAGCGATCCGGAAAACGTTGCGCGGCTGCGGATGAAACTCATCCAGGCTGGTCACATGGATCCAGGCGCGGTCGGCAGGTTTTTTGTCATCCGCTTTGTCGGCTTCCTGGCTGGAGCCGTTGTTGCTTTTCTGTTCGTCCGCTGGTTTGGCGGTGAATCGGCAGTTCCGAGCCGCTGGACTTTTATCATCATGTCCGGTGGCGCCGGTTATTTTCTGCCGGGTCTTGTATTGACCTCGCAGGTCCGTACGAAAATGCGGGAATACCGCAATGGCTTTCCCGATTTTATGGACCTGATGATCGTCTGCGCGGACGCCGGCATGAGCATGGAGGCCGGGATCGAGCGGGTGTCGAAAGAGCTCCTTATCACTTATCCCTCGCTCAGCCAGAACCTTCAGCTTGTCTCGCTCGAACTCAGGGCGGGGCGCAGCCTTGACGATGCGCTGAAATCGTTGGCTGATCGCCTGAGCCTCGACGAGGTACGCTCCTTCGCCACGCTGCTTCAGCAATCGAAGGAGCTTGGCACCAGCCTTTCGGGCGCGCTTCGGGTTTATTCGGACGAAATGCGTCACAAGCGCATGTCGATAGCTGAGGAAAAGGCGCACGCGCTGCCGGCAAAGATGTCGGTGCCGGTTACGGTCTGCATCCTGCCAGTCGTGCTGATGATCGCCATCATCCCGATCATCGTGAAAATGACGGCAGGCGACTGATCCGCTCCAGTCGATAGTTAATCCAATATCTTCGGCTTTCCTAATATTTGCTCGAAACCCGCCACCGAAGCTTAAGCCGAACCCGCTATGGTGCTTGATGAGACGGCCCGCCAAGCGGCCGGATGGGGCAGATTATGGGGCAATCGAAATTCGCCGTGTTGGCTGCGGTCGCAGTCGTGACGATTGCGACGGGATGCACGACGAGCAGCGTCGACGTCACCGAAACCACGTCGATCGCTCCGGCGACGACCGACATCAGCAGGGCTGATCTCGTATCTGGCAAGACGCAGTTCCGCGAAGCCAATTATGGGTTGGCGGAAAAGCACTTCCGCAAGGCGGTGGAACTTCGGTCCGACAATGCCGAGGCATGGCTGGGACTTGCCGCCTCTTACGACCAGCTCGGCCGCTTCGATTTTGCCGACCGCGCTTACGATCAGCTTGTTGTGGTTGCCGGCCGCCGGGCCCACATCGTCAACAATATGGGGTATTCGCAATTGTTGCGCGGCAACAAGAAAAAAGCCCGCGAATTGCTTCTGGAGGCCAAGGCAGGAATGACCGATACCTCGTTGGTCGATGCCAACCTCGCACTGATGAACAAGCCGTAGCAGCGTTCGAACCGTCGCCGGATCCAACGAATTGCAGTTGGCTTACAGACCGCAGCGCGGGTCCACCGTGCAAAATTGTAGAAGGCCTGGCTAGATCGGTTCTGGAGCGAAATGGTGGCGCAGAACGCATCTGGCATGTTGTTCAGCGCCAGAACTTGCCCTTCTAAACTGGAATAGGTCACGAGTGGTGCTGGCGATCACCCATTTCGAATGTTTATTTTTCAATAGGATTAGCGACGGGTAACCGTTCCGCGCTGTGCACAGTCGAGCGATACCTGCATCCGCTCGCTGAGAGCGCTCTGCATTCGCGGCCACGGAACGGCGGCATCCTCCATCCGGACGGCGGAATTCCGTCCTACTTAAGAGTTTAGTGATCAATGAAACAACTTCTTTGCCGCAGGGATGCATTTTGCCGGCATGATGCACCAAATTCTGCTTGTGAAACGGTTCTTTCGAGACAGCCGCGGTAACTTTGCGACCGGTCTCGTTGTCATGCTGCTTCCTATGATTGCAGCAGTCGGCGCCGCGGTGGATCTCGCGAACATGAACCGCGAGCGGAGCAGGCTTCAATCGGCTCTCGATGCAGCAAGCATGCAGATCGCCGTTAAGGTCAACTCGGGCCTGAGCGACGGTGAGCTACAGGCGCTTGGCGACAAGCTACTCAAAGCCAACTTGGCATCGGTCGATGCAGGCGCGGACAACATACCCTCGCTCGTCTATCACGGTCTGGCGACGGAAGACCACGGAAGCCAGAGCCTCAGGACTGAATCCAGCCTCAACTACACCTATCTCATTCCGCGCTCAATCGGCGGCGATGGACCGTCATCCACCACCATTCTCGTCCGGTCCCGCATAACATCCAACAATGGTGATACGGCGTGCGTATATGCCCTCAACCGGGCCGCGCCGCGTGCCTTCGAGGCGGCCGGGAGCACCACAGTCATCATGGATGGCTGCGTTATCGCTTCCAATTCGTCGGCTCCGGATTCCATCTATGTTGGCGGCGACGCGTCCCTTGAGGCGGACTGCATTCAATCATCTGGCGGAATAGTGGCGACCAGCGGACTGATCACCGATTGTGAGCAAAATCGCGTCAATGCGTGGCGACTGCCTGACCCATGGGGTAATCTGGTGGAACCGGTACCACCAATCTTGTATCCTAATCCGAAAGCTGGCGACCTGACAGTCAGTCCAGGGCGGTATCGAAATCTCGATCTGAGCGGCGACAAGACCCTGGAGCCGGGCCTCTATTATGTCGAAGGTTCTCTTTCCGTCAAAGGCATAGTGACCGGTGCCGGCGTGACCATGTTCATGGCTGATGGCGGCATAACAGTGAACGGCAACGGCTCGTTGTCATTGAGCGCGCCGCAGACAGGCGACTATGCCGGCATGCTGATGATGTCGGCACGAGCGAACACATCGTCCCACTTGTTCAATGGGAATGGCGCCACTGATCTGAACGGCGTCCTATACTTCCCCTATGGCGACCTTACCTACAATGGTAACAACGGAACTAGCAGCAGCTGCCTGCGCATCGTTGCCGACACGATCAAGATGAGCGGCAATTCGAACATCAAGTCCGACTGCAGTGCGGAACTGGGGGGACGCGAAGCTAAAGTGGCGGGCCCGTTTTACTTTTCGATGTAAGGCAGTTGCGAACGTTCGAGACCTCCCATTGGCCGCCCCATGCACCACCGACGCTCGGTTAGATGGCGGCTATGTAGACGGCCATTTGCTTGTATTGACGGTTGCGATGGTGGCATCGCTTGCGATTCAGATTGGCCTTCGCCTGCCGTTGGGCTGAAGCGTGCGCGTGTAGCTATTGAGAGCTTTGTCGCCGCGGCACCACTAGATTGGCAATCATGGTCTGCACTGCCTCTCTATTCTGGTTCAGCGTTGTCACGCGCATCTTGATCAGACCTTGCTTCGGCCGCGACTTCGACGGCCTCACCTCGAGCACTTCGCCTTCAACGCGCAGCTCATCGTCCGGTCGAACTGCGCGGGGCCAGCGCAATTCGTCCGAGCCAGCGCCAACAATCCCGCCGACGGGCTTGAACTCGCTTTCGACCAGGAGGCGCATCGTGATTGCGGCCGTATGCCACCCGCTGGCCACAAGCTCGCGAAAGAATGTTCCCCGTGCCGCATCGCTGTCGAGATGAAACGGTTGTGGGTCGAACTTGCTGGCGAACGCTTTGATCTCGTTCTCCTCAACGCGCAGCGAGCCAGACCCGAAGACCTGACCGACCGAAAGGTCTTCCAAATAGAGCTGAGTCACTGGTGGCATCTTTTCCGATCCTGGAATGAAGGGGCGGCAGGGTCGGCAGGGTCCGTTTAGGCGACCAGCCGTCGTTGATGCCGCCCAGCTTTGTCTGCGCCGTCGCGTCGCGCCTAAAATGACTCGGGCGCAGGTCGAGGGGAATCAGCACCATGGTGAGAAATTTGCGTGTCGATTCCATCACTGAAAGCGAGGGGCGCCGGCACAACCTTGCCCTCATTGCCGCAGAGTGTCGCGTCGGGTCCACAGCCAAAGATGCGAACGACCAGGGTGCGCCGCTTGATCTCCTGGTTCAGCCGCTCCAGCATGTTCGTCGACTTCATGTGCTTGTGATGCGGCAGCGGCAGCCGGTAGAAGCTCAGCGTCTCCTCGATGTTGTTCTCCACCCAATCCACCAGCTTCGGGTATTTGGCCTGCCATTTGGCGATCCACTGCGCCAGGTCGCGCTTGACCTCGGCTAGGTCGCGCCGGTCATAGAACCATCTGAGCTCCATCAGGCAGTCGTCGTCGACCTTGCGCGGCACATAATCGAGCGCGTTTCTGAGGAAGTGCACGTAACAACGCTGCCAGACTGCCTCGGGCAGGACTTCGCGGATCGCTGCCCTGAGCCCCGGATGGTCGTCGGAGACGACGAACTCGACGCCGGCGAGCCCGCGCTGCTTGAGCCCTGTCACGAACGCGCGCCAGCTCGAATGGCTTTCACGGTTGGCCAGCTCGACACCGAGCACCTGGCGCCGGCCCTCCCAGTCGACACCGATCGCCACCAAGACCGCCTGGCTGGCGATCACGCCGGCCTCGCGCGCCCGCTCGTAGCGCGCGTCCAGAATGAGGTACGGGTAAGGTTCGGCAAGCCGCTGCTCAAAGAACGCCTTCAGCGCTTCATCCAGCCGCGCCGTCGCCTCGCTCACCGTCGAGGCCGAGAAGGCGTGGCCGCACAGCTCCTCGGTGATCGCCTTGACCTTGCGCGTCGACACGCCTTGCACGTACATCTCGACCAGCGCCGACACCAATGCTTTCTCCGAGCGCTGATAACGCTCAAACAACTCCGTCGAGAACCGGCCGGCCCGATCTTGCGGAACCCGAAGTTCCAGCACTCCAACCCGCGTCACAAGCTTGCGCTCATAATAGCCGGACCGGTAACCAACCCGCTCCGTCGTCCGCTCGCCTTTCTCGGCCCCGATCGCCTCCGTCATCTCGGCTTCCAAAGCCTCCTGCACGACAGCCTGCAAAACTCTGCGGAAGCCGTCCTCATCCGACAACAGCAACGCTTTCAACTCGCCTCTGCTCAGTCTAACTTCTGGCTTGGTCATGGCACTCCCCTTCCACGGGAATCGGTGATCGCAACGTCACCAGCGTGCCATGGCCGCCCCTCGCCTCGGAGCAAGGGCTGTTCTCTCTCCAAAGCTTTTTGCAGAACCTTCAGGACACTATCGTTTTTGGTGCCGCTTAGGTGACTCGAACACCTGACCCCATCATTACGAATGATGTGCTCTACCAACTGAGCTAAAGCGGCCCGGGAAGCCAAGGCCTCCAAGATGCGCTGGGTGATAGACGCAACCCGCCACAAATTCAAGATGGCACTTGGCATTTCGTGGGAACTCATCCCGGCCCTAGAGGCGGCCGCCGCGCCGGTCCACCATGCGGTCGCGCGAGGCCTCAACGCCAGGTTGCGCAACGTCGCGTTGGCACTGGATCGGGAAACCGGCGAAAAATATTGATTCCTTTACCGAAAACCGCCGAAATCGGCTTTGGATGCATCACCAGGGCAGAATGCGGCCGCTGGCCCGTTGATTGATCGGTCGCCTGCGGCTAACGATCATGACAATGTGAGCGTACGTGCAGAGGGGTCCCCGTTGGACGCGATCGAAAAAGCGATCCGGAATGCCTTCGAGAAAGGCAATGCCGAAGACCGCGCGTTTCGCGAGCGGGTCTACCGATCGGCCTTCGCCGCACTTGATCGTGCCCTGCAGGCCAACCCGAACGTGACGGTGGAAGTCGCCATCAAGCGCCGCAAGGCGGTGCAGGCCAAGATCACCGAAATCGAATCCGAATTCCTGCCGGCGGTTCGCACTGTCGGCCGGCCGGCCGATGACGACGCTGCAGCATCGGCTGCGGAGCAGCCGGCTGGCAGCGAAGCCGATGCCGATGCCGAATCCCAGGCCGATGCCGAACCGGATGCCGGCGCCGACGCTGAACCGGCGCCGCCGCCTGAGGTCGTTGTCGACGCTCCGGCGGAGCCTCCTGCTTCCGACGCGCCCCCAGCTTCCGATGCGCCGCGCTCGCGCGTCTTGCCGGTCGTTCCCGATATCATGCCCGAACCGGTTCTTCCCGGTGCGCCGGAGATCGACATGTCGTCCTCTGCATCGGCCGGAGACGGCGACGCAGAGGTGATGCCCGACCGCGACGACAGGCGGGTGAGAGGCCCCCGCCTGCCTCTCACCGCGATCTTCCTTGGCGTGACGCTGCTCGCAGCTGCCGGCATCGGCCTCTATTTCGCTGCTCAGACCGGCGTCTTCAAGTCGGCGGCCGAACTCGACACCGCCCCGCCGCAAACGCCACCGACGGTGGAAGACGATGATTTCACGCCGCCAGGCGACACCGCCTCGCCGCTGAACTCCGGCGAGGCGCAGCGCGACTGGATCAATGTGTTTTCACCGAGCGACCCGGCGCCTGTCAGCGCGCCTTCGGATGCCAAGGCCGAAGTCATGCAGGACGACAGTGGCTCCTTCCTGCGCATCCGGTCGGGCGCCTCCGGTTCGGCGATCAGCTTCGACGTCGGGCAAGGCGTTTTGGAAAAACTCGCCGGCAAGCACGCCACGTTCGACATCATTGCCCGCTCCGAGGAGGGCCAGGAGACGCAGATCTCCGTCGACTGCAATTTCGGCGAACTCGGCGACTGCGGCCGCAAGCGCTACGCGGTCGGCCACGAGCGCAACGAATACCTGTTCGACGTGCGCTTTCCCGACAAGCGTCCGGGCGCTGCCGGCGCCATCGCCATCAATTCCGACTTCGACAAGCAGGGCAAGTCGGTCGACATCTACGAGATCCGCGTCTCGATCGTTCCTTGAGCCTCAGGTATCGAGCAGCGCCTGCAGCGTCTCGATGCGATCGGCTTCGGCCGCCGGCTTGTCCCAGCGCAGCCGTGAGATGCGCGGAAAGCGCATGGCGACGCCGGATTTGTGCCGTGTCGAGCGGTTAAGCCCTTCGAACGCCACCTCCAGCACCAGGCCTTGTCTGCGGTCGGCCCGCACCGAGCGGACCGGGCCGAAGCGCTCGACCGTGTTGTCGCGGACATATTTGTCGACCTGCCTCAGTTCCTCGTCGGTGAAGCCGAAATAGGCTTTCCCCACCGGCACCAGTTCCTCCGATCCTTCCGGGCCGGACCACACGCCGAACGTGTAGTCGGAATAGAAACTCGAACGCTTGCCGTGGCCGCGCTGGGCATACATCAGCACAGCGTCGATCGTGTGCGGATCGCGCTTCCATTTGAACCATGGGCCTTTCGGCCGGCCGGTGAGATAGGGCGAATCCCAGCGCTTCAGCATCACGCCTTCGATGACCGGATGCAGCGGCTTGCGGCGCAATTCCTCCAGCGCCTGCCAGTCGGTGAATTCGATCAGCGGCGAAAGATCGAAGCGGCTCGGATCGAGCGTCTGCACGAAGGATTGGAGGCGGCCGCGCCGCTCGCTAAAAGGCAGCGTGCGCAAGTCCTCGTCGCCGATCTGAAGCACGTCATAGCAGCGCATGAAGGCCGGGTATTGCTGCTGGATCTTCGGCGTCACGCTTTTGCGGTTCAGCCGCTGCTGCAGGTCCGAGAACGTGCCGGTCGCCTGCAAGGGATCGCCGACCAGAAGCTCGCCGTCGAGGGTGGCGGAGAAATCCATCGCCTCTGCGAGGTCAGGAAAGGCCCCGGAAACATCGTCGCCGGTGCGCGAATAGAGCCGGCGAACACCGCCTTCCGATACCGCCTGCACGCGAATACCGTCCCATTTCCACTCGGCGGCATAGTCGGCCGGGTCGAGCTTTTCGAGGTCGCCGTCACCGATTGGGTTCGACAGCATCACCGGCCGGAACAGCGCCAGCGCCGTCTTTTTGGGTTTTTCTGCCTTGCCTTCCAGCCAGGCGAACAGCTCGGCATAGGGCGGCGTCAGCCCATGCCAGAGTTCTTCGATCTCGGCGACGTCGACCTTGCCGAGATCGGCCAGCGCCTGCTTTGCCAGCCGCGCCGAAACGCCGATGCGCAGGCCGCCGGTGACCAGCTTGATGATGGCGAAGCGCGCCGAGATGCTGGCGCTGTCGAGCAGCCGGGCCAGCACCTTCGGCCCGTCGGAACGGCTCGCCGCCTGCAGCTTGGCGACGACCTCGGCGAGTGTTGGCTCATGGTTGGCGATATCCGCCGGCGATTGCGGCCAGACCAGCGACACGGTCTCCGCCAGGTCACCGACATAGTCGTAGGAATAGCCGAACAGCACCGGGTCCATGCGCTCCATGACCAGCGCGCGCAGCATCGCCGGCTTGACCGCCGCGATGGTCAGGTCGCCGGTGATGGCAGCCAGCGCCAGGCCGCGATCCGGATCCTCGACGCTGCGGAAATAATCGCGCAGCAGCGTCAGCTTGCCGTTGCGCGACGGCGTCAGCACGAGGCGGTCGAGGAGTTCGGCGAAGCGGTTCATGATGGCGTGCACCACGGGCGAGCATTGCGCTCTACGGCGCCCCCCTCTGGCCTGCCCTCTTTGGCAAAACTTGGCATCTCCCCCACGAGGGGGGAGATTGGCTGTCGCGACTGCTTTCGCCAATCTCTAACGTTGCAAGAATGAGCACGGTGCCGAAGCTGCCAATCTCCCCCCAAGTGCGGGAGATGCCAAGTTTTGCCAAAGAGGGCAGGCCAGAGGAGGGCGCCGTAGAGCGCTACATCGGCCGTGAGCGCCATCAATCGCCCTCGTCCTCGTAGCCGACGAGATGCAGCGGCCGCGCAGCGATGCCTTCGAGTTCGCACCAGCGCACCAGCGCTTCCTCGCGGCCATGAGTCACCCAGATTTCCTCGGCGCCGGTTTCCTTTATCGTGGCGGTCAGCTCGTCCCAGTCGGCATGGTCGGAAATGATCAGCGGCAGCTCGACGCCGCCCTGCTTGGCGCGCTGGCGGATGCGCATCCAGCCGGACGCAAAGCACGAGATCGGATCGGGAAAGCGCCGCGCCCAGCGGTCGGCGAAGGCCGAGGGCGGGCCGACGACGATGGCCCCGGCGAAATCCTGCCTGCCACTGCTTTCGACGGTCGCCGGCTCCAGCGTCCCGAGCTCGATGCCCTGGCTCTGATAGTAATCGCTGAGCCTGGCCAGCGCGCCGTGGATGTAGATCGGGCTGTCATGGCCGGCGTCGCGCAGCAAGCGCATGACGCGCTGCGCCTTGCCGAGCGCATAGGCGCCGACCAGATGCGCGCGTTCGGGAAACTGCGCAGTCGATTTCAGCAGGCGGGCGATCTCTTCGGTATCGGGCGGATGCCGGAACACCGGTAGGCCGAAGGTCGCCTCGGTGATGAACACGTCGCACTTGACCGGTTCGAACGGCTCGCAGGTCGCATCCCTCTGGCGCTTGTAGTCGCCCGAAGCGACGATGCATGAGCCCTGATGCACGACCTCGATCTGCGCCGAGCCCAGCACATGGCCGGCCGGATGGAAGGTTACGCTGACGCCGTTCAGCGCAATCGCCTCGCCAAGTGCTGCCGCTTGCGTGGTCCCGGCAAAACCCTCGCCGTAGCGCAGTCCCATGATGTCAAGCGTCTGTTGTGTAGCCAGCACCGAGCGGTGGCCGGAACGGGCATGGTCGGAATGGCCGTGCGTGATCAGCGCCCGGTTGACCGGCCGCACCGGATCGATGAAGAAATCGCCGGGTGGGCAATAGAGGCCCTCGGGTCGAGGGTGAAGCAGGTCGCTGGCGCGCATGGCCCCAAGATAGTTGCTAATTCCGGCGCGGGAAGCCTGTTGCAAGTGACTGCTGACTCGGCATACAGGCAACTGCCGGCGGGATTTTTATCACAAAACCGCATCAGGCTTCGTCCGGCGACGCTTTTCGTTCAGCTGCGCAACGCGTGGCGGCTACGAAAATAGCCCGATACGCATGCCCGAACGGGCAGGACACCGACACGGAGGACGTTGCATGCGCTGGAACTTGGTGGTCTTGGCATCTTGCCTGGCAATAGCCGGCTGCGTCGGCACCTCGATTGCCGAGCGACAGGACGCGAATGTCCAGTCCTCGCTGCAATATGACAGCGTGCCTTGCGATCGATTGCTGGCGCAACGCAACGCGCTGGCGCAGCGATATCGTCTTCCGCAGGACGCCAAGCCGTCCTTCTCCGATCCGGGCGTAGGTCTCGGCCCGTTCACGCCGGACACTCGTCCCAAGGCCCAGCGCGACGTCGAACAGGCAAGCGGCCGGATCGACGCCATGAACCGGTCGATCACCCGCCGCGAATGTGGCAAGCCGGGTTAATACCCTGCCTTGCGATCCACCACGTTCTCGAGCTTCTCGCCGCGCTCGAAGGCGGCCATCTGGCGCAGCATGATTGGCACCAGGTGCACGGGATCGGAGGTCGCCGCCGCGTGCGGCGTCACGAACACTTTTGGGTGGCTCCATAGCCGGCTGGTCTTCGGCAGCGGCTCGACCTCGAACACGTCGAGGCTCGCTTCCTTGAGCGTGCCGTCCTCCAGCGCACGCAGAATGTCGGCGTCCTTCTGCAACTTGCCGCGCCCGGCGTTGATCAGCACCGAGCCGCCGAGGCCGTTGCGTTTCCTCAACTCCTTCAGCACGCCGTAATTGATGATGCCTTGCGTCTGCGGCGTAAGCGGCAACAGCACCACCAGAATGTCGGTGGCGTTGAGGAAGGGGATCAATCCGGCCTCACCCGCATAGGTTGAAACGCCTTGCATCGGCCTGTCGCTGCGCGACCAGCCATTGACCGCAAAGTCGAGCGCCAAAAGCACCGACGCCGCCGCGCGGCCAAGTGTGCCGAGCCCCATGATGCCGACGGAGATGTCGCCGGCCGGCCGCTGCGGCGATTCATGCCAGATCTTTTTTTGCTGCTGCGACCGGTAGAGCATGCCCTGGCGATGGTGATCGAGCACCCGCCAGACGACATATTCGGTCATGTATTGGGTCAAATTGTCGGCCACGACCTTGACGATCGGCACGTCGGGCAAAGTGGGATCGGCGACGATGTGGTCGACGCCGGCGCCGATCGAAAAGACAGCGCGCAGATTGGGCAGGGACGACAGAAGGTTAGGCCGCTGCTTCCAAACCACCGCATAGGTGATCGAAGGATCGCTGGCGCCTTCCGGCTCGAGCACCACCTCGCGTTCGGCCGCCAAGAGTTCGCGCCAACGGCCTGGATGGATACCGGTGAGGGCAAGCAGGACACGGCCTTTTTCCATGGCGGGTTCTTTTTCCTTTATGCGGGTGCAGCCTACTCGCTGACGATGCCGACCGGCGCCGTTTCGATCCTGAATGCGGCCGAGATCAGCGCCTTGGTATAGTCGGTCTGCGGCCGTTCGAAAATCTGTTCGGACGGGCCGGCTTCGACGATCCTGCCATTGCGCATGACGATGACGTCGTTGGCAAGCGCGCGAATGACCTTCAGATCGTGGCTGATGAACAGATAGGCGAGATCGTGTTTCGCCTGCAGGCTGCGCAGGAGATCGACCACCTGCGCCTGCACGCTCATGTCGAGCGCCGAGGTCGGCTCGTCCAGCATGACGAAGCGCGGGTTGAGCACCATGGCGCGGGCGATGGCGATGCGCTGGCGCTGGCCGCCGGAAAACTCGTGCGGATAGCGGTTGCGCGTGGCGGGATCGAGCCCGACTTCCCCGAGTACATCGACGATGCGCTTGTCGCGCTCATCGGGCGACAGTTTCGGCTCGTGGATCTTCAGCCCTTCCTCGATGATCTCGGAGACCGACATGCGCGGGCTCAACGACCCGAACGGATCCTGGAAGACGATCTGCAGTTCGCGCCGCAGCGGCCGCATGGCGTTGAATGACAGCTGGTTGATATCGCGCCCGTTGAACTGAATAGTCCCGGTCGATGAGATCATCCTGGCCAGCGCCAGGCCGAGCGTCGTCTTGCCGGAGCCGGATTCGCCGACGACGCCGAGCGTCTGGCCGGCGCGCACGGCGACGTCGATGCCGTCGACCGCCTTCACATTGTCGACGGTGCGCCGGAAAAAGCCTTTCTTGATCGGAAACCAGACTTTTATGTCCTGGCCGGTCATCACTGGCCTGGCGGCTGCGTCGGCGGCGGGCGGCTTGCCCTTCGGTTCGGCGGCCAAAAGGTGCCGGGTATAGCTGTGCTGTGGGTTGGCGAAGATTTCCTTCGTCGGCCCGGTCTCGACGATCTTGCCCTTGGTCATCACGCAGACCCGGTCGGCGATCTTTCTGACGATGCCGAGATCGTGGGTGATGAACAGCATCGACATGCCTTTGCGGCTCTTCAGCTCCGCGAGCAGTTCGAGGATCTGCGCCTGCACGGTAACGTCGAGTGCCGTCGTCGGCTCGTCGGCGATCAGCAGTTCCGGCTCGTTGGCCAGCGCCATGGCGATCATGACGCGCTGGCGCTGGCCGCCGGAAAGCTGGTGCGGATAAGCGTCGAGCCGCTTCTCCGGCTCGCGGATGCCGACCTCGTTGAGCAGCTCCAGCGTGCGCGCCTTGGCTTGGCGGTCACGCAGGCCCTGGTGCAGCGTCAGCACCTCGACGATCTGCTGCTCGATCGTGTGCAGCGGGTTGAGCGAAGTCATCGGCTCCTGGAAGATCATGGTGATCTTGTTGCCGCGCACGCGGCGCAATGCCTTTTCGTCGGCAGCGAGCAGATCGGCGCCCTGGAACAGGATCTTTCCCGACGGATGGCTGGCGGCCGGATAGGGCAGCAGCCTCAGCACCGACAGCGCCGAGACCGACTTGCCGGAGCCGGATTCGCCGACCAGCGCCACCGTCTCGCCCTTGGCGATGTCGAAGGAGATGTGATCGACGGCCATCGACTGGCGGCCTTCCTGCGCGAAGGCGACGCTGAGATCGCGCACCGAGAGGAGAGGGACTTCGCTCATCTGAACGTCTTGCGCGGATCGAAGGCGTCGCGGGTCGCTTCGCCGACGAAGACCAGCAGCGACAGCATCAGCGAGATGACGACGAAGCCGGAAATGCCCAGCCATGGCGCGTTGAGGTTGCGCTGCGCCTGCTTGAGGAGCTCGCCCAGCGAGGCCGAGCCGGGCGGCAGGCCGAAGCCAAGGTAGTCGAGCGAGGTCAGCGTCGAGATCGAGCCGCTGAGCAGGAAGGGCAGGAAGGTCAGCGTCGCCACCATGGCGTTTGGCAACAAATGCCGGAACATGATCGTACCGTTGGGTACGCCGAGCGCGCGCGCCGCGTTGACATATTCGAAGTTGCGGGCGCGCAGGAACTCGGCCCGCACCACGCCGACCAGCGCCACCCAGGAGAACAGCAGCATCAGCCCGAGCAGGATGAAGAAGCCGGGCGGCAGGATGGCGGCGACGATCAGCAAGAGATAAAGCACCGGGATCGCCGACCAGATTTCGATGAAGCGCTGGAACAGAAGGTCGGTCCAGCCGCCGAAATAGCCCTGCAAGGCACCGGCCGTCACGCCGATCACCGCCGAGCCGGCGGTGAGGATAAGGCCGAACAGCACCGAGACCCTGAATCCGTAGACGACGCGCGCCAGCACGTCGCGCGCCTGGTCGTCGGTGCCCAGCCAGTTCCAGTTGCCGACGACGCAATTGGGGTCGGCGGCACCTTGCGGATACTGGTTGCAACGTGTCTTGACGTCATAGAGCCAGGACGGCTTGGTCGGCGCCGCCTCCGGGATGGCGTTGTTGACGGTCCGGTAGGAGTAGCGGACCGGCGGCCAGATCATCCAGCCATGGGCATTGATCTCGTCCTGGATGACCGGGTCGCGGTAGTCGGTGACCGCATAAAAGCCGCCGAACTTCTCCTCGGGATAAGCGACCACGACCGGAAACAGGATCTCGCCCTTGTAGGAGACGAGGACCGGCTTGTCGTTGGCGATCCATTCGGAAAACAGCGACAGCACGAAAAGCACGAGGAAGATCCACAACGACCAGTAGCCGCGCCGGTTGGCCCTGAAATTCTGCAGCCGCCGCTGGTTGAGCGGCGACAGCCAGGGTCGGGCAATCCGGCCCGGCGCCGTTTCGGCTGCGGCCCCGGCCATCAGACGTCCCTCCGCTCGAAGTCGATGCGCGGGTCGACCCAGGTGTAGATCAGGTCGGACAGCAGCCCGACGATCAGGCCAAGCAGCGAGAAGATGTAGAGATTGGCGAACACCACCGGGTAGTCGCGCTCGACCACCGACCTGAAACCAAGCAGGCCGAGGCCGTCGAGCGAAAAGATGTTCTCGATCAGCAACGAGCCGGTGAAGAAGGCCGAGATGAAGGCGCCCGGAAAGCCGGCGACGACGATCAGCATAGCATTGCGGAAAACGTGGCCGTAGAGAACCTGCCGTTCCGACAGGCCCTTGGCGCGCGCGGTCACCACATATTGCTTGCGGATTTCCTCGAGGAACGAATTCTTGGTCAGCAGCGTCGTGGTGGCAAAGGCCGACAGCACCAGCGCCGTCAGCGGCAAAGTCATGTGCCAGAGATAGTCGACGATCTTCGCCGGCCAGGACAGCTGGTCCCAATTGTCGGAGGTGATGCCGCGCAGCGGGAACCAGTCGTAGAACGATCCGCCGGCAAACAGCACCATCAGCAGGATGCCGAACAGGAAGCCCGGAATGGCGTAGCCGACAATGACGACGCCGCTGGTCCATACGTCGAATGCCGAGCCGTCCTTGACGGCCTTGCGGATGCCGAGCGGGATCGAGATCAGGTAGGACAGCAGCGTGATCCACAGCCCGATCGAGATCGACACCGGCATCTTCTCCAGGATCAGATCGATCACCGAGATGTCGCGGAAATAGCTGTCGCCGAAATCGAACCGGACATAGTTCCACAGCATCATGCCGAAGCGCTCGAGCGGCGGCTTGTCGAAGCCGAACTGCTTTTCCAGCTTGGCGATGAATTCGGGGTCGAGCCCTTGCGCGCCGCGGTATCTCGAACCGGCGTCGCCGGCCACGTCGAAATTGCTGGCGCCGGCGTCACCGCCGCCGCCGCCAAGGCGATCGCTGCCGCCCTGGTTGGTCAGCCGGGCGATGACCTGCTCGACCGGTCCGCCCGGCGCGAACTGGATGACGGCGAACGACACCGCCATGATGCCGAACAGGGTCGGGATCATCAGCAGGATGCGGCGCAGGATATAGGCGCCCATCAGGTTCTCTGCCCTGCTAGAGCGAAAATCTCACCCTTTGCCAATCTTTGCCGCCTTGTCCTTGTCGAACCACCACAGCGCCTCGACCGGAAAGCCGAAATCGGGTTTCTGCTCGGGAAAGCCGAACATGTCCCAATAGGCGACTCGGTGATTCGCGAGATAATATGTTGGAATCCAGTCTAGCCGCGCGCGCAAGACCCGGTCGAGTGCTTTGAGCGACGTGACCAGTTCGTTCCGGCTCTGCGCCTTACCGGCTGCCTCGATCAGCGCATCGATGGCCTTGCTTTCGGTCCCGGGATAGTTGCGCGTTCCCGGTGTTTTCGCCATCCGGGAGTGATAGAGGTTTTCCAGGCCATCGACAGTCGGCGTCGCCCCGATCGACGATCTGAACAGGTTGAAATCGAAATCGAAATTGCTCTGCCGCGCTTCGTATTGCGTCGAGTCGACCTGCCGGATCGAAGCGTCGATGCCGATCGCCTTCATATTCTCGGACCACGGCGAGAAGAGCCGAACGATGCCATCGTCCTCGGCCAGCATTTCCACTCGCAGTCGCTCGCCCTTTTCATTGACGACGAAATTGCCGGCTCGCTTCCAGCCGGCCTCGGCAAGCAGTCTCGACGCCGCGCGCAGCAGCTTGCGATCGTGGCCCGAACCGTCGGAGACAGGCTGCATCACCGCTTCGCCGAAGGTTTCCGGCGGCAACTCGGCTCGAAACGGCTCCAGCAGGGCCAACTCCTCGGGCGAAGGCAGGCCCTCGGCCTTGTAATCCGACGGTTCGAAGTTCGATTGCGAGCGCTCGTAAGAGCCGTAAAACAGCACCCGCTTGCTCCATTCGAAATCGAAGCAATTGGCGATAGCGCGTCTGACGCGCACATCGCGGAATTGCGGACGACGCTGGTTCAGCGCGACCGCCTGCATGTCCGGCGCTTTCTCGCCGGGAAATTCACGTTTGACGACCCGGCCATCCCTTAGCGCCGGAAAGTCGTAGCCGGTCGCCCATACCCGCGAGGTAAATTCTTCGCGAAAATGCGTGTCGCCCTTTTTCAGGGCTTCAAACGCTGCCTGGCGATCGAGATAAAAGTCGATACGGATGCGGTCGAAATTGTAGAGGCCGCGGTTCACCGCCAGGTCCCTGCCCCAATAGTCGGCGACGCGCTCATATTCGACGGTCTGTCCGGCCGCCACGCGCCCAATTTTGTAGGGTCCGGAGCCGAGCGGCGGTGTCATCGTCGAGGCATCGAATTCGTTGGCCGTATAAAACACTTTGGACACGATCGGCATTGCGACGATCGCAAGGATATTTTGCGCCGACTGCTTGCCGTTGAAGGTGAGATTGACGGTAACCGGATCGACCGCGACCGCGTCCGTCATATGCCGCAATGCCTGGGAAAGGTTCGGATGGCCCTTGTCCTTGTAAAGCTTCAATGCGAAGGCGACGTCCTCGGCGGTCAGCGGCGTGCCGTCATGGAAGCGCGCTTGCGGTCGCAGATTGAAGCGGAAGCCATTGCGGTCTTCAGACAGGGTAACGGACTCGGCAAGCAGCCCATAAAACGCATCCGGCTCATCGAGTGCGCTGGCCATCAGCGAATCGAAACAGAGTTCGGTGCGCGGCGGCGATTCCCCCCTCAACACCAGCGAATTCAGCGTGTTGAACGTCAGGAAGCTCTGGTTGAAGGTGGCGTTCGGCGGTGCGAAACTCATCTGGCCGCCCTTGGGCGCGTCCGGATTGACATAGTCGAAATGCCTGAAATCTGGGGAGTATTTGAGATCGCCGAATGCCGACAGGCCGTGCAGCTTGACGCCGGTCGGGATGGTGGCGAAGGCCCGGCCGGGCAGCAAAGCTGCCGCCGCGGCCGCAGTGCCCAGGGCCAGAAAGTCGCGGCGAGGCAGCGCCGCCATCAATTGCCACTCTTGTATTTTGCCGCCAGCGCCTTTTCCTTGTCCGGATCGATCCACCAGGAATTCTGGTCGACGCCGCTATAGGTCGGCTGCTTTTCCGGGATGCCGAACTTGTTCCAGTAGGCGATCCAGACCACCGACCGATGGTGTTGCGGCACGACATAGTAATTCCACAGCAGCACCCGGTCGAGCGCATGGGTGGCGGCAACCAGATCGTCGCGGTCGGTGGCAAAGATGACGCGGTCGACCAGCGCATCGACGACCGGATTCTTGATGCCGGCGTAGTTGCGCGACCCAGGCGTGTCAGCGGCCTTGGAGCTCCAGAAGTCGCGCTGCTCGTTGCCCGGTGAGTCCGACTGCCCCAACTGCGATATGGTGACGTCGAAGTCGAAATTGTTGATGCGGTTGATGTATTGGGTCTGGTCGATCAGCCGCAGCGTGGCGTCGACGCCGATCTTGCGCAGATTGGCGATGTAGGGACTGGAAAGGACCTGGTCGGTGTCGTTCCAGCCGAGGATTTCGAATTTGAAAGGCTCGCCCGTCTTGGCATTGACCATCTTGCCGCCCTTGATCACCCAGCCCGCCTTGGCGAAGAGATCGACTGCTGTCTTGAGATACTTGCGTTCCGCCTGTGGCGAATCGTAGACCGGCAGCTTGAATTCCTGGGTAAAAACTTCGGGCGGCAGCTTGTCGCGATATTGCTCGAGGATTTCCAGCTCCTTGCCTTGCGGCAGGCCGCTCGATGCCAGTTCGGTGCCTTGGAAGTAACTGCTGGTACGGGTGTTGGAACCGAAGAACAAGGTACGATTCATGGTCTCGAAGTCGAGCGGGTAAGTCAGCGCGGCGCGCACAAGACGATCTCTAAACAGCGGACGCCTTGCGTTGAGCATGAACGCCTGCATCGGCTCGGGTGAGGCAGTCTTGAATTCCTGCTTGATGACGTCGCCGGCCTGGACTGCCGGGAAATTATAGGCCGTGTTCCAGCGCCTCGAACTGTTTTCCGGCCTGATGTCATGCAGTCCGCCCTTGGTGAAGGCTTGCCAAGCCGCATTGTCGTCGAGAAAGTAGCTGAAACGCTGCTTGTCGAAATTCTCTCGCCCGATCTTCACCGGCAGCTTGGCCGCCCAATAGTCGGGCACGCGTTGCCAGACGATTTCGGAGCCCGGCTTGAAGCTGGCGATCTTGTAGGCGGCGGACCCCAGCGGCGGCTCCTGTGTCGGCCTGGTGATGTCGCGCTTCTTGCCGTTGGCGTCGGTGCCTTCCCACCAATGCTTCGGCAGCACAACGAGATCGCCGAGGATTTTCGGCAACTCCCGGTTGCCTTTCTGGTTGAAATGGAACTCGACTTCGCGGTCGGAAACCGCGATCGCATCGGTGACATTCTCAAAATAGCGGCTGTACATCGGGCTGTTGGCCTTCAGCACCTGAAACGACCAGATTACGTCGTCGGTGGTGATCGGCTTGCCGTCATGCCACTTCGCCCGCGCATCAAGACGGTAGGTCGCCGACGAATAGTCGTCCGGATGTTTGTAAGCGTCGGCGATCAGCGGATGGCTTACGCTGCCTTCGTCGGTCGCCTGCTCCATCAGCGTGTCGTAGAGCAGGCCGCCGCCGAATTGTGCAAAACCGGCTGCCGGCGAACCCTGGACGATATAGGGATTGAAGCTGTCGAACGTGCCGAGCACCGCCGAATTCAGCGTGCCGCCCTTCGGCGCGTTCGGATTGACATAGTCGTAGTGCTGGAAGTTGTCGCCGTATTTGGATTCGCCGATCAGCGACGAAGTGGTGCGCCATTCGTCCGCGAAAGCTGCCTGCAGGCCGCCGGCAAAAGCCGCCACAACCAGCATCGATCTGAGAAACGTTCGGCCAACCGTCATGCCTTCTCCTCTGTGCGATAGCTGTTAGCGGACAATCTAGTTCATTTGACGCTCATGAAAACCGCGACAGGCCGGCTTTGTCGCGCACATGCGCTTTTCCAATTGAAAAAGCCGGGCTGAACCCGGCTTTTCCAAGAATTTGGTCCATGACAATTGCGTTATTGCGCTGGAGCTGGTGCGGCAGGGGCCGGAGCTGCAGGGGCGGCCGGTGCTTCGCCCTCTGCCGGCTTGGCCGGCGCCGCGCCTTCGGCGGGCGCGGCTGCATTCTCGGCCGAAGCGCCGGGTGTCGGCAGCGGCTTCGGACTGTCCGACAACGTGCGCAGATAGGCGATGACGTTGGCGCGGTCCTCGTCTTTCGGCAGGCCGGCGAAGCCCATCGCCGTGCCCTTCACCAGCTTCTTCGGCGAAAGCAGAAAATGGTTGAGGTTGTCGTAGGTCCACTTTTCGGCGCCGCCCTTGGAAAACTCTTTCATCCCCGCCGAATAAGCGAAGCCGCCATGCCCGGCGATGGGACGGTCGACGATATCCCAGAGATCAGGGCCGACCTTGTTCGGTCCGCCTTTTTCGCCGGTGTGGCAGGCCTGGCACTTCTTGAACACGGACGCACCCGCCTCGACATTGGCGTTGGCCAGGAGGTCGGCGATCGGCTTGGCTTCTGCGGCGGGGGCTGCCGGGCCGCCCTCGGCAGGCTCCTCGGTCGCCTCGATGGCATAGCCGGGTTTTTCCGGTGCGGGTGAGGCGAACAGCGCGTCGGATATGATGCCGATCGAGAAGACGACGAACACGGTTCCGAGCAGGCCGCCGATCAGCTTGTTGATTTCGAAAGAGTCCATACGCCCCAGGCTCCCTTTTCCGGCGGACCGATCTGTCCACTCCGTCCGTCGGTAATCGTGAACCACCCCGCGAGGCGGTCAAATCGGGCGGAAACTAGGTCTTTTGCTCTGGCGTTGCAACACCTATAAGGGCGCTTCCAGTGAGACGTTTTGCCACTTTCCCTTCCTCTTTTTCGGACGCTTCATCACCCGATGTCCACGCTCATTCTCATCCCGGCCCGCATGGCCTCGACCCGCCTGCCGGGCAAGCCGCTGGCCGACATCGCCGGCGTCCCGATGATCGTCCATGTCGCCCGCCGCGCCGCCGAGGCCGGGCTCGGCCGGGTGGTGGTCGCCACCGATACCCAGAGCGTGGCCGAGGCGGTGCGCGCGCATGGGTTCGAGGCGGTGATGACGCGCGTCGGCCACGAATCCGGCTCAGACCGCATCTTCGAGGCGCTGGCCACGCTTGATCCCGGGCGCAAGATCGAAACGATCGTCAATGTGCAGGGCGACTTGCCGACCATCGATCCCGACATCATCAAGGCTGCGCTGAAGCCTTTCGAGGATGCGACGGTCGACATCGCCACGCTCGGCATCGAGATCGTGCGCGACGAGGAAAAGACCAATCCAAATGTCGTCAAGATCGTCGGCTCGCCGCTGTCTGAGACACGGCTGCGGGCGCTCTATTTCACCCGCGCCACCGCACCCTGGGGCGAGGGGCCGCTCTATCATCACATCGGGCTCTATGCCTATCGCCGCTCGGCGCTCGAGCGCTTTGTCTCGTTGCAGCCGTCGCCGCTGGAACGGCGCGAGAAGCTCGAGCAGTTGCGGGCGCTGGAGGCCGGCATGCGCATCGATGCCGAGATCGTAAACTCGGCGCCGTTCGGCGTCGACACGCCGGACGATCTCGAACGCGCCAGAACCGTCCTTTCAACCTGAGACATTTGGACACCTGAGACATTTGGCATGGCCGAAAAAACCAACAGAATAGCCTTTCAAGGCGAGCCGGGCGCCAACTCCGACACCGCCTGCCGCAATATGTTCCCTGAGATGGAGCCGTTGCCGTGCCCGACCTTCGAGGATGCCTTCAACGCGGTCGAGACCGGCAAGGCCGACCTCGCCATGATCCCGATCGAGAACACGATTGCCGGGCGCGTCGCCGACATCCATCATCTACTGCCGGAATCGAAGCTGCACATCGTCGGCGAGTATTTCCTGCCGATCCATTTCCAGCTGATGGTGTTGCCGGGCGTCAGGCGCGACGAGATCAAGACCGTGCACAGCCACATCCATGCGCTCGGCCAGTGCCGCAAATACATCCGCAAGAACGGCTGGAAGCCGGTGGTTGCCGGCGACACGGCGGGCGCCGCCAAGCTGGTTGCCGAGCGGAAGGACCGCACCATGGCGGCGCTGGCGCCGGCTCTGGCCTCGACGCTCTACGGGCTCGACATCATCGAGGAGAATGTCGAGGACACCGACAGCAACGTCACCCGCTTCGTCGTGCTGACCAGGGACAGGCAGTGGGCAGAACGTCCCTCGGCCGACGCCAGGATGATGACGACGTTCATCTTCCGCGTCCGCAACGTGCCGGCCGCGCTCTACAAGGCGATGGGCGGCTTCGCCACCAACGGCATCAACATGACCAAGCTGGAGAGCTACCAGCTCGGCGCATTCACCGCGACCCTGTTCTATGCCGACATAGAGGGTCATCCCGACGATCCGCTGGTAAAACTGGCGCTCGACGAGCTTGCCTTCTTCTCGCGCGAAATGCGGATTCTGGGCGTCTACCCGGCCAGCCAGTCGCGCGAGCAATGGAAGGTGGCGGACTAAGTCCCAAATTGCGTCCTGACCTGGCGCTTGCCAGGTGACGGGCGCCGAGCGACATTCCTGCGATGTGGCTCCTGAAACTGACGCTTGCAGTCGCTGGATTGTATGCGGTTTTTGTCGCCGTGGTGTACGTGCTTCAGTCCTGGCTGATCTTTCCGGCCGGCCTTGCGGCGTTCGGACCCGATCTGCCGGCCGGGGCGCGCCAAGTCGAGCTGGCGACCGAGGATGGCGAGCGCGTCGTCCTGGTCCGCCTGCCGGCAAGGCAGGCGCCGGCCGAGCCACGCCCGCTGCTGCTGGGATTCGCCGGCAATGCCTGGAATGCCGACGCACTTGCCCTGATGCTGCACCAGCTATTTCCTGAACATCAGGTCGCTGCGCTGCATTATCGCGGCTATGCGCCGAGCAGCGGCAGCCCGTCGGCCGCCGCCCTTCTCGAGGACGCCCGACGCGCCCATGACCACCTGGTCGCCGACGCCAAAGCCGGCATCGTCGCCGTCGGCCTTAGCATTGGCGCTGCGGTTGCGGCCGATCTGGCGACGACCCGGCCCCTGCGCGGTATCGTAATGGTGACCCCCTTCGATTCGCTGAGAGAACTCGCCGCTCACCACTACCCCTGGTTGCCGGTGCGCCTCTTGCTGCGGCACCGCATGGAAGCAGCGGAAGCTCTGCGCGACCTCGACGTGCCCACGGCCGTCATCACCGCCGAGAATGACACCATCGTTCCTGCGGCGCGTTCGGCGCCCCTGCGCGCGGCTGCGCGCGACCTGCGCAGCCACATCGCCATAGCGGCTGGCCACAACGACCTCTATGACCATCCCGACTTCGCCAGCGCGCTACGCGCCTCCGTCGCGGCGGTCATGCGCGATTGAAAAGCGTTCCCGGATGTCGGAATTCCGGCGCGACATTCGTCCTTTGCTCACCACAGTCGCAGCAAGGACACGACGAGATGAGGCCCGCCAATGATCCCAACCATCACCGCCTTTGAGCAGTCGCCCGATCGCGGCAGGGGACTGGCGCGCGACATGCGCGTTCGCTGGGCGCTTGAAGAAGTCGGCCAGCCTTATCAGGTTCGCCTCGTTTCGTTCAAGGCGATGAACGAACCCGCGCATCTCGCGCTTCACCCTTTCGGGCAGATTCCGACCTATGAAGAAGGCGATCTCGCGCTGTTCGAGTCGGGTGCGATCGTGCTCCATATCGCCGAGCGCCATGCTGGCCTGCTGCCAGACGATGCGAATGCCCGGGCGCGCGCGATCGCATGGATGTTTGCCGCGCTCAACACAGTGGAGCCGCCGATCCTTGAGCGCCAGACCGCCGTGCTCCTGGAGCGCGACGAAACCTGGCACGAACAGCGCCTGCCTATGGTCGATGATCGCATCCGTGACCGGCTGGGCGAGCTTTCCGGCCACCTTGGCGATGCCGACTGGCTCGATGGTGCGTTCAGCGCCGGGGACCTGATGATGGTGCACGTGCTGCTAAGGTTGAAAACATCGGGTATGCTGGACGAATATCCGAACCTCTCCGCCTATGTCGCCCGCGGCGAAGCGCGGCCCGCCTACAAGCGTGCTTTCGCCGCTCAATTGGCGGTTTTCACTGGCAAGTCACCAACCTAACTCAGCGGCGCGTAGTCGATCTCCAAAAACGCCTCGACTTCCGGGATCCAGCGGTCGCGGACGAAGGCGACGTGGTCGGGATGGTCGTTATAGCCGGAATAGGCAGCCTGGTCGGCGAACTCCATCGAGAAGCCGAAGCGAAAGTCGTTCTTCGGGCTGACCTGCCGCAACTGCTCGAACTTTTCGACGCCCGGTATCGCCGCCAGTATTTTCGCGTCGGCGAGGAATTTTGCCTCCTCGACTGAGCTGTCTTTGTGCTTCAGCCTGAACACCACTGTGTGACGGATCATTTTGCTTCCCCTGTAGGCTCTATGCGCTGTCGGCCCATGCGCGGATGAGGTTATGGGCGATCGCCCCCTTCGGCGGCGTGACCAGGCCGCCCGGATGCTCGCGGGCCAGCATCGACAGCACCTCGTCGCGAAAGAACCAGCGGCAGTCCTCCAACTCGTTGAGGTCGGCCTGGATGTCGTCGTTGAGCGGTTCGCCGAAGCAGCCGATCATCAGCGAATAGGGAAATGGCCAAGGCTGGCTGGCGTGGTAGACGACGCGACCAAGCCTGATGCCGGCTTCCTCCAGCGTTTCGCGGCGCACCGCCGCCTCGATCGTCTCGCCCGGTTCGATGAAGCCGGCAAGCGCCGAATACATGCCGGGCGCGAAGTGCCGGCCGCGGCCGAGCAGGCATTTTTCGCGCGTCGCCGTCAGCATGATCGCCACCGGGTCGGTGCGCGGAAAATGCTCGGCTGCGCAGGCCGGGCAAAGCCGTTTGTAGCCGCCGGCCCGCATCGCGGCTTCAGCGCCGCATTTGCTGCAGAAGCGGTGGCTGGCATGCCAGGCGAGCAGCGCTGCTCCTTGCGCCACTGCGCCGGCCGCCGCCTCGTCGATCAGTCCCTGCATATAGACCGAGCGATAGTCGATGGCCTTGATGGTATCGGGCAGCTGTTCGGGGTCGATGCCGGCCGGCACCGCGAGCACCGGGCCGCTGTCGGAAAAACCGAGCAGGACGCCGTGGTCGAGCGCCACCTCGAGCGGCTGGCTTTCCGCGGCGCCGAACCAGGGGTCGAAGCCGCCACCGCTGAGCTTCAGATAGAGCCGCCCGCCATGCATCAGCAAAAGCCTGGCCGAGGGGTCGGCGAGCGCCTTTTCGACGGAATCGTCGGCGCGGTTTTCCGATTGCCGGTCGATCCTATTGCCGGCGAAGCCGACGAACTGGCTCGGCTCGCGCAAGGGTGCGTCAAACAGGCGGAAGCTCATCGGAGACTCAATGTTGAGGACGGACACGGGACAGGCTTATAGCGCCGCCTTTATCTTCTGCGCAAACCGGCGCAGGTCCGAGCGCTCATAGGGCTCGCGCATGCCGTGCCCCCACACCGGGCCGGGCCAGCCGGGATCGCCTTCCGAGCGCGCGACGACATGGACATGCAACTGCCGGACGATGTTGCCGAGGGCGCCGCTGTTGATCTTGGTGCAGCCGGTCACGCTTTTCAGCGCCTGCGCCACCATGTTGGTCTCGAACGTCAGCATCGCCTGGTCGAGCGGCGTCAAATCATGGATTTCCTCCGCGCCCGGCCGCTGCGGCACCAGAAGCAGCCACGGCCAGCGACGGTCGTTCATCACCCGCAACTCGCAGAGGCCGAGCCACATCAACTGCTCGCTGTCGGCCTCCAGACGAGCATCCAGCGTGAATCCGGCCTCGAGGCCCGGCAACATCGGCGTTTCCTTCATTTTTGTAGTATTTTTTACTTCATGGTGTTTATTCGCGCCAGCGTTCCGCCCTCCGAGGCGGTTTTTTATTTTCTGGTTTTCGCTCCCCGTCACTGCGCCCTTGCATTTCATTGCCGGATTGCCGATATGGAAAGCGGGAGGTTGGTGGTGGACGGTCCACTCGCCAACCGGGTCAGGTCCGGAAGGAAGCAGCCCTAACGAGCCCGGAACGGGTCATTGTTCCAGCCTCCCACCTCTTCGCCTTCTCCCGCGACATTGACGGCGCCAAGCCCTGCGGGCGAAACTATGCGCAGGAAACGGCCGCCTTGAGCCGCGGCCCTTGGAGCTTTACTGGCGAATGAGCGAAGCCGGAAATTCGGGAACGGAAAAGGCCGCCGCCTATCGCGTTCTGGCGCGAAAATACCGTCCTGCTAATTTCTCCGAACTGATCGGCCAGGAGCCGATGGTGCGCACCCTCACCAACGCTTTCGCCACCGGCCGCATCGCCCAGGCCTGGATGCTGACCGGCGTGCGCGGTGTCGGCAAGACGACGACGGCGCGCATACTGGCGCGGGCCCTGAACTACAAGACATCGACCGTCGACCAGCCTTCGGTCGATCTTGCCGTGCCGGGCGAGCATTGCCAGGCAATCATGGAAGGCCGCCATGTCGACGTCATCGAGATGGACGCCGCCTCGCATACCGGCATCGACGACATCAGGGACATCATCGAGCGCGTGCGTTACGCGCCGGTGTCGGCGCGCTACAAGGTCTACATCATCGACGAAGTGCACATGCTCTCGACCCAGGCCTTCAACGGCCTTTTGAAGACGCTGGAAGAGCCGCCGCCGCACGTCAAATTCATCTTCGCCACCACCGAAATCAGAAAAGTTCCGATCACCGTTCTGTCGCGCTGCCAGCGCTTCGATCTCAGGCGTATCGATGCCGGCACGCTGGTCGCGCACCTCTCCTCGATCGCCGGAAAAGAAGGCATTGCGGTCGATGACGACGCGCTGGCGATGATCGCTCGCGCGGCCGAGGGCTCGGCGCGCGATTCGCTGTCCATTCTCGACCAGGCGATCGCCCATGGCAGCGGCGCAGTCAGCGCCGAAGCGGTGCGCGCCATGCTCGGACTGGCCGACCGCGCCCGCATCGTCGACCTGTTCGAACATGCTATGAAGGGCGATGTGGCGGCCGCACTGGCCGAATTCCGCAACCAGTACGACACCGGCGCCGATCCGGCCGCCGTGCTGACCGACTTGGCCGAGTTCAACCATCTCGTCACCCGGCTGCGCTTCGTGCCGACAGCCCTCGATGACGCCTCGCTGTCGGAGGACGAGCGCCGGCGCGGCGCCGATTTCGCCAAGGCGCTGTCGGTCAGGGTGCTGTCGCGGACCTGGCAGATGCTGTTGAAAGGCATTCCCGAGGTGCAGTCCTCCAACCGGCCGGTCAGCGCCGCCGAAATGGTGCTGATCCGGCTGGCGCATGCCGCCGACCTGCCGACACTGGACGAGGCGCTGAAATCGCTGGAGAGCGGAGCGTCGGTGCCGGGTGGCGCGCCACGCTCGAATGCTGCGCCGGCAAGTTCTGCCCCAGCAAATTCCGGCCAAGCAAATCCCGCCCCAGCAAATCCAACAAATGGCGGTGCCGGCGTTGCGCAGACGCGGATGTCGACGGTCAATGGCGGCGCGCAGACGATGCGGCTGGTCGAACCCGAACCGATGCCAGCTTTCGTTCCGGCGCCGGAGCCGATCGCCGATGCGCCGCCGGTGCCGGTGAAATCGCTGTCTGACATCGTCGCCCTCGCCGACGCCCAGCGCGACATGGCCTTCAAGGTGCTGGTCAAGCGCTGCGTGCGCCTGGTGCGCATCGAGCCGGGCCGCATCGACGTCAGCCTGACCGACGACGCGCCGAAGATGCTGCTCAACGATCTGACCGCCAAATTGCGCGCCTGGACCGGCCGTAACTGGCTGGTTTCGCTGTCGAAGGAAGAGGGCGGCCAGACGCTGGCCGAGATGGAATCGACCAAGCGCGAAAACGCTCTCCTCGATGCCAAGAGCGACCCGACCGTCGCCGCCATCCTGGCGCGTTTTCCCGGCGCCAAGATCATCGACGTGCGCATTCCCGACGCACCGGAAGCCGATGCGGTGGAGGCCGAGGTTCCGATCGAGCCGGCCACCGACGAAGACGAAACCTGATATCAATCGTAGAGGAACCCGTGATGAAAGATCTTCTCGGCCTGATGGGCAAAGCGAAGGAAATGCAGGCCAAGTTCCAGGCCATGCAGGACGAGATCGCCACGCTGGAAGCCACCGGCCAGGCCGGCGGCGGCCTGGTCAGCGTGACGCTGACCGGCAAATTCGAGATGAAGGCGCTGAAGATCGACCCGTCGCTGTTCAAGGAGGACGAGGTCGAGATTCTGGAGGATCTGCTGCTCGCCGCCCACAATGACGCCAGGGCCAAGGTCGAGCAGATGATGCAGGAAAAGACCCAGGCACTGACCGCAGGACTGCCGATTCCGCCGGGAATGAAGCTGCCGTTCTAAGAGGCTGCTTGGAAACTCTACTCCGGCGGCCCATCTGACGGCGGTTTCTGCGCTTACCGCCCGCTGTGTCTATTGGGCAACTCCGCGCACTTAATAACGCTTTAGCCATCTTTTTGCCCGAAAGTGTCTCATTCTTGCCGCAACCAGAGGCGGGCTGGCGACAGAATGAGGGGATATCTTTGATCGTGACCCGATGGAAGACGCCGTTGCTGCTCGGCGTCATCACCTCCCCGCTGTTTTTGGCCGCCTGCAGTCAGACCACGCACGGCCTGTCCGTGGCCAGCCTGACCGATACGGTCAGGTCCCGGCCCTACAGCCACACAGCGAAGGACAAGGAGTGCCTCCAGCGCGCGATGTTCTTCGAATCCAACCGGTCGAGCCGCGACGGCATGATCGCCGTCGGCACGGTGGTGATGAACCGGCTGCGCTCCGGCAAGCACGGCAACACCATTTGCCAGGTGGTCGGCGAACGCGGCCAGTTCGCCCCGGGCGTGATGACGCGGCCGATGAATTCTAAGGCGATGCCCGATGTCGAGGAAGCCGCCGAGGCGGTGCTCAAGGGCGAGCGCAAGGCCAAGCTGAAGAACTCGATGTTCTTTCACACCGCCGGCCTGCGTTTCCCCTACAAGAACATGCACTACACCATGGTGGCCGGCGGCAACGCCTTTTACGAAAAGCGCGGCCGGAACTGGAAACCACTGCCGGACGAGCCGACTGTCGCCGTGGCACAGGCCACGCCGCGGGGGTCGCGTGCCGCACCGGTGACGCTCATGGCCTCTGCGGCGCCGGCCGCCAAGGCAGAATTCGCCAAGGCAACTTATGTGACCGCGGTCGCATCGCAACCGGCAAAGGCTACTCCGGACAAGGTGATGCCGCAGAAGGCGACCTTTGTGGCGATGCAGGAGCCGGACGCGGCCCGTTTCGGCGGCGCCGCCGGTGCGCAACCGGTGACGTCATTCCCGGCGGCGGCGGCCGAGCCGACGATGGCGTTTGAATCGACGCCCGAGAACACCGATGCCATCGGTGCGATGATCGCCGGCCAGGGCAGGCCGCTGGAAGCCTACTGAGTCGGTCGATAGTCGACGTTGGCGCCGCCCCTCATCGCCCTGCCGGCATCTTCTCCCCGTGAACGGGGAGAAGGGGCTGGCCGCAACCTGGCGCACTTTCTGCAACGCCGGAAATTGGCGAAATCATTTGCGAAGGCGTCTTTCTCCCCGTCCCCATACGGGAGAAATGCCCGGCAGGGCAATGAGGGGCGGCGCAAACCTCAGCGATTGTTCGCAGCAGTCGCGCCGCTGGAGAGTTCCAAAACCCTTTGAAAAATCCTAAACCGATGCGATGTCGAAGCGAATCGCCGGTCCCGAGATCGAACGCCTGATCCAGCTTCTGGCCAAAGTGCCGGGGCTCGGGCCGCGTTCGGCCAGGCGGGCAGCGCTTCACCTCATCAAGAAGAAGGAGCAGTTGCTGTCGCCGCTCGCCGCCGCCATGAGCGAGGCGGTCGACAAGGTGCGCATCTGCTCGACCTGCGGCAATGTCGACACGTCCGACCCCTGCATGATCTGCACCGATCCGCGCCGCGACGCCGGCACGCTGATCGTCGTCGAGGACGTGGCCGACCTGTGGGCGCTGGAGCGGGCGGCGGCCATGAATGTCCGCTACCACGTGCTCGGCGGCTCCTTGTCGCCGCTCGACGGCATCGGCCCCGAGCAACTCAACATCCGCTCGCTGGTCGACCGCATCGCCGGCGGCGAGGTCAAGGAGGTGATCCTCGCCGTCAACGCCACCGTCGAGGGCCAGACCACCGCGCATTATCTGACCGACCAATTGTCCGGCTTCGACATCAAGGTGACGCGGCTGGCGCATGGGGTGCCGGTCGGCGGCGAACTCGACTATCTCGACGAAGGCACGCTGGCTGCGGCGCTACGCTCACGGACGGCGTTTTGAGGAAGGGGGTATTGTTGAGATGATTGCGTTCTGTGGCGCCCCCCTCTGTCCTGCCGGACATCTCCCCCACTTGGGGGGAG
>SAQR01000120.1 GCA_004020365.1 Mesorhizobium sp.
AGTGTCGCTCACGCGGCTCTCTTGAATTTCGCAGAGGGCAGATCTAGAAGCGAACTTCTTCGTCGCCAGCGGCGCGCCGCCCTCGTTGGTGAGGCGTATATAGTCGGCAGGCGTTCAAAGTGTCAACAACGATTTCGGTCTTTTTTGAATTTTTTGCGACGAAAGATTGCGGCGCCGATTTTCGGTAGCCGACTTCCGCGGCGGCATGGGGATAACAAGGTCGAACACCGCCACGGAGCCCTATTGCCGCCGCATTGCGGTTTGACACCAACGCCAACGAAGCCGGCGCATGCACCACCGGCGCGGCACCTTATAAGAGACTGTAAGAGAGCCACTAGAGAGAAGTATGACTGGGGATCTCGGCCGAAGCCAGGCGCTTCGTTGACTTCGCTCGCCGTGACAGGCAAATGTCATGGCCACAACCAAGCGACAAGCCGTCCCGCCCGGGGAAGAAGCAGCCTTTCTGGATGCCAGATACGGAAAATGTCATAGCCGAACTCGGCAACGAGCCGCCGCTGATTGCGGACGGTCGCAGTGGCCCGCCCGACCGACGCGAGGTTTCGGCGCGCTGGCTGTCGGGCACTTTTCTGACCGGCGTGACGTCGAGCGTGCTGATGGGTGTGGCGCTGTTCGCAGCCCTCGACGGCCGTCAACAATTGGCGACGCCGCCCGAGATCGCCGAACTGATCAGCCTTGCGAGAGGCGACGATTCCGGCGAGATTGCCAAGACCACCAGGCTGGTGGCGCCGCGCCAGATCGCCAGGGCCAAGGACCGCCGGCGCATGGAAGTGCCGATGGTGACCAAGGTCGGCGACCGCGATGTCATCCACACCATGCCTTTCGTGCAGATCAAGATGGCGCTTGCCGCCGGGCACACGACCAGCCGCGCCTATCCGCCTTTCAATCCGATGCAGGTGTTTGGCGACGACCGCGACGGCAATGCCGGTCAGCCGGCGACCGCCGCCGCCGGCCAGATCTATGGCGCCAAGGTCGAAAGCGAACTGAGCCTGAAGACGGTCGATTTCCCGATCGAGACGGCAGCGTTCGACGAAAAGAGTGACTTGTCCGCCGACGAGGTGGAAAAGGTGGTGCGCGCGGCCGGCACGGGTCTGAGCGACGGCGCCGTACAGGTCGCGTCGCTGCATTATGTCGACCCGCAGCGATTCGGCGATGCATTCGCCGAGAGCATGGCCGGCTCCTACGACGTCAGGATCGTTCCGGAAAACGTCTCGGTGTCGCCGCGTGCTGCCCCCGACGATCAGGCGCCGGCCTTCGCCGAGGAGATCATCCCCTTCACCAGGGACCGCAACATCGTCGAGGCCCTCGCCGATTCGGGCTATACCGGCGAGGACGCCATCGGCATGGCCGAGGCAATCGCCAAATTGCTGAATGCGACGGCGCTCAAGGCGGGAACCGTGTTGCGAGTCGGCCTCGAGATCCATGGCGACGCCGCCAAGGTCGTTCGCACCGGCATCTACAACAGGGCCCAGCATATCGTCACCATCGCGCTCGATGATCACGGCCAATATGTGCCGGCGCACGAGCCGGAGCCCAATCCCGAATTGCTGACCGCGTTCGACGATTCGCCGCCGGTGGTGGTGCGCGGGAATCTGCCGAACGTCTATGACGGCATCTACCGCGCCGCCTACTCCTACGGCATGTCCAAGGCGATGACCAAGCGGCTGATCAAGCTGCTGGCGTCCGGTGTCGATTTCCAGTCACGGCTCAATCCGTCGGACCGCATCGAGGTGCTGTTCTCGCAGCCGGATGGCGACGACCGGGCATCCGACGAATCCGAGCTGCTCTATGTCTCGGCGAGCTTCGGCGGCACGACGCGCAATTTCTACCGGTTCCAGATGCAGGACGGCAGCACCGACTATTTCGACGAGGACGGCCGCAGCGCCCAGCAGTTCCTGCTGCGCAACCCCCTGCCCGCAGGAAAATTCCGCTCCGGCTTCGGTGCCCGCAGGCATCCGATCCTCGGCTATGTGCGCTTGCATACCGGCGTCGATTGGTCAGCCGCCATCGGCACGCCGATCATCGCCGCCGGCAACGGTGTCG
Source organism: Mesorhizobium sp. (assembly GCA_004020365.1). Lineage (GTDB taxonomy): Bacteria > Pseudomonadota > Alphaproteobacteria > Rhizobiales > Rhizobiaceae > Mesorhizobium. The sequence goes on from SAQR01000120.1 coordinate 2,062, forward strand.
TCGAGAAGGCCGGCTGGGCCGGCGGCTATGGCAAACAGATCATCCTCCGTCACGCCAATGGCTACGAGACCTCCTACAATCACCAGAGCGCTTTTGCCAAAGGCATCGCGCCGGGCGTGCGCGTCCGCCAAGGCCAGACCATCGGCTTTCTCGGCCAGACCGGCCTCGCGACCGGTCCGCATCTCCACTACGAACTGATCGTCAACGGCACCAAGGTCGACCCGATGCGCGTTCGCCTGCCGGTCGGCAAGGTGCTGAAGGGCGACGACCTCGTCGCCTTCAAGCGCGAGCGCGGGCGCATCGATGATCTGCTCAAGCAGGAAGACAATGATTCGCTGAAGGTCGCGAGCGCCAAGATCGAAGGCTGAGCCGAGTTGGGCCTTTGCCGGCTGCTCAGCGCTGCGGAGCGTCGGATCCACGCGGCCATGGCAGTCGCTCGCCGGAAACAGTTGTCCACGCCACGATCGCCGAGAGCAGGCAAAGCAGCGCCGTCACCAAGGCGACGGCTGCGAACGCTGCATCGCTGGCGGCCAGCCTTGCTGCATCGAGATCCGGCGCTAGGCCTGCCGGCGCCGGTTCGCCGAAACCCGGAATGCCGGATGCGGCACCGCTGTTCAGCGCTGCCGCATAGACCCAGGCCACCAGTGACCCCATCGCCGCCACTGCGATAAGGCCGCCAATGCGCGAGACGGCATTGTTGATTCCCGAGGCAGCACCGGTATCCTTGTCCTCGACCGCCGTCATCACCGCCGTCGACAGCGGCGACACCACCAGCGCCATGCCGACCCCCATCAGCGCCATCAGCGGAAACACGCCCCACCAGAAACTGTGGATGCCGGCACAGGCCAGCAAGGCAAGCCCGGCAAAGGCGACAGCGACGACGAGACTGCCGCTGGCGATCGGAAAACGCGGACCGATCCGGTCGGACCACTGGCCGACCGGCCCCGACAACAGCGCGATCAAGACCGACAGCGGCAGGAAGATGAAGCCGACCTCGGCGGCGCTCAGCCTCCATCCGGCGATGAGCAGCATCGGCAGATAGAACAGGTTGGCCGACAGTGCGAAATAGAGGAAGAAGGTCGCCACATTGGCGCCGGCGAACGCGCCGACCCGAAACAGCGAGAGATCGATCATCGGTTCGCGCTGCCGGCGCTCGAAGACAATGAACACGATGAGCAGTACCGCGCCGGCGGCGATGCTCGGGCCGGACATTTGCCCCTCGCCCTCTGCGCTCATCGAAGTCAAGCCGTAGGCAAGCGCTCCGAACGCCAAGGTGGCGAGTGCGGCGCCGCCGAGATCGAGGCTGCGCTTTTCGGTCGGTGCGTCGGCCGGGACCTTGGCGAGCAGAAGATAGATCGAAACAAGACCAAGCGGCAGATTGACCGCGAAGATCACCCGCCAGATGCCGTCGCCGAAGGCCGACAAGACAACGCCGCCCAGCACCGGGCCAAGCGCCATGGTCAGCGCCGAGGCCGCCGCCCAGATGCCGATCGCCCTGCCGCGCTCCTTCTTCGGATAGGCCTTGGCGATAATAGCGAGGCTGCCTGGCACCATGATGGCAGCACCGATGCCCTGAATGGCGCGAAACGCAATGAGCATTGGCGGGTTCGGCGCCACCGCGCAGGCAAGCGAGGCGGCAATGAACAGCGCGATGCCTGCCACGAAAGCATGCCGCAGGCCAAAACGGTCGCCGGCGGCGCCGCCAACAAGGATGAGTGCCGAAAGCGTCAACGCATAGGCGTTTGAAATCCACTGCGCCTCGGCGAAACTGGCGCCAAGATCGACGCGGATCGCCGGCGTGGCGATGGCCAGGATCGAGCCGTCGATGAAGCCGAGCGCGGAAGCCAGGATCGCCGCGATCAGCACGAACCTGCGCCGCGATTGCGGGCAAAACGTATCGGCCGGCAGCGGCCTGGCCAGGGGGACGGCGTCGGCGCCGACTTCGCATGGAGAACGCATGAGGCCTGATTAGACCTGCTATGCGCTGGCAACAACCGGCCAGAGGGTTGCTGTCGTTGAAACCAGAACAGGATCGGGACTTCTATGCCGCCGGATCGCGGCTCCTTCGCTTGCCAAGGATCATCGGCTGATTAATACGCCGCCCTAAACCTGCTCCCGGGTTGACCCAGGGCTGCGCGATGATTGCGATAGGGCGCTCAGTCGATGAATTCCACCGTGACGCCCGGCGAGACGATTTTTGCCAGTTCGCGCGCGTCCCAATTGGTCAGTCGCACGCAGCCATGGCTTTCGGTTTTGCCGATCTTGGAGGGGTCAGGCGTGCCGTGAATGCCGTAGGTCGGCTTGTCCAGCGCAATCCAGACCGAGCCGACGGGGCCGTTCGGGCCCGGCGGGATGGTCAGGATCTTATTGTTTTCGCCCTGCCTGAAATTGATGTTCGGATTGTAGGTGTAGTTCGGGTCGAGAGCGACCCGCGACACAGCATGCGTGCCGGTGGGTGAAGGCGTGTCCGCCGAGCCGATGGTGGCTGGATAGGCCGCGATCAGCTTGCCTGACGCGTCATAGGCGCGGACCTGCTTCTTGACCTTGTCGGCGATGATGCGTGCCACCGGCGTGGCCACCAGCCTGCCGAAATTGGCGACCTTGATGATCGTGCCGGGACGGTTGAAATTAGCTTCCGGATTGAGCGCCTTCAGATAGTTCTCGTCCATGTGGAACCGCTCGGCCAGCGCTTCGGTGACGGAGGTGTAGCTCAGCCGTTCGAGCTGCGCCTTCTGGCCGTAGTCTTCAGGCACCGAGGCGACATAGGGGCCGGCCGCATCCTCGGGCGTGATGTTGTAGGAGGCGAAGGCATCACCGCCGGATTGCTCAAGGGCCGCCTGGATGCCGACCACATCGGTCGACCGCAGATTGCTGCCGGTGATCTCGTTGTAGGCGGCGAGCGCCTTGTCGACATTCGAGCCGAAGCGCCCGTCGACGACGCCGGGCGAAGCGCCGGCGCGGTCGAGCAGCACTTGCAGCGCCGCGACCTCCTGGCGTGCGCCGAGTGAAAGCGATGGATCGACGACAATCTTGCCGTCGATCTTTGGCGGCAGTGCCGCCTGATCGCCCGGCGCCGTCGGCTCGACCGGTTCGATCGCAGCCTCGTTGAGCGGCTGGCGCTTGATGGTGCGCGGATAATTATTGCCATAGTTGCCGCCATCTAGCGGTGCTTCGGGAAAAGCGTCCACCGGATCGCCGTAGGGATCAACTTCGTCGACCGGCGGTATGACGATCAGGCCTTCCTCTTCCAATTGCCTGCGGCGCAAGCGCGCCATGTCCTCCGGATCGTCGAGATAATAGCGATCGTCCTCGACCGGTCCGAGATTGCGCAAGCGCTCGCGGCGCAGCGCGCGGCGGTCGAACCTGGTCTGTGGCGGCTGGATGGCGAGGACCTGGCCGGTTTCCGTATCGACGATGACGCGGTTTCCTCTGCCGTCGTAGTAGACGTCAAAATCGTCGTTCTGGGCGACCAGCACAGTATCGCGATCCGCGGCTCTGGCATCCGCGGCGCGGGCGTCAGGTCGCGGCGCGATGTCCTCCGTCGGCGCGGCCATTACGCTCGAAGAGAGCAGCCCGGCGGCGAGCGCCGAAAGGGTGAAGATCGTGCGGAACATGTTGGCCAAATTCTCCGGTCCGTAATTGCCGCCGCCCGGCGATGTCTCTTCAGAGCGCCGCGCGTCCCTTCGGACGCGCAGGGACGCTCTAACACTTAAAAATCTCCGCATCATGCTTTGCGAAAATCCAATTCGATTTTCGGGCCTTTGCGGCAGGCGAACCGGTTCGCCAGCAAATCAGTTGCCAACCATAAGGTTCCAACATGAACCGGGCATGAAGATGGCGGATTTCTGGCGGTCTGGAGCAAGAACACTAGCTGGCGGCGAATCCCAATTCCTTGCGCGCCTGCTTGGTCAGCTTGAGCACGACAAGGCGGTGGCTTTCGCGCAGATAGTCCTTCAGCGCGTCATCGTCCATGCTTTGGCTGGTCTGGCGCTGGATCCATTTCATGCCGCGTGAGGCAAGATAGGGCGCGGGCCGAAGGCCCGGCTGTTCCTTCAAGATGTCAAAAGCGATGTCGGAGCATTTGAAGGTGACGAACGGCTCCTTGCCCTCGCTCCAGCCGCCGATCGCAAAGACCTTGGCTCCGACCTTCCAGACATGGGCGCCGCCCCACTGGACGACATGGGTCGCCGCAGGCAGCGAGGCGCAGAAGCTGTTGTAGTCGTCCAACGTCATCTGCGCCCCACCGTTTTATGTTTTGATTATGTGGCGGCCTCGAAAATCAGGCCGCCGCCTCGGTCGCCACGACCGTCGGCTTCGACCGGAAGTTCAACCGGTCGGAACCTGCGGTGACCTTGACGGTCGAACTGTCGAGGATGTCGCCGAGCAGGATCTTCTCCGCCAGCGGATCCTGAAGGTCCTTCTGCATCACCCGCTTCAGCGGCCGCGCGCCATAGGCCGGATCGTAGCCCTTGGCCGCCAGCCAGTCGATCGCCTCCTGGTCCAGCGAAAGCGTGATCTTGCGATCGACGAGCAGGCTTTCCAGCCGCTTGAGCTGGATCTCGACGATGCGGCCCATATCCTGCCGGCGCAGCCGGTGGAACAGGATCACCTCGTCGACGCGGTTGAGGAACTCCGGCCGGAACGACGCTCTGACGACGCTCATCACCTCGTCGCGCACGACATCGACGTCCTGGTTCTCGCTGAGATTGACCAGATATTCGGCGCCGAGGTTCGACGTCATGATGATCAGCGTGTTGCGGAAATCGACCGTGCGGCCCTGCCCGTCGGTCAGGCGGCCGTCATCGAGCACCTGCAGCAGCACGTTGAACACGTCCGGATGCGCTTTCTCGATCTCGTCGAACAGCACGACCTGGTAGGGCCGGCGTCGCACCGCTTCGGTCAGCGCGCCGCCCTCTTCATAGCCGACATAGCCGGGAGGCGCGCCGATCAGCCGGGCGACCGCGTGCTTCTCCATGTATTCCGACATGTCGATGCGCACCATGGCGCTCTCGTCGTCGAACAGGAAGCTGGCAAGCGCCTTGGTCAGTTCGGTCTTGCCGACGCCCGTCGGCCCGAGGAACATGAACGAACCGATCGGCCGGTTCGGATCCTGCAGACCGGCGCGGGCACGGCGCACGGCTTTCGACACGGCCTGCACCGCCTCGCCCTGGCCGACGACGCGCTTGCCGATCTCGTCTTCCATGCGCAGCAGCTTGTCACGCTCGCCTTGCAGCATCTTGTCGACCGGAATGCCGGTCCAGCGCGACACGATGTGGGCGACGTGATCGGCGGTGACCACCTCTTCAACCATGCCGACCTTGCCATCTTGCGCCTCGGCCTGCGTCAGCTTCTTTTCGAGCTCCGGAATCTTGCCATAGGCAAGCTCGCCGGCGCGCTGGAATTCGCCCTTGCGCTGGGCGATGGCGAGTTCGTTGCGCGCCTCGTCGAGCTGTTTCTTCAGGTCGGCGGCGAGCCCGAGCTTCTGCTTCTCGGCCTGCCACTTCGAGGTCAGTTCGGCCGATTCCTCTTCCAGGGCGGAAAGGTCCTTTTCGAGGCGGGCGAGCCGGTCCTTCGACGCGTCGTCCTTCTCGACCTTCAGCGCCTCACGCTCGATCTTGAGCTGCATGATGCGGCGGTCGATCTCGTCCAGCGCTTCCGGCTTCGAATCGACCTGCATCCGCAGCCGCGACGCGGCCTCGTCGACAAGGTCGATCGCCTTGTCCGGCAGGAAGCGGTCGGCGATGTAGCGGTTGGAC
>SAQR01000121.1 GCA_004020365.1 Mesorhizobium sp.
CCCCCAAGTGGGGGAGATGTCCGGCAGGACAGAGGGGGGCGCCAAGGATCGCTACGGAGCGCTTTCTATTCTGACCCGCTGCATTCCTCGGCTGAAGTAACGCGCGAAGCGGACCGCCTGCAGCGGTTTCACCTGCGGATTTATTCACCCGTGTCGTCGGCACCTCCGTGGAAGAAGGATCGGATTTCCTCCCTGTCGATGCTGTTATCGGTGTTCTCGTCGACGGCATTAAATATCCGATCGACAAAATCCTGAACCTCGGTTTGAGAAAGCGCGCCATCGCCGTCGGCGTCGACTATGGCGAACATCATTCGCATCCGTGCGCCATGCATCATCCCGCGTCCCATATGGCGCCCGTCAGACCTTCGGAAATCGCGATGCCAACGATCGCCACCTCGTCGTTCTGCGCGGGGGCGGCGATCCTGCATTCTCTCCTCCAGCATCTCGGTCATCATCTCACGCATCATTTGGCGCATGGAGTCTTCGGTTGGCCCGCTCGGCGACGGCTGCGAACCTTGTGCAGGTGCGGCGGGCGCAGGTGGGCTGGTCTGGGATAGTGCCGGCGAAGCCAGCATAGCCAACGCCGCGGCGACTGCTGTGGTTTTGCTTGCAAGTGTCATCGGATGCTCCTTTGGAGATGTCGGCATCCAGCCCAAACCCGCTGCTGCCGACATGGTTCCTGGCGAGTTGCAACGCTGGTTGTTGGTGAAGGCGCCGATGACGGCCAATCTCCCCCCTTGAGGGGGAGATGCCCGGCAGGGCAGAGGGGGTCGGTTCGACTGGGCGCGGCCTTCTCTCTTGCGACAGTGGAAGTTGGCGCTTTACGCGCGGCGACCCCCTCTGTCGTCTTCGGCGACATCTCCCCCTCAAGGGGGGAGATCAGCAGCTTCGGCCTCGGCGAGCAGCGCCTCGACCTCTTGCAGCGTCGGCATCGACGGCGCCGTACCCGGTCGCGTCACCGAAATGCCGGCGACGGCGCAGGCGAAGCGGACCGCTTGCAGCGGGTCCACGCCTCTTGCAAGTGCGGCGGCCAAGCCGCCATTGAAGGCGTCGCCGGCGCCGGTGGTCTCGATCACGGGACCGGCATTGATCGCGCCGAGATGGTCGGAGCGGCTGCCGGTATGCAACAGCGCGCCCTGTTCGCCGAGCGTCACGATGACGGCGCCGACGCCCTTTCCAAGCAAACGATCGGCGGCGCGGCGGGCGTCGTCGATGGACGACACCTTGATGCCGGTCAGTTCCTCGGCCTCGGTCTCGTTGGGTGTGACATAGTCGCAAAGCGTGTAGATTCGATCCGGAAGCTTTGCCGCCGGCGCCGGATTGAGGATGGTCGTCACCCCTGCCCCGCGCGCGATCTCCAGCGCCCGCATCGCCGCCTCGATCGGCTGTTCGAGCTGGGTGACGAAAACGCTGGCCGAGCGGATCAGGCCGGCATGGGCCTCGATATCGTCGGGTGAAATCAGCATGGCCGCACCGGGGCTGACGATGATGGCGTTGTTGCCGGTCGTTTCGTCGACAAAGATATAGGCCGCACCCGTATAGCTTTCCGGCGTTTCGATGACGGCGCTCTTCACCCCGGCCTGCGTCCAGGTCTGCCTGGCCATATCGGCAAAGGGATCGACGCCGAGGCGCGTCAGAAAGGTGATGTCGGCGCCGAGACGCCCGGCCGCAACCGCCTGGTTGGAGCCTTTGCCGCCCGGGCCGAGGGTGAAGGATGTACCGAGGAGCGTCTCGCCCATGCGCGGCTGGCGCGCGGCCCGGTAGGCGGTGTCGGCGACGAAGACCCCCAATATGACGACAGGCTTGCCCGGCATCCCGCTACTCGCCATCCCGCTACTCCGCATCCGGCGGAACGACGCCCTTGCGAAAGGCAAAACAGCCATAGAAGCGGCGCTCGCCGGTCTGGATGACACAATAGGCCTTTTTGGCGCGTTCGTAGAAGGCGTAGCGCTCGACCGAAATCATCGGCCAGGCCTTGCCCTCCGCAGCATCGATCTCGCTTTGCACTTCTTGCTGCACGGCGGGAATCTCGTCCGGCTTGCCGACGATCTCCATGCGCGCGGCGGCATCGTCGACGAAACTGTCCAGCGGATAGAGCGACAGCACCGCCTTGACCACATCAGCGGCCGGCGCATCGATGCGCAGCAGCCGGCCGAGCACGGTCTGGCGGGCGACCGAATCGGAGGGGAAGTTGGTGTCGGCGATGATCAAATCGTCGCCATGGCCCATCGCCCGCAACGCCTGAAGCACGTCGGCATTGAGCAGCGGATTGATCCCTTTGAGCATAGTTTCCTCCCGAACGGGCTTTTTTGATGCGAAGCCTAGCGCATGATCCCGAAGTGTTGTCGGCTTCGGACAAGATCATGCACAATTCAAAGTGTTTAAAGACGATTGCCGGTCTCTGCGTCGAAGAGATGGACCTGGTCGAGCCGCGGTTTCAGATGCAGCGTGTCGCCCGGCTTGAAGTCGTGGCGCTCACGGAACAGCGCCACCATCTCGCCCTCGCCGAAACGCAGAAACACCAGCGTCTCGGAACCGGTCGGCTCGACGACGGAGATCTTCGCCGGCACGCCGTCGGGGTGGATTTCGAGATGCTCGGGCCGGACGCCGTAGACGACATTGCGCCCGTCCTCCAGCTTGCTGTTCGCCGCCATCGGGAACGGCGTCCCGGCGATCTCGACGATGGATTTGTCGCCCTTGCGCACCACGCCCTTGAGCAGGTTCATCGATGGCGAGCCGATGAAGCCGGCGACGAACAGATTGGCCGGCCGGTCGAACAGTTCCAGCGGCGCGCCGATCTGCTCGATGCGGCCGTCACGCATCACGACGATCTTGTCGGCCATGGTCATGGCCTCGATCTGGTCGTGCGTGACATAGATGGTGGTGGTCTTCAGGCGCTGGTGCAGTTCCTTGATCTCGGTGCGCATCTGGACGCGAAGCTTGGCGTCGAGGTTAGACAGCGGCTCGTCGAACAAAAACACCTGCGGATTGCGCACGATGGCGCGGCCCATGGCGACGCGCTGGCGCTGGCCGCCGGAAAGCTGGCGCGGATAGCGCTTGAGATAGGGATTGAGGTCGAGGATATCGGCGGCGCGCTTGACCCGCTCGGCGACATCGGCCGGATCGGTCTTGCGCAGCTTCAGCGCAAAGGCCATGTTCTGCTCGACCGTCTTGTGCGGATAGAGCGCGTAGTTCTGGAACACCATGGCGATGTCGCGCTTGGCCGGCGGCAGATGGTTGACGACACGGTCGCCGATGGCGATCGTGCCGCCGGAAACGGTCTCCAGCCCCGCCACCATCCTGAGCAGCGTGGACTTGCCGCACCCCGAAGGGCCGACCAGCACCACGAACTGCCCGTCGGCGATGTCGACGCTGACACCGTGCAGAACCTTGACGGTTCCGAACGCCTTGGCCACATTGCTGATCGCGACTTGAGCCATCGGCCCCCCTTTCGTGGCGGTGAAGCTAAACAACGCAAACGGCGAGGGCAAGTCAGTCTTTTATAGATAAAAAACCTCATTGTCGTTTGACACGGCACTTGGTTGTGAGAATAGTGAAAGGGCTCGGGTTTTGACCCTGTTCCGGGCGCGCCGGCACGCTGGTCCGGACCACGGAAATCGAAGCGTCGCGGGAGGAAAACTTGAGGAGCCGCTGTTGTTGGGGAACACGTCCAGCGCTCCAAACACCCGAACAATCACCGTTGAGAATCTCCATTGAGATTCTCAATCATCACGAGATTCTGGGAGGAACGAAATGAAAGTCAGCCTTTACAATCAACTTGTCCGCGCGGGAGCCACCCGCCGCGATGTCCTCAAGGGCGCGGCCAGCATGGCCGCGGTCGCAGCGGCATCCGGCGCTGGGCTTGGCGCGCTGACGCGCCCGGCCTCCGCCGCAAGCGAATTGCGCGCGCAGATCCTGCAGATCCCCGGTGTCGGCAAGGGCCAGCCGACCGATGCCGACTTCCAGCAGGTCGGCGAGCTTTGCATGGAGGCGACCAAGGCCAACGTCAAGGAAGGCGAATTCGCCGGTGTCCAGCTCACCTTCATGGGGCTCAACAACCAGAACCTGCACAATGTGCTGTTTCGCGGCTTCCTGAAGCCGTGGGAGACCTATACCGGCGCCAAGATCAACTGGATCGACTTGGCGCAGGCGGACTATAATGCCCGCCTGCAGCAGTCGATCGCCACCGGCACCGTCGATTTCGACATCATCGAGATGGGCGCGCCGTTCGAAGGCGACGTCTGCGGCAAGGGCCTCACTTCCGAAATGCCGGACTGGGTCAAGGACCAGATCGACATGAAGGACGTCGTGGCCTATCTGCAGCCACCGGTCGGCACCTGGGACGGCAAGCAGTACCGCGTGACCGTCGACGGCGACGCGCACAACTTCAACTACCGCACTGACGTGTTTGCCGATGCCGACCTCGCCAAGGCGTGGAAGGACAGCGGCGGTGGCGGTGAATGGGGCGTGCCGAAGACCTGGCAGCAGGTGCAGGCGGTGACGAAATTCCTCAAGGGCAAGCAGTTCCAGGGCCAGGACGTCTTCGGCTATCTCGACGCGCCCAAGGCGTGGGGCGGCTTCGGCTTCTATTTCCTCGGCAGCCGCGCCACCGCCTATGCCAAGCATCCCGACGACAAGGCCTGGCTGTTCGATGCCGATACGATGAAGCCGCGCATCAACAATCCGGCCTGGGTGCGGGCGATCCAGGATGTGATCGACGCGCTGCCGTCGCAGCCTGCCGACCAGATCAACGCCGACCCGAACACCACCGCCTTCCAGCAGTTCCTGGCCGGCACCGGTTCGATGATCACCTGGTGGGGCGACGTCGGCTCCAACGTCAAGACCAACGACAGTTCTGTGGTCGGCGACGTCACCGGCTTCTCGATCCTGCCTGGCTCGGACGACGTCTACAATGCCAAGACCGGCCAATGGGACAAGCTCGCCAGCGGCCCGAACCATGCGCCGAACTGCGCCTATCTCGGCTGGGGCGTCTACGTCATGGCTCGCGTCGACAGCGACGAAAAGAAGAAGAAGGCGGCATGGTCGGCCGCGGCCCATCTCGGCGGCAAGGACCTGTCGATCTGGACGGCGATGTACCCGTCCGGATTCCAGCCCTACCGCAACTCGCATTTCGATATTCCGGAATGGGTGGCGGCCGGCTACGACGAGGCGTTCATCACCTCGTATCTGAAGTCGGAGGCGGACAGCTACAACCATCCGAACGCCGCGATCGAGCCGCGCATCCCCGGCATCTTCCAATATTACAGCGCCGCCGAGGACATCCTGGCCAACACATTTGCCGGCAAGATGACGGCGCAGGAAGGAGCCGACGCCATTGCGGCCGCCTGGGAGAAGCTGACCGACCAGATCGGCCGCGAAAACCAGGTCAAGCTCTACAAGGCCTCGCTCGGCATGTAGGCTGAGATTTTGGGAACCGTGGTCCGGCGACGCAAGCCGCCGGACTGCAGCTTGACCGCCAGCCGGTCATAACAGCTTGACCGGCCAGCCGGTCATAGCAGCCTTCAGTGAACGGACGAGAAGCGTGGCTGACCAGACCTTGCCCACCAGTGCGTGGCCGGCAAACGCCGCTCCAGCCGATCTGATACCGCCGGGCCGCAAGCGGCTCGGCCGGGCGTTGATGGCCGCAGCGACGCTCGGCCTGCTGGCAGTGATCGCCATCCAGATCCTTTACAAGACAGAGGTCAACACCATCGGCTTCGAGACCTGGCGGCCGGTCGTCTATGCCTATGTGCTGTGGGGGGTAGCGCTCGGCATCGGCCAGGTGCTGACGCGCGGCGAAGACGGCCAGCGCGCGCTGTTCCTGCTGCCGGCGCTGCTGTTCACCATCGCCATGGTGATCTTCCCGACGCTGTTCGGCTTCTACATTGCACTGACCGACTGGAACCTCAGTTCCTTCTCCGGCCGCAAGTTCAACGGGCTCGACAATTTCTGGCAGATGCTGGCCGATCCCTATTACCGCAACGCGCTGTTCAACATGGTGCTCTATGTGCTCGCGGTGCTGGTCGAATACGTCATCGCCTTTGGCCTCGCTTTGCTGCTCAATGCACAGATCCGCGCACGCAAATTCTTCCGCGTCGTCTTCCTCATGCCGTTGATGCTGTCACCGGTCGCGGTGTCGTGGATGATCGGCAAATCGCTGATGGAATACCGCTTCGGGCCGGCGGCGGCGCTGGCGCGCCAGCTCGGCTGGGAAAACCCCGCCTTCTTCTCAAACCCGATCACCGCCCGCATCTCGATCATGGTGCTCGATGCCTGGACGTTCATCCCGTTCATGATGATCATGCTGCTCGCCGGCCTTCAGGCGATGTCACGCGAGGTGCTTGAGGCGGCCAGGGTCGACGGCGCCAATGCCTGGCAGACGTTCTGGCAGGTCACGTTTCCGCTGATGCTGCCGGTATCGGTGACGGCGATCATCCTGCGCATCATCTTCAAGCTGAAGCTAGCCGACATCATCATCACCGTCACTGCGGGCGGCCCGGGCGGCGCGACCGATTCGGTGTCGAGCTTCATCTATCGCGAGTATCGCGACCGCTCGAATGTCGGCTACGGCACCATGCTGGCAATGGCCTATTTGATCATCATCATCGTGTTCGTGACGTGGCTGTTGAAATTCGCCAACCGCTTCGTGCGAAACGTCAATTGACAGGCGGCCAGATGAGCGTCCAGACCACCGACTATGCCGCTTCCGAAATCCGCTCGCCGGCGAGCTTTTTGGCCAACCGCGTCTTCATCTATGGTGCGCTGGTGTTTTGGGCCTTCATTTGCCTGTTCCCGATCTACTGGACGATAACAACCTCGTTCAAGACCGCGGTCGACGTCACCCAGGGCCACCTCGTCCCGTTCGTCGACTTCCGGCCGGACTGGAAGGGCTGGCGCTCGCTCGGCCTGTCGCCGGACGCGATCTTCCGGACCTCGACGGTGCGCGACGAGTTCATCAAGCGCTTCATGAATTCGGTCATCACCTCGGTCGGCGCGTCGAGCTTGGCCATCGTCATCGGCAGCCTCGCCGCCTACGGCCTCACCCGCTTCCGCTATCACTTCGCCTGGTTCAAGAACGAGGACATCTCCTTCTTTTTCCTGTCCCAGTTGATCCTGCCGCCGGTGGTGCTCGCACTGCCCTTTCTCGTGCTGTACCGGGAAGTCGGCATGCTCGACACGCGCATCGGGCTGATCCTGCTCTACACGCTGATGGTGCTGCCGATCGTCATCTGGATCATGCGCGACCAGTTCAACTCGATCCCGGTCGAACTGGAGGAAGCAGCCCTCGTCGACGGCCTGTCGATCTGGGGCGCCTTCTTCCGCATCGTCATGCCGATCGCCCTGCCGGGCATGGTCGCCGCCTTCATCCTGGCGATGGTGCTGTGCTGGAACGAGTATTTCTTTGCCGCACTGCTGACCTCGACCGACGCCAAGACCATTCCGGTCATGGTGGCGAGCCAGACCGGCTCGCAGGGCATCAACTGGTGGTCGATGGCCGCCCTCGCCACCGCCGCGATCACGCCGCTCGCCGTCATCGGCATCGCGCTGGAGCGCTATTTGATCATGGGCATGACCGCAGGCGCGGTGAAGTAAGCCCTCGCCACTCCTGCGAGCGTTGCAACTGTGGATAGCCTGTTGAACGCCGGCGGGACAGCGCCCCCCTCTGTCCTGCCCTCTTTGCCAAAAAATTGGCATCTCCCCCACTTGGGGGGAGATCGGTCGTCACGCCGGTTTTCGCTAATCTCCAACGCCGCAGGAACGAGCGGGGCGCTGAAACAGCGAATCTCCCCCCAAGTGGGGGAG
>SAQR01000122.1 GCA_004020365.1 Mesorhizobium sp.
CGCTCTCGGTCGAGGAGCAGTTCTATTTCGTATGGCCGGGGCTGCTTCTGCTGGCTGCATGGCTGCGCCCGGGCAAGCGCACTGCGATCCTGGTGATCGGCCTCACCGGCGCGGTGTCGTTCGCCGTCTGCGCCTGGCTCACCACCGTGTCGCAGCCCTGGGCCTTCTATTTCTCGCCGCTCAGGGCCTGGGAGTTCGCCGCCGGCGGCCTGGCGACGATGGCCCCGGCAAAATTCTGGCGGGACCGGCCGCGGCTCAGCGCAGCGCAGTCATGGCTCGGCCTGGCGCTGATCGCCGGCGCCTATCTCATGGTGAGCGAGGATTCCCCCTTCCCCGGAGTGATTGCGCTGGTGCCGGTCGCCGGCACCGTGCTGGTGTTGCTCAGCGGCACCGGTGCAAGCCGGAGCGCGGCGCAGAACCTACCGATCAGCGTGCTGTCGCTGTCGCCCATGCAGTGGCTTGGCAAGCTTTCCTACTCGCTCTATCTCTGGCACTGGCCGGTCATCGTCTATGCGACGATAATGGTGCCCGACCTCTCCTGGCCGGGGCGGCTTGCCTGCGCGGCATTGACGCTGGCGCTGTCGATCTTCACCTACCACTGGATCGAAAACCCAATTCGCCGCAACAGCTGGCTGATGGCGGGAGCGGCGCGGGCGCTCGTTCCCGCTGTCATGCTGACCGGTGCGGGCGTGGTCGTGGCCTATGGCAATGCGCGCTTTGCCGAGCACAATCTCAGCCCCGAACAGCGCGTCATCGCAAGCAGCGCGGCGCAGAGTTCCACGGTGCGCGCGACCAACGCCGGCTGCGTGCTCGATCTGGAAACCATCAAGCCGAACCCTTGCGTGTTTGGCGCGAAAGATGCCGAGCACTCGGTGGTGCTATTCGGCGATTCGCATGCCGACCACTGGTCGACGCCGCTGATCGAGGCGGCCAGCAAGAACAACTATCGGGTCGTCACCTATCTGAAATCCTCCTGCCGCGCCTCGCGGGTGACGACCTGGAACTCGCGGCTGAAGCGCGACTACACCGAATGCGACCAATGGCGCGAGCAGTCGATCAGGGACATCATTGCCCTGCAACCGAGCCTGGTGGTGATCTCGGAATTCTCGATCGGTAATATGATGCGGGAATCGCCCGATAAATTGAAGCACGCCAATTGGAGCGAGGAGTGGCGGAGCGGCCTGCGCTGGACCCTGGGGGCGTTCAGTCAGGCCGGGATCAGGGTCGCGGTCATCAGAGACGTGCCCTTCAATAGCAGCTATGCCGACAAATGCGTGGCACGCGCCCTGTGGCGCGGCCAGACGCCGGCCGCATGCGACACGCAGAGGGTGATGGCCGCCAATGACGACATCGCCAAGGAAGAGCGCGACATCGTGCGCGGCATTCCGAACGCCACCTATCTCGACATGACGAACCGCTTTTGCGATCAGACCACCTGCCATGTGTTCATCGACGGCATGCTGGCCTTCCGCGACCGCCACCACCTTGCAACGCCCTTTGCGGCAACGCTGGAGCCGCCGATCGAGCGCGCGCTGTTCTCGAAGGTGGCGGCGGAGATGTAAGGGCGGCGCAAGACGCGCTTTTTCGCCCGACGTCTCAGTGCAAGCCAAACTCGCGCAGCAGTTCTTCGCGGTAGCGCACGAACCGGCTCTCGCTGCGATCGCGGGGGCGCGGCAGTTCAACCTCGACCAGCCTTGCTGTGCCGCCCTTCTCCCTGGGCAGGATCAGCACCCTGTCGGCAAGA
Organism: Mesorhizobium sp.; assembly: GCA_004020365.1. Classification (GTDB taxonomy): domain Bacteria; phylum Pseudomonadota; class Alphaproteobacteria; order Rhizobiales; family Rhizobiaceae; genus Mesorhizobium. The sequence continues at coordinate 1,745 of SAQR01000122.1, forward strand.
TAGATCGCTTCTTCCAGATCATGGGTGACCATGACCATGGTGACGTTCTCCTCGCTCCAGATGCGCGCCAGTTCCTCCTGCATGCCGATCTTGGTCATGGCGTCGAGCGCGCCTAGCGGCTCGTCGAGCAACAGGATTTCAGGTTGCACGGTCAAGGCCCGGGCAATGCCGACGCGCTGCGCCATGCCGCCCGATAGCTGTCTGGGATAGGCATCGCTGAATTCGGCCAGACCGACAAGCGCGGTATAGAAGCGGGCCTTGTCCTCGGCCTCGGCCTTGGGCATGCCCCGCACTTCGAGGCCAAAGGCGACGTTGCCGAGCACCGTCAGCCAGGGCAGCAGGCGCGGTTCCTGGAAGATGACCGCGCGCTCGGCGCCGACGCCATGGACCGGGCTGCCGTCGATCGCGACACCGCCGCTGTCGGCGGCCTCAAGACCAGCAAGAATGCGCAGCAGCGTGGTCTTGCCCGATCCGCTGGCGCCGACGATGACGAGGCATTCGCCGGAGCGGATATCGAGGTTGAGCGCCCTCAGCACGGCAAGCGGGCGCCCGCCGAGGGTGAAGGATTTGGAGAGGTCACGTATCGTGACCTCGCCGCCGCTTGTGCTGGCCATGGCCGTCTCCCGGTCAATTGGTTTTCGTTTCGCCGCGCCTGTAAAGAACATCCGCGGCTTTCAGCCTGCCCTTGGGCAGCCGGCCGTCGCGCTCGAGCACGCCGACCCAGAAGTCTATGTCGCGATCGTCGGCCTTCGCCCCGTCGCGCAGGCCGAAGCCGGTCCAGTAGCGCGCCAGCTCGCCATTTTCGCCGCGTTTATCGAGGATCTCCGCGAGCACCTTGCGCGCCTCGTTCGGGTTCTGGCGCGACCAGTCGGCGGCGCGGGCCGACTGTTCGACGAAATTGCGGGCGCCAACCGGATGCGCCGCGATGAAGTCGCGCCGCAGGACAATGAAGCCGCCGGCCAGTTCGCCCAGCACGTCGGTGTCGTTGAACACGCCACGCACACCGCCCTTGTCGACCAGCGCTCCGGCAAAGGTCGCCTGCCAGTAGCCCAGTGCCGCGATATCGACCTGGCGTGACCGCAAGGTCTGTTCAAGCTGCGGCCCGGGCACGACGACGAGGTTGGCGGCATCCGGCGGCAAGCCGACGCGGTGCAGCGCCTCGCGCACGGTGTAGTCGAGATGGGCGCCGAGCGTGTTGACCGCAATGGTCTTGCCGGCGATGTCGGCAATCGATTTGATCGGACTGTCTTCCAGCACGTAGAAGACGCTGCGCACTTGGGTGTTGATGCCGTTGCTTGGATAGGCAGCGACGAAGTCGTTGCCGCCGGAGATCGAATTGATCACCGCAGCGGTCGCGGCCGAGCCGAGATCGACGCTGTCGGAGGCGAGCGCGAACAGCGATTCCGGGCCGCCGCTGGAGTAGCCGACATTCTCAAGCTTGACGCCGACGTCCTTGAAATAGCCGAGCTCGTCCGCCAGCTCATGCGGCGAGATGCTGCCACGGCTGGCGAGGTAGCGCAACGTGACCGGCGCAGCTTGCGCAACGGCAAAGCGAGGCGGGCCGGAGGCGATGATGCCGGCGGCAAAGGGAGCGCCCGCAAGCAGGGATCGGCGAGTGATTGGCATGGTCCGGTCTTTCCTGTTTGGAGAATGGGCCTGTTTGGAGAATGGGGCCTGTTTGGAGGATGGGGCCTGTTGGAGGATGGTGCTTTTGGAGAGGATGGTGAAAAGCTGGTCAGTCGATGGGACTGCTCCAGCGGCAGAGCCGCCGCTGCAGGCTGACCAGCGCCTGATTGGCGATCAGGCCGAGGCCGGCAAGGATGACGATCGCTGCAAACATCAGCGGGATCTGGAAGTTGTACTGCGCGTTCATCACCTGGAAGCCGATGCCCTTGTTGGCGCCGATCATTTCGGAAGCGATCAGCAACAAGAGCGCAGTGGTCGCACTTAGCCTCAGCCCGACGAAGATCGACGGGACGGCCCCCGGAAGGACGACCCGGCGAAACGCGGTGAGCCGCGTGGCGCCATAGACCCGGGCCATTTCGAGCAGTTTCGGATCGACTTGCTTGACGCCGCTGATGGTGTTGAGCAGGAGCGGAAACAGCGTCGCCCAGAAGATGACGAAGACCTTTGATGCCTCCCCCAGCCCGAGCAGCAGGATGAACACCGGGTAGAGCGCCAGCGCCGAGGTCTGCCGGAAAACCTGCAGGATCGGGTCGAGCGCGGTTTCGACGGCGCGCACCTGGCCCATGAACAGACCGAGCGGGATGGCAACCGCCACCGCCGCCGCGAAGGCGAGGCCGGCGCGCTGCAAGCTGATGGCAATGTCGCCAAGCAAGGTGCCGCCGGCCAGACCGTTCCACAATGCGGTGACGATCGTGTCGATCGGCGGCAGCACCGCCGCGTTGACCCATCCCGCGCTGCTCGACACCTGCCAGGTCGCGAGGAAGGCGATCAGGATACCGTAACGGGACAGGAAGCGGACGACAGCCCGGCTGGCCAGGCGCGGGAAATCGGCACCAAGGCTGGTTCCGCCGCCATGTGCAGGGATCGTGACCCGCTGCTCGATGTGTTGCAAACTCATCGTCTTGCCCTTTGCTTCAAGAGAATCTATTCGGCGGCCAGCACCTTCGAGCGGGCGGCGGTCCAGGGATTTTCCGGCCGCCTGAGGCCGAGATTCTCGCGCAGCGTCCTGCCTTCGTAGGCGGTGCGGAACAGGCCGCGACGCTGCAGTTCGGGGATCACCAGGTCGACGAAATCGTCGAGCGCGCCAGGCAGCCACGGCGGCAGGATGTTGAAGCCGTCGGCGGCGTCGTTGCCGAACCACTCCTCCAGTTGATCGGCAACCTTCGCCGCGCTGCCGATGACGGTGTAGTGGCCGCGTGCCGTCGCCACCCACTGGTAGAGCTGGCGGATGGTGAAGTTATGCTCGTCGGCGATCTGGCGGATCAGTGCCTGGCGGCTTTTCATGCCTTCGGTTTCCTGGCTCGGCGGCAGCGGTCCGTCGAGCGGATAGCCCCTGATGTCGAGCGTCTGGCCGGCCAGCCCGTTGAGCAGGGCCACGCCATCCTCGGGCAGGATCAGCTCGTTCAGCTGCTGGTACTTGGCACGGGCTTCCTCTTCGGTGCGCCCGACGAATGGTGCTACGCCCGGCATGATCAGCACCTGCCCGGGATCGCGGCCGACTGCCGCCACGCGCGCCTTGATATCGCGGTAGAATTCTTGCGCCGAGGCCAGATTCTGATGGGCGGTGAAGATGACTTCAGCCGATTTTGCGGCGAGCTTGCGGCCGTCCTCCGACTGCCCTGCCTGCACCACCACCGGGTGCCCCTGCACCGGGCGCGGCACATTGAGCGGACCTTTGACGCTGAAATGCCGGCCCTTGTGGTCGATGTCGTGAAGCTTGTCCTTGTCGTAGAAGCGGCCCGACGTCTTGTCGCGGATGAAGGCATCGTCTTCCCAGCTGTCCCACAGCGCCTTGACCGTCTCGACATGCTCATGCGCGCGGGCATAGCGCTCGGCGTGGGCAGGCTGCGTCTCGCGATTGAAATTGCGCGCGGTCTCGTCGCCCGCCGAAGTCACGACATTCCAGCCGGCCCGGCCATTCGACAAAAGGTCGAGCGAGGCGAACTTGCGGGCGAGCGTATAGGGCTCCTCATAGGTGGTGGAGGCGGTGGCGATGAAGCCCAGATGCGCGGTGAGCGGCGCCAATGCGGCAAACAGCGTCACCGGCTCGAACCCGGCGATCTTGGCATTGCCGCCTTCGCGGGCGCCGAGGCCCACGGTCAGATTGTCGGCGAGGAAATAGGCATCGAACAGGCCGCGCTCGGCGGTTAGCGCGAGCTGCCTGTGGAACTCGAAATTCGTCGCGCCGTCGGCCGGCGCGTCAGGATGGCGCCAGGCAGCGATATGCTGTCCGCCACCGGGCAGGAAAGCACCAAGCTTGATCTGCCTGGACTTGCTGGGTCTGATCATTGCGGACTCCTTCTGAGCTGTGCGGGAAGCGAATTGAGGACACGGGGCCGGTTGCGTATTCAGGCGGCAAGACCGACGCTGCGTGGCACCGCCCGGCAAGCTTCGGCGACCGCTTGGCTGGCGCGAGCATGGATGGCTTCGGACACCAGCACGCCGTTGGCGAAGTCCTTGTCGGAGGCGTAGATCGCGGTTGGCAGGGTCAGCGCCTCGAAGAAGCCGAACAGCGGCCGCAGCTGATGTTCGACCACCAGCGAATGACGATCGCCGCCGCCGGTTGCAGCAAGGATGACCGGCTTTCCCCGCAGGGATGACGGGTCGAGCAGGTCGAAGAAATGCTTGAAAAGCCCGGTGTAGCTGCCTTTGAAAGTCGGCGAGCCAACCACCAGGACGTCGGCGCCCAGCAATCGCTCGATGATGTTCCTGGCTAATGGATCCAGATCGCCAATGCGCCTTGCCAGCGGAAAGGACCGACCGAGATCCTCGATGTCGAAAACGGTCGAGGCTGCACCGGTGCTGCTCGCCACCTCCGCAACGATGTGGCTGATGAACGCCTTGGTCTTCGACGGACGGGTCAGATTACCCGACAGCCCCACCACCAGATTTTTCGACATTTGGGCTCCTCGCAAAACGCTTGTGTTCATTAACTCTACTAAGTTTATAGAATTTCATGAGAGAGAAGATTTCAAAACGAGCCCGCCAAGCGGATAGAGTTTGCGGCACATCGCCGTTGATTGGTTCTTTCGACGCGAAATGCGAACGGCGAGCTTGGCATGGGTGCCTTGACCGCATTCCGGCCATGCATTGATGATCTCAGCGCACCAAAAAGGCATCGCCCCCGAGGATTCGCACGAAAACAGGGATTCGCATGAAAACAGCCGTTCTGACGTACCTGCTCCTGGCCATTCTGCTGGCATCGCCGGCGCAGGCGGGATGGAAGCCGGTCGAAAAAGTCGAGACCTACGTCGTTTCAGGGCAGACCGGTCCCCAGCTCCATGCGTCGATGGGCGAGCGCGGTCCGACGATCGGCAAAAGCAGGGTCCGCGCCATGGCCTATACCAATTTCAAGCTGACCTGGGTCAGGGACTATCAGCGGCAAGGCAATGCCTGCGTGCTGGTGTCGGCGCGCCCAAAACTGATCATAACCTATACCTTGCCCAAAACGTCCGGGCCGGTGCCGGCCGCCGTGCAGAAGAGTTGGGACGTTTTTGCCGCTGGCCTTGCCGCCCACGAGAAGGTGCATGGCGACATCATCGTCGACATGGTCCGCAAGATCGAGACGGCGACCATCGGCCTGTCCGTCCCCGACGATCCCGGCTGCAAAAAGATCAGGACCGAAATGACCAGGCGGCTTGCCGAACTCTCCCAGGCGCAGCGGCAGGCAAGCCGCGATTTCGACCAGGTAGAATTCGCCCCACGCGGCAATCTGCAGCAGCTCATCGTGAATTTGCTGATAGGGCGGTAGTATTGTGAGGACTGAGCGAGGCGCCCCCCTCTGTCCTGCCGGACATCTCCCCCACTTGGGGGGAGATC
>SAQR01000123.1 GCA_004020365.1 Mesorhizobium sp.
CTTGAGGACGGCAATGCCTTCCTCAGGTTCGATCACCAGAAAATTGCCACTCATGGATTTGCCAATCTATGCGAAATCTGTACCCGAAATTGTCATGTATAAGATGCACCGATCGGCCCGTCGTTCCTCATGGGGCGCGGCTTTCAATTCACAATCTATAAAGGTTGATGTTCTGGCTCGGCATGATGAAGCACCTGGCCAAGATTGCGCTTGTCGAAGTCCTGTCGGCACACTGGACAATGCTCGAGATGCTCCGCCTCGGGCTTGGTTGGCTGGTCGTGGTCCCCGCCTCGGTACCCTGTGCCTTCGTTGTTGGTCCGGTATCTCATCTCCACTCCCGCAATGCTCTCGCGGCTTCTGCCAAAGTGGCCCGGTCGTTGCCCTTGTTTTTGATGAGCTGGCGGACTTGGTCTGCCGAGATGCCGTTCTGCTGGGCAAAATATTCGATCTCGTAGTCGTCACCGGCGGACAGACGGTCGCGGTGGCGGAAGTCACGCTTGCTCTTGTCGTCGGCCATGTCGTTCTCCTGATGAGCTTCGGATCGGTGGCAACGTCGGAAACGGGATTTTGTTGCTGCAGCCCTGCGGAATCACGTTCCGTTCACTCTGACTAATGCAGGCCTGCCGCCTAAATCGAACGGGCGCGTAAAATTGTAGGCGCCGGCGCCCGCCGGCTTGAGTTCATTGCACCGATGATGCCCACTTGGTCGCCAAGCCGCCCCAAGGCGATGACTGGATGCATGAAGCCAAATTTGACGGCTACCGCTCCCAGATCATCATCGACGACGGCGGCGCGCGGATTTTCACCCGCCGCGGACTCGACTGGACCTCCAAATACCGAGACTTAACTGCGGCGGCACGAACGCTGGACGTCGAGAATGCCATGATCGACGGCGAAGTCGTCGTCCTAAATGAGGCTGGTCTTTCGGACTTTGCCGCGCTGCGCAAGGCAATCACCAGGCGCGGATCATTCGTCTGAGCCGCAGGGCCAAAGTGCTCCGGCCCTGCGCGCCGAGCATGCCTTGTCGGCCGAGGTCGGCGGACGTTCCGTGCAAAAGACCCGCCGCTACCAGCGCCGCAGAGATCGCTTCCGGGTCGATCTGACCAAGGCTTCCGGCCTTTAAGGCATGCAAAAGCCCCCTCCCTGCGTTGTTCGCATCTGTCACATCCGCGCGTGCGCCTTCCCCCTTGACCTGGCATCTTCGCCAGGGAGATTGGTTGCTGTCGTTCAGACCGCCTCTTCACTCCGGCCCTTTCATCGCCAAGACAGTTGGTCCTTCGGCAGCCGACCGCTCGGATCGAACACGTTCACCTTGTGCGGTAGACCCGGGCCCCAGTCCCACAACACGAGATTGCGATCCTCCGTCCCGGCGCCCGGAGCAAAACTCGGCACCAGAACCCCGGCGACGCCTTGAGGCCGCAGCAAGTCATGGATCGACCAGGATGCAGGGCGCTCTCCATCGTTCAGGGCAGTTGCCCAGGCGCAGGCCATGTCCGCGAGCGTGACAGAAGATTCTCCCCTCCCCTGCTCGGTCCTCAGATCAGTGATGTCCTCGCAGTCCACCTCGTAAGAGCACAGCACGCAAGGGTCGATCCGATGCGCGAAACCCTGGTTCGCTTCCTTGACCGCCGTCATGACGGTCAGCGCCAGATAAAGCGCCGGCACACCTTTGGGGTTGAATCGGGCCCCCCTGATCGCCGCTCCATCACCGGAAGTCGGCTTGAATGCCCAACGTGGATCATGCGCCCTGTAGCAGGTTCCGACAAACCTCAAGCAAAGCCACCCAGGGCCATGTGGTCGAGATAGTCGCGAACGGCAGCGGCCTTGCCTTCCTTCACGAGGGCTTCAGCGGTGCGTCCACCGAAGGCCGGCAGCGGCTGCGCTCGGTACCAGGCCATCGCCTGATCCTTGCCGCCCGCCCAATCCGTCACGCGGCTGATGATCTCGAGCATTTCTCGTAGGCGGCCCTGTGTCTTGGCCGTGCGGCTGCGCTCTGACCGATAGAGAGTTTCCCGGGCAAGGCCAGCCGTCTCCGCCAATTGGCCCTTGGACATTCCGAAGCCGTCAGCCACCTGGTCGACGGCAATTTTCCCGGCCCGGTCCATATAGGACAAAATCAGCGGTTCACTCTGCACTGACATCTTGAGCGGCTGCCCCATGGAGTCTCTCTTGTCATATTCCTTGACGGATTTACTGTGCAAAAAATATGGCACCTGCCGGCCAAGGTTTCAAGCCCGCGAGCGGGTGGCGTTTGCCGGCAGCTTCTGATCGTGCACGACGACCGGGTTGCCAGCCCCTCGAGGACAGATCGACAGGCCACTCGCCGTCGACCGTGCTCAATGGACGGTCCAGCAACGGCAGCCGGCAAATTGTATGGCGCGGGCGGATGCGAAAAGGCCACCATTACTGCCCTACCCGGTCATTCTTGCCGTCATGCCATTGGCCTTGAGCGCAGCCATCAGCATGGGTCCGACCGAGAACTGCCCTGCCCTCGCCTTTCGGTCAGCACCCGCAGTCGCGAATTGCCAGGCACCGCCTCTGGACTAATGCTGCAGGTCAGCTCCCGGCCCATCCGGACCCGTCCAGACTGCATCTTGTGCGACTTTGACCCTAGGTTGATTGGCGATCCTGCCTCAGGTCCACCCCGTTCCGAAACGGCAAAACGCGCCACTCGCGGACGCTGGGCGGCGATGCACCGAACGACCCGATTGGGGCCGACTGCGGACTGTCAGTTTTCGGCCATCGAGGTGCAGAAGCGGACGTACGCAGCGCTCAAAGGGTGGTCTGGATGTGACCCGATCCGGACATCCGAGTCCATATGGCGGAAGGACAGAAATGGGTCATCAGTTCCGGTTCCGGAAGGACATTTGCGCCACCATTTCCCGACATTTCTGGTCCTATTAAAGTGGACCTTCAGGCTGAGGCCGAATCGACTCTTCTCGGACCGTTTTCACGCGTCCATGATGGGCTTTTGGTGTATGATTGTACTTTCATACAGGAGGGGAACGTGGACGTCGCCACCTGGCTTCGCGGTATCGGCCTGGGACAATACGAGAAGGCCTTCCGCGACAACGATATTAGTGAAGAGGTTCTTGCCCACCTGACGGCCGAAGATTTGACGGGAATCGGCGTGACCTCCGTCGGTCACCGGCGCAAGCTGCTCGATGCGATTGCCTCACTGGCCCTGGTTTCGAGGTCGGCGCCCATTGGCGCATCCGCATCGCTGAAGACGGCGCTGCCTTTATCCGCCCCGACAGAGGCAGAGCGGCGGCAGCTCACGGTGATGTTCGTCGACCTCGTCGGGTCGACCGAGCTAAGCCATCAGCTCGACCCCGAAGAACTGCGGGCGCTGATGCGGCGTTACCGAAGCGCGGTAACCGAAGGAATGGACCGTTTCGGGGGGCACGTCGCCAAGTTCTTCGGCGATGGCGTTCTTGCATATTTCGGCTGGCCGAAGGCACAGGAGGACGCGGCTGAACGGGCGGTCAAGGCTGCCCTTCGCATTGTGGCAGCAGCTGGTGGAATCAAGACGCAAGAGGTTCCTCACCTTCGTGCACGCATCGGCATTGCCACAGGGTTGGTGGTCATCGGAAGCCTAGGGGAAGGGCAGGCAGAGCGCCCGGACGAGATCGTCGGGGAGACGCCGAACCTCGCAGCACGGCTGCAGCAGGCGGCAGGGCCGGACCAGGTTGTGATTTCCGAAACCACCCGGCACCTCGTCGGAGGGATTTTCGACCTGGAGGACCTGGGAAGGCAGCCGATCAAGGGGATCGGCCCCTCGGTAGCCCGCTGGCGGGTCCACGGCATCGGGCGCAGTGAAAGTCGGTTCGAGGGACTTCACGGCACGATGCTCACGCCGTTCGTCGGCCGAGGCCGCGAGATCGATCTGCTGCTCGAGCGCTGGGGGCGGGTCAGGCGAACGATGGGCCAGGTTGTCCTCGTAACCGGGGAGCCCGGGATCGGAAAATCGAGACTGGTGCGCTTTCTCGGGGATCGACTGAGAGGGGACCGGCTCCAGGAAATCCATTTCGACGCCTCGCCGTACTACGCGAACTCGGCGCTACGGCCCGTCATCTCGGAAATCCGGCGCTCCGCGGAGTTTGCAAGCATTGACCCGGACGAAACACAGCTCAGGAAGCTCGAGCTTCTTCTAGGAAGGGCTTTGTCCGATACCAGCGGCGCCATCCCTGTCATCGCCGATCTGCTCGGCGTTCGAACCGGCGAGCAGCATTCGTTACGTGATCTGACCCCTCAGCAGAGGAGGGCCATGACGTTTGCAGCGCTGCTGAACTGGCTTGAGGGGCTCGCGACGCGGCATCCGCTGCTCGTGGTCGTCGAGGACGCACAATGGCTCGACCCGACGACGCTGGAACTGGTCGATCGGATCAACGATCGGATCGCCCAATTGCCAGTGCTGCTGCTCGTCACTTTCCGGCCGGAGTTCAAGCCGGCTTGGAGCGGCGCACACGTTGACTGGATCGTGCTCGAACGGCTCGATCCGATTGAGGCGGCCGCAGTGGCCGAGGCCGTTGCGGGCAAGCGTCTTCCGCAGGAAGTCTTGAACGAGATCGTCGCGCACACCGACGGCATTCCGCTGTTCATCGAGGAATTGAGTAAGGCGATGCGCGATCTCAACGTCCTTGTCGACGCAGGAGATCACTTCGACCTTTTGGGATCTCTGCCTGCAGTCACGGTTCCCGTGACACTTCAGGACGCACTGATGGCTCGGCTCGACCGCCTGCCGCCCTCCGCAAGGCATGCCGCGCAAGTCGGTGCCGTGATTGGGCGGGAGTTCGATCCTGCGCTGCTGGCGAGCGTGAGCGACATGCCTGCCGGTGAACTGGAGACGGCGCTCTCGGAACTGATCGGAGCCGAGCTAATCTTGAGCGGCGGCACCGCGGCCAGCCCGGCACACATCTTCAAGCACGCTCTGATTCAGGACGCCGCCTACGAATCGCTCCTCAAAAGCCGCTGCCGGGAACTGCATGGCGCGATTGCCGACGCGCTGGTCAACAGATTCAAGGACACTGCCACAGCTCATCCCGAACTCGTCGCCGGCCACTACGGCAGAGCCGGGCTCGTCGAGCAGGCAGTGCCATATTATCAGGCTGCGGCACGCACGGCGATCATGCGCTCGGCGACAAGGGAAGCGCTGGACCAGCTCGATAACGGTCTCTCGCTTCTCGAAACGCTGCCGGAAGGCTTGGAGCGCAACCGATTTGAACTCGGGCTCCGCCTTGCACTCGGGGATGCGCTCCGGGCGGCTAGGGGCACGGCGGCGGTCGAAACGGGCACCGCTTATGCTCGCGCCCGATTCCTGGCAGGGCAAACGGGAGCGGAGCACGAGAACCTCCGGGCCGGCTACGGCGAGTTTCTCTGTTACTACAATCGCGCCGAGCTCGATCGCGCGCGCGAAGTCGCCAACGAGCTGATGCGCGCGGCGGCGCGCGCATACGGCGAGGGTGGCCCAATCGGAGCGGACGCAGCCGGATTCGTTGCCCTTTGGATGGGCGATTTTGCCACCGCACGCTCTTTCCTGGAGCAGCGGGTCTCGACAAGGGCACCTGACCTGGACCCTCTGCTCGGTGCGGACATCGCCGACGCCGGACCGATCCTCTACCTTGCCCGGACGTTGCTCATTCTGGGCTACCCCGAGCAGGGGTACCGGCGGTGCCGGCAGGGTCTGGAATCTGCGGAGAAAACGCGCCAGCCCTTCGCGATCGTGTTGGCTCTCGCCAACACGTGCGTCTACTACCACTTGTGCAAAGACTGGCTCGCCCTTCGGCGCGACAGCGAGCGCTTGATTGCTCTCGCGTCCGAAAAGGCCATGCCTGCAATGTTGAACAAGGGACGGGGCTTTCGAGCTGCCGCACTCATCGCTGAAGGAAATGCAACCGAAGGCCTCGAGACCCTCAAATCCTGCTACGAGCACGACGTGAACACCGGTTACCTGGTGATGATGCCGTACTACGAGTCCATTCTGGCTGAGGCTTACCTTAGTAGTGGCAACGTTGAAGATGCGCGGCGCGTGCTCGACGACGCGTTCGAGCGTGCGACTTCGACCGGCGAGCGTTGGTTTGATGCCGAGCTGTACCGACTGAAAGGGGAGTGTGCTTTGCGCGAGCCTGGTCGCGACGGCGACTTGGCGGCGGAATCTTTCGGCAAATCGGTAGAGACTGCCGGGGCGCAGGCCGCCAAATGGTGGGAGTTGCGAGCTGCGACGCAGCTCGCACGCCTGTGGGCAGAGCGAGGCGCCGGGGAGAAAGCCCACGGTTTTCTGACACCCGTTCGCGACTGGTTCACCGAGGGTTTCGAAACCGCCGACGTCAGAGATGCCGAGGCCCTGCTCAGCGAGCTGGAGCGTGCTACGCTATATGACACGCACTGGGCTCGGCGGGAATAGCCTTGGCCGTTAGTTGGTGGAAGGGGCAGCGCGTTCAACGGGCGCGGTCGCGCCAATTGCAGTCATTCCAGAACACACATTTGACTGCCTGCTACTGGCGCGTTTTCCCCGTTCAAGGGACGAATGAGAACTTCGTCTCTCCACCCCAGCCGGACCTTGCCGAGCCTCATCAGGCAATCTGAAGTCGGAACGCACCAACCGACCACGTGCGCCATTTGCCGACATTCACGGAGCGTTGGCAATCCCGACCTACGCCCGACCGC
>SAQR01000124.1 GCA_004020365.1 Mesorhizobium sp.
CTCTCCCAATCAGATGGCCTTCATATATGAATAACTTTCCCCGGACAGCCCTGCCTTGAGGGGGAGATGGCCGGCAGGCCAGAGGGGGGTGGCTTGGCGCGACGTTGGTTCGTCGGCGCGCCCTGATGGCAACGCCCGCATCTTCCACCGCCAAAACCGACTTCCCCTGGTGGCTTGCCGTGGCCGCGGCGCTAGCGGTGGCCGCTGCCATGTTCATCGCCGCAAGCGACCTCTACGCCCAGGTTTTCGCGACCGTCGCCACGGGCATCGGCATCACCGTGTTCGTCACGGTGGTCGCCTTCGCGCTGGCCTCGGCGATCGGGCTCGGCATTGCACTGATGGGGCTGTCGGGGTCGCGCTGGCTGCGCCAGATCGCTCGCTTCTATGTCGAGATCATTCGCGGCGTGCCGATGCTGGTGCTGTTGTTCTGGATCGCCTTTGCCGGGGCGCCGGCCTTCGTCGCGGGATGGAACGCGCTGACGGCGCCGCTGCAAAGCGCTGGCCTGTTCGGCGAGCTAATGATACGCGACGTATCGTTGCTATCGCGCGCCATCATGGCGCTGACCATCGGCTACTCGGCCTTCATCTCGGAGGTCTTCCGCGCCGGCATCCAGGCGGTCGAGAAGGGCCAGATCGAGGCGGCGAAGGCGCTGGGGCTGACGCGTACGCAGCGTTTTCGGCTGATCGTGTTTCCGCAGGCGATCCGCACCATCCTGCCGCCGCTCGGCAATGATTTCGTCGCAATGGTCAAGGATTCCTCGCTGGTCTCGGTGCTAGGCGTCGCCGACGTCACCCAGATGGGCAAAATCTACGCCGCCGGCTCGTTCCGCTTCTTCGAGACCTATTCGATCGTCGCCTATATCTATCTCATCCTGACGGTCGGCCTGTCGCTGGCCTTGCGGGCGCTGGAGAAGCGGCTGCGCCGCCGGGATGAGCGATAGCCGGCAGGCGAGGACGGCGCTACCATTGCAGCCATTGGAGGATCAGACGCATGATCATCGACAAGGCCAATGCGGCGCTGGACGCGGTCTATACGGCCGATACGCCGGAAGCGCTGGCGCGAGCCTATGCCGCATGGGCTGCGACCTACGACAGCGAAACCGCCGCGCTCGGCTATCTCCTGCCGTTCCTGATCGCCGCCTGGGTGGCGCGCCATGTGCCGTCAGGCGAAGGGCCGCTGCTCGACGCCGGCTGCGGCACCGGTCTGTCAGGACCGTCGCTCAAGGCGCTGGGCTATGCGGACATCGCCGGGCTCGACCTATCGGTTGAAATGCTAAAAATCGCCGGCAGCCGGCAGGCTTACAGCGAGCTGAAACAGGCGATTCTCGGCGGTCCGCTGCCCTGGCCGGACGGGCATTTCCGCGCCTTCTTCTCGACCGGCGTGTTCACCATCAGCCATGCACCGGCCTCCGGCCTGCATGAACTGGTGCGCATCACCAGGAAGGGCGGCCACGCCATCTTCACCGTTCGCGACCAGGTTTTTGCGAGCGGCGGGTTTCAGGCGACGTTCGACCAACTGGAGCAGGCGAAAAAATGGCGGCCGGTCGAGGAAAGCCCGTGGTTCCGCTGCTATGCCATCGCCGAGCCCGAGACGATGGTGAAGACATTTGTGTTCGAGGTGGTTTGAAGCAGCGCCTGCTTGCCTTCTCCCACAAGGGGAGAAGGCAGAACCGCGCCACACCAGCTAATTGCCGAAAAGCCAAAACATTGATATGAGCCACGCCATGGAACAGCTTTTTGGCGATCCGGCTTACAAGGGTTTCGTGCTGCAGGACAGAAAACGCCTGCCGTCGCGATTCTCGGCGCGCGTTTCCGGCGCTTTGACCAGCCGACTTCGCTAGGCCGTGTTCGCCGGCTAGCCGGCGCTAGTCGCTTCCCATTTTCATATCGACGGATTTACGCACATGAGCGCACCGCGCACCCTCTACGACAAGATATTCGACGACCATGTCGTCGACCGCCAGGACGACGGAACCTGCCTGCTCTATATCGATCGTCACCTCGTCCATGAAGTGACCAGCCCGCAAGCTTTCGAAGGCCTGCGCATGACCGGCAGAAAGGTCCGCCATCCGGAAAAGACGCTGGCCGTCGTCGATCACAATGTATCGACCTCGCCCGAGCGCAAGTTCGGCATCAAGAACGAGGAAAGCCGCATCCAGGTCGAGGCGCTGGCCAAGAACGCCAAGGATTTCGGCGTCGAATATTATTCCGAGAAGGATATCCGCCAGGGCATCGTCCACATCATCGGTCCGGAGCAGGGTTTTACGCTGCCCGGCATGACCATCGTCTGCGGCGACAGCCACACCTCGACGCATGGTGCTTTCGGCGCATTGGCGCACGGCATCGGCACGTCGGAAGTCGAGCATGTGCTGGCCACGCAGACGTTGATCCAGCGCAAGGCCAGGAACATGCTGGTGCGCGTCGACGGCGTGCTGCCGGAGGGCGTCACCGCCAAGGACATCATTTTGGCGATCATCGGCGAGATCGGCACTGCCGGCGGCACCGGCTACGTCATCGAATATGCCGGCGAAGCGATCCGCGCGCTGTCCATGGAAGGCCGCATGACCATCTGCAACATGTCGATCGAGGGCGGCGCCCGGGCCGGCCTGATCGCACCTGACGAGACGACCTTCGCCTATGTCAAGGACAAGCCGCGCGCGCCGAAGGGCGAGGCTTGGGACGCTGCGCTCGCCTACTGGAAGACGCTGCAGTCCGACGAGGGCGCGCATTTCGACAAGGTGGTGGTGCTCGACGCGGCGAAACTGCCGCCCATCGTCTCCTGGGGCTCCTCGCCCGAGGACGTCGTCTCGGTCCAGGGCATCGTGCCGAATCCCGACGATATCACCGATGAGAACAAGCGTACGTCCAAGCAGCGCGCGCTCGACTATATGGGCCTGACCCCAGGCACCAGGATCACCGATATCGCGCTTGACCGCGTCTTCATTGGCTCCTGCACCAATGGCCGCATCGAGGATCTGCGCGCCGCCGCCAAGGTGATCGAGGGCAAGAAGGTCAATCCGCGGGTCAATGCGATGATCGTGCCGGGCTCTGGTCTGGTCAAGGAACAGGCCGAGGCAGAGGGTCTCGACAAGATCTTCGTCGCCGCGGGCTTCGACTGGCGCGAGCCGGGCTGCTCGATGTGCCTTGCCATGAACGACGACCGGCTGAAGCCGCATGAGCGCTGCGCCTCGACCTCGAACCGCAATTTCGAGGGCCGTCAGGGTTTTAAGGGCCGCACCCATCTGGTGTCGCCGGCAATGGCGGCGGCGGCGGCGATCGCCGGCCATTTCGTAGACATCCGCGAGTGGAAATAGTCAGGGCTGCCACAGTCCGTATATGAGTGCATGCTAGGCCCGAGCCGCAACCCGATTCGGGCCGTTTCTTTCAGCCGGGGCGCCTGACGAATTCGTGGAATTGCTCACGGCGGCCGGGTTGATCCTTTGCCACCACGAGCGCCAGCTGGCGTTCGTCGAACAGCTTGAACCATTCGTCCCATTCGACCAGTTCGTAGCCGCCGGCATTGGCCGGGCGTTCGGCCTGGTCCTGGTCCTGATAGGCATGCTGGCCGAAAACCAGCCTCAGCATGGCTTGCGTACCTGCTTCGGGCGATACATCGACGATTGCCGGAAATCCGGCGCGTGACGCGGCCCAAGAGCGAATTGCCTCGTGGTCGGTCAGCATGATCGTATCGGCCATGAAAGCGTCTCCATCGATTGCTGCTGGAAAACGCCGGTCGCGGTGTCAAGTTCCGTGCAGCAGCTTCATGGGCGACCTCGCGCATATTCGATCCTGCTTAACCGCTTGTTTGAGCTTCCGCTCTAAGGTCTTCCCTGACGCAAGCGTGGGGTCCGTTGGACACCGGTCTGCTGGTGGGATTGCTCAGCCCGGTGGCTGCGCGGCATGCCGATCAGATCGGCTTGTCGGCATGGCAGATCGATAAAGTCCGAAAGGTTTGCCGACCCGGGCGGTGATCGTAATGCCATTTCAATGGCCTGGTGCCAGACTCATGAGGATGTCTTTGGCGCGCTCGCCATAGCTTGCCGTAAGCGACCACGGGCTGGGTTGGCGAACCACGTGCAGCCAGCCACGTTTTTCCAGCACCTTGTAATCGCTGCTTCCGTTCGATTTGCGAAAAAATCGGATGGTGACGATCGCATTTGCGACTCGGAGATCCGAGATCGTGATCTCGGGCAGCCAGGCCGGCAGATGAGGATCGACGAACAGCATCCGGAGCGGCGCGAAGGGCTGCAGGCCCAGCAGCGCCTGAAGGAGCGTATAGACGGTGGTCGTCGACCACGCCTGCGGCGAATTGGCGGCCGGATAGACCGCTGGAAATGGATGATCCTGATCGCGCTGGTGCCCGGCAATACACTCCGGCAGGCGAAAAAAGTCGAAAAGCGCAGCGGTTTCGAACTGCGAACGGCACACTCGCTCGACATAATCATGGCATCCATATCGATAAGCACCAATGGCGAACGGACCGTGTTCGACGGGCCAGACGGTGCCACGGTGATAGGAGTAGGGATTGAAAGCCGGATGTTGTGACGAAAGGGTTCGCACGCCCCAGCCGGTGAACATGTCTTCGGCAAACAGCCGCTTCAACGTGCGCGGCACCAGTGCCGTGTCGGCGATGCCGGTTGCGACGCAGTGCAGGGCGTTGGAGCCGATCGAGCTGACCTGGCGTCTATCGGGGTCGAGCGCCATCGCGAAGAAGCCCTCGCTCTCCATCCAGAAGGCTTCGCTGAACCGCTTCTTGAGTTCCTTCGCGCTCTCGTACAGGTACTTTGCTTCGTCTCCGCGATCGAACCACCATAAGACCTCGGCGAGATTCATTTTGGCGGCGTAGACAATTCCCTGCTCCTCGCAGGTCGCGATTGGCTTCGGCACCTGGGAGCCATCTTCGTAGACGATTGCGTCGCTCGAGTCCTTCCAGGCCTGGTTCTCGAGCCCGAGTTCCGAGCGCGTTTTGTATTCGCAGAAGCCATCCTTGTCGTGATCGCAGAACGCATCGAGCCATTTGAGAGCCGCAATCGCAGGGTCGACGTATGGGCGTACGAGATTCTTGTCGCCTGTCCAGTGCCATAGCTGCGCCGCCACGAAAGGATAGAAGCCGGAGGTCGTGATCGATCCGTAGTACCGTGCCTTGGGCGTGTAGTTGAGACTGGCGAGCGGGCCGGTATGGGCTTCATGCAGCATGCGGCCCGGCTGTTCGTCGCGCCAGTCGTTGATCTCTTTCCCCTGCAATCCGGCGAGCACGGGCAAGGTTCCGCGCATGATATCGGTCGTAACCGGCGCAGCCTCCCAGGCAACCGTGAGCGTATCGCGGCCGAACAGCGCGATATAGACCGGCAGCCCCGCTGCCGTCGTCCATGCTCGCTCGGAGCAATCGAGATCGTAGAGGCGCAAAGCGTCCAAATCCCGCTTGGCCTGTTCGAGCGCTCCGATCACCACGTTCGCCAGAGTCCCGCTTTCGGGGCTGGAAAATCGCGCCGCCTCGCTCATGAAGATTTGCGTACGGCGATCGTAGTCGTTGGTCTGTGGCGAGAAAGACCGGCAGCGGTAGCTCGGAAGAAGATCCCGACCTTCCATCACTGGAATGATGTCGACGCAGCAATGCCAGCGCTCATGAGGCGCAAGGCCGACATCGAAGATGATCCGTCCGTTGTGGTACCGTGGCGGCGTGGTGGCGTTCGCGAAGCGGAGCTTGAGGCCTCGGCGGAGCGACGCGGTCCCCTTCTCATTTTGATGATCGTAGAGGTGGTGCGCACGGTAATCGAACGTCAGTTCCGAGCCTTCATCCCCTTCGCTCCAGTTACGGGTTTTCCGCCCATTCTGTTTACGCTTGCCGTGCGTTTCGTCCTGGTCGGCGAAATCGGCGTCCAGATCAAGCTCGAGCATGAACTGGACTTTTTCCTGCGTGAAATTCGCCAGGTCGACATCCTCGTGCACGCCCTCGCCCACGTAGCGCGACAGGCGCAGCTCGATGGAATCCTGCGCTGCATCCGAAATGGTCGCGTCGTGGCCGCCCGTCTTCGGAACTGGAGAAATGTAGTAGCCGAGCCAGGAGTGCTGAGCCACGTTGGAAACAGAGACGGGGTGCGGCGGATGGCCATCGAGCAGATAACGGTAGCGAGAAAGGAGCCGCGTCTGGTGGACGAACAGGCCTTGATCGGAACCGTTGTCGAAAAAACCGTCGCGTCCGGTCGCCAGCACCGTTCGGCCTTTGCTCAGATAGATCGTTTCCGGCCGTACCCGCAGGCGGACCAGGCTGTGGTCGGGCGATTCAGCAGGCATACCGTTTGGCTCCGCACGCTCTGCATGTAGCGCCCGCTCGGCCCGAGAAGCATCAACTTCAATCAAATCCCCGTGAATCGTACCCGACGTCCGGAACCGCCGACGCGTTCCCGGCATTGATTTTGCGGAGGAATCTGCGTCCAGA
>SAQR01000125.1 GCA_004020365.1 Mesorhizobium sp.
CCCCTCTCCCCGTCCTTCACGGGGAGAGGGTAAGGGTGAGGGGCAGCGCGAACCTGCGCAAGATGCCGCGCCGCCGGCCGAAATCCCGCCGCCCATTCGCCAGCCGGCGCCGGTCGAGACACAGCCGATCCGGGCCGAGATCGCGCCGGAACCCGAAGCCATACCAGCGCCTCCCCTCGATGGGGAGGGTCGCCGCGAAGCGGCGGGGTGGGGTGACAGCGCCGGTGCCAGTCACCCCCGAGCTGCGCCTGGGACCATCGAGGCGGAGTTAAAGCGCGAGCCCGTTCCGCAACCACCGCCGGAGACAAAGCCCGCTCCCGGCAAGGTGACCGTCGCAAAAAAGGTCGAGCAGAGAGCCGAGCTGCAGAAGGCGCCGGGACCGGCACCGAAACGCTCGTGGTTCCAGCGCATGAAGGAGGGGCTCGCCCGCTCTTCCCGGGAACTGTCGGGCAACATCGCCGGCGTCTTCACCAAGCGCAAGCTCGACGAGGACACGCTGCAGGATCTGGAGGACGTGCTGATCCGCGCCGATCTCGGCATGGAGACGGCTTTGCGCATCACCGATTCGCTGGCCGCCAGCCGCTACGGCAAAGACGTCTCCGAGACGGAAGTCCGCGCCATAATGGCGACCGAGGTTGAGAAGGTGCTGACCCATGTCGCCTTGCCGCTGGAGCTCGACCTCAGCCACAAGCCGCATGTCATCCTGGTCGTCGGCGTCAACGGCACCGGCAAGACCACGACCATCGGCAAGCTGGCGGCAAAGCTGACCGACGGCGGCCTGTCGGTGATGCTCGCCGCCGGTGACACGTTCCGCGCCGCCGCGATCGAGCAATTGAAGATCTGGGGCGAGCGCACCAAGTCGCCGGTCATCGCCTCGAAGCTCGGCGCCGACGCCGCCGGCCTCGCCTACGATGCCTTCGAACAGGCCAGGCAAGCCGGCTCCGACGTGCTGATCATCGATACCGCCGGGCGGCTGCAGAACAAGACCGAGCTGATGGCGGAACTGGAAAAGATCGTCCGGGTGCTGGGCAAGCTCGATCCGGAAGCGCCGCACACCGTGCTGCAGACGGTCGACGCCACCACCGGCCAGAACGCGCTCAACCAGGTCGAGATCTTCCGCAACGTCGCCGGCGTCAACGGCCTGGTAATGACCAAGCTGGACGGCACGGCACGCGGCGGTATTCTGGTGGCGATTGCGGCAAAGCACAAATTGCCGGTTTATTTCATCGGCGTCGGCGAACAGGTCGACGACCTCGAACCGTTCTCCGCAAGCGAGTTCGCCAGGGCGATCGCTGGAGTGGCGTAACAAGCTTGATCCCAAGAAGTCGCAGACTTCTTGGACAGGATCATGCGCAAGAAGGAAAGCCTATGAACCCGCGCATCCTCGAACGCGACCCGTCCGACCCGCAGAAACAGAAGAAGGAAGGCGTTAATCCGCTGCTCAAGCTGGTGCTGGAGCTCGGGCCGTTGATGGTGTTCTTCTTCGCCAACGCCCGTGGCGCATGGCTGTCGCAGAAATTTCCGGCGCTGGCCGAATTCGGCGGGCCGATCTTCGTCGCCACCGGCCTGTTCATGGCGGCGACTGCGATCGCGCTGGCCGCGTCCTGGCTGCTCACCCGCACCTTGCCGATCATGCCGTTGGTATCGGGCGTCGTCGTCTTCGTCTTCGGCGCGCTGACGCTCTACCTGCAGGACGACATCTTCATCAAGATGAAGCCGACCATCGTCAACATGCTGTTCGGCGGCGTGCTGCTCGGCGGCCTGTTTTTCGGCAAGTCGCTGCTCGGCTACGTCTTCGATTCGGCCTTCAGTCTCGATGCCGAGGGCTGGAAGAAACTCACTTTCCGCTGGGGCCTGTTTTTCCTGTTCCTGGCCCTTGTCAACGAAGTGGTCTGGCGGAATTTTTCCACCGACGCCTGGGTTACCTTCAAGGTCTGGGGCATCATGCCGATCACCCTTCTTTTCACCTTCAGCCAGATGCCGCTGATCATGCGCCATTCGCTTGAAGGCAAGACCGGAACAGAAGGGAAGCCCGGCAAGTAACTGTTAGAGACCGTTTCGAAATTCGCTCTGGCGAATCATATGGTGGTGGTTTCGAGAACCGGCGCGCAGCGGACATTAGAGCGCTGCGCGTCCAATTGGACGCGCAGACGACGCTCTAACACTTTGCATTTGCGCATGATCCTTTCCGGAAACCGAAATCGGTTTCCGGGGTCATGCGCTGGTCCGTGAGCACCGGAAGCGCAGAAAACGCCATCAGATGGCCGCCAGAGTAGAGTTTCCAAACAGTCTCGCAAGGAGAGGGCATGGAATTCGTCACGACGCGCGAAGAGCTGAGAACGATCTACAAGACGCCTCGGCCGACCGACGGCTCGATCCGCAAGGAACTGAAGGCGCTGGATGGCCACAGCCGTTCCTTCATCGGCAAAAGCCCCTTCGTGCTGATCGGCTCCTCCGACGGCGCCGGCAATGCCGATGTGACGCCGAAGGGCGACAGGCCGGGCTTTGCCGCCGTGCTCGACGAAAAAACCATCGCCATCCCCGACCGGCCCGGCAACAACCGGCTCGACACGCTGGAGAACATTCTTCTCAACCCCTCGGTCGGGCTGCTCTTCCTCATCCCGGGCATGAACGAGACGCTGCGCGTCAACGGCGATGCCCGCATCACCGTCGATGCGGCTTTACGCGAGCGGCTCGCCGTCGACGGCAAGGAACCGCAAAGCGTCGTCCTGGTGAGGGTTAAGGCCGCCTATATGCATTGCGCCAAGGCTTTCATGCGGTCCGATCTGTGGAAGCCGGAAACCTGGTACGACCGCGAGACGCTGCCGACGCTCGGCCAGATCCTGCGCGACCAGCTGGCGCTCGCCGATTCGGCCGAGGCGACCGACCGCTGGCTGGACGAAAGCTACAAGCAGACGATGTGGTAGTGTGCCCGACTACGAATCGCCAGAAAACGGCGGCCACCGTGCTTCGTTGGGGCGGAGCGGAGCGAACGCGAAGCGAGCGTTGGCGTTCCACGGCGCCCCCCTCTGCCCTACCGGGCGTCTCCCCCACTTTGGGGGGAGATCGGCCGTCATCCCCGCTTTCGCCAACCTACAACTTTGAAAAACGGGCTAGGCGACGACATTGGTCTCGCCGACGAACCAGTCACGCGCAGCGACCTCTTCGAAAACCCCACGGCCGCTCAAAAAGTCTTTGCGCCGTTGACCATCAGCCGGACCATGTAGAGCGAGGTCGTGCCGGCGATGTAGAGGCAGTTCAGCTTGTTGCCGCCGAACACGCAATTGGCGACGACTTCCGGCACCTTGATCTTGCCGATCAGCGTTCCGTCGGGATCATAGCAATGGATGCCGTCGGCGGCACTGGTCCAGATCCGCCCCTGGTCGTCGAGCCTAAAACCG
Source organism: Mesorhizobium sp. (assembly GCA_004020365.1). Taxonomy (GTDB): domain Bacteria; phylum Pseudomonadota; class Alphaproteobacteria; order Rhizobiales; family Rhizobiaceae; genus Mesorhizobium. The sequence continues at coordinate 3,402 of SAQR01000125.1, forward strand.
TCGAACAGGCCGGCGGTGCAATCGGCGAAGACCTTTCCGCCAGAAACCTTGTTGCCGGCCTCGTCGACATCGAACACCCGCATATGCGCCGGATTCTGCGCGCCATGCGTGCGGCCGGTATCGACGACATAGAGCTTGCTCTCGTCGAGCGAGAAGGCGAGCCCGTTGGGCCTGACCATGTCGGTGATCACCGCTTCGATCTCGCCGGTGCCGGGGTCGGCCCGGTAGACATGGCAGGCGCCGATCTCGCTCTCGGCCTTGTCGCCCTCATAATCCGTATCGATGCCGTAGGTCGGGTCGGTGAACCAGATCGAACCATCGGACTTGACCACCGCATCGTTGGGCGAGTTCAGCCGCTTGCCGCGCCATTTGTCGGCAATGGTGGTGATCGAGCCGTCATGCTCTGTGCGGCTGACGCGGCGGCCCGAATGTTCACATGTGACCAGCCGGCCCTGCCGGTCGACGGTGTTGCCGTTGGAATTGCCCGACGGCTGCCGGAACACGCTGACGCTGCCGTCGGTCTCGTCGTAACGCAGCATGCGGTTATTGGGGATGTCGGACCAGATGACATAACGGCCGGCCGCAAACCAGGCCGGCCCTTCCGCCCACCGGCATCCGGTGAACAGCTTGTCCACCTGCGCGTTGCCGTTGAACAGCCGCGCAAAACGCGGATCGAGAATTTCGTAGTGTTCGGCGGCCATGGGTTCCTCCCGGTCATGCAAATCGTTGATGCCGGCGCGATCAAGCCAGCCGGCGATCGATATGGCAAGATCGTTGATATCGATCTCACCGGGTCATGCGCCGTTAACCGGCTATGCGCCCAGCGCAATGGTGCATTGCAACATCTTCTTTTTGCAGCGCATCATAACTATGTCATGCTGCGTATCGATCAGGGAGGAACAACCTGCCGCAACAATGCGGCACAGAAGGAACCTCGCTATGATTCTCGACAGCCTCATGAGCCGCGCTCGCACCAGCATCGCCAAGCGCCGGCAATACAACCGCCTCATCGCCGAAATCGACTCGTTTTCCAGCCGCGATCTGGCCGACATGCGCGCCGACCGCAGCGAAATGCTCTACCAGGTCCACAAGCAGGTCTACGGCTGAATCTTCAGTCGACCTGTCACGTTCGGTCGATGGCCCGTGATTTCGCGCGTTGACAGCGGCGGGCCATCAGCCGGGTGCTGCCAGCGCCTTCTCGATCTCCGGTAAAAGCAGCGTTTGTGCTGAGCCCGGCGTCAGCGGGCCGACATGCTTGTAGGCGATCTTGCCGTCCTTGCCGACGACGAAGGTTTCCGGCACGCCGTAGACGCCCCAGTCGATTGCCGCCCGCCCTGCCGCGTCGACGCCGATCGCCTGGAACGGGTTGCCGAGATTGCCGAGGAACCGGCGGGCGTTTTCCGGCTGGTCTTTGTAGTTGAGCGCGGCCATCACGAAGCGCTTGTCCTGCGACAGCGCCAGCAGCACCGGATGTTCATCGCGGCAAGGCCCGCACCACGACGCGAAGACGTTGACCAGCGTGACCTTGCCGGCGAACTGCCTGGAATCGAGCCCCGGCAAATTCGTGCCCTCCAGCGCCGGCAGACTGGTCTGCGGCGCCGGCAGGCCGATCAGCGCCGATGGCACTTCCGACGTGTCGCGGCCGGACAGCAGCTGCGACAGGAACAGCCCCGCCAGCCCGAGGAAAATCACCAGCGGCAACAGCACGATCAGGCGGCGTGAGCGCGCCGGCGTTTGCGTCTCCATGCTCATGATTTCCCGGCCTTGTCGGAGCGCCGCCGCACGCCGGATGCTTCCAGCTCGGCGAGGTCTCGCCTGCGTGCACGCTGGTCGAACAGGATCCAGCCGATCAGCCCGGCCAGCACCAGCGCCGTGATGGCATAGGCAGCGGTCACATAGAGCGCATGCGCGCTCATATGGGTCGCTCCTCCGGTGCAAAACCTTTCAGCCGGACCATTTCGCTTCGTTCCAACATGCCTTCCCTTAGCCTTGCGCCATCGGCTTCGCAATCGACAGCAGTGCCGCAGCCTTTGAGGTCAGGCGGCCGTCTAATTTAGTCCGTCCCATGACGCAGCGCCAGCGCCGCTGCAACCGGCCCCAGCACGGCAAGAAACAAGGTCAGCGCGGCAAGAATGAGGAAAGGCTGCAGAAACGGATCGGGGTTGGCCACCGCGCCATAGCTTGCCGAGACGCCGAAGATCAGCACCGGGATGGTCAGCGGCAGCACCAGCACCGAGATCAGCAGCCCGCCGCGCGGCAGTGCTACCGCTACCGCCGCACCGGCAGCGCCGATGAAGGTGATCGCCGGCGTGCCGACCAGAAGGGTCAGCGCCGTGGCGCCGATGCCGATCGGCTCCATATTCATGAACAGGCCGAGCAAGGGTGCGGCGATGACCAGCGGCAGCACGCTTCCTGTCCAATGCGCCAGGCATTTCGTCAGCACCGTCAGCGCCAGCATCTGCCGGTCGTCGCCGAGCACCAGCAGATCGAGCGAGCCGTCTTCGCGGTCGGCCTGGAACAATCGGTCGAGACCGAGCAGGCAAGCCAGCAAGGCGCCGATCCACAGGATCGCCGGGCCGATGCGGGCAAGCAGATTGAGGTCCGGCCCGACGCCGAAGGGGATCGTGGCGATCACCGCGAGAAAGAAGATCACGCCGGTCAGCGCCCCGCCGCCGGCCCGGATACTCAGGCGGATGTCGCGCAGGAAGAGGGACCACATTACGATGCGGTCCCTTGTTGGTGGCAAGGCGAAATGTGGAGTTCCTTGGCGCCCCCCTCTGTCCTGCCGGACATCTCCCCCACGAGGGGGGAGATTGGCTGTTGCCTCCGCTTTCGCCAGTGTTCAACGTTGCAAATTGGGCGCCCACGCTGAAGCTGCCAATCTCCCCCCAAGTGGGGGAGATGTCCGGCAGGACAGAGGGGGG
>SAQR01000126.1:2500-6047 GCA_004020365.1 Mesorhizobium sp.
TCGAACTTCATATCCTGAAAAGGGTGTGATTTGTCGCGGGAGACGCTCAATCTCCCGCATATGATGGGTTTGCCTAACCGCACCCTCGAACCGATCTCGAGAAGCTGGTCTTTTTGTGCCAATGCCATCAAGCCGAATTCTGCACAGGATTTGGCTGAAGCGACGATCCCTTCGGGATCGCGCAGGCGACGATCCCTTTGGGATCGCGTGGTGGGTATTGGCAATGAGAACGATCAAGTGTCTTAAGGGCAATTGGTGGATGCCTTGGCATGCACAGGCGATGAAGGACGTGATACGCTGCGATAAGCTACGGGGAGGTGCGAATACCCTTTGATCCGTAGATTTCCGAATGGGGAAACCCACCTAAGGTGCTTGGAAAATCAGAGCAGCCAGTGGTCGAAAGGCCGACTTGCTGCTGTGGTTTCCAAGGATCTGTTATAGGTAACTTATCCTGAATCCATAGGGATAAAGTGGCGAACGCGGGGAACTGAAACATCTAAGTACCCGTAGGAAAGGACATCAACCGAGACTCCGGCAGTAGTGGCGAGCGAACCCGGACCAGGCCAGTGGCGATGATGAGACAAGCGGAACCTTCTGGAAAGTAGGGCCATAGTGGGTGACAGCCCCGTACGCGTAATGCAAATCATCGTCCTCGAGTAAGGCGGGACACGTGAAATCCTGTCTGAAATTGGGGGGACCACCCTCCAAGCCTAAGTACTCGTGCATGACCGATAGCGAACTAGTACCGTGAGGGAAAGGTGAAAAGCACCCCGACAAGGGGAGTGAAAGAGTACCTGAAACCGATTGCCTACAAACAGTGGGAGTCCAAGGTTCGTCCTGGGTGACCACGTACCTTTTGTATAATGGGTCAGCGACTTAGTGTGACGAGCAAGCTTAAACCGCTAGGTGTAGGCGCAGCGAAAGCGAGTCTGAACAGGGCGTTCAGTTCGTCGCATTAGACCCGAAACCGAGTGATCTAGCCATGAGCAGGTTGAAGGTAAGGTAACACTTACTGGAGGACCGAACCCATAACTGTTGCAATAGTTCGGGATGACTTGTGGCTAGGGGTGAAAGGCCAATCAAACTCGGAAATAGCTGGTTCTCCGCGAAATCTATTTAGGTAGAGCGTCGACCGAATACCCCAGGGGGTAGAGCACTGGATGGGCTAGGGGTCCTCACCGGATTACCAAACCTAACCAAACTCCGAATACCTGGGAGTACTAGTCGGCAGACACACGGCGGGTGCTAACGTCCGTCGTGAAAAGGGAAACAACCCTGACCTACAGCTAAGGTCCCCAAGTTATGGCTAAGTGGGAAAGGATGTGAGGATCCCAAAACAACCAGGATGTTGGCTTAGAAGCAGCCATCATTTAAAGAAAGCGTAACAGCTCACTGGTCTAAATAAGGGTCTTTGCGCCGAAAATGTAACGGGGCTCAAGCCATACACCGAAGCTTAGGGTTCGTGAGCAATCACGAGCGGTAGCGGAGCGTTCTGTAAGCTGATGAAGCCATACCCGTGAGGGGTGGTGGAGGTATCAGAAGTGCGAATGCTGACATGAGTAACGTAAGGGGAGTGAGAGACTCCCCCGCCGAAAGTCCAAGGGTTCCTGCTTAAAGCTAATCTGAGCAGGGTTAGCCGGCCCCTAAGTCGAGGCAGAAATGCGTAGACGATGGGAACCACGTTAATATTCGTGGGCCTGGAGGAAGTGACGGATCATTGAGGTAGTCCAATCTTATCGGATTGAACGGGCTGCTGCGTGGTTCCAGGAAATAGCTCCTCCTTATAGACCGTACCCGAAACCGACACTGGTGGACTGGTAGAGTATACCAAGGCGCTTGAGAGAACTATGCTGAAGGAACTCGGCAAATTGCACGCGTAACTTCGGAAGAAGCGTGACCCTTTTCCACGCAAGTGGAGGAGGGTGGCACAGACCAGGGGGTAGCGACTGTTTATCAAAAACACAGGGCTCTGCGAAGTCGCAAGACGACGTATAGGGTCTGACGCCTGCCCGGTGCTGGAAGGTTAAGAGGAGGGGTGCAAGCTCTGAATCGAAGCCCCAGTAAACGGCGGCCGTAACTATAACGGTCCTAAGGTAGCGAAATTCCTTGTCGGGTAAGTTCCGACCTGCACGAATGGCGTAACGACTTCCCCGCTGTCTCCAGCATAGACTCAGTGAAATTGAATTCCCCGTGAAGATGCGGGGTTCCTGCGGTTAGACGGAAAGACCCCGTGCACCTTTACTATAGCTTTACATTGGCATTCGTAGTGGCATGTGTAGGATAGGTGGTAGGCTTTGAAACCTGGGCGCCAGCTCAGGTGGAGCCACCCTTGAAATACCACCCTTATCACTATGGATGTCTAACCGCGGCCCGTCATCCGGGTCCGGGACAATGTATGGTGGGTAGTTTGACTGGGGCGGTCGCCTCCTAAAGAGTAACGGAGGCGCGCGATGGTGGGCTCAGAACGGTCGGAAATCGTTCGCTGAGTGCAATGGCATAAGCCTGCCTGACTGCGAGACTGACAAGTCGAGCAGAGACGAAAGTCGGTCATAGTGATCCGGTGGTCCCGCGTGGAAGGGCCATCGCTCAACGGATAAAAGGTACGCCGGGGATAACAGGCTGATGACCCCCAAGAGTCCATATCGACGGGGTTGTTTGGCACCTCGATGTCGACTCATCGCATCCTGGGGCTGGAGCAGGTCCCAAGGGTATGGCTGTTCGCCATTTAAAGCGGTACGTGAGTTGGGTTCAGAACGTCGTGAGACAGTTCGGTCCCTATCTGCCGTGGGTGTAGGAATATTGAAAGGATCTGTCCCTAGTACGAGAGGACCGGGATGGACGGATCTCTGGTGGACCTGTTGTGGCGCCAGCCGCATAGCAGGGTAGCTATATCCGGACGGGATAACCGCTGAAGGCATCTAAGCGGGAAACCCACCTTAAAACGAGTATTCCCTGAGAACCGTGGAAGACGACCACGTTGATAGGCCGGGTGTGGAAGAGCGGCAACGCTTGAAGCTTACCGGTACTAATAGTTCGATCGGCTTGATCGTTCTCATTCCTAATGCCCATCGCGGCGCAATCCGAAGGATTGTCGCCATGAAGAGGTGAGAGCACACATAAGACCAGCGAACAGCTCACAGAGAGCAGAAAATAGGCTTCCCTATTAACTACTCCCTCATCGCTATTCGCTCAAAAAGCTTCTCGAGCAACGTGCGCTTTGCCGACCTGGTGGTTATGGCGGAGCGGCTGCACCCGATCCCATTCCGAACTCGGCCGTGAAACGCTCCAGCGCTGATGGTACTTCGTCTCAAGACGCGGGAGAGTAGGTCGCTGCCAGGTCTGCAAAACGCACGTTGAAAAATCTTCTCTCTACCAAAGGCCTGCCAATCGGGAGCTCGGGCCGCGCAAGCGGCCCTTTCAGTTGGCGCAAGCTCGGAACTAACTAAGCGCTGACTTGCTTGAAAAGTTGACGCGGGGTGGAGCAGCCCGGTAGCTCGTCAGGCTCATAACCTGAAGGTCACAGGTTCAAATCCTGTCCCCGCAACCA
>SAQR01000127.1 GCA_004020365.1 Mesorhizobium sp.
GCTGACGATCGAAGGCAATGCAGGCCCGCATGCCGGCTCCGGCATGCGCGGCGGCAGGCTTGAAATCACCGGCAACGCCAGCGATCACCTTGGTGCGCCGCTCGCCGGGGAACTGGCCGGCATGAATGGCGGCGTGCTGATCGTCAGGGGCAAAGCCGGCGCGTTTGCCGCCGACCGCATGCGTCGCGGCCTGATCGCGGTGCTGAAAGGCGCAGGCGACAATGCCGGCAGCCGCATGATCGCCGGCACATTGGTGGTGGCCGGCGACGCCGGCGAGATGCCCGGCTATCTGATGCGTCGCGGTTCGATCCTGCTCGACCGCGCGCCGAAAAGCCTGTCGCCGAGCTTCGTCGAATGCGGCGCGCCGGAGAGCGTCTTTGCCGCCGTCATCGATCGCCATCTGATCGCCGAGGGTATTTTGAAACGGCCGCTGCTGGGCAACGCGCCGCAGAAATATGGCGGTGACAACGCGGTGCTTGGCATGGGTGAGGTGCTTTTCCCTCGGTGAGGCAAGTCTGCGGGGAGGTCAACGATCGTCGTTGGCAATCAGTTTCGTCAGGCAATCCCCCGCTTGGCTCTGGGGCATGCCGAGATCCCTGACACTGTCCATGTGGTTGCGGTTGGCGAGAACAAGCGAAATTACCGGCGAACCCTGCTGCAGCAGGTGCTCTTTGAAGCGATCAGCTTGCTGATGGAAAGGCGGCGTCTCGTTGGCTCCGACCAGAACCATCGCCCTGGTCTGAGGATCATGCCGATAGGCAAGCGGTGTAAACCTGGCGACCTCCTCATCGGTGATTGCAATCTCGTTGGCGAGAAAGGAGTTTTGGAGCGGTTTCAAATCGTAGAGCCCGCCGAGCAGAAGGGCTGCCCGCAAATTGGAGGGGGTATCGTCGCTGTTGAACAGGAACGTCGAAAGATGTGCTCCGGCCGAATGCCCGCTGACAGTCAGGTCTGCCGGGTTTCCGCCGTAGTCGGCGATATTGTCCAGAACCCACTGCTTGGCGCGGCGCACCTGGTCGACGATCGTCGCCATCCTGACCTTGGGCATCAGAGCATAGTCGACGATGACGGCAATCGCCCCGGCCTGGGTAATCGTCGCCGCGACGTATGAGTAGTCGCGCTTGGAGAACATCCTCCAGTAGCCGCCATGGATAAACATGTGCACCGGCAGGCGGCTTGTTTTGCCCGGGGGAAAGAACAGATCGATGGTTTCGGTCTGATCCGGCCCATAGGCAATGTCCGCAGTCATCGGAATGGTTGCGCGGACGGCCTCACTGCGGAGAACGATGTCCTGGACGATTTGATCGAAATCGGCGACATGGTCGCGGATGCGGAACGGATCGTTTTGCACTCTTCCTCCGCTCAGATGCTGATGGCGAGGTATTTCGCCTCCATGAATTCGGCAATGCCGTGATGCTGGCCGCCCTCGCGGCCGAGGCCGCTCTGCTTGACCCCGCCGAACGGTGCTGCCGGATCGGACATCAAGCCGCGATTGAGAGCGACCATCCCGGCTTCGATCCTGGATGCCACCCGCATTCCACGTTGAAGATCGCGCGTGTAGATGTAGGCGGCAAGACCGTATTCGGTGTCATTGGCACGCGCGATGATTTCGGCTTCCGTTTCGAATCTCGAGATCGGCGCCACCGGCCCAAAAATTTCCTCATGCGCCATCTCCGCCTCGGCCGCGACGTCGCAGAGCACCGTCGGCGGATAGTAGTATCCGGTTCCCGAGCCTGCCTTGCCCCCGCACAGCACCCGCGCGCCACGGGCGACAGCATCGTTGACCAGACGATCGATCTTGTCGACGGCCTTCCTGGTGATCATCGGTCCGCACTCCGTGGCTTCGTCCGTGCCGGCGCCGATCTTAAGTGCCGACATCCGCCTGGCGAGGTTTTTGCAAAACGCATCGTAAACGCCGGACTGGACATAAATGCGGTTTGCGGCGGTGCAGGCCTCGCCGGCGTTGCGCATCTTCGCCACCATCGCCCCATCGACCGCCGCGTCGAGATCCGCGTCATCGAACACAAGGAACGGCGCGTTGCCGCCAAGTTCCATCGAACACGAAACCACGTGCTTTGCGGCCTCGGCCAGCAGAACCCGCCCGACTCCCGTCGAGCCGGTAAAGGAGAGTTTGCGCACCCGTGGATCGGCCAGCATCGCCGCCGTCACAGGGCCGGGCTTTGAGGTTGTCAGAACGTTGACAACCCCCGGTGGGACACCCGCTTCCTCATAAAGGGCGGCAAGCGCGTAGGCGGTGAGCGGGGTCTCGCTGGCCGGCTTCAAAATTACTGTGCAGCCTGCAGCCAAAGCGGGCGCGATTTTGCGCGTCGCCATGGCGGCAGGAAAATTCCAGGGTGTGACAAGGACGCAGATGCCGATCGGCTCGTAGTCGACCACGATCCGGTTGGCGCCGGAAGGCGCCATGCCGAATTCGCCGGTGATGCGAACGGCTTCCTCGGCATTCCAGCGAAAGAATTCCGCAGCATAGGCGATCTCGCCACGCGCGTCCCGCAGTGCCTTGCCGTTTTCCAGCGAGATCAGCGTGGCCAGCGTCTCGGAACGTTGCGTCATCAGCTCGAAGCAGCGTCTGAGGATTTCGGAACGCTTGCGCGGCGCCGTCGTGCGCCAGCCATCGGCAGCCCTGGCCGCAGCCTCCACAGCGGCCGCGGCATCTTCGATCGTCGCATCGGGAACCGCGGCGATCACCGCCTCGGTGGACGGATCGACAACCCCGATTTCCCTGCCGTCGGCGGATTGCCGCCATTGGCCGCCGATAAAAAGGCCGTGGGAGAATCTATGGAAATCGGCAGTGTCCTGATCGTCGCCCAGCACCTGATGCGATATGTTCATGGCCTGCTCCTCGATTGCTCACATGACACAGGCGGCGAGGTCGCCATCATAGGCGGCCTGGATCAGGCCCCGCATGGCCGCCGGATCGAATGGACGCGGATTGTTCTTGATGAGACGGTCGATGCCGAGCGCCTGTTCGGCGGTCCAATCGAGCTTGTCGGCGGCAAGCCCGAGCCTGGCCAGCGTAGGTGTGATCCCGATTGCTGCAAACAGCCGGCCGACGTCGTCGATCGTCGCGTCGGCCATCTCACCGGTGCTCCGGCCTTTTCCGTCGAGACCAAGGGCAAGGCCGATCTCGGCCATCTCGGCGGCCGCGGCGGCCCGGTTGTACTTCATGACATAGGGCAGCATGGTGGCGACACCCAGCCCGTGAGCGGTGTGGGTAAGGGCGCCGACCGGATATTGCACCGCGTGCGCCGCCGCAGTTCCGGCCGTCCCGAAGGCGCAACCGGCTGCAAGCGCGCCCATCATCACATCGGCGCGAGCGTCCTCGTCAGAGGGGTCGCGGTAGGCCTTCTCGAGGCTGCGGCCAAGCAGCTTGATCGCGAGCAGCGCAAAATGATCGGTCAACGCGCTCTTGCCGATGAAGACATGTTGTTGCGGCAGGCTAGGGTCGGTGCCGCGCCTGGCGGCCGTAAAAGCCTCGATCGCATGGGTCAGCGCGTCTGCGCCGGCGATCGCCGTCAGTCCCGGGGGGCATGTCATTGTCAATTCCGGGTCGCAGATGGCGGCTGCCGCGATCAGATGCGGGCTGGAGATGCCGACCTTCATGGTGCGATCCGGATCGGAGATCACCGCGACAGGGGTCACTTCCGAGCCGGTGCCGGCCGTCGTCGGCACCGCGATCAGCGGCAGCGTCGGACCGGGCACCTTGAACTCGCCATAATAGTCCTGGAGCTGGCCGCCGTGACTGATGAGCAACGCGGCGCATTTGGCCATGTCGAGACAGCTGCCGCCGCCGATGCCGATCACCATGTCGGGCGCAAAATCCCGCGCCTCCTCGACGCAGGCGGCAACCGTGTCTCGCGGCACATCGGGCTGCACACGATCGTGCACCAGCACAGCGATCGATGCGCCCTTGAGGGCCGCCACGATCTCGGCGAAGGCGACGGTTGCGGCAAAGCGCTCGTCCGTGCAGACGAGAGCGCGACGGCCGAGCCTGGCCGCAACGGTAGCAATGACATGGCGCTGGCCCTTGCCGAAGAGGATTTCGCGCGGCAGCCTTATTGCGGCGAAAAGGCTCATGGTCTGCGTCCCTCGATGATGTGGATGGCGAGAGCTCGCCAGGCTCGGCGCAAAGCTATCCTCTATCAAATCGTATAGGATATAGGATTGTATTGAGCCAAGCATCGTGTTAGCCAGTGATCCTGTCAAGAGGCAAAGATGCAGGTCACGAACGCAAGCAATGTCCGAGAAGTCGACCCCGCCAGCGGACGCATCCAGCGATCCAACAGCCTGGTGGAGGACGTCTATGAAGCGATCTTCGCGCAACTGATGTCGCTGAAGATCGCGCCTGGCTCACGGATCACCGTCGACAGCCTGGTCAAGGAACTCGAAGTATCGCACACGCCGATCCGTGAAGCGCTCGGCCGGCTCGAAGGCGAAGGCCTTGTGCTGAAGACACATTTGATCGGCTACCGCGCCGCGCCGCAGATAACCAGGCGCCGATTCGACGAACTCTACGAGCTTCGCCTGCTGCTCGAGCCGCATGCGGCGGCCAAGGCAGCCGCATCGATGGATGAGGCGAAACTTGCGGTGCTTGAGGAGTCCGCAGGCGGCATGGCGCGCCGCGACGGCAAGGATGAACGCCTGCGCTACTCCAACTTTGCGCGGCAGGACGCCATTTTCCACGACCGGATCATGGAATTTGCGAACAATGAACTCGTGCGCGAGACGCTCGCGTTCCAGCATACGCACTTCCACATCTTCCGCCTGATGTTCCATTCGCGCGTCACCGAGGAAGCGCTCGACGAGCATCAGGCCATCCTGGCCGCCTTCGCCGCTTCCGACCCCGCTGCGGCGGAACAGGCGATGCGCCGTCATATCGAGCATTCCCGTGATCGTTTGCTGCCGGCGTTCGATTGAGGCTGGCACGATGTTCGTCACCGTCGGGAGCGGCGCCGACAAGCTGAATGCACCGTTGATCAACGCAAGCAAACGCCCGGGAGATCCCGGATAAAACCCTTCCATCCAAAAAAACGAGGAGCCGACCATGCCAGGCAAGAAAATACTGATGCTGACCGGTGAGTTTACCGAAGAATACGAGATCTTCGTCTATCAGCAGGCGATGGAGGCGGTCGGTCACATCGTCCATGTCGTCTGTCCTGACAAGAACGCTGGAGACCTGATCAAGACGTCGCTTCACGATTTCGAGGGCGACCAGACCTACACCGAAAAACCCGGCCACTATGCTTTGTTGAACAAGACCTTTTCGGAGGCGGAAAGACAGCTCGACCAGTATCATGCCGTCTATTGCGCGGGCGGCCGTGGCCCCGAGTACATCCGCACCGACAAGCGTGTGCAGGCGATGGTCCGCCATTTCCATGAAACCAAGAAGCCGATCTTCACGATCTGCCATGGCGTCCAGATCCTGATCGCGGTCGACGGCGTCGTGCGTGGCAAAAAGGTCGGTGCGCTGGCTGCCTGCGAGCCGGAAGTGACGCTGGCCGGTGGAACCTATATCGACCTGTCGCCGACCGAGGCCTATGTCGACGGAACGATGGTCTCGGCAAAAGGCTGGACCGCACTTGCCGCGTTCATCCGCGAGTGCCTCAAGGTGCTGGGAACGGAAATCCACCACAGCTGAATAGATCGTTCCGATGCATTAGATGCGGTCGGCATCCAGCCTGGCCGTCATTGCGGCTTTCGCCAATGTCCAACGTTGATGAACAGGCGCTGTCAGCGAAGCTGCCGATCTCCCCCCAAGTGGGGGAGATGTCCGGCAGGACAGAG
>SAQR01000128.1 GCA_004020365.1 Mesorhizobium sp.
CCCCGCGACACCGCCTGCCCCCGGCGCCGGCGTGGCGCCGGGGGCAGGCGGTGTCGCGGGGGCCGCACCCGGCGTGGCGGGCCCAGTCGTGGCTGGCGTATCGCCGGCCGGCGCTGCGGGCGCAGGTGCGGCCGGCGGCGGCGTGGTCAGTGCTGCGACGGATTCGCCCTCTCCGATGCCGCCTTGTCCTGAAGCGGGGCCTGGATCGACCTCACCGCCCTCAGGTGTCAGCCGCTGGGTGAACTTTGTGCCCTCGGCATCGGCTGGAGCCGCTGCGGCCGGGGGCCTTGCCGCGGCATGGGTAGCCGGCCGCTCGGCCGGGCTCGGCTTCACCAGCGGCTCTACGGTTGCGACCGTCGTGCTGCTGAGGCCCAGCATGTTGCTGAACGCGTCCTTGTTCAGCCAGATGCCGTAGCCGCCGCCGGCGATGACGAGCAAGGCGACGACAGCGGCGATCAGCCCGCCATAGCTACGCCTGCGCTCGGCGGGACGCTGACGCTGAAAACTGTCCGGTGCCGGCTCCTCGTCGTTGGGGAAGACATCGTCTCTAAAGCTATCGCTCTTCTCGTACGCCGCTGGAAGATCCGCGTCCGAAGGCTCCGCATCGGCGGCCTCTGGAGGAGAAGCAGCGGATGGCGGTTTTTGCCAATTCGGCGCGGCTGGGGCGGCAGGTGCCGGCTGCCATTCCGGCTCGGTTTTGTCCGGCTGCCATGCCGGCTCGGCCTTTGCCGGCTGCCGAACATGGCTGGGTTGGTTCTTGTTGCGGTCGATGGAGGAGAAAATGTCCTCCAGCTCCGACAGCGGATCGGATGCCGGCGCAGGCTTGGCGTAGCTCCGCTCGACACTGGCGATGGCATCTTCCAGGGTGCGCTTATGCTGGGCAACGACCGACGGCGCCAGCGGCGGAATGTTCTTCGCAAGCTTGTCCGCGATTGTCGAACGGGCCTTGTCATAGACCCTGGCGCGTATCTCCGGCGTCGGATTGCCAAGGCCGTCGAGCGTCTTTTTCAGAGCACCAACAAAATCTGCCATGCTTCAGTCGACCTGCATTTCGTTTCTGGGCCGGCCCCGCAAATCGGCCGCGATGCCCGGAACAGCTTGGAATCTAGTCTTGAAACGGATCGGTCACAAGTATTGTGTCGTCCCGTTCAGGGCTGGTGGAAAGGAGTGCGACCGGCGCGCCGATCAGTTCCTCGATGTGACGGACATATTTGACTGCCTGGGCCGGCAGATCGTTCCAGCTTCTGGCGCCGGCGCTGGTGCCTTTCCAGCCCTCCAGCGTCTCGTAGACCGGTTCGACACGCGCCTGCGCACCCTGGCTGGCCGGCAGATAGTCGATCGCCTCGCCATCGAGGCGGTAGCCGGTGCAGACCTTGATCTCGTCCAGCCCGTCGAGCACGTCGAGCTTGGTCAGGGCGATGCCCTTGATGCCGTTGACGGCAACGGCTTGGCGAACAAGCACCGCATCGAACCAGCCGCAGCGGCGCTTGCGGCCGGTGACGACGCCGAACTCATGGCCGCGCGTGCCCAGGAACTCGCCGATCTCGTTCTTCTGTTCGGTCGGGAACGGACCTTCGCCGACACGCGTCGTATAGGCCTTGGTGATGCCGAGCACATAACCGATGGCACCCGGGCCGACGCCGGATCCAGCGGCCGCTTGACCGGCCACCGTGTTGGACGAGGTGACGAACGGATAGGTGCCGTGGTCGATGTCGAGCAGCGTGCCCTGTGCGCCCTCGAACAGGATGCGTTCGCCGGCGCGGCGCTTGTCGTCGAGGATCTTCCAGACGCGGTCCATATAGGGCAGGATCTCGTCGGCGATCGAAATCAGTTCACTCATGATCGCGTCATGCGTGACTTCGGCGTGGCCGAGCCCGCGGCGCAGCGCATTGTGATGCGTCAGCAGCCTGTCGACCTTCAAGGGCAGCGTTTCCAAATCCGCCAAATCCATCACCCTGACCGCGCGCCGGCCCACCTTATCCTCATAAGCGGGGCCGATGCCGCGACGGGTCGTGCCGATTTTCGTTCCGGAATTGGAGGCGGCGTCTTCGCGGAATCCGTCCAGCTCCCGGTGCAAGGACAGGATAAGCGCGGTGTTTTCGGCTATTTTCAGGCGCTCCGGCGTCACCTCGACACCCTGCGCCTGCAATTTCGTCACTTCCGCCACGAAGGCATGCGGATCGAAGACGACGCCATTGCCGATGATGGACAGCTTGCCGTGCCGCACCACGCCGGACGGCAGCAGCGACAGCTTGTAGACCTTGCCGTCGACGACCAGCGTATGGCCGGCATTGTGGCCGCCCTGGAAGCGCACGACGACGTCGGCGCGTTCCGACAGCCAGTCAACGATCTTGCCTTTGCCCTCGTCGCCCCATTGCGAGCCGACGACCACCACATTGGCCATGTTTCTTTTTCCCTTGAGGCGCCGCTCCGAGCGGCTTGAAATGGTTCGAAACGACAGGCTTCTATCGCATCGGCCCGAAAATCGGAATCGATTTTCGGAAAGCACGACGCGAACGTTCAAAGCCTTGAGACGCGTACTTTGTGCGTCCAGGTGGACGTACGTCGTTCTATAACGTCAACACCCGGCGAGCGCGACCATTCTTTGCCGCCGAAAGCGCCCTCAGGCACAACAATTTTCCCTTTTGACATCATTTACTTGGGCGAACCACCACAATAGGTCGCAGTGACCCTTCGCCTGCCCACCCCGGCTGGAATTTCGCGATGCATCGAGCCGCCTACCTGTTCCTGCTGTTCACCACCTTGCTGTGGGGCGGCAACTCCGTGGCCGGCAAGCTGGCAGTCGACCAATTTCGCCGATGACGCTGGTCTTCCTGCGTTGGGGTCTCGCCGTCCTGATCATGCTGCCGATCGGCTGGCGAACGCTGCGCGAGGACTGGCTGGTGGTGCGCAGGCACTGGTTGCTGCTTGGCGGGCTCGGCGCTTGCGGCTTCACCGTTTTCAACGCGATCTTCTACACGGCGCTCAACTACACGACGGCGATCAACGTCTCGATCGAGCAGGCGGCGATACCGGTCGTGATCATCCTCGCCAATTTCGTGCTGTTTCGCCTGCGCGTGAACCGGGTGCAGATCGCCGGTGTCGTGCTGACGATCATCGGCGTCGCCCTGACCGCCAGCCACGGCGATCTGCGCCAGCTTCTCAAGCTGGATCTCAACTTCGGCGACGCCATCATGCTGATCGCGGTGCTTTGCTATAGCTTCTACTCGGTCGGGTTGCGGCTGAAGCCGGCCATACGCTGGCAAAGCCTGATGCTGGCGCTGTCGATTGCCGCACTGGTGACCTCGCTGCCTTTCTTCCTGTGGGAGGTGGCTTTAGGCAAGGTCGTCGTCCCCGATGCGCGCGGCTGGGCGATAGCGTTCTACACTGCGATCGGGGCTTCGGTCGTCTCGCAGATCTTTTATATCAGGGGCATCGAACTGATCGGCGCCAACCGGGCCGGCCTGTTCATCAACCTGGTGCCGATCTTCGGCACGCTGCTGTCGGTGCTGATCGTCGGTGAGACATTCCAGCTTTATCAGGGCGTGGCCCTCGTGCTGGTGCTCGGCGGCATCAGCCTGGCCGAATACAGCGGACGTAAAATGGCGATTTGACAGCCGGATCCTCTGACCGCCGTCGAAGACAACGTCGACATTTCGACGCCCATTTATCGAAACGCCCCGTGGGCTTACAAAACCCGCGGGGCGCTCGCGCTGATTCAGGCGACGCCGACGTCGAAATGCAGCCGCTTGGCGGAGTCGATCGACTTGTGCGCCCGCACCTGTTCCAGCACGTTTTCCGGAAACGGCGCATCGAGATAGAGCAGCGCGATGGCATCGCCGCCAGGCCGGTTGCGGCCGAGCTGGAAGTTGGCGATGTTGACGCCGTTCTCGCCGCAGACCGTGCCGAGCAGGCCGATGATGCCGGGCGCGTCGGCATTCGTCGTGTACAGCATGTGCTGGCCGACCTCGGCGTCGAGGTTGATGCCCTTGATCTGGATGAAGCGCGGCTTGCCGTCCGAGAAGCAGGTGCCGGCGATCGAACGCGTCTTGTGCTCGGTCTTGACCGTCAGCTTGATATAGCCGTCGAACACGCCCGATTTGTCGCGCTTGACCTCGGCGACGATGATGCCGCGCTCCTTAACCATGATCGGCGCCGACACCATGTTGACGTCGGAGACCTGCGGCCGGATCAGCCCGGCAAGTGTGGCGCTGATCAGCGCGCGCGTGTTCATCGTCGCGGTCGAGCCGTCGAACAGGATCTCGACCTCCTTGATCGGATCCTCGGTGACCTGGCCGACAAAGGCGCCGAGCACTTCGGCCAGCTTGACGAAAGGTTTTAGGCGCGGCGCTTCCTCGGCGGTGATCGACGGCATGTTGATGGCGTTGGAAACGGCGCCCTTGATCAGATAATCGGCCATCTGCTCGGCGACCTGAAGGGCGACATTCTCTTGCGCCTCGGTGGTCGAAGCGCCGAGATGCGGCGTCACCACAACATTCTCCATGCCGAACAGTTCGTTCTGCTCGGCCGGTTCGACCTCGAACACATCGATGCCGACGCCTGCCACCTTGCCGCTTTTCAGCGCCGCGATCAGGTCGGCCTCGACGATCAGCCCGCCACGGGCGCAGTTGATGATGCGCACGCCGGTCTTCATCTTGGCGATCGCCGCGGCGTCGATGATGTTGCGCGTCTTGTCGGTCAGTGGCGTGTGCAGGGTGATGAAATCGGCGCGGGCGAACAGTTCGTCGAGTTCGACCTTCTCGACGCCGAGCTCCTCGGCGCGGCTGTCCGACAAGAACGGATCGAAGGCGATGACGTGCATCTTCAGGCCGACGCCGCGCGTGGCGACGATCGAGCCGATATTGCCGCAGCCGATGATGCCCAGCGTCTTGCTGGTTATCTCGGTGCCCATGAAGCGGTTCTTTTCCCACTTGCCGGCATGGGTCGAGGCATTGGCTTCCGGTAACTGGCGGGCCAGCGCGAAGATCATGGCGACGGCATGCTCGGCGGTGGTGATCGAATTGCCGAAGGGGGTGTTCATCACGATGATGCCCTTGCGGCTCGCCGCCGGGATGTCGACATTGTCGACGCCGATGCCGGCGCGGCCGACCACCTTGAGCCTGGTGGCGGCGTTGATCAGCTTTTCGGTGACTTTGGTCGCCGAACGGATGGCGAGGCCGTCATACTGGCCGATCACTTCGAGCAGCTTTTCCTTGTCCTTGCCGAGATCGGGCAAATAGTCGACCTCGACGCCGCGATCCCTGAAGATCTGCACGGCGGTGGTGGAGAGTTTGTCTGAGACGAGAACGCGGGGCATGGGATTCATCCTTTGCGATTGGCGTCCCTCCCCCTTGAGGGGAGGGTCGGCGCGAAGCGCCGGGGTGGGGTCATTGCGGCCGGACGCGGCCAAAATCTTTTCTTCCTGGAATGCGGATTGTTGAGTTGGTGGAGGCGACCCCACCCGGCCCTTCGGGCCACCCTCCCCTCGAGGGAGAGGGATCAGGCGGCCGCCTTGAGCGAAGCCTTTTGCGCGGCAAAGGCCCAGTCGAGCCACGGCAGCAGCGCTTCGAGGTCGGACGTCTCGACCGTCGCGCCGCACCAGATGCGCAGGCCCGGCGGCGCATCGCGATAGGCGCCGATATCGTAGGCGACGCCTTCC
>SAQR01000129.1 GCA_004020365.1 Mesorhizobium sp.
CCGGAGAGCACGGCGTCCAATGCCGTCAGCTACACCACGCCAGTGGGCACGATCTATGGTCTCAATGCTTCTTGGGTCCCAACAGCGTTTGAAACGCCTATGCACCTCGTCAACGGACAGCTGAGATTTTACCGTTACCGCGCGCGAGGCAGCGATATCGTCCACGTCCATCACTCCGATTACAAACAGCGAGGAATCGCGCCGCAGGAACCACATTTCGTGCCTTACTCCTTCGTTGCACAGGGCTAGAGAAACCTCGTCGCGGTGATCTCGCATGCAGGATGTCCACTCGCGGACAGTCTTTTCATCACAGGTCAAACGAACCTTTGTCGCTCGGTAATGGCCAGACACGTTTTTATTAATCAGCCGATATCTTTAGCAATCGGGTACAGTCCGCAATGGTCGATTCGAGCTGTCGCGCGAACGGCAGCTCGTGATGCGCCGCGAGCGCTCCTACCGGGCTTTTTTGCTGCCAATCGCTATCCATTCTGCTATCATGGCAATACTGGACAGTCTTCCTGACAAGCGACCACGTGGGCTAGGTGTCGGGGGGAGCCGAAATGCAGTTCGCCGCAAGGGCTCATCCTTTCTTTGAAATTTATAAGGAAGAGCGAGCTTGGGGGAAATTATGGACCAAGGCGTATCCCGCCGAGGTTTCTTAAAGGCAGGTGCTGTTGGCCCGGCATCCGCGGCCGCCGTGCTCGCCACGCCCTCGGTACTCAGGGCGCAAAGCCCGATCGTTGTGAAGATGCAAACGTCTTGGCCATCGACTGATTTTGGGATGGATGCCGCGAAGGCATACGCCGACTGCATCCGAGCTATGTCTGGCGGACGACTTGCGATCGAACTAACCCCGGCAGGTGCGATTGTCGGGGCTTTCCAAGTGCTCGACGCTGTCCATGATGGAGTGCTAGACGCCGCGCATACCGTGCCGGCCTATTGGTACGGAAAGCACAAGGGCGCATCGCTATTTGGCACCGGGCCTGTGTTCGGTGGTAGCGCAACCGTCATGCTGGCCTGGATTCACCAAGGCGGCGGGATGGAGCTTTACCGGGAGCTGACTCAGGACATACTTGGCCTCAACACCTACGGCTTCTTTGCTTTTCCAATGCCCGCGCAACCTCTCGGCTGGTTCAAGGAGCCAGTCACCGCAGTCGCCGACATCAAGGGTCTGAAGTACCGAACCGTCGGTCTAGCCGCCGACCTGATGCAGAAAATGGGGATGAATGTTGTCCAGCTTCCGGGTGGCGAGATCGCTTCAGCCATGGAGCGGGGCGTGATCGATGCCTTCGAGTTCAATAATCCTTCGTCCGACATGAGCTTCGGCGCGCAAGACACAGCCAAAAACTATTTTCTCTCGTCCTATCATCAAGCCAGCGAGTTGTACGAGATTATATTCAATAAAGACTTCTTTGATGGACTTGAAGAGGACCTTCAGGCGATCTTGCGGTATGGTGTCGACGCGGTCAGCACAATCAATACTGCTATGGCGCTCAACACCTACTCGATGAGCCTGCAGAAGCTTAAAGATGAGCACGGCGTCAGGCTGCATCGCACGTCGAAGGCACTACTTGATGCACAGCTCCGAGCTTGGGACGCGCTCATTCCCGAGCTGGAGCGGGACGATTTCATCCGGAGGTGCATGGACAGCCAACGCGCATGGGTCGAGCGGGTAGTGTTCTACGAGCTGATGAACGCGCCCGACTATGCATTTGCCTACGACCACTATTTCCCTGGCAAGCTGAAGCTTTGAACGACGCGCCAGAGTTTGTGTCAGGGCTTACGACATGAGCAATTGTTCGGACACCCAGAAGATGAATCGCTACCGGCTCGGAGTTGAAGCCGCACCGCATACGGTTTCACGCGACAGCAACTCGACCCGCTCGGTATAGCAGTTCTTATTTCTCGCTTGGAGTAGAGACAGCCGTGGATATCGCGGATTGGCTGCAAGCATTGGGAATGCAGCACTATAAGGGCGCATTCACCGCAAACGACGTCGATCTTGAACTACTGCCCAAGCTGACCGCTGCTGACCTTGAGGCAATCGGCATCAGCTCTGTCGGCCACAGGCGGAGGCTACTTGATGCCATCAGTCAGCTTGTTGCGGAAACAGAGCCTTCTGCGCAGGGATCCGAGATCGTCAGGTTAGCAGGAGCCTTTCAGTCTCAGGATTTAGCTGAACGCCGCCATCTCACCGTCATGTTTGTAGATCTGGTGGGTTCGACCGAATTAGCCGAACGGCTTGACCCGGAGGACCTGCGAACCACGATCCGCTTGTATCAGGACGCCTGCTCGGCCCTGATCGTGACGTTCGGCGGGTTTGTCGCCAAGTATCTAGGCGACGGCATACTGGCATATTTCGGATGGCCACGCGCGCATGAGGAGGAGGCCGACAGGTCGGTCCGAGCGGGGCTAGCAATTGCCGAGGCGACGACACGACTGATTGTCCCTGGTGGACCACTTTCAGTTCGGGTCGGTATCGCTACAGGCTTGGTGGTAGTGGGCGATCTCATCGGCGAAGGCGCGGCGCGAGAAGAGGCGGTTGTGGGCGAGACACCTAATCTTGCCGCGCGTTTGCAGCAAACTGCAGAGCCTGGGACTATCGTCGTCGCCGATGCTACGCGCCGCCTGCTCGGCGCGTCTTTCGAGATGGAGGAGCTTCCCGCAGCTAGGCTGCGAGGCTTTGCGGAGCCGACTCGGGTCTGGAAGGTGATCAACGAGCGTCCCATCGCAGAACGGTTCGAGCGGCGCCGAGCGCTAGGATTGACTAAACTCGTCGGGCGCCGTCGCGAAACAGCCGTTCTGTTAGATCGCTGGGAGCTGGCCAAAGGCGGCAAGGGGCAGGTCGTGCTATTGTCCGGTGAACCCGGTATCGGGAAATCGCGTATCACAGACGAACTGAGGCAACGGCTCAGCGATCATGCATTTACATCTTTGCGCTTCCAGTGCTCGGCCGAAAATATCGGCAGTGCCCTGCATCCGATCATCTCTAGAATAGAGTCAGCCTGTGGAATAAACCGGAACGATACACCGACTGCCAAGCTGGCAAAGCTCGAGATGCTTCTTGAGGAGGAGTTTGGCGACGCGACAAGCGTAACCCCTCTGGTTGCGGCGCTCCTAGGCATTCCCTTCAATGAAAACTATCCACCGCTTGGACTTACGCCGCGGCAGCAGAAGGCGAAGACACTGGAGACCTTGGCCACTGAGATTCAGTGCTTGGCCGCTCGGCAGCCCGTATTATTTTCCTTCGAAGATATCCATTGGGCCGACCCGACTTCGCTTGAGTTCCTCGACATCGTCGTCAATCGGATCGAACGCTTGCCTGTTATGGCGATCTTGACATTTCGACCTGAGTTCGAGCCAGTGTGGCCGTCGGTTGCACATGTCACTCAGCTCAGTCTCAGCAGGCTTGGGCGCCGATACGCGACTGCCCTAGCCAAACACGTGGCCGCAGGGGCGGAACTGCCTGCGCGAGCTCTCGAACGGATCCTTGCCAGAACAGACGGTATACCACTGTTCGTGGAGGAGCTGACAAAGGCCGAGATCGAAGCAAGTTCCGCAACGCCGCGTCAAAAACCATACCTTGACCGGGCGACGTCACGGGACGACGCGATTCCGTCAATACTGCACGACTTCCTGATGGCTCGCCTTGATCGCCTCGGCGGGGCGAAAGATGTTGCTCAACTGGCTTCATGCTTGGGCCGGGAGTTCTCACATGAGATGCTCGCTGCAGTTTCGCGGCTGCACGAAGGCGAACTCGAAGCCGCGATCAATCGGCTGGTCGCTAGCGAACTGATAGAGCGAGCCGGATCACCTTCAACCCAGACTTATATGTTTCGTCACGCGCTGATCCAGGAGACCGCCTACACTTCTTTGCTGAAAAGCCGCCGCCAGCGCTTACACGCACATATTGCCGAGACCGTCGAGGCGCAGTTTCCGGAAATTACCTCGCAGCGCCCCGAGTGGCTCGCATACCATTTCGCGGAAGGCAGCATCGCTATGCGTGCGGCGACGTACTGGCTGAGAGCATCGCAGCTCGCGAAGGACGCGTACGCGCTTCGCGAAGCCGCCGCCCACCTCCAGAAGTGCCTCGACCAAATCGCAAAGCTCCGTTCGATAGCGCCAACTGCACATTTCTCCGAAGCACGCGCGCAGGAATGCGAAGCACTCGTGCTGCTCGGAGACGTCAAAAGTCTCATGGGACAGTTGGAGCCCGCCAATCGGTACTACCAGCGGGCTATGGATCTTGTCGATGATGATGGGGATTCGAGCCCAATCAGTAGAAAGCAGCATCTGCAGCGTGTTGCCGTTCGGGGCGGAACCAACATTGCTTATTACGAGCACGGCGTTGGCTCCGACACTCTTGTCATTGTCAGCCCGCTCGCCTATGGACTCGCAACGATCCAGCCGGTGCTGGAGCGCCTATGCCAAGATTTCCGGATCGTGACGATCGATGCACGAGGTTCCGGCGCATCGGATTTGCTGACGCGTCCATACCCGATCGACGAGCATGTGAAAGACCTGAGAGCGGTGCTTGGCGCTTTGGGAGACAAGCCCGTGGTGGGAGTCGGGATTTCCGCGGGCGGGAACACTCTATTCAAACTCGCCTATCAAGAACCACAGCTGTTCACTAAGTTAGTCACCCTCGGCACGCCACCCAAGAACGAGGCTTTTAGCGCAGCGTATCTGCGGATTCGTGAAGAGGACCTCCGCAGAGAAGATCTCGAGGGCCTACTCCGCTCCCACACCGACCTCATCTATCACGAGCCTGAGATGCTTGAGCTCAAAGAGCAAATCATCCGAGACCGGATGCTTCTGCCAAAGGAGACCATTCTCAGCTTCTTCGAGTTCGATCCGACCAAAGACGTTACGGGGCTTTTGAAATGGATTCGCCTACCTACACTCGTAATGCATGGGCGTGACGATCATCTCATTCCCTTTTCTGCGGCCGAGCAGATCGCGACTGTACTTCCCAATGCGCAGCTCTATGCTTTCGAGGGCAAGGGGCATCTTCCTATCTTCACCGCAACTGACGAATTCTGCCGAGTACTGCAGACATTTGCACACACGTGAGCCGCTGCGCGCGAGAATTGAACCTTTGAAGCTCACGAACAAGTGCCCTGCCTTAAACCATCAATTTCGAGAAAACTTTGTTCGATATTCCGCCGCCACAATAATGCAACAGCTCCGCGACCCTCGCCCCGGGAGGCAAAAAGGCGGACGACGGACTGGAAGCTGCTCAAGATGGGCTTTGGCATGAATGATTGAGGAGGTCCACAACGTGGTCGCAACAAGACCTTCTCGACCGCGCGTCCGAACGTCTGGAAGTGGCGCACGTGGGCGGTTGGTGCGTTCCGACTTCAGATTGCCTGATGAGGCTCGG
>SAQR01000012.1 GCA_004020365.1 Mesorhizobium sp.
ACCCGGCAAATGGCAAGCCATTTCCCATCTACTCAAACGCGATTCCCCTGCCCTCGAGGGGGAGATGTCGCCGAAGGCGACAGAGGGGGGTCGCCGCGCGTAAAGCGCCAACCTTTTCTTTCGTCCTACGGGGCGTCGCGTCCGGTCGTGCCGACCCCCTCTGGCCTGCCCTCTTTGCCACCACTTGGCATCTCCCCCTCGAGGGGGGAGATCAGCCGCTTCACCGCCCAGCAATCGCCAGCGGGTTGTTTTCCAGCGCTGCGCGGTCCGGTGTGTCGATCGATGGCCGGTTGGTGAAGGCGGCAAACAGCCGGCGGACGTAATCTTCCGGCATGTCGAGCGTGATCAGCACCAGCCTTGTGCCGCGTTGGCCGTCCGGCCAAGACGGCAGCCGCGCCGGCGGATGCAGGATCTTCTGCACGCCGTGCACGACCAGCGGTCGCGACGGGTCTTCCAGCAATTCGATGACGCCCTTCATGCGCAGCAGGCGCTCGCCATGCGCCGATCGCAACAGGTCTAAAAACATCTCGATCGCCGAAAACGGCACCGGCCCGTCATGAACCAGCGAGTAGGAGCGTACGCGGGAATCGTGCCGATGATCGTGGTCATGGTCGCCGTGGTCATGATCGCCATGGTGGTGATCATGGCTGGCTTCCTCGCCCAGCCAGCGCCGCACGTCGGCGGACTTGCTGGCCGGATTATAAAGGCCGCAATCGAGCAGCGCCGCTGCATCGGTGCTTCCATCGCCAGCGTCGAGCAGTTCGGCACCCGGATTGATCTGCCGCAGCCGTGCCCGCAAGGCCTCGACATCGCGCGGATCGGTGGCCAGATCGGCCTTCGTCAGCACGATGCGGTCGGCGACCGCCACCTGCTTCACTGCCTCGACATGGGCGTCGAGCGTCGCATCGCCGTTGACCGCGTCGACCAGCGTGATGACGCCGTCGAGCCGGAAAGCCTGGACCAGCGCCGGATGCGCCATGATCGACTGCAGCACCGGCGCCGGATCGGCGAGGCCGGTAGTTTCGATGACGACGCGGGCAAGCCGGGCGATGCGGCCGGTCTGCAGCCGGTCGACGAGATCGGCCAGCGTGTCGACCAGTTCGCCGCGCACCGTGCAGCAGAGACAGCCGTCGGAAAGCTGGATGATGCCATCGGAAGCCTGTTCGACCAGGAGATGGTCGATCGCCACTTCGCCGAACTCGTTGATGATGACCGCGGTGTCGGCGAGTGCGGGATCCCTGAGCAGCCGGTTGAGCAGCGTCGTCTTGCCGGCGCCGAGAAAACCGGTCAGCACCGAGACTGCGATGGGAAAGCCGCTGCTCATCTGGCTAGTTCATGGCCTTGGCCGGCTGGACGTTCTGCGCCGCGGTTGCGGAACCGATCACTGCCGGCTCGGCGCCGGGCGGCGGCGGCAGGTCGGGCCGCCAGCTCGGCAGCGGCACGTCGGCAAATTCCCGGCCCGATCCATCGAGCATGGCTTTCGGTATCGGCCCGGTGGCGCCGCCAAGGCCGACCGCGACCAATGTCGGCGCGTCGAGCTTTTTCTGGTAGGGCGATTTCGGCGCCTTCTTGTCGCCGACGGGGGCGGCAGCTTCCGACTGCTCCTTGGCCGGTTTCTTCCTGCAAATCTCGTCATTCAGGTCATTGACCGATGTGGTGTCGCCATAGGAAGGCAGCGCCGCCACAGTCAGCCAGCCCGCTGTCGGCGTGGCAAAGCCGTGGTCGAGCAGCCTGGCGACGGTCTCGGCGCGGGTGATCGCCGATTTCTCGCCAAGCACCACCGCCACCAGCGTGCGCCCGTCGCGTGTTGCCGAGCCGATCAGGTTGAAGCCCGAGGGACAGACGAAACCAGTTTTCATGCCGTCGGCGCCGGGATAGCGGCCGATCAGCAGATTGTAATTCGGGATCCGCTTCTTGCCGACGGCCAGGCCCTCGATCGAGAACCATGAGGCATATTGTGGAAATTCCGTGCGGATCGCCATCACCAGCAAGCCGAGATCGCGCGCCGTCGTGTACTGGTCCGGCGAAAACAGCCCGTTCGGGTTGACGAAATGCGATCCGGTCATGCCGAGCCGGCGCGCCTCGGCGTTCATGCGTTCGGCGAAAGCGGCCTGCGAACCGCCGATATTCTCACCGATGGCCATGGCGACGTCGTTGGCCGATTTGACCAGCATCATCTTCAGCGCGTTGTCGAGCCGCATCACCGAGCCCGGCTTGAAGCCCATCTTGCTCGGCGGTTCGCTGGCGGAACGCTTCGTCACCTTGATCGGCGAATCAAGCTGGACCTCGCCGGCGGCAATCGCACGAAACGCCACATAGGCGGTCATCAGCTTGGTCAGCGAGGCGGGATACCAGCGCTCGAAAGCCTCCTGGTGCTGGAGGATCTTGCCGTTCTCCAAGTCGAACACGATCGTCGGATTGGCGAGAGCCGGACCGGCCAGCGCCGGCAGCGCCACGGCGCCCGCCAGCAATAATGCATGTCGCGCAAAAGTGTGCAGCGGTTTTGCGATAACGACACGCATAGAAACGACAACGCTAAAGCGCATCGCCCGGTCGAACGCGACGCGCTTTATTTTGAGCAAATGCCTGTACCGCATGGTGGAATCCGAAATCGCCTCTTGCCGCAGTCGCCTCTGGCTCCGTAAGATTTGTTACGCGATCGCCAGCATGGTGATCCGGTCGCTATCCGGATCGCAATCTTGCGGTGCTATTTAGCCTATGTGACGTCAACATGGCAAAGTGCCTGAATGACAAATCTAAGACAGCAGGCACAATTGCCAAGCAGCAGGCAGCGCCGGTCTGCTCCAACAGCGAGATGGAACATCATGCCGATCCTCAACCGCGCCGCCGAAATGCAGGACGAGGTCGCCGGCTGGCGCCGCCATCTGCACAAGACGCCAGAGCTGAATTTCGACGTCTTCGAGACCGCCGCCTTCGTCACCGAGAAGCTGAAAGCCTTCGGTTGCGACGACGTGGTGACCGGCCTCGGTAAGACCGGCGTCGTCGGCATCATTCGCGGCCGCCTCGGCGAAGGCACCAGCATCGGCCTGCGCGCCGACATGGACGCGCTGCCGCTCAGCGAGATCACCGAAAAACCCTACGCCTCGACCATTCCGGGCAGGATGCACGCCTGCGGCCATGACGGCCACACCGCGATGCTGCTCGGTGCTGCCAAATATCTTGCCGAGACGCGCAATTTCGCCGGCTCCGTCGCAGTGATCTTCCAGCCGGCCGAAGAAGGCGGCGGCGGCGGCAACGAGATGGTCAAGGACGGCATGATGGAGCGCTTCGGCATCTCCAAGGTGTTCGGCATGCACAACATGCCGGGCCTGCCGGTCGGACAATTCGCCATCAAGCCGGGCCCGATCATGGCGGCGACCGCCGAGTTCACCATCACCGTCAAGGGCAAGGGCGGGCATGCGGCGATGCCGCACGGCACTATCGACCCGATCGTCATCACCAGCCAGCTCGTCGGCGCTCTGCAGACGATCGCCTCGCGCAGCACCGATCCGGTCGAGGCTGTCGTTGTGACGGTGACGAAATTCCACGCCGGCGACGCCTACAACGTCATCCCCGAGAGCGCCGAGATCGCCGGCACCGTGCGAACGCTGAAGAAGGAGATCGCCACGAAGGCTGAGCAGCGCCTGCGCGCCATTTGCACGGGCGTCGGCGCGGCCTTCGGCGCAACGATCGAGGTCGATTACAAAGCCAATTATCCCGTCACCTTCAACCATCCGGAAGAAACGGTCTTTGCCAGCGATGTCGCCGCTGAAATCGCCGGCGAGGCCCATGTGCACCGCGCCATCCAGCCGGTGATGGGCGGCGAGGATTTCTCCTACATGCTGGAAGCGCGGCCGGGCGCCTTCATCTTCATCGGCAATGGCGACACCGCCGGTCTCCACAACCCTGCCTACGACTTCAACGACGAGGTCATCCCGCACGGAATGAGCTACTGGGTGAAGCTCGCGGAGACGGCGCTGGCCGCCATAAAGCCTGCCCCTCAGGCCTGACCGGAGGGTGCGCTGCGATTTGGGATGGCTACAAGGCGGTCGGGCGCTGGACGTGGCGATGCTCCGATCGTCACTTCCGACCGGACCGCCTCCTCTCAAGACCGAGGGCAATGCCCAAGGCGATACCGATTCCGATACCCGCAATAATACTGTCCAACGCGACGCCGATAGCCACGCCGATCACAATGCCGAGTGTGATGTGTTTGGCATCTATCATGCCGGGTCATGTAGAGTGGAAGGGGAGAGCTGCAACCGCTGGTCGGCTACCATCCGATGTTGCCTGGGATCGCTACGGCCCGCTCTTCGGGTCGTCGACCTCCAGCGCCTCCATGACCGGCGCCTGATCACTCGCTTCAGCCGGATCGGCAGCCTGCGGCTGTTCGCCTGTCCTGGCCTTGTACAGGGCCTTCTCGATGGCCTCTTCGATGTCGCCGATCTCGTCTTCGCGCACCTCATGACCAAAGCCGGCCGCGTCGGCATCCTGCTCGAATTGCTGAACCAGGACGGCCACGCTCACCTCGCTTTCCGCGGGCAGGTTACCGACGTTCTCCTGCAGCCAGGTTTCAAAGAACTCTTTCGTGGCACTCATGCGGGTCTCTCCTTCGGCACACTAAAGCGCGGCGGTGGTGCGAAGTTCCGCTATTTTCCGGCTCATCTTTGCGGTCCACACGCGGGGTTCAATCGTGGGTGACGAGGATGCAATTTCGAATTGTGGACAAAAGCCTCTCGACGGCCATGCTTCAACGGCCATTGTCGAAAACCCGAGTGATTGGGTGCAGAGCGCTCTTGGCGAAACGATCCGAAGCGGCTATGTGTCGGGCCGCGTGGTCCCGTAGCTCAGTAGGATAGAGCGGCAGATTCCTAATCTGTAGGTCACAGGTTCGATTCCTGTCGGGATCACCAATCATGCATGGAGATGAGAACCTCCGAGTCGTCATCTTGACTCTCCGTTTCGACACCTGGATCGCCACCTGTAATCAAGTGGCTGAGAACCTCTTGGTTGCCAAAGCCACCGGGAGCGGATGGCGAGGAATTTCGATCGCGGCGGCCTCGTCAGGATCCTGGAAGCTGCCTGACTTGCAGAGGCCAGACTTGCAGAGGCTTGACCTGCTGGAGATATCCGAAGAAGGCGAGCACCCTTCCGGGGTTGCAGCCCTTCCGAGTTCTCCCGCTTCTAACAGCTAGTCCGTCACAGGGTCAGCACGATGTGCGAGAGTCGGCCGAGTTCGACCAGGCGGTCGAGCAGGTCTGGCGTATTCGCGAAATCGTCGGAACTCAGGACGTCAATCGCGGATTCGTCGACGCGGGTCCCAAACAGGATCAGGCATTTTTCTTCGTCGAAACGCCGCGATGTCCAGATCATGCCGTCGAGTGTCGAATCGGCGTCGTGGATAGCTTGTGCCCAAGCTCTTGTTGATGGGTAGGAGGATGGCGGGGTGTCGATCAATGACTGGCGGGTGATGCCCCACTTGTTGAGATCTGGCTCAAAGAGGCGGGCTAGCTTCAAGTTGCGGTCGATCTCGATGCGCGAGCCAGCGAGTTCCTCGACCTTGGTCAGCGGGACTGTCTTAAAGACCGCTGCGGGGTCGATGTCATGGAACACTGACTCGTAGGCGGCGCATCCGAAAGAAGTCGCTGCGTACATGGTCGGCACCTGGATGCCCGCGCCTGTGAAAGGGGCGAACCTCGAGGAGCCGAAGCCGGGATTGAACTCGTGCGCGCGCCGGTTGCGTGAGTGTACGCGATACAGTTCCGTCCCGGCGGGAAGCACCAGGACGTTACATCTAAGGTCCGGAGGCGGAGCCGGGACGGATGTCAACCGGCCGCTTCCTCTCCCAGCTTACGTGCCGCTTCGACGACCGCGGCTACCTTGCCCAGGTTTTCCGAAGGAACCCCTCCGTCCAGCCACGGATTCGACGAAACGAACCAGAAGGCGACCTGCCACTGGCTCATGCCGGGCGGCAGCGCATCCAGCACCTGTGCAACCGCCGGGTCAGGCTTGCCGTCCTTGAACTGAAACGCGGGAAAGAGTTCGCGGCCGCCTAGCTGCACGGAGAATGCCTTCTTTTCGGCCTTCCACCTGGACCCCGTCGCGCTTCTGTTGCGGGCGCTGTGCCCTGCCATTTCGGCCAGTTCGCCGCTCGTGAGGCAGGGAACCATCTCCGCGAACTTCACCCGTGCCCTGGCGTTGTCAGCCTCGACCTTCGAACGGACGGCCGACATCGGGTCGTTGGCGGGCAGCATGGCCTCCACCAGGAGTTCCATGTTCCGCTCCGACATCTCGGCCCTTTTTCTTGCAACGACTGCGCTGATCGGTTCCAGCAATCGGACGGCGGCGGGATCCAGTTTTTCGGAGGGCGCCAGGCCGCCGAAGACGTCCCTTACCGCCTTCCTCACGAGGGCTCTGAATCGCTTTGACCCTGCGGCCTTGAGGTTCCGGCTTCGGAGTCCGTTCTTCCCGGTGGCCAGCCTCGGTGCGTCCGCTGCGGTCAGTCTTTCCATCAGCGTGTCCGCCATCAGCCGTTCGATTTCGGCCTCCTTGAGCATGCTGGACGGTGCACTCGTCATCGGAGCCTCCAACAAGTGAGATTAGTAATTACTTACGCCACTTACTTATATCACGTGCAGGCATTCTTCAACCGGAAGGTCGGCAACGGCCGTTCCAGGGTAGCCATAATGCTGATTGATACGCCGGTGGAGACGGTGGGATCGCCAGGGCGACCCCAACATCTACTCCTTCCCGCTCGGCGGCGGCAGGTACGGCATCGAAGCAGTCCGCGTGCTTGCCGACGATCTCATCAGCATGCGCCAACCCGAATGCGACGCTTCTGGACGCTCAGGAGTAGGCCAACGGCGACAACTGCCCGGACGCCATCGTCGCCTATGACCCCGTAACCCAAATGGGTCATGCGCGGCCCATCGAAGGCACTCATAATTGATAGCTATTCGGCGGGCCGGTAAACCACGATCATTCTATTGCGTGGGGAGTACCCTGTGCCCCGTATATATTTGGGAGCAACCGGTGGGGAGCGTTATGGGGAAGCATCTGTGGTTAGCTTGGCGTTAGCCTGCTCGGGAATACTGTTGAACCCGCCGGTCGCTGAGGCGAAAGCTTTCAAAGATTTCCAGGGCAAGCAATGCAACCGCGATTACAGACGGCTCTGCCCAATGATGCCGATCGGCAAATGCGATCTTGAAAGCAAGATCGAGCAGTTGTCACTGCCCTGCAAGGCATTCGTCGAGGAGCACAGATAGGAGTCACTATTGCACTTGCCACACTGACCGCATTCATCCCGCCGGGCGAAGCCAGCTACGACCGCGATGGTGTCCAAGCTCAGCGGTGGTGAGAGAATGCCTCAAGCCTGCTGCATGATGGAGGGCAACATGCACACTTCTTTCCGACGTATGTTCATCAATCTGGATCGAGTGCTCCTTAAGCTCGCGTCAGCTGTATTTCTCTTTTGCGTGTGGAGCGGGGATATCCATGCCGGAGAGTTCAAGAAAACGAATTGTTGGTTCGAGATTCCGCGCGACCGTGGAATGACCTGCGGGACGCTCAATGTCCCTGAAAACCGCAAAAAAGCTTCTGAGACTGAAATCACCCTATCGGTGGTGGTATTCGAACCCGACCGCGAGCGGCATGAGCCCATTGTGTTTCTCACCGGCGGGCCTGGCCAGCCCACCGATATTGGCGACCGGGAAGACATCGAGGCATGGTGGCAGTTCATAAGTGATCAAAATTGGATGATCGGGCGCCGAGTGGTCGTGGTCGACCAACGAGGGATAGGAAAATCAATTCCCAGGCTCAGCTGTTCGCGATATTTCAAGGTCGATCATTGGAACGCCATTTCGCTAAGCGTCGATGCTGAGATCAGCTTCGACAAGCTCATGAGAGATGAGGTGGTCGCGTGCCGAGGCGCGCTGATAGCAAAGGGAATTGATCTTTCCGCCTACAACACCGCCGAAAATGCAGCCGACATCAACGACGTTCGCAACGCTCTCGGCATAGAGAAGTGGGTACTCTACGGCGTCTCTTACGGCACCAGACTTGCCCTGGAAGTTATGAACGAGCACCCGGAGGGCATCTCAGCGGCCATTCTGGATTCCGTTCTTCCCCTTGATGTCGACTATCTCAAGGAAGACGGGCGAAATCTCGATCGTTCTTTAAAACTGCTGGAACGAGATTGCCAAAAGGCAAAAAACTGCATGCGCGGGCTGGGAGACGCGGTGCGAGCGATCGTGAAGCAGCTGGACAAACAGCCGGTGCTTTTGCGCAGCGATGACGGAGGAAACGATCCCGCTCAGTACAGATATGTCTCCGGCGCTGATTTTCTTGAGCTTATATTCGGATTGCTATATGATCGTTATGCTATCGAAGATATTCCAAAGCTAATCGAGAAAACATACGAAAACGATTTCAGACCGCTTGCGGATATGATCTTTGAAGGTGACGATACCGAGATTGCCCAAGGCATGGATTTTTCGGTCACTTGCTCCGAGACCAACAGATCCGAGCTGTCTGACAAGCGCCTCGAATACTGGAGGAAGTGGATCGGAGAGGCCGACTATACCTGGGTTTGCCCGCTTTGGTTTCCTCAGGGAATGACGATTTCGCAAAAGCATCCCCGCCGCCTGGATATCCCGACCCTGCTGTTGTCGGGCGAGTATGATCCAGCAACACCATCCCACTGGGCATATCGTGCGGCCAAAAGCCTTCCGTTTGGGCAGGTCGTCGTGCTTCGCGGGATTGGGCACGATGTGATCGATTCCGACCCTTGCGGATCGGAGGTCGTCGCCGACTTCCTGGCGAACCCCAGACGCAAGCTGAAGACTGGGTGCATTGGGCAGATGCAGGCTCCGCAGTTTACCGTCACAGCCGAGGAGCGGCCAGGGCCGGTAGCGCAGCGGACTGCGGCGATAAGGTCGCCAAAGCAGATGAGGTCGCCGTTCCGGTTCAGCCATCGCTCTTCAACATCACCCAAGGAACACTAGTTCTCCTGTGGCAAGCACCGCCAAGCTGTATCGCGATCGCGGGCGGCCTGAGCGCTGCCCGACTCGCAATTCAAGATTCGGTGTGTTTAGATAAGTACCTTACTGAGGGGCTGGCGGTGGGCGCAGCTTTCGATTTTGACGCGATTGGCGTTGCCTTTGTCGAGGCAGCCCTCGATCCATCACGCTGGGATGCCGCGATGGATGTCGCGGAAAAGGCCACCGGGAGCGCCGGAGCGCTGCTCTTCGACATAAAAGGGCGCCTGCCACTCGTGCCTTGCAGCCGCACCATGGCCCCTGCTCTCGACACCTACGTCCGCGACGGCTGGATAAACCGCGACGAGCGGTATCGCCTCATCAACTTCCTCGATCGGAAAGGCGTCGCCTCGGAGTTCGACCTCCTGACTTCAGACGATATCGCCAAGCACCCATATTACCAGGAATTCCTCGCGCCTTTCGGCCTGCGATGGTGCGCGGCCGTCAAGATCGCTGCAGGAGACGAGTTCTGGGCACTGTCGCTGCAACGGTCGATCCAACAGGGTCCGTTCACGCCAGACGAGATGGGACAGCTGGCCGAACTTTCGAAGCAGCTGGGCTCTGTGGCCGCAGTTGCGCGGGCAATCGGTTTCGGGAGGGCCGACGCGGCACTGGATGCGTTTAGCGCCACCGAAACGCCTGCCGTCATATTGGACAGGAGCGGCAACGTCCTCCGGTCCAATGCTCCGGCGGAAAGGCTTCTGGGGCGAGGCCTGCAGATTACGCGCCGGCGTCTGGTGTCCTTTGACCGAACCGCGACAGATACTCTCGACCGATCGCTGAAAGCGCTGCTGTGTTCGCCTGACACGGCCGCATCGATGCCACCCGTGCCACTGCCCAGACTGCAAGGGCGGCCGCTCCTTGCCTATCCGTTGCGACTTCCAAAAGTCTCCTACAACGCGCTGGCGCCGTGCCAGGCAATCGTCATCCTCATTGATCCTGACGCGAGACCTGCTCCTGCTGAAGCCGTGCTGCAGTCCTGCTTCAGGCTGACAGCGTCCGAAGCGAGGCTGGCGAGAAAGATTTGCTCGGGACACGGCGTTGAAGCGGCAGCCGACGAACTTGGCGTTTCCTATGAGACTGGGCGCAACCAGCTGAAATCGGTCTTCGCGAAGACGCAGACGCATCGGCAGTCGGAGCTGGTCGCGCTTCTCACAAGGCTCTCGAGCGGCCGATAGTTCGCGCATGACCGTTCTGTCCATTATCATCGGTTGTTGCAAATTATTGTCGATGGAATGGAAACGCGTGTGGCGACAGGCGCCGCAATTGGCACTAGAACGTATATCGCTTGCCTACCGAAATCGGCACGAGCCTTTCTTCTCCAAAAGCGTCTGAAAGGGCGTTCATGGCGCGCCAGCCGGTGCAATGACCGGCGACGATGCAGGCCAAGTTGAATTCGCCCATCGACTTGACGGTTTCAGGGATGATCCGCTCATTCGGACCAGCCAGATGCAAGCCTCCGACGACAGCGTGAATTGGCGTGTCGCCGAACGTTTCCTTCGCATGTTTCAGCACGTTGACTGCTCCGGCGTGAGTACATGCAGTGAAGATGATCAGACCCTTGCCCGTGACATTAACGGCGACGAACCGCTCGTCCATGAGCAACTCATCGGGTTCCCATCCCTCGCCGTTCAACTTCATCCGATGCTGCCCAGGAAGACCTCGCTCAAACGTTGTTACGCGCGGTATCTCGCCGCTCAGAAAAGCCATGCCGTTCGCTATCGGCTGCGCCTCGGTGGTGTTGATGACCTTGGCGCCATGAGCCGTCAGCGTGTCGATGCTCGGAACATCCTCCAAGAGCAGCATGCCGCCATCCGGCTGTTTCATCGCGCGTGTCCGGAACATGTCGGGGTGGGAATAATAAGGAATCTCGCGACCGCCATTCCGGTCACGGATGATCTGCAGCGCTCTTAGCATCGCCCCGCCATGGTCAAAATGGCCATGCGAAAGGACGATGGCTTCGACCGATCCCAGATCAATCCCCAGCCTTGAGACATTTTGCTCGAATATGCGGTCCTCCGGACCGCTGTCGAACAGGATGGTCCTGATCTCCGCGCCCTGTCGAATCGTTATCAGGCAGGAAAGGCCGTGCGCGGCGCAGCAGAGGCACGCGCCGCCAAGGACCCAGGCGCCGCGCCGCTTGCGTCCCAGCGCTCCAAACTCGGTTTCGACGAATGCAGGCACCGAGGAGAGATTGTCGGTTGTGTTGTCGACCAGAACGAGTACTTCGACGCTGTCAAAAGGCTTGAGGTCTGGCATGGTTACCTCCGGAGGGTCCACTTGTCTTGCCGACCAGAAAATTAGGTCGCACCAGTGACTTGGCAATCGAGCGTTGATCTACGGCGCTTTTGCGTGGATAACCGCCCTCGCCTCGTCGACCCGCCGCGCAGGCCACGCCAATCACATACGCCGGCCGGTTTTCGCGTCGAACAGGTGAGCGCAGGCGCGATCGACTTCGATCCGCACCTGCGCGCCTTGCTTGAGCGGCAGCCGCTCGCGGAACAGACAGGCAATTTCCTCGCCGGCGCAGTCGACCTTGGCGAAGATTTCCGAGCCCGTGGCTTCCAGAAGCGTGACCGTGCCCGGCATGCCCTGGGCAGTTGCGCGGATGTGCTCGGGACGGATGCCGTAGACAAGTTCGCGTCCTGCAGCGTCGGTCGGGCGGGCGCCTTCCGGCAGCGGCAGGATCAGCCCGCCGGCGCTGCGGAACACGCCTTCCTCGATGCGCCCGGCAATGAAATTCATGGCGGGCGAGCCGATAAAGCCGGCAACGAAGAGATTGGCCGGCTGGTCGTAGAGGTCGAGCGGCGCGCCGATCTGCTCGACCAGGCCGTCATGCAGCACGACGATCTTGTCGGCCATGGTCATCGCTTCGATCTGGTCATGGGTGACATAGATGGTTGTGGTGCCGAGCCGCTGGTGCAGCGCCTTGATCTCGCCGCGCATCTGAACGCGCAGCTTGGCGTCGAGATTGGAGAGCGGCTCGTCGAACAGGAAGACCTGCGGGTCGCGCACGATGGCGCGGCCCATGGCGACGCGCTGGCGCTGGCCGCCGGAGAGCTGACGCGGATAGCGCTCAAGCAGCTTTTCCAGGCCAAGGATATTGGCCGCATTCCTGACGCGGCCAGCGGTATCGGCGGGATCGGCTTTCTTGATCTTGAGGGCAAAGCCCATATTGTCGGCCACCGTCATATGCGGATAGAGCGCGTAATTCTGGAACACCATGGCGATGTTGCGGTCCCGCGCCCGCAGATTGTTGACCATACGCTCGCCGATGGTGATCTTGCCGCCCGAGATCGTTTCAAGCCCGGCAATCATGCGCAGCAGCGTCGACTTTCCGCATCCCGACGGGCCGACCAGGATGACGAACTCGCCGTCGGCGATGTCGACGCTGACGTCATGAATGATCCTGGTGGCTCCGAAAGCCTTCTGCACGTTGTTGATGGTTACCGATGCCATTGGATTTCTCCGCGAGAAAAATTGATGTCGAGCTGGAATGCGGCTTCAGCCGCCCTTGACCGCGCCGGCGGTCAGCCCGGCAACGATCTGCTTTTGCGCGAACATGGTCAGGACCAGCACCGGCAGCGTCACCACCAGTGCGGCGGCGGCGAGCGGTCCCCAGCTCACCTGCTCGTAGGAAAGCATGTTGTAGACGGCGACCGGCAGCGTGCGCGTCTCGCGGCTGGCGAGCACCACGCCAAAGACGAAATTGTTCCACGAAAAGATGACCGACAGGATGAAGGCGACAACGATGCCCGGCTTGGCGATTGGCAGCGCGACCAGCCGGAACACCTGCCAGGAGCTGGCGCCGTCGATGTTGGCCGCCTCTTCCAGTTCCATCGGCGTGGTCTCGAAATAGCCGATCATCACCCAGACCACGATCGGCACCGTCACCACCAGGTGGATGATGATCTGCGGCCAGAGCGTGCCGAGGATCCCGATCCATTGGAACAGCAGAAACAGCGGGATGAGGTAGGACAGCCCCGGCGTCATGCGGGCGATCATGATGACGACCGCCGATCTTTCGGCCTTGAGCCTTGCTATGCCATAACCGGCCGGCACGCCGATCAGCAGCGCCAGCAACGTCGCCGTGCCGGTCACCAGAACCGAATTCCAGAGATAGAGCAGGAAATTGTTCTCCTCGAACACTTTTACATAGTTCGACCAGGCAAAGCGTTCGGGGATCAGGATCGGCGGATAAGCGCCGTTGTCGATCTCGAATTTCAGCGAAAGCGAGATCATCCAGAGGAAGAACAGAATCGCCGGCGAGACGACGACCAGAGCCGCGAAAAACAGGCCGATCTGATTGAGCAGACGTGAGCTCATCTATTTGCCCTCCGCATCGTTCCACTGCGAGCGCTGGCGCAGCATCAGGAGAATGAAGGACAGCGCCACGATGACGATGAAGAACACCACGGCCATGGCCGAGCCATAGCCGATGTCGTAGTAGGAAAAGGCGGTGTTGTAGAGATAGATGTTGATGGTTTCGGACGCCGTGCCCGGCCCGCCCTGGGTCATCGCATAGATGATGTCAAAACTCTTCAGTGCATCGATGGTGCGGATGATCAACGCAATCATCAGGAACGGCGCGATCATCGGCAAAGTGAGGTAGCGGAATTGCTGCCAGGCATTGGCACCGTCGATCTCGGCGCTCTCGAACGGCTCGCGCGGCACCGAAGCCAGCCCGCCCAGCACGATCAGCATCACCAGCGGCGTCCACTGCCAGGTCTCGACCGCGACCAGCGAAGGGATGACCGTGTTGGCGTTAAAAATCCATTCCTGCGCCGGGATGCCGACCAGCGACAGAAGGTAGTTGAGCACGCCGAGCTGGGGATGGAACATCATGGTCCAGACCAGCGCCACGGCAACTGGCGTTGCCATCATCGGCATGACGAAGACGCCGCGCAGCAGGCCGCGCAGCGGAAACCTGGCGTCGAAGATCAGGGCGGCGACAGTGCCCAACAACATCGGCGCCGCCACCGACAGCGAGGTGTAGGTCAACGTATGAACAAGCGATTCCCAGAATCGCGGGTCGCTGGCCAGACGGAGATAGTTTTCCATCCCGGCAAAGCTCCGCGACTGGCCGAGCGTCCAGCGGTTGACGCTCATCCAGAGCGTGAAAGCCCAGGGAAAGACGATCACGGCGCTAACGACGACAAGCGCCGGAACGACGAAGGGCCAGTAGTTGGGAGCCAGCCGGATCGACTGGCTCCCTTCGATGGCTTGCGTCGCCGCCTCGGTGCGGTCAGCCGTCACCTCGGTGCGATCTGTCGTCACCTCGGCGCGACCTGTCGTCGCCCCGGTGCGTTCTGGGGCGATGGCGGACATCAGCCCTGCTCGCTCCTGTCGAGAACCGGCTGGAACTGCGCGGTGGCCTTCTTCAGCTCGTCGGCAGGATCGGCACCGGCAATCATGTTGGTCAACGCCACGCCGTAGATGTCGCGGAACTCGGTGACCGGGATGATCACCGGCAGCGCCAGCTTGCTGATATTGCCGGACTGAACCACCGCATCGAGCCAGCTCGCCGGCATGGTGACGCCTTCGCGCACCTTGGGATCTTCCAGCACCGACTTGCGGAACGGCACGCCGGCGCCGGCCTGGAGCAGGCGCGCACCCATCGCCGGCGAAACCGCCCACTGGCAGAATAGATAGGCAGCTTCCTTCTTTTCGCTGGAGGCGGTCACGCCGAGGCCGTCGCCAAACGTCCCGGAGGCATGCGCCTTGGGCCCCTTGGGCATGACGCCATAGCCGACCTTGCCGACCACGCGCGACTTTTCGGGATTTTCCATCGGCGGGGCAAATCCGACGCCATCGAACCACATGCCGATCTTGCCTTGCAGGAAGGCGGACTGCGCTTCAGCCCAATTGAAGCCGGTGACACCAGGAGGGGCGGACTTGGTCATCAGCCTCTGGTAGAGGGCAGCGGCCTCGATCGCCTCGGGCGTTTCGGTGCGCAGCTTGCCCTTGTCGTCGAGCGGCGTCATGTCGTAGCCGAGCATCAGCGACGTCCACACCGGCGTGTTGGCATTTTTCAGGCCGCGGGCGACGAAGCCGAACGTGTTGGTCGATGGATCGGTCAGCGCTTCGGCGGCGGCCACCAGCTGGTCGAACGATTCAGGGTATTTGAGGCCCTTGGCCTCGAACAGCTCCTTGTTCCAGTAGACGATCCAGTAGTCCACCGAGAACGGCAGCGAACGCAGCACGCCCTGGTTGTCCTTGGCGAAAAGCATGCCGGCCTCGGCGAAATCGCTTTCGACCAGGCCGGGATCGGTCAGGGTGGGATCGGCGAGATAGCCGGCGATGTCGGCCAGCCAGCCACCCTTCTCGAACTGGCGCTTCTGCACGTGATAGCTCAGATGCACGACATCGAAGCTCGGCCTGCCGGAGCTGAGCTCGATCACCGTCTTCTGCCGCTGCTGCTGTTCCGGCGTCGCCTCGGCATTGACCTTGATGCCGGTCATTTCCTCGAATTCGGCAATGTATTTCAGGATGGTGTCGCTGCGCGGGCTTTTCACCAGATTGACGTCGAGCGTCGTGCCGGCAAAGCGCTTCCAGTCGACGCTGGCGGAAAAGCTCGGGCGAAGGCCGGCCAGGCTCGCGGCGGCGAGCGCCGTGGTTCCTGCAAGGACTTGCCTTCTTGTTGGCTTGAACGGATTGGACGACATTTCTTCCTCCCTGGGTTGCTGTCGTTGTGGATAGTGTCGCGGCAGCCGCGAACCATACGTCCTCAAATCTGGAGCGCCAACCGGCGCGCGTTGTCGATATGCCGGCTGATCGCCTCGACCGCCTTTTGCGGGTCGCGGCTCTCGAGCGCTTCGATCACCGTCAGGTGCTCCTGCATCACCGGCACGACGCGCCCGTCGATGCGGAAACGCTCCTGGTGGATCAGCCTGATCTTTACCGAATTGACCAGATACGCCTTGGCGATGATCTCGTTGCCCAGCGCATCGATGAAGGTGTCGTGCATGGCCCAATCGATGTTCTGGGCCCTGGCTTCCATTTCCGGCGTCGGCGCCTGCGACAAGGCTTGAGCCAGCATGTCCTCATGTTCACGCCGCAGGCGGGCGAGTGCGGCGTCGGAGGCGTTGACGGTGAACAGCGCCACCGCCTCGCGCTCCATGAACAGGCGAAACTGGAAGGCCTCGCGGATCAGGTTGATGTCGATATGGGCGATCTGCATACCGCGCTGCGGGATGGTCGTCAAAAGCCCCTCGGCCTCGAGACGCGGCACGATCTCACGGATGGCGCCAAGCGGCAGCCCGGTAAAGGCAACCAGTTCGCGCTGCGACACGAACTGTCCCGGCCGCAGATCGCGGGCCAGCAAATGCCGCGTGAAGCTGGCATAAGCTCTTTCCCTGAGGGTTGCCGGTTCGCTGCTGTCGTCCATTTCAGCGCGCTTCCCTTTGCCGGTCAGGCCGGCTCTGTCGCAAACAGCCTGTCATAGGCGGCAGCAAGCTGTTGCCGCCCCTGCGAAGCGATCGGCTCCAGCGGCGGCCGGACAGCCAGCCAGCGCTCGTCGCCGGTCTTGCGCGCCACCATGACCTTCACCGCCGGGATGACCGAATATCTGAGCAATTCGAGCACGAAGCTCTCGACACGGGCATCGTCGCGTCCATCCTCGGCCATGGCGCGGATTTCGCCGGTGACGAAATTGGCCATGCCGGAAATGGCGCCCTGCCCGCCCTGGCGCACGCTTCTGGCCAAATGCCGCTCATCGCCGATCAGGATCACCATGTCGCCATGGGCTTTTAGCAGCGCCTCGCTGTAACTCCAGTCGCCACCCGAATCCTTGACACCGGCGATCACGCCGGGGAAGGCCGCACGCAGCCGACCGATCAGGGCAAGCGGCAGCGGCACCATGGTGACAGAGGGGATGTTGTAGAGGAGGATGCCGCGAGCCAGCGGCCCGAGCGCAGCGAAGACGGCAGAAAACCATCCGAACAGCCCGTCCTCGCCGACATTCTTGAAGTAGCTCGGCGGAGCCAGCAGGATGTTGCGAATGCCGCACTGCAAGGCATGCCGCGCCTGTTCGGCAGCGTCTTCGGCCGCATCGACCAGCACGCCGGCGACGAGCTGATGTGCCGGAATGCCGGCGGCCAGCATGGCCTCGGTGACCGTCCGCCGCTCCGCCGTGCCCAGGGAAGCGCCTTCCCCGGTGGTGCCGAACAGCGTGGCGCTGCTGCAGCCGGCGCCAAGGCAAGCGCGGGCCTGCGCGATTATCGGCGACATGGCGATTTGCCCGGACGGCTCGAAAGGCGTTGCGAGGGCAACCGAAAGACCAAAGCGCGGGGCCACTATTCTCTCCAGATGTCGATGTGCAAGCAGCACTAGCACACTAACATGTTAGCTGTAAATTGCGGCGACCAGCTTTTCGAAACAACGTCGACATCGGACGTATTATGAGGCGGACTTAGGCGGATGCCGAGTTTCCGGCAGCGCGACCCCTAATGTCCCGTCGCGTCCGCGTAAATATCGAGGACACGGGTGATGCTGCCGATCAGAAGGTCGTGCGCGAGGGGCTTGACCCGGCCTGCCGCAACCTCACCGTCGAGCTGCCCCAGATACTGGCTGATCAGAGGCCGGGGAATTTCTTTCTCCCTCAGCACGTCCAGCAGCGCCTGCATTGCGCGCTGCGCCTCTGGCGTCGGCCAATAATAGCGGATGCGGTCGCTGAACGAGAAATGCCGCTGCACCCGCTGCTCGTCCGGGGTGCCCGGATAGTATTGTTGCCAATTGTCCGGCGACGCCAGCATGATGCGTTCCATCGCGGCAGGCAGGCTTTCGCGCGAAGGGTCCGGCGCGAGCATATCGGCGATATGGCTGAGCCCATACAGCGCTTGGCGAAGCGCGAAGGTCAGCCAGGGGCCGACCTTGAGGATGGCAAAACCGTCGCGAACGAGAGCGTTGAGCGCTTCGGCCGGCTGGTAGTCGGTCGAATGCGCCTCAAAAACAAATTGCGGCATGCGGTCGAGCACGGCCACGAGTTCGGTCGCCTTGGCCGGCGCATAAGGCACGATCTCGGTGTTGCCGAACTCCACGCCAGGCTGGACGACGACGCCGACCGTACGGGCAAAAGCGGCCTCGAGGCCGGCGCGGGAAAACGCTCGGGCGTGTACCTCCACCGTTCGCAAGGCATCGTCCGGCGCGGTCACATGCAGATGGTCGAGCGCCTCCAGTGCACCGCCCGGCACCGGCACTTCGGTGCCGATGACGTAGACGGGTTTCTCGCTGCCGGCGCGCTCGACCGCCGCCTCGGCGATTGCAGCAAGTTCGGCCGCGCGCGCGGCGATCGTTTCGTCGGCAAGCACGGCTGGATCGTCGGCGCAGGCCATGCTCGTATCCAGATGCATCTTGGTGAAGCCGGCGCTCGCATAGGCATCGATCATCGCCGCAGCCTTCTTCATCGCGGCGGCGGCAGCCATGTGCTTCCACGGATTCGGTCCAAGGTGATCGCCGCCAAGGATCAGGCGATCGACTGGGAAACCTGCTTTGTGCGCCTGCAGCTCGACAAAGCTGCGGAAGCCGGCAGGCGTCATCCCGGTGTAGCCGCCCTCGTGGTTGACCTGGTTGCAGGTGGCCTCGATCAGCACATCCGCGCGCCGGGCCGCGCCATGGCGCAGGGCAGCCTCGATGACCAGCGGATGCGCCGAGCAGACCGAGGCGATACCGCTTTTATCGCCCGCGGCGCGGCTGGCCGCAATGTTCGCAAACCTTTGCGTCGCGTCACTCACTGCGTGCTCCCCGTGGCGATGAAGGCTTCGACCGCTTCAAGCGGGAAAATGCCTTCCATCGGCCCCTTTCGGGTGACGGCGAGCGCGCCGCAGGCATTGGCGATCCTCAGGGCTTCGGCAGGAGCCGCCCCGCGCAGCCAGAACGAGACGAAGGCGGCACCAAAACAATCGCCGGCGCCGGTCGGATCGACCTCGTCGACGGCAAAGCCTGACGAGGCGACAGCACCGTGATGATCATGATAAACGGCGCCGGCGGCGCCCTTCTTCAGGACGATGCAGGACAGGCCACGGGTCAGCAGTTCGTCGACCGCGCCCTTCTCGTCCCTGGCGGATGAAAACAGGAAGAGTTCCTCGCCGCTCGGCAGAAAAATGTCGGCTCGCGCCAGCACTTGGTCGAGTGCTGCGCGCATGCCGGATGCCTGCATGATCTCGCGGCGGATGTTCGGGTCGAAGGACACGGTTCCACCTTTGGCCTTGACCGTCTCGATCGCCGATAACGCCACCGCGATGGCGCGGTCGGAAAACAGCGACGAGCCCATGACATGGACATGATCGGCACCGGCGAGCAGCTTTGTCGCCGCCGCGTTTGTCTCGATCAGGCCGGCGGCGCTGTTGCGGATGTTGAAGACGAAATGCCGGCTGGCGTCGGTCCGGTAGGTGACGAAGGCCGTGCCCGTTGCATGGCCCTTGTGTACCGCGATCGCCGACACGTCGGCGCCCAGTGCCCGCAGCCGATCGATGTTCAGCCTGCCGAAATCGTCGTCGCCGACGGCGCCGATGAGGCTGGCCGGCTGGCCGAGCGCCGCCGCCTGGCCGATGAAGATGGCAGGCGCTCCGGACGGGTAGGGTCCAAGCAGCGGACCAGGCTCGAGAAAGCTCTGGCCGATCCGCTCGGCCATGATCTCGACCAGAATCTCGCCGGCACTGACCAGCTTCTTCAATTCGGAGTCCCTCCCGGGGTGATGCGAACTTCGAATTCGCCCACTGCAAGTGAATACGGCTTGTGCTTTTTCGCGTCAATTAATAAATTTACGCATGGAAACTGTGCAATTTGTCTGTAAAGTTTCGCCTTGCATTCGAGGGCTGTGATGTCGATGACGCACAAGACGATGGAGGATTTTGCTCGCTCTTGCGGCGTCTCCAGGCCGACACTGTCGAAATATTTCGACGATCCGACCAGCGTCAAGCCGACGACACGTCAGCGGATCGAAGTGGCGCTGCGCGCGTCCGACTACCAGCCCAATCTCTTTGCCCGCAACCTCAACCGCAAGCGGACCCGCAGCGTCGGCATTGTCGTGCCGACGCTCGCCGATCCCTTCTATTCGGAAATGGTCAGCCGCATCGAGCTCAGGCTGCGCGACGAGGGCTATTGGCCGATCGTGATCTCCTCGCACGGCTCGCGCGAACTCGAAGTGGAAGCGACGCGAACCATTCTTTCGCTAAAAGTTTCCGGCGCGTTGATCGCGCCGCTCGGCCTGCGCTCAGACGAGCGCACGCTGGAAAAGCTGACACAGACCATCCCGATCGTCTATTTCGACACTTATCTCGAGGGCGATACGCCATTTATCGGCAACAACAACAGCCAGAGCGTCTCGACCATCGTCGATTATCTCTGCCGTTCCGGCGATGCCCCGGTCTATTTCGACATTCCGCACGTCAACCACAATTCGCGCGAACGCCTGAACAGCTATGTCGTCGCCATGCAGCGGCTTGGGCATGAGCCGGTGCTAATCGGCAACACCTATGACTACACCTGGGATTTCGAACGGGTCGGCTACCAGCAGATGGAGGCGATGCTCGCCCGTGGCGGTCTGCCGGGCAAGACCATTCTGTGCGCCAACGACCGTCTCGCCTTCGGCGTGATGGCTGCCGCCTACGCGCAAGGCCGCAAGGTCGGCCGCAAGGGCGATTGCGACCTGCGGGTCGCAGCCCATGACGACCATCCGCTGAGCCGCTACACCTGCCCTGCCCTCACCACCATGGCGCAGGACTTCGCTTCGATGGCCGGACGCAGCGTCGAGACGCTGCTGGCCTTGCTGGATGAGGACGACGCGGCAGTTGCCCCCAAAGTCAAACTCGACGCGACGCTGGTCATGCGTCAGTCGGCCTGAGCGTTTCCAACGACAGGATCGAAGCCGCGCCATGCGGCAACCGCCGCGCCGACCGCTTGCCGCGCCGCCGGACTATGACGGCCCATCGAGACGAACCCGTGGATCTGGCCGGGCCAACGCCGCAGGACGACCGGCACCTTGTCATCTTCTAGACGCTTGGCGTAGGCCTCGCCTTCATCGGCGAGGATGTCGTGGCCGGCGATGGCGACAAAGGCCGGGGCTGCGCCGGCAAGGCTCGCGGCTTTGAGCGGCGATACGCTCCAGTCGCCAATGTCCCTGGCATCGCGGATGTAGTGGTCGCGGAACCAGGCCATGGTCGCCGCGGTGAGACCATAACCGTCGGCAAAGCGGCGATAACTGTCCGCCGCCTGCGAGGCGTCCGTGTTCGGATAGAACAGCAGTTGCGCAGTCGGCGGGTTCTTGTCGCCGCGCGCAAGCAGGCAAAGCACGGTAGCGAGATTGCCGCCGGCACTGTCGCCGGCGACCGCGATTCGTTCTGCGTCGATACCGAGATCGCCCGCGCT
Source organism: Mesorhizobium sp. (assembly GCA_004020365.1). Classification (GTDB taxonomy): domain Bacteria; phylum Pseudomonadota; class Alphaproteobacteria; order Rhizobiales; family Rhizobiaceae; genus Mesorhizobium. The sequence goes on from SAQR01000012.1 coordinate 21,402, forward strand.
GTCCTGCATGAAGGAAAGTGCAGCACGGCAATCTTCGATTGCCGCCGGAAATTTGTGCTCCGGCGCCAACCGGTAGTCGGGAGAGACGACGATGCAGGCCGCCATATTGGCAAGCCAGCGGCAGATCTCGTCATGCGACTCGAGATTGCCGATCACCCAGCCGCCGCCATGCAGATAGAGCAGCGCCGGGGCAGCGGCCCCGCTCACGCCCTGTCCGCGATAGATTCTGAGCGTCAACGGGCCGCCGGGTCCGGTGATGGTGCGCTCGGTCAATGAGCCGACCGGCTCGCGCTCGCCCTGGAGTGCCGGAAAGCCCTGCTCATAGGCGCGTCGCGCCTCTTCAGGCGTGCCGGCTTCGAATGGCGGGGCGGCCGCCTGCCGGTCAAGGTCGAGCACATGCCGGGCCTCCGGATCGAGCAAGGGTGAAAGCAATGTCGTCATCGTAAGCGCTCCGGTATCAGGCGAGCAGGCTCGCTGCTTCGTCGTCCTGGAAGAGCGGCGGCTGATCGACAGTTGCGTTGACGGCGACGGACTCGCGGCTCTCACCCGAAGCGAGGATCGCCTCCATGATCTCCAGCACATGAAGCGCAAGGTCGCCGGACGCCCGCGGCCTTCTGCCGGTTGCCAGCGCGCGAGAAAGGTCGGCGACGCCGAGCATGCGGTAGTTGGCGCGGTCCGGCGCGGCATAGGGCCAATTGCGCAAGCCGTAGAGTTCGCTCTCACTGTGGAAGTCGGCCCAGTCGGCCCCACGTTCCGACAGCGAAACGGTGCCGCCGAACGTGTCCGGATCGGGCAACCTCAGCGAGCCTTCGGTGCCGTGCAACTCGATCGGATGGTTGGAGTGCCTGAAGACATCCCACGAGGCACCGAAGGTGACGGTGGCACCGGAATGGAACTCCAGCAGCGACAGGATGTTGGTCGGCGTGCCGACCTTGAAGCTGGTGTTCTGGTAGGGGCCTTCGGCGGTGATCAGCCGTTCTTCCTGGCCCCGCGTCGCCATCGCCATCACGCGGGCCACCGGCCCGAGCAAATTGACCAGCATCGTCAGGTAATAGGGCCCCATGTCGAAGACCGGTCCGCCGCCGGGCTGATAGTAGAATTGTGGATTGGGATGCCAGTGCTCCATGCCGCGCCCCATCATGAAGGCGGTGCCGGTCACCGCGCGGCCGATCGCGCCCTCGTCCATGAGGCGGCGCGCCCGCCGTCCAGCGGCCCCAAGGAAGGTATCCGGAGCCGAGCCGAGCAGCAGCCCGCGCTTCGCAGCCTCGGCGACAAGGCGGCGGCCGTCGGCAGCCGAGGTCGCCAGCGGCTTTTCGGTGAAGACATGTTTGCCCGCCGAAAGTGCGGAAAGCGAAACGTCGAAATGCGCCGCCGGAATGGTCAGGTTGAGGACAAGGTCGATGTCGGGATCGGCCAGCAGCGCATCGACGCCAAGCGTGCGGATGCCATATTCCTTGGAGCGGAGCGCGGCGATGTCGGCCGAAATGTCGGCACAGGCTCGCAGCTCGACCCCGTCGAACAGAGCCGCATTGCGCAGGTAGGTCATCGAGATGTTGCCGCAGCCGATGACACCGATGCCGAGCTTCGTCTTTGATTTTCCGTGCATTTTCGATCGTACCTCCCAATGCGGCAATGTCTCGCTGAGCCATTGCGCCGGCAACGGATCACAGTCGAAAGCCCTATACAACATTTTAAATATTGACGCGCGTAAAATTATTATAGAACATGCGAAAATTCTGGCGCAGGATCGGGAGGCTGCCAGCCTTAGGAGGAGAAAATGACAGACATGAAAAAACGGCCGACCGCCGCTACCGAGCCTGTAGGTCATGCGCGCATTGGATCTTTCCGTCGCGGTCAGGGACCGAGACGGGTTCAGGCATAGATCACCTTGGCCCCGATCCTATCAAGCTCGCTGCGTATTGGACCGGGCAGGCCATCGTCGGTGATCACCACATCGACGGCCGACAGCGAAAATGCCTTGGAGGTCCCGCTGACGCCCCATTTGCTCGAATCGGCGAGGAGGACAACGCGCCGGGCCATGCGAACGAGGTTTCGCTTCGTTCGCGCCATGTCTTCGTTCACGTCGACCACATCCAGTGACGAGTCTACCGCATGCGCTCCCACAAAGACCTGATGCGCCACCAAGCCGCCGAGAGCCGTATCGGCATCGGTGATCAGCGTGCTCACCGTGTCGGGATAGACCCGGCCGCCGATCATATGAACGTCGAGCCCGGGACGATGCATAAGATGCTGCACGATATTCATGGCCGTGGCCGCGACCACGACATTGCTGAGCGGCGGTAACTGCATGGCAACCTGCATCAACGTCGAGCCGCCGTCGAAGATGACCGATTGGTTGTCCTCGAACAGGTCTCCCGCCGCCCGGGCGATGCGCTTCTTTGCGTCGAGGTTCGTTTGCATCCGCCGGGCGAACGCGGCCGTAGTCGAATCGGCGGTCCGGGTCACCGCCCCTCCACGGGTCTTGGTCAGCAGTCCCTTGCGGTCAAGTATCTCGAGGTCGGAACGCACCGTGACCTCCGACACGCCAAACCCGTCTGACAGGTCCTTCGTGCGCACCTGTCCGCTGCGCTGCACCTCACCCAGGATCGATTGGCGTCTCTGCTCCGACAACATTGCCCTGCCCTTCCCTGCGCCAAGCAACCGCTCTGGCCTCGGCTCAGCTTACCAAAAATATGCAAATTCGAAAGCTTTCGAAAGATTGTATTTCTTGTTTCTTTCGGAAACACTGGGTCCAGGATTTTGAAATCAAACGATTGGGGAATTTTGCACTCATGAGCCTAGGAACCAAGGTGCGTCTTGCGCGCCTCTTCTCGCATCCATCGGGGAAACTTTTTGGCGGCGCGGTCGACCACTTCGTCGGCTATGGCGACGTGCGCAAAGGCGGCCTTGCCGACCTGCCGGGTGCGCTCGCACGCGTCATGGTGGGCAAACCCGACTACGTCAGCATCCAGCCTGGCACCGCGCGGCATCTGTGGCCGCAATATGCGGGCAAAGCTTCCCTGGTGATTCAGGCGGGCTGCTTCACTCCGGACGATCGCATCAGCGAGTTGATCGCAACGCCCGAGGATGCGGTGCGCGCGGGGGCCGATGCGTTGGCCGTGGCCATTCCGGTGCGCGGCGCGACCGAGGGCAAATACATACGCTGGCTGACCGATTCGGTAAATGCAGCGGCCCGCTACGGCATGCCTGTGGTGGCGCATATCTACCCTCGCGACTTCACCGACGGAGCAAAAATCGTCTTCACCCCCGACGAGATCGCCTATGCGGCGCGCATCGGCTACGAGTCCGGCGTCGACGTGATCAAGATCGGCTACACGGGCGATTTCGAGTCGTTCCAAGAGACCGTCCGGACCTGCCCGGTGCCGGTTGTGATCGCGGGTGGTCCGAAGACTGATACGCTGCTCGGCGCGCTTCAGCAGACGGCGGACGCCATCCGTGCCGGCGCACGCGGTGCCGTGGTAGGCCGTAATCTCTGGGGGCATGGCGATCCGGAGAAGGCAGCGCTTGCCTTTCGGGGCGTCATCCATGACGGCCTTTCGGCGCAAGACGCCCTGGCGAAGGCGGGTGCCTGAACGATGCCCACCGTCCCCTCGATCCTCGGCTTCGGCGCTATTGCGATCGACGACATCGTCTACGTCGATCAGCCGTTGTCGGCGGGCAAGGGGAAGGTTCTGCAAAGTGCCCGCGCTTTCGGGGGAAACGTCGCGACGGCCCTGGCCGCCGTCGTGCGGCTCGGCGGAACCGCCGGGTTCGTCGGATGGCTGGGCAGTGCCGCGGACGACGCCGTGCTGCGCGATCTCGTTGCGAGCGGTGTTGAAACCGCATTCGCACCGGGCCATCCCGACGCGCGCCCGGTGCGCTCGCGGATCACCGTCGGCTCGGACGGGGAACGGTTCATCGCGTATGACGACGATGCGATGCTGGGCACTGCTCCGGACTTTCCGGACGATATCCTCAGCCGCGCGACCGTCCTGATCGTCGATAGCTACGCGATCCGGTCGCTGGATGTCGTGGCTCGGGCTCGCGATCTCGGCCTTGCGATCCTCGGCGATATCGAATGGAGCAACGGCCCAGCCACGGAGCGGCTGATTGCGCTCTGCGACCATCTCATTCTTCCACTCGGCTTTGCGCGGACTGCCACGGGGTGCCGATCGCCCGCCGAGATGCTCGATGCATTGTGGTTGCCGTCGCGGTCCGCCGTGGTTCTGACCGATGGTGGCAGGGGCGTGTATTATCGCGGGCGTGAAGAGACAGGTCTCTGGCACCTGCCCCCGCACCGGGTTGTGGTCGTCGACTCGACCGGCGCGGGTGACTGCTTTCATGGCGCCTATGCCCATGCATTGACGCGCGGAGCCGACACAGCACGACGGGTCGCATTCGCGGCCGCGGCCGCGGCCCTGTCGATAACGGGGCGTGGCGGGCGCGAGGCGCTTCCGACCGACGACCAGGTCACGGAACTCCTGGCATCGACGAACGCGCCGTCAGCAGTCGAACTGAGAAAGGCGCATGTCGATACTGGAACATAGCCTGAAACTATCCGAGGAATATTTCGCAGGTGAAGATAAACCGAGGAGAACTATAAAATTAATTGGCTTATACTTGTGGAGGGAGGAAGATGTCAGAAGTCATTCTTGAGGGTATCTGCAAAACCTACGGGAACAATTTTCGCGCAATCGACCAATTGAACCTATCGGTCGAGGACGGCGAGTTCTTGATTCTCGTCGGGCCCTCCGGCTGCGGCAAATCCACCGCGTTGCGAATGATCGCGGGATTGGAGGACATCACCAGCGGCAGCCTTCGGATCGGCGGAGTCGACGTCGTCGACATGCCGCCCAAGGACCGCGACATCGCGATGGTCTTCCAGAGCTACGCGCTCTATCCGCATATGACGGTGTTCGAAAACATCGCCTTTTCGATGCGACTGGCAGGCAAGCCGAAGGCCGAGCGCAAGAAGCGCGTGGACGAGATCGCCAAAACCCTTCAGCTGACGTCTTTGCTGGACAGCAAACCCGCGAACCTTTCAGGCGGACAGCGTCAACGGGTTGCCATGGGCCGCGCCATGGTGCGCGAGCCGGCCGCCTTTCTCATGGACGAACCCCTTTCCAACCTGGATGCGAAACTACGTGTTCAAATGCGCGCCGAAATCACCAGCCTCCAAAAGCAACTCGGCGTAACGACCATATACGTGACCCACGACCAAATCGAAGCGATGACGATGGGGGACAGGGTCGCGGTGTTGAAAGGCGGCGTGCTGCAGCAGGTCGACACACCCAAGAGGCTCTATGAATCGCCGGTGAACGCCTTCGTTGCCGGCTTCATCGGCTCTCCTTCGATGAACCTTTTCGAGGCGACCCTGACGGGCGACGAACTGATGTCCGGCACCTTCGCCATCCGGCTGCAGGATGCAGCCTTCGTGCGCAGGCCGGGCTTGAGGTCGTATGCGGGGCGAAAGGTCGTGTTCGGCATACGACCGGAGGATCTTTATGACAGCAGCCTCGAATCCGGTCGCAAGTATCAGACGATACCCGCAAAGGTGACTTCGATCGAAGAACTCGGCTCTGAACAGATTGTCCACCTGAACATCGACGCGGTCCGGGTGGACTCCGGCGATCCGGACGCGGTGGACGATTTTGGCCTGGCATCGAACGCGGTGGCGAGATTCGAGCCGGTCAGCGCCGTCCACTCCGGCTCGGATATCCGGTTGGCCGTGGATGATGCCAAGTTCCATTTCTTCGATCCCGAGACGCATCTGGCGATCTGAATATCTGCGGCAGACCGCAGGCGAGAGCGGGGCGCCTGGGAAAGATACTCGCAAGAAGGCTTCTGAATAAACCAGACGATCGTCCGCATTGTGCGGTCGATCTTAAAGAAGGAGGAGAAAATGACGTTTCGGATACAACCCGCGATGCTGAAAATAGCCGCGGCCGCATGGTTGCTTGGCGCTACCAGCGCCATGGCAGACACGGCGCTGGAATTCACCCAATGGTGGGAGCCCGAATTGCCGGCCGGCTCGCTCAGGGCAATCATGAATGACTTCGAGGCTGCAAACCCCGGAATCAAGGTGACGCTGGTCAGCGGCCCCTATGCGACCACGCGAGACCAGATCTCGGTTGGTGCTGCAACTGGAACGCTTAGCGACGTCGTCGGTCTCGACGGCGCCTGGGTGAACAATCTGAACGCGCAGAATGCGCTGGCCGACATGAACCCGATGATGGATGCGAGCGGGTTCGACAAGACCCAGGTCGCGGATATCATCAAGGTGGACGGCAAGGCGGTGATGTTTCCCGTGGCTTCGTTCGTCTATCCGGTCTTCGTGAACATGGACCTCGCCGCCCAGGCAGGTGTGACCAAGCTGCCGTCGACCCGCGCGGAGTTTCTCGAAGCCGCCAAGAAGATGACGCATGCCGACAAGAACCAGTATGGCTGGGTGCTTCCCTTGTCGCTGCAAACGCCGTCCGGTGTCCAGAACGACCTGATGTCGTGGGTCTGGGCCTCGGGTCAATCGATGATGGCTGACGGCAAGCCGGCTCTCGAGGGCAAGCCGGTCGTCGATATGCTCACCTTCGTCAAATCGCTGAACGACGCCGGCGTCGTCTCGCCCGGCATTGCCACCAAGACCGAGCAGGAAAAGGTCGAGGAATTCGTGAACAATCGGGTCGGAATGATGATCGACTCGCTTGCGCACGTGAACCTCATCCGCAAACGCAATCCCAAACTGAACTTCGATCTCATCCCGGTCCCGGTCGTGGAGAACTACACCGGCAAGCGCGGCCTTCCCTACGCCTCCTGGGGCATCGGCATCTCTGCGGCCTCGAAACATCAGGAGGAAGCCTGGAAGCTCATCCAATATCTGATGAGTGAAAAGGTGAACGCCAAGCTCGTGTCGCTTGCAAACGCCTTCCCGGGCAACGTCAACGCCAAGCCCGATTTCGTGACCTCAGACAAGGCTTTCGGCAAGGCTTTCGAAATCTTCAAGTCCGGTTATCTCGCCAACGAGTTCACGGGTCTGCCGGTGGCTGAAGACCTGATGACCCAGTTCGACGTGGAAGCCCAGAAAATGCTCGCCGGCGAGCAGTCTCCGGAACAAGCCGCAGCCAGCGCTCAAAAGGGCTGGATGGCGAAATTCTGAGCGGCCTTCTCCCCGCTTGCTATCTTCCACCGGGTGGCCTGACTTCGGGCAGGCCACCCGTCAACAACGGATCGGCAATTTGAGATGGACCTGTTTCCGAAGCGCACCTTCCTCTTGAAGGCGTATCCCAAGGTTGGCACATGACCCGGCAGAAGCGCTCCCACCATAGACTGAAACGAGCGGTCGCACCCTATCTCTATCTGTCACCCTCGCTCCTCATAATCGGCCTGCTAATGCTGCTGCCGATGGTGACGGTGATTGGCTATTCGTTCCAGAACAGCGCGGTGCTGCGTCGCGACCCGTCCTTTGCCGGACTGAAACACTACCAGGCGATCTTTGCCGATCCGGTGTTCTGGTCCTCGCTGTGGCACACGCTCTACTTCACATGCATGAGTGTCGTCTTCCACATGACCATCGGCATGGTCTTCGCACTCATGCTGAACAGCGACCGCATCAACCCGACGCTGCGCAATATTCTGCGCGTGCTCTACATACTGCCTTGGCTGTTCACCGCGGTGATTATCGCCGTGATCTGGCGCCTCCTGCTCGAGCCGAACGGTGTCGTGAACAGCGTTCTCATGCAGATGGGCATCATCGGTTCCAAGGTCGAGTGGTTTTCCTCGCCCGAGACCGCGCTGCACGCCGTCACCTTCGCCAATATCTGGGCGGGCTACCCGCTTTTCATGGTCAGCCTGCTCGCAGGCTTGCAGGGCATTCCCAAGGATTTCTACGAGGCCGCCGATATCGACGGGGCGAAGGCCTACCAGAAGCTGATCTTCATCACCATCCCGCAGCTGATGCCGATCATCATCAGCATCTCGCTGCTCGACTTCATCTGGACCATGCAGGTCTTTCCATTGATCTGGATAACGACGGGCGGCGGTCCGATCTACTCGACCGAGGTCCTCAGTACCTACACCTATAAGCTGGCGTTTTCGAGCTACAACCTGTCGCAGGCGTCGGCGAGCGCCGTGGTCATCCTGCTGATCTCTCTCGGCCTGACGCTGTTCTACATCCGCTATCAAAAGGCTCGGTAGTCACCATGAGGAAAAGGCACACGCCGAAAGACAGGCTGATCACCGTCGCGCTCCATGTGGCGCTTGCCGCAGGGCTCTTTTTCGCGGCCTTCCCGATCTACTGGATGCTGAGCAGCTCGTTCAAGTCGAATACCGAAATCTTTGCCCTGCCACCAACCGTCCTGCCGAAGGCCTTCACGCTCGAAGCGTATGCGGCCATCCTTGGCGACCCGGTAAAGCTGCGCTTCTTCTTCAACAGCTACTTCGTGGCGGGAGCGGTGACCCTGCTGACGGTGCTGATCGCCTTGCTGGCGGCCTACGGGTTCAGCCGTTTCAATTTCCGCGGCAAGGGCAGCCTCAACACACTCATCATCAGCACGCAGACGATCCCGCCGATCACGCTTTTGATCCCCTTCTTCGGGCTTGTCGTCTCGTATGGCATCTTCGACACCTACGTCGCACTGATCCTGACTTACCTGGTGTTTACGCTGCCCTACGCGATCCTGCTGATGACGGGATATCTGAACACCTTGCCCCGCGATCTCGATGAAGCGGTGGCGGTCGACGGCGGCACCAGCTGGACCGCACTCTGGCGGGTGATCGTCCCGATTTCACTGCCTGGTATCGTAGCGACGTCGGTCTACACCTTCCTGTTGTGCTGGAACGAATTTCTCTTTGCGCTGACGCTGACGAAGTCAACGTCCATGCGCACCGTCCCGATCGGCATCCAGCTGTTGATGGGGCAGCACGCCTTCGAATGGAACCAGATGATGGCGATGAGCGTGCTCGGCTCGCTACCGCTCTTGCTCATCTACCTCGTTGCCCAGAGGTTCTTCCTCGCCGGTATGACCGCGGGCTCGGTCAAGTAGGATGTCCCTCCCACGGAGAACTGATGGAGTAGGCCGCACATCGAAATCGATGGATTGGACCTTCTCTGCTGGCAGGCGATATCGCTGCGGCCTCGGCCGTTGTCACCGTACCCTTGAATCGTGCCGGTGCTGTTCTTCCAGCGCCATATCATCGAAGGCCCGACCCAAGGTGGCATTAAAGAATGAGCGGCATCAAGGAATGAAAGGATGAACGTGAAAGACCTGAAAGTCGGTTGCCAGACCTTTACCTGGGAAATGCTTGGAGACCGGTTCACCGGCGGCCCCGACGATCTTCTGAAGGCGATCGCCGACGGCGGCTATACCGGCATCGAGATCACCGACACGATGATCGGCCGCTATGCCGGCAGACCAGCGGAGTTCGCGACCGCGCTGAAGGCGTCCGGGCTGACGCTCGTTTCCTTCGCCTTCGGCTCGAAGAGCGGTTTTACGCTGAAGGACGAGATCGGCGCCGACCTCGAAACCGCGCAGCGCTGGATCGATTTCGCCGCTGCATTCCCCGGCGCCATCGTCTCCATGGGTTCGGCCACCGTCGTGTCCGACGGCCCGCGTAACGACAAGTTTGCCATCGCTGCGGAGTTCTACAACAAGGCCGGCGAACTCGGGCGCAAGGCCGGCGTCGACATTGCTGTCCATCCCAGTTCCCACCACAACACGCTGCTCTTCGACCGTGCCGACTATGACCGGATTTTCGCACTGATCGATCCGTCGCTCGTTGGTTGGGTGCCCGACACCGGCCACATATTGCGCGGCCATGAAGACATGGCAGATACGCTCACCGCCTACCGCGACCGCATCCGCTACGTGCATCTGAAGGATGTCGACGCCAGCGGCACCTGGGCCATGCTCGGCAAGGGTATCTGTGACACCCAGGCGGTGATCGATATCGCCAGCGCCGCGCCACATTTCAACGGCTGGCTGGTGCTGGAAGAAGAATCCGAAATCGCCGCCGCCGATCCGGCCGCCGCGGTCAAGACCAACCGCCAGACCATGCGCGGCTACGGCGCGTGAGGAAGAGACCATGATCCGAAAGCAAGACCGTCGCCTTCGTGTCGGCGTGCTCGGCTGCGGGCCGATCGCCCAATTCGCCCATCTCGAATCCTGCGTGAAGGCCAGGAATGCCGATCTCTATGCGATCTGCGATGCCGCCCCCGATCTTCTGGCGCGCATGGCCGCGACCTATGAACCCGAGAAAATCTATGGCGATTACGATGAGATGCTGGCCGACCCGCAACTGGAAGCGGTGATCGTCGCGACCTCCGACGCCTATCACGTGCCGATGTCGATCAAGGCGCTCGAGGCCGGCAAGCACGTGCTGTGTGAAAAGCCGATCGGCGTCTCGGTCGAGGAAGGCGAGATGCTCGCCGACGCGGTAAAACGCTCCGGCAAGCTGCTGCAGGTCGGCCATATGAAGCGCTTCGACCCGGCACTTGAAGCGGCGCGCGATTTCGTCCGCGACGAGATCGGCGAGATCCTGGCGCTGAAAGCCTGGTATTGCGATTCCACTCACCGCTACACCAACACCGACGCGGTCCAGCCGCTGCCGGTCACCAGCAAGCTGGCGCGCAAGCCGGGCGGCAATCCGAAGGCCGATCTCAGGCAGTATTTCATGCTCGCGCACGGCTCGCACCTTGTCGACACCGCGCGCTTCCTGTGCGGCGAGATCGTTGCCGTGCGCGCCCGCCTCAACCAACGTTTCGGCGCCTATTGCTGGTTCGTCGAAACCGAATTCGCCAATGGCGCGCTCGGCCATCTTGACCTCACCGTGGCTGTCCGCATGGACTGGCACGAGGGTTTTCAGCTCTATGGCGAAAACGGCTCGGTGATCGCGAAGACCTTCAATCCCTGGTATTTCCGGGCGAGTGAGGTCGATATCTTTCACGAGAAGGATGCGACCTCGCGAAAGCCGCTCGGCGCCGACGGGCATTTCTTCAGGCGCCAGCTCGAAGGCCTCGCCGACACGGTGCTTGACGGCAAGCCGATGCGCGGCGCCGACGTCGAGGACGGCCTTGCCTCGATCCGCGCCATGGTGGCGATCGCCCGCTCGGTCGAAAGCGGTGAGCGCGTCGCGATCGCTTCCGTAACCGGAGCGGTCTGATGCAGATCGGAGTGTTTGCCAAGACCTTCCCGGGCAGCGAGCCGGCTGGCGTGCTGGCAGCGGTCCGCGACGCGGGATTTGCCGTCACCCAGTTCAATCTGGCCTGCGCCGGCCTGCCGTCGATGCCGGATGCGGTGTCGGAAAATGCTATTGATGCCATCGTGGCCGCGTCGAAGGCTTGCGGTGTCACCCTGGCAGCGCTCTCGGGCACCTACAACATGGCCCATCCCGCCAAGGCTGTGCGCGACGACGGCCTGCGTCGGCTTGGCGTGGTCATCAGGACCGCGGCAGAGCTTTCCGTTCCGCTGGTCACCTTGTGCACGGGAACGCGCAACACGGACGATCAGTGGGCATATCATCCCGACAATACCGCCCCTGAGGCATGGGACGACATGGCGGGCGAGATGGAAAAGGCGCTTCAACTCGCCGAGCGTCACGGCGTTGATCTCGGCATCGAACCCGAACAGGCCAACATCGTCACCTCGGCGTCGGACGCGATGCGCCTGATCGCCGAGATGGGCTCGAAAAAACTGCGCATCGTGCTCGATCCAGCCAACCTGTTCGAGCAGGCGAGCCCGGCCGAAGCACGCGCCATCGTCGCCGCCGCCGTCGAACGCGCAGCGGGCCACGTCGCCATGGCCCACGCCAAGGACCGTTTCGCTGACGGCCGCTTCGCTACGGCCGGTCGGGGTGTCGTCGACTTTGCGGATTTTATCGCCAGGCTGAAAGCATCGGGTTTTGACGGGCCGCTGGTCACCCATGGCCTCTCGGCCGAAGAGGCACCCAGCGTTGCCCGCTTCCTCAAAGGGCTGGTGTGATGGCGCGCCTGGCCACGCTGCGTCGCGATGACGCCACGCTTCGGCTTTCCGATGGTGGCGACGGGCTTGCGGTCGTCTTTCAGCACGGACTGGGCGGCAGCGAGGCGCAGGTCGCCCAAGCCTTCCCTTCCGGGCCGGGGTTGCGGCGCATCACGCTGGAATGCCGCGGACACGGCGCCTCCGGACTGGGCAGCCACCGGCCGTTTTCCCTAAAAATGTTCGCGGACGATGTTGTTGCCGCCGCCGATCAGGCCGGTCTCGATCGTTTCGTCGCCGGCGGCATTTCCATGGGCGCCGCGATCGCCATGCGCCTGGCCTGCCGTCATCCGGACCGGGTAGCGGGTCTTCTCCTGGTGCGGCCGGCCTGGATTTTCGACAGCGCGCCGGTGAACTTGCGGCCGATCGCCGAGGTTGCCAGGCTCATCCTCGACCACGGCCCCGACAAGGCCAGGGCGATCTTCGCGCAATCGGAAACCGCCGCGCGCCTGCAGCGTGAAGCACCCGACAATTTTGCCTCGCTGTTCGGCTATTTCGACCGGCCGGACGCCGCGCCATTCGCGCAGGTCCTCGCCGACATTGCCGCTGACGGCCCGGACGTTTCGGCGCGTGACGCCGCTGCCCTTGGCATTGCCACGCTGGTCATCGGCAATGCCATGGATGCGGTGCATCCGCTCTCGGCGGCCCATACGCTCGCCGCAGCCATTCCCGGCGCGACCTTTGCCGAAATCCATCCCAAGGCGCTCGACAGCGTCAGGCATTTCGCCGAGCTGCAGGCTGAGATCACGACCTTCCTTCACACCTACTCGAACTTCCGGAGCCTCGTTCCGTCATGACCACCAAATCCCTGACCGGCCCCGCTGCCATCGCCGCCCTGCCGCGCAACCGGCTGCTCGGCGAGTTTTCACTGTGGTCGGCCGACCTTGCCAATATGGAGCGCGACCTGAAGCGCATAGAACCTCACGTCGACCTCCACCACATCGATGTCGCTGACGCCCGCTTCACTCCCGGCTTCCTGTTCTTCCCGGACCTGGTAGCGCGAATCGCCAGGCTGACGGCAAGGCCTATCCATGTGCACCTGATGGTCCAAGCCGAGATCGTCGAGGAGCAGACGCGTCAGTTCATTGAGGCCGGCGCCGATCTGGTCAGTGTCCACGCCGAAAACGGCGAAGCCGGCCTGCGCGCCGTGCGGCTGGCGCATGCGCTCGGCGTTGAGGCCGGCGTGGTGCTCAGACTCGAAACGCCGGTGGCCGCGGTCACGCCTTTCCTGTCGCAAGTGGCGTTTGTGACGCTTCTCGGCACATCCATCGGCGTCAAGGGCCAGAGCCTTTCCGACGAGGCCTGCCCACGTTTGATCGAAGCGCGCGCACTGATGAGAAAAGCCGGTCGCGAAACCGACATCATCCTGGCTGCCGACGGCGGCATCCGCCACGAGACGGTGCCGCGCCTGCGCGCCGCCGGCGCCGAGACGGTGGTGCTCGGATCGCTGGCGTTCGGCGATCCCGACCTCACGCAGCGCATCGCCTGGCTGCACGGGCTGAAGCTCGCCGCCTGATGACAAGACTGGCCCTCGCCTTCGATCTCGGCGGAACGGAGCTGCGCGGTGCGCTGGTCGAGAGCGGCGGCGGCGTCGTCGCGCAGGTTTCGGCGCCGACGATGGCTATCGCCGGACCTGATGCGGTGATCGGCCAGATCATCGTACTGGCCAGAGATCTTCTGACACAGCGCCCACAAGCGGATGTCGTCGGCATCGGCATCGGCGCGCCGGGACCGCTCGATCCCAAGGCCGGGATCGTGATCGCCCCGCCAACGCTGGCCGGCTGGCACGACGTGCCGTTGATCGACATTCTCGGCAAGCATTTCGGCCTGCCGGTGCGTCTGGAAAACGACGCCAACGCGGCAGCGCTGGGCGAATGGCGCTTCGGTGCCGGCCAAGGCAGCGGATCCCTGGTGTTCGTCACCGTATCGACCGGCATCGGTGGCGGCGTCGTTGCCGACGGCCGCATCTATCACGGCCGCCGCGGGCTTGCCGCCGAGATCGGCCACATGACCATCACCGGCGAGGGCGACCGCTGCTTCTGCGGCGCCGTCGGCTGTTTCGAGGCGGTCGCCTCCGGAACCGCGCTCGGGCGGCGTGCCACGGCGCTGACAGCGCCGGGCGACGGCTCTCTGCTCAGGCGCCTTTCGGCCAACGGCAACGTTTCGGCCAGGCACGTCGTCGAGGCCGCACGTGCCGGCGATATCAGCGCGCTCGAGTTGATCGAGGTGGAGGCCAAATGGCTCGGCATCGGCTTCACCAACCTGCTTCACCTCTACTCGCCGGGCCTGATCGTCATGGGCGGCGGCCTCGCCAACGGCTTCGACCTGTTGGCTCCGACCATCAGGGCAACCGTCGAGCAGCGGGCGATGCCGGCCTACCGGGATGTGCCGATCGTGCCGGCGCAGCTTGGCGACCGCGCAGGACTGATCGGCGCGGCCAGCCTGATTTTGTGGCAAGGCGAACCAAGCGTATCTACTTGACCAGCGGCCGAATGCGGTTTGGTGCAAAACCCTTGAAATGCCGGCGGGACAGAGGGGGGCGCGAAGGATCGCTACAGTCTTCATTCTGCGCCGCAGCCTGCCGCCTACTTCCCGCAATGGTGATCGTTGATCTTGTTCAACGCGTTCGCGTCGGGCCCGACCCTGTGGTAGGAGCACGCTCCTGCGGCTGTCGTGAACAACTGCCGGTCATAGTAGCGTGGGCCGCCGAACAGAATGTCGATGATGGTGCCTTCGGCGGGAACGTAGCGCTCGGGTTCAGCCCGTTGGTCGCGATCTCCAGCGAAGGCCGAGGCGGACATGCTGCAGCCCATTGCGAAAACGAGAGCAACGATAGGAAAGCGTTTTGTTGTCATCGGCAATCCCCTTCCGGTCGTTCGGCTTCTCACCATACATCCAAAATCGCGAGGCGGACAAAAGTTCCCTCACCCTGGCCAGATCAGCTCAACCACATGATCTCCACCTGTCACAACAGATTGATCCTGCAGTGTTGCGCGGCGATCTATCGCGCGATCTCCAGCAAGGACGATACCAGCAACCGACGTTCGTCCTGTGAGAGGACGTCCGAATCGAACAGATTCATGCTGCGGAGTCCTTCGACGGCGAGGTAGCAGACCAGCAGCGCCTTGAGATCCGGCGTTTCTCCCTTGAGCCGCTCGAAAACCTGCCGCCTGAACAATTTTATGGGCGTTAGGAATTCGGGATCCTCGGCGATCGCCGAAAATATCCAGGAAGCCGACGGTTTCGATTCCGCGGCATGTTCGGCCGAAAGCTTGATGTAGGTGGCAAGCGGGCTCTCGCCGCCGACGCCGGCAGTGCGGGCGGCGTCCAGCGCCTGCTCGAAGGCGCGCAGATAATCCTCAACCAGCGCCTGCATCAGTTTCGCCTTGGTCGGGAAATTATACAGCAAGCCGCCTTTCGACACCCCAGCACGGCTGGCGACGGCGTCCAGCGACAGGCTGCCCGGACCCGTCTCACGTGCCACATCAGCGGCGGCGGCGAGTATCCTGTCGCGCGAATTGGTTCTTCGGACCTTCATCAATCGTTCCCCCATACATTAGCCTACGCGGAATTGACAAGACCGTCCAGACGGTACAGTAAGGTCGCCGTCATTTGATATCGGGACCAGTCACAGCTATGTGTTTGGGTCATCCGACTGTTGTGCCGGGCCATGGCCAAGGGGACTGTTCGTGATCAAGCGCTTCATCATCGCCTTCATTCTGCTCGTGCTGATCTGCGGCGGCATCGTCGGTTTCAACTTGTTCCGCGACAATGCGATGCAGCAATTCTTCGCCACGATGAAACCGCCGGCCGCGACCGTGTCGACGACAATCGTCAAGCCGACGGAGTGGACGCCGGGCGTCGAGGCGATCGGCACTGTCAGTGCGGTCCGCGGCGTCGACCTGACCGTCGAAACCGCCGGCATCGTCAAGGACATCCTGTTTCACGCCAATCAGAAGGTTGAAGCCAACGCGGCTCTGCTTCAGCTCGACGATGCCGCCGAACGCGCCGATCTCGATGCGACGAAGGCGCAAGCAGCGCTCGACCAGACGGCGTTGACACGCGCCCTTGAATTGCAGAAACGCGATGTCGGCTCGGAATCGACGCTCGATTCGGCGCGGGCAGCCGCATTGGCTTCCGCTTCGCGGGTCAACAGGCTGCAGGCGGTGCTCGAGCAGAAGCTGCTGACAGCGCCCTTCAGCGGCACCGTGGGTATCCCCAGGATCGATCTCGGCCAGTATCTCTCACCCGGTACTTCCGTAGTCACCCTGCAGGATCTGGAGACGATGCGGGCCGATTTCTCGGTTCCCGAACAGCAGCTTCCGCTGCTCAAGATCGGCCAGAAGGTACGGCTTGGCATTGGCGACGGCGAGTTGCCTTTCACCGGCACCATACGCGGCATCGACCCCAAAATCGACCCGACCAGCCGGCTGGTGACGGTCAGGGCCGAGGTCGCCAACCCCGAAGGCAAGCTGACCCCTGGCCAGTTCGTGCAGGTGCGCGTCGAACTGCCTGAGGAAAACAACGTGCTGACGGTGCCGCAGACTGCGCTGACCTCCAGCCTCTACGGCGACTTCGTCTTTGTGGTGCGTCCGGCAAAGCCCGCCGCCAACAGCGGCGCCGCCCCTGCCGCCGCGGCGAAGCCGGAAGAAAAGCCCGCCACGGATACTGCGAAATCCGCGGCCGAGGCGCGCGCGGCAAAACCCGAGGAAGAACCGGCTGCAACGCCGGCCGAACCGACGGCGGAAGAACAGAAACCGCAGCTCGTGCTTGCCCAGGTGTTCGTCAAGCCAGGCCGCCGCAATGCCGGCCTGGTTGAGATCCTGGAAGGCATCGCGCCCGGCGACGAAGTCGTTACCGCCGGCCAGAACCGCCTTTCCGACGGCATGTCCGTTGCCGTCGACAACACCATTGACCCGACCAAGCCGGCAGACCAGCAGGCAGCCCAGAAATGAGCTTCTCCGACATCTTCATTCGCCGTCCGGTCCTTTCGACCGTGCTCGCCTTGATGATCCTGCTCCTGGGTTTCCAGGGCATCTTCAGCCTCTCGATCCGGCAGTATCCGGAGGTTGAAGAAACGGCCATCACGATCACAACGGCCTATCCCGGCGCCAGCGCCGACCTGATCCAGGGGTTCATTTCCGCGCCGATCGCCCGTGCTGTCGCTTCAACCGAAAACATCGACTATGTCACGTCGGCAAGCCGGCCGTCCTCCAGCACCGTGACGGTGCAGATGAAACTCGGCTCCAACCCCGACGTCGCGCTGAATGAAGTCCTGTCGAAGGTACAAAGCGTGCGCGGCGATCTGCCGGACGAGTCCGAAGACCCGGTGATCGTCAAAGGCACCGGCGAGCAGTTCGCGATGATGTATATCTCGATGCAGAATCCGAACATGACGCCGGAACAGCTCACCGAGTATATCGAGCGCGTGGTGCGGCCGCGCATGTCGACGGTCGAGGGCGTCGCCGACGTGCAGATCTTCGGGGCCGCCGAATATTCGATGCGCGTCTGGATCGACCCGATCAAACTGGCGGCGCGAGGCGTGACGGCGTCGGACGTGCTGACCGCCATCAACGCATCGAATTTCCTGTCAGCACCCGGCAACACCGAAAACGAATACGTCGCCTCCTCGATTACCGTTCGCTCGACGCTGCAGACGCCCGAGGCTTTCGCCGCTCTTCCGCTTCGTTCGACAGACGGCAATGTGGTGAGGCTGCGCGACGTGGCGCGCGTCGAGCTCGCCGCGGCGAACACCGACACCAGGGTTACTTTCAATGGCAAGCCCGGCATCTTTCTCGCCATCTTCCCAACGCCGGCCGCCAATCCGCTGACGACGGCGGAGGCCATCCACGAAATTGTGCCGACGATCCAGGAGACGCTGCCACAAGGCATGACGATCGAAATCGTCTACGATTCGACCGAGCAGATCAGCGCCTCGATCGAGGAGGTGTTCAAGACCATCGGCGAAGCGGTCGCCATCGTCATCGTCGTCATCCTGCTCTTCCTCGGCTCGTTCCGCTCGGTGCTGATGCCGATCGTGACCATTCCGCTGTCGCTGATCGGCGTCTGCTTCCTGTTGTTTACGCTGGGCTATTCGATCAATCTCTTGTCGTTGCTGGCCATGGTGCTGGCGATCGGCCTCGTCGTCGACGATGCCATCGTGGTGGTGGAAAACATTCACCGCCACATGGAGGAAGATGGTTTGTCGCCGATGCAGGCGGCCTTCAACGGCATGCGGGAGATCTCGTCCGCCGTCATCGCCATGACGATAACGCTGGCCGCCGTGTTCGCGCCGCTGGCCTTCACCGGCGGCCTGACCGGCGCACTGTTTCGCGAATTCGCGGTGACGCTTGCCGGCTCGGTGGTGCTTTCGGGTGTCGTTGCCCTCACCGTCACGCCGATGATGTCAGCGCGCATCCTGAGGGCCGGCTCGCACAGCCGCTTCCAGCGCATTGTCGACAACACGTTCAGGCGCGTCGAAAACGTCTATGAGCGGCTGGTCAGCGGCTCGCTAAAATATCGTCCGGTGACGCTGATGATCGTCATCGCACTGGTCGCCACGACTGGCTTCATGTTCACCAAGACCGCCGGCGAACTGGCACCGGAAGAAGACCAGGGCTTCTTGCTGTCCCTTGTGAACGCGCCGCGCTACGCGACGTCGGACTACACCGAGACCTATGTGAACCAGATTCTCGGGCTGATGAACGATATTCCCGAAACCAGGGCGCGGTTCTCCGCCGTCGCCTTCCAGGGCCCGACGAACAGCGCCTTCGTCGGCTTCGCATTCAAGGACTGGGCCGAGCGCGCGCGCAGCTCGAAGGAGCTTCAGGAAGACATCACCGCCCGCCTTACCAAGGTGGCGGGCGTCGAGGCTTTCGTCTTCGCCCCACCGACGCTGCCCGGCTCCGGCGGCGGCCTGCCGGTCACCATGGTGTTGCGCTCGACCGGCGATGCCTCCCAGGTGTTCGAGGCGGCCGAGGACATCAAGAACAAGGCGCAGGCCTCCGGCCGCTTCCTCGCAGTGCAGAATTCGATGTCCTTTGACGCACCGCAAGTGACGGTGACGATCGACCGCGACCGCGCCGCGGCGCTCAACCTGCCGATCGCCGACATTGGCCGGACGCTGACCCTTCTGGTCGGCGGCGCCGAAGTGGCGCAGTTCGACCGCGAATCCAACAGCTACGACATCATCCCGCAGGTGCCGCAGAACTTCCGCGACAACCCTGAAAAGCTGGCCGAGTATTTCGTCCGCAGCGCGTCGGGCGAGATGGTGCCGCTCTCGGCGGTGGTGAAGATCTCGACGAACGCCTCGCCGGCCGTGATCGAGCAGTTCAATCAGTTGAACTCCGCCACGATTTCCGCTCTGCCATTGCCCACCCTCACCACCGGTGACGGGCTGAGGACCATCGAGGACATCGCCCGGGAAAGCCTGCCCGACACGTTCTTCATCGACTATACCGGACAGTCGCGTCAGGAGAAGGAACAGGGCTACACGATCATCATCGCCTTCGCGGCAGCCGTTCTCGTCATCTATCTGGTGCTGGCGGCGCAGTTCGAAAGCTTCCGCGATCCGTTGATCATCATGATGTCGGTGCCGCTGTCGATCTTCGGCGCGATCGTGCCGCTCAATCTGGGGCTGGGAACGCTCAACATCTACACCCAGGTCGGGCTGATCACGCTGATCGGCCTGATCACCAAGCACGGCATTCTTCTGGTCGAATTCGCCAACCAGCAGCGCGAGCTGCACGGGATGCGGCGGCGCGACGCGATCGTCGCCTCGGCCAGGGTGCGGCTGAGGCCGATCCTGATGACGACGGCGGCGATGGCGCTCGGCGTAGTGCCGCTGATCATCTCCAGCGGCGCTGGTGCGGCGGCGCGCTATTCGATGGGCCTGGTGATCTTTACCGGAATTCTGGTTGGAACCATGTTCACCCTGTTCGTGGTGCCGATGTTCTACACCTTCATCGCCAGCAAGGACCTGCCGCACCACGCCGAGAAGCCGGACCCGAAGCTGATGCCGGCGCCGGTCGATTGATTGACAAAAGGCCGGAAATTTCTCCGGCCTTTTTCTTGGCCAGTGACGTCCTACCATCTTATCTATTTGACGATGACGATCCTGGTGTTGGCCGGACCGAAAATCTCTACAAGCTGGTAGAAATCGGCGGCGTTGTCCGGATGCAGCCGCACGCAGCCATGCGAGGCCGGCTGTCCGAGGCGCCTGACGAAATTCGTCGCATGCACGGCGTAGCCACCCTTGAAGAAGACCGAATGCGGCATCGGCGCGTTGTCGTATTTCCTCGAATACCACATCTGGTGCATGCGGGTCGGCTTGAACGAGCCGGTCGGGGTGACATGCCCCCTGCCGCCGGTCGAGACTTTCCACGCGAAGGTCGGACGTCCGTCGACCAGCACTTGCATCGTCTGCTGCGAAAGCGAAATCCGCGCCACGATCTGGTTGGCGGCCCGGTTGGCGGCATGCGCAACGCCGTTGCCGGCGCCGAACAGAAGAATCGTGCCGGCGGTGACGGCAGCGGCGATGTTGATGAGCTTGGCGGAAATGGCAGTGTACATAATATCCCCCTGTATGCCGGGCATGGCCGGCTCCAATTGATGACTGGCTTGTCGTTGGGTCACGTTTCGAACTGATTTCGCACGGCCGACGTTTCTGTTTCGAATCTGTTTCTTCTGGTTAACGGCCGCAGGTCCATCCGAGGCATTTGCAGGGGTGAAAGCAAAAACAGGACGGTTTGCCTGGTCGACCCCGGACCCGCGAAAGCTACTTGCCATCGCCAAGCAAAATTGCGGTCTTCCCTCACATGAAAGAAGTAATTTGGCCTCACATGAAAGAAAGCGACCTGGCTCGAAACCAATCGGCAACAAAGCGCGGACTCGAGCGGCATGATCTCGATACAGGCCACCCGCAAAGTTGATCCAACGAAAACAGCCGGCACAAACGAAGATGAACAAGCAGTCGAACACGATCTCCTGGCTGTTCAGGACAAGCATAGCCGCAGCGATCATTGGCAGCGTCGGCATCTTCACCGGCAACCCGGTGACAGAGCTTGCGGAGATGACTTCAGGCGAAGTTTCGACGCTGCATGCCGCACTGTTTTTCGCCTTGGTCTGGATTGTGTCCAGCCCGCGCATCAACCGGCTCAAGGCCCTCTGGCGGGTCAGTCTTGTGCTGAAGAAGATGCGCGGCCCCTCCGGCAACTTGCAGCCGAGAGGACCGAAGGCCCGCGCCGCGACGGGGGGCTCCGCTGGCGGCGCGGGCGCTTCGGGGTTTTCCCTGAAGCGAACCTGAAACTAAATTTGGGGACGAAAACGATGAACACGAATTTGCAGCTTCGGTACTTTCCGCACTGCTCTACGCACAGGGCCTGCTCGGCTTTGCCGGCCTCGCCACCGTGCTTCTTAGGGATCGTGCTCATGCGAGCGAATTCGTCACGGCCAGCGAAATGCCGTCGGGTCCATCGCTTCTCGTGGTGCGCTGAGCGCCTGGGCCTGTGGACAATACGGTGAGGGGCTCGGCCTCAGTCGGCGAACTGCGTCGGCGGATCGAACCGGTAGCCGGCGCCACGTATGGTGGTGATGGTTTCGGTGTCGAGCTTACGGCGCAGCCGCACGATACGCGAATCGATCGAACGATCAAAGGCATCGGCATTTTCGGCGGGCGCGGCGGCAATGATGTCGTCGCGCGTCAAGACCTTGCGCGGACTGGCCAGGAACAATCTGAGCAGCGCCACCTGACCCGGCGACAATTGCTCCTCCGTGCCGGAGCGATGCATGACCATGGCCGACCGGAGGTCGACCGTCGCGTTCTCCAGCACAACCAATTCCCCGGCGTTCCGGCCGCGCCGTGCCAGCAAGCCGCCGATACGGGCGGCGAGTTCCCTGACGTTGAGCGGGCTCTCGACGACGTCGGCGGCGCCGAGCTCGAGCGCCAGCACCTTGTCGATGAGATCGGCCGGCCGGCAGATCAGGATGAAATCCGGCCCGCCCTCGCCACCATGGCGCTTGAGCAGATCACGCCCTTCCGCCTGGCTGAGGCTGTCGCCGACGACGACGACATCGATGCCGTTTCCAGACAGCAAGGATTCGGCCTCCCACGGCTGCCGCACTGCGCGCACGTCATGACCGCGCCGTTCGAGATGGTCGGCGAGATCGGTTGCGACCACTTCGGCGACGGAAACAAGCGCGATGATGGATCGTGCAGCCATTTTTTTTCTACCCTGCAACCGGCAACCCAAGATGAGTGCTTTACATGATGTTTATACCCAATCTACTTTCCGCTGAAAGTGGGAGCCAGAGCATCGTGCGGGCACGAATTGTCGTCGTCGAGGACGAGCCGGATCTGAGGGACGCGGTTGCCGAGTATCTCGGCGCCAGCGGCTACGATGTCGCTACGGCCGAGAGTGCCAGCGCGGCGCGAACATTGCTGGAAACGCAGTCGTTTCAACTGGCCATCCTCGACATCGCCATGCCGGGCGAGGACGGCCTGTCGCTTGGCCGCTGGATGCGCTCGAAAACGCCGATCGGCATCATCTATGCCACTGCCGCCGGCACCGCGCTCGACCGCATCGTCGGGCTGGAACTCGGCGCCGACGACTACATCGTCAAGCCTTACGAATTGCGCGAGGTGCTGGCTCGCGTCCGCAGCGTGCTGCGCCGCGTGCCGCAGCCGACCGAGCCGCAGGCCGCCAAGGCCGAAACAACTGCCAACCGCCGTTTCATGAGCTTCGGCCCTTTCCATGCCGATCTCGACGGTCGGTTCGTCACCGGCAGCAATGGGACGGTCATCGACCTGGCCAAGAGCGAGTTCGATGTGCTGGAGGTCTTCCTGACGCGTGCCAACCGCTTGTTGACGCGTGCGGCGATCTCCGAGGCGATCGGCTTCGTGGAAGATCCTGAATCCTCACGCGCAGTCGATATCCGCATCATGCGGCTGAGGAAGAAGATCGAGGCGGACCCGGCCAATCCGAAATTCCTGCGCACAGTCCGCGGCGAAGGCTATATCTTCTCGCTGCCGACCGGCGAAGGCAACTGAGCGGCGCGACCACTGGTAACCACTCTCGGTGGCGCGACTGTGACATGACGGCTGACCATGACGGCTGAACCAGCACGCAGCGATATGCACGGCGTCAGGCATGGCGCGGCGATGGCCGCCGTTCACGTCGTTCGCCGGCTTCGCGAAGCCGGCGACTGGCAGCGCGAGATGGGCAGCATCCTTGAAACGCTGTGCGGGCCCATGGATTGCCAGCGCGGCATCCTGTTTCGGCTGCGCGAACTGCCCGGCCAAGGCTTTGCCCAGTCGGTGGCGGCCTACTGGATCGACCCGCGATATGGTGGCGAACTGGCTTCGCCGACGGTGATCATGCAGTCGGTTGTCCATTCGGACCCGCTGCTGGAACGGTTGGCGGAGGACGAGCGGCAAGGCAAGATCTTCGCGGGACACACGCGCGACCTCGAAGGCTTTCTGAGAGCCGACTTCGAAAAGCAGCACATCAAGTCGTTCCTGTCGGTGTCGGTCTTCGCGCATGGCCATCTGTGGGGCACGCTGGCGGTCAACGACTGCGTCAACGAGCGCGAATGGACCGACGAGGAAGAGGCAACGCTGCACATCGTGGCGCTGGCCATCGGCGATGCCATCGAACGATCGCTTTCCGATGCCCACGCCAGCGAGGTCATCCGCCGCACCATGCTGCAAGCCTCGCTCGACGCCATCATCGTCATCGACGAGACCGGTTCGATCATCGAATTCAATCCGGCCGCCGAAAAGATGTTCGGCTACCAGCGCAGCACCATCCTCGGCAAGGACCTGCTCGACACCGTCGTTCCGGAATATTATCGCAAGGGCTATGTGTCGGGCGCCGAATACATGTCGGGCCGCGGCGCGCCGATGGTCGGCCAGCGGATCGAGACCGTCACCCAGAATGCTGCCGGCGAGGTCTTTCCGATCGAACTGACGGCGACCGAAATGCGGGTCGGCGACCGCCGCCTGATCTTCGGCTCGATCCGCGACCTTCGCGATAAATTGCGCGCCGAGGAGGAGATCGGCCGCCAGCGCGAAAAGCTGCACCAGAACGAAAAGATGGCGGCGATGGGCTCGCTTCTTGCCGGCGTGTCACACGAGCTCAACAATCCGCTTGCCGTGGTCGTCGCCCAATCGACTTTGCTGCACGAATTTGCTTCAGACCCGCAGACCAAGGTGCGCGCCGAAAAGGTGCGCGCCGCCGCGGAGCGCTGCGGCCGCATCGTCAAGAGCTTCCTCTCGATGGTGCGCCTGCATCCGGCATCGCAGGCCGAGACCGACCTCAACCAGGTGGTCCGTGCGGCACTCGAAGTGACTGCCTACGGCGCCAGGTCGACCGGCATCATTATCGACACCGATTTCGCCAGCGGTCCGCTGCTGGCCATGGCCGACGCCGACCATGTGACGCAAGTGGCCGCCAATTTCCTCATCAACAGCCAGCACGCGCTGGCCGGCATCGGCGGCGACCGGCTGATCAAGGTTCGCACGTTTCGCAGCGATCGCGGCCATCCCTGTTTCTCGGTCGAGGACAACGGGCCGGGCGTGCCGGAAGCGATACGCTCTCGCATTTTCGAATCGTATTTCACCACCAAGCCCATCGGCGTCGGCACCGGCATCGGCCTGTCGATCTCGAAGTCGATCATCGAACGGCACAATGGCAATGTCTGGTTCGAGGAAGTTCTGCCGAGAGGCGCCCGTTTCGTCGTCCAGTTGCCGGCGATCT
Organism: Mesorhizobium sp.; assembly: GCA_004020365.1. Classification (GTDB taxonomy): domain Bacteria; phylum Pseudomonadota; class Alphaproteobacteria; order Rhizobiales; family Rhizobiaceae; genus Mesorhizobium. The sequence goes on from SAQR01000012.1 coordinate 46,162, forward strand.
CCGGCGGCGCGGCCGCCGCCGGCGAAAGCCCGTCGCGCTCGAGCGGATTGCGCCATGCCCTGATCATCGACGACGAGCCGGATGTCGCCGCCTCGTTGTCCGACATTCTGGAGTTGATGGGCATCAAGTCGCGGATCTTGCCGGCCTGGGCGTCGGCCGCCGCGACCTTGTCGGGCCATATGCCGCCGGACATCGTCTTTTCCGATCTGCGCATGCCCGGCACCAGCGGGATATCGATCTATCGCGAACTGCTCGCCGAAAAGCCTGATCTGGCGCGGCGCTTCGTTCTGGTCACCGGCGACCTGATCGGCGCGAAGGCCGAAATCGAGGCATTGCCGGCGCCGCAGCGGCCGCAGATCCTGGAAAAGCCGTTCAGCACGCTGGACGTGCGCGGCGTGCTGTCGGCCATCGCCGAGCAGGCCGCATTGGGCTAGCTAGAACTTCGGACTGGTGGAAATCGGTTTTGAAACAATCCGATGCTCAAACAAAGGGCTAGGGTCCAAAGAAAAAGGCTCCCGACCGATGCGGCGGGAGCCTGCCTGAGCGCTGGAGGGTCGCTCAGAGCATCAAAAAACGTTCGGCGTATCGGTCAGCGGCGCGGCATTGGCGATCACGCGCACCGCGCGGGCCTTGTGAATGCCGGATTGCTCGGCAATGACGCGCAGGCAGTCCGCGCTCTCGGCGCCCCATGCCTGCCCCTTGCAGACAAAATCGATCTCCGGCATCGGCAGGCGCGCGGTCTTGGTCGTGGTCGGCGCGCCCTTGACGATGTTTGCCGGCGGGTTCAGTGAAGCAAAGGCGGGACCAACCGTCGGCGCGAACGCCATGCCGGCGAACGCGGCGGCGCCCAGCACCACGAACAGCGCCATCGGATGGTCGTTGGCGCGCTGGCGCGGCGCCAGCTTCGGTCGCCGATCGTTGCGCTCCGGCGCTTGCAGGCGGCGGTCATTGCAGCCAGTCCGGATTTTCGTATACATCGCGCTTCCCTTCGTCGATCTTCTTTTTCTGTTGAAACGAACTTAGTCGCACGTTGTAACGGACGAACGACGCAGGCAAACTGGCCGTGTAACAGCTTCGAAACGGGAATTCGGCGGGCGCATCCGGTCATGCAGGGGCGAGGCAGTTCGTTGCCGAACTGTTTTCGTCCGGTCGCATGTTCGGGGATCAAATCGCGCCGCTCTGGCTCCGGTCGCCGGCTCGAGCGCCTCGCCTGCGACCATGAGGCGCTTGTGATTATTGCGGATTAAGTTCCGAGAGGATTTTCTGTGCCGCAATGCGCCCAGCCACGATTGCGCCTTCGACATAGCCCGGAAATGACGGCGACAATTCCGAAGATGCGAAATACACTGGCGGCGCGCCGACCAGGATGGTTTGTTCGGCCTCGGTGGCACTCGTATCGATGATGAGATCGCTGTAGCCGCCGCCGCTCCAGCGATCGTCGGTCCAGTCGCGATAGCTGAAATCGGTGAACTTGCCTGCATCCGTGCCGAGAGCCTGCTGCAGCCGCGCCGCAACCTCGGTGCGCAACGCGGTATCTCCCAGTTCCCGCCAGCGTAGGGCAAGCGGCCCGCCGACGAAGACGACCAACGTAGGGTGGCCGTCGTCCTTGCTGGCGTCGCAGGCAAAAAGTGCCGACGGATCGCGCCACATCACCATGCCGCTCAACCCCTTGGCGCGCCAAAAGGCTGTGGCATAGCGCAGCTGTATTTTGATCACCGCGCCGCTTTGCCAGACGCCGAGAGCCGTTTGCAAGGCAGCCGGCAGCGGCGGCGCGAAGTCGAGCTTCGAAGCCATCATCGGCGGCATCGCGATCAGCGCAATTCGCGCCGTGATCGAGCCCATCGTCGACGCGAGACGAACGCCTCCCGGTCTGCGGCCGATCGTTCTGACCGGCGCGTTCAATCGCAGGCGGTCGCCGAGATCGCCAGCCAGATCATCCGCCAGGGACTGCATGGTCTCGTGCACGAAATACTGCAGCTCCGACACCTGATTGGTGATACGGCGGTCATTGTCGATGAGGTGCCAAAGCGGCAGTTTTTCGAGTGCCTGACACCACAGACCCTCGATCATCGAGCGCAAAGCCGCCTTGGCCTCACCGGGATCGTTCTGGCGTTCGAGCCATGCGGCGACGGTCAACCCGGCGATTGCCGGATCGTCCGGTGCGATCGCGTTCATGCGGTCGCGGATCGACCTCGAGGCGTGGTAGATTCGCTCGGCTTGCTTTGCGCCGGTCAGCGGCTGGGCAATGAACTCGCCCTTGGCATAGGTCTCGACCAACGTCTTGCCGCGCGCCCGCACCAGGGCCATCAGCTCCGGCATGTCCTCGCACAGGAACTGAGCGCCGCTGTCGATCCGCTCGCCAAGCCCGTTCAACTGGGACTCGACGCGCCCGCCAACCCGGTGGCGCGCCTCGAGCAGCACAAAATCGATGCCGGCCTTGCTCAATTCATGCGCGGCTGACAGGCCTGTAAAGCCGGCGCCGACGATGGCGACATCGGTTCGTGCGGTCAGGCGCTTCAAGAGCCGGCCCTGAAGTTCTCGAAGTCCGCAATCATCCGCGGCTTGAGCTCCGGAGACAACGGTCATGTCGAGATCATCAAAACCCCGCTCGATCGATAAATCGCAGGTCGCTGGCTACTCTGCCGGGCGACACGCTTTAGCCGATGGTCTTTTCCAGCATGCTTATCCAGTTGCGGTAGGCTATTTTCTCGATCAGCGCGCGACCGAAGCCGCGCGCGGCGAACGCGTCGAGCAGCTTCGGCAGGCCGGTGACGTCGCCAATCACAGCCGGGATCATGGCGCCGTCGAAGTCGGACCCGAGCCCGACGCCGTCTTCGCCCAGCGCCTGCAGCAGTGAATCGACATGGCGAACCATGATGTCGAGACTGGTATCGGCATTCATCCTGCCGTCCTCGCGCAAAAACCCGGTGGCGAAATTCAGCCCGACCATGCCGCCGGAGTCGCGGATCGCGCCGAGCTGCCATTCGGTGAGGTTACGCGAATGGCCGCAGATCACATGGACATTGGAATGGGTCGCGACCAGTGGTGCGTCGCTGATCTCGGCGACGTCGCGAAACCCCTTCTCGTTGAGGTGCGAAAGATCCACCATGATGCCGAGCTGGTTGCAGGCCTTGACCAGCGCCTTGCCGGCATCGGTCAGGCCAGGTCCGGTGTCGGGCGTCGACGGGAAACGGAACGGCACGCCGTAGCCGAAAGCATTCGGGCGGCTCCAGACGATGCCGAGCGAGCGCAAGCCGGCCGCATGCAGCACGTCGAGCATTTTCAGTTCGGGGTCGATCGCCTCGACGCCTTCGATATGGAGCACCGCTGCGATCGAACCTTGCGCCATCGCGTTTCGCACATCGCCGGCACTGCGGCAGACGGTGAGCGCCGACGCTCGTTCCAGCCTGAACAGGATCGAGGCCATGGCGATGGTGGAAGCAAGCGCGTCGGCGCGCGGAATTTCGGGCGGCAAGGGCTCGATATCGCTCGGCGCGGGAGGAACCGCACTGCGCTTGGATTTCTCGACCGGCGGCGGAAAGATCGCGAACATGCCGCCGGCAAAGCCGCCCTGTTTCGCACGCGGCAAGTCGATATGGCCCCCCGATGTTCCCTCGATGAACAGCTTTTCGACATCCGCGTCTTTCGACTGGAAGAGCCTGAGCAGCGTATCGTTGTGGCCGTCGAAGACGGGAACAAGATCGGTTTCGGTCATCAAGGGATCATTTCGGTTCGATTGGTCGGGCGGGCAATATCCTACTTAGGCAAGGCAATACCCGCTAGGCAAGACGACTTACTGGGTAGACTGGTCACTGGGTAGGACAGGCGATCTGCGCAAATGCCACAGCGATGCACACCCTTAGCTGCCCGCTCTCAACCGTCACCGCGCCAAGACCCGTGACCAGGACCAGCGCTATTGCTTCAGCACGTCGGCCCATTCCGGGTGACGATGGAACTGGGCGTTGGCGAACGGGCAGAGCGGAATGATCTTCTTGCCCGCCGCCCGTGCGTCCTCGACGGCGCGGGTAACGAGCCTAAGCCCCGCGCCCCGGCCGCGAAACGCATCCGGCACTTCGGTGTGGTCGATGATGATCTGGTGCTCGCCAATCTTGGTGAACGTCATCTCCGCCTCGGCGCCATCAGGCCCGCGCAGGAGATAACGGCCCTTGGAACCGCTATCCTCCAGTTCGATCTCCGGCAATTGGTCAGGCATTGCTTACGCTCCTTCTGCCGGCATAGCGGACAGGAACCGCCGCGCCGCCTCGATCTCGTTCGACCGCAACTCATGGCCGCCGTCGTGCCACTCCACTGTGACATCGGCGCCATCGGCGCGCAAATGGGCTTCCAGCCGAGCGGTCAGGTTCGGCGGGCAGATCGGATCGCGTTTGCCTGCGGTGACCAGGATGCGGCGGCCGGCCAGGCTGCCCTTCACCTCCGGCTCGAATGGGATCAGGGGATGCATCAGCACCGCCGCATCGAACAGGGAGGGCGCAGCGAACAGCACCGAGGCCAGGATGTTGGCGCCGTTGGAATAGCCGAGGCCAAGCACCGACGCGGGCTTTGACACCTCGATATGTGCCTTGACGAAGCCAACCATCTTGTCCGTCGCCCGCGCCAGGTCGTCCATGTCGTAGACGCCCTCGCCGGTGCGGCGAAAGAAGCGCGCAGCACCGTGTTCCGAGACATCGCCGCGCGGCGAAACGATAGTCGCCTGCGGCGCGAGATCGCGCCCGAGCGACAGAAGCTGGTCCTCGTCGGCCCCGGTGCCGTGGAAGACGAAGAGCAGCGGTCCACCAGGCGAACCGGGCAGTGTCTTGTGGGTGTAAGCGTCGTTGCTCATGACTTATCCTCAGTCTTCCAGCTTTTGCAGATGTTGCTCGAGATAGGCCCGCAGATGCTGGTGCTGCGACGGCAGCTTCAGCGCCTCGCCGAGATGGGCGGTGTCCTCGTCGCGGTCGAAGCCCGGCTCGCTGGTGGCGACTTCGAAGAGCACGCCGCCCGGCGTGCGGAAATAGATCGCCCAGAAATAATCGCGGTCGATCACCGGCGTCACCTGATAGCCGGTGTCGATCAGCGCCTTGCGCACTTCGAGCTGCCTGGCGCGGTTTTCGACAGCGAAGGCGACGTGGTGGACCGAGCCGGCGCCGAGATCGGCGAAAGCGGCGCCCGGCAGCGATTCGATATCGACGATGTTGGCGCCGTTGCCGTCCTTCAGCGCCAGCCTTTTTACAGTGCCGGACGTGTCGACTTCCTCATAGCCCATGAATTTCAGCAGCTCTTCCGTGGCGCCGCCATCTTTCAGCCTGAGCGACACCGAATGAAAGCCGCGGATCGCCTCGTCGGAGGGAACATTGCCCTTCGCCCACGGCGCACGGGTGTCGGCCTTGTTCTCGACCAGCGCAAACCCGTCGCCATCGGGACCGGCGAAGCCAAGGCGTTTCTCGCCGAAGCTCTCGTCGCGCGAGAGGCCGGTGACGCCCTGATCGGCAAAACGCTTTTCCCAATAGGCAAGCGTGCCTTCGGGCACCGAATAGACTGTGGTGCCGACCTCGCCAACGCCGTGGCGGCCCCTGCCGATGTTGGGGAACGGAAAATAGGTCATCACCGAACCGGGCGTGCCGAGCTCATCGGCATAGTAGAGATGGTAGACATCCGGCGCGTCGAAATTGACGGTTTTCTTGACCCGGCGCAGGCCGAGCTTTTTGGTGAAGAACGCGTTGTTCTGGCGTGCATCCCTGGCCATTGAGGTGACGTGATGCAGACCCTTGATCTGGTCGAGCATTTTCCTGCTCCTTTGCTTGTCCTGTGCGGCCCCTGCCGCGGTCCACGCCAATATGAGGAGCCGCCAGCCGGCGGCAAAGGCCGCAAACACAGAATAGACTGTGCTCTATAAGTGAACAATAAAGCGAGTTTTGTTCACCATTTAGCGAACACCCGAGACTTGTGTCGCCACAGAAATTCGGCTCCATGAGCGGCAGGTATTCGCGGCAGGTTTTCAATGAAGGTGACAGCATTGATCAGAAAAGACAGACGCCCGAATGTTCTCCTGATCACCTGCGACCAGTGGCGCGGCGACTGCCTGTCGGCAGCAGGCCACAAGGTGGTGCGAACGCCGAATGCCGACGCGCTCGCCGCCGAGGGTGTGCTGTTTCGACAGCACTTTGGCGGCGCGGCGCCGTGCTCGCCGGCACGCGCCTGCCTCTACACCGGCCTTTACCAGATGAACAACCGCGTCTGCCGCAACGGCACGCCGCTCGACGCCCGCCATGGCAACATCGCGCTCTCGGCACGCAGCCTCGGCTATGATCCGACGCTGTTCGGCTATACCGACGTGTCGCCCGATCCGCGCATGCTGGCGCCAGGCGACCCGCGGCTGAAAAGCTATGAAGGCGTGCTGCCCGGCTTCACCGTGCGCCAACTCCTGCCGGAGCACCAGAAACCGTGGCTGTCATGGCTCAAAGCGCGCGGCATCGATAGCAGCGCCGGCTTTCCCGATATCCATCGCCCAGCCGACGAAATCGTCGGTGCTGCGACGGACAGCGCCGTGACCAACGCACCGCCTGTCTACTCGAAGGACGAGACCCCAGCCGCCTTCCTGACCGGCGAATTCGTCCGTTGGCTTGGCGAACAGGAGCGCGGCACACCGTGGTTCGCGCATCTTTCCTTCCTCAGCCCGCATCCGCCCTTCATCGTGCCGGAGCCCTACAACAGCATGTACGATCCCGCCGAGGGTCCGGCTTTCCGCCGCGCCGCGAGCTGGCAGGCCGAGGCGCAGAGCCATCCCTACCTCGCCTATGGACTTGACCAGCAGCAGCGGGCAAATTTCCGCCCCGGCGCCGAGGGCAAGGTGCGCGACTGGGGCGACGACAATTTTGCCCAAATCCGCGCGCTCTATTACGGCATGATCTCGGAAGTCGACGCGCAGCTTGGCAGGATCTGGCAGGCGGTCAAGGCGGCGGATGCCTGGGACGACACCATCGTCGTGCTGACCTCTGACCATGCCGAGATGATGGGCGACCATTTCATGCTGGGCAAGGGCGGCTTCTTCGACGGCAGTTTTCATATTCCGCTGATCATCCGCGACCCCCGTCGCCGCAAGGCGGCCGGCGCGACCGTCGACCGCTTCACCGAAGCGGTGGACATAGCGCCGACATTGCTCGACCTGCTTGGCGAGGTATCCCCGTCGCATCTCGACGGACAATCGCTGAAGCCGTTCCTGGATGCCCGGGAACCGGGCAATTGGCGCGAGGCCGCGCATTGGGAGTTCGATTTCCGCTCGGTTGCCGACGGTGATGCCGAGCGCCATTTCGGCATCGGTCCGCGCCAGTGCAATCTGGCCGTCATTCGCACGAAACAATTCAAATATGTACATTTCGGCGGTGGTCTGATGCCGCTGCTGTTCGACCTGGAGCAGGACCGGGACGAACTGACCAATGTCGCTGCTGATCCGGCCTATCTGCCGGTCCGGCTGGAGCTTGCCGAAAGGCTGCTTGCCTGGCGGGCCGAACATCTCGATCAGTCGCTGGCGCTTGCCGAACTGACCGAGGATGGCGTGGTCGGCCACGTCGCAGGCCTGCCACCTTTCCAGTCATGAAAAAGCCCGCGCCGTTGCCGGCGCGGGCCTCTTTCGTCATTGGCGCAACTAGCGCATCATCATGCGCTGGGTGTCGCGGTTTTGCGCATATGTGGCCTTGTCATAGGGGGCCTGCGCCTCAAGCTGCTCCTTGGTGAAGTTGGTGTAGAGATAGCGGTTGCCATCCTTGTCGGTCATGAATTTAAGGTTTTCCATGCCGATCGCCACTTCCTTCTCGCCAACCCCGAGGAAACCGCCGACGTCGATGATGACGGCGTCGACCTTCTTGTCGCCCGTCAGCACGACGTCACCAATCTCGCCAAGGTTGACATCGTTGGCGCCATAGACGGTGGTTCCAACCAAATCCTCGGACCGGATTTTGTCGACCGGCATTTCGGTCAGCGCGGACTTGTCGATCGCCGCGGTCTGCGTCTGGTCGGGGGTGGCGTCAGGCGTTGCTGCAGCCGGAGCCTCGGCTGTCTTGTCCGCCGGTGCCGGAGCAGCGGGTTCAGGCATTGCCGCCGGAGCTTCCGCCGTCTTGTCCGCCGGTGCCGGAGCAGCGGGTTCAGGCGTTGCCGCCGGAGCTTCCGCGGTCTTCTCCGCCGGTGCTGGAGTGACAGCAGGGGTGGTGGTCACCGGCGCCGGCGTCGCCGCGTCAGTCGATGCGGTTGTCGCCGGGGCGGGATCATAGGGCCTGCGGTCGAACTCCGGCAGCGCCTCCAGATCCTCTCTCGTGGTCTCGGCCACTAGCCAGCGATCGCCATCCCTCTCCGCCCACTTGGCCTTGTCGAACTGATAGGCGACATTCTTTTCGCCAATCTCAAGGAAGCCGCCGACGCCGATGATCAGCGACTCGGCCTTGCCATCCTTGGCCAGCACGATGTCGTTCACGTCACCGATGTTTTGAGCGTCGTCGCCCGTGCCGTTGTAGACGGTTTCGCCGATGATATTGGTGGCAAGGTTACCGTCGGCACGCTTCACGGGTTCGGCCGGAGCCGGTTCGACCGGAGCCGCCGGAGCGTTCTGTGCGGTGGTATCGGTCGTGCCAGAAGGGGCCGGAGGAGCCGTAGCCGTGGTGTCGGTGGCCGCAGGAGGCGGATCGTAAGGCCTGCGGTCGAAGTCCGGCTGAGCCATCAACTCATCCTTTGTAGTTTCGGCGATCAGCCAGCGGTCGCCACCCCGTTCGGCCCATTGCAGCTTGCTGTAGTCGAATGTGACATTCTTGGCGCCGACGCCAAGAAAGCCGCCAACGCCGATGACGACGGATTTCGCCTGACCGTTTTCATCGAAGACGACATCACTGACATTACCGATATTCTCGGCATCGTCGCCTGTGCCATTATAGACCGATTCACCGACTATGTTGGTTACCAGGCTGCCCTCGGCACGTGGAACGGGCGCAGCCGGAGCGGTCTCCTGGACCGCCGGATCCTGGGTCGGCGCCGGGGTTGTGGCCTCCTGCGCATGCGCACCGGTCGCAATCAACGCTGCCAGTGCGGTGGTGGTTAAAAGGGTGCGGATCATCATAATCCTCCTCGAGCGTTATTTCGTTTACGCCACGAGTCGCCGGGTGGAGATTGGTCGCGGCGTTACACATTCACAACGTCGTGACCGCGCCGTTGTTCCGACACCATGGCGAGCGTCGTGAAAAAACCACCCGAATCGCGCTCAACCATGCGTTTGGCCCTGGTGAGATTGGCCTGTATTTTCGTTAGAGCTGCGGAACTTTTTTTCAGCCGCCCCGTTCCAGCCTGTGGCTGGGTCTGTCCTGGCCGATGATTATGCAATGGCTGCCAAAAAAAAAACGGAGCGGGGGAATGCGATTTGCGGCGGTGCTGAATCAGGAGGGCGGCACCTTGCGAACGATTGATCTCTCCGCCTTCACCGACCGAATGCGCCAGACATTGGAGGCTGCAGGTCACTGCATCGATATCGAAATCGTTGCCGGCAGGGACATCGTCGCAACGCTGGACCGCATCGCTTCCAGGCAAGGTGTCGACATTGTGCTGGCCGGTGGCGGCGACGGCACTATTTCGGCCGCGGCGGCGCGGTTGATGGGCAGGAAGAAGGCACTTGCCATTCTACCGGCTGGCACGATGAACCTGTTTGCACGCGGGCTCGGCATCCCACAGACCCTGGACGCGGCCGTGGAATCCTTTGCCGACGGCGAGGTGATCGCAGTCGATATGGCAACCGCCAACGGCAAGCCGTTTGTGCATCAGTTCTCGATCGGCATGCATGCCAAAATGGTTCAGCTTCGCCAGGCCATGGCGTTTGGCTCGCGGTTGGGCAAGATGCGGGCTTCAGTGAAGGCTGCCTGGGCGGCGATCAACAACCCGTTGGCAATGAAGGTGACGCTGACCATCGGCGAAGCCGAGATCGTGACGCGCACCACCGGCATCGCCATCACCAACAATCTGTTCGGTGAGGGCCATCTGCCCTATGCCGACAATCCCGCCGGCGGCGTGCTCGGCATCTATGTCACGGTGGCGCGGCGGCGTGGCGAACTGGTCAGGGTTCTCTTCGACATGGCGCGCGGCAAATGGCGCGACAGTGAGCACGTGGAAATCCACCAGGCCGACCGGGCCGTTTTGAAAGTCCACTCGGCAGTCAAGAAATTCCGCGCCGTCATGGATGGCGAGTTGGTCAGGCTTGACCGCGAAACCACGATCGAAATCCATCCTGGCGCGCTGAACGTTCTCGTTCCGGCGCGCGCTGTCCAGGCGAAGGCCGCGTGATGCATCCCGGCATAGTCGATCGGAAGGCTTCAGCCTCTGGGAATCTCGCCCTGTTCATTCCTGGGAAGCTCGCCCTGTTCGGTTGTCGACGTCTTGTCAATCAAGTTGCCGTAGATTTCCGCGATGCCCCAGGCGATAAACGCCAAAAGCAGCGCGGCGATCAGGATACGGAAAGTGTGCCACCCCCAGCGTCCCTGGCGGGCTTTGTCTTCAGGAACGATCTTGGGCATGATCGGCCTCCATATCGTTTGGCACCGGCATGTTGGCGCCGGCAGGGCGCGGCTGGCAAAATGTGTTTGGGTAACGGTTCCTCAAGGCGAAGGTTCCGGTTTCGGAGCCAGGCAACTGGCCCAGCGCGAATGGCTGCAAGCCGATGCATTTTGGGGGCCTTGTGGATAGCAGGGTAGTGATAAAGCCGAATCTGCCGATCGATGTCCTTGGCGTGGTAAGGGCGCAGGACCGGCTTGCCGTACTCCACGGTCTCGATGCACTCGGCACGGCAGCCGATCCCGACTTCGACCATATCAGCGCTCTTGCCGCCGCGGTGATGCAGGCGCCTATCGCGCTCGTCACGCTGCTCGACCTCGAGCGGCAATGGTACAAATCCAGTGTCGGCCTGGATGAAACCGAAGCCGCGACCGATACGTCTTTCTGCGCCCATGCCATTGCCGCCGGCGACAAGCCGATGGTGGTGACCGATGCGACCGCAGATCCACGTTTCAGCGCCAGCCCGCTGGTTACTGGCCAGCACCATTTCCGTTTCTATGCGGGTGCGGCGATTGTGGTGGCCGGCGCCCGCATCGGCACGCTCTGCGTGCTCGACCGCAGGCCGCGCGCGTCGCCATCTGCCGCCCAGCTCGAACAATTGACGGCGCTCGCCAGCCTCGCCGCCAGCCTGTTCGCATTGAAGAACGCCACCCGCAACGGCGCCAAGGCCGCTGCGGCACTGGCGCGCGAGGAAAAGCGGCGCGGCATTGCGCTCGATGCCGCATCGCTCGCGAGTTGGGCATGGGATATCCAAAGCGATATGATCGAATGCGATGCCCGGTTATCCGAGCTGTTCGACCTGCCGCGCTCGACCCGCCTGAGGGCGCGCGATATCCTTGCCGCCATCGACCCGCGTGACGTCTACCAGACCGAGACGCGCTTTCGCGACGCGCTGAGCGGCGGCGACGATTATTTTGGCGAATACCGCGTCAAGGGCTTCAGTCCGCCGCGCTGGCTCGCTACGCGCGGCCGGGTCATCGAGCGCGACGGCGACGGCAAGCCGACGCTGATCTTCGGCGTCAACTACGACATCACCGAACGCAAGCTCGGCGATGAGCGGCAGCGGCTGTTGCTGCGCGAGCTGAACCATCGCGTCAAGAACACGCTGGCGACCGTGCAGGCGCTAGCGACGCAGACAGTTCGCCATGCCCGCCAGCCGAGCGATTTCCTCGACGCCTTCAGCGCCAGGCTTCAGGCGCTGGGCGCCGCCCACAGCCTGCTGTCCGACCGCGAATGGCGCGGCATCGGCATCCGCGAACTCGTGCAGATCGAGGTCAAGCCGTTCGACACCGCCGATCAGCCGCGCATGACGATCTCAGGCGCCGATCTGCTGCTTTCGCCCGACCAGGCAGTCGGGCTTGGCCTGATCCTGCATGAACTGGCCAGCAACGCCCTGCAACACGGAGCGCTGTCGGCGGCTTCGGGCAAGGTCGATCTCGACTGGAAGGCACAGGGGCGGAAAGGCGCTCGGCGCCTGGTGCTGACCTGGCGCGAAAGCGGCGGGCCTGAAGTTGCCTCGCCAGAACGCCACGGCTTCGGTTCGATCCTGATCCGCCGCAGCCTGGCCAAGGTCATCTCCAGTGAAGTGACCCACGAATTCCGGCGGGAAGGCGTGTTCGCCGAAATATCGATGCCGCTGGAGGATCTGCCGAAGTGACGGCTCGACCATTGCTTTGATCCCGAACCGAAGGTCCGCGTCAGGGGAAAGCGGAACCCCGTTTTCGGATCAGTGCCAACAACAAGAAGAAGAAGAACCGCTTCGAGCTATTTCGCTTCGCCGTCATCCGGATCGTCGGCAGCGGGCTTTGTATTCTCGCGGTAGATGGCGTAGGCGGCGAGTGCAATCGCCGGGGCGAGTATGGTGCCGAGGCCGCCTTTCCCCTTGAGTAGCGCCGGCAGCGCGGCGAGCGCCGCCGTGATGCCGACCGCCTTGAGATCGGCAGTGCGCCTCCGCACCCGGCGTTGGGCGCGGGCGCCAGCCGACAGCCTATGGACGAGCAGAAGGAGACCTGCGATCGCCAGGAAGCCGACCCCGAATCCAAGGCAGGCTGCCATCGGCCCGTAGTGACCGGCCACCCAGACATAGGCCGCTCCGACGAGGAAACCGAGGCCGCACAGTGCTGCAAGTGCCGCGAGCGCGTAGACGATTGCAGCCCTGCGCGCCCGGCGCACGGCTGCAACGGCTTCACCCGAGGCGAGGCCCGAGATCAACGATGCCAGCATTCCCATCTGGGGAGAGACTAGCGGCGCGCGAGGAGGGCGAACAGAAAGCCGACGCCTGCCGCAATTGCCAGCGACGTCACCGGCTTTTCGCGCACGCTCGCCACCACTTGCGCTTCGATATCCTTGGCGTTGCTGCGCATATTCTCAAAGGCTGCTTCGCCTTGGGCGCGCAATTGCTCGACTCCTTCCGCAGCAACGCGACGAGCAGCCCCGTAACCATGTTGGCCGGTCTCGGCCAGCTGTTCGGTGAGTTTCTGAATGTCGACTTTCAGCTGCCTGATGTCGTCTTCAAGCTCCGAATTCGACCGGCTTTCGTTCGGGGACTTTCCTGCGGCAGTCGCCATTGCTTGACTCCTTGCGTTTGCTCGGGTCGAAACGTCCGACCCACCCCAAGGTTCCGAAATCGGAACAAGCCCATGAGAGGATGTTTGCGCGTGTGAGTCCAGCCCGACCCGGACATTCCGGGACCGGCGTTCAGATCAGCGGTCGGAGATCCTCGCTCAAGCCTCCCCGCGGTTGGACTTTCGGATCGCCTCTTAGAAGAATCGAGAGTCCGATCGTCCGCGACGGGCATGTCTTTTTTAGATGACAGGCTGCCAAATAACTTTAGGTGACAGGAAGCCAAATAGAGATCATGACTCCTCTATCCCTTGCGCTCCCTATTCCCTGGCGCCCCACGGAGACATCGCCACGTGCCCCCATTGCTGGACGGATTGCGGATTCTTGTTCTGGAGGATGAATTCCTGATCGCCATGGATGTCGAGCAGCTTTGCCGCGACTATGGCGCCGGCGATGTTGTCGTCGCCCGCGATCTGGCTGAGATCGATCGGCAGTGCATTGCCTCGCGATTCGACGCGGCCATCGTCGACCTCATGCTGGGCGGCACTTCGACACTCGATTTCGCTTCGCGGCTGCGCGAATCGGGCGTGCCTTTCGTCTTCGCCTCAGGCTATTCCGAGATGGACGAAATCAAGGTGACGTTTCCGGATGTCAGATTGGTCACCAAGCCCTATTCGGGAGACGATCTCGTGGAGGCAGTGGCGTCGGCGTGCGGGCGCGGACCAGTTGTTTGATGTCTTGAAACCGGAGCCCGATTACCCGGTCCCACATTACCGGTGATCCGTATTCAGGCGGCGTTCGATCCCGTCACCTGAGCCGAGATCGCATCCGGGCCAAACTCGTCGTCGCCGGAAATCTTCAGGATTTCCTGCAGCCGCGTGCGGGCGCGGCTGACGCGACTCTTGATCGTTCCGACCGCACAGCCGCAAATTTCGGCGGCTTCCTCGTAGGAAAAGCCCGAAGCGCCGATGAGGATGATGGCTTCGCGCTGGTCCTCTGGCAATTGCTCGAGCGCGCTACGAAAGTCCTTGAGGTCGAGCTGGCCGTGCTGGGCCGGATGGACGGCTAGCCTGGCGGTCATGATGCCGTCGCTGTCCTGCACCTCGCGGCCGCGCTTGCGCATCTGCGAATAGAACTCGTTGCGCAGGATGGTGAACAGCCATGCCTTGAGATTGGTGCCCGGCTCGAAGCTCTCATGCTTGTCCCACGCCTTCACCAGCGTTTCCTGCACCAGATCGTCGGCCTTGTCGGCGTTTTGCGTCAATGACACGGCAAAGGCCCGCAGGCTCGGAATCGAGGCGAGCAAATCCGTCTTGAAGCTCTGGGAGACGGCCGCCATGCCTCAGTCCTTTTTCCGTTCAGGTTGGGCTGCCCGTTCCAACTGGCTAAGCAATTGGGCGAAGCGATCCGGCACGCTATCGGAGACCAGCTCGTCGTAATATTGTTTGAGTTTGCGGCCGATTTCCGAGTTTGGCCCGAGCGGGTCGCCGGAAGCAGCCCGGCGCCTGTTCATTGCAGCGCCAGCCGTATTGTTTTTCGTCATGTCGTCATTTCGCCCTTCGTTCCCAGTACCCTGCCGCCCTTCAATACACTACGCAAAGCAGGCGGCCCCTTCGTCTGGTTGCCCGTCCCGACCTCAAACGCCTGCCTCTTACATTAGTTCCAGGCCCTCGGAACTTTTTCGGAAAGCCGGCGTTTATGTTTTCAGGGTTTATTTCAGGGGCTTGTCATCAGTTTGACCTGCAACCTATGCAATTACGTCAGAGGGAGACGTCCATCATGAGCCTGTCCGCAACCATCGCTCCACACCTGCCGTTCCTGCGCCGCTTTTCGCGGGCCGTCTCCGGATCGCAGGAGAGTGGCGACGCGCTGGTCGCCGCGATGCTCGAAGCCATCATCGCCGACGTCGACATCTTTCCGAACGCGTCGAACGACCGCATCGCGCTCTACAAGGTCTTCGCCAGGCTATTCACCTCGGTCGCCATCCGCGTTCCGCAAGAACACCCGCAGTCGGCGTGGGAACAGCGCGCCGCCGCCAATCTGAACGCGATCTCACCACGTCCCCGCCAGGCTTTCCTGCTGGTCGCCGTCGAAGGTTTCAGCGAAGACGAGGCGGCGGAGATTCTCGACGTCGACGATCAGGAGTTCTCCGAGCTTCTTGCCGAGGCCAGCAACGAGATTTCCCGCCAGGTGGCAACCGATGTGCTGATCATCGAGGACGAGCCGCTGATCGCCATGGACATCGAGCAAATGGTCGAGAGCCTGGGCCATCGCGTTGTCGGAACGGCGCGTACACATGCCGAGGCGGTGGCGATGTTCGCCAAGACGCGGCCGAAGATGGTGCTCGCCGACATCCAGCTTGCCGATGGCAGCTCGGGCATCGAAGCGGTCAACGAGATCCTGTCGACCACCCCGGTGCCGGTGATCTTCATCACCGCTTTTCCCGAGCGCCTCCTCACCGGCGACCGGCCGGAGCCGGCCTTCCTCGTCACCAAGCCGTTCAATCCGGAGATGGTCAAGGCCTTGATCAGCCAGGCTCTGTTCTTCGACCGGCAAGCGAAAGCCGCTGCTTAGGGCCGGGCAGCCCGGCCTTGAGCGCCCCTTTCCACAGTTCCTCTGATCGCCCGTTTTCCGCAGATGCATAGAGCTGGCCGCTTGCGGCCGGCACACGTCGCTTGCAACTCACCTGCGCATGACGATCCGATTCGAGAGGGAAAGCTTTCCAGGGATCGTCTTTTTCGGGAAATGCTGGAACAAACGGCAACGAAAGACGTTTTTGGCATACTATTTGAAGGAGATGGACCATGCTTTACTGGGCGCTCGTATTTCTCGTCGTTGCGATCATTGCAGGCGCACTTGGCTTCGGCGGAATCGCCGGCACCTCGGCTGGTATAGCGCAGATATTGTTTTTCATCTTTCTCGCTTTCCTGATCATTTCGCTTATTGCGGGTTTGTTCAAACGCGCGTCGTGAACTGCGATCGGAACACTGGGAGCCGCACCCCTCAAGCGGCTTCCAGCTACCGCCGGGCGGTGTCCTTAGCCGGACGTCGCCCGGCGGACTTCTTTTTGGGAACCCATTTTTCCGTCAGCCGTTCAGCAACGATGCGGCGGGTGAAGCTGAACGATGCAATTGAGAACCGGAGACATGAAAGACCGCGGACGGGGCGATGAGATCATCGCTTTGCAGTCCGCTGAGAGTGGAATGCAGCTTGGCCGAGCCCTTCTCCATGCGCTGCACAATGCCGGCATTTCGGTTCTCTATCAGGACCGCGAGATGAAAACCGTCTGGGCCCGCAACATGCGCCCACCCTGGATTTCCGACACCGGGATTTCCGACACGGGGGTTTCCGACACGGGCGACGGCAACGGCATCCTGCCGCTTGCGCAGGCGGAGCGCATCAGCGCAGCCAAACGCAAGGTCGTCGCATCCGGCAATCCGGAACATCTTGAGCTCAGCATTCCCGCCGACGATGGCGTTCGCTGGTTCCAGATATGGGTAGACGCGGATCATGACGACGGCGGCGCCGTGCAGGGCGTCGTCACCACCATGGTCGAAACGACCGAGCAGAAACGTCGCGAGCAAACCCTAAAAACGCTGCTGCGCGAGGTCAGCCACCGTTCGAAGAACCTTTTGGCCATCATCCAGAGCATCGCCACCCAAACCAGCCGTTATTCGGACACGCTCAGTGATTTCCTGACACGCTTTCGCGGCCGGCTGCAGTCGCTTGCCTCATCCCAGGACCTGGTGACCTCGTCCAACTGGCGGGGAGCGGCACTGCGCGAACTGGTGTCCGGCCAGGTCGGCCGCTATGGAGCCGACCCTGTGCGCAGCCTGCGTTTTCGCGGTGCAAACCCATACCTCAATCCCAATGCGGCCCTGCATATCGGCTTGGCCATGCACGAGCTTGCCGTCAATTCCGTCAGCTACGGCGCGCTGTCGCGAGCCGACGGATTCGTCGAGGTGACGGCCGATCTGACGGCGGCTTCCGCTGGCGAGACCGCACTGTCGCTGACCTGGGCCGAGGCCATCGGAGCCAATGACAATCAGCCCAGCGAGAAGCGCTTTGGCAGCGTCGCGCTCGAGCGCGTCGTGCCTGCGTCGTTGAACGGCACGGCGAAACTTGAAATCAGCGGGGATCGTCTCGAATATCACCTTGTCGTTCCTCGCGGCAATTTCGAGACGGATTGAACGGACGACAGCCGAGCCCAAGGTGCTGGGGCCAAGAGGGTTGGGGCCAGGATGGCTGGGGATTCGACGGCCGCGCCGGCTTTAACCATCTGTTCACTATAAAGTTCGATGCTGTTCTTCTCAGACACCACTCCGCATGAGGTTTGTTCGATCGCAGTTGCTGCGCACGGGAGGAATGGCTTTGACGGCTGCCGACATCAACAGGCTGGAACAGGCCGCACGCGTTTCGATGAGCGGGTTTCAGGATCTCGAAGCAGCCGCGATGCCGTCGCCCCGTGTCTCCCTCCCGACCCCCGGCCTCGCTGCAATCGGCCTGGCTGCAGTGGTCGCCCTCGCCGCCGCGTTTCAGTTGGTCTAGAGCGTCAGAGGCAAAGTGGCCGGCTTGTGCCTGCATCGCAGGAACTTTGGCGGATGTGGCCCGTTCTATGGCGGGAGGACCGCCACCATGGAACATATCGCTGCCGTGCTGCTGGTCATCGGCTGCTCGAACACGATGACCGAGTGTCGCGAACTGCCGGTATCGGTGAGCGTGTTCGAAACCGCTCAGGAGTGCACCGCCGCGCGTCCGTTTGCCTTGCACGATGTGCAGGGTCAGGCTCCGCGCATCATTGCCAGATGCCTTTCCGTCGATCCGGCACTTGAGGATGATTACGACCAGATCGTCTGGAACGTGCGCCCGGACGGCACGCTCGACGCTTCCGTGGAGATTTCCGATCTTGAGGTTGCCTCGAGCCGCGCGCGCCCCGAAAAAGGTTCTCTTAGCCAACAACGAAATCGAGCAGGCAAAACGCTTTTTCGCGTTATAAATGACGAGTAGGGCTACAAGTGAGGACAAAGGCGAGGAGTGACCCAATGCGGAAGATGATTATTGCCATGGTTGCCGCGATCGCGGTCAGCGGTTGCAGCACCACCGAGCGGGATGTCGGCGTCGGCGCCGGTGTCGGCGCTCTGGCCGGCGGCCTGATCGACGGCGGCAAGGGTGCGCTGGTGGGCGCAGCCATCGGTGCCGGTACCGGCCTGCTGGTGCGCAACCTGCGCAATGGCTATTGCCAGTACCGCGACAACCGTGGCCGTCTGTTTACGGCTCGCTGCTGATCCGTTTCAAACGCCGGAGGCATTGGAAGCGGAGACCGGACGAGCCGTTCTCCGTTTGCTTGAGCACTTTATTGGGGCGCTGTGGCGCTGTACTTGGGGCGCTGTGTTTGAGCGCCTTTCGAAAGCGGTCGCTTTGCGGCAGCGTTTCAGTCCGACAGTGGAATCCTGATTTCCACGTTCAACCCGCCCTCGTGAAAATCGCGATTGATCGTACCGCGCAATTCGCGCGTCACGTTCAAATCGATCAGCTTGGTGCCGAAACCGGTTTTGACTGGTGCTTCGAGTTTCTTCTGGCCGGCTTCGCGCCAGTTGAGAACCAGCGTTCGGTCGCTGCTGCGGCCTTTGACCGACCAGTCGACCTTGAGCGACCAGTCGCCGTTTCTAATATTGGCCGAAGTGCCGATTTCGCCATATTTCAGCGCGTTCGTCGCCAGTTCGTGAAAGGTCAGGCCAAGCGCTTGCGTCGTCGTCTCGTCGAGCAACACCTCTGGTCCCGACAATATCCCGTCGGGAAGCTCCTTGCCGAACACCTGGCCAAGCTCGATGCGCAAGAGATCGCCAAGATCAGCCTTCTGCCAGCGCGAGCGCGTCAGCATGTCCTGGGACGCCGCCATCGCTTGCAGCCGGGCCGAAAAAGAAGACGAGAACTCGTTGACGTCGGTGGCGTGCGATGCCGTCTGGCGCGCGATCGCCAGCACCCGTGTGATCGAGTTCTTGATGCGGTGCTTCATCTCCTGCAGCATCAGGTCCTTTTCGAGCAGGCTTTTTTCCGTCGTCTCATGAAGCAGCGAGACCGCGTCATAGGCCCGCTCCTGATAGCGGGCCACCAGCGCGATGGTTCCCGCGAGCAGGAGTCCGAACAGGCCGAGCATCACCGGAATGGCGCGCGAGGAAGGTTGCGAGAAGGCGCTTGTCGGCCTGAACAGGACGGTCCATGGACGTCCGGCAATGGTGAGCTCGCGAGAAACCAGCAACCTGTCGCCGAAGCCCGACGCCGGCGGCGTTTCCGACTGGAACAAAAGACGGTCGGCATCGACCTTGCCATCGTAGATTTCGATGTTGACCGGCAGCAGCGGCGTTCGGCTGAGCGCGGTCTGGAACAGGTCGCGGGCGCGGAAGGCCGCATAAAGAATGCCTGAAGTCGAGGATCTGGAGGCATCGATGCCGTCCGCCGCGGTTTCGATGTTGAGCCGCACGAAGACCAGGAAGCCGGTGAAGGTCTGCGCAGCACCGGTTTCCTGGCCCAGCTGCACGCGCCCGCTCGCGTGCTGCTGGTTGTCGGCCATCGCCCTTTCGATCGCCTCGCGCCGCACCGGTTCGGTGAACATGTCGTAGCCGATGCCGGATTGGTTGGAGGGGTCCAGTGGCTCGAACAGCGTGATGGGCGTACGCCATGGCAGCGTTGTCGTGGCCGGATAGATCGCGTCGCTGACGCCATAGTCGTGCAGGATGGCACGCTCGACCGCTGCCTCGTCGCCGGCTCTCACCAGCCGGAGAAAGCCGATGCCGCGCAGGCCGGCGAAATTGTCATTGATACCAAGCGCATCGAAGAACGCCTTGAACTCGCCCCGCGAAATGTCACCATTGCGAGCCTCGAACAGCGCATGTGTCGATCGCAGCAGTGACAGATGCAGGTCGATGCGGCTATCGATCCGGTTGAGGGCGTCGTCCGCCGTCGCCTCGAATTTGATGCGCGCCGCTTCCTGTGTGGCGAAATAGGCGAATCCCGCCATTGTCAGGCTGATCAGCGCGACGGCAATGAAAGCGACGATCGGGAAGAACTTCTTCAAGTTGCTGCTGCGACCCATGGTTCCCCATCTTATGGGCAAGTCCCCGTGGCAACGCAATGGCGCGGCCAAACCATCATGACGGCTGGCATATCACATGACAGGTATTTGACGCTTCAGGCGGCGATCTTCAGCGCGCCTGGTCCCGGAATGGCGCCTGGCGGACACTTGCCCAGAATGATCATGCCGAGCACCTCGTCCTGGGTCACGTCGCCGGTGCGCGCCGTTCCGACGACCCGACCATTCTTCATGACGCAGACGCGATCGGCAAGCTCGAACACATCGTGGATGTCATGGCTGATCAGGAAGATGCCGATGCCGTCGGCCTTGAGCTGCATGACCAGTTCGCCGACCTGCGCCGTTTCCTGCGGTCCCAGTGCCGCCGTCGGCTCATCCATGATCAAAATGCGGGCGTTGAACAGGATGGCGCGCGCGATCGCCACAGACTGCCGCTGCCCACCCGAAAGCTTGACCACCGGCTCCTTGAAGCGCTGGAAGCGGGGATTGAGCCTGCCCATCACCTTGCGCGCCTCGGCCTCCATGGCGCCATCGTCGAGCGTGCCCCAGCCGGTCATCAGCTCGCGGCCGAGGAACAGGTTGGCGGCGGCGTCGACATTGTCGGCGAGCGCCAGCGTCTGGTAGATCGTCTCGATGCCGTATTTCTTGGCGTCGCGCGGATTGGCGATCGAAGCCTCCTCGCCATTGACGAAGATCTGGCCCGAATCGCGTTTGTAGGCGCCGGACAGGATCTTGATCAGCGTCGACTTTCCCGCACCGTTGTGGCCGAGCAGCGCCACGACCTCGCCCGGGAAAAGGTCAATCGACGCATCGTCGACGGCGCGAATGCCGCCGAAGGCAATCGAGACGTTGCGCATGTCGATCAGTGGCGTGGGAGCAGTCGTGTCAGCCATGATCGTTCCTCTCCATGGTTTTGCCGAGCATGATGTCGAACCGAATCGGATGTCCACTTTTCGCTGACGCAGACCTTCGGCTCGGGATCATCTCAGACCCGCTTGCGGTAGACGGTGTCGAGCCAGACGGCGACGACCAGCACGGCGCCGACGACGACGCTCTGCAGCGGTGAATCGATGCCGAGCAACACCATGCCGGACTGCAGCGACTGCATCAGCAGCGCGCCCAGCATAGCGCCGAGCACCGTGCCGGAGCCGCCGGCCAGCGACGTGCCGCCGATGACGGCTGCGGCGATGACCAGGAGCTCGTCCAGCGTGCCCAGCGCATTGGTCGCCGCATTGAGGCGGGCCGACGCAATCGCCGCGCTGATCGCGGCCAGAACGCCCATGATCATGAACACTTTCATGGTCACCCAGCGCGTGTTGATGCCGGCGAGTTCCGCCGCTTCCGGGTTGCCGCCGATGGCAAAGACGTAGCGGCCGAAACGGGTGCGCCTGGTGATGAAGGTCATGACGATGCCGACTGCGACCGCGATCAGCACCGGTATGGCGATGCCATGGGCGATGAACAGCCCGCCTTCGGGGATGGTGATGCCGGTCCGCTGGGCGTACTGGCGAACGATGCCGATCGGCCAGGGATAGGAATTGGCGATCCAGACGGCGCCGAGGATGGCGGCGCAGGCGACAACACCAAGCAGGCTCTCCGCCCAGACCGGGCGCAGCGGAAACTTGAAGCGCTTGCGCTGCGACCGGCCGTTGAGCAGCATCAAGGCGACGGCCACACAGGCGAGAATGCCGACGATCCAGCTTGCGGTCGCCCCGATCGAGCCACGCGGTCCGCCACCCATCAGCTGGAAGGTGGCATCGAGCGGCGCGACGGTGCGCCCGCTCGTCATCAGCCACGCCATGCCGCGCCAGATCAGCAGGCCGCCCAACGTCACGATGAAGGCCGGGACCTCGAGATAGGCGATGATGAATCCCTGAAGCGCGCCGATCATCAGGCCGAGCGCCACGCCTGCAGCCAGTGCGATGACCCATATCCAGGGATTCCCAAGCTGGAATCCGATGACGCGGATGAGGAATTCTGCCTGCGCAACGCCCATCACCATGCCGATCACGCCTTCGACGGAGCCGACCGAAAGATCGATGTTGCGCATCACGATGACCAGCACCATGCCGGTCGCCATGATCGCGACCGATGAAGTCTGCACCGACAGGTTCCAGAGATTGCGCGGCGTGAGGAATAGCCCGCCCGACAGGATGTGGATTCCAACCCAGATGACCAGCAGCGCGCCGACCATGCCGAGCATGCGTATGTCGAGCTCGGTTGCCTTGAGGAAGCGGCCGAAGGGGCTGAGCTCGGATTCCCGCGCCCGATCGGCAGCCGGCGTGTTGGAAGTCGTGTCGGTCATGATGTCCTCCCACCGTTGCCGTCTGCCGCGGATGCCGGAAGCAGCTTAGAAATTACCCGCGAGACGCGGAAAAACAATTCCTTTTGAAAAACGCCGCGGCGTGAGGCCGCGGCGTTTCAGGCTTTTTGGCGAAGGCGGATCAGTTGCAGACCGGGACAGTGCCCGCTGCCACGCCGGCGCAGACCTCTTCCTTCGTGATCCAGCCGGCGTCGATGACGACGTTGAGATTGTCCTTGGTGATGGCAATCGGCGTCAGGAACAGCGACTTGACGACATTGCCGCCCGGCGTGGTAAAATCCTTGACGCCGGCAATGTCTGTCATCGGCTTGCCGTCGGCCAGCTGCGAGGCGATCTCGGCGGCGTTCTTGCCGAGCTCGCGCGCGTCTTTCCACACCGATACGGTCTGTGTGCCGAGCGCGATGCGGTTCAGCGCGGCATGGTCGCCGTCCTGGCCCGACACCGGGACGGATCCGGCCAGGCCTTGCGCCGTCAGCGCCGCGACGACGCCACCGGCGGTGCCGTCATTGGCGGCAACCACCGCATCGACCTTGTTGTCGTTGGCGGTCAGGAACTGTTCCATGTTCTTCTGGGCGTTGGCGGGAAGCCAGCCGTCCGTATAAGCCTCGCCGACATTCTTGATCTTGCCGCTGTCGATGGCGTCCTTGAGCACTTCCATGGAGCCGGCAAACAGGAAATCGGCATTCGGGTCGGCGCCCGAGCCCTTGATGAAGACGTAATTGCCTTCCGGCGCCACGTTGAACACTTCGCGGGCCTGCATGCGGCCGACTTCCTGGTTGTCGAAGGTCAGATAGAAAACGTCCTTGTTCTCGATCAACCGGTCATAGCCGACGACTGGAATGCCCTCGTCGAGCGCCTTCTGCACCGCCGGACCGATCGCCGAGGCATCCTGCGCAAGAATGATCAGCGCGTTGGCGCCCTGCGAGATCAGGCTCTCGACGTCGGTCAGCTGCTTGCCGGGGTTGGACTGTGCGTCAGCGGAAATATATTTGTCGCCGGCAGCCTCGATCGCTGCCTTCATGGCGGCTTCGTCGGTCTTCCAACGCTCTTCCTGGAAGTTCGACCACGAAACGCCAATGACCTTGTCCTTGGCCTGTGCGACCGGCGCGAGCGTCAGCGACATGGCGACCCCCGCCAGAATGGCGGCTGCGAATTTCTTCATGATATTCCTCCCTGCGCCGCCTACGGCGCGACCCAACTGGCCCGAAGGCCGGCACAAAGGCCCTTATTTTTTCGAGCCTCGAAAAAATACTGGTCCAACGCCGGAGCACTGTCAACACCAATTCCGATGGATTTTTGGTGTCCTGTTTGGTTTTTTTCGAGCCTCGGAATAAACAATGACAGGCCCTTCTGCTTCTGCCAGTATTTGTCGGACATTGTCGACGGCTCCCGATTTATGAGCGGCCGCGGCGATGAGGAGGAAGCAAAAATGTCGGTGGGAATCCGTCATGACGATTTGCGCCGGCGCAACCGGGCGATGGTGATTTCGGCGGTACGCCGGGCAGGCCAGCCGTCGCGGACCGAGATCGCCGCAACCACCGGCCTCAGCCACTCGACCATATCGGCGATCTCTGCCGACCTGATCCAGGAAGGCATCCTGGCCGAGAGCAAGGCAAGCGAGACCGTTTCCATGAAACGCGGCCGGCCGCAGGTCGGCCTCAGCCTCAATCCGCAAGCCGCTGCGGTGCTGGCCGTCGTGTTGTCGCTGAATTTCCTGTCGGTCGCCGTCATCGATTATGCCGGACAAGTGGTCGCCGAGGAACAGCGCCGGCTGGACACGCTGACCATGTCGCGCGACGCGCTGATCGGCGAATGCGTCGGCATCGTCCGCCGCCGGCTCGAAGATCCCGACCTCGATGTCCAAAGCGTCGCCCGCATCGCGCTGGCGATCCAGGGCATCACCGATTCGCATGCGCGCGCCATGTTGTGGTCGCCGATCACGCCGCAGACGAACATCGCCTTCGCCGACATTCTGGAACGCGAGTTCGGCATCCCGGCCATCATGGAGAACGACTGCAACATGATGGCCGTGGCGCTGCGCTGGCGCCACCCGGATCGCTACCGCGACAATTTCATCGCCATCCTGCTCTCGCACGGCATCGGCATGGGGCTGGTGCTGAAGGGCGAGCTGTTCACCGGCACCCACTCCTCCGGCGGCGAATTCGGCCACATGATCCATCGGCCGGGCGGCGCGCTTTGCCGCTGCGGGCGGCGCGGCTGCGTCGAGGCTTATGCCGGCAACTACGCCATCTGGCGCAACGCCAGGCAATTGAGCGAGAACGCCGAGCCGGTCGCCGATGTCAGCGACGCCGAGATGCGGGCACTGGCGGCCCGGGCGCGGCAGACGGACGGACCGGAGCGCCAAGCCTACCGCAAGGCCGGCGAAGCGCTCGGCTTCGGGCTCGGCAGCCTGTTCGCGCTGATCGATCCGGCGCCGGTGGCCATGGTCGGCGCCAGCGCTGCCGCCTTCGACCTGATCGAGCCGGCCCTGCGCGAGGCCATCGCCCAGACCGCCGGCGGCCAGCATTCGGGTTCGATTTCCTTCGACACCGAGCCGAACGAGCTGCCGCTGATCCGCGAAGGCTGCGCCCTGCGGGCGCTGAGCTTCGTCGACCAGGAGATTTTTGCGCCCAGCGCACAAGGGAAGTCCGGCACGATCAGGAGAGACGTGGCCTGAGTCCGAACGGCAGAGGACAAAGATGGGTCGCGACTTGGGATGTGTTGAGATTCAGGTCAGGCCGAGTCGAGAATGGTGGGTTCCGAGAACCGGAGCGGAGCGTACTTTTGGGTACGTGAGCACCGGAAGCGCAGGAAGCCGCCGTTCGCAGGCCGGCATCACCTGAATATCAGCACATCCCTAGTCTTCCCTGATCGCGTAGCCGGCGCCACGGATGGTGCGGATGACATCGGGCATGCGACCATTGTTGACCGCCTTGCGCAACCGGCCGACATGCACGTCCACCGTGCGCTCGTCGATGTAGATCGTCTCGCCCCAGACATTGTCGAGCAACTGACTGCGCGAGAAGACCCGACCCGGGTGCCGCATCATGAATTCGAGCAGCCGGAATTCGGTCGGCCCGAGCCGGATCTCGCTCTTCTTGCGATAGACCCGGTGCGATTCGCGATCGAGCACGATGTCGCCGACCTTCAGCACGCTGGACAGCACTTCGGGCTTGGCGCGGCGCAGCAGCGCCTTGACCCTGGCCATGAATTCCGGTGTCGAGAACGGCTTGACCAGATAGTCGTCGGCTCCGGTCGAAAGGCCGCGCACCCGGTCGCTCTCCTCGCCGCGCGCGGTCAGCATGATGATCGGCAGCCGCTCGGTCTCGGGACGCACCCGAAGGCGCCGGCAAAGCTCGATGCCGGAAACCGCCGGCACCATCCAGTCGAGCACCAAAAGATCGGGCACGTTTTCCTGCAGCCGGATTTCGGCCTCGTCGCCGCGCGTCACCACCTCGACCTGATAGCCTTCGGACTCCAGATTGTAACGCAGGAGGACGCCCAGCGGCTCTTCGTCCTCCACCACCATGATGCGCGGCGCGATCATCGGCCGGTCACTCCTGTCATGTCGCCGGCGCCGACATCGTCGTTTCGTCGAGCTTCGGGCGATCCGCCGGCAATTGCTGCCCGGTCACGACAAAGTAGGCGTTTTCGGCGATGTTGGTGACATGATCGCCGATACGCTCGAGATTCTTGGCGCAGAACAGAAGGTGAGTGCAGGCGGTTATGTTGCGCGGATCCTCCATCATGTAGGTCAGGAGCTCGCGAAAAACCGCCGTGTATTTCACGTCGATCTTCTGGTCGTCGGCGCGCAGTTCCTTCAACGCTTCGGCATCGCGCGACACATAGTGTTCGACCACGCCGCGCAGCTGCACAAGAACCAAATCCGCCATCGCGTCGATACCGTGTGACAGGTTCCGCGGCGTCGCGCTCTGCCCGACTGCGCTGACCCTCTTGGCTATGTTCTTGGCCAGATCGCCGATGCGCTCGAGATCGCCGGCCATGCGGATTGCGCCAACCACGGCGCGCAGGTCCTGCGCCATCGGCTGCCGCTTGGCGATTAGCGTGATCGCGCTGTCGTCGAGCTCGCGCTGCCGCGCATCCATGATGGCGTCGTCCGAGACGACGCGCTGCGCCATCGCATTGTCCGACGCAAGCAGCGCGCGGATCGAGGCTGCGACCATTGCGGCGGCAAGCTCGTCCATGTCGCGGATCAGCCGGTCGATGTGCTCCAGTTCCTCGTCGAAAGATGCGACGGTGTGTTCACCCATGGTGCTGTCCTCGTGTTCGAAATTCGCCGGACCGCTCAGCCGAACCGGCCGGTGATGTAGTCCTGGGTGCGCTTGTCGTCGGGGTTGGTGAACATCTTGTCGGTCGCGCCCTCCTCGACCAGATAGCCGAGATGGAACATCGCCGTGCGTTGCGACACGCGCGCCGCCTGCTGCATCGAATGGGTGACGATGACGATCGTGTAGTTCTCGCGCAGTTCGTCAATCAGTTCCTCGACGCGGGCGGTGGCGATCGGATCGAGCGCCGAACAGGGCTCGTCCATCAGGATCACTTCCGGCGACACGGCAATGGCGCGCGCGATGCACAGGCGCTGCTGCTGTCCGCCGGACAGGCCGGTACCCGACTCGAGCAGGCGATCCTTGACCTCGTTGAACAGGCCGGCCTTCTTCAGGCTCGATTCGACGATGCCGTCCAACTCGGCCTTGCTCCTGGCCAGGCCGTGAATGCGCGGACCGTAGGCGACGTTTTCGTAGATCGACTTCGGAAACGGGTTCGGCTTCTGGAACACCATGCCGACGCGGGCTCGCAACTCGACGACATCGATCTTCGGGTCGTAGACATCCTCGCCGTCGAGCGTGATCTTGCCGCTCACCCGCGCAATATCGATGGTGTCGTTCATCCGGTTCAGGCACCGCAGGAACGTCGACTTGCCACAGCCCGATGGCCCGATCAAAGCCGTCACCTGGTTCTCGCGGACATCGAGATCGACGTCGAACAGGGCTCGCTTCTCGCCGTAGTGAACAGAGACCTTTTCGCCCTTCATCTTGATCGAAGGGGCGTTGGTTGCGCTGCTCAGTTTCTGCTCGACGCCGGCTTCCGTCATGATGTTCATATCCTCTACTCCTTACCAGCGCCGCTCGAAGCGCCTGCGCAGTATTACCGCGATGGCATTCATGATGACCAAAAACACCAGCAAAATCAAAATCGCCGCCGAAGTCTTCTGCTGGAACCCGGCTTCCGGGAAATCCGCCCACATGAATATCTGCACCGGCAGGATCGTCGCGGGATCGGTGAAGCCGCCGGGAATGTCGACGATGAAGGCGACCATGCCGATCATCAGCAACGGCGCGGTTTCGCCCAGCGCATGCGCCATTCCGAGGATGGTGCCGGTCATGATGCCCGGCATCGCCAGCGGCAGGACGTGATGGAATACGGTCTGGACCTTGGACGCTCCGATGCCAAGCGCTGCCTCGCGGATCGACGGCGGCACGGCGCGCAGCGAAGCGCGCGAGGCGATAATGATGATCGGCAGGGTCATCAGCGCCAGCACCATGCCGCCGACCACCGGGGCTGAGCGCGGCATGCCGAAGAAATTCAGGAATACGGCAAGTCCAAGCAGGCCGAAGACGATCGAAGGCACCGCCGCCAGATTATTGATATTCACTTCGATCATCGTCGTCAGCCGGTTCTTGGGGGCAAATTCCTCAAGATAGATCGCCGCTGAAACACCGATCGGGAAGGCGATGGCCAGCGTTACGATCATGGTCAGGAACGATCCGACGACCGCGCCCCAGACACCGGCCAATTCCGGCTCGCGGCTTGCGCCGGTGAAGAAGAAGATCGAGTTGAACCGGCTTTCGATCAGGCCGGCGCTCTTCAGCGTGTCGAGCCAGACGATCACCTTGTCCGAAATCTTTCGCGATGCTTCCGGCGTCTCGATGACGCGCAGGAATGCCTGGCCGCTCGCGGCGGGCGCCGTGCTGTCCAGCGCCTCGATCACCGTGCCCTTTGCGATCACCGTGCCGTTGGCCGCAGGCGACAGCGCGGTCAGCTTGACCGTGCCGCCATTGAACGCGACCAGCAGCGACGACGCGCCGCTCGTCAGCGTGAGCCTGCCGTTTTCACCCTCGGTCGCACCATGGCCGCGCGCCAGCGCCAGCATGGCATCGTCGCCAAAAGTCAGATCGATGTCGCCGCTGGTTTGCGAAGGCGTGACGCTTGTCGAAATCGCTTCGTCCGAACCGACGTCGGCAAGCAGACCCTTGAGGTAGAGGTCGGCAAAATCGTCAAGTGGAACCGCATAGTCCACCGTTCCTCCGAGCATCCCCGGATCAGCCGCAATATCCTTGCGCAGGAACACGCCCGTGCCGGTGGAAATCAGCCCGCGCAGCAGGCGCTTGTCCTGGCGGCTCGTCACATCCGGAAATTTTGCCGTAAGCGCTTCCTGAGCGATGGCGTCGTAGTTCACTTCATCGAGTTTCGCCGGGTCAACCTTGGCCGCTGAAAGATCGATCGGCAGCGTCAGATAGTTCTGCCGCAGCGCCGGGATCGCCTGCGTGACAATCGTCGACAGGAGCAGCACAAGGAACAAGCCGGCCACCGCAACAGCTGCGGCGCCAAGCCATTTGAACCAGGTTTCCGTGCGGTAGCGGCCCTTCAGCCGCGCCTTCGCGGCATCGTCGGTATGAATGCTGACCGGCCGTCCGACGGCGCCGAATGACGAGATCGCATCAGTCATATTGCTCTCGGTATTTCTGGACGACGCGCAAAGCGACGATGTTGAGGGTAAGCGTGATGCAGAACAGCACCAGGCCGAGTGCGAAGGCTGCAAGCGTCTTGGCGCTGTCGAACTCCTGATCGCCGACCAGCAGCGTCACGATCTGCACGGTCACGGTGGTGACCGCTTCGAGCGGGTTGGCCGTGAGGTTTGCCGCCAGCCCCGCCGCCATGACGACGATCATTGTTTCGCCGATTGCGCGGCTGACGGCAAGCAGCATCGCCGAAACGATGCCCGGAAGGGCAGCGGGAAGGACCACCTTGCGGATGGTTTCCGACTTGGTCGCGCCAAGGCCGGCGGAACCGTCTCTCAGGGATTGCGGGACGGCGTTGATCACATCGTCGGAAAGCGAGGAAACGAAGGGAATGATCATGATACCCATGACCACGCCTGCGGCGAGCGCGGATTCAGACGCGACGTTGAGGCCCAGGCTTTCGCCGATACCGCGGAAGTAAGGCGCAACCGTCAGCGCAGCGAAGAAGCCGTAGACGACGGTCGGAATGCCGGCGAGGATTTCCAGAACCGGCTTTGCGACCGCGCGGACGCTTTTGGAGGCGTAATCCGAAAGGTAGATCGCAGCCATCAGCCCGATAGGCGCAGCCACCAGCATGGCGATGAAGGTGATGAGCAACGTGCCGGCAAACAGCGGCACCATGCCAAAAATGTCCTCGTTGACCGCCCCGGCCTCCGCTCCCGCGCCGGTGAAGGCGCTCTGCGGCGACCAATGCGTGCCGAACAGGAACTTGTAGAATGGCACCTGTTGGAAGAATCGCAGGGACTCGAAGATAAGCGACAGGACGATGCCGACCGTCGTCAGGATCGCGACCACCGAACATGCTATCAAGAATGCGCGAAGAATGCGCTCGACCACATGGCGCGCCCGGTAGGCCGGTGCGATGCGCGAATAGGCCCAGTAAAATCCGGACGCGGAAAGCACGAGCGCGACGGTCCAGATGATCCAGGTGCTGGTCGCATGGACCGATTTGTAGAGGGCGGCGGCCGCCTCCTTCGTGGGATCGGCGAAGCCGACAAGCCCGCCAAAGGCCATCGCGCGAGCGTCGCGGATGAAAGCTTCGACCTGTGGGACGCCCATTCCCGACAACTCGGAGGAGAAGCGGTCGGCAATGATCGACGATTCAATTCCCGGCGTCACCAGCGACCACACCACGATCGCCAGCAGCGCCGGACCGGCAGCAAAAAGCGCCAGAAACATACCATGCTGCCCAGGCAGCGAATGCAGTCGCGCGACGTCGCCATTGACACTGGCAATGGCGCGGGTCCGGCCGATCCAATAGGCCGCCGCTGCCAGAACCAACAGAAGAACAACGAGATAACCGACCATGATTCGGGACGTCCCCTCGACCGCCGGTCATTCACCGGCTCAAAGCACGGGACCTGTGATCCCGCGCTTTGTGCTTTAGCATATGAGGGTCAGAGCGGCACGCTCGGACCCCGAAACATCAGGAGCCCATGCCCTTCAGGGCCTTGGCGTCTTCGGCCCACTTGGCGCGCTCGTCGTCCGGCAGCGGGATCAGGCCCTTGTCGGCCAGATAACCATCAGGACCCCATGCAGCCTCCGAGGTGTACTCGGCGATGAACTCCTGCATGCCGGGGATGACGCCGACATGCTCTTTCTTGGCATAGACAAAGAGCGAGCGGGAAACGCCGTAATCGCCGGATGCGATATTCTCGAAAGTCGGCTCGACGCCGTCGACCTTGTGGCCCTGCAGCTTGTCGGCGTTCTGGTCAAGGAACGAGAAGCCAAAGACGCCGAACGCATTGGGGTTGGCTTCCAGCTTCTGGACGATCAGATTGTCGTTTTCGCCGGCCTCGACAAAAGCGCCGTCTTCGCGGATCTCGCCGCAGCCCTTTTCATTAGCCGCCTTCACTTCTTCCTGGCAGGCCGCATCCATGACCAGCTCGACGAATGCATCGCGCGTGCCGGATGTCGGCGGCGGACCAAGCACCTCGATCTTTGTCGCGGGAAGCGACGCATCGACATCCGACCAGCTCGTGTAGGGGTTGGGGACGACCTTGCCGTCAACAGCGACGTTCTTGGCGAGCGCCTTGAAAATCTGTTCCTTGGTCAGATCGACGACTGTCCCTGCCTTCGAGTTGGCCAGTACGATGCCATCGAAGCCGACCTTGATCTCGACCGGCGTCACGCCGTTTGCCTTGCAGGTTTTAAGCTCGCTGTCCTTGATGGCGCGCGAGGCATTGGTGAAGTCGGCGGTATTTTCGCCGACGCCCTGGCAAAACAGCTTCATGCCGCCGCCGGTGCCAGTCGACTCGACGACCGGGGTCTTGATCTTTCCGCTCTGGCCGAGCTTTTCAGCGACAGCCGTCGTGAAGGGGAACACTGTGGACGAACCGACGATTTGAATCTGGTCGCGCGCGGCGGCATAACCAGCCGACGCGGCGAGCGCAAGCGCCGCGGCCGACGCCGTAAGGAGGAATTTTTTCATGTGGCCTGCTCCTGTTCGGAAAATGGTCTCTCGGCGCCATTCCGTCGGCGCCCGCTGAGGCCATAGCCCCCGATTATTACAGTCACATGACAGTTTGATGTCAGCCCGGTAACCGCCGTACAGCCCTGTCGATAAGCAAGGGCCGCGGGCCTCGCCGCTACAGCCGTGGTTTGCCGCTGGAATCAGCAGCTTGCGCGATTTGCGGCCGGCATTGGCCTCGACAGGCGAAACAATCGGTGCGGAAAAAGAAAATCCGGGCGGGAGCGCGTTGCATGCGGCCAAGGAGGTCATGGCCGCGCCATCGCCGAAGCAGGTCCGTTGGGGTAAATCTGACCCTGCTTCTTGCCGGCGGTCGCTGCTCCCGCCCGTAACTGGAGGAGCGGAACTCGAATGCGCTTATTGTTCCAACCGGACGCATGCTTTGATATGGTGCGATCGCACCATAGTCTTGTCGCAACGCGTCGCCGAATCGGCTGACGGGGCTATCTCGCGTTCTCTGGACTTCTCCCTCGGCGCCGAGCTTTTCGAGCAAGCCGCCCCCTTGGGCGCTGATGGGCTTGGGCCGCGCCAGGACGCTGCGGCACTTTGATTATGCGCATGGTCCGCAGCGAAATCGATTCCGATTCTCCGGGTCATGCGCTAGCCTTGCCCCACTGTATTCCAACGGTTGTCGGTAGAACCGAAGCCGCGTTATAAATCCCGCAAGGGTGTTGCCGATGTTGGGACGGATTTTGCCTTTTTTCGTGTGCCCGATGCTGCTGTTGGGGGGCGGCTGCTCGCGCAGCTACGACGGCACCGTCGTCATTCCAAGTCCACTCGATGTCCGGCGGTTCTGGGACAGGCCGCCGCAGCAGGCGCAAGCCGAACAGCCGCAGTTGCTGCAGACCGACGTCTTTCCTGTGGCGCCCGAAACGCCGGAAACAGTGGCGGCCCGCAAAATCGACTCCCCCGTGGCGCCGAGGAGGAAAATCGCCAGGATTGCCAAAGTTCCGCCGACGCCGTCATCCGAGCCGGCGAAACCGCTCACCTGCAGGAACGTCAGCCAACCCGGAAAACGGGTCCGCATGGTCTGCGAATAACCAGCCGGCATTCAGGCGGTGGCAGCTAAAAAGATGCGCCCCCGAAAACATTGCCGCGCACCTGACGCAGCGGTTCGGTCAGACGCGAGCCGAGAGCATGAGCCGACGGGGGGGCGGGCTGCTGCCTGATCGGTCCCGCGCGCCGATCATTCCGATACCGCCGGCTACGTTGAAACCTTATCCCGCCTTCGACGTTAAATCCGACTGCAGCG
This sequence comes from Mesorhizobium sp., assembly GCA_004020365.1. GTDB lineage: Bacteria > Pseudomonadota > Alphaproteobacteria > Rhizobiales > Rhizobiaceae > Mesorhizobium. Next base: position 79,258 of record SAQR01000012.1, read on the forward strand.
CCGCGTCCCTTGGACGCACAAGCAAGCTGGAGCGTTTTGATTCGGCGCATCGTCCTTTCCGAACCGAAGGGCAGTGGAGCAGAGAGATCGGTCCCGATGCTTGGGGTGATGCGCAGAATGGTCAAAGGAGACCGAACACATGTCGATTCACTTCACTGTCTCGGACCTGACCAAAAATCTGTTTCACTCGCCCAGAAATCTGTTTCACTCGCTGCATGAGCGCGCGCCAAGACCTCTCAGCCCTGAGCAAAGTCTTTTGCTGGAATGCTATCTGGCCGGTCATATTCCGGAATCGGCCTGGAGCGACTACGTCTTCGAGACGCCGGAATTGGCACGCCATGTCAATGCGAGACGCGGGCAACACTGATATCTGGTGAACCGGTCCAATCGCTCGAGGTGACGCCATCGAGCAACGCTTGGCTGAATCGGCGACCCGACGACAATAGCCCTCGAGACAAAAAGGCCGGCACATGGCCGACTTTCCTTCCACCTCGACCGCGCCAGTACATCCGTGGTCACGAGTTGAGGTGATTGCCGACCAGTAGATAGGGATTTGGTTAACGAATCCTTAACCGACGGGATCTGCTCGTCGACGCGTCGGCCAATCTGATTTGCACTTTCGTGATCAGTGCGGAAAGTCGTCTTTAAATGCGGCACATATTATTAATCGTTGTACACCAACGTGTTAGCGTGGGGCACATCGAAGTAACCATCTCATTCTGGAAGTCGATCTATGGCCGTACTTGGCGCTCTCCCTCCCGGCGTTCGCTGTCGACCAATTCGCGAAGCCGATTGGGAAGGAGTAGTCGACTGCCTGTGCCGGGGCTTTCCGCAGCGTGACCGGAGCTACTGGATACGGGCGCTGACCCGTTTGTCGCAGCGACCTGCCGTCGCCGAGTTCCCACAATACGGCTGGGCCTTGGAGAAGGCTGATCGGATCGTCGGCGTTGTGCTGACCCTGTATACAACTTATCCCGGCCTGCAAGGCGACGAAGTCCGCTGCAACCTTTCAAGCTGGTCCGTCGACGCAGAATTCCGCCCTTATGGCGCCAAATTGGTTACGACGATTCTCAAGCGAAGGGACGTGACCTACACGAATATTTCGCCGGCGCCCGCAACGTTGAAGGCCAACTGGGCGCTCGGCTTTCGCCCTTTCACCACCGGACAATTTGCCTTCCTGCCGGCTTTTGGTTCGGCGCAGCGGTCGTGTCGCGTGCTTGAAGCTCGTCCCGATCTTGCGGAAATGGCGATGCTGTCCGAAAGTGAGAGATACATACTCTCGGAACACTCAGCACTTGGCTGCCGGTCATTGATTTGCATTTGCGACGGAGCAGCGTTTCCTTTCGTATTGATGCCGCGCCGGATATTGCGCGGTCTTATCCCATCCTATCAAATCGTCTATTGCCGCTCTCTCGCGGATTTGAGCCGGTGCGCCGGTGCCATGGGCCGCTTTCTCTTGCGAAGCGGGATCCTGTTTTGCGTCGTCGACGCCAAGGAGCCGATTGCAGGTCTGTTCGGGAGGTACCGCGCCAACAGCGGGCTGAAATATTTTAGGGGTCCCAGACCACCCTCGCTTGGAGATCTGTCGTTCACCGAGCTTGTAATGTTCGGTCCCTGAACGACAAGCGCAGCATCAGTCATGCCGCACCGCTTTGCAGCTGAAATGCCGAAAGCGAACCCCCGCCTCGCGGAGCGAGGGTTCCATTTTTGAAATTACGATCTGTTACTGAACAGGGGCTGTCTGAGCTGGCGGAGTTGCGGGTGCCGGCGTCATCGTGTCGGCTGGAGGTGGCGGCAATTGGCCAGCGGTCGTCGCCTGCATGCCTCCCGATTGAGTTTGGTCACACGCCGCCAGGGCAGCAAGCGCCAGACCGAACGCGGCGAATAAGGATAGTTTGCGGGTCATATACAGTCCCTTCCATGGACGCCACCCGCGCAAGCCGGATCATCAGGACCGCTGCCTCCAGGTCAACCGTCGCTTCACCGTCGACGCTTCAAACATTCTTACGTCCCGTAAAAGGCGGCGGGGCTTCGGCCTCGGTTTAGGTCGGCCTGGGCAAGCAAAGCCGTGAGAGCGAAAGCCTCACGCCGCAGCCTGCGACTTCACATAGGCGATATAGCCGCGCACGTCGGCGGCCGGCTCGGCATAGGCCTTGCCGAGCTTCTTCTCGATCGCCGTCATGTACTCCTTCGCCCATTGCGGCAGCGCGTAGTCGACGGCCGCCAGGAATTCGAGCGTCGCCGCCAGGCGGATGTCGGCGATCGACGGATTCTTGCCGCCGATGAACGGCTTGCCGTTCCTGAAGAAGCTGTGAAAGACCTCGAGCGGCTCGGCTATCGCTTCTATAGCGGCCTTCTGGGCTTCCGCCTTCTTGTCGGGATGAGCGTCGCTGTGGCCGACCTCGCCGGCATATTGCGGGAAATTCAGCACAGGATAGGTGGCGCGCGCCACATAGGGGTAGAGCGTGCCGATCAGGTAGAACATGGCGCTGTCGATCATCGCCCGCTTGGCCGGCGCCTTGGGATATAATTTCTCCAGCCCGTGCTTGTTGGCGAGATACTGCATGATGGCGCAGCTTTCCCACAACACGCCCCTGGGCAGGCCCTTGTCCTCGATCATCGGCGTCAGATGAGCCGGGTTTCGCGCCATATACTCGGGCGAGCGCGTGTGGCCCCATACGTCGGTCTCGGAATGGTCGAGCCCGGCCGCACGCGCAAACACCCGCACGCACATATTGTTGACGCTCGGCTTCAGCATGCTGAGCGTCAGCGCGGGTTTTTTCGCCGATTTCGCCTTGGCCTTCCGCGCGGACTTCGCGGATGCCTTGGCTGCAGGTTTCGCGGCGGCTTTCGCTGCCGGCTTGGCGGAAGCTTTCGCCGCCGCCTTGGCTGCAGGCTTTGTCGCGGCCTTGGCAGCAGGCTTTGTCGCCTTGGCAGCTGGTTTTGTGGCGGCCTTGGCAGCCGGCTTCTTCGCACTTTTCGTTGTCGTCTTTGCCATTGTCGTCCTCCCTCGAGTTGAAGTCGTCAGTATGGATTTTTCGGCGCGCGGTCCTCCGACAAGGTCGCACGGGAGCGCTCGACCAGCGCCTGGATCGCGTCGGCAAGATGCACTTCGGCGATTGCGTAGTCGCCGCGCGCGACGCGGATCTTGTGCGCCTGCATCAGCACGTCGGCATGAGTAAAACCCGCCGGCGGCTCGAAACGATAGGAAGCGAGTTCGATCAGCAGGCCGAGCGGATCCTCGAAATAGATCGAATCCATAAAACCGCGATCCTTGACGCCGCTGTGCTTGATGCCGCGCTCGTCGAGCCGGGCGACCGCCTGCAGGAAGGTGACCCGCGACACCGCAAAGGCGATGTGATGGACGCAGCCCGGATCGGTCGGCGTGCGCCGCTTGACCGGCGTGCGACTCTCGTCGGTGAAGATGGTGATCAGCCGGCCGTCGCCCGGATCGAAATAGAGGTGGCTTTCGCTGGCCTTGTCGAGATTGGGCTGCTCGAAGATGAAAGGCATGCCAAGCACGCCTTCCCAAAAATCGATCGAGGTCTGGCGCCCGGCGCCGACGAGCGTGATGTGATGAACGCCCTGCGATTGCAACTTCTGCATTGGCCATCTCCCTGGCAGCCGGACATCGTCGTGCTGCCTTGTGCCTAGCACGAGGATTATCGAGAGATGCTAAATCAACTGGCGACGATGCGCCAGAAGTCAGGCCACATGGGACGCTTGCATTGAAAGGCCCCGGGTGGCGCAAACGATAGCTAAGCGCTGCGAGCCTTTCGGCCGCCCTCAAGCTCGATGAGCCTTTGAGCCGCCTTCGCGATAAAGCCGGACCGGGTATAACCGTGCGCCTCAGCAAAGGCGTCAATTTGGCTTAGAACATCTTCAGCGAGCGTGATGTTCACGCGGACAGCTTTCTTGGCCTCGGTCTTCACCGCAACCAGGATTGCGACGCCGTCTCGATTATCGGCATCCAGGCTGGAGGGTTCTGGAATGGCTTCGCCTTCTTCCACAAGCCCTTCGATGTGAAAGGCAAGGGCCTCCTCAGCCATAGCACGAGCGTCGTCCAGATCGGTGCCGGCGGTGATAACGCCGGGAAAATCAGGAAAGGACACACCGAAGTCGCTGTCGGTATCCTTATGGATCAATCCGATATACTGCTTCATTGAATCTACCTCAGCTTTTATCGGACGCACAGGGCCTATGGAAATGCCCACGATTGCGTCCCAGCGCCTCAAGACCTTCAGGCCAACATTCGCGGCCATACCCGGTCGTATCGACGAATATTCGACGTAACAGATCGCAAGCGAGCTAAGCAGTTGATTTTCCTGGTACGCCCAAGGGGAATCGAACCCCTGTTCCCGCCGTGAGAGGGCGGTGTCCTGACCGCTAGACGATGGGCGCGTTCAAGAACCGGCGATATAGGCTGACGGCCGGGAAAAAGCAACTGGCCTTCTGGCAGTCAATGATGCCGGGAAAATATCCGTTGCAGGCCTATCGTTTTGGCTCGATCAGGTCCCAGAGATTTCCATGGAGATCGGCGAAAACCGCCACTGTGCCATAGGGCTCAACGCGGGGCGCCTCACGGAATTCGACGCCCTTTGCGAGCATTGCCGCATGATCGCGGACAAAATCGTCGGTTTCGAGGAACAAGAAGACGCGGCCGCCGGTCTGGTTGCCGATGCTATCCCTTTGCGTGTCATCGGCCGCTTCGGCCAGCAGCAGCCGGGCGCCTTGCCCGTTCGCAGGCGCAACCGTGACCCAGCGCTTGCCGCCGTCGAGATCGACGTCCTCGGTGAGCAAAAAGCCGAGCCTGTCGACATACCAGGCGATCGCCTCGTCGTAATTGGCGACGACAAGTGCGACGGTGGCGACGCGACGGTGTTCGGCGAAACCAGTCATTTGTTGCGGATCGAAAAGCGGCCGATGATGCGGCGCTCGATGATGTCGTAGACAAAAATGGCGCGGCTGCCGTCGGCAAGCTCGGCATCGATGGAGACGCGGTTGCCGGAAAGCGACTGGCTGATGACCCTGGCGCCGACCGGCAGCACGATGTCGCCGCTCAGCGGCTCGCCTGATGGCACCTGGATGTCGCCGGCAAGGGATGGGGCTGCCGGTGGCGCGCTGCGCGTTTTGTAGACAAGGGCTGCAATCACCACCATAAGGGCGAGGAACAGCAGGCCGAGATTGATGGCGACGAAGCGGACGAGCTTCTTGCGCACCTTTTCGACTTCGGGGTCGAGCGGCTTTTCCTCGTCTTCATCGGCAGCAGCCATGGCAAACATTCCGGAACGATTTTCGATGAGCGCTCATAACGAAGAGACCCCGATATTGATAGAGGATGGATTGAGTACGGGCGGATCGCCAGACGGGGGATCGCCAGACGGCGGATCAGTCGTGCTGGAAGCAGGCCCCGATGCGGCCGGCCAGCGGCTCGACCAATGGCTGGCGGGCAAGCTCGGCCCGGACATGTCGCGCAGCCGGGTGCAGATGCTGATCAGACAGGGCGCCGTCAAGGTCGGCGGCCAGCCGGTCATCGAGACCAAACGCAAGATGGCGGCCGGTGAACGCGTATCGGTCGACATGCCGGAGCCGGAGCCGGCGGAGCCGCAAGGCGAGAACATCCCGCTCGACGTTCTCTATGAAGACAATGAATTGATCGTCATCGACAAGCCGCCGGGGCTTGTCGTCCATCCCGGCGCCGGCAACTGGACCGGCACGTTGGTCAACGCGCTGATCCACCATTGCGGCGACAGTCTTTCCGGCATCGGCGGTGTGCGGCGGCCGGGCATCGTCCACCGCCTGGACAAGGAGACCAGCGGCGTCATGGTCGTCGCCAAGACCGACCGCGCCCACAAATCATTGTCGGAGGCCTTTGCCGACCATGGCCTGACCGGCGATCTCAAACGTGCCTATCTGGCGCTGGTCTGGGGCATTCCGATGAGATCGACAGGCACGGTCGACGAGCCGCTCGGCCGCGCCGCCGACCGCGTGCGCCGTGCCGTGGTGCCTGAGGGCCGCGACGATGCCCGCCACGCCGTCACCCATTTCACGGTGGTCGAGCGCTTTGGTGAGCAGCAAAAGCAGTTCGCCACGGCGAGCCTGATCGAATGCCGGCTCGAGACCGGCCGCACCCATCAGATCCGCGTCCACATGGCTCATATCGGCCATCCGGTCGTCGGCGATCCCGATTACGGCCAGGCCTTTCGCACCAAGGCGAACCGGCTGCCCGAGCCGCTGAAAGACCAGGTGAAGGCCTTTCCGCGACAGGCATTGCATGCCCGCCTCCTTGAATTTCGGCATCCGACTACCCATTTACCGATGAGGTTCGAGGCGCCGCTACCGAGCGACATGGAGGAACTTGTGGACGGCTTCCGCAGACTCTGAACCGGCTTCATCCATTCAAAACCAGATCGGCAAAAACCTGACCCGCGTTGTTCACTTTGGCGTGACACACTGTTTCGTGTTGAACCAAATGCTGTCCTTTCTGGTTTTGTTCCTGTATACATCCGCTGTCGCGAACGAGCCTTTTGGCGTTCGCGGCTATGCCCGCCGCGTGTCGGGGGCACCACTCCAAAGAGAGAGGGGCGCTATCATGGCCCAATCATTACCCAGCATCGTTTCCGGCGAAGGCGGTCTCAGCCGCTACCTGGAAGAAATCCGTCGCTTTCCGATGCTTCAGCCGCAGGAAGAGTACATGCTCGCCAAGCGTTACGCTGAGCATGAGGACACCACGGCTGCGCACAAGCTCGTCACCAGCCACCTTCGGCTCGTCGCCAAGATCGCCATGGGCTATCGCGGCTACGGCCTGCCGATCGGCGAGGTGATCTCGGAAGGCAATGTCGGCCTGATGCAGGCCGTCAAGAAATTCGAACCGGAGCGCGGCTTCCGGCTCGCCACCTATGCCATGTGGTGGATCAAGGCGTCGATCCAGGAATACATCCTGCGCTCGTGGAGCCTGGTCAAGATGGGCACCACCGCCAACCAGAAGCGGCTGTTCTTCAACCTGCGCAAGGTGAAGGGCAAGATCCAGGCGCTCGACGACGGCGACTTGAAGCCCGAGCAGATCGCCGAGATCGCCACCCGCCTCAACGTGTCGGAAGCGGAAGTGGTGTCGATGAACCGCCGCCTGTCGGGCGACGCCTCGCTCAACGCGCCGATCCGGGCCAGCGAAGGCGAGTCCGGTGAGTGGCAGGACTGGCTGGTCGACGACCACGAAAGCCAGGAAGAGGCGCTGATCGAGCAGGACGAACTGGAAAACCGGCGCGGCATGCTGTCCGGCGCTCTTGCCGTGCTCAACGAGCGCGAGCGGCGCATCTTCGAGGCGCGCCGCCTGGCCGAGGAGCCGCTGACGCTGGAAGAACTGTCGGCCGAGTTCGACATCAGCCGCGAGCGCGTGCGCCAGATCGAGGTGCGCGCCTTCGAGAAGGTGCAGGACGCGGTCAAGGCCGCAGCCAAGCGCCAGATGCAGGCGCTACGCACCATCGAGGCGCAGCCAGCGGCGTAATAAAACCTCCGGCGGAAACAAATAGCGGCGGCGTCAGGTAACTGGCGCCGCCTTTTTTATGGGCCCTTGGACTGCCGGAAGAACTGTCGGTTCCGCCGCGCCTTCGCGAACGCCGATCCGCTGCCAGCTCAATCATCGGTGTGATCAGCCTAGGCGGCCCGGCAACTCGCCATCGCGTTCGCAAACGAACTCATTCATGGCGGTAATATAGCAATTTTCCCCAAGCCCAGGAAATTGCAACGCTGCAAGTTGTGACGGCAATATTCTGGCCGACACGGGCATCCGCCGCCAGATTCCACAAGGCTTACGGCAGGCGGGCGCGACAATGAGCCGCCGCTGCTACGCTGGGCAGTTGAGTTTGTCTATTTAGGAGACGAAAGGGGCAGTATGACAATTTCTCCGTTTCTCACCGCTCTCGGGTCCGCAGGTCCCCCAGCCGACCGAGCGGAAGACATGAACCTGTATGGATGGCTAGTTGGAAGTTGGGAAATGGACACGGTCCACTACCTCGACGACGGCACAATCCAGAAATGGGATGGAGAATGCCATTTTGGCTGGGTGCTCGAAGGCCGCGCGATTCAGGACGTTTGGATCAGGCCCAAGCGCCCTGCGCCGTCCACGATGTATGGCACGACTTTGCGCATCTTCGATCCTGGGATCGATGGCTGGCACATCATATGGAACGACCCGCTCAACCGAGATCACTCGCGCCAGATCGGGCGGGCCGAGGGTAAGGACATTGTCCAACTCGGCACTGACTCGCGCGGTCTGAAAACTCGATGGCGTTTCACTGAGATCACCGCCAACAGCTTCCATTGGATCGGCGAGGAAAGATCTTCCGAGAGCGACTCTTGGCAAATCACGTATGAACATTTAGTCCGTCGAACAATTCCCTGAAGCTAGCTGGCGTCTGCGCAGCCCCTCATCTGCCTGCCGGCATCTTCTCCCCGTAAACGGGGAGAAGGGGCTGGCCGCAACCTTAGATTGAATCTGCAGCGTTGGGAATTGGCGAAATTGTAGTGAAAGCGTCTTTCTCCCCGTCACTATACAGTCACTATACGGGGAGAAATGTCCGGCAGGACAATGAGGGGCGGCGCCGACTTCCCGGAATTGCCAGCGACCCCTCAAAGGCAATCGAGCGGAAACTTCAGATAGCGGCGGCCATTGGATTCCGGTTCCGGCAGACGTCCGCCATTCATGTTGACCTGCAGCGCGTGCAGGATCAGCCTCGGCATCGGCAACGTCCTGTCGCGCGCCTCGCGCAAGGCGACGAAATCGGCCTCCGTCCTGCAGGCGGCAACATGGGTGTTCCCATGTTTTTGTTCCGCGACCGTGCTCTCCCACAAGGGCTCGCGCCCTTCCGTCCGGTAGTCATGACCGACGAACAGACGTGTCTCGTCCGGCAGCGCGAGGATATTTTGGATCGAGCGCCAGAGTTGCGCGGCACTGCCGCCTGGAAAGTCGGCTCTTGCCGTGCCGCTGTCCGGCATGAACAGCGTGTCGTGGATGAAAGCGGCGTCGCCGATCACATAGGTGATCGAGGCCAGCGTGTGGCCCGGCGAAAAAAGCACCTTTGCCGGAATGCCGCCGACCGAAAAGGTCTCGCCGTCGGCGAACAGCCTGTTCCATTGAGACCCGTCGGCAGGAAAATCCGGCCAGTTGTAGATTGCCTTCCACAATTTCTGGACGTCGACGACCTTCTCGCCGATCGCCGTCGGCGCTCCTGTCTTCGTGCTGAGATAGTGTGCCGCGGAGAAATGGTCGGCATGCGGGTGGGTGTCGAGGATCCACTCGACTTCCAGCCCGTTCTCCCTAATGAAGTCGAGCAGGGCGTCGGCATTTTTCGTGGCAGTGGCGCCGCACCTCTCGTCGAAATCCAGCACCGGATCGATGATTGCGCACCGTCGCGTCTGCGGGTCGGTAACGACATACTGGATGGACCCGCTCGGCTCGTCGTAAAAGCCTGCCACCTGCAGCTTGGCCGATGATGCGTCCAATCCCGGCTCCCTCGACTCCACCCGGCAGGAATGGTTTTCCCTGCCGGGGTAAAAGAAGAGCATGGTCGTTCGCCAGCGCCACGCCGTCAAGCACCGCATGCCTCGGCTGAGGCAAAAGGCCGAAAATCCTTCCGCCCCGCTCGCTCAGGCCGAGGGCTGCTTGGTCTTCCGCAGATACGGCAGGATCGTCTCGAAGGCGCCGAAACGCTTGACCGCATCCTCGTTGGAAACGGCGGCGGTGATGATGACGTCCTCGCCCTGCTTCCAGTTCGCCGGCGTCGCCACCTGGTGCTTGGCGGTCAGCTGTATGGAATCGATCGCACGCAGGATCTCATCGAAGTTACGGCCGGTCGTCATCGGATAGGTGAGGACCAGCTTGATCTTCTTGTCGGGGCCGATGACGTAAACTGAACGCACCGTCGCGTTATCGGCGGGCGTGCGTCCCTCAGAGGTTTCGCCGGCACTGGCCGGCAGCATCTCGTAAAGCTTGGCGACCTTGAGGTCTTTGTCGCCGATCAGCGGATAGTTCACCGATTGGCCGGTCGCCTTCTTGATATCATCCTGCCATTTGCCATGGCTTTCGACCGGATCGACGGAAATGCCGATGATCTTGACGTTGCGTTTCTTGAACTCGCCTTCCAGCCCGGCCATCAGGCCGAGCTCGGTCGTGCAGACCGGCGTGAAATTTTTCGGATGGCTGAAAAGCACCGCCCAGCCGTCACCGATCCATTCGTGGAAGTTGATAGTCCCTTGCGTGGTTTCGGCCGTGAAATCCGGCGCGGTATCGTTGATACGAAGACTCATGACGTGTCCCTACCCTGTGATTGCAGCCGGCATTGACCGGCGCTGCTTCTGCCTTTTTACCACTGCGGCGTCATCCTTCAAACGCCTGTTGCGCCGGCCTCAAGGCCGGCGACGAAAACTTTTTCGCCTTTTGTCCTGAAAAGCAGTATTCCCGCCCATTGATGCCGTTGCAACAGGGGCGCGATGGCAAGTCTAAGCCTTGTTCACCGCCAGCGTCGTCGCCAGATCTTCCATGCGCTGGGCGAGCGCGCCAAGCGCCTGGGTCAGCACCGAATCGTTCTTATCGGCCTTGGTCAGCGCGTCGTCACGCGTCTTGCGCAGCGTCAGCACTTCGCTTTCCATGCCCTTGACGCGTTTTTGCAGTTCCGAAAGCTCGTCCATGACCATGATGCCGGCCATTACGGTCAGCCGCTGGTCGCCGATTTCGCCGAATGAGTCTTTCAGATGCGAGACATAGCGGTCGAAGCGCTCGGCAAGGTCGATCAGATGCTCTTCCTGGCCCTCGTCGCAAGCCATGCGATACTGCTTGCCATCGATGGAAACCGTGACTTGTGCCATTGGGCCAGCCCCTATCTATCCAACACGGCACGGATGGTTTCCATGGCGGTCACCAGCCGACGCGACACTTCCTTGTTGGCGTCTTCCAGCCGTTCGGCGCGCGCTTCGGAATTGTCGAGTTCCTGCGCCAGCCGCGAGCGATCGGCGTTCATGCGCTGCACCTCCGCCTCGGCTTCCGTATAGTCGCGCTCGTGCTCGAGCTTGGCCGCGACGGCATTTTCCAGCCCCTCCATGGCCTTACCAAGCCTGGCGATGACTTCCTTGAGTGTCGTTTCCCCGGTCATGGCTCTCGTCCTGCGCCCTGCCCATCACCGAATCATCCACGTTCAGAACGCGTTATGTCTGAAACATTACCCGCCGTGTGAAGCCAACGTCAACAAAGCTCTCGCGACTGTCCCCTGCTAACGCTAATGTAAAGCCTTCAAGACCCTTCTGGCGCCATCAAAGACCGGCAAAAGCGCCGGCTTATTGACTAACAAGATCGGCAAAAGCGCGCCGGTTTATTGACTAAAAAGCCGCGCCTGCTATGTGTCGCGCAGCCTTTTCCAGGCTCTCCCAAGGCCCCCGAACCCCCACACTGGAGGAAGCATGACCTCGCGTGAACGACATGACCGGATGGCCAATGCGATCCGTTTTCTTTCCATGGACGCCGTCGAGAAGGCCCAGTCCGGCCACCCCGGCTTGCCCATGGGCTGCGCCGACATCGCCACCGTGCTGTTCACGCGTTTCCTGAAATACGATGCGAAGAACCCGCATTGGCCCGATCGCGACCGTTTCATCCTGTCGGCCGGCCACGGTTCGATGCTGCTTTATTCGCTGCTCTATCTGACCGGCTACGAGGACATCACCCTCGACCAGATCAAGCATTTCCGCCAAGTCGGGTCGAGGACGGCAGGCCATCCCGAATATGGCCATGCCGCAGGCATCGAGACGACGACCGGCCCGCTCGGCCAGGGACTTGCCAATTCGGTCGGCTTCGCGCTCGGCGAGCGCATCATGAATGCCGCCTTCGGCAACGACCTCGTCGACCACTACACCTATGTTCTGGCCGGTGACGGCTGCCTGATGGAGGGCGTTTCCCAGGAAGCCATCGCGCTTGCAGGACATCTCAAGCTGAACAAGCTGATCGTCTTTTGGGACAACAACAACATCTCGATCGACGGCCCGGTTTCGCTGGCCGACAACACCGATCAGGTCGCCCGTTTCCAGGCGTCCGGCTGGAACGCCAGTCACATCGACGGCCAGGATCCGGAAGCGATCGCCTATGCCATCGAGGCGGCGCGTCATTCCGACAAGCCGACGATGATCGCCTGCAAGACGACGATCGGCTTCGGCGCGCCGACCAAGGCCGGCACCAACAAGGCGCACGGTTCGCCGCTCGGCACTGAGGAAATCGCCGGCGCCAGAAAATTCTTCGGCTGGGATTATCCGCCTTTCGAACTTCCTGCCGACATCCTCGATGCCTGGCGCGACGCCGGCATGGCTGGCATCAAGGCACGCACCGACTGGGAAGGCCGCCTGGCCAGGGCCGACGCCCAATTGCGCAGTGAATTCGAGCGCCGCATCAGCGGCGCGCTGCCGGCGAATTTCGATGCCGTCATCACCGACTACAAGAAGAAGCTCGCGGCAGACAAACCGAAGGTCGCCACCCGCAAATCGTCGGAAATGGCGCTCGAAATCATCAATGGCGCCGTGCCGGAAACCATCGGCGGCTCGGCCGACCTGACCGGCTCCAACAACACCAAGACCAGCCAGACCAAGAACATCACGGCAGACGATTACGGCCAACGCTACGTTCACTACGGCATCCGCGAGCACGGCATGGCCGCCGCGCTCAACGGACTGACACTGCATGGCGGCCTCATCGCCTATGGCGGCACGTTCATGTGCTTTTCCGACTATGCCCGTCCGTCAATGCGGCTCGCCTCGCTGATGGGCATCCGCTCGATCTTCGTCATGACCCACGATTCCATTGGTCTCGGCGAAGACGGCCCGACCCATCAACCGGTCGAGCATCTGGCCGCACTGCGCGCCATTCCGAACCACAATGTCTTCCGCCCGGCCGACGCGGTCGAGACCGCCGAATGCTGGCAGTTGGCCATCGAACAGGAAAAGACGCCTTCGACGCTGGCGCTGACCCGGCAGAACCTGGCGGCGGTGCGCAACGACTTCGTTGCGGAAAACCTCTGTCGCCAGGGCGCCTATGAGCTGGCCGCCGCCAGTGGCGATGCGGCGGTGACGATCTTCGCTTCGGGTTCCGAGGTCGAGATTGCGCTGGCGGCGCGCGAGGCATTGGAGAAGCACGGCCATCCGACCCGCGTCGTCTCTGTGCCCTGCTTCGAATTGTTCGACAAGCAAAGTGCTGATTACCGCAAGAAGACGATCGGCAACGCGCCGATCAAGATCGCCATCGAAGCCGGCATCCGCCAGGGCTGGGATCATTTCATCGGCATCGACGGCATCTTCATCGGCATGACCGGCTTCGGCGCCTCTGGCACGATCGAACAGCTCTATCCGCATTTCGGCATTACCGCCGAAGCGACGGTGAAGGCGGCGGAAGCCCGCCTGCACGGCGAATAAATGTGCTGGTCTCCGGCGAAGCCCCACACATGGCGGTTTCGCCGGCAGCCGCGACCTAATGGACTTAAATCCAACCCATCGACGGCTGGATTCTTTGCCAGCCCGCCGTTATGAAGCTGCGGACTTGATCTTCGGCCTCCAACTCCCAGGGAGAGAAAAATGACCGTCAGAGTTGCCATCAACGGATTCGGCCGCATCGGCCGCAACATCCTGCGCGCCATCCACGAATCCGGCCGCAAGGACATCGATGTCGTCGCCGTCAACGACCTCGGCCCGGTCGAGACCAATGCGCATCTGCTGCGCTACGACAGTGTGCATGGCCGCTTCCCGCACGAAGTGACTGTCGACGGCGACCAGATCACCGTCGGCAGCGAAAAATTCAAGGTGACCGCGATCAAGGACCCGACGCAGCTGCCGTGGAAGGATCTCGGCATCGACATCGCGCTCGAATGCACCGGCATCTTCACCGCCCGCGACAAGGCTGCCGCGCATCTGACCGCCGGCGCCAAGCGCGTCCTCGTCTCGGCGCCGGCCGAGGGCGCCGACCTCACCGTCGTCTATGGCATCAACCATGACAAGCTGACCAAGGACCACATTGTCATCTCGAATGCCTCCTGCACCACCAACTGCCTGGCGCCGCTGGCAGCCGTGCTGCATGAGGCCGTCGGCATCGAGAAGGGCATGATGACGACGATCCACTCCTACACCGGTGACCAGCCGACATTGGACACCATGCACAAGGATCTCTACCGCGCCCGCGCCGCAGCGCTGTCGCAGATCCCGACCTCGACCGGTGCGGCCAAGGCGATCGGCCTGGTGCTGCCCGATCTGAAGGGCAAGCTCGACGGCATCTCCATTCGCGTGCCGACCCCGAACGTCTCGGTCGTCGATTTCAAGTTCATCGCCAAGCGTTCGACCACGGTGCAGGAAATCAACGAGGCGGTGATCGCCGCCTCCAACGGCAAGTTGAAGGGCGTTCTCGCCGTCACCCGTCATCCGAACGTGTCGATCGACTTCAACCACGATCCGCATTCCTCGATCATGGCGCTCGACCAGACCAAGGTCATGGACGGCAACTTCGTTTCGGTGCTGTCCTGGTACGACAATGAATGGGGTTTTTCCAACCGCATGGCCGACACCGCAGTCGCCTTCGGCAAGACCATCGCCTGATCGCAGAACCATCTTCTTGCGACATGAAAACGCCCGGCCCTGTCCGGGCGTTTTGTTTAAGCCGTTCGCTCGCGTCCTTGTGTCGGCTGATCGCACGTCTTGGGAGATTGGCCTGAACGACCATCGCGCTCTGACGACGTTGGAGCGGCATAGGGCAAAAAACACCCTCACGCCTTGCACCGGTCATGTCTTCGCCTCACTCTCCCGTAAAGCGAGAGGAACACGAATTCGAGGGCAATTGGCGGATGGAGCATGCGATCTATCTCATGACGCTGGTCGGCGCCGCGCTCGTCGTCGCCGCCGCGTTTTCGAGCCTGATCGCCTTCCGCTTCGGCGCCCCCCTCCTGCTGCTGTTTCTCTGCATTGGCCTGGCCACGGGGACCGACGGCCTCGGCATCCAGTTCGACAATGCGCAGCTGGCTTATTTTGCCGGCTCACTGGCGCTGGCGGTCATCCTGTTCGATTCCGGTTTCGGCACACCGCTCAACGCCTTGCGCCAGGCGGCCGCACCGGCGCTGTCGCTGGCGACCATCGGCGTGCTTTTAACCACTGGCCTGTTCGGCGCCGTCGCCCATTATCTGCTCGATCTCAGCTGGCTGGAATCCTTCCTGCTCGGGGCCGCGGTCGCCTCGACCGACGCCGCAGCAGTGTTCTTCCTGTTACGCGCCGGCGAGATCAATTTGCGCGAACGCGTGCGTTCCACGCTCGAGGTGGAATCCGGCACCAATGACCCGATCGCCATCTTCCTGACCATAAGCCTGGTCGAGATCATCGCCGCCAACGCCAGCCCCGAGGCCAGCGTGCTGGTTACCGACCTGGTCCTCGGATTCCTTTTCAACATGGGGCTTGGCGCCGTCGTCGGCATTTTCGGCGGACTCGCCATCGTGCGGCTTGTCGACCGGCTCAATCTCGACCACGGGCTGCTGCCGATCTTCGTGCTGACGCTGTCGCTGATGGTGTTCGCCGCCGCCGGCGCCATTGGCGGCTCCGGCTTTCTGGCGGTCTATCTCGCCGGCCTCATTGCCGGCAATTCCGACATCCGCGCCGTCACCATCCTCAAGCGCTTCCAGGACGGCATGTCATGGCTGGCGCAGATCATCATGTTCCTGATCCTCGGCCTGTTTGCGACGCCCTCGCAATTTCCGGCAATCCTGCTGCCGGCGGTGCTGCTCGGCCTGTTCCTGATCTTCGTGGCGCGGCCGATCGCCGTCTGGCTTTGCCTGATGCCGTTTCGTCTGCCGCGTCCGGAAGTCGCCTTCGTCTCATGGGTGGGCCTGCGTGGCGCCGTATCGATCCTGCTCGCCATCACGCCGCTGCTTGGCGGCCTTGAGAATGGTCGCCTCATCTTCAACACCGCCTTCATCGTCGTATTGGTATCGCTGGTCATCCAGGGTTGGACCGTCGGACCGCTGGCGCGCCGCCTCGGCCTGATCGTGCCGGCCCGCCTGGGTCCGCTGGACAAGGTCGAACTCGAATTGCCTGGCTCCGCCCATCACGAGTTGCTCGCCTATCGCGTAGCACCTGGCAGCCCGGTGGCGCGCGGCGAGCGCATTCCGCGCTGGGCGCGGCCTTCGCTGGTGTTGCGCGACGGGCGCTCGATGCGCTTCCAGGACATGGGCAGGCTCGCCGCCGGCGACCATGTCTACATCTTCGTGCCGGATCGCTATCCGGCGCTCCTCGACAAGCTGTTCGCCAGCCGCGCCGTGGTCGATCCCGAGGATGCCGACTTCTTCGGCGCCTTCCCCGTCGATCCGGCGCGCTCCGCCGCGGAACTGGAAGCCGCTTACGCGCCGGGCCTGACCGAAGAGGAACGCAAGCTGACCGTCGGCGACCTGGTGACGGCGCGGCTCGGCGGCCACGCCGAATATGCCGACCGCGTGCTGATCGGTCCAATCGAGCTGATCGTCCGCGACGTCGACGACAAGGGCAGGATCACCGGTCTCGGTCTTTCGCTGGAGCCGACCGCGCCGGTGGCGCGGGTGCCGGTGTTCCTGAGCGCCGGCGAAATCGCCGACCGCATCGCTGCCTTTGTTCGCAATTGGCGCAAGCGGACCAAAAAGCCGGGTGCCGAGGCTCCAGTGGACGTGGACCCCGGTGCGCGGCCGGCGGTGGAAAAGGCAACCGGCGAGGGTTGATGGCTCCCGACACGGGCGCTGGTCAAATCTGTTGCGTAGCACCATTGCAGGTCTTGCATCGTCGTTGGCGCGGGTTAAGGTCCCGGCGTTTTTTGCGAAAGGGATCAGCATGGCCGGCTTCAAGACACTGGACGACATTGGCAATATCGACGGCAAGCGCGTGCTGGTGCGCGTCGACCTCAACGTTCCCGTCGCCGACGGCAAGGTCACCGACGCCACCCGCATCGAGCGCATCGCGCCGACCATCGCCGAGCTTTCCGGCAAGGGCGCCAAGGTCATCCTGCTTGCCCATTTCGGCCGGCCCAAGGATGGACCTTCGCCCGAATTCTCGCTTGAGCCGATCGCCAGGGCGGCCGCGGAAGTGCTTGGCCGCCCTGTCGGCTTCGCGGCGGATTGCATCGGCGACAAGGCGGCGGGCGCCGTCGCCGCCATGAACAACGGCGACGTGCTGCTGCTCGAAAACACCCGCTTCTACAAGGCCGAGGAGAAGAACGACCCAGCCTTCACCGAAAAGCTCGCCGCCAATGGCGACATCTTCGTCAACGACGCCTTTTCCGCCGCCCACCGCGCCCATTCATCGACGGAAGGGCTTGCGCAGCTGCTGCCGGCCTTCGCCGGCCGTACCATGCAAGCCGAACTCGACGCGCTGGAAAAGGGCCTCGGCAATCCCGTCCGCCCTGTCGTCGCCATCGTCGGCGGCGCCAAGGTCTCGAGCAAGATCGACCTCTTGATGAATCTGGTGAAGAAGGTCGACGCGCTGGTCATCGGCGGCGGCATGGCCAACACCTTCCTCGCCGCGCGCGGCACCGCCGTCGGGAAATCGCTGTGCGAGCACGATCTCGCCAACACCGCCAAGCAGATCATGATCGAGGCGGCCGAAGCCGGCTGCGCTGTCATCCTGCCGGTCGACGGCGTCGTCGCCAGGGAATTCAAGGCGGGCGCCGCCAGCGAAACCGTCGCCATAGCAGAGGTGCCGGCCGACGCCATGATCCTCGATGTCGGCGAAGACACCGTGAAGACCGTTGCCGACTGGATCGACCGCGCCGCGACGCTGGTCTGGAACGGTCCGCTCGGCGCCTTCGAGATCGAGCCGTTCGACCGGGCGACGGTGGCGGCGGCAAGGCATGCTGCGGGCCGCACCAAGGCCGGCAAATTGATCTCGGTCGCCGGCGGCGGCGACACGGTGGCAGCCCTCAACCATGCCGGCGTCGCCGACGACTTCACCTACGTCTCGACCGCCGGCGGCGCCTTCCTGGAATGGATGGAGGGCAAGCCGCTGCCCGGTGTCGACGTGCTGAAGCGCTGAGGCCTGAGGCGGCAGGCGAACGAGGGCGTATGCGCGTTTCAATCGATTCGAGCTTTCCGCTCCGAATGGTTCGACTTGAACCTGCCTTGCTCTAGTGGTCTGCTAGCCCGGATTTTGACACTGTTTGGAACAACCGGTTCAGGAGTATGCACAATGAGCGAACGTCTCGAGGACATTGCCGCCGCGATGGTGGCCGACGGCAAGGGTCTATTGGCCGCCGACGAGAGTTCCGGCACCATCAAGAAGCGCTTCGACGTCATCGGCGTCGAATCGACCGCCGACAGCCGCCGCGACTATCGCGAGATGATGTTCCGTGCCAGCGAGGCGATGACCAGATACATCTCCGGCGTCATCCTCTACGACGAAACCATCCGCCAGAAGGCCGCCGACGGCACGCCGCTGGTCGACATCATTAAGTCGACCGGCGCCATACCAGGCATCAAGGTCGATGCCGGCGCCAAGCCTCTGGCCGGGTTCCCCGGCGACACCATCACCGAGGGCCTCGACGGCCTGCGCGAGCGGCTCGCCGACTATTACAAGCTCGGTGCCCGTTTCGCCAAATGGCGTGCGGTGATCGATATCGACGTCGCCAAAGGCGTGCCTTCCGCCACGGCGATCGGCTCGAACGCCCATGCGCTCGCCCGCTATGCGGCGCTCTGCCAGGAGGCCGGCATCGTGCCGATCGTCGAGCCGGAGGTGCTGATGGACGGCGCCCACGACATCGGCACCTGCTACGAGATCAGCAAGGCAACGCTGACGAAACTCTACACCGAGCTCTACGCCGCCCGCGTCGTCCTCGAAGGCACCATCCTGAAGCCGAACATGGTTCTCGCCGGCAAGAAGTCTGGCAACACCAGCAGCCCCGAAGAAGTAGCCGAAAAGACCATAAAACTGTTCCGCGAAACGGTCCCGGCAGCGATTGGCGGCATCGCCTTCCTTTCCGGCGGGCAATCGGACGAGGAGGCGACCGCCAACCTCAACGCCATCAACGCCATCGGCCCGCATCCATGGAAGCTGACCTTCTCCTATGGCCGCGCCCTGCAGGCGGCGCCGCAGAAGGCATGGAGCGGTAAGGCGGCCAACGTCGCCGCTGCCCAGGCCGCCTTCGCCCACCGCGCCCACATGAACCATCTGGCGGCGCTTGGCAAATGGCAGCCGGAACTGGAACGGGCCGCCTGATCGGTTTTTTTCTCCTCAGCCGAACCCGGGCCATGTGCCCGGGTTCATCAACGCGCTTTAGTGCTGCACGCCCCTTAACTGACTTGCCCCATTGACGGTTTGCGATGCAGCGTTTTCTTGCCCTCCTCACCTGGCTCGCCTTTCCGGTCTATGTCTGGCAGGGGCTCGGCGTGCGCCGCCGCACCAGCCGCATGCTGCCGGCGCAAGGTCCGGTCATGCACGAGATTTCGGGCCAGGCGCCGGCGATCTCGCTGCTGATGCTTGGCGATTCATCCGCCGCATCGGTCGGAATCGGCAATTCCGAATACGGGCTGGCCGCGCAACTGGCCGATCTGATCTCGAAACGCACTGGCCGTGCGGTGCGCTGGCGGGCAGCCGGCTTCAACTCGGCGACCTCAGGCCAGATCCGCGATCATGTGCTGCCCAATCTGTCGGCCGATCCCTGGACGCATATCGTTGTCGCCATCGGCACCAACGACACCAAGAACTTTCACTCTGTGCCACGCTTCAAAAGCGATTTTGGCGGCCTGCTCTACGCGTTGCGCGCCAAATGGCCGGAGGCGCGCGTGGTGTGGTCGCCGGTGCTGGAATTCACCCGCGCACCGGCAATGCCGCCGCTGCTCGGAAAAATCCTGGAAATCCGCGCCGCCGAGATGAACCGAATGGGCGAGCGCCTTTGTCTCGAACGCGGCGCTGTGCCGGCGCCGCGCCTGCCGATCACCAATGCCGAGGCCGGTTTTGCCTCCGACGGATTTCATGCCTCGGAAGCCGGCTACCGGGCCTGGGCGGAACATCTGGTCGACTTGGTGCTGGCAAACGAACCACGCCTCGCGTAGCGGGCCGCCAGCCCTACGTCCAATGGCCCAAAGCCGCCGTGATCGAAATTGCCGCCATCGCCAGCACCGCCAGCTTCCAAAAATCGCTGCGTCGCTTCAGCCCCGGCCAGCCGAGCGGCTTGATCAGCTGGATGACCATCATGGCAATGATAACGAGCGCGAGGAGTTTCGACATGCCGTTTGTGACTAGCGCATCGGCCGGCAAATCGAAATCGATTTCAGCGGCGCGCCTAGCATCGCGCTCGGCTGTCAAATCGCTCTTTTCGCTCGCGCCCGATAAAGTTGCTATAGCGGCTTGAGACCGGCCTCGATCGCAGCCCGGTTCGGTTCGAGAAACGGTGGCAGGGCCAGCCTTTCGCCCAGCGTTTCCAGCGGCTCGTCGGCCGTGAACCCCGGGCCGTCGGTGGCGATTTCGAACAATATGCCGTTCGGCTCCCGAAAATAGAGCGAACGGAAGTAGTATCGTTCGACCTCACCGCTTGACGGCAGGCGGAACTCGGCCAGCCGCGCCGTCCATTGATGCAAAATCTCCTGGTCCGGCGCCCTGAATGCCACGTGGTGGACCGCACCGGCGCCCTGCCGTGCCGGCGCAAGGCCCGGCTGCACCGCGACATGAAGCTCCGCCGCCGGGCCGCCTTCTCCCATCTCGAAGACGTGAACCTGGCCCTGGCCATCCGGCGAGGCATAGTCCCGCGCCTTGCGCATGTTCATCACCCTGGTCAGCACGGTTTCAGTGTTGGTAATGTCGGGAACGCTGATGACGATAGGCCCGAGCCCGCGTATCTGGTGCTCGATTGGGATCGGGCTTTGAGCCCAGGGATGACTGTCGCCCTTGCCGCCATCGCTGACGAGACGCAGGCGCTGGCCTTCCGGGTCTTCGAAGTCCAGCGACGGGTAGCCGCCGATATCGCCGATCTCTGCCGTCGCGACGGTCTCGCCGGACAAGTGCTGCTTCCACCAGGCAAGGCTTTCAGGGCTGGCGACCCTCAGGCTGGTCCGCACGATGCTGTTGGTGCCGCGCCGTTCGCGTCCGACCGGCCAATCGAAGAAGGTAAGATCGGTGCCAGGCGTCGCCACGGCGTCGGCATAGAAAAGGTGATAGGCTGACGTGTCGTCCTGATTGACCGTCTTCTTGACCAGTCGCAGCCCCAGGGTCCTGGTGTAGAAACGAAGGTTTCCCGGCGCATTGGCCGTGATTGCGGTCAGATGGTGAATTCCTGTCAGTTGCAGGCTCATTGTCATCTCCCTGATCTCTGGAAAATTTTTTCTCTTCAATATCAGAACCCCGGCCCTATAGCTGCTGCGGATTCCGATGGTCCGTCCTTGGCAGATGGAAGACTTGGTCCCGGCGACGAGAAAGCCTGCTTCTCTCGGGCAGACGGATCGCAACCGGCAAAACCTGGCACTCTCACCAAAGACCGCTCAGCCTCCTGACAGACTGCTGTCAGGAGGGGTGTGCGATAGTGTCTGCATCGAAAGAGAGGAGACCAGCCATGAACGGTTTTACCATTCTGCGTAGCGTACAGCATTATGTCGGCAAGATCCGGACGATGCGCAACGAGATCCGCACCCGGCGTTTCATGGACGGGTTGCCGCAGAGCATCCGCAAAGACATCGGTTGGCCGGATAATTATGAAGGCCGCCACGGCCGCGGCCATTGAGGCGATTTTTTCGCAGCAGCAGTTGGATACCGACGCCATGGTGCCCAGATAAACAGGTCCGGCGGACCGAAAGACGGAGCAGGAAATGTCCGAACAGAAAACTATCGGCGTTCTTTTCATCGATCGCTTCGCCGACTGGGAATACGGGCTGCTGGCGGCTTCGGCGGTCGAATGGTTCGGCGCACGCGCGGTGTCGCTGGCGCCGAACGGCAAGCCGGTGACTTCGGCCAGCGGATTTATGCTGACGCCCGACCGCTCCACCGCGGTTGATGAAAACACCGATCTCGACGCCGTCGCGGTCATCGGCTCCGACCAGTGGGTCGATGCCCCGCCTGACATCTCCGCACTGCTGACAGCGATTGCGGCGCGCGGCGGCGTGGTCGGCGGCATCTGCGCCGGCACGCTGGCACTGGCGCGTGCCGGCCTGTTCGGCAACGCCAAACACACCAGCAATGGTCGTGACTGGATCAACGAAAAGGAACCGGGCTGTCCGGGCGCTCAGAACTATCAGGACGTGCCCTATGCCGTCGCCGACGGTCGCATCGTGTCCGCGCCGGGTTCGGCTCCCGGCACCTTCGCTCTTGCCTGTTTGAAGACGCTCTATCCGCAGAGAACCAGCGATCTCGCTGAGATGCGCACGCTGTTCGCCAAGGAGTATACCGAAGGGGAGTTTGCTGAAGCCTCCTGACAGTATGGTGTCAGGAGCGGCGTGCAATAATTCGAAAGTATCAGGAGACAGACATGGCCTTCATCCCTGCAAAAGCTTCGGGCTCTTCGTCTAGGTGACGCATGGTAAAGAGCTGGAATGACAGGCTGAACACGCCGGGCATCAACGGCATCAAGCCGACGCCGCGCACTGTTGGCGACGTCGTCGAGGGCCAGCCGATGCTGGTGCCGACGGCTCGGCAGGTTGATGATTTCATTCGCTGCATTCCAGAGGGCGTGGCCATGGATGTCCGCGCGTTGCGCGCCGCGCTCGCCATTGAGCACGGCGCCGAAGTGACATGTCCGGTCACCATCGGCTATCATCTGCGCACTGTCGCCGAGGCCGCCAACGAGGATCTGGAACGCGGCATGACGCTGAGCGACATCGCGCCGTTCTGGCGAGTACTGGATGCAAGGACGCCGACAACTGGGAAGCTGTCCTTCGGCGCGGCATTCGTCGCCGCGCAGCGCAAGCGCGAAGGGCTTGAGCCATGATGCATGTCGCCCGAACGTTGGGAACCGGTTTGGCGACAACGACAGGCTAAAAACAACATCGAGGGACCAAACGATGCGCCGCGCCGACAGGCTCTTCCAGATCGTGCAGCATCTGCGCGGTGGCCGCCTGGTCACCGCCCAGAAGCTGGGCACGTGGCTCGAGGTTTCCGAGCGAACCATCTACCGCGACATCGCCGACCTGCAGTCGACGGGTGTGCCGATCGACGGCGAGGCCGGCGTCGGCTACATGATGAGGGAGGGTTTCGACCTTCCGCCGCTGATGTTCACGCGTGACGAGATCGTCGCGCTGGTCGCCGGCGCCCGCATGGTGCGCGCGTTTGGCGGCGCTGCCATGGCGCGGGCCGCCGACGAGGCGCTGGTCAAGATCGGCGCCGTGCTGCCCGATGCCGAAAAGGACCGCATCGCCCGCACCGAGATTCACACGCCAATGTGGGTGGTGAGCGACGCCGCCCGCGAAGCAATCGACCTGATCGAGCGCGCGGTGGAAAAACGCCAGGTGCTGACCATCGACTACTCCGACGAAGCAGGCCGCAGCACCGCGCGCGACATCAGGCCATTGGGTCTGTGGTTCTGGGGCAAGGTGTGGACGCTGGTCGCCTGGTGCGAGATGCGCGACGACTTTCGCGCTTTCCGCATCGACCGCATCGCATCGGTGGTCATAGCAGGCCGCATCTTCAAGCCGGAGCGCGGCAAGCAACTCGCCGATTTTTACCGTGCGGTGGAGCGCAGCGAGGACTACGGCATGGCGCCGGACCGGGCCGCGCGAACATAGGTGCGGCGCTTTTCCTTCTCCCCTTGTGGGAGAAGGTGGCCGCCCACGGGTCTTGCCTCCGGCAAGCCCGAGGACAGGCTCCGCGGCCGGATGAGGGGTGTTCCAGGGAACGCCGACGCCTCATTTCTTCCAACACCCCTCTTCCGTCTCGGCGCTGCGCGCCGATCCACCTTCTCCCAAAAGAGGAGAAGGAAGGGGCGCCTCAGCCCTCGTCGTCCTTGTCCTCGTTCTTCGACTTCAGCGCCGAGAGCTTGGCGAAGACGGCGTTGGCGTCGAGCTCCGCATCCTCGTCCTTTGGCTTCTCCGGCGCCGGCACCAGGCGCTCGGTCAATGCCGCCGGCAGCAGCGTGTCGCCGGTCGGCTGTGCCTGCTCGCGGCCGCGCGAGGCGCGGTTGACTTCCATGTCGAGGTCGATCTGCGAGGTGAGACCCAGTGTCACCGGATCCATCGGCTGCAGATTGGCTGAGTTCCAGTGCTTCCTGTCACGGATCTGGTCGATCGTCGACTTGGTGGTGCCGACGAGGCGCGCGATCTGCGCGTCCTTCAGCTCGGGATGGTTGCGGACCAGCCAGAGGATGGCGTTGGGCCGGTCCTGGCGCTTCGACAGCGGCGTGTAGCGCGGACCCTTGCGCTTGGATTCCGGCACCCGCACCTTGGGGTCGGACAGTTTTAGCCGATGGTTCGGATCCTTCTCGGCGCGTGCGATCTCGTCGCGCGTCAGCTGGCCGGTCATGATCGGGTCCATGCCTTTGATGCCTTGCGCCGATTCGCCGTCGGCGATCGCCTTGACCTCGAGCGGATGCAGCCCGCAGAATTGCGCGATCTGCTCGAAGGAAAGCGCGGTGTTGTCGACCAGCCAGACGGCGGTCGCCTTGGGCATCAGCAGCGTATTGGCCATTGCAAAATATCCTTCTCGTTCGCCCGCGTTCCCGCGCGGGCGGTGGTTCTAGAGCCACCAAAATGGGAAAATCGCTGCGTATATAACCACTCCGTTGCCGTTTCGCAACGTTTTTGGGAGGTACTCGCGAGATTGGCGGGAGACGTCGAACTGTAAAGGCGGCCCCTTAGCTTCAGCACCACGCTTTCGGTGAGCCGCTCGGCGGGCGCGGCTGGCAGCCCGGCAACAAAACGTCCTTCTGCCGGCATTTGCCGACTGTAAGTGGGGACATGTTTCATCCACATTTCGCTTCGGTAGCGGCGACCTGCTTTTGGGAGAGCAAGCCGCCGCCGATGTGGGCTGATCGATGTTGGAAACCGGGCACGCTTTCGCGGCGGGGTTGTTTCCGTTCGCCATTTCCTATGCGCTTGTGGCAATGCTGCCGGGCGCCAATTTTGCTGTCGTCGCGCAGGCTGGGCTCACCGCTTCGCGTGCCACAGCACTTTCGGCTGCCGCCGGCATTGCCTTGGGCGCGAGTTCGCTGGCGATGGTCGTCGCGACGGGCGCCGCCGCGCTGCCGCCGGGGGGCATTGCGCACCAGATAGCCGCCAGCCTTTACGGCGCAATGCTGGTCTTCATCGGCTGGAATTCGATGCGGCGGGCGCTGTCGATCACGATCGGTGCCGACGAGCCGAAGCCGCTTCCAATCGCTCGATACTTCCGGCTGGGCTTTGTCACGGCAGTGGCAAATCCGGCCACCGCGCTGTTTTTCGCATCCTCCACGCTGAACTTAAATGCTCGCGGGGCAACTCACCTGTCCGTGGTCGCACTAGTGTTTGCCATTGCGATCGCCTGGTTTGGTCTCCTCGGCCTTTCCATTTCCCAACCGGCCACACGACGATTTTACAGTCGTTTCCGAAAGCATGCGGACATCGTGCTGGGAGGAGCCCTGGTAGCGCTCGGCTTTGCCGCACTTGGCTATTGAGACAGGTACACGCAACCGCCGCTATTGGACGGACTTCAAAACGACAAAACCCGCCGGACTGGGTCCAGCGGGCTCGGAACCGGCGGCGGGAAACCCGCCTGCCTCGGCTCTTGCTAGCGGATCAAAGCGTCTTGCGGGCGATCCTCTCGATGTCACCACGGTTGATGCCGAGGTCGTTGAGCTCGCGGGCGTTCAGGCGGTTCAGTTCGCGCACGGTTTCATTGTACATGCGCCAGTTACGGAAAGCACGGATCGGGTTCATGGTAGTCCTCCATCGTTTCGATGCCGCTCAAATAGGCACCGTTGATGAAAAGTTGAACAGACGCTTTTGCATGGCGGCAATGCGTTTGTTGCATTGCGCAATTAAGCTTTTGTTCAGACCGACCGTCAGCCGACGTCGAGCACGATCTTGCCGATGTGGTCGCCGTCCTCCATCCGCTCATGCGCCCGCCACGCCTCCCTGAGCGGGAAGATCATGTCCATGACCGGTGCTACCTTGCGGGTGCCGAGCAGCGGCCACACCTGCGCCTCCAGTGCTGCGGCGATCGCCGCCTTGAATTCGACGCTGCGCGGCCGCAGCATCGAGCCGGTGTGGGTGAGCCGCTTGGCCATCATCTTCGAGAAATCGGTGCTTGCCACCGCCCCGCTCTGCGTGGCGATCTGGACGATGCGGCCTTCCACCGCTGCGGCGTCGTAGTTTCGCGCCACATAGTCGCCGCCAACCATGTCGAGGATGACGTTGGCGCCTTTGCCGCCGGTCGCCTCCTTGACCGCCGCGACGAAATCCTCCTCGCGGTAGTTGATCACCCGGTCGGCGCCGAGCTTCAGACAGGCGTCGCACTTCTCCTGGCTGCCGGCGGTGGTAACGACATAGGCGCCGAAGGCCGAGGCGAGTTGGATCGCCGTGGTGCCGATCCCGGACGAGCCGCCATGGACGAGCAGCGTCTCGCCACTCTTCAGGCCGCCGCGCTCGAAGACATTATGCCAGACGGTGAAGTAGTTTTCCGGTACCGCCGCCGCTTCTGTGTGGGTAAAGCCGGCGGGCAGTGGCAGCACGCTGCCGGCATGGACCTTGACGTATTCGGCATAGCCGCCGCCGGGCGTCAGCGCACAGACCCGGTCGCCGACACGCCAGCGCGATATCTCGTCGCCAAGGGCTGCAACTTCGCCGGACGCTTCGAGACCCGGCAGATCCGACGCACCGGGCGGCGGTGGATAGACGCCCTTGCGCTGCTGCACATCCGGCCGGTTGATACCGGCAGCGCGCACCCGGATCAGGATTTCGCCGGGACCGGGCACGGGCACGTCGCGCGTTTCCGGTTTCAGCACTCGCGGTCCGCCGGGTTCCGAGATCGCAATGGCCGTCATCTTCGCCGGAATCTTGTTCTGTCCACTCGCCATGAATTTTCCCGTCTCGCTTCGCCAGTTTCTTGCCAGCTGCCGGTTTTCTTGCCGACTATTTGCATCCATGCCCCTGCCCTATGTATGCTGATTGCCAAATCAGGCAAATGGCCACTGCAGCGTCAGGCGTTCGATTGGACGCGCAAAGGTAGCAGTTTAATTTTTTGCGCATGAGCGAGGAGCGACGATGGCGATCTTCGACGACGAACCCAAAAAGAAAGCCCGCCCGCATGAGATCGGGCAGGATCTGTCGCTGCTTTCCGTCGACGAACTGTCCGAGCGGATCGGCATCTTGCGCGACGAGATCGCCCGGCTCGAAGCCGAGCTCAAGACCAAGAGCACCACCAAATCAGCGGCCGAGGCGCTGTTCCGCCGCGAATAGTTTCCAGAGCCGAATCGCCCGCCGCCGAAAAGCTCGAATGCGGCTGTCTTCAGATCCTCTCTAGATTCCAGCCGGATCAGCTAAATGATGTTTGCAAGCTACCGACCGATCCTCTCGCTGCTTCGCGGCACCGCTTTCCTGCTGGCGGCGACCGGACTGCACGGGCTGCTGTTGCCGCTGCGTGGCCAGTTGGAAGGCTTCTCGACCGCATCGCTCGGCCTGATGGGCACGGCCTGGGCCGGCGGCTTCGTCACCGGCTGCTTCTTTGCGCCGCGCCTCGTGCGTCGCGCCGGTCACGTACGCGCTTTCGGCGCCTTTGCGGCATCGGGAGCCATCATCGCACTGCTCACCGGCCTGATCATCGACGAATATGTCTGGATCCTGCTGCGCGCCTTCACCGGCTTCACGATGGCCGGCGCCTTCATGGTCATCGAAAGCTGGCTGAACGAGAAGTCCACCAACGAGAACCGCGGCACCGTCTTCGGCCTTTACATGATGGTCACCTATGCCTCGATCATGGGCGGCCAGATGATCGTTGCCGGCGGCGACGTGAAGTCGGCCTCGCTGTTCATGATCACCGGTATCCTGTTTTGCCTGTCGCTCATTCCGACCGCAGTGTCGACGGCTTCGCACCCCAAGCCGCTGCAGGACGTCTCGCTCGACGTCAAGGGGCTCTATGTCAATTCGCCGGTGTCAGCGATCGCCTGCGTTCTGATCGGCATCGCTAACGGCGCCTGGGGCACGCTTGGTGCCGTCTATGGCGCCCGTATCGGCATTTCCACGGCCGAGATCGCGCTGATGATGAGCCTGGTGGTCGTCGCCGGCGCCGCCATGCAACTTCCGGCCGGACGTCTCTCCGACAAGACCGACCGCCGCTTTGTGCTGGCGGGCCTGGCCTTCGGCGCGGCGCTGTTCGCCGTCGCGGTCTTCCTGTTCGAGCCGCGCTCCGGCGTCTTCGTCATCGTCTGCACCGCCGCCTACGGCGCTTTTGCCTATACGCTGTATTCGATCGCCGTTGCCCATGCCAACGACCACGCCCGGGCGGAGGATTTCGTCAAGGTGTCGGGCGGCCTGCTGCTGCTCTATGGTTTCGGCACGATGATCGGGCCGCTGCTGGCCGCCGGCCTGATGGGCTGGATGCGGCCGGAAGGCCTGTTCCTTGCGACGGCCTTCGCCCATCTTTGCCTGGCAGGCTATACGCTGCTGCGCATCAGCCGGCGCGCACCGGTGCCAATCGAAGACCGCGACGCCTTCAAGACGCAACCGGCCGAGCGCTCGATCACGCCGGAAGCCTTGCGGCTCGATCCGCGCAGAAAGCCTGAAACCAACGGTTGAGATTTGGAAAGCTTTGCCTCACAAATAAGGGCATGATGTTTTCCGACGCCTTCATGGCGATTGCCGATCCCAACCGGCGCTATCTCTTGGAAGAGCTTCGGCGCGGCCCGAAGACAGTAAACGAACTGGCCGCCGGCTTGCCGGTCTCGCGACCGGCTGTTTCGCAGCATCTGAAAGTGCTGCTCGACGCCGGGCTGGTCAACGCCAAGCCGGAAGGGACAAGGCGCGTCTATACGGTCAGCAGTGCCGGCTTCCTGAAGCTCAACATCTGGCTCGACCAATTCTGGGAGACCGAGCAGCTTGGCTCGCCCGGAGGCTGAGGTGCGCCGTCGCTAGCGGATCAGGTGATCTGCTTTTGACAGGCATGGCGAAGCCTCCTTAGGATTCAGGTACTTGGCGTTGAGCCGCATATCCTCCCCATTGAAACAGTGCCGGGCATCGGCCTAAGCGGTCCAGCTTGGACGTTTCTGAACACGCTCGAGCCAATGATGGACATTGACGAGCGAGTCCGGGATGTCGGCTCCGAAGTAGGCACCAAGCCACGCTGCGACGGCGGCGGTGATGTCGGCGACGGAGTACTGGTCGCCGGCGATGAACGGGCGGCCATCGGCGATCTCGCGGTCAAGCCACGCCCACTTTGCCGGGACGGCTTCGCGCTGGGTTTCGGCGAAAGCCGGGAACTGCACAAGCCGCTCCGCAAACATGGGATCGGAATGCAGGGCAATGCTGCCGATGGTTCCGAAGATCTCGATCTCGGCGCGGCGGTTCCACATCTCGACCTTGCCCTGGCTGACCGCGTCCGAGCCGAACAGTGCCGGCGTCGGATGAACCGCCTCCAGATAGCGGCAGATGGCGATGCTTTCGGTGATCACCGTGCCGTCATCGAGCACGAGCACGGGAATCTGGCCGAGTGAGTTGAGCTCAAGGAATTGCGGCGCCTTGTGCTCGCCTTTCGTCAGGTCGACTTCAACCTGCGGAACGTCGATGCCTTTCTCAGCCATGAAGATGCGAACGCGATAAGAATTCGGACCAATGCCGCAGTAGAGTTTCATACTATCCTCCCGATTATGCTGGTCTTTGGCTCAGGCTGCGGCGCTCACGCGCATTCCAGCCGCAGGTTGTATGGTGTGTCAAGGTTCGACCCGCTGCTTACCTGGCTTGGCAATGGGCGACGATGGCATCAACGATCGCGGCCCAATCGTCGGGATGGAGTTCGTGGCCGCCGCCTTCAATGCGGACAAGCCTGGCGCCGGCAACCGCTTCGGCAAGAGCGGCGCCATGCTCGACCGGAAAGATGGGATCCGCGGTGCCGTGGATGACGAGGAGCGGAACCTTCAAGTCGTGCAGGCGACCCTTGCAATTCTCGCTGCCTTGATCCTCGCCACTCTTGAGCATGAAATGATTGGTCGCGCTTAGAAAGCCGCCGGACCGGTCGTAGTCCTGTTCGACGAAAGCCCTCGTTCGCTTCTCGTCGAAGGGATGCGCGGTGCCGGCGATCGCGTACGCGTCCTTAACGATATAGTCGACCACCTGGGCTCGGTCAGACCAGTCGACCTTGGCGCCTTCAGCCGAATGTTTCATATAGGCCTCGGTCGTGCCAGGCAGGTGCGACGTGTCGATTCCTACAGGAGAAGTGCTGATCGCCGTTAGCGAGACGACCCGCGACGGATATTTCAACGCCACAAGCTGTGCGATCATGCCACCCATCGACATGCCGACGACATGCGCTTTCGCGATGCCATAATTGTCGAGGACGCGAATGGCGTCGTCCACCATGTCGTCGAAAGTGTAAGGCGGTTCGCCCGGCGCATAT
Organism: Mesorhizobium sp.; assembly: GCA_004020365.1. Taxonomy (GTDB): domain Bacteria; phylum Pseudomonadota; class Alphaproteobacteria; order Rhizobiales; family Rhizobiaceae; genus Mesorhizobium. Next base: position 109,774 of record SAQR01000012.1, read on the forward strand.
TTGGTCGAACGGCCGGTATCGCGATTGTCATAGCGGATCACGAACAGGCCGTTGCCGGCTAGTTTCCGGCAGAACCCCTCGGGCCACCAGAGCATCGAAGCCATCGCGCCCATGATCAGCAGCATCGGCGGATGCGCGGGATCGCCAAACGTCTGCGACACGATTTCCGGTTCCGCTGCCTTGGTCATGGTCGCCGTCTCCTCTCCGCAAACCAATTGCATTTTGCAATCGGTTGCACGATAATAAAACTGATATGATAATGCAACCAGTTTCTATCGGAGAATCGCATGAGCATCGATCATCGGTCTGGGTGCCCGATCAACCTATCGCTTGAAGTGTTCGGCGACCGTTGGAGCCTGATCATCCTTCGCGACATGATTTTCGGTGGCAAACGCCACTTTCGCGACCTGCTCAACGGATCATTGGAACGCATCGCTTCGAACATTCTCGCCGATCGGCTGAAGCGGCTGATGGAGCTCGGCATGCTGACCAGGGCCGACGATCCGACCCACAAGCAGAAGGCAATCTACAGCCTGACCGAAATGGCGATAACACTGGTGCCGATCCTGGCGCATCTCGGCGCCTGGGGTCGCGTCTGGCTGCCGGTCAGCGAGGAGCTCTCGATCCGCGCCGAGCTTCTGGAAAAGGGCGGCCCACCGATGTGGGAAAAGTTCATGGACGAACTGCGCCATGAACATCTGGGCACGCCTTCCGACACGCCGCCGGATGCCACCGTGCGTGCGACGTTGCAGGCCGGATACGAGGCGATTGTCGCTGGAAAGGCGCCGGGTGCGATGCCGGCGCCTGACCAACTTATTTCCCCCATCGCAGGTCGGCTCTGCTATTAAAGCCATTGAAAACTATAATTTACGGGATTGGAAAAGCCCTTGGTTGAGAACTCTAAGGATACTGCCCGCGCGCGGGCCGATTTGCGTTTCAAGAAGCAGGAAGAGGCCGCCACGGTTCGTCAGAAGGCGATGGCGGAATATGTCGCCGAGAGCGATGCCCGCCAGATAAAGACCAACAAGCTGAGAGCGCTCCGCCTTGCCAAGGAAGCGGAAGACCTCGCCAATGCGCCGGCTGCTCCGGTGAAGAAGCCGGCGCGCACCAAGAAAAAATAGCGGTCGGCGTGTCGGGCCTGTCCCTGCCGTCGGCAAGGTGCTGACAACGAGGCGCTGCTTCACCGCCTCTTATGCATGTCGTTATAGCAAAACCGCTGCGCACCCTGGTTCAGCCCGAGGCATGCTTTTGCGACATGCATTAGCCCACGTTTATGTCGCGGGTGGCTGCTCGCATCGATACTGAGAAGCCGGCCAGGACGTCGACCAGTGCGATGACCATCAGCGTGAAGAAAACCGAGTGCGCCGCGCCCTTCACCAGCAGGAACTCGACCAGGAACGCCACGAAGACGAAGGTCGACAACAGGTGGTCCATGATCGAGGCGTTCGTCGCGCGCGTCGATTTCACGATTTCGACGAAGAAGAGAAGCAACCCGATCAGCACGATCAGATCGCCGAGCGTCATCGAGAACACTCCGCCCGACATCATGCGGATCGAGAACATTTGGATTGCCCAGGGATCGTCGCCGCCGCCGAATATTCCCAGAAGCCCGAGATTATAGAGGACGAAGGGCACGATCAGCAGCGGGATGGCACCGAACATCACAAGGCTCCGGTTGGACAATCTTCTCTAGTATGCGCTCGGCGTTCGCCGTCAAGAATTTTCGCACGCAACTGCAAACACGGACTAAGACGGTGCGAAATAACAGTACCAGCCGGTACGGCTGCCATCCGGCATGGCTGCTGGCGTGTTTGAAAACATTTCGGCGGGCGATCATCTGCGCAAAACGCAGAAAGACCGGCGCGATGGCCGGTCCTTCGATCGTCACAAACCGTCGAAAAGCGTTTTCAGCTTTCCTTCGGCTCCAGAACCTGGCGACCGCGATACATACCGGTCTTCAGGTCGATATGGTGCGGGCGGCGCATCTCGCCGGAATTCTTGTCCTCGACATAGGTCGGGGCCTTCAATGCATCGGCCGAGCGGCGCATGCCGCGCTTCGACGGAGAGGTTTTTCGTTTCGGAACGGCCATGGATATGCTCCATTACATGGTCAAAATGCCCCGGCTGCCCTCGTGAAAGGGCCGCGTCGGGGCCGGAATCTGAGAAAGTCGGGTGCCTATACACGCCCTGCGCCGTTTTGGCCAGCGCCGTCGCTAATTTTTTTAAGCTATCGCAGACAGCCGACATAAGCGCCGGACCGACCGGCGCGCCGCTCGATCAGCGAGGCCAGCCGTCTCAGCCCCGGCCCGGGCTTCGCCGGGTTGCGTGTGATCGGGTTCGGCAAGGTGACGGCAAGCAGCGCCGCCTGGCGACGCGACAATCGTTTTGCCGAAACACCGAAATGGTGCTGGGCGGCGGCCTCGATGCCATAGATGCCCGGCCCCCATTCGGCGATATTGAGATAGATTTCCATGATGCGCCGTTTCGACATCACCATGTCGACATAGACAGCCAGCGGCAGCTCGACGACTTTCCGGACCGAGCCCAGCGGCCGCGACCACAGATAGAGGTTCTTGACGCTCTGCATGGTGATGGTCGAGGCGCCGCGCGTCATCTCGCCGGCCAGCGCGTCGTCGACGACGCCCCTCAACTCGCCGAGGTCGATGCCGCGATGAAAACAGAACTGCCCGTCCTCCGACATGATGACCGAATGCGCCAGCGCCGGCGCCACATCGTCAATCGAGACCCAGCGCCGGTCATAGCCGGAAAACGTCGCCAGATCCTTCAGCATCAGTGTCGATACCGGATGCACGAATGGCGGCAGGTACAGGAAGGTCAACACCAGCGGCATCAGCGCCAGCACGACGGCGACGCTGACGCCGCGCCGGACCCAGTGCCGGGGCCAGCGCTTGAGACCGATGCGGTTGCCGCGTTTCGGCCTCACCATGTCCAGCCCTTCGGTTTCGTGATCGACGATCGGTTCCGCCAAGCCGCTCAATCCATGCTGCTCCCTGCCCCCGGCATAATGGCGCTTGGCTTCTTGCGCAACGTCTGAGTGTCGGCTACCGGTCCCCGGCATGGCGAAAGACGATCAAATACCGTTCGAGGCAGCGCTTCTCGCACGCACAGGCCCGATCGAGGCGCTGCTCAGGCGGCTGCTCGACGACCGCCCGCTTTCAGGCGAGATCGCGCGGCCGCAGCGTCTGATGGAGGCGATGCGCCATGGCGTGCTGAACGGCGGCAAGCGCCTGCGCCCTTTCCTGGTCATGGAAAGCGCCGCGCTGTTTTCCGCCGACGGCGAGGCGGCGCTGCGCGTGGCGGCGGCGCTCGAATGCGTGCATTGCTATTCGCTGATCCATGACGATCTGCCGGCCATGGACGACGACGATCTGCGCCGTGGCCAGCCGACCGTGCACAAGGCCTTCGACGAGGCGACCGCCATCCTCGCCGGCGACGCCTTGCTGGCCCTCGCCTTCGACATCATTGCCGACGAAGCGACAGTGCTGCCGGCCGAGCGGCGGGCGGCGCTGGTGCTGGCGCTGGCCCGCGCCGCCGGAGCCGGCGGCATGGTCGGCGGCCAGATGCTCGATCTCGAAGCCGAGCGTATCCGGCCGGAGGAAGCCGGCATCATCCGGCTTCAGGCGATGAAGACCGGCGCGTTGATCCGCTTCGCCTGCGAGGCCGGCGCAATGATTGCCGGCGCGCCGGCGGCCGACCGTGAAAGACTGGCGGAATTCGGCTCGGCGATCGGGCTTGCCTTTCAACTTGCCGACGACCTGCTCGATCTGACAGCGGATGCGCGCCAGATGGGCAAGGCGACCGGCAAGGACGCAGCCGCCGGCAAGGCGACGCTGGTGGCGCTGCACGGCGCCAACTGGGCGCGGGACCAGCTTCAAGGCCTCGTCGACCAGGCCCACGCCCTGCTTTGTCCCTATGGTGAAGACGCCGTGCTTCTGAAGCAGGCAGCGGAATTCGTGGCGGCCCGCAACAGCTGACGCTGTTCCAGGCTGTACTCCCGTCCTATGGCGCGCCGTGTAGCCAAGGAGGGTTGGCGAACTGTTCGGCCAGGAAATCCACGAACACGCGCACACGCGGCGACAGAATTCGGCCAGGCGGATAAACAGCGCAGATTGGCGCTCCGTCAGGATGATTGTATCCGGTGAGCAGCGCGGTCAGTTTGCCTGCCTTGATATCAGGCCCGACCAATATCTCGGACATGCGGATGATGCCTATACCGGCGAGCGCAAGCCGGCGTAACGCTTCGGTGCTGTTGGCCTCTATCGGGCTGCGGATACGCATGCTTTGCAGACCGTCCGGGCCATCGAACTCCCATATATTGAGACCGCCGCGTGCTGTGACGCCAAGACAGATATGACCTTGAAGGTCGTCTGGCGTTATCGGCAGGCCATGTCTTTCGAGATATCGAGGTGATGCGCAAATGACCCGGCGATTGGGCGCCAGCCGCCGCGCCACCAGCCTGGAATCGCTGAGTGCGGCAACGCGCACGGCGACGTCGGTTTCCTCAGCCAATAGATCGACAATCGCATCTGTGAACATCAGCTCGAGCTCGACGGCCGGGTAGCGATCGATAAAAGCCGGCAACATCGGCACGATCAAGCGATGGCCGAAGGCGCTCGGAAGACTGACGCGCAGCCGGCCGCGCGGTTCTGCGCCGGGTTGAACCGCGATTTCAGCCTCTTTGATGTCGTTCAGGATGCGGCGAGCACTGTCGGCATAGGTGCTGCCTTCCGCCGTCAAGCTGATGCGCCGCGTCGAGCGCTGCAGCAAGCGCACGCCAAGCCGGGACTCAAGCCGACCGATGATTTTGCTGACGGCCGAAGGTGTTATCCGCAGCCGGCGTGCCGCTGCCGAGAAGTCGCCTTCCTCGACAACTGCCAGGAACACAGCCATCGTCTCTTGCCGGTCCATGATATCTATTCCAATTCGTCACAGATGAACGGAAATTATCACCGATTATCGGCGCGTGCGAACCATAATATGTTTTCCTCTTCAGCATGCAAAAACGCTGGAGAGGAGGTGCCATGGGATCGGAACACGTAGTAGACCTGCGAGATGCTCACGAGTTGCATCGGTGGGCACGCCGTCAGCGCAGCGCCGCTATTGGCCGGTGGTGCCTTCGGCTCGTCCGCGCGCTCATTCCGTCACGGCAAACGATGAGGAATCGCTCAAGGAGCAACGTCCGGGCTAGCGCAGCCTGCCGATCGGAATGATTTCTGGCGATGTCGGAGCGTATGGCTCGCCACGCCAGTTGCCGAGCCATTCTTCGACGACCAGCCCGGTCGGGTCCAGCATCTGCGCAAGGCTTTCCTTTGCCGCAAAGGCTATTTTCGATTCGGCGCTGAGAACGCGCCCGGTATCGGGGATTTCATAATGGGTCGAGTAAGTGACAACGCCGGTAGCGGGATCGCGGCGGAAATCGTTCCATGCTCTTACCGTGCCCAATTCGGGATGACTGAGTTCCCGTTGCGACTGCTCCGGCGTCCACTCGAGCCATTCCTGCGCGACTGGATTTCGCGTGTCGAAGATGAAGCGTCCATCGGGCGCCAGATGAGCGGCGATGGTGGAAAGCACCGCCTCTCGATCTTCTGGCGTAAGGAACACCTGGAAGGCGTGCCCGGTCAAAAGCACCAGATCGAAGCGTCGTCCGAGCCGGACGTTGCGCGCATCGGCCTCGACCCAGTCGACGCTCTGCCCGCCGGCTCTGCGGCGCGCAATATCGAGCATCGCCGGCACCGGATCGACGCCGGTCACGCTGCGCCGATCGACGAGCGCGGCAGCCAATTGCCCGGTGCCGCAGCCGAGATCGAGAACCGAGCCGGCGTCCCTGGCGAAGCCGACGCAATAGTCGAAATCCACGCCGCCTTCGTTCTCGATATCGTAGAACTGGACGAGATCGGGATCGCTGTAGAGACGGTCGGTCATCGTGCGCCTATGGCTGGAGTCGGAGCATACCCGATCACCGGTTCCGCACCACAATGCATGCACCACCGACGCTTTGCAGTTTTCGGCAGATGTTGTCGGCCTTGGCTTTGGAGTCGGCGCCGATCCGGACTGCATAGATGCCGCGTCGGCCGATCGGCGAGCGCACCCGGCTGACCACCGGATCATGGCCGTTAAGCAAGGTCGGAAACCGGCGCTTCACACTATTCCACTGATTGAGCGCGGCGGCGCGGCGGAAATTGCCGGCCACCTGCACGCCCCACGGCTTGACGTTGATCGACGCCATGGCCACGGTTTGGGACTTGATGACCGGCAGCTTGCGGCAGGCGACCGCGAAGCTCGCTTTCTTGTCGAGCGGCTGGATGCTGCCGGCATAGGCGGTGTCGGTGAACCTGTCGGCCGGCTCGCCCATGATGTCGAGAACATAGTTTTCGGTCTCCATCGGCAGGAAGCCACCGGAACTCAGCCAGCGCGACACCCGGTTTTCGCCGGCATTGTAGGCGGCGGCGGCCAAGCCCAGATTGCCGAAGCCGGTTTTCATCTCGGCGAGATATTTTGCCGAGGCCGGGATTGCCTGCTCGATATCGAAGGAATTGGCGAGACCGCGCAGCTTGGCGGTGCCCGGCATGAACTGGGCAATGCCTTCGGCGCCGACTGGACTGACCGCATTAGGATCGAAGCGGCTTTCCTTCCAGATCAGCCGGGCAAAGAAATCCTTGGGCAGGCCGTTTTGGTCGGCATGCGCCTCGATCAGATTGCAAACCCGGTCGAGCAGCCGCTGCTTGGCGGGGCGCGGCGGATCGGCGTGAACGGCTGTCGCCCAGCCCAGCCCACCAAGTAAAACCAATCCACCAAGCAAAATCGGCGTCGCCCAAGGGAAGCGCCGCATCGACCTACTCCGCCGCAGCCTTGCCAGCTTGCCCAAACCGCTGCTCGATATAGTCGGCGACCATTTTCTCGAAGTCGGCGGCGATCGAAGGGCCGCGCAGCGTCGCCGCCTTCCTGCCGTCGACGAATACCGGCGCCGTCGGCGTCTCGCCCGTGCCGGGCAGCGAAATGCCGATATCGGCATGCTTGGATTCACCTGGACCGTTGACGATGCAGCCCATCACCGCGACCTTGAGGTTTTCGACGCCTGGGTATTTTTCACGCCACACCGGCATGTTCTTGCGCAGATCCGCCTGGATGTTTTGCGCGAGTTCCTGGAACACGGTAGAGGTGGTGCGGCCGCAGCCGGGGCAGGCGGCGACGATCGGCACGAACTGCCGGAACCCCATGGTCTGCAGGAGTTCCTGCGAGACTTGCACCTCGCGGGTGCGGTCGCCGTTCGGCTCCGGTGTCAGCGAGATGCGGATCGTGTCGCCGATGCCTTGCTGGAGAAGAATGCCCATCGCCGCGGACGAGGCGACGATGCCTTTCGAACCCATGCCGGCCTCTGTAAGGCCGAGATGCAGCGCGTGGTTGGATCGGGTGGCAAGCTCGGTGTAGACCGCGATCAGATCCTGCACGCCGCTGACCTTGGCCGACAGGATGATCTTCTCACGGCCAAGGCCGATCTCCTCGGCCATTTCGGCCGACAGGATCGCCGACTGCACGATCGCCTCGCGCGTCACCTCCTGCGCGGTCAGCGGAAAGCCGCGGCTTTGGTTGTCATCCATCAGCCTGGTCAAAAGCTCCTGGTCGAGCGACCCCCAGTTGACGCCGATGCGCACCGGCTTGTCGTAGCGGATCGCCATCTCGACGATCGCCGCGAACTGCCGGTCCTTCTTGTCCTTGAAGCCGACATTGCCGGGATTGATGCGGTATTTGGCCAGCGCCTCGGCGCAAGCCGGGTGGTCGGCGAGCAGCTTGTGGCCGATATAGTGGAAATCGCCGACCAGCGGCACATTGATGCCGAGCCGTTCGAGCCGCTCGCGGATGGCGGGCACGGCGGCAGCACTCTCGTCGCGGTCGACGGTGATGCGCACGATCTCGGAGCCGGCGCGATGCAGCGCCGCAACTTGAGCGACGGTCTGGTCGACTTCGGCGGTGTCGGTGTTGGTCATCGATTGAACGACGACAGGGGCGCCCCCGCCGACCATCACGCCGCCGACGTCGACACCGACAGACGTGCGGCGCGGGAAGGGTGAAGAAAAATATCCGGTCATGGCCGGCTGCCCTTTGTTAGCGCCGAATTCCGGGATCGACTTCCGGCTGCGCAAAAATCAAAATACAGCGTCCTTTGCGCGTCCGAAAGGAGGCGCGGCGCTGTAGAAGGTCCCAGCATGAGGTGGAGGAGCAAAGATGGCTTGTCAATGGCGACAGGCAGGCAAACCTGTCAAATCGGACCGTCGGACAAACAAGGAAACGCTCCGGCGGCATTGGTTGCCACCGGAGAAGATTGTCGCGCAAAGCGAGCACTGTCCCTGCATGACCCCGAAACCGAAAGGATTTTTGCTGGGGATCATGCGCCAAAATCAGAAGCACGACAGCGCCCTTTGCGCGTCCAAAGGACGCGCAGCGCCGTAGATGAGCGTCAGTGCGTGGTGGGTTTCGGCTTCGCCTTCAGTTTCTCAATCTCGTCCTTGAGTGCCAGCTTGCGCCGCTTGAGATTCACGATTTCGAGGTCGTCGACCGATGGATGGTTCATCGCATCATCGATTTCGCGTTCGATGTCGCCGTGTTTCCGCTGCAGCTCATCAAGATGGGATGCAAGAGACATGATTGGTTCTCCCGTTCATGGTTTCCTCGATTGCAGCCGTCAAAGCGCGTCCCACCGCAATTTCGCTTCTGTGACGGCATAATGACAGTGTGCCACTATCGGGCATCGATGTCGAATGCTGCGTGGTAGCATTCCACGACAATACGAAATGTGGTATTGGCTGCGCGCCGGTGCAAGATACCTCCGGCCTTCGCCCAATCAGGCCCATTTTTGGGCGCCGCAGACGTGCAGACGGTAGATAATGTCCGAACAGGAACAGGCTGATATCCGCCTCGAATATTCTCGGCTGAAGCAGGAACACGCCGATTTCGACGCGGCCATCAACGCGATGATCGCCATGAACTGCGACCCTCTGCAGATCCAGCGCATGAAGAAGAAAAAACTTTTCCTGAAAGACCGGCTGATGGCGCTGGAAGACCGGATCATCCCCGACATCATCGCGTGAGCGAATCCCCGCTACGGTCGCGACAAATCCTGCTCATCCCGTGATCGAAAGCCTCGCCGCGCGTTGGCGCAGCAGGGTGATGAGTTCGCCGGTCTTCTCCTCGGAAGTGTCGATGGGAACCACCAGGCATATCGTCGCCTCGACCTTGCCGGCAGCTGAAAAGACCGGCGCGGCAAGGCACTTTGTATAGGCGTCGACAAGACCTGAGGTCACACAGTAGCCGGCAGCCTCGGCCGTAGCGATATCTTCTATGAAGTCGTCCAGCAACAATCTGCGGCCGTCCGGCAGGACGAGATCGTCTTCGGACACCATGTCTTCGATTACAGCCCTTTCGAAACCGGCGAGAAGCAACCGCCCGGAAGCGGTCCAGGGAAGTGGTATCTGCAGACCCGTGGCCGAACTGATCCGGAACGGCCTGGTGCCCGGACTGGAATGGACAATCGTGTAGCGGCCGCTTTGCAGCATGCACAATTCGGAGGTCTCGCCTGTCTCGCGCGAAAGATTGTCGACTTCCTGACGCCCTCTCCTGAGCAGGTCGTTGCCGCGCACATAGTCCATTCCGTAGAGATAAAGCTTCTTCCCGAAATAGACCCGATTGCCGTCGCCGGCCATTTCCAGCAGGCCCGCATCCACGAGCGAGCGCACGAGCGTGTAGATCGTCGAGCGCGGCGCATTCACTCCCTTGGCGAGATCGCCAATCCCGATCGCTCGCTGGTTCGCGTGAAGAAACTCCAGGATATGGAGCACCCGGTTGAGACCCTTCTCGCGGGAGCCCGAAATCCTGTCTTCGCCCGGATCGGCGTCCGGCCGAACTGCCAAGGCATTGCCATCTTGCATTGCTGATTCCTGATGTTAGTATCTGTCTTGTACAGGATACATGTGTCTTCTGTAAGAGACAATCCAGCAGATTAAATGCCAGCTTACTGATGCATGTATCGGCAAAGGGGAACACAACACGAAAAGGAGGTCGCCGTGAACGACACATCCAAAAGACGAGAATTTCTGAAGCTGGCCGGGCTCGCAACGGCCGGAGTGGTGGGCGCAGCAGCAACGGTCGATGTTCAGAAGGCGGCGGCGCAAGCGGCACCGGACAGCCTGCTGCGCACCGTTCTCGATCGCGGCAAGGTGATCGTCGGCACCGGCAGCACTAACGCGCCCTGGCACTTCGAAAACGATGCCGGCGAACTTGTCGGCATGGACATCACCATGGGGCGCATTCTTGCCAAGGGACTTTTCGACGATACGACCAAGGTCGAGTTCGTCATGCAGGATCCGGCCCAGCGCATTCCCAACGTGACCACCAACAAGGTCGACATTTCGATCCAGTTCATGACCATGACCGCCCAGCGCTCGCAGCTGATCCACTTCTCCCGGCCCTATTACGTCGAAGGCATCGCCTTGCTGACCCTTCCGAACGCCGAAAACAAGACCTTCGACAAGCTGCTTGCCGGCGGTTCGGCGACGCGGGTTTCCATCCTGCAGAATGTCGATGCCGAGGCAAATGTTCACATCGTCCTGCCGGAGGCGCAGGTGATGCAAATAGACACGCAGGCCAACGTGCTGCAGGCACTGGAATCGAAACGCGTCGACACCGCCGCCGTCGATCTGTCGACGGTTCGCTGGCTCGCCTCGCGCAATCCGGACAAATACTTCGATGCCGGCAAGAGCTGGTTCTCGATGCTTTACGGCGCCGCACTTCGGCAAGGCGACCTCGACTGGCTGACCTTCGTCAACACGACCTTCACCACCGCCATGTTCGGCCATGAGACGGCGCTCTACGACGCTGCATTCAAGGACTATTTTGGGCAGGAGCCGCCGGCGCGCCATCCCGGCTTCCCGGTCATCTGATGCAAGCCGGCGGAAGGGCTTGCGCCCCTTCCGCCGGCTTATCGTCGACAGCCCTCGAAATGACAGGGACACATGGGCTATACCCTGAACTTCAACCTGATCTGGCGGCATTTCGACAAGCTTTGGGGTGGGCTGCTGCTCAGCCTCGAGCTGGCCGTGATCTCCATCGCGATCGGCATCCTCATCGGACTGCTTCTGGCGGTCTGGTACGTGTCGGCCGGGCGTGCGGTGCGGACCGTCATTGCCGCCTATGTCGAGTTCATCCGCAACGTGCCGCTGATCCTGCTCGTCTATCTCGTCTTCTACGGCCTGCCGACGGTGGTCGACATCGCCTACAGCGCGCAGACCTCGTTCGTTGCCACGCTGTCGCTCTATAGCGGCGCTTATCTGGTCGAGGTATTCCGCTCGGGGCTGGAAGCGGTTCCGCGCGGACAGATCGACGCCGGCAAGGCGATCGGCCTGACGCCATGGCAAAGGCTGGTCCATGTGCGCCTGCCGACGATGCTGCGCATAACGCTGCCCGCGCTTTCCAACACCTTCCTGTCGCTGTTCAAGGACACGTCCGTTGCCTCGGTCATTTCGGTGCCCGAGCTCACCTACGGCGCCCAGTGGATCAACTTCAACACCTTCCGCATCGTCGAGGTCTACCTTGTGGTGACGGCGATGTATCTCTTGACGGGCTACGCGCTTCTTTTTGCACTTCGGCTTGTCGAGCGCCGATTCAGGGCGGCGCACTAGGATGCTTGGCCAGATCGCCTATGCCTTGCCCTTCCTGGCCCAGGGTTTTGCCGTTACTCTATGGGTGTCGCTGCTGGTCGTGGTGTTGTCGCTCGTCGCCGGCGTGATGATGGGCGTCGGCCTCGTCTATGGCCCGGCTCCGCTGCGCTGGGCGGTGCGCATTTTCAGCGATACCATTCGCGGCATTCCGATCCTGGTGCTCATCTTCTTCGTCTATTACGGCCTGCCTGCCGTCGGCCTCCATCTGGAATCCTTCTGGGCAGCCGTGCTGGCGCTCACCCTGTTCAAGACGGCGCAGGTTATCGAGTATCTGCGCGGTGCGGTCGGTTCCATACCGAAGGGGCAGTCCGAAGCGGCGATGGCGATCGGGCTGACCTTTCGCCAGCGACTGGCCTACGTCATCTTCCCGCAAGCGTTCAGGCGTTTCCTGCCGCCATGGATCAATGGCGTCACCGATGCGGTGAAGGGCAGCGCGCTGGTCTCGCTGCTCGGCATCACCGACCTGATGCACGCCATCAACCAGGTCATCGGCCGCACCTACGAAGCGATGCCGCTCTACATCCTCGGCGCGGTCATCTATTTCGCCGTCAATTACGCGCTCTCCCTGGCCAGCCGACGGTTGGAGCGGCGTTTCTCCTTCATCCGGGAATAGCAAGATGCCCATCGCCACGCCCGCCAATCCGGCGCTTCTCGATGTCTGCGAGGTTTCCAAATCGTTCGGATCCGTCGCGGTTCTGCGCTCCGTCAGCCTGCAGGTGACGCGCGGCGAGGTGGTGACTGTCATCGGGCCTTCCGGCAGCGGCAAGACCACACTGCTGCGCTGCGTCAATTTCCTGGAGAGCTACGACAGCGGCTCCATCCGCATCGACGGCAGGGAGGTCGGCTACCGTGAGACGGGAACACGCCAGCGCCGCAGCGAGCGCGACCTGGCGAAGATGCGGGCCGAAACCGGAATGGTGTTCCAGAGTTTCAATCTGTTTCCGCATCTGACGGCGGCCGGCAACATCATGCTTGGCCTGCTCAAGGTGCGCGGCAAGAGCAGTACCGAGGCCCGCGCCATTGCCGAGCACTGGCTCGGCCGGGTCGGCCTTGCCCACAAGGCCGACAGCCTGCCGGCCGAGCTTTCCGGCGGCCAGCAGCAGCGCGTCGGCATCGCCCGCGCGGTGGCGATGGAGCCTAAAATCCTACTGCTCGACGAGATAACCTCCGCGCTCGACCCGGAACTCGTCGGCGAGGTGCTCGAGGTCGTGCGCAGCCTGGCTGAGGACGGCATGACGATGGTGATGGTCACGCACGAGATGGCCTTTGCCCGCGATGCCTCGAGCCGCATCGTCTTCATGGCAGATGGCGGCGTCAGCGCCGCAGGCCCGCCCGCCGAGATCCTGGGCGCGGAGATCGACAACGAGCGTCTCCGCAGTTTTCTGGCGCGGTTTCGTGCCTCGCATTTCTGACATCGGACCGCGAAAGCTGTCGCAAGGAGCCTTTTCATGACGCCCTACATCCGGCTCGCCGAATTGGGCCTGACGCTGCCCGAGCCGCCGACGCCGATCGCCAACTTCGTCACCCACGCCGAAAGCGGACGGCTGATCTTCCTCTCCGGCCAAGGGCCGCTGCGCGCCGATGGCACGCTGTGTACCGGCAAGGTGGGCGAGGACGTCACGGTTGAGGAGGCTTATAAGCATGCCCGTCTCACCGGCCTGAACCTGCTCGCGGTCATGCACGCTGCGGCAGGCGACCTCGGCCGCATCGTGCGCGTCGTCAAGCTGCTTGGCTTCGTCAACGCGATCCCGACCTTCAGCGACCATCCGCAGGTGGTGAATGGCTGTTCCGATCTTTTCGCCGCTGTCTTTGATAGTATCGGCGGGCACGCCCGTTCGGCGATCGGTGTCGGCTCCCTGCCGGGCAACATCACCGTGGAAATCGAGGCGGTCGTCGAGATCGCCGCCTGAAATCTACCAATGGGACCTCCAGAGATGAAAACCTATCCCGCAAACGGCTCCAACACGACAATCCGCCAACGGCTCAGCCTTCGCCCGATCATCAACGTTTCCGGCACGATGACGGCGCTCGGCGCCTCGATCATCGTCCCGGAAGCGATCGCCGCGATGTCGGAGATCGCTTCGCAGTGGGTGGAGATGGACGACCTGCAACGCGCCGCGAGCACGGTCGTCGCGCGCCTCACCGGCGGCGAGGCCGGCTTCATCACCGCGTGCTGCGCCAGCGGCATCACCATGGCCATTGCCGGCACGATGACCGGCACCAACCTTCTGGCGATCGAGCGGCTGCCGGACGACACCGAGGGCCTCAAGTCGGAGGTGATCGTCCAGCTCGGCCACATCGTCAATTACGGCGCGCCGATCGATCAGTCGATCCGGCTGGCCGGGGCGAGGACCGTACCGGCGGGTACGGTCAGCGTGACGCAGGATTATCATGTGCGCGAGGCGATCCGCGAGCGCACTGCGGCAGGTCTCTATGTCATTGCCCATCACACGGTGCAATACGGCATGCTCTCGCTCGAGGAGTTCTGCGAGATCTGCCACGCCAGGGGCGTCCCGGTGATCGTCGACGCCGCCTCCGAATACGATTTGCGCGGCTTTCTCGCACGCGGCGCCGACATCGTCGTCTACAGCGGGCACAAATTCCTCTCGGGACCGACAAGCGGCATCGTCACCGGGCGCAAGGATCTGGTGCGGGCCGCCTATTTGCAGAACCGTGGCGTTGCGCGGGCGATGAAGGTCGGCAAGGAAAGCATCGCCGGAACCATGGCTGCACTGGAAGCCTGGGAGCGCCGCGATCACGCCGGCATCCGCAAACGGGAAACAGCAGCGCTCGATCTGTGGAAGGACGCATTGCAGGGCCTGCCCGGCATCGCCGCGCATGTCATTCCCGATCCGACCGGCAATCCGCTCGACCGCCTGCAGGTGTTTGTTAGGCCTGAGAGCAGGTTCACCGCCGCCGGCCTTGCGTCGGCGCTGGCGGCCGGTTCGCCTCCCATTATCGTGCGCAATCACGAGGTCGAGCGCGGGCATTTCTTCCTCGATCCGTGCAATCTCCATCCCGGTGAGGCGGAGATCGTCGCCGAGCGCCTTCGGGCCGTGCTGAGCGCGGCCGAGCGTCCGGCGGATGCGATGAAGTCGGCTCGCAAGGATAGCGCCGGCGCCTTGCGCTGGCCGGACTAGCCTAAGCGCCACGCGCCCAGATGCTGCGTAGTGGCATGGTCTTCTTGCCGTCGATCCCGAATTCCGCTAAGGCGCGCCTTTGCCGCCGGGAGCAGAAGCTTGGACGATCACCGCGCCGACGTCGCCATCATCATGGGCAGCCAGTCCGACTGGGCGACGATGCGCCACGCCGCCGAAACGCTGGAGGCATTGGGCATTCCGCACAAGCGGCTGATCGTGTCGGCTCATCGCACCCCCGACCGGCTCTATGACTTCGCCAAGGGGGCCAAGGCGGCCGGCTTTCGGGTGATCATCGCCGGCGCCGGCGGTGCGGCGCACCTGCCCGGCATGACGGCGGCGATGACGCCGCTCCCGGTTTTAGGCGTGCCGGTGGAATCGAAGGCGCTTTCCGGACAGGACTCGCTGCTTTCCATCGTGCAGATGCCGGCCGGCATTCCGGTCGGCACGCTGGCCATCGGCAAGGCGGGCGCCACCAACGCCGCCCTTCTGGCTGCGGCCGTGCTGGCGCTGACCGACGAAAAGCTCGCCGCCCGGCTCGATGCCTGGCGCGCCGCCCAGACCGCCAGGGTCGCTGCCGAGCCCACGGAC
>SAQR01000130.1 GCA_004020365.1 Mesorhizobium sp.
CCACAAGGGGGAGGGAGACTTCCGTTGGCGCTGATAGTCGTGTGTGTGTGTGTGAAGTTCTGCAAAAATTGGCGTGGCATGCAGCGGTGACGTTGGCGTGTCCGCCGCGCGGCATTCCCTCCCCCTTGTGGGGAGGGTTAGGGTGGGGGTCCTATTCGCAAGAATCCTATTGCGCCTGTCGGCGATGCCGTTGCAGGGGGGAAGGGAGCGCTCTCCGCCGCCGCCCCTCAATACCCCAGCAGTTCCTTGAGCGGGATGACGCGCCAGACGTGTTTTATCGCGTAGCGGTTGAAGGTCAGCGTCTTCGGCGGATTGTACTGCTCGACGACCAGCTCGGCGGCGGTCCGCTTGACCAGCTTTTTGATGAAGGCCTTGCCGTTGCGCTCGTTTTCCTCGGGAAACATCTCGATCACCACGTGGTCGCCGGGCACAGCATCGCGGCCGCCGCAATAGAGCATCTCGCCGGGCTCGTAGCGCGGCACCATCGAGTCGGAGAGCACGTGCAGCGCGAACACCTTGCGTAGATGGGCGATGCCGGGCGGGCGCTGGACATAGCCGGCGACCTCGCCGTTGAAGGTGAAGTCGCCGTCGTCGCCGCCGACCGCAGCACCCAGAAGCTCGATGTCCATCGGGCCGGCGGGCAGGGGGGCGGCGTCGGTAACGATCTCGGCGTCGGCGACATTGTCGGCGTCGTCGAGGAAGACGACCTCGCCCTTGCCGAGCGCCACCGGGTCGACGCGCAGGAAGGCGGCGGTCTTCAAAAGGTTCTCGGTTTTTGGCAGGTTGCGGCCGGTTTCCCAATTGCCGACGGCGGCGACGTCGGTGTCGTTGTGCTCGGCAATATGGCGCATCACCAGGCCGCGCTGCTTGCGCGCCTTGCGGATCGCCGCCCCGACCTTGATCGACAATGAGGTTTTCGCCATGGCGCCATCTGAAACATAAGAAAAGGTTTCGTCCATGAAAGAATCGCTTGCATAATTTCTTGAGTTATGCTTATATAACGCCATGCACAAGCCACGTCGCACCATCCCGTTTTCCCATCCGTCCCGGCTGTCCTCCTCCCCGGCCGGGACGAAGCCCGAGGCTCGCGCCTCGGATCCGGTCGCCATGTCGTCAGCGGCGGCGACCGGAACGGCCGGAGCCGTCCCCCACGGCTCCGGCCCCGAATTTCGGCGACGCCGCGCTGCCCCTCACCTGCCTGCCGGCTTCCTCTCCCCGTGAACGGGGAGAGGGGCGCAGCTGCGGCATCTACTCAACCTTCCAATGGACCTACGCCATGCCCGCCTATAGCGACACAAAATTGCAAAGCATCGCCCGCACGCCGGCCAGGCTGGCGCCGCCGGTCTGGCTGGCGCAGCCCCCGTTCGTGCGCGAGATTGACGGCGAGGCCCTCAAGCTGCCGGTGCCGCGCCCCGCTGCCGCCGTCGGGCGCCAGCCGCATGTCGCGGCCATGCGCTTCATCGACTGCCTGTTCAACCGCTGCCGCGCACCGCTCGATCTGACGCTCGAGCAAGACCCCGAAAACGACGCGCCCGGCAGCCGGCCGGCACTGGAGATGCTGTGCTGCGGCCTGCGCACGCGGCCGCTGAAAAGCTATTGCGCCTATCACGCGGCGCGGTTCTGCGACCATCGCCGTACGGCTCTCGCGGACGCAGCATGAGCGGCTAGCCAACCGACGTCGGCCCAGATCCTGCGAAGGCAGCAATCAAACAAGGAGCACCGATGAGCAAGAAGACCGCCCAAAAGGCCAAGCCGCCCAAATTACCCACGGGCGAGGCCGAGCAGGTGCGCATCCGCAAGCAGGTCGGTCATGATTTCGCGCTGAAGGACGATGCCTTTGGCCGCAAGCGTCTGGCGACCGGCACGCTGGAGGCGAGGCGCGTCTATGAGGTGTCCAATAACGGCCACACCGCGACCGGCGGCATCGTGCGCGTGCGCAACGTCGACCCGCTGACCGGCATCACCTCGCTGTCGCGCCAGCAGCGCGAGGCGGGGATGCGTTACCGCGAGGATTTTCGCGTCTCGGCACAGGACGGCGTCAAGCCGATGGCGCTGACCGAGCGCGTCGACGGCGGACGCATCGGCGGCGGCGTTGCCGACCGCATCCTGTCCGCCGGCCGCGCCTACGCCGACGCCACCAAGGCGCTTGCGCATTGGGAGGTGTCGGTCGTGGTGCAAAAAGTCTGCTGCGCCGGCGAAACGGTGAAGAGCCTCGCCGAGCAGACCGGCGAGCCGCGGGATGTGCTGTCGAAGCTGCTCAAAGTGGGGTTGGATTTGTTAGCGGTGCATTATGGAATGATGCTGATGCGGCGGCCGCGTGGGTAGGGAGAGCGATCGGACCGGCGTGGCGCCGCACGGATGTGATCAGGCTCGAGGCGAGCCTCGATCCACCTGCGTCCTCCAATTGAAGGGCGCGGGTTTCCCGACGGCCTGTTACGCTGCGCCATTGCTGGTAGATCACGATGCCAAAGATGCCGCTAAACGCTCATTTCGCAGATACGGCGCCGACATCCTCGGCGCTGACCGCGTATGACGAGCACTGCATGCTGACTTATATCCGGCTGCTCGATGCTTCGGCGGACGGCGCCGATTGGCGTGAGGTCGCCCGCACCGTTCTGCACATTGACCCGGAGCAGGAGCCGGAGCGGGCATTCCGCGCCTGGGCGACGCATCTGGCGCGTGCCCGCTGGATGAGCCGGAATGAGGATTGGCGCCAATCAGCACGATTGCGGCGTCGATGACGCCCGGATGTTTTCGGTGGAACTGCCGTCGCGGTCTGCCCGTTTATGTAGGAAACCACTATGGGAAGCGCTCGATGAACTCTTGGCGAATCAGCACTTTGGAGGCGTGCTGCCTGCTTGCCGTTCCGCTGTCGATTATCCTTACAGTACTGGTGGCGGGTTTCATCCTAGGCTGAATCTGCACCGTTCAGTGAAGGAGACGCCAACCGGCACGCATGGCGGCACCGGCGTGGGTTGCACCTCAACCCTGGCATTCATCGCGCGCAACACCATCAGCGACAACAAAGCGATCCTGCCCGTCAGTCCTTGGCGCGCTCCACATAGGCGCCATCGGCCGTCATCACCACCACGCGGGTGCCGGCGGTGATGTGCGGCGGCACCAGCGTGCGCACGCCGTTGGACAGCGTCGCTGGCTTGTAGGACGAGGACGCCGTCTGGCCCTTGGTCACCGGCTCGGTCTCGACCACGTCGAAGGTGGCGCGTTGCGGCAGCACCAGCGAGATGGCGATGCCGTTGTACTGGGAAATCTGCACTGCCATGCCTTCCTTGAGATAGGGCGCCATCTCGCCGACCACGCTTTCCGGCACCGCAACCTGGTCGTAGCTTTCCGGGTTCATGAAATGATAGCCTTCGGCGTCGTGGTAGAGGAAGGTATGTTCGCGCTCCTCGACATAGGCGCGCTCGACCTGCTCGGTGGTGCGGTAGCGCTCCGAAACCTTCACCCCGTCGGAGATGCGGCGCATGTCGAGTTGGGTCACCGGCGTGCCCTTGCCCGGATGGATGTTTTCGGCAAAGAGGATCACATAGAGCTTGCCGTCCTTTTCGACGACATTGCCTTTGCGTAGGGAACTGGCGATGACTTTCACGGGCTTTATTCCTAACAGCGTTGACTGGCCTGGGAGCGCCGACCGGCGCAAATCGGCTGCGGGAGCCGTCCGGTGCGGCCTAGCGCATCTTGGCGGCAATCGCCAGTCCTCCATGCAAATCCTGTCGTCATGACCGCCGCCTCGCCCTGGTGGACGCCCGATGTTCACGCCGACCGGCGGCCGCGGCTGATCCTGCGCAATGCCATCACTGCGGCGCTGCGCGACTGGTTTGGCCGCCGCGACTTCGTCGAGGTCGAGACGGCGGCGCTGCAGGTCTCGCCCGGCAACGAGGCGCATCTGTCGGCCTTCGCCACCGAGGCGATCGGCCCGGATGGGCGGCACCAGCCGCTCTATTTGCACACCTCGCCGGAATTCGCCTGCAAGAAGCTGCTCGCCGCCGGCGAGAAACGCATCTTCAGCCTGGGTGCCGTCTATCGCAACCGCGAGCGCGGCCCATTGCACCATCCGTCCTTCACCATGCTCGAATGGTACCGGGCCGATGAGACCTATGAGAGTCTGATGCGCGACTGCGCCGGGCTTGTCGCGCTGGCCGCCGAGCGCGCCGGCACAAAACGCTTCGCCTTTCGCGGCCGCGAGGCCGATCCGTTCGCCGAGCCGGAGCGGTTGAGCGTCGCCGAGGCTTTTGCGCGCTATGCCGGCATCGACCTGCTGGCCACGGTCGCCGCCGACGGCAGCACCGATCGCGAGGCGCTGCACGCGACTCTGGTCCAGGCGGGCTTGCGCACGGCGCCCGACGACAATTGGGCCGATCTGTTCAGCCGGGTGATGGTGGAAAAGATCGAGCCGGGGCTGGGGCAGGGGCACGCCACGATTCTTTACGGCTATCCGATTTCGCAGGCCGCCCTTGCCCGACCGAGCGCCGATGACCCGAGGACCGCCGAGCGCTTCGAGCTCTATTGCTGCGGCGTCGAGCTGGCCAATGCGTTCGGCGAACTGACCGACGCCGCCGAGCAGCGCCGGCGCTTCATCCTCGAGATGGACGAGAAGCAGCGCATCTACGGCGAACGCTATCCGATCGACGAGGATTTCCTCGCCGCACTGGCCATCATGCCGCAGGCGAGCGGCGCCGCGCTTGGTTTCGACCGGCTGGTGATGCTTGCGACCGGGGCCGGCAGGGTCGAGGATGTGATGTGGACGCCGGTGGCGGGGTGAAGCGAGGCCGGTGCTCTACGGCTGTCCCCGTAATTCTAATCCGGAAATTCCGAGGTTGGCACTCTACGGCGCCCCCCTCTGTCCTGCCTTCTTTGCCAAAGACTTGGCATCTCCCCCACAAGGAGGGAGATCGGCAGTTCCGCCGACAGCGCCACTTTTTTCGAGGTTGGCGATTGGCGAAATCAAAGATGACGGCCGATCTCCCCCCAAGTGGGGGAGATGTCCGGCAGGACAGAGGGGGGCG
>SAQR01000131.1 GCA_004020365.1 Mesorhizobium sp.
GGGGGCAGCGTCTATGTGCGGTATCGTCGGAATTGTCAGTCACTCGCCGGTCGCGCCGCTGATCGTCGATGCGCTGAAAAGGCTTGAATATCGCGGTTATGATTCGGCTGGCGTCGCCACCATCGAGCACGGCCAGCTGGCGCGTCGCCGCGCCGAGGGCAAGCTGATCAATCTCGAACGCCGGCTGAAGGACGAACCGCTCGACGGCATGATCGGCATCGGCCACACGCGTTGGGCAACGCACGGCGTGCCCAACGAGACCAATGCGCATCCGCATTTTTCCGACGGCGTCGCCATCGTCCACAACGGCATCATCGAGAATTTCGCCGAATTGCGCGACGAACTGATGCGCGACGGCTACACATTTTCATCCCAGACCGACACCGAGGTCGTCGCACACCTGGTGGGTCGCGAACTGGCCAGGGGCCTGCAGCCGGTCGAGGCCGCGCACCAGGCGCTGAAGCGGTTGGAAGGCGCCTTTGCGCTGGCCATCATGTTCAGGGGCGACGAGGATCTCATAGTCGGCGCGCGCAACGGCCCGCCGCTGGCCGTCGGCCATGGCGATGGCGAGATGTTTTTGGGCTCCGACGCCATCGCGCTTGCCCCGTTCACCAATTCGATCACCTATCTGGAGGACGGCGACTGGGCGGTGGTGCGCCGCAACGACGTTGCCATCTTCGACATGGACGGCAACAAGGTCGACCGCAAGCGCCAGCAGTCGCTCAGCACCAGCTTCATGGTCGACAAGGGCAACCGGCGCCATTTCATGGAGAAGGAAATCCATGAACAGCCCGAGGTGATCTCGCACACGCTGGCGCATTATGTGGATTTCGTTGGCGGCGTCTCGAAGCCGCTCGACCTGCCGTTCGATTTCGCCAAAATCGACCGGCTGGCGATTTCGGCCTGTGGCACTGCCTATCTGGCCGGCCTGATCAGCAAATATTGGTTCGAGCGCTATGCGCGGCTGCCGGTCGACATCGATGTCGCTTCGGAATTCCGTTACCGTGAAATGCCGCTGTCGAAGACAGACGCCGCCTTCTTCATCTCGCAATCGGGCGAGACCGCCGACACACTGGCCTCGCTGCGCTATTGCCGCAAGGCGGGCATGAAAATCGGCGCGGTCGTCAATGTCCGCGAATCGACGATGGCGCGCGAATCCGACGTTATTCTGCCGACGCTGGCTGGGCCGGAGATCGGCGTCGCGTCGACCAAGGCCTTCACCTGTCAATTGTCGGTGCTGGCCTCGCTTGCCGTGCGGGCCGGCGTGGCGCGCGGAACGATTTCGCAGGAACAGGAAACGACGCTAGTTCGCCAACTGTCGGAAGCGCCGCGCTATGCCAACCACGTCCTGAAGCTCGACGGCCAGATCGAAAAGGTCGCGCGCGACCTGTCGCACTACAAGAACGTGCTCTATCTCGGCCGCGACACCAATTTCCCGCTGGCCATGGAAGGCGCGCTGAAGCTCAAGGAAATCTCCTATATCCATGCCGAGGGCTATGCCGCCGGCGAGTTGAAGCACGGGCCGATCGCGCTGATCGACGAGAACATGCCGGTGATCGTCATTGCCCCGCATGACCGCATTTTTGAGAAAACCGTGTCGAACATGCAGGAAGTGGCGGCGCGCGGCGGCAAGATCATCCTGATCACCGACAACAAGGGTGCCGCGCACGCCACGGTGAAGACGATGGAGACGATCGTGCTGCCGGACGTGCCGGAAATCATCTCGCCGATCATCTACGCGCTGCCGATCCAGATGCTGGCCTATTTCACCGCGGTGTTCATGGGCACCGACGTCGACCAGCCGCGCAACCTGGCGAAATCGGTGACGGTGGAATAGCCGTGGTTTAAAAAATTTGCAGTTCCAAAGCCGAATGCGGTTCATTAATGTCGCGCCGCAATCAGCGCTGCGGTGAACCATGTCCGATGCTTCCAAGACCTCAGGCATGACCCGGCTGCGGAATTACTTCCTGACAGGCTTTGTCGTCTGCGCGCCGCTGGCGATCACCGCCTACATCGCCTGGTCGTTCATCGGCTGGGTCGATTCCTGGGTGAAACCCTATATTCCGGCGCGTTACAATCCTGATAGCTATCTGCCGGCGCCGGTTCCGGGATTCGGGCTGATCGTCGCCTTGATCCTGATCACCCTGATCGGTTTCCTGACCGCCAATATTGTCGGCCGCGCCATCGTCCTGTTTGGCGAGCGCCTGCTCGGCCGGATGCCGCTGGTGCGCGGCATCTATGGGTCGCTGAAGCAGATATTCGAGACCGTGCTGTCGAACAAGGGCGACATGTTCCGCCAGGTCGGGCTGGTCGAATACCCGCGCAAGGGCGTCTGGTCGCTGGTGTTCGTCGCCAGCGAGAAGGAGACCGAGATCAACCAGAAGCTCGACCAGGAGGGTGACCCGCTGATCGCGGTGTTCATGCCGTGCACGCCCAACCCGACCACCGGCTTCCTGATGTATGTGCCGAAATCCGAAATCGTGCTGCTCGACATGACGATCGAGGACGGCGCCAAGCTGATCGTTTCGGCAGGCCTGGTGGCGCCGGCGGTCAAGACGAAAATGGTGACCTTGAACGGCAAGCCGATCGGCGTTCAGGTCGGCAATCCGCCGGTGGATGCCGGGCCTCAGCCGGCGCGCAAGAGCCGCACCGCCTCGTCGCGGCCGAACAAATAAAGCAGCATGCGAAGGGCGGCGCCGCGTTCGGATTGCAATTCCGGATCGCGCGACAAGATCAACCGCGCGTCGTCGCGAGCGGCTTCGAGCAGGTCGGCATGCGCCTCGATGCGCGCCACCTGAAAGCCAGGTGTGCCGGACTGGCGGGTGCCGAGCAACTCGCCCTCGCCACGCAGCTTCAGATCCTCCTCGGCGATGCGAAAGCCGTCCTCGGTCTCGCGCATCACTGACAGCCGGCGCGTTGCCGTCTCGCCGAGCGGATCCTTGTAGAGCAGCACGCAGGACGACGGTTTTTCGCCGCGGCCGACCCGGCCGCGCAACTGGTGCAGCTGGGCGAGGCCGAAGCGCTCGGCATGCTCGATAACCA
This sequence comes from Mesorhizobium sp., assembly GCA_004020365.1. Classification (GTDB taxonomy): domain Bacteria; phylum Pseudomonadota; class Alphaproteobacteria; order Rhizobiales; family Rhizobiaceae; genus Mesorhizobium. The sequence continues at coordinate 3,043 of SAQR01000131.1, forward strand.
TGATCGTCGCATCCGGCACGTCGACGCCGACCTCGATGACCGTGGTGGCGATCAGGATGCGTGTCTCGCCGGCCTTGAAGGCGCGCATCGCCTCGTCCTTGTCGGCGCCCTTCATGCGGCCGTGCACCAGGCCGAGTTGGTCGCCAAACAGCGGCTCGAGCGAGGCAAAACGGTCCTCCGCCGACATCAGCTTGATCTCCTCGGATTCCTCGACCAGCGGACAGATCCAGTAGATCTTCTGGCCGTCGGCGACGGCGTCGCGCATGCGGCCGATCAGTTCGTCAAGCCGCTCGAGCGGCAGGGTGACGGTGCGGATCGGCTGGCGACCGGCCGGCTTTTCGGTCAGCTTCGACACGTCCATGTCGCCGAAAGCGGTCAGCACCAGCGTGCGCGGGATCGGCGTCGCCGTCATCACCAGCATGTCGGGCGCGTCGCCCTTGGCAGTAATGGCAAGCCGCTGGTGGACGCCAAACCGGTGCTGTTCGTCGATGACGGCGAGGACAAGGTCGTGGAACGTCACCGTTTGCTGGAACAGGGCGTGGGTGCCGACGACGATGTCGATCTTGCCATTGGCCAGAGCGGCCAGCGTCTCGGTGCGCTCGCGGCCCTTTTCGCGGCCGGTGAGGATGGCGATGCGCAGGCCGGCTTGTTCCGCCAACGGTGCAATCGTCGCAAAATGCTGGCGCGCCAGGATTTCGGTCGGCGCCATCAACGCCGCCTGGCCGCCGGCCTCGACAGCGCGCGCCATGGCGAGCAGCGCGACAACCGTCTTGCCGGAGCCGACATCACCCTGCAGCAGGCGCAGCATGCGTTCGGGGTCACCGAGATCGGCGTTGATCTCGGCAAGCGCCATTTCCTGAGAAGTGGTCAGCGAATAGGGAAGGGCGGCGCGCAGCTTTTCGACGAGGCGGTCGTCGCCGACCAACGGTCGTCCGGACAAGCGGCGGACTTTTGCGCGCACCAGCGCCAGCGACACCTGGCCTGCCAGAAACTCGTCATAGGCCAGACGCCGCCAGGCCGCGCCGTCGACGGACACGTCGATCGGGTCGGCGGGATTGTGGATGCGGGCGAGCGCATCGCCGAAGGCAGGAAAGCTGCGGCGGCGAAGAAACTCGCGATCCTGCCATTCCGGCAGAACCGGCAAGCGAGCGAGCGCTTGGCCGATTGCCCGACGCAGCACTTTTCCCGAGAGCCCGGCGGTGAGCGGATAGACCGGCTCGACCAGCGGCAGGTTTTCCGCTTCGCTGGCCAACGCGATGTGATCCGGATGAACCATGGTCGGGCGGCCGTTGAACCATTCCATGCGGCCGGAGACCACGACATGCTCTCCCACGGGCATCGCTTTTTCGAGATAGGCGGCATGCGCATGGAAGAAGGTCAGCGCGATTTCGCCGGTTTCGTCATGGGCGTAGACCCGGTACGGCACCGATCTGTTGCCGCGCGGCGGCGGTTGGTGGCGATCGATGCGCACTTCGAGGGTGACGATCGCGCCCTCGGCCGAACCGGCGATGCCCGGCCGGTTACGGCGGTCGATCACGGTGTGCGGCAGCACGAACAGAAGATCGCCGGCACGCGCCGCGCGATCACCGAGATCGGCCGGCACGATTTTCTCGATCAGTGCGCCGACCTTCGGCCCGACGCCGGCAAGCGAGGTGATCGGGACAAACAGCGGATCGAGGAGGGAAGGTCTCATTTGCGCCGCGCCAACCGGGACTTTGTTGGGGCCGAGTTCCTTCGCGCCCCCCTCTGTCCTGCCGGACATCTCCCCCACGAGGGGGGAGAT
>SAQR01000132.1 GCA_004020365.1 Mesorhizobium sp.
AGCCTCAATTGCGCAGGATCTCGGGAACGCTCAGCGGCCCAAGATCGAGAATTCTCTTGTACTCGCCCGTCCGGCGCCAGACACCTTGTGCCTTGCCATTTTCCCGGTCGCGCTTTGGATCGAACATCTCGCCTGGAAAACGGTCAAGGAATGCTTGTGCGGATGCCTCGTCGGCGAAGCAATAGAGCCGCTCATATCTATGGCCTGGCCATATCGCCTGCACTAGCCTTTTCCTCGGGGCCAGCATGCGCTCTTCGCAAAATTCGCGGATTAATGTGAAGCTGCGCCCCGTACATAGGTCGTCAGGCAGCGCGACTTGATACGGCCACTCGCGATCGATTTTAGCAGGCGACGGGCAACGGCTGCGCATCGATCCGTGTTTTCCTGTTGCTACTGGTTAGTGAACGAAATGAGAACAAAATTGTCAAGGTGCCTTGACCGGAGAGGAAATGTTCCTTTTCTTATGTCATGGCGCACGATCCGATCGACACGCTGGGCAAGGCGACCCGGCACAATATGCTCGTCAAGGCGGAATGCAGTTGTGGCAATGTCCGCTACTGCCGTTCAGCGGACCTGATGATGGTTTATGGCGGTGGTGTCGACCCGCTGAAACTCAAGGTCGACTGCAGCCGCTGCAAGCCGACGGTGAAGATCACGTTGCTCGAGGTTCACCCCGAGCATCTGCCTAAGCGTTTGATGATCCACAAGCCGATGAAGATCGACGGCAAGATCCAGTGGCACACCGAGCGGTTCCGAGGATGAACCCCAACCATCCACGCCCCGATGCAGGTACGACATCGAGCCAACATGCGTTGCCGTTAAGTGGATGGTTGGGGTTCACAGGAGGAGAGCAACAGGCACCTGAAACTGGTGTCAGGGCAGCTTGTCAGCTATCCTGTTGAGATGGTTCGCGAGATCTCGGATGACGTTGCGGTCGGCCGGCAGGACGACACGCCCGATGCCAATCGCGTCCTTGCTAGTCCAGTTCTCCAGCCTGATGTCGTCCGGCAAGGCCAAGATGTTGATCGCGGTCGCCGAGAAGTAGCCGTTCCTACCATGTGCGTAGATCGGCTCCTTCAGGATGGGGAAATCGATCTTCATTCGGCCTCGCTGACGTCGATGATCAGGTCGTGGCGGGCGGCGGGGATGAGCTCGGCCTCGCACTGTCGGAACTGAGTGCTGGCTCCGTCCGCGCGGTAGATCAGGAACCGGGCGAATTGTGACGGGCGGCAGATGATGGTCTTGCCGACACGGAGTGCCTCATAGGCCTGGCTGAAAGTCATGCCGAAAGCCTTCTGCGCTGCTCGCGAGGTGGCGGCGCGGTTGCAATCAGAGTCCTTCATGGTGAAACGGACACGGTTCGTAGGTGATCATGGGCAGGTGCTCCAGAAATGTTGAGATCGTCGTAGGTGAGCATCAGCCAGCCTCTGGTGGGCTGCTCGCCGATGTATTCGGCGAAGTCGGGGCTGTATTGGACTGGCACCCGGCGGCCGGATGGGTGTTCGGTCGCCTGATGGATCTAGAAGCGGGTCTCCAACGTGATGCACACGTTGTCACGGGCCTTGTCCGCGAGGAGCGTGCAGGCGGAATAGCAATCACCGACGATCAACCTGGGGTGGGTTCGAGGATCTGTTTGGCCTTCGCCTCATACTCGGACACAAAATGTTGGTGACTCGTGCCTCTGGTCGGGCGCGGGAACGGATCCGGTCCGCCATGAGTTAGTGAACCATGATGGACGCCATGGAACTCCACGGACGCGCGATGGCCGATGCCAGAGAGCGCATCAATCAGACCGAGCTCGCTCTTGAACGCACAGAAGAAATGCTGGCCGAGAACATCGCGCTGTGCAGTAGGATACGGCGTGTGGTCGAGGCCGCAGACCGCTTAGTGAAGATCGATCCCCCCAGCAATGAAGGTGCCGCCGGCGGTCATGATGCGCCACCGACATCGAGAACACTGCCAACTCTTCGAACAGTCGGTGAGCCTAGCCCAGCTCCCAAACATTCCTGACTCCTAACGGAACCATTCCGTGACCTGCAAGTTGCTGAGCCACTGTCGGGGACTCCTCAGGACATGGCAAAGCGTGATAGAGCCGGGCATAAGACCCTTGCCGAGGCCGTTCGGGAACTGATCGGCACCGAAGACAATCGTCGTCACGTACAAAGGATGATTGGGCTGAAGGTCGAACCAGAGCTGCCGCCAACCCTCGCTTCATTGCTTGAAGCGATTGGTAAGGCCGGTCAGGACGAAACCCCTTAGCTGCCCTACATACCCCCCTTGACTGACCGGCCTTCTAAACTGCTGTGGTAGGATCCAGCGGGGCGACCAGCTGGCGCTTCCCGGCCGAACCAGGCGTGAACGTCATGCCTTCCACCTCGATACGCAAAACGGAATACGATCCGGAACGCCGAACCCTCTCTGTGTGGTTCGTGGCGAGCGGTAAATGCTATCAATTTGAGGACGTGCCGCCGGAGACGTTCGCCGAATTCCGAGCCGCCTTCGCCAAGGGCCGCTTCTTCAACGACCACATCCGCAATCAATTCCGGTACCGTCTGGTTGGTACTCAATAGCGAGCTTCAATGCCTGAACCTATCGAAGTCCTACGGAGAGTTTCTGTCATTTCTCGCGTCTGCGATTCTGCAACGGGGTGCAGATTTTTGGTGTATGATAATGCTGCACGAACAAAATCTCTGGGCGAAGGGGGTTTGTCATGCCGATTCGTGGAAGAGCCGAGGATGCGGGTGTCTTTAACCCGTCCGAGCTGGCGTTACTTGGCCGCGTGTTCACTCGCTTGAAGATTGACGGTCAATCGGAACAACAACGCGAAACGCTCGCGTCCCGAATTATTGCCAATTACATGGCCGGAGTGGTGGACGAGGAAGAACTTCTGTCGGCTTCGAAACAAGCGCTGGGGCGGTAAGCCCCAACCAACCGCCGGTTGGTAGACGCGACGCAGCCGGAGCGCGTACGATTACCCACGATCCGGGCACACCCCCGCCCAAACCCCGTGCCTGGTGAACGACTGATCGCCCACCGTGCCGAAAGGTGCGGCGGGCTTTTTTGACTTTCGTATGGAACACCCAGCTCAGGGAAGGCGTTCGACTCCTGCAGCATCTTCTCCTGTGAGCCAATGCTGCGAGATCGGTGTCCCCTCCCGATCAGCCCGCGTCCTTCCCCTCCGCGGGGCGCGGGCTCATCCATTTGGCTGATGCGCTGGTCGTGGAACGTCTCTACGCGCGGAATCACGATCTGTTCACTCTGGCTAATGTAAGCCTGCCACCTAGAATCGAATAAGTGCGTAAAATTGTAAGTACCGGCGTCCGCCGGCTCGAGTTCATTCCGCCAATGGAGCCCAAGCCGCCCGGGAGCTCGAGGTCGAGAACGCGATCATCGATGGCGAGGCGGTCGTCACCAATGAGGCCGGTTTGCCCGACTTCGCTGCGCTTCAGAAGGCTGTCCACAACGATCCCTATGCCATGTATCTCGGCGCCCTCGACATTCTGCATCTGAATGGCCACGACCTGCGCGATATCGGCTGCAAAGCGCGCCGCGAAATTCTCTACGGCATCATCAAACCGAACAGCCGGATCCAGTTCAGCGAGGCTATACCCGGTGACCCAAAGGCGATCTTCTACCTCGTCGACCAAGCCGGGATTGAGGGGATCGTCTCCAAGCGCGCCGACAGCAAATATCGCAGCGGCCCGACAACAAACTGGCTGAAGACCAAGAGCTGGACGGTCGACGAATTCGAATTGCTCGGCGTCGAACGGGAGCCGGGCAAGGCGGCATTCGTGCTTTTAGCGGAACCCGGCACAGGGAAGTATGTCGGTTCGGCGTTCATCAGCCTGGCCCGCGACATGAAGGAACGGCTGTGGAAGCGGGTCCCGGAACACGCCGGTCCGTCGCCCGAGGCCATGAAGAAACGGCCGGCAACGCAATGCGTCGGGCCTGGCATCAAGCTGCGCATTAAGCATCTGCGCGGCGACCACAGCAAAATACGCCACGCGTCGCTGCTGGGTTTCAGGGACGAGGAATAGCTGGTTTGCTCGCGCCAAGTCGTGTGGATAGCACGGGTATTGTCCGCCTGATCGGAGACCTACTTCCGCACAATTCATTCCAGCAAGTCTGAATCGACGTCATTGCTCCCGGTAAAGTCGCTGATCAAAAGCGCGGCAATCGCTCGCCATTTGTCCTCGGGGATATTTCCTTCGATGACGGATTTTCTGAAGGCACTGCGCAGGACATCGCAATCAAAGGCGGAGGTCGTGTCCCACCGCGTGGTGTAGGTCGGCGGTAGCGAAGCCGCTCGCGAGCGCGCCCTCAACAGCGCTGT
>SAQR01000133.1 GCA_004020365.1 Mesorhizobium sp.
CATCACCGTCGCCGTCGCCATCACCGTCGCCGTCGCCATCACCGTCGCCGTCGCCATCACCGTCGCCGTCGCCGTCGCCATCGCCGTCGCCATCGCCATCACCGCCATCGTTCAAGGCGGCGGCGACAAGGGCCGTGGTAATCGGCGGGCACATGTCGATCTGTTCGGCGGAAAGAATGCTGGTGCGGTTGGCTGCAATACAGCAAAGCGCGAAATTGGCTTCAGTGAGAGGTTGGCACTGTGCAGCCGCAAGCCGCGGACGTGGACTCTGCTGCGCGGTTGCCGGTGTGATCGTTGCCACCGTGAAGGCGGCGGATGAAAGGAGCAGTATTCTTAGAATCGTGCTCGATACGTCAGGGTACAGGTGCATTTCTTCCTCCTTTTGAGGGAAAAAAGGCGCTCCCGTCCCCTTTGGTTGCGCGAAAGGTCAATGTTGCCGACCATCGGTAACACTTTGTTAAGTATGGCAAACAATTTGTTCCTGCGCAATTGCGATTCTCAGGGTTGATTTACCAACCCCCTTCAACATTATGATGACCTACTAAAGGGGACACTAAGTGAATCGTTCAGCGGCGCTTCTCGCGGCGGCCATTTTGCTGGCCGGCTGCAGCAATCAAACCACTGGAACAGCAACGAAGATGGCCACGCAGGGCTACGCCTTTGCACCGGCCGCCTTCTACAAATTCTGCGCCCGCGATCCGGCGCTCTGCAGCACCCGCGGCAAGGTCAAAGCGGTCGAACTCACGCCGAGGCTGGAAGCGGAACTTGCGAGCGTGAACAGTTCGGTCAATCGCCGCATCAAGGAGAGAGGCGACAGAGACTCCGCAGGCCGAGCCGACGTTTGGGGCTTGCCGACCGGCGAAGGCGATTGCGAGGATTTCGCCATCCTCAAGAAAGCCGAGTTGCTGAAACGCGGGTGGCCCGCATCCGCCCTGTTGCTGACCGTTGCGACGCTTGGCGGCGCAGGTCATACGGTCCTGACGGTGCGGACCAGCAAGGGCGACCTGGTGCTGGACAACAGGACGAGCGCGATCAGGAATTGGTCACGGACGTCGTACCGTTATTTTGCTCGGCAGTCCCAGTCCGAAAATGGCAAGTGGACGCGGATAAGAACCTGACACCCGTGCCTTGATCGCCCCGCGGCGATTTTCGCCGCGGCGCAAACCGGATCTATCTTCCATCTGGCGACCTCTGCCCGACGGTTCTCCGCGACCGTCACCAGTTCTGCGCGATAATGCGTCCAGGCAGACGTCATGGCGGCCCGATCGTGGCCTAGTCAACCTCGATGCGCGCGTCACAGGACAGCGTTCAATGCGGAAAGGAATGGCTTTCGACGACCCGCCAAATATCCTTGTTGATTGCGCTGATCGCCTGGATGGAGGCGCTGATCCGCTTCATCTCGGAATCGTCGAGCTCCTCGATCTTCCCATATTTGATTGCATCCTTGCTGTCGAAGATGCGCATGAGTTGCGTGCTCGCGTGCGTTCCCGTTTCGTCGAACGAATAGATGCAGTGGCTATACTTGTTGCGCAGCTTTCCCTGCCGGGTAAGCTGACTGGCAATCTCCAGGACCTGGCGTCGGCATTCGACCGGTGTTCCCGCCATCTTCGCCAACCGCTCGACCAACTCGATCCGTGCACGCGTGGTGTTCAGCGTCAGGAAAATGACGATCGCAGTCTCCTTGTCTACTTTCGCCAGACCGGCAATCAGGTAGATCAGCAAGCTTTCTGTGTTGGTCCATGTGTAGTTCAATTGACCAACAAGCAGTAAAATCTCCTGGAAGCGTGGCATCGACCTGCTCACGTGAGAGTTGAGATCACCGGGCGATCCGCACTGGGAACCATTCCAGCGGCCGCAACCCGTCGGGCATGAAAAAGGGCTGCGGCTTCAGTCCTGTTGTGGGCGCCCAGCTTGTTGATGACGTTGTGCATGTGAATTTTGACGGTGTGTTCGGAAAGGCGAAGTGCGGCGGCTATGGTTTTGTTCTGAAGTCCCTGCGACGCCATCTCCAGGATCTGAATCTCCCGACATGTCAGCTGGCCAGACTCCTCGAGTGCGGCTTGCCGTTTGATGGCGGGCTTCAGTTCCTTCGCGTCGCTATGGGGCATGCCGTTGTTCAGGTACGGCTGAAACATGGCCAAGGGAAAATACTCGCCTCCGCGCAGCATGAGCCTGATCACGGAAAGCCATACATCCAGCTTCAGGTTCATGGGAAGCACGCCGCGCACCACTCGCGACGCAAAGACCTCATCGGGGGAAAGCGGTCTCCTGCCATCGTCCTGCATCACAGCGGTCATGGCTGCCGGGTGGAAGCGGGCCAGCTGGGCGGAACAGGAATCGATCTCGCTTAGAAACACCGCATCGATCAGAATGAGGGAAACCGAAGGATCGAACGCAGTCCAGGTGGCGGACAGGTCGCGAACGCGCTCAGCCCCGATCCACGGGAATTCTCTTTCGACGGCATGCACCAGGCACTTGGAGATCGTGTCGTCAGGGGCGATGAACAGCAAGGTTCGTCGGGCCCAGGATTCCCTATCGGCTGTATCAGCTCGACCTCGTCCGCTCGCCTCCACCCCATCCACCCCATTCATGGCCCACCCCGTTACTAACACTCGCTAAAGGCCGGGAACCCCTAACCCGGACGCCACACGTTAACGACTTCCTAACTCAAAAATAGGCGAAAAAATATAGTCCTGACGAGCTAGGCAATTGCTGGGAGACCGCGGCGCGGCGCGCAAAGTCCGCCATTCACGATTGCTACCGACCTAGTTTTCCCTCCGGGATTTAACCCTTCATGGCGAGCAGATCGTCCCAAACGGGCTAGCTCCAACTATCAGCTTACAATTTACGGCTGACGGTCACAGACTTCCAATGTTCCGTATTGGGAGTTTGGGGAACATCCAGAGATTCACGAGAGCAGCGAGCGACCGCACCGTTGGGCGGCGCAGGCGGAAACTCGTGCGCAATCTGGTTGCCTCGCTCCCCCGTCAAAGGGAGGTGACGCCATACAAACAGACGATGACCGGATCTCCGGCCTTAGTCCCCTAGGCGCAGGCGATCCAAAACCAACCACATGAACACTTAACGGCCGCGAGCAGCCCAAGACCACGTCAGATTGAATGTGGTTCGGTTGTCGCGGCCTCTAACCGAGGGAACGACAATGACTACTCGCAACAGCAATAACTCCAACACCGGTTGGCAGTTCATCGGCGATGTCTCCGATGACGACACCACAATCGATATCGGAGATGGCGATGCCAAGAGCGACGCCAGCGCCGACGCCAAGAGCGACGCCAGCGCCGACGCCAAATCCGATGCCGATGCAAAATCCACCGCGGACTCCAAGAGCGACGCTGACGCCACCGGTGTCGGCGTCGGCGTAGGTGTGGGTGTCGGAGCAGGTATCGGCATTGGCGACGCTACGGCCAATTCGACCAGCAACAACACCAACAATAACGGCAATAACAATAGCAATTCGAGCAGCAACAACAATAACAACAACAACAACAACAACGTTAACACCAATGTTAACACCAATGTTAACGCCAGTGTTAGCGCCAGCGCGACGTCGGACGGAAAGCAGGACGACGATTTCGCTGACCTCGACGACGTGAATGTCGGCCTCGGCGGCGTCATGATGTTCAGCCGCGACGGCGACATCAGCTTCGATCCGGGCGATGACGTCAGCTTCTCGGACGTCCTGAACGGTGCGTTTGCCGGGGCTGGCAATGGGCATAGCGCCACCATCATCAACCAGACCGGCGACATGAAGGACAACGACTATCTCGGCAGCGCGACGGTCCAGAATAACGGCTACTTCGGCAACAAGGGCGACGCCAAGGGTGGTTACGCCAAGTCCGACGAAGGCATTGATGCCGGCGGCGACGGCGGCCATGCTGGCGATACGGTCGCTTTCGGTGGCTTCGGCGCCAAGGGCGGCGATGCCGATACCGGCGACGCCAAGGGTGGCGACGCCAAGGGCGGCGGTGTGGCGGTGAGCGTGCCGATTGTCGTCGGCTCCGCTGACGCCAAATCAGACGGTGGCAGCGCTTATGGCGGCGACGCCGTGCCGATCGCGGTTAGCGGCGACGCCAAGGGCGGCGACGCGACCGGCGTGGCTGTCGGCGCAGGCCTCGGCGGTGACGGCAAGGGCGGCGACGGCGACAGCGGCGAAGCCTATGGCGGCTATAGCGGCGACGCCAAGGGCGGCGACGGCGGCGACGGCGTTGGGCTCGGTCTGGGCC
>SAQR01000134.1 GCA_004020365.1 Mesorhizobium sp.
GGGAGATGTCCGGCAGGACAGAGGGGGGCGCCAAGGATCACTACAGATCAGTATTATCCGGAGCCGCCGCATTCTTCAGGCGCTGAAGTCGAGTTGCTCAGACAATCGCTCGATCCCAACCGCCATAATGCTGGTCGCTGCGGGTGCCGCGCGGCAGGCTGAGCATGATCAGCGCCAGACCAATCGCAACGTCCGCGACGATCGCCAGGGTTCCGCCGCCGGCAAGCACGAAGGGGGACACCGCTATCCATGCGCCAAGCACGACATTGAGGAAGCGCACCGGCCGCACCACTTCGGCCATCGCCGTGACTGCGACCATGATAATGAGACAGCCGACGACGTGATCGCTGAAGTAAAGCGGTGGCTGCGTGCCGAAGATCAATGGCGTCGTCATCAGCAAGGCGCCAAGCAGCGTGCTTGCTACCAGCGTCCACGGGAAATTGACGCCGCCGGTGACAAATTCCTTCAGCACCTCGAAAACCGGACGGTCGAGGTCGGGTCCAGGCGTCTGGTTCTCCGACAGCGCCGGTCCGCCCATCCAGAAGGTACGCCAGAACGGCTCACCTGCCCTCGTCGCGCCCCAGAGATACTGGATCGTCGCCAGCACCTCATCGACGGAGTAAGGGATCAGCACCACCGTGACGGCGGCCTGGAGAATGCAGAGCGTGCACAGCGCGCCAATCAGCGGTGGCTGGATGATGATAAAGGAGACACTGACCACGCCAAGCGGAATGATCAGCAAGCCGAAGAGGAGCACCATCCACGGCATGGTGCGCCAGCGTCGGCGGTCGCCGATCGCGCCGGCGAGGATATCGAGGCAATAGGCGAAGGCGCCGAGCCCAGCATCGGCGATCGGGAAACCCTTCGAGACCCATGACGTCACCACCGCCTCGCTGCCATTGCGCACCGGCGCGCCGCCGGGGCCGAAGAACGGATCCCACAGCCCATCCGCGTGGCCCATCTGGAAGGCGGCGAGATAGCGCGAGACGAACAGGCCGACGAAGGCCAGCGCCACGATCGGAATCCGCTGCGTGAAGGTCGATGGCGAATAGGTCCAGCCCAGTGGAATGTCGTCGTCGGCCGCCAGCGCGCGGCGGCTGATGCCAGGGGTCGGCGCGATCATCACCGCAAAGGCGACGATCAGCATGCCGACGAGCGTGTCGATGGCATAGGCGGCGGCGCTGGTCGTCCAGAACAGCAACGGCGCCAGCATCACCCAAACGCCGAGCGACGCCGTGATCCACTGCACCCAGCGCCAGCGTCGGGACATGCCGAGCAACGCAAAGACCGTCACCAGCAGGCCGGAAACGATCTCGCTGACGCCGAGGCCTGCGTTGCGCAATTGCGGCTCCGCGACAGCGTGCCCCAGTGCGGGTGGCATTGCGGCCGTGACGGGATCGAACAGGCCAACTGTCATTGGTGAGGTGACCAGCCACAGCCCAAGCGCAGCGTTGGTCATCGGCGCCCAGAGCGTCTTGGAACGATGCCGTTTTATCGCCGCTTCGACGTCTTCCTTGCTTCGCTCGAGCGGTCCCTTGAGGCGCCTTTCGGCCTGTTCGATCTCGGGGTCGGAAGCCGCGACAACCGGCGGATCGAGCTTGTTGGCCGCATACCAGTCCGTCGGGTCCTGTTTCAGCCGGCGGATCATCTCCGGCAATGTGTCCAGCAGATTGTGGCTGGGCGCCCAGCCCAGCAGAGTTTTGGCCCGCGAGATGTCGATCTCGTAATGATCGTCCGAGTTCTCGATCATCCACGGTTTGATGTCGGTGTCCTGGTCGAGTACCTCCGTCTGCACCCAGGCGCCCAGCTTCGTCAGTTGCTTCGGCAGCGCCAGGGTCCGCCAGTCCTCGCCATGGACAAGCCGGCCGATGCGCTTCTGCATCTCCTCGTATGACGGTGTGTCTTCTTCGCCGATCAGAAGCACGGTCTCGGCCGGAAGTTCGGCACGCCGGTCGACGGTGCGCACCACCGCGTCGACGAGATCGTCCTTGTGCAGATAGGGCTGGCCGGCGGTGATATCGCCGGCGAACAGATAGGCGGTCGGCAAGCGCTCGAAGATTCGGGCGATCTGCTGGGCAATAAAGGCCGCCCGGCAGTCTTCGTCATAGACGCCGGCGAGCCGCAGGATCACCGTCTTGATCGGACCGCGCTCCCTCGAAATCAGCGCCTCGGTTTCGGCTTTCGATTTCGGGTAGGCCCAGGCCGGGTCAAGCGGCGAGTCCTCATTGATTTTCGCGCCCTTCACCGGGCTTGGCGCATGGACGAGAAGCGTGCTGGAGAACACGAACTGCTCGGTCTCGACCGCCGTCAGCGCCTTCAGGAGCCGGCGCGTGCCCTGCACGGTGACGGCGTCATATCTCGGGTTGTCCTCGCCGGTCGTGTCATAATAGGCAGCAAGATGGACGACCGAAGCGATACGGCCGCCGCTGCGCTCCCGTGCCGCCTGGACAGCCCTGCCCACGCCCTCATCGGAGGTGAGATCGATCTCGACCGTTTCCATGCCGGCGGGGGCATGCTTCGGTTTTGCGACGTCGAGGCCGATGATGCGGTAGCGGTCGATCAAGCCTCGCGCGATCGCCTGCCCGAGGAAACCGCTGCTGCCGGTGATAAGAACCGTCGGAACGTCATTTGCCATAGGTCAGGCCCGTTCGCGTTGGAAGAGCGGCCGGATGGCGTGGTGCACTTCGGGTTTCTTCGACCCGCTCGGCGACTTGGAACTGGATTCATATTGTTGCTCGCGCTTTGGCCTACCCAGGATCATTGCGCCGGCCTTTGCGGGGGCGCGAGATGATCGAGGAACCATCGCGTGGCGTGCCTGACCACTTCGTCCAATGTGCCCGGCTCCTCGAACAGGTGGCCGGCACCGTCGATAATGATCAGCTGTTTCTCGCCCCCCAGCGCGGCAAGGGCACGCTCGTTCATCCCGATCACCGGCCCGTCCAGGCTGCCGACCAGAAGCAGTGTCGGGGCACGCACGGCCGGCAACGCGTCCATCGCCAGATCGGGCCGGCCGCCGCGCGAGACGACAGCCGCGATACCTGCATCCGGGCGTGCGGCGGCCACCAGCGCGGCTGCGGCGCCAGTGCTTGCCCCGAAATAGAGCGGGACAAGGCTTCTGGTCCGTGCTTCCGCAGCCGCCCAATGCGTTGCCAGCGCGAGCCGCGATGCGAGCAGGTCAATGTCGAAGACGTTTCTCCTGTCGCCTTCCTCGATCGACGTCAACAGGTCGACGAGAAGGGTCGCCAGTCCGGCCTGCCGAAGTGCAGCGGCCACGTGATTGTTGCGCGGACTGAGCCGTCCACTTCCGCTGCCATGAGCGAAGATGACGATGCCTTGCGCACCGTGCGGCACGCCCAGCAGCCCAACGAGCCCGTCGGGCTCGATCCTGATCTCCTCGACCTCTGTCATGGCGGTTGCCGGCATCGTCACACTCCAAAAGGAGGATGGCCGCAGAGGAACTGCGCCTCGCGCCCACTCAGTGCGTTAAACACTGGCATGGCGGAAATGTTTCCGGGAAAGGTCAGAAAAATATGGCCTTCCCGTCCGGAGTGGATCTGTGCCGCCCGCCATTCGGTACTGTGGGCCCCCTCGGCGCAACGCTCGCACGAACCTCCAGCGATGCCCACGACCGCGATTTTCAGCCTCCCCTCCACTTCGTCATCCCAGGGCAAGCAAGGAGCGAAGCGACGCGCGCAGACCTTGGGATCCATGCCGTTACCTTAGAGCGTCACGGCTGTGCAGAACCTTTGATGGCGGAGCGAGGCGCCCCCCTCTGTCCTGCCGGACATCT
>SAQR01000135.1 GCA_004020365.1 Mesorhizobium sp.
ACCGCTATGACATCGAGCACTACCGCAGGCTCTTTGCGCCGGCAGCGATGCGGCAGGTGCCGTGCTTCTGCACCAATCCCGACAAGATCATGCTGACGGCAGTCGGGCCGCGTTTTGGCGCCGGCCAGCTTGCGGATCTCTACGAGAGCCTCGGCGGCAGCGTCACCCGTATCGGCAAGCCCTACACGCCGATCTTTGATGTCGCACTGGCGCTGGCAGGCAACCCGGACCGCAGCAGCGTGGTCTGTGTCGGCGACAGCGTCGAACACGATGTCGCCGGTGGAATTGGTGCCGGCGTGGCGACTGCGCTGGTCTTGTCTGGAATATTGGCGGAAACCCCTGACCTGGCGGAGCTTTTCGACAGTCTGGATGCCTACCCCGATTACACCATGGACAGTTTCAGATTCGCTGATTGAGGCCGGCACTCTCCCAGCGTTGCGCTGCCATGGTAATCGTGCTGCTTTCGGTGGCGCAGCCCGGCTGCTGTTGCCAGTTCACATCTTGTTGGTCGGAGGCTATTGAACTGCATGCGTGATTTCCAACTCCCCGGGCGCTCGCCGGTTCGTGCGACGGAAGCGATGGCCGCGACATCGCACCCGCTGGCGACGCTGGCGGCGATCGAGATGCTGCGGTCCGGCGGCAATGCAATGGACGCAGCCGTGTGCGCTGCGGCGGTGCAGGCGGTGGTCGAGCCGCAATCGACTGGCATCGGCGGCGACTGTTTCGTCCTCTATTGTCCCAACGGCCAGGGCGAGGTTCTGGCCTTCAACGGCTCCGGCCGCGCACCGGCAGCAGCGGAGGCTGAGTGGTATCTGGACAGGGGGCATGTCGAATTGCCTGAGTCCGGTCCGCACGCGGTCACCGTGCCGGGCGCCGTCGACGCCTGGTGCCGGCTGCTCGAGGATCACGGTAGAAAGGGCATCGACGCCGCGCTCGCACCGGCCATACATTACGCCGAACAGGGTTATGTCGTCCAAGACCGCGTCGCCTTCGACTGGGCCGAAAGTGCTGCCTTGCTGGCCGCCGACGAACATGCCGCCCGGATTTTTCTGCCGGATGGAAAGGCGCCGCAGGCCGGCGAGCTGCACCGGCAGCCGCAACTGGCCGAGACCTTGCGCATCGTCTCGCGCCGTGGCCGCGCCGGCTTCTATGATGGCGAGGTCGCCGACGACATGGTGTCGCGTCTGCGTGCTCTCGGCGGGCTGCATGCGCTCGACGATTTTTCGGCGACGAAGGGCGATTATGTCAGGCCGGTCGGCGCATCCTACCGGGGCTACGACATCCATCAGATGCCGCCGAACAACCAGGGGCTGACGGCACTGATCATGCTGAATGTGCTGTCGGGCTTCTCGCTCGGCTCGCTGGAGCCGAACGGCGCCGAGCGCTTTCATCTCGAGATCGAGGCGGGGCGGCTTGCCTATCAGGATCGCGACAATTTCATCGGCGACCAGAACCAGGTCCATGTTCCCGTAGAGCAGTTGTTGTCCAGCTCCCATGCCGACCAGCTTCGCGCCGAGATCGATCCGGCGCGCGCAATGACGCATCTGCCTCGCCTGGAGCTTCAGCCGAGCGATACCGTCTACATCTCGGTGGTCGACCGTGACCGTAATGCGGTCAGCTTCATCAACTCGACCTTTGGTTCGTTCGGCAGCGGCGTGGTCGGCCCTAGGACCGGTGTCGTCCTGCAGAACCGCGGCAGCAGCTTCCGCCTGGCGGCGGACCACCCAAACCGCATCGCGCCGGGAAAACGCCCGATGCACACCATCATGCCGGGCATGGTGACAGCCAAGGGCCGGGCGGTCATGCCGTTCGGCGTGATGGGCGGCGGCTACCAGCCGTTCGGCCATGTCCATTTGCTCACCAACATGATCGATTTCGGCATGGACCCGCAGGAGGCGCTCGATGCGCCGCGCGTGTTTTACCGCCAGAACACTGTGGAGGCGGAGCGTGGCGTTCCGGCCGAGGCGATTGCCGGCCTGCGCGAGCGCGGCCACGACGTGTCCATCCCAACCGAGCCGCATGGCGGCGGCCAGCTGGTGCTGATCGACTGGGACAAGGGCACGCTTACCGGCGCGTCCGATCCACGCAAAGATGGTTGCGCGCTGGGTTACTGACGGTTCGTTGCGCCCTGCGTGCCGGCCCTGTTCAGTTTTGGCGCTGCCGCCACCAGCGCTTTGCCGATCGCCGACTGCGGGGCACCGATGACCGCACGGGCGTTGCCGCTCTCGGCGACGCGGCCGGCATCGAGAATGACGACGCGATGGGCGATGGCGCTGATGACGCCGAGATCATGCGAAATGAACAGGTAGGCGATCCGTTGCTCGCGTTGCAGATCGAGCAGCAATTGCAGGATCTGCCGGCGCACCGATACGTCGAGCGCGGACACTGCCTCGTCGAGCACGATCAGCGACGGGTTTGTGGCGATGGCGCGGGCAATCGCGATGCGCTGGCGCTGACCGCCCGAGATCTCATGGATGGCACGAGCGGCGAGATCAGTGCTCAGGCCGACGCGCTCGAGCAAAGCGGCGATGCGGCGCGGGCGTTCTGATCGGGCTGCGATGCCGTGGATGCGCAAAGGATCGTCAAGCACGCGCCCGACGCCGGCGCGTGGGTTGAAGGCGGCGAGCGGGTCCTGGAAGACCATTTGCACGCGCGCGCGCCGGGCGCGCAAGGCGGCGCCGCTCAAGGACAGGAAATCGCCGCCTTCGAATTCGATGCGGCCGGCGTCTGGTTCGATCAGCCGCAGCAGCAGTCGCGCGATCGTCGACTTGCCGCTGCCGGAAGGCCCGGCCAGCGCCAGCGTCTCGCCGGCCTCAATGTGAAAGGAGACATCATCGACGGCTGCGATCATCTTGCCGCCGCGACGATATCGTTTGGTCAGCCCGGAAACGGCCAGCAATGGACCGCTCACCTCGATGCTCCTGCCGGGCGCAGCAGCGGTTCGGCGTCGAGGCCGAGATGAGCGTCGAGCAGCGCTCTTGTGTAGGCGTGGCGCGGGCTGGCGACGATCTGCGCCGTCGCACCGAATTCGACCAACTCGCCGCGCCGGAATACGGCGATGCGCTCGGCCAGCTCGGCGGCCAGCGCGATGTCATGGCTGACGAACAGCAGCGTCATGCCGTCCTCGGCCACCAATTGCCGGATCAGCGCGACGATCTCGGCCTGCACGATGGTGTCGAGCGCGCTGGTCGCCTCATCGGCGATCAGCAGTTTCGGACCGGCGGCAATCGCCGCGGCGATCGCCACGCGCTGTTTTTGGCCGCCGGAAAGCTGGTGCGGGTAAGCGTGCAAAGCGGCGTCCGGGTCGGGCAGGCGGACGCGTTCAAGCAGGGTTTTTGCCCTGGCATAGGATTGCGACCAAGCAAGGCCGAGATGCGTGCGCGCGACCTCCGCGATCTGCTTGCCAACCGCCATGACCGGATCGAGGCTGGCCGACGGGTCCTGGAAGACGAAGCCGATGTCACGGCCTCCGAGGGGGGTGGGGGTGGG
>SAQR01000136.1 GCA_004020365.1 Mesorhizobium sp.
GCCGAAGGTGCTTAACGGCAGCTGGCGCACCAGCGATCAGGCAAAATCCGCCGATACGGAGCGGATTGCGGAAGGCGAAACCATAGCGCGCGAACAAGCGCTGACCAAGCCCATATACGACAAACTTCGGCCGGCAATGGAGGCCGAGGATTGGAAGACGGCGCTCTCGGCGATTGAAGAAGGCATCGCCTTGATACCGGACAAACTCAACTTCCGAGTGAGTCATGTCAATCTGTTGCTTCACAGAATGCGCGACATGCAGGCCGGCTTGCCCGTAATGCGCCAATTCGTTCGCGACGCGATCGACAGAAAGTCCGAGGGATGGATGTATTGGGCGCTATACCAACTCTTCGCGCCGGGCTTTGATTATTCCGGCTTTCCGTCTGCTGAGCGCTTCGCGATGGGCGAAGAGCTGTCCAAACACATCGTGGCACTGCCGCAAGGCGGCGGCTCTAAGTTCCTGTCTTATCCGGTGGTCGCTCAGTACTATCATGAGAGCGGCAACAAAGATCGCGCCATCGAGTTGCTCGAGCAGACACTGAAAGCGCTGGAGGGTCCGGAGCCTGTCTCGGACGACCTGAAACAGCACCTTCTACCCGAGTTGCTGCAGGCTCTGGCCAACTACAAGGGTGAGAAGGTTTGTTACGGCGCTCTCTGTGTGGCTCCGCAAGAGGATTTTCCCAAAAGGTGAAAGGGGGCGGCCAAGGAGGAAACCAAAGAGGGGCGATAGTCGAATGGCTTACTGGCCAATTCGTCCATTTCCCTGACGTGGTTGTACAAATAGGCCGGCCCAGGCGTCCAGCCCAGCCTCGCCGTTATCCGCAAACACGTGACCGAGCAAGGAGAAGACGTGCCTGATCAACTCACCAAAACATACTGCCGCTAAGGGTCTCCCGGACCCGTCAAAGATGGCACTGGAGTAAGGCTGGCAACATGAAGCTCGGCGCTGCCCACCGATCCCGGGAAGACGGGGGACGCAGCCGACCGCCTGTCTCTGCGCCAGGCAAGAACGGAGGACAGGACGATGACGGAAGTGACGCCATCTGCGACGAACGGCCCGGCCGCGCAGACGAAAGCGCCAGCCGTCAAAAATCCGTCCATCGCCACTGGCCTGACCAGGATCGGGCGGACCCCTACCGGGTTCGCCGCCCACGGCCTCTACGATCCGCGCAACGAGCACGATGCCTGCGGCGTCGGCTTCATCGTCAATATGAAGGGCGTGAAGTCGCATCAAATCGTCACGGACGGCCTGGCGGTGCTCGAAAATCTGACGCATCGCGGCGCCGTCGGCGCCGACCCGCTGATGGGCGACGGCGCCGGCGTGCTGGTGCAGCTTCCCGACCGCTTCTTCCGCGAGGAGATGGCCAGCCAGGGCGTCGAACTGCCCAAGCCCGGCCATTACGCCGTCGGCCATGTGTTCATGCCGCGCGATCCTGAGCTTCAGGCGCATATCGAAGGCATCATCGCCGAGGTCGCGCAGCTCGAAGGCCAGCCGTTGCTCGGCTTTCGCGACGTGCCGGTCGACAATTCATCGCTGTCAAAGGCGCCTGATATCGCTGCTTCAGAACCGGTCCAGCGGCAGGTGTTTTTGGGTCGTGGCGCCGAGATCGAGAGCGACGACGATTACGAACGGCGGCTCTACATCCTGCGCAAGGTCATTTCCGGTCGTATCCACGAAGAGACCAAGGGCGTCGACAATGGCTTCTACGTCGTGTCGATGTCATCGCGGACCATCGTCTACAAGGGCATGTTCCTGGCCTATCAGGTCGGCGCCTATTACAAGGATCTGACCGATCCGCGTTTCGAGACGGCGCTGATCCTCGTCCACCAGCGTTTCTCGACCAACACCTTCCCGTCGTGGAAGCTGGCGCATCCCTATCGCATGGTCGCCCACAATGGCGAGATCAACACGCTGCGCGGCAACGTCAACTGGATGGCGGCGCGGCAGGCCTCGGTCGATTCCGAACTGTTCGGCAACGACATCTCCAAGCTGTGGCCGATCTCCTATGAGGGCCAGTCGGACACCGCCTGTTTCGACAATGCGCTCGAATTCCTGACGCAGGGCGGCTACTCGCTCGCTCACGCAATGATGATGCTGATCCCTGAGGCCTGGGCCGGCAACAAGCTGATGGATCAAGATCGCAAGGCCTTTTATGAATACCACGCCGCCCTGATGGAGCCGTGGGACGGGCCGGCGGCGGTGGCCTTCACCGACGGCCGCCAGATCGGCGCCACGCTCGACCGCAACGGGCTGCGCCCGGCGCGCTACATCGTCACCGACGACGACCGCGTCATCATGGCCTCGGAAGCCGGCGTGCTGCCGGTGCCGGAGGAAAGGATCGTCAAGAAGTGGCGGCTGCAGCCCGGCCGCATGCTGCTGATCGACCTGGAGAAGGGTCGCATCGTTTCCGACGAGGAGATCAAGTCGGAGATCGCGACCAGGCATCCCTACAAGAGCTGGCTCGCCAACACCCAGCTCATCCTCGAAGACCTGAAGCCGGTCGAGCCGCGGGCGCTGCGCAGGGACGTCAGCCTGCTCGATCGCCAGCAGGCGTTCGGCTTTACCCAGGAAGACACCAAGCTGTTGATGTCGCCGATGGCGACCACCGGCCAGGAAGCGGTCGGCTCGATGGGCACCGACACGCCGATTTCGGCGATGTCGGACAGATCGAAGCTGCTCTACACCTATTTCAAGCAGAACTTCGCCCAGGTCACCAACCCGCCGATCGACCCGATCCGCGAGGAACTGGTGATGAGCCTGGTGTCGTTCATCGGGCCGAGGCCGAACATCTTCGACCTCGTCGGCAATTCGCGTCGCAAGCGGCTCGAGGTGCGCCAGCCGATCCTGACCAATGGCGATCTTGAGAAGATCCGCTCCATCGGTCACACCGAGGACCGTTTCGACACCAAGACGATCGACATCACCTATGCTTCGAACGAAGGCGCGGCCGGCATGCAGGGCGCCATCGACCGGCTGTGCGAGCGCGCCGAGGCGGCGGTCGCCGGCGGCTACAACATCATCATCCTGTCCGACCGTCAGCTCGGGCC
>SAQR01000137.1 GCA_004020365.1 Mesorhizobium sp.
GCTTGTCCATTTCGCCTGTGGAGTCGAATGCGATCCGATAGTTCAGATTCGGGAATTTTTCGGTCAACCAAGCGTCCAACGTGCTTCGGGCCTCGTCGGCCGTTGGAGCGTCTTCAGAAGCCGCGACTCCGACGATCTCAACGCCGTTGTCCTTGTATTTCTCCTGCAACTGGATCAGATGGGGCATCCCGTCCACACACGGGCCGCACCAAGTTGCCCAAAATTCGACTATGCACACTTTGCCGGGCTCAAAGCTGGTGAGGGGCTCGCCACGCAGCCAGTTCTCGACTTTAATCGAAGGAGCCGGGGACTCCATCTGCAATACCACGTTGCGGTCCAAAGCTATTTCCAAAGGTTTCTGCACGAGCTGGTTTCCTCTCAGAGACGGCACACGGGTTCAGGGAGGAGCGGATCGCTCGTCTTGCCCCATTGAGTGCAGTCACAGTCACTCAGTCTCAAAAGCCATGCCAACGCGCTCAGCGCGCAGTTAGCGCCCATTGCTTCGAAAAACCTCGACAGTGCCCAGATGTTGGTTGTAATGAACCTGACATTTGTCTGACGCTGTCAGCTTTTGGACACGCGATCACGCGCTTCGTGCCGCCAGAAGGCCAGGCCGAGCCCTGTGTTGCCAGCGGTCGCTTCGATGATTGTACCGCCCCGCGCGAGCTGGCCACGCTGTTCGGCATTAACGATCATCGACAACGCAATGCGATCCTTGATCGATCCGCCGGGATTCTGGCTTTCGAGCTTCACGAAGAGACGACACCTGCCGGTATCGAAGCTCTTCAGTTCGACGACCGGCGTCTCCCCAATCAGATCGAGCACTGACGCAAATGGCGGACGCAGGCGAGAGGACGCCTTTGTCGACGGTCGGCGGAACATCTCGAGGCTCATGCGGCTGCGGTCTCCAGAATGTCGGCATAGTGCCGTTGCGCAGCATCGGGATGCGAGCGCAGTCGGCTCTTCAGCAGTTGCGGAACAGTGGATTGTCGGGGTCGCTGGCGGGGGACCCGCTTCGGCATCCGTTCAGGCGGCAGGTCAAGAAACCGTATGTCGGCATCAAGCAGCGCGCCGAAGAAGAAGGGAATCGAAACAGTGCCCTTCGAAAGACCCAGGGCAACGGAAATCATTGCATCGGGCGAGTTCATGCGCCTGAAGCAGCGCTGCCTGCAACTGCTTCATAGCGACAGGCGGGCGAGACTCTAGCGAGGCTTTCGCCGCTTGGTTGATTGAGGCTCTCGACGAAGCCACCAAGATTCGGCGGCCGATAATAGCTTGCTGCTCATTGGGACGTCGACCAACGCCGGGATTGAGAAAGGCAACCCTGCCCCACAAGGCGGGTGCACACGTGCGGTGCGTCCGCTCGTCACGCCGGATGGTTTTTGAGACCTGGGTTCACGGCTAATCAGATGCACCCCTGTCGTCGTTTCGGTGCAGGCCGCCAGGGGGGCGTGTTGCAGCAGCTTGCAATTAGTTTCGCCACTACGGGGCGTGCGAGCACGGGGCTGCACAATGAGATCATATGCCGGCGTGGGGACCAAGGTGTGGCGCAGCCTTAGAGAACTCAACACCGAGACCGGAGCAACGGAGACTGCTCTTTCGTCGAGCCAGTTTAAATTAGAACATTCTTTCTATAGTTTACGTCAATTATCCTGTTCGATAGCTCTGTCGACTAGCGATGAGACTTTTCAACGCAGCGCGGACATCCGCTGGCCGGATGTGACTTGCTATCCCTTTCAAGATCAAACAGGAGAACCCATGAGCAGTCCAGTCCTTGTCAACCGGACCATTCTTGACTCCGACGTTGCTGAAATCAGAGGCGTTCGCCTTGGCGGAGACCTTTCGGACGCAGCGATAGCAGCCATCAACCAGCTTCTTCTAAAGCACAAGGAGCATCTCGACGATGCGGAGCAGGAATTGTTCGCGCGGCGTCTGGGTGACCTTGTACCTCATCCCACGCAGGGGCCGGCAGCCGGCACGGCCTCAATCCTCAATCTCGATTCCGGCCGTGGCGGTGGCAGGGCAGACCAGTGGCATACCGATGTGACTTTCGTCGATGCCTATCCGAAATTCTCGGTCCTACGTGGCGTCGTCATTCCGGCGGCGGGGGGCGACACGATCTGGTCCAACACGCACGCCGCGTACGAGAATCTGCCGGCGCCGCTCAAAATATTGGCGGACAATCTGTGGGCTATTCATAGCAATGCCTACGACTACGCAGCCGTGCGCCCGCGCGCCACAGCCGAAGAGAAGAGGCACTTCGAGGAAGTCTTCACATCGACGATCTACGAGACCGAGCATCCGGTCGTGCGCGTCCATCCGGAAACCGGGGAGAAGTCGCTGCTGCTCGGCAATTTCGTGCAGCGCCTCGTCGGCCTTTCCAAGAGCGATTCCGCCAAACTCTACGAGGTGTTCCAGTCCTACGTCACTGCCCCGGAAAATACCGTGCGGTGGCGCTGGCAAGTAAGCGACGTCGCTATCTGGGACAACCGTGCTACCCAGCATTATGCGGTCAACGATTATGGCGACCAGCACCGGGTTGTGCGTCGCGCTACGGTTGACGGTGACGTTCCGATCGGCGTCGACGGTCGCCGCAGTATAACCCGTGTCAAGGCAGCCAAGCCGGCGGCGAAGGCAGCCTGACCGTCTGAACAGGGTAAAGATGAAAACTTCGTATCGCCGCGGCCATATCGCGCTGCTTAACCGCCCCACAAAGCCTTATGATTTCCGAGAAGCAAGGCGAGTTGCGGGCTCGAGGCTTGGCCCGAAATCGAGGTCCTGCAGCGTGGCGCATGGCTCGAGTCGCTGCTCGTGGCCCCGCTGCAGCGGTACAGGTCCCCCACCGCCCCCACC
>SAQR01000138.1 GCA_004020365.1 Mesorhizobium sp.
ATCGATCCTGGATCCTTTATGCTCGCGAAGGTCTCGAAACCGACTGAGGTGAACGCGCGGATCTCGGGGATAAATGTTTGCAGCCTCATAGCATGGGCCGCCGCTTGAGCCGCCCGTCGGGCTAAATGTCGGGTGTTCAGTGGGAAGCTCTGGATCTCACTGGGGCTCTGGCCGGCGTTTCGGTAGCCGGAGGACATGATGAAGGCGGATACGGTACGGTCGAGTTGATGTGGGGCCGTCCTGGCATCGACTTCAACGGCATCGTGGGCGGCAATATAGGCCCCGGCGAACGATCGGTTCTACCCTCATCGGCCACAGCTCGACTGTCGTTCCGCCTGGTTGGTGGTCAGCGACCGGAACATATCCGCGCCTTGTTTCGAGACTTCGTCGAGGCTCGCCTTCCTGCCGGCTGTCAGGTTGTGTTCGAGGGGGCCGGCGGGAACTCGGCGGTGTCGGTGACGAAGCCAGCCCCTACATCGCAGCCACGGCGCGAGCGCTTGATGCAGAATGGCCAGAGCCGACGCTGATCAAGGGAACAGGCGGCACCGTTCCACTGGTCGGGCTCCTCACCGACCGCCTTGGCGTCAATTGCATCGTCACGGGCTTCATCCTCGCCGACGATGCCATTCATGCCCCTAACGAGCGGTACGATGTCGATCGGCTTCGCAAGGGAATACGCGGTTGGGTGCGCATCCTGTCGGAATTGCGGTAACATTACTCGGTTCGGTTCAGAGTCCGTGCCGCGGTTCAGAGTCCGCGCCGAGACTCGTAAATCCCCATTTGGAGCACCGACAACATCCGATCCAGGACAGCAAGCATCAGCTTGTCATCGGGTGACGTGCTTGTGCTCCGTTGACCACGCATGTGATATAAAACACCCTGACGCAGTTTTTGCGGTGCAATGGGAAGCTATCGTCGGCAATGAAGATCAGCGATTGCGATGAAATTGCCACCTGGCTCGCGGAGGCTGGGCTGCTTGGCATCCGCAGCGAGGAATCGCTTGTACAGGCCTTCTGCGAGCGTTGCGTCGAAGCAGGGCTGCCGCTGGGCAAGGCGTTTGTGATGATCGACACGCTGCACCCAATGCACGAGGCACGCGCCTTCTTCTGGGACGAGGACGAGTCGATCAGCTTCCGCGAAGAAGAATACCCGTCGAGCCGTGAGGGCAAGGGAGCGGAGTTGTGGAAGCGCAGCCCGTTTCTGCAAATGTTGCGGCGACGTGAACTGACCCTACGCTGCCGGCTCGAAGCAGGCGAAACGCGCGGCTTTCCGGCGATCGAGGAACTGCGCGATGCCGGCCAGACGGACTACCTTGCGATCGTCTATCGTATCCGGCAGGCGATGAGGGTGGAGGATGTCGATGCATTCTACGCCCGCTGGACCACAGCGCGGCCGGGCGGATTCTCGGAGGAGGCAGTCGCTGTTCTGTCCCGGCTTACACCGCTTCTGGGATTGGCGGTTCGTTCGGCTGCGCAGACAAGGCTCACCAAGACGCTGGTCGAGGCATATCTCGGCCGGGGCCCCGGTCGCCAGGTGCTGAGCGGCGGCATCCGCCACGGCTCGGTGAAGAGGATCAACGCCGTACTCTGGTTCTCCGACATTACCGGCTATACGAACCTGTCCGAGTCGGTTCAAAACGATCAACTCGTGCCGTTGATTAATGACTACGCCGAAGCGGTCATCGGCGCAGTGAAGGCCGCCGGCGGCGATGTGCTGAAACTGATCGGAGATGGAGTCCTGGCCATCTTCACCAGTTCACGGCCCGAATATTCCTGTCGCGCCGCGTTGGAGGCAGAACGCGACATGCGCACACGGCTGCTGCAGCTTGCCAAACGCCGCAAAAACGATGGTCTTTCTGTCGCCGACATTCACTTGGGCCTGCATGCCGGCAGGGTCTTCTACGGCAATATCGGCACTCCGGACCGTCTCGACTTCACCGTTGTCGGCCAACCGGTCAATGAGGTCAGCCGGATCAGCTCCATGTGCGAGTCGGCCGGTCGCAATATGCTTTGCTCATCGGAATTCGCCGAGCTGCTACTCGGCGAGGAGCGGGAAAAGCTCGTTTCAGTCGGCCGGTTCGCGTTGCGTGGCGTCGGACGCGCGCGGGAGCTCTTTACCCTTGATCCCAGCCTGAGCCTGGAACGCTCGCAGCCTTTGCCTGGCCTGCGGCGACGGCAGGGGCGGGGTTAGTCGGAGGAAGGTGGACAAGCATGAATTCCCGGAACTCCGGAACTTCAGATCAAGTAGTCTCTCATGTTCCAACCCGCGGATGAGACTCTGATCAACCGTCGTCTCTGAGTGTGAAAGCGCGCCGAAAATTAACCTCGGGCACCGGAACGCTTAAATGTCTGATGCAGCGGCCCTTTCCGGGATATTCGAAGGGTCACGATAGGCGCCTTCTGAGAACCCAGGGCCACACTAATTTTGCGCCGCGATATGCCGCTCTGTAATTTCGGCCAGGCTGAGCCCGGCCCCCTCAATCCTCGCTTCAACCATGCCGCATCAGCTCCTTTTCAAGCGGCCACCCTTCTTTCCCTTCCAGTGGAAGGCAGGGCAGGCCTCGTCCTGCCCCTGCCTGTCCGGCGAGGACCGGGAGAACGGGGGACAAGCTGAAAACCGGAACGGGGATCGCCCACCCGAACGGCGGGCCGGAGTCCGCGGAGCGGATTCCGGCCGGTGCTGCAGGCCGAAGCATGGGTACGGCGACCGTCTTCGACATGGTTCAGCGCCCCTGTGTTCGATCGGTCGCGATGCCTCCGAGCGCGTCGTCGAGATACCGCTCGAGCTCGTCGGCGGCACGCCGGGCGCCGCCGGCCTGCCTTTGTGCGGCGCCCTGTGCGG
>SAQR01000013.1:0-95186 GCA_004020365.1 Mesorhizobium sp.
ATCTCCCCCCAAGTGGGGGAGATGTCCGGCAGGACAGAGGGGGGCGCCGTAGAGCACTACGGGAAGTTCAAAACCTCCTGTCCGAGCCGCACCGTCTCGCGCACCAGCAGGTCAAGATCGTCGCGCCGGGTGCGGTGGTTGTTGATCGCTACCCTGAGGCAATGCTGGCCGTGCACCGTCGTGTCCGAAACGGCGGCGATGCCGCCTTCCTGCAGCCTCAGCATGATCTCGGTGTTGAGCGCCTTCTGCCGCTCCCCCGTCAGCCCGTCGCTACGGTAGCGAAAACAGACGATGTTGATTCTCGGCGGCGCGACCAGTTCCAGCAGCGGTTCGGCCTCGATCAGCGCGCCGAGATAATGTCCCTGTGCGATGTTCTGGTCGATCAGCCGGCCGAATTTCTCGACACCGTGCTGCTTCAGCGCCATCCACACCTTCAGCGCGCGAAAACCGCGTGACGTCTGCAGGCCAAAATCATGCAGCCACTGGCCCGACGCGAGGCCGCGCGGCGTCGATTCGAGATATTCCGGAGTCACTGCGAAGGTGTTCCGATGCGCTGAAGCATCCCTCACCAGCGCGCAGCCGACCTCGAACGGGGCGTGCAGCCATTTGTGCGGATCGAGCGCGATCGAGTCGGCCTGCTCGATGCCGGCAACGCGGTGGGAATTTTCCGGCGCGATGGCGATCAGCGCGCCGATGCAGCCGTCGACATGGAACCAGAGGTCCTCCTGCGCCGCCAGCCTTGCAAGCGCCTGCAGATCGTCGATCGCGCCGGTGTTGACGGTGCCGGCCGTGCCGATCACGCAGGCCGGCCGAAAACCCGCGTTGCGGTCGGCGGCGATCGCCGACCGCAACGCGTCGATGTCGATCCGCAATCCGGCATCGGTCGGGATGCGGCGCAGCGCCCGGTTGCCGAGGCCGAGCGCCTCCATCGCCTTGCGGTGGCAGGAGTGAACTTGGTCCGAGCCATAGAAACGCAGCGGCTGGTCGATGGCGGCAACGCCATGCTCGCGCACGTCGACGCCTGCCCTGGCGTTGCGGGCCACGGTCAGCCCGATGATGTTGGCCATCGAGCCGCCGCTGACCAGCGTGCCGCTGGCCGATTGCGGAAAGCCCATCATCTGCTTGCACCAGTCGACGACCTGGCTGTCCATCAGCGCGGCGGCATGGTTGCCGCCGCCGAGGTTGGAGCCCTGGATCGCCGCCAGGAAATCGCCGAGCGCCCCGGTGAAATTGCTCGACCCCATGTACCAGGACCAGAAGCGCGGATGGATGTTGCCCATCGGGTAGGCCATCACGTTGCGGGCGACCTCGCCATAGACCTGGGCCAGCGGTTGAGGCGATCGCGGCAGTGGTGCCGCGAAAAACTCTCTCACCTCCGCCGGCATCTCCTGCCACACCGGGCGTTCTCTGATATCGCGCAGATAGTCGACGGCGTCGTCGACGATCCGGTGCGACAGCGCCTGCACATCGGCCCAGTCGAAGGGATCGAGCGTTTCTTCGGCAATCGTACCGGCAGTGCCGGCGGCTTTCAGCATGGCGTCCATCCGCGTTGCTCCCGATGCGCAATCATTCGGCCGGGAACTGGCAGCCCGGCGTCGAGCGCGACAGCGCGATCTCCTCATCGTCCATCTCGGCTTCGATGCCGTCGAACAGCGGCGTCGTCATGTAGCGTTCGCCAGTGTCGGGAAGCATGCACAGGATCACCGAGCCGGGTGCGGCTTTTTCGGCGATCTGGCGTGCCACGGCAAAGGTCGCTCCGCCGGAGATGCCGGTGAAAATCCCTTCCTTTTGCGCCAGCGCCTTGGCCCATTTGATGCCCTCGGGCCCGGCAATCGGCACGACCTCGTCATAGAGGCTGGCGTCGACCGCCTCCTGCAGCACGTCCGGAATGAAGTCGGGGGTCCAGCCCTGGATCGGGTGCGGCTC
This sequence comes from Mesorhizobium sp., assembly GCA_004020365.1. Taxonomy (GTDB): domain Bacteria; phylum Pseudomonadota; class Alphaproteobacteria; order Rhizobiales; family Rhizobiaceae; genus Mesorhizobium. Next base: position 1,927 of record SAQR01000013.1, read on the forward strand.
GAAGGCCGGATGGCTGTTGGCGGGTGCGCCGTCGTCGCCGCGCTCCTGCGCCTTGCCGCTGCCGATGAGCTGGGCATTGGCGGGTTCGGCCAGCACGATCCGGATCTCGGGACGCTCGCGGCGCAGCACGCGCCCGACACCCACGACGGTGCCGCCGGTTCCGTAGCCGGTGACGAAGCAGTCGAGCCGCGATCCGGCGAAGTCGTTGATGATCTCGCGCGCCGTCGTCGCCTCGTGAATGGCGGCATTGGCCTTGGTCTCGAACTGACGGGCCAGGAACCAGCCATTGGCCTTGGCGAGCTCGACCGCCTTGTTGTACATGCCAAAACCCTTCTGGGCGCGCGGCGTCAGCACCACCTTGGCGCCCAGCATGCGCATCAGCTTGCGGCGCTCGATGGAGAAACTGTCGGCCATCGTCACAACCAGCGGATAGCCCTTCTGCGCGCAGACCATGGCCAGACCGATGCCGGTGTTGCCGCTGGTTGCCTCGACGACCGTCTGGCCCGGCTTCAGGGCGCCGCTGCGCTCGCCCTCCTCGATGATGTTGAGCGCCAGCCGGTCCTTCACCGACGCCGCCGGATTGAAGAACTCGGCCTTCACATAGATCGTCACATGATCGGGGCCGAGATTGTTGATCCGGATCGCCGGCGTGTCGCCGACCGTGTCGATAATGCTGTCGAACAAGCGGCCGCGACCGGCCGTGGTTCTGATTTTCCGTTGCTGCAACATGTCTGTTCTCCCCTTTTTGTTGTCGTCACGAGGTGTTCGTTGTCACGAGCCGGTTACAAACCGGCGGCTTGGGCGGCGAGGTTTCGAGACCTTGTCGCGATACGGTCCGTTGCCGTCAACGCGGCCCGGAAAGCTGGCAATGCCGGCAACCGGCGCGGAAAATTCGTTGCCGGATGCCCTCGATCGCTTTCGATGGTAAAACAGAGGACAACTGGCCAGCGTGGGAGCAAGCGTGGAAACGCACGTGGAATCCGCTCGATCGAGCCTGGACGGCGCAGCGGCCGGGGTGTCGGTGCGGCTGCTCGGGCCGCTGACGGTCATCCGTGAGGGCGCCACCGTGCAACTGCCGGCATCGCGCAAGCTGCGCGCGCTCTTCGCCTATCTGGCGCTCGCGCCGCATGCCGTCGGCCGCAGCCGCCTGTGCGAGCTTTTGTGGGATGTGCCGAACGATCCGAGGGGCGAGCTTCGCTGGTGCCTCAGCAAGCTCAGGGGCATTTTTGACGAAGCGGATCGCCACAGGATCGAAACATCAGGCGACACGGTCGCGCTCGATCTGAAGGGCGTTTCCGTCGACGCCTTCGATGTCGCCTCGGCCGCCGCCAGGGGCATCGAGACGCTCGATCTTGAGCGGCTGCAGGCCCTGTCCGGACTATTCGTCGGCGACTTCCTCGACGGGCTGGAGATCGACCGCAGCCCGCATTTCAACAGCTGGCTGATCGCGCAACGCCGCCGCTTCAGCTCGTGGCACGCCGCCATTCTGGAACAGCTCGTCAGCAAGCTGCCGGCGGATGCCGACGAAATGTCCGCGCATCTGGAGAAATGGCTGGAACTCAATCCGTTCGACGAGCGCGCGCACGTGGCACTTCTGACAAGCCTGGCGCGGCGCGGCCAGATCGCTGCCTGCGAGGACCATCTTGCTTCGGCGGCGCAGCTGTTTGCTTCGGAGGATCTCGATTTCGGACCCGTTCGTGAGGCATGGCGGACGATCCGCAGCGAACGACCTGCCGCGACGCTCCGGGCGCAGCCGGCGCTGTTGCCCGCAGCTGCGCAAGCGTCAATTGTGCTTCCCGATACTGCTCCGTCGAAGGCCTCGCTGGCGGTAATGCCGTTTGTTGAGGAAGCCGGAATCGGCGGCCCTCGCGGCGGCCCCTCTCACGGCGGCCCCTCTTGCGGTGGCCCCTCTTGCGGTGGATTGGCCGACGGCCTCACCCACGACATCATCACCCGTCTGGCCAAGCTCAGGGATTTCTTCGTCATCGCCCGCGGCTCGGTCTTTGCGCTGGCCGAAAAGAACATCGCGCCGGAAGATGCCGGCCGGCGGCTCAACGTCGACTACGTCGCCACCGGGACGGTGCGCAGCCAGGCTGGCCGTGTCGCGGTCAGCGTCGAACTTGTCGAGGTGCGCACGGCCAGGATCGTCTGGGCCGAAACCTTCGAACGCAGGCCCGACGACATCTTTGCCGTCCTCGACGATATCGGCAACAGCATCGTCTCGTCGATCTCCGCCGAGATCGAGATGGTCGAGCGCAACCGCGCCATGCTGAAAGCCCCCAGCTCGCTGAACGCCTGGGAAGCCTACCATCGCGGCCTCTGGCACATGTATCGGTTCACCCGCACGGAAAACGAGCAGGCCCGGCATTTCTTCGAAATGGCATTGAAGCTCGATCCGACCTTCGCCCGCGCCTATGCCGGCCTGTCCTTCACCCATTGGCAGAACGCCTTTCAGCGCTGGGGAGACCGCGACCAGGAAAGCGCGCTCGCCTTCGAGACCGCCGGCCAAAGTCTTCTGATCGACGATCATAATCCGGCCGCGCACTGGGCCATGGGCCGGGCGCTGTGGTTGCGCGGCGAGCAGGACGGCTCCCTCATCGAGCTGGAACGGGCCGTCGATCTCAGCCCCAACTTTGCGCTCGGCCACTACGCGCTTTCGTTTGTCCACTCGCAGTCGGGTGATCCGAACGCGGCGATCGGTTCATCCGATCACTCGCGCCACCTGAGCCCGTTCGATCCGCTGCTGTTTGGCATGCTCGGCGCCAGGGCGATGGCGCATGTCCGCCTCGGCCAGTTCGACGAGGCCGCCGAATGGGCGCTGAAGGCCGCCGCCCGTCCCAACGCCCATGCCATCATCCTGGCGATCGCGGCGCACTGCCTGGCGCTGGCGGGGCGGCTTGACGAGGCCCGCACTTTCGCGGCCGCCATCCGCAAGACGCTGCCGAACTACTGTGCCGACGATTTCATCGGCACCTTCCGCTTCGAGCCGGACGCCGCAGCCCTGTTCCGGCAAGGCGCCAGGCGCATCGGGTTGGGGTGAACCAACCCATTCGGGCCTGACTCGGCCTAGGCGTTTGGTTCTGCTCCGCTGGAGCACTGCCGCAAGGCAACGGCATGGATCCTAGGTCTGCGCCGCGTCGCTTCGCTCCTTACTTCGCCCTGGGATGAGGAAGTCGTGGTGGTTTATGCCAATCGCCAGCGTTGGAGATTTGTCTGCCCGACTGGTCGGCAGCGTAGGTCCACAGCACTTTCAGCAGCGAATCTCAGTGGCAATCGCAAACCTCCAGGATTAGCCGAAACACCCCTCCCTTCGTCATCCAAGGGCGGAGCAGGAGCGAAGCGACGTCGCGGAGACCCTGGGATCCATGCCGTGACATCAGCCGAGGAATGCAACGGCCCAGAACGGCGCTTGCATCCGCAACGATGCCAGCTACCCTTCGACCGGTCTGCGCCGCGTCGCTTCGCTCATTGCTTCGCCCTGGGATGACGAAGGGAGGGATGCTTCCGCTAGTCTCAAAGGTTTGCGATTCGCCACTGACGGGAACGTTCGCTGCCGATCACTGATCTGTCAAAATCACTGTATCGACGAACAGGAAAACCACGCTTCTCTCAGTTGGCTTGCCGCAACTATATGCCGAGCATCGACTTGGCCTGGTTGAGCGCAGCCTCTGATCCTGCATGATCGCCGGCGGCGTGCAATTTCTCGCCCTGGGCGCGCAGTTCCTTGACTTTGGTCTTGTCCGCCTCGGCGATGGTCGCTGTCGGCAACGCCGCGTCGATCGCGGCCATGATGGTCGGGCATGAATTCGCAAAGGCTGTCGCAGGAACGACCGCCAGGAAAACCGCAAGCGAAATTGATCGTAACATAGACGTTTCTCCCTTGCCGGAACACGCAATTTCGGCGCCCGGCGCAGGAATGGTACAGCCAATGCGCGAACGTGCCAATCACGATGATGCCGCTGGGTTGGGGCACGCTGCGGTCGGCCGGGCTTTTTCTCGTGGTTTCTGAATCTTTCACCCCGGCTGGTCGCCAACTTCGTCACGTCAAAAGTCGACGCCAGGTTCGCGGCAATCGTCAGATCGCCGCAAAATCCTTCGACCAGTGCGGATCAGGTGGGCTGAACGGATTTGATATTGCCGTCCGTATCGACAAGGCAGCTTGTCTTTTTGCCGCTGGCATCGAGTTCGACCTGATAGGTATTGGAATCGATCTTGCTCGATGAAACCGGAAGTATTTTGGTGCTGTCGGCACCGCTCGCCTTGGCGGCCGCGTCGGCGCAAAGCAGCTGAAGGTCCGCCGGGGCCGTCTCGACCTGGGTCCTGGACATCTGGTCCTGAGGCGGCGGCGGCGGCGCGCTGACGCAAGCGCTCAAGGCCCCCGCCAAGAATCCAATTGCTATTGCCCGGATCGAAGTTCTCACTGCAGGTTTTGCCGACATTGCTTGGTCCCTCTCCGAATGCCGCTTCACACACACCGGCTTCACACGCCCGGCTTCACACACCCGGCTTCACACACCCGGGCTTCATACGCCCTTGTAAAGTGCCGCCCCCTGCATGAGGACGATGACCTTGGCGCCAACCTTGACGCGTGATGCCAGATCGGTGATGTCGTCGTTCCGCATCCGGATACAGCCTGATGACACGTCGAGCCCGATCGTCCACGGCTCCGGCGTGCCGTGTATCCGGTAGATCGTGTCCTGGTCGCGCTCATACAGATAGAGCGCCCTGGCGCCGAGCGGGTTGTCGGGCCCTCCCGGCATGCCTCCCGCATGTTTGACAGCATTCGGATCGCGAGCGACCATTTCGGCTGGCGGCGTCCAGGTCGGCCATTCCGCCATGCGGCCGACGCGCACGATTCCGGCCCATCCAAAGCCTTCCCGGCCGACGCCGATACCGTAACGCATGGCGCGCTGACCCGGCTGCACCAGATAGAGAAAATGCTGGTTGCCGTCGATGATGATCGTACCAGGCACTTCCGCGGTGCGGAACTTGACCATCTGCGGGCGAAACGCCTCTGGCACCTGATTATGCGCGGCATAGTATTTGCGCGCCTTGGCGCGGTCGTAGTCCACCCATTTGCGGGTTTTCGGATCGAAAACCTGGGTTCCAGCAGCCAGCGCCGCCACCGCGACAAGACCGAGCGCTACCGCGACAATTGCCGTCAGGGAGCGACGCTGGGCGCGTCCTGCTATCGTCAGCTTTCCGGTCATGGATTTGCCCACCCTTGCACCCGAGCGCCCTGCGCGGCAACCCATTGTTTGGCGTACTCGTAAGGATCCTGACGCTCCACCTGGAGCGCATAACTCATCTTGGTGGCGTCCTCGGGCTTGAGGTCGACCTTTTCCAGGAACGCGACCACGTCAGGATATTTTTTGCGCAATGAGCTGGCGAAGGCGATGTGGAAATGTGCGGTATCCCATGACACCGGCGCGCTGGACTTCGAGACCCAGAGCGGGTCCTCGGAAGGCAGCACGATCTTCCATTTTGCCGGGTCGAAAGGCGGCTCGGTAAGCCGGACAATTTCGTGCAGTTCAAACACGTGATGCGGCGCATAGCAGGCAAACACCATCGGTTGAGCTGTGGCGACAGCGGCATCGACAGCGGCCATTCCGACATCCTCCGGCGTCTCCAGCAATGTCATTGTCTCGGCGTAGCCATAGCTATTGGCGCGGACACGCTCGATAGCCGTCGAGGACCAACCCTCGGCGCCAATCCAGAGTTCTCCGCGTCCGTCCCGATCCGTGTCCAACGCGGCGGTTTTGCGCGGGTCGGTGAGATCCGAAATGTCGCGAATGTCAAATTTGTCGGCAGTTTCGCGGGTAGCGCATATGCCTTGCCATGCCGGCACACCGATGGGACTGATGGCAACCGTGCCGGCGCCGTCGACATACTTCTTCACCAGGTTGTCCAGGTTGGGCAGCCAGATTTCGGGATGAATATCCACCTCGCCCGAATCGAGGCCGGCAAAGGCAATAAGCGTCCCCATCTCGCGCACATCGGCATCGAGCCCGAAATGTTGCTTCAGGCTGACCTTGAGAATGTTCGCCGTCGCCTGGCCCGACGGCCAGTTCGGCATCGCAATGACGAGATCAGCCGCGTGGACCGGGATGTTTACCGCCAGCATCAATGCCGCAAGCGACATTCTCCGCAGGCACCGCCGCAATCGGTTGTGCATTTCTTTCCCCTCGCTTCGGTGCTGAAATGAACCGGGACGGGAACAAATTGTCTCGGCAAGCACCGGGTTGTGACAGCAGCCCGATGGTCTGACGGCAACTGCTGAAGGTGCAGCAGTGCATTCGCCAAGGAGAGCGCCGTCACAGCCGCGCCTGCACGCTACCCGATCACATTCCGTATGGGAAGATGCTCACAACGCGGCCGCCGGGCGCCAACTGGGCCGATGATTTCATGGTCACTTTCCGATCCGAGAAGGCGCCGCCAAGCGGATTGGATTGGAGTGTGATCTAGTCTCGCCCTCGCAAACGGAGAAACTGCTCCACCGCGCCAATGCCGCAGTGTGGGCGCCGATTTCTATCGCTACTTTAGCTGGCCGCGAATTTGCAACCTGTTGAAGAAGGTGCCCGCTACCGCGGAAATTGCGACACTTGGAATAGCAGCGACAGCAAGCACGCCGGTTAAGTCGGTGTAATGCTCCCACGCATTGGGTGGGGGCAGAGGAGAAGTGAGCGCCATTCCTCCCCACAAAACAACATTCAGGAAAACACAACCGGCAAAACCGATCATCCATGCCAGGTTGGTGCGAGGTCGGAGGGAATAAAGCGAAACAAAGACACCGAGAACGAGCAGTCCCGGACCATGAATTGCAACGAAGGCCAGCCAGAAATCTCGCAGTGCAAGATTTCCGTTCCAAGGCCGAACCAGCATGAGCGCCAGCAAAGCACTTGGGACTGCAACCATCAGGATGCTGAGCAAGCCGTTGAGAAGGACATGTTGTTTCAATCGAGCCACGCTCCCGTAACGACTGGCATCATGACATCAGCCCAAGAAAAAAGCCCGGCAAAAACCGGGCTTTTTTCTTGAGGTCTCTGAACCTTATAAAAGGTCCGAAACGGGAATTTGGTGCCCAGAAGAGGACTCGAACCTCCACGCCTTGCGGCACACGGACCTGAACCGTGCGCGTCTACCAATTCCGCCATCTGGGCTGGTGCGCGCTCATTAAGCGGGCGAGGCATGAGTGTCAACGCGCTTTTTTGAAAGGCGCGAACCACTGCCGGCTTACCCCTCCAGCACTTCCTTGGATGCGACCGTCGAATCGGCGTTGAGCTTGTAGATGACCGGCACGCCGGTGCCGAGCTCCAGTCTGACGATCTCCTCGCCCGACTTGCCGTCCAGCGCCATGATCAGCGCGCGCAGCGAATTGCCGTGCGCCGCCACCAGCACTGTGCCGCCGCGCAGCACATGCGGCTGCAGGTCGTGCAGATAATAGGGCCAGACGCGCGCGCCGGTGTCCTTCAGGCTTTCGCCGCCGGGCGGCGCCACGTCGTAGGAGCGGCGCCAGACATGCACCTGCTCCTCGCCCCATTTCTTGCGCGCGTCGTCCTTGTTAAGGCCGGAGAGGTCGCCATAGTCGCGCTCGTTCAGCGCCTGGTCGCGGATGGTCTCGAGATCGCTCTGGCCGACGGCATCGAGAATGTGCTGGCAGGTCTTCTGCGCCCGGATCAGCGACGAGGTGAAGGCGATGTCGAATTTCATGCCGCGCGCCTTCAGCTTGGCGCCCGCCTCCTTGGCCTCGGCGTGGCCCAACTCGGTCAGGTCGACATCGCGCCAGCCGGTGAAAAGGTTCTTCAGGTTCCATTCGCTCTGGCCATGGCGCACGAGCACGAGAGTTCCCGACATTTTTGCTCCTTAGGTTTGGTGGATCAGATCGTCTCAGGCGAGTCCGAGCACGTCGCGCATCGAATACAGACCCGGCTTCCTGCCGCGCGCCCACAGTGCGGCCTTGACCGCGCCGCGGGCGAAGATCGCCCGGTCTTCGGCGTGATGGGCAAGCGTGATGCGCTCGCCGGTCCCGGCCAGCACGACACTGTGGTCGCCGACCACCGAGCCGCCGCGCAGCGTGGCGAAGCCGATCGAGCCGGTCTTGCGCACGCCGGTATGGCCATCGCGCGACCGCACGCTGTTGCCGTCAAGATCGATGCCGCGCCCGGCAGCGGCGGCTTCGCCGAGCAGCAGCGCCGTGCCCGACGGCGCGTCGACCTTGTGCCGGTGATGCATCTCCAGGATCTCGATATCGAAATCGTCGGCATCGAGCGCGCGCGCCGCCTGCTCCACCAGCACCGCCAGCAGATTGACGCCGAGGCTCATATTGCCTGATTTGACGATCGTTGCGTGGCGCGCCGCCGCCGCTATCTTTGCATTGTCGTCGTCCGAGCAGCCGGTGGTGCCGATGACATGGGCGATGCGCGCCTGCGCCGCGTAGCCGGCGAATTCGACGGTCGCCGCCGGGCTGGTGAAATCGAGGACGCCGTCGGCCCTGGCGAAAGCCGGCAGCGGATCGTCGCCGATCACCACGCCGATAGTGCCGATGCCGGCCAGTTCGCCGGCATCCTTGCCGAGATGCGGCGAGCCGGCCCGCTCGATCGCGCCGGCGACGCGGGCGCCCGGAATGGTATGGATGGCGCGGATCAGCGCCTGGCCCATCCTTCCGGCCGCGCCGACCACCACCAGGCCCATTTCATTGACGTCGTTTGTACTGCTCATAAAGTTCTCCCGACCGCCTTCTTCGCGCGCCGCAGTGGAGTTTGGATTGGCTTGCCGTCGTCGACAAGTCCCAGCCCCTTGTTGCCCTGCACCCGGTGGAACCGGGCATAGACGCTGTGCGGGTCGGCCATCAGCGAGGCATGCGTGCCTTGCTCGACCAGCCGGCCCTGTTCCAGCACGATGATATGGTCGGCATTGACCACGGTCGACAGCCGGTGCGCGATGACGATGGTCGTGCGCCCCGCCATGATCTGGGTCAGCGCCTGCTGGACGCGCGCTTCCGCTTCGTTGTCGAGCGCCGAGGTTGCCTCGTCGAGCAGCAGGATCGGCGCCTGCCGCACGATGGCGCGGGCGATCGACAGGCGCTGGCGCTGGCCGCCCGACAGCGTCAGGCCGCCTTCGCCGACAGGGGTGTCATAGCCCTGCGGCTGCTGGCGGATGAAGCCATCGGCTTCGGCCTGTTGCGCGGCCAGCTCGATCTCGGCGTCGCTGGCGCTCAGCCGCCCGTAGCGAATGTTGTCGCGAATGGTGCCTTCGAACAGATAGGGCTGCTGCGAGACATAGGCGATGGAGCGGCGCAGCGACTGCTTGGTGACTTTCGAAATGTCCTGGCCGTCGACCTCGATGCTGCCCGCCTCGACATCGTGGAAACGCTGCAGCAGCGCCACCAGCGTCGACTTGCCGGCGCCCGAGGCGCCGACGATGGCCGTCATCTTGCCGGCGGCGGCAACGAAGCTGAGATCCTGCAGCACCGGGGCGTCGGCGACATAGCCGAACGACACATTGTTGAAGCGCACCTCGCCGCGGGTGATCTTCGCTTCGGCCGCTCCGGGCGCGTCGCCCTGCTGCGGCTCGAGGTCGAGCAACTCGTAGATCATGCGTGCATTGACCAGCGCCCGTTCCATGCCGACCTGCATGCGCGCCAGCCGCCGGGCCGGGTCGTAAGCAAGCAGCAGTGCGGTGATGAAGGAAAAGACAGCACCTGGCGGCTGGCCGCCGACGGCTGCCCGGTAGCCGGAATAGGCGATGACGCCGGCGACGGCGAAACCGGCCAGCATGTCGGAGATCGGCGATAACCGTTCCGAGACGCGGGCGATGCGGTTTGCCCGCTGCTCGGCGCCGGCGACAAGATCGCTGATGCGGCGCGACAGCTCATCCTCCAGCGTAAACGCCTTGACGATGGCGATGCCTTGCGTTGCTTCCTGCATGGCGCCGATCAGCCGCGCGTTTATCTGCACGGCTTCGCGCGTGGCGCGCCTTATCCTGCGGGTCAGGTAGACGACGGTGTAGATCAGCGGCGGCCCGACCAGCAGCGACATCAGCGACAGCATCGGATCCTGCCAGATCATGACGCCGATCAGCGCGATCAGCGATACGGCGTCGCGTGCCAAGGATGTAAGCGTCATCGACAGCAGGTCGCGGATGCCGTTGACGTTCTCGTTGATCTGGGCGGCCAGCCGTCCCGAGCGCGTGTCGTTGAAGAAACCGATGCCGAGCTTCATCAGATGAGCGAAGATGCGGCGCTGGTAGCGCGCCACCAGATTGTTGCCGATCCTGGCCAGCGTCACCGCCTGGCCGTAGGTGGCCAGCCCGCGCAGCATGAAGGCGCCGAGGATCAACAAGCAGATCAGCGCGATGAGGTCGCCGCGCTGCTCGTAGAATATCTGGTCGATGACATCCTTCATGATCCAGGCGGTGAAGGCGGTCGTGGCCGCAACCATCACCAGGCACAGGACGGCCAGAACATAATACCAGCGATAGTCGCGGCCGTTCTCGGCGAGGATGCGGCGGATCACCGCCACGATCTCGCCGGGCCGGGCTTTGGCCTGGTGGTTTGGGGCCTGGTGGTCTGGGGCTTGCTGGTTTGGCGACTGGTTCAAGTCGGGATCGTTCCGTGATGTCGGTCCGGCTGCGCCGCCGGGCCAAGGCGCGCCGCGTTCGACCGGCCTCATGCGACGCGCTTTAGGTTGTTGTTTTACGCATGTCGTGATCGCAAAACCGCTACGCACTTTTGCGCGACATGCATTATCGGCAATCCTCTTAGCGCCCCGGTGCCGGCTTGCCTATGGCAGAGGCCGGCAAAAACTTTGTGGGATCAGGCCTGCCAGCGCCGCCCTGCGGTCTGGACGCCGAACAGCGATGGGTTTCTGGCATAGGCGGCAAGGCCGGAAAGCGCTGCCAGCGGATGGGTGATCACATAGACCGGCATGGTGCGCATCAATTCGCTGTGCGGCGCCTTGTCCTCGAAGGCGGCGCGGAAATTGCCTGACTTCAGCGCCGGCAGGATTTTTTGCGCGATGCCGCCGGTCAGGAAGACGCCGCCGCGGCTCATGAACACCAGCGCAAGGTCGCCGGCGGTGCGCCCAAGGCAGGTGACGAACAGCGACAGCGCTTCCTCGGCCACCGGATCCGACTTCGCCAGCGCCGCGGCGGTGACCTCGGCCGGCGTGGTGAACGGCGCCGGCTTGCCGTCCGCCTTGGCCACCGCGCGGTAGACATTGACCAGGCCGCGGCCGGACAGGATCTGTTCGCCGGAAATTCTGCCCTCGAGCTTCTCGATATGCGCAAACACCTGGAAATCGCGCGGCGTGCGCGGCCCGATATCCATGTGACCGCCCTCGCCGGGCACTGGTATCCAGTGGTTCAGCGCGTGGACCAGGCCGGCGACGCCAAGCCCGGTCCCGGGGCCGAGCACCACGCGCCCGGCATTGGGTTCCGGCGCATCGCCGCCGATCTTTTCCATATGCTCTTCGCCGAGCGCCACGACGGCCAGCGCCTGCGCCTCGAAATCGTTGAGCACCACGACGTCGCCGAGGCCGAGGCTGGCAAACATTTTTTTCGGCTTGACGATCCACGGGCAGTTGGTGAGCGGGATCTCGTCGCTGTCGACCGGGCCGGCCACCGCCAGCACGGCGGAGTTGGGCCGCACCGACGAGCGGTCGAGCACCGCCGCCTGGATCGCCGCGTCGATCGTGTTGAAATTGGCGGTCTGGACGATCTGCGGTTCGGTTGGTTCCGAATTCGCGTCGAGCACGATCGAAAAGCGCGCATTGGTGCCGCCAATGTCGCCGATCAGGACCGGAAACTGCAGCACGGTGTCGTCGTCGCCTGGCATGCTCTCGTCCGTCCCGGTTCCCAGTGGCGTTCCGCCGTTCTTTCGTTGACTAGCGCATGCCCCGGGAAAGGGAAAGTCGCTTCAGGGTTGGCGCTGCCCCTCACCTGCCTGACGGCATCCTCGCAAGACCTAGGTTCCTCTCCCCACTTCGTGGGGCGAGGAACCCAAGACCTGCAACCGGCATCCGCAGGGGCAATGAGGGGCGGCGCCGACCCCAACAAGTTCCCCTGGCCTCAGTACCCCGGCCGCGGTCGCGGCAGCGGAATGCCGATCTCGGGCGTTTCGGCGTAGGCGTTGGCCGCGGCCGGGAGCGCTGCCGCGCCGCTTGCGGATGCCCGCGCCGGCGACGGAGCCTTGGTGAGAACGGGTGCAGCCGCGACCGGCACCCCGTCGCCATAATAGGTGACCGCCTCCGCCGAAGCCGGATCTGGCCCGTCGAGCACGGCCTGGCATGCTGCGGGCAGGCTCGCCATCGTCATCAGGTCGCGCGCTTTCGGCCTGTCCGGGTTCTTGTTGGGCCGCCACGGCTCCTCGGTGAACCACCATGCCAGCGACTGGTCGCAGCCGTCGCCTGGCGCTGTGTTTTCCTGCGCTTTGCATTTGGGCGAGCCGGGCTGGCAGCCGATGCGGATGTGGAAGTGATAGTCGTGGCCCCAGAACGGCCTGACCTTGCGCAGCCATCCACGGTCGCCTTTCACCGTGTCGCAGAGCTTCTTCTTGATGCCGGGATTGACCAGGATTCGCTCGACTTCCGCATAGCTTGCCGCACGCTTCAAGAGCCGCGTATGCGCCGGTGCCCAGAGCGCATCTTTCACCAAATGGGTCTTTTCATCGACAAGCAAGGTGGCGCTCATGTTTTCGCGCTGCTCGAGCGAAAGCTTGCGGTCGGGCATTGGCGTCAGCCAGATGTCGGCGTCGAGGCCGATCTGGTGCGAGGCATGGCCGGTCAGCATCGGACCGCCGCGCGGCTGCGAAATGTCGCCGACCAAAAGGCCGGGCCAGCCATCGGCCGCGGCGTCGCGCGACAGTTTCTCGATCAGCGCGATCATAGTCGGATGGCCCCAGCGGCGGTTGCGCGAAGGCCGCATCACCTCCCATTTCGGGCCGTTCAGGGGTATGGCGACGCCGCCGGCAAAGCAGCCCTTGGAATAAAAACCGATCGACTGCGGCGCAGCCACGGCCGGCAGCTGTTTGGCGCCGAACAGGTTTTTCGCAAGCTCTTCGGCCGCCGCAGGTCGCGCTGCAAGCCCCGCCAGGGCGAGGACGGCGAGCGCTGCTGTCAGCAGCAGCCTTTTGCCGGGCAATGGTCGCTCCAACATCGTCATGAAAGCAGAACCCCTCTGCAAATTAAGTCGAACCATAGCACGCCCGGCGCGCGATTTCGATCACGACCGCTTCATCGGGCTGCGCGCCTCGCCGTCGCGCCAGTTGCCCTCAGCCCACATATGGTCGAATGCCGTGCGGTAGTCGGGAAAGCGGAAGCGATAGCCGGCCGCCTTGATCGCCGTGTTGGCGACACGCTTGTTCTCGCCATAGAAGGACCGCGCCATGGGCGAAAGTTGGGCGGTCTCGAACGGAATTTCCGGCGGCGGTGTGACGCCCATCAGCCCTGCGGCATAGGTGACGACGTCCTGCGGCGGCGCCGGCAGGTCGTCGGTGATGTTGAAGATGCCGCCGCGATCATCCCTAAGCAGATGCCAAAGCGCCCCCGCTATGTCGTCGCAATGGATGCGGTTGAACACCTGGCCCGGCTTGACCAGCCGCCGCGCGGTGCCGTTTTCCAGATTGACCAGGGCATTGCGGCCCGGCCCGTAAATGCCGGAAAGCCGCAGGATCGCCACCGGCCGGCCGATGTCGCGACCCAGCTTCAGCCAGTCCTGTTCGGCGGCGACACGCAGCATCGAGCGCTTCGACACCGGCCGGCATTCGGTGGTCTCGTCGACCCAGCCGCCGCCATAGTCGCCATAGACGCCGACGGTGGACAGATAGGCGATCCATTCGAGCGCCGGTATCTCCGCGATTGTCTGGCGCGCCGCGTTCAGCACCGGGTCGCCGGCCTCTTCCGGCGCCACCGAGACGACGAGGTGCGTTGTTTTCTCGAGTGCGTCGCTGATTTCAGGCGTCAGAGCGCCATCGAAAAGCAGCGGCTGGATTCCGGCTTGCCGCAGCGCTTCGAATTTTTCGGGTGCGCGTGTCGTGCCAAGGATCGTGCCAGCATCCTTGTTGGCGCGGGCAAATGCCTTGCCAGAATAGCCGGCGCCGAAAATGAAGATCCGCTTCTCGCTCATGCATGCGCCTCGATTTGATTTGCCAGCGCCAGGCGCCATTCGCGTCGGACGGCCTCGTCGCCTTCTGCTTCCACCGCAGCGCTGGCCGATTTGGCGAATTCCGAAGCCGGCACAAGCCGTGACAGCGCCCACACCGCCGCGCCGCGCACCAGCGGCGAGGCATCACCGAGCAGCGCCCGCACGGCGTTGCCGAGCGAGGGGTCGCCGGAATTGCCGGCGGCGATCAGCGCATTGCGGACAAAGCGGTCGCGACCGATGCGTTTGACCGGCGAACCGCTAAAGAACGACCGAAAAGCAGCGTCGCCGAGCGCCAACAGATCGGCGAGCGGCGGCTCGCGCAAATCGTCGCGGGCGACGAGCTTTGCCTCGGACGCTGCCCGGGCAAACTTGTTCCATGGGCAGACGGCCAGGCAATCGTCGCAGCCAAAAATGCGGTTGCCGATTTTTTCGCGGAACTCGTGCGGGATCGGCCCCTTGTTCTCGATGGTGAGGTAGGAGATGCAGCGTCGCGCATCGAGCCGGTAGGGAGCCGGAAAGGCGTCGGTCGGGCAGACGTCGAGACAGGCACGGCAAGAGCCGCAATGGTCGTCTTCGGGCGTATCGGGTGCAAGCTCGGCCGTCGTGAAGATGGTGCCAAGGAACAGCCAGGAGCCATGCTCGCGGCTGACCAGATTGGTGTGCTTGCCTTGCCAGCCGAGGCCGGCGGCTTCTGCCAGCGGCTTTTCCATCACCGGGGCGGTGTCGACGAACACTTTCACGTCGCCCCCCGAGCGCGCCACGATCTTGCCGGCGATGTCTTTCAGCCGGCCCTTCATCACGTCGTGGTAATCGCGGTTTTGCGCATAGACGGAGATCGCGCCGCGCTGGCGCTTGCCCAGCACCGCGCGCGGGTCGTGGTCGGGGCCGTAGTTCATGGCCAGCACGATAATCGAGCGCACTTCGGGCCAAAGCGCCGTCGGCTCGCCGCGGCGCTCGAGCGTCTCGGCGATCCAGCCCATCGAGCCGTGGAAGCCGTCGGCGACAAATGCGGCCAGCCGGGCCGGCGCCTGCGGGATGGCATCGGGCGTGGTGACGGCAACGGCATCGAAACCGGCGCGCCGCGCCTCGCGATCGATCAGCGCGCGCAGGTTTTGCGCTCTAGAAATCGAGGTCCGCATAATGTGACACCGGCGACAGGCCGCGCACCCGGTCGGACAAAAGCGGCCGGAACGATGGCCGTGATTTCACCCGTGCATACCATTCGCGCGCGGCAGCATGTTCGCGCCAGTCGATCTCGCCGAGATAGTCGAGCACGGACAGCGCAGCCGCAGCCGCGAGGTCGGCATAGGTGACCTTGCTGCCGGCCAGCCAATGGCGGGTGCCGGCCAGCCAGTTGGTGTATTTCATGTGCTGGCGGATGTTGGCGCGCGCGGCGCGGATCGCCGCCGAATCGGGCGAGCCGCCGCCCGCCGTTTCCGGCATGATCGGCTTCAGCACGCGCTCGCGCACCAGATGCCGCGTCACCTCGCTATCGGCCTTGTTGAGATACCAGTCGGTCAGCCGGCGGATTTCGGCGCGCTCCATCGGGTCCTCGGCGAACAGCCGCTTGTCGCGCTTGAGCACGCCGCGCGTTTCGTCGAGATATTCGCCGATGACCATGGCGCCGATGATCGGCACGTCGCCCTCGGCAAGCAGGATCGGCAGCGTGCCGGCCGGGTTCAGCGCCAGGAACTCCTTGCGCCGCATCCACGGCTTTTCCTCGATCAGCGCCAGCTCCTCGCCATACTCGCCGAAAGCGAGGCGAACGAAGCGGCAGGTGGCGAACATCGGGTGGTGGAAAAGCGTCAGCATGGTCCCGCGATAATAGAGCGCACTGGCAAATCGCCGGCTGCGCCGGTAAGTCTTGGTCGCCCCGATCAGAGTCGCCCGATTCTGGGGGCCCGCCCCGATTCCGGGGGACGTCAGGGTGCTGCGACCTATAGGAGGAGTTCCGCGCCATGACAAGCAAGCCGTTCTTCAAAGCCCTCACTCGAACGCCGAGGTTTCCATGGAAAGCCAGACCATTGTCGAAGCGCTGCTGCTCGGCATGATCGAGGGCATGACCGAGTTCATTCCGGTCTCGTCAACCGGCCATATCCTGCTTGCCGGCCATTTTCTCGGTTTCCATTCGACTGGCAAGGCCTTCGAGATCCTGATCCAGCTCGGCGCCATACTGGCGATCCTCAGCGTCTATTTCCATCGCCTGTGGCAGATGCTGGTCGATCTGCCGCGTGATCGGGTGACGCGGCATTTCGTTCTCGGCATCCTCGTCGCCTTTCTGCCGGCGGCCGTCATCGGCGCGCTGGCCCATGGCTTCATCAAGACGGTGCTGTTTGAATCGCCGAGGCTGATCTGTATCATGCTGATCATCGGCGGTCTGGTCCTGCTGTGGGTGGATCGCTTCAAGCCGAAGCCGCTCTATCACGACGTCGAGCGGTTTCCGCTCCGGCTCTATCTGCAGATCGGACTCTTTCAGTGCCTTTCGCTGATCCCCGGCACGTCGCGCTCCGGTTCGACGATCGTCGGCGCGCTGCTTCTGGGCGTCGACAAACGCGCGGCTGCGGAATTCTCCTTCTTCCTCGCCATGCCGACGATGGTCGGCGCCTTCGCCTTCGACCTGTTCAAGAACCGCAATGTGCTGACCAGCGCCGATCTGCCCATCATCGCCGCCGGTTTCATCGCCGCCTTCGTCGCCGCGCTTATCGTCGTGCGCTTCCTGCTCAACTACGTCTCGCGCCACGGCTATTCGCTGTTCGGCTGGTGGCGGCTGGTCATCGGCACCGCCGGCCTGGCGGCGCTGTTTATTTGGGGGTGAGGCGGCGCAGCCATTCGGAATGGTCGCCTCAGGGGTCAAAACCCAATCACTCTGAACGGCCGGTTTTGGCCCCAGGCGGACCTCCCACCCGGTCTGCTTCTGCGTGGCTGTAATGACCGGACCTGACCTACACGCCTTGACCACAGGGCGTGCAGCGGTCCGCGAGAGGCGAGGGATTGTCGCCGCGTCAACCAGGCGGGCCTGTCTTTCGCAGCGCGTTTGGATGCTTTGCCGGAATGGGCGTTAAGCAGTGCCTCGGACCGCCCAGGCAACGCTCGCAAATCCGCGAGGGCCGTCGCTGTCGCCGCCAAGGTAAGCTGCTCTCACCGCGTCCCGAAGCCGGTCTCGCCTCGTCTCAGGTAGACCGTCAAAAAAGCCTCCAAACGTTCCCTGTCCGTAAACCATCGGGTACCAGAAGTCTTCGAAATTTGCATAGTCCATACGGATCGCGAGCACCGTGTCAGCGACATCCGCAAAGCCTGCATGCTCGAAGACTTCGCGCAACTCTCCTTCGCCGGTCATCGGCCGCTTTGCGCTTGTCGGGCTTTTATCGGCTGTCTCCGGCTCGATCGCGACGATTGCGTCCCAGAACAAACGCCAACTCGGCATGCCGCCGTAAGCCCAGACCGCAGCCGCGGCCGTGCCGCCGGGCCGCAGGACACGCCGCATTTCCCGGACCGCTTGATGCGGATCCGACGCGAAGTGTAGCACCAAGAGGGAGTAGACGCCGTCAAACTCCCCATCTCCATGGGGCAGCGCACAGATATCACCTTTTTGGGCTTTTATTCTGGGATCGGTCGTGCGCTTGCGCAGAGCGGTGACGAAGTCCTCCTCAAAGTCCACGGCCTCGATCGCTGCCAGATTGAGGTGAGCCGCCAACGCCAAGGTCAGACTGCCGGTGCCACATCCCGCATCGAGCACGCAGCCACCGGGTGGCACTCCCGAAAAATCGAGGAATGGTTCGGCCAGCCGCCGGCTCCAGCGTCCCATGATGGCTTCATAGCCATCCGCACCTTTGGCGACGAAATTTGATGGCATGTGATCCTCGACGCCTTTCAGGTGGTCTCCGTCAGGCTGAGCCCCTTTTGCAACGCGACTATGGCACATGTGTCAGGACAATCTATCCAGCGACGGGCTGATTTACATCCCTGTTTGCTGGTCCAAGAGGAGACTTGTTAATCACGTGCCGGATGTCCGCTTCTGGCGGTGCTCGTTCCATCGACGAGACGGTGGACAACATCCACCGATCTCGGCCATTTGCGGCAGCTGATTTGGTTTTGACCCTAGGGTTCCTTTTTGACCATGATCTTGTCCGAACCACTTTTCGGTAACGGTCTAGCTCCGCCCGTAAAAGACGTTCTCGACATGCACCGGCCAGCGCCACGGCAGCACCGCGACCATGTCGAAGCGCACCGACAATCTGCCATAGTCGGACTGACGCGACAGCCAGAGATCGGCGGCGCTTTCGATGCGGCGCTCCGATTCGTAGCGAATAGCTTCCATCGCTTCCACCAGCGTGCGGCGGGCCTTCACCTCGACCATCAGCACCAGGTCGCCGCGCCGCGCGATCAGGTCGATCTCGCCGAACCGCGTTCGGTGGCGGCGGGCCAGGATCCGATAGCCCTTCACCATCAATGCCGCAGCCGCCAGCCACTCGCTGCGGTGGCCGCGCCGATAGGCCCGCTGGCGGCTGGCGACCGGGCGTTCAGCCATCGCCGTGTTTCCCGGTGTCGCCCTCTTTCCCACTATCCTTGAGTTCGAGCAGCCGCCGGTAAAGCGCCTGCTTCTGGCCGCCGGTCATCTTGGCGGCTTCCGCCGCCGCCTTGGAGGCCGGCATCTCGGCGGCAAGCGAAAGCAGAAGCCGGTCGATGTCGGCTGGCTCGTCGGCCGTTGCGTCCGACGGGCCGACGCAGATGACGATCTCGCCTTTCGGCGTGTCGGCCGCCGCGTAGTGATCGGCGAGCGACTGCAAGCTGCCGGTCCGTATCTCCTCGAAGGTCTTGGTCAACTCGCGGCCGATCGCGGCCTTGCGGGCGCCGCCCAGCGCCTCGACCATGGCACCGAGGGTCTCGGCCAGACGGCGCGGCGATTCGAAGAAGATCAGCGTCGCCGGCACGGCTTTAAGCGCTTCCAGCCGCGTCAGCCGCTGGCCGGTCTTCACCGGCAGGAACCCGGCGAACAGGAAGGCGTCGGAGGGCAGGCCGGACGCCGTCAGCGCCGCGAGTGGCGCCGACGGGCCGGGGATCGGCACGACGCGAATGCCCTGGTCGATCGCTTCGCCGACCAGTCGGTAGCCCGGATCGGAGATCAGCGGCGTGCCGGCGTCCGAGATCAGCGCCACGCTCTGCCCGGCCAGCAAGGCTGCGATCAGTTTCGGGCCGGCCTCGGCGGCATTGTGCTCGTGATAGGCAGTGGTGCGGCGGCGGATGCCGTAGCGATCGAGCAGCACGCGACTGACACGCGTGTCCTCGCAGGCGACGATGTCGGCGGCGGCGAGCGTTTCAAGCGCGCGTAATGTGATGTCGGCGAGATTGCCGATCGGCGTCGCCACCAGGTAGAGCGCCGGCTCGAGCGGCCGGGCCGATATCTCGGTCTGGCCGATCACGTAGCGCCGTTTTTCCGACTCGCCGGTCACCGGTATCCCCCGTCAGGCTCTGACCTTGAATGCATTCGGCCCTGTTTGGCACGGCTCACGCCGGGTTGCAAAACCCATGCCGAAGTGACGCGGCTGTCATGCCTTGCCACACTACGGAACGAAACCGTGCCCGGCGGATTTATGCCTGATCTCGGGAGGAGCAGGATGGACAGCCTCAAGATACAGGACGTTTTCGAACCCTACTATGCAGGCCGCAAGCGCTTTGCCCTGCGAAAGGACAAGGGCCAGCCTGCCAAAGCCGGCGTCGGCTTGGCTAAAAAGCCGCGAAAACGTCGTCCGTCAAAGGCAACCAAGCTCGAAATCGAGCCCTCGAGCGGCACCGGCAGCACGATGGAGCACTGACCAGACGATGCCCAATCACTTCGACATTTTCATTACCCGCCTCGAAACCAAAAGCTCCCGCAATGGAGCGCCCCCTCATCCGACAAGCGATCGATACCGCGCCCGCCGCGACAAGAGTGAGGCCAAGTCGGCTCGCGACGGCGAAGCGGACGCCGAGAAAGACCACGCCAAGCGCCGCCCCAAGCACGACGCCTGACTACCGCGACCTTCGCGAGTGGCCGAGACACTTCTCTCTAAAGCGCGGGGAAATGCTCGGCCACATCATTCAACCCAGATACTTCGAGATGCGCGCTTCCAGCAGACGCACCAGACCTGTGAACTCATGCGGTGCGCCTTTCCATCACGAAGATGATGTCGGCCCAGGAGACGAGGTCAACGGTGTCAGCATCGTGGCTGGTGCCGCCGATGCGGCCTCATCCCTTCGACTGGAGGACGTTATTTAAACACCGACGGAGCTTCGAACTTTGTTCGCCTGAAAGGCTCGGGCCGCAATTCCGCGCGCTAAGCCTTTTGTATGATGGGCCGCCAGCCTCTGTTCGTAACGTGCTAATATTGAACCTGCGTGCGCGCTTGAGCGTACGGGAGGGGATTATGTCAGCAACTTTAACCGCACTGAGCAACAGAGAGGCCCATAGGCTGGGAGATTTCAACCTGATTGGTCGTGGCGAACATGCCACCATACGCTTGGAAGACGGGGAAGTTTCGCGCCAGCATGCAACGATCCGGCGCGACGGCGCGAACTACTGGGTTGTTGATGTCGGCAGTGCCAATGGCAGTTATGTGAATGACGTGGCGCTCACAACCGCGCGTGTGCTGCACACCGGCGATCGCGTCCAGTTCGGCAGATCGATTTTTATTTTCGAACAGGGCACGACTGCCCCCGACCCAGATTCGCAAGTGGCGAACACAAAAACTCAATGGGGCAACCCGGCAGCCCCTAAGAGCCGGCCGGCCACCCTGTTCGTTGCTGATTTGAAGGAGTTTACCGGAATTAGCGCAAAGCTATCCCCGGAACAGGTGGCGGCCCTCCTGGCCGAGTGGTATCTGGACTGCAATATGATTTTGAAGCACTACGGTGCCTCGATCGACAAATTCATCGGTGATTGTGTATTTGCTTATTGGCACGGGACGGCAGCGGATGTCTGTGTCTCTGCGGTTCAGGCTGCCCAGGCGCTCCGCGCTGCCGAAGACGCGGCTACGTCGCCAACCCGAGTCCTGGTCAGGGAACAACAAGACATCGTACTCGACTGCCGCATTGGCCTTCACGTGGGTGAAGTTGCTATCGGCGCTATGGGCAAAGGCATCAACACCGCGCTGGGCGATGCCGTGAATTTGGCCTTTCGTATTGAGGGATTGACGCGAAAACTGGACAAGCCGCTGTTGGTCAGCGCCCAATTCGTCGAGCACTGGCCTGAAGGCAGACATTATTTCAAGTCCTGCGGCTATCACGAGGTCAAAGGGCGGGTCGAGATGATCGAGGTATTCAGCCTAAAATAGGCGCGCCAGCAGGAGGATTTTCGAAACGCAGCTCACACGCCTAACACCTATTCCCATGTTGACACCAATGCTTTTCCTGCTCAGGCTTTGCTAGGGCAGAGAGGCAGCCATGGGGCTCAGAAATCCTCAGACATTTCTATTTTTTCTGCTTCTGATGGTGCTGGGTCTTTCAGCGCCGCTAGGCGCTGCGGAAGGTAAGCGCCTTGCGTTGGTAGTCGGGAATTCTGCCTACACGGCGACAACGCCGTTGCCGAATGCCGCCGCCGACGCTCGCGCCTTTGCAGCGTTCCTGAAGGAAAACGGCTTTGAGGTAGACAGTCTGATCAATGTCGACCGGGCTGGTTTCGCGAGAGGACTCTCTACTTTTTCAAAGAAGATCGGGCCAGCCGACACCGCCTTGTTCTACTTCGCTGGCCACGGGATGCAGCTGAAAGGCGAGAATTTTCTGCTCGGGCTCGATGCCGAGCTGCTGTCGGAGTTTGATGTCGACGCCGAAGCCATCGCGCTGAATTCCATCATAGGCATTATGGAGCGGAAAGCCTCGCTCTCGCTTCTTTTCGTCGATGCCTGTCGTAATAATCCGATCGCCGACCGGCTGAATGCAAGCGTCGAAGGCGTCACCCGTGGCGCTGCGCTGAAAGGGCTGGCGCCGGTGGGTTCCACTGGCTCGGGAACGATGATCGCCTTCTCCGCTTCGCCTGGCCAGGTCGCCTACGATGGAGTCGGTGAGAACTCGCCTTTCACGACGGCCTTAGTTGAACATCTGTCCAGCCCTTCGCTAGAGGTAGGTACGGCTTTCAAGCGTGTGATCCGCGATGTCCGCGTAAAGACAAACAACCACCAATCGCCGCAGATTGTCTCGAACATTGCCGCTGAATTTTACTTCAACGCCAGCGCGCCGGCGACCGCTGTCGCCGCATCCGATTTTCTCGCCCAGATAGATTTCGAAAAAGCCGAGCGCATTGCCACTGCACGCGGCTGGCAGCTTTACTTGGCCAAGCACCAATCCGGCTCTTTCTCCGACAGCGCGCGCGCTGCGCTGCGCCTGCTCGAAGGTGGCGGCGATGGCCTCGTGTCGCCGCAGGAAGCCGAAAGCCGTATGAAGCTGACGCAGTCTCAACGCAAGGAAATCCAGCTGACGCTTTCCGACCTCGGATATGACATAGGCGCGGCGGACGGGAATCTCGGTCAAAAGACTCGCAGGGCGATCTCTCGATACCAGAAGGCGCTGGGGCTCATAGAGACTGGATACATCAATAGCGTCGTCGCCAACAGGCTGGAGCTGGTTGGCGTCACGAGCACGGATTCCGTCGTATCTGCCGGCGAGGCGCGGCTCTTCGACCCCGAGGATTTGAAAGGGCTCGAAACCGATGAGCGCATTATTCGCGCCGCGCAATGCCTCGGGGGCAAAGAAATCATCTACGGCGAGTTTGGGAGTCGCCTCTATGTAGCGGTTTATGATCGCCACTCGTCTTGGCAGACCGCCAAATCTGCTGCCCAGCGGTGTGAAGCGCATCTGGCGTCGATCTCGTCAAAGGCGGAGAACGACTTTATTTACGGGCTGTTCGAGACTGATGACCGGATGTTCGAAACTGGCTTCGACGGAAGTGTGTCTTACAAGATGGGTCCGTGGATCGGCCTTGAGCAGGATCCGGGGGGGCGCGAGCCTCGTGGCGGCTGGCGATGGCTGACCGGCGAGGCGATGACTTACAACAATTGGCTTCCCAACCACCCCAACGAGCACAAGCAGGGTGATGATTTTGCGATGTTTTATGCTCATCTGGACGGCAACCGGGACACGGCCGACCTCAAGGCGAGCACGTGGGACGATATGGGTCCGCAAAACAGCTCGCACGGCTACATTATTGAGTTTCGCTAGGACGCGGTGGAAGATGGGAGCGCCAGCATATCTCTCTGCTGCCGCTTACCGGTTCTCGCCGGCTTCAACCACGGCTCGTGGCCGCTGAGCGACGCCAGATCGGCAACCTTTGCCGAGGCACGTCACTCGCAAATTGTAATTGGCTCGCGGCAGAAGCCGCCGCCCCGGCGAGCCCCGGCGGCCCGCGCTCTGACCCTGCACTCATCGCGGGTTTCCGCCCTGCAAACGCGAGCTGGCCAGCTCGCGCTCGGAGTAGCGGCGGCACGCTGCTGTTCCGGTGTCGGTCGTGGCCGGGTGTTCGGGTTGTTCGCACGGCGGGGTTCTTCTATCGAATTCGGCCGGGCAACCACCGGACATACGCGAGCTGTGCTTTCTTCCAATTGCTTCAAAGCAACTGTTGTCGGTTTCGCCATGTCGATCTCAGCGCCGGAGTAGCGAGCGAAACGGCGCAACGCCTCCCGGGTTCTCCCACCCCAGATGCCGTCTGGGTTTCCCGGATTACACCCAACGCGGCCAAGCTCTCGCTGTATCCGCTTCGCCAGCTCGTTCGGGGCGTCTTCTTGGCTGGCGTCCGATTGATGATCTGCATTCTCCAACTGTTGAATTTGGAGTCTGGCGAGAGGCACAAATAGGCCGTCCGGGTACAGTTGAAGATAATCGTTTAACGCTCCGCTGCTTTTGGAGTCGCGGATTGCGGTCCACAACTCGATTTCCGTTAGGCTCGCATCTCGGCTGCTGTTGTTGGCTGGCGAAACTGCCGTTGCGCCACGAGGAGGGGCAATGAAAATTTCCCTGCCAGGCAGCGATCCATACGTGAATGGTTCCTGCTTGCCGCCTGTCGCGGCCAGAACAGTGTCGCGAACCTTGCGGAACACGAATTGGATGTCTACCCCGGGTTCACCCAGATGCGCCAACAACCCTGCCGTGTAGGGACTGTTCCGTCCCGCTCCATCGAATGCGGTTGTACCTTCCTTCGCCGCGTACCCGACCAAGGTTCCGGCTGCCGGTTCAATCGCAGCCAGGCCTCTGCCAATGGAACGCGTTGCATTTGATCTTCGCATGGCCGCGACAAAAGGATTGTCCCGGCAAGCATCAAGTAGAACCACCCGCACGCCGGAGACACGGGACAACGCGTTCATCACCAAATCCAGCGGGATTGCCTCAAACTCCACGTCGGAATCAGCGCTCAGGCTGACATCTGTAGGAACGAGAAAATTTCTATTCTCAACCTCAACCCCATGTCCCGCGAAGAAGATTATTGCGAAATCAGCACCTTCCGCCGCGCGACCGAACTCCTGCAGAGCTTTCCTGAACGCGGTATGGTCTAAGTCTATCTTGCGAGACACTTTGAACCCTACCTTTGAGAGCAAGGTCGCCATGTCAGCAGCGTCTTTGTTCGGATTGGGAAGTTTAGCGACCCGTTGATAGTTCGAATTGCCGATCACCAGCGCAACGCGTTTTTCAGCCCACGCCACTTCCAGCCCGCCGATCAGAGCAATGACAGCAAGCGCGATGTTGAAGAGGCGCATTTCAGCCCCGTGCACTGCTTCAGCCGCATATTAGCGGCACCCGACCGAAGCTTGACCAGTCAGGCCCACGCTTGCAAGTCACTATCTGTTGCGGGATGGCCTTTCAGCCAAGCAAGCCGAATTTCCAGCATCCTTGCGTGGGCCGACAAATTGTCTGTGACAGTTCAGCTCCTGGCCCATGCTTTACCGCGCCAGATCCGCCACCACGGCGTCTAGCACGATCATGCCGGCCGGCGTGGCGCGCAGGCGGGCATTGCCGATCGGCGCCACAAGCCCCTCGCCCTGCAGCATCGACAGCCGCGCCGTCGACAGGCGGCGGCCGGAAAACGCTTCGTAGCGCGAGAGGTCGATGCCCTCGGCCAGCCTCAGCCCCATCAAGAGGAACTCGTCGGCCTCTTCCGAGCGCGTCAGGATCTCGCCGCCAGTGACGCCATGGCCCTTGGCCTCGACCAGATTGGCCCAGGTTTCCGGCATTCGTTCGGCGATCGTCACCACGCGACGGCCGTTTTCGACGAAGCGGCCATGCGCGCCGGGACCGACGCCGACATATTCGCCATAGCGCCAATAGGTGAGATTGTGCCGGCTTTCGGCGCCTGATCTGGCGTGGTTCGAAATCTCGTAGGCCGGCAGCCCATGCGCGGTGGTGATCTCCTGCGTCAGCGCATAGAGATCGGCGGCATGGTCATTGTCGGGAATTGCGAATTTTTTGGCCGCATGCAGCGCGTGGAACGGCGTGCCTTCCTCGATGGTCAACTGGTAGAGCGACAAATGGTCGGCGGCGTGGCCGATCGCCTGCTCGAGCTCCGTCTGCCACGCTTCCGGTGTCTGGCCGGGCCGTGCGTAGATCAGGTCGAACGACAGCCGCGGAAAAATCTCACGCGCCAGGCCAATTGCATGCAGCGCTTCAGCGACATTGTGCAGCCGGCCGAGAAAGCGCAGATCCTTGTCGTTCAGCGCCTGCACGCCGAGCGACACCCGATTGACGCCTGCCGCCCGGTAGCCGCGAAAGCGCTCGGCCTCGACCGAAGACGGGTTGGCTTCCAGCGTCACTTCGATGCCGGCGGGCACCGTCCAGTTCTTCGCCACCGCGTCCAGCACCGTCGCCACCGTTTGCGGCTTCATCAGCGATGGCGTGCCGCCGCCGAGAAAAATGCTGGTCACCTCGCGCGGTCCGGTGCGGTGGCGCATCGTCGCAAGCTCGGTCTCGAAGGCGCGCGCAAAACGCTCCTGATCGGCCGGCTGGTGGCGGACATGACTGTTGAAGTCGCAATACGGGCACTTGGCCGCGCAGAACGGCCAGTGAACGTAGACGCCGAAACCGGGGCTGCGGTCGAGCAGCATGGTCATTTCACGGCCGATCTCGCCAAATCCAGTCTGGCCAGCGCGAATTTCTGGAAGGCGCGGGCGCGATGCGACAATGCCGTCGGCTGGCCGGGCTTCCAGCCATGTTTCTCCTCTGCGGTCATCTCTCCGAAGGTCTTTTCGAATCCGTCCGGCACGAACACCGGGTCGTAGCCGAAGCCGAGCTCGCCGCGCGGCGGCCATATCAGCGTGCCCTCGACCTCGCCGCGGAAATATTCGGCCGCGCCGTCGGGAAAGGCCAGGCAGATGACGGCGACGAAGCGGCCCTTGCGCTGCGCTGGATCAACCGCGCCGACTTCCTGCAACGCCACTTCGGCTCGCTGCATCGCCATGCCGAAGTCGCGGGACCCGTCCGGCGCCTCGGCCCAGTTGGCGGTGTAGACGCCGGGCGCTCCGCCCAGTGCATCGACACACAGGCCGGAATCGTCCGACAATGCCGGCAGGCCTGTCGCCTTGGCGGCGGCAAAGGCCTTGATATAGGCGTTCTCCTCGAAAGTGGTTCCGGTCTCGTCCGGCTCCGGCAGGCCATAGTCCTTGGCCGACTTCGCTTCTATGCCGAACGGCGCCATCAGATCGGCGAATTCGCGCAATTTGCCTGAATTGTGGCTGGCGACAACGATCTCATGTCCATCAAGCGAATGCATCAGATGCCCCAGATTCTTGGCTCGGCGAATTCGATCGAATTGCCGGAGGGGTCGCGAATATAGATCGAGCTACCCCCCTGCGGCCATTCGAACTCGCTTTCGATGGCGATTTTCTTCCGCTCAAGATGCGCTCTCCAGCGCACGATCTCGTCCGCGCTCGCCGCAAAGCAGAGATGGCCGTCGCCGACCGTGCCGTGCGGCGGCACCTTCAGCTTGGCATCGGGCGCCGGCGGCACCCTGGTCGCCTCGGCGTTGAAGATGAGCAGCACGCCGTCCCCGCAACGGAAAAAAAGATGCCTGCCGTCGACCTTGCCCAGCAGATCGAGCCCGAGCACATCGGTGTAGAATTTTTCCGCAGCGGCGAGGTCTGTGACGTAGAGCGCTGATTCGAGGATAGCGGAGGGAGTCACGACAGGACTACGCCACAGCCATCTGCTGCAGGCTGACCAGTCGCGTAATACCTTTCTTGGCCAATTCCATCAGCGCCGCAAATTGCTCTTCCGAGAAAGGCTCGCCCTCGGCCGTGCCCTGTATCTCGACGATGCCGCCCTTGCCGGTCATGACGAAATTGGCGTCGGTACCGGCCGATGAATCCTCGAGATAGTCGAGGTCGATGACCGGCTGGCCGTCGTGGATGCCACAGGAGATAGCCGCGACATGGTCCTTCAGCACCTTTGCGACACTGGCCATCTGCCGGGCTTCCATCCAGCGCAGGCAGTCGTAAAGCGCCACCCAGCCGCCGGTGATCGAGGCGGTGCGCGTGCCGCCATCTGCCTGGATCACGTCGCAGTCGACGGTGATCTGCTGCTCACCCAGCGCCTGCAGATCGACCACTGCGCGCAGCGAACGGCCGATCAGCCTCTGGATTTCCAGTGTGCGGCCGCCTTGCTTGCCAGCCGAAGCCTCGCGGCGCATGCGCTCGCCGGTCGAGCGCGGCAGCATGCCGTATTCCGCCGTCACCCAGCCCTTGCCGGAATTGCGCATCCAGCCCGGCACCTTTTCCTCGAGGCTGGCGGTGCAAAGCACGTGGGTGTCGCCGAACTTCACCAGGCACGAGCCTTCCGCGTGCTTGGAGACGCCGCGCTCAAAGGAGATGGCGCGCATTTCGTCGAATTGGCGTTTGGAAGGGCGCATTCAGGCTTCTTTCTTGTCGTTTTAGGGTTCGTGGCCGGCTTGTAGCCGCACGCGACGAGAGGCGCAAAGGAAAATGGACCAGTTGCGCGGGCGCGGCCGAAGTCTATATCTTTGGGCCGGAGGTATTTGGCTCGAAATGACCAAGGCAGTCGATCCCAGTTCCCAGTCGGCGGCAGCGCTCCAATCGCCCGCGCTTCAATCGCCCGCGCTTCAATCACTCGACATGCGCTCGCGCGACATCTTTCGGCGCATTGTCGATTCCTATCTGAAGGACGGCGAGCCGGTCGGCTCGCGCAGCCTGTCGCGAATCCTGCCGTCTTCGCTTTCGCCGGCCACCATCCGCAATGTGATGAGCGACCTCGAGCATCTCGGCCTGATCTACGCGCCGCATATCTCAGCCGGCCGATTGCCGACCCAGGCCGGCCTGCGCTTCTTCGTCGATGCCTTCATGGAGCTTGGCGATCTCTCGGACGAGGAGCGCCGCACCATCGAGGCGCAGGTGCGCGCCTCCGGCTCTGGTGCGACACTGGAGCACATGCTCACCGAGGCCAGCCAGATGCTGTCCGGCATGTCGCGCGGCGCCGGGCTCGTGCTTGCCGCCAAGAACGAGGTGGCGCTCAAGCATATCGAATTCATCCAGCTCGAGCCGAACAAGGCGCTGGCCGTTCTGGTGTCGCAGAACGGCGATGTCGAAAACCGTGTTGTCGACCTGCCTGCCGGCATCACCGTCTCGCAACTGCACGAAGCCTCGAATTTCCTCAACGCCCATATCCGCGGCCGCACGCTGGCCGAGGCGCGGGTCGAGATCGCCCGCATCAAGGAAGAAACCAAGGCCGCCCTCGACACACTGTCGCAGGATTTGGTCGAGAAGGGCCTTGCGGTCTGGGCGGGCGCCGAGAGCGGCTTGCCGGCGCGTCTCATCGTGCGCGGCCGCGCCAATCTGCTGGAAAATGTCACCGCCCAGGCCGACATCGAGTTGCTGCGGCATTTGTTCGAGGATCTGGAGACGCAGGACGGGCTGATCCAGCTTCTCGACCTCGCCGAGGAAGGCTCCGGCGTGCGCATCTTCATCGGCTCGGAAAACAAGCTGTTTTCGCTGTCGGGGTCGTCGCTGGTCGTGGCGCCCTATCGCGACAAGGACGCCCGCGTCATCGGCGCGCTCGGCGTCATCGGTCCGACCCGGCTGAACTATGCACGCATCGTGCCGATGGTCGACTATACCGCGCAGCTTATTTCCCGCATGCTACGATAAGCGCGTCGCACGGATCTCTTCAAACGCGACACGCTTTAGGGAACCTCAAGGAGAAAAAAATGGCGCTGGAATCATTCAAGGCTCAGATCAGCCTGTTGCTCGAGCAGATGATCAACCAGCCCGAGGATCAGCATGAAGTGCAGGAGCAGTTGCGCGAAAAGCTGGGGGAGATGCGCGCCATGGGCCTGCCGCTGCCGGCCGATCTCGTCGCGCTGGAAAAGCGCCTCGACGACGATTTCTACGCCGCCGGAAACTGAGCCCGAAAGGTTCAGGGACTGCAAGCCGACCTGCGAATATGAGGATTTCACGACTGGCTTTGTCGTCCGGGGCCGACCGGCCGGTGTCGCGGTGGCCAAGGATGGCGCGCTGGTCGTCGCCGAGGACGGTCACGGGTTCCATCTGGCGCGTCACTTACGGTCGAGGATGTATTCAGGGTGCGACCCCTCGGATATTTTCAAACGGCAGACTAGCTTGCGCGGCCGAAGGCTTTATCCTGCCTGACTCACTTAGTTGCCTGACTCACTTAATTGCCTGACCCTTGCCCATCTGACCTCTGGGGAGCGAAAACCAATGAACAAGCCCGCCACCACCGCGCACTTGCCCGGCCGCGGCCGCATCTACAATTCGATCACCGAGACGATCGGCGACACGCCGTTGGTGCGGCTCGACAAGTTCGCCGGGGAAAAGGGTGTCGTCGCCAACCTGCTGGCCAAGCTCGAATTCTTCAACCCGATCGGCTCGGTCAAGGATCGCATCGGCGTCTCGATGATCGAGGCGCTGGAGGCATCGGGCAGGATTGCGCCCGGCAGGACCACGCTGATCGAGCCGACCTCGGGCAACACCGGCATCGCGCTCGCCTTCGCCGCCGCCGCCAAGGGCTACAAGCTGATCCTGACCATGCCGGAAACCATGTCGGTCGAACGCCGCAAGATGCTGGCGCTGCTCGGCGCCGAACTGGTGCTGACCGAAGGGCCGAAAGGCATGAAAGGCGCCATCGCCAAGGCCGACGAGTTGGCCGCGACGCTGCCCGACGCCATCATTCCGCAGCAGTTCGAGAATCCCGCCAATCCGGAAATTCACCGCCGCACCACGGCCGAGGAAATCTGGAACGACACTCATGGCGAAGTCGACATCTTCGTCGCCGGCATCGGCACCGGCGGCACCATCACCGGCGTCGGCCAGGTGCTGAAGCAGCGCAAGCCCTCCGTGCATGTCGTCGCCGTCGAGCCGGAAGCCTCGCCGGTGCTGTCGGGCGGCCAGCCCGGTCCGCACAAGATCCAGGGCATCGGCGCCGGCTTCGCGCCGAAGATCCTCGACACGACCATCTATGATGAGATCGTCAAGGTCTCCAACGAGGATTCGGTCGCCAATGCGCGCCTCGTCGCCCGCCTCGAAGGCGTGCCGGTCGGCATCTCGTCGGGCGCTGCCCTGCAGGCGGCGATCGTCGTCGGCTCGCGGCCGGAGAACGAGGGCAAGAACCTGGTGGTCGTTATTCCGTCCTTCGCCGAACGCTATCTGTCGACGATCCTGTTCGAAGGGCTGGGGGCTTAGGGCATATTGGTATTTGTGCCGGGCCCGCGGTTGCGGTTTCCTGCGCTTCCGTATCGCCCGCTAATTGTCGAAGCCGGCGCTGCCCCTCACCTGCCTGCCGGCATCCTCTCCCCGTAAACGGGGCGAGGGGCGCTCTCATTTGACGGCTTCGCCAATCGCCAG
The DNA here is from genome assembly GCA_004020365.1 of Mesorhizobium sp. Classification (GTDB taxonomy): domain Bacteria; phylum Pseudomonadota; class Alphaproteobacteria; order Rhizobiales; family Rhizobiaceae; genus Mesorhizobium. The sequence continues at coordinate 32,889 of SAQR01000013.1, forward strand.
CGTTGCAGGAAATCGTTGCAGAAAAAAGTGCCGACACCGCGACCAGTCTCTTTCTCCCCGTTCACGGGGAGAAATGCCCGGCAGGGCAATGAGGGGCAGCGCCAGCGCTCGGCCTTAGACCCCAAAACATCGGATCATGTCTGACCCCCGGCCTTTTTCCGGGCCTCATTCTTCGGCTGCGAGCCCTGCCCGCCGTTCCTGCAGGAATCGGCGCACGGCTGGATCCCGTTCGAGACCGATCGCCCGGTTATAGGCCTCGGCCGCTTCCCGAGTTTGGCCGAGTCTGGCCAGGAGGCCGGCGCGGGCGGCCCAATAAGGCTGATAATCATGCAGCCGTTTGTCGTCGCCAAGCCCATCAAGTGCGCTCAATCCCGCCGCGGCGCCGTCGGCCTCGGCGATGGCCACCGCGCGGTTAATCGATACAACCGGCGAGCCGGCAATCACCGACAGCGCGTCATAGAGCTGTTTGATCGCGGCCCAGTCGGTCCGGCCGGTCAGCCGCCGCGTCGTATGGGCGGATTGCACGGCTGCCTCGAGCTGGTAGCGGCCGACGACGCCCTTGGTGGCGGCGCGCCTGAGCAGGGTCTCGGCTTCGTCGATCAAGCCGCCGTCCCACAGCGCAAGCTCCTGCTCGGCCAATGGCACATAGTCTCCGGCGGCGTTGCGCCGCGCCGCACGCCGTGCCTCGGCAAACAGCATCAGCGCCAGCAGGCCGAGCGCTTCCGGCTCATCCGGCATCAGCGACGCCACCAGCCGGCCGAGCCAGATGCCTTCGGTCGCGAGATTGCGGCGGCGGGTTTCGGTGCCGTCCGGGTCGGACCAGCCTTCGGCGAACGCCGCGTAGATCGCTTCCAGCACCGCGTCCAGCCGCTCGCCAAGCTCTGCCCGCTCCGGCACGCGGAACGGAATGCCGGTCTCGCGGATGCGGCTTTTGGCGCGCACCAGGCGCTGGCCCATCGTTGCCGGCGACACCAGGAAGGCCGAGGCGATCGTCGCCGCGTCGAAGCCCAAAATGGTCTGCAGGATCAGCGGCGCGCGCACGCCGGCCTCGATCGCCGGATGGGCGCAGGCAAACATCAGCCGCAGCCGCTCGTCGGGCAGGTCTTCATCGGCCGTGCGGGCCTCGATCTCCTCGGCGATCAGCCTGAGATGGTCGCGGCCCGCCTCGCTGGTCAGCCGCCGCCGGATCGCGTCGACGCCGCGTCTGCGCGCCACCGCCAGCAGCCAGGCTTCGGGCTTCTGCGGCACGCTGGTTTGCGGCCAGCGCTCCAGCGCCGCCGCAAAGGCGTCGGCCAGCGCGTCCTCGGCGCCGGCCACGTCGCGCGTGCGGGCGGCGAGGAAGGCGATGAGCTTGCCGTAGCTTTGCCGGGCGGCCGCTTCCGCCGCCGCCCGGGCGACCTCCAAGTTATTCGTCATCACATGGTTTGTTCCCAGATCGGCCGCACCTCGACCGTGCCGGTGCTGGCAGCCGGGCATCGCGCCGCCCAGGCAATAGCCGCGTCGGCGTCCTCCGCCTCGATCATGTAGAAACCGGCGAGCTGCTCCTTGGTATCGGCATAGGGACCGTCGAGCACGTTGGTCTTGCCGTTGGCCATCCGCACCGAGGTCGCGGCTTGGGTCGGCTTCAGCCGGTCGCCGGCCAACCAGGAGCCGGACTTTTTCAACGCCTCGGTATAGGCGCCATAGGCTGCGCTGATCTCGTAGGTCTTCTCCGTCGGCGCGGCCGACATCGCGGCTTCGTTCACGTAGATCAATAGCATGTATCGCATGGTCTTCTCCATTTTCGATGGCCGCATCGTTGCGAGCCGACCGAATGTCGCGCGGTCTCGCGCGATTTCGACAGGCTCTGCGAAAATCTTTCGGCTCCGATCGCATATCGCGCAAGCGGCCGTCCGTTGCGGCATCACTGAGCCGTTCGTCTAATGGATATTATTGCGGGTTGGCATTTCCCGCCCGCTGTCTAAACTCGCCTCGGGTCGCGCGGTGGCAGATATTTCAGGGAGGAGATCACATGTACAATTTCAGGACGAAATTTATTGCCGCCGGCGCGCTGGCACTGTCGCTGGGCCTTGGCGCGGTGCCGGCCAAGGCGCAGGAATTCATCAACGTGCTGACCGGCGGCACCTCCGGCGTTTATTATCCGCTCGGCGTCGCACTGTCGGAAATCTACGGCAAGGGCATTGAGGGCGCCCGCACCCAGGTGCAGGCGACGAAGGCTTCGGTCGAGAACCTCAATTTGTTGCAGCAGGGCAAGGGCGAGATCGCCTTCGCGCTCGGCGATGCCGTCAAATTGGCCGCCGAGGGCAACACTGAAGCCGGCTTCCCGGGCAAGCTCGACAAGCTGCGCGGCATCGCCGCCATCTATCCCAACTATATCCAGATCGTTGCCAGCAAGGAGTCCGGCATCACGACGCTTGCCGACCTCAAGGGCAAGAGCCTGTCGGTCGGCGCGCCGGCCTCCGGGACCGAGCTCAACGCCCGCGCCATCTTCGCCGCCGCCGGACTGAAATACGAGGATCTCGGACGGGTCGAGTATCTGCCCTTCGCCGAATCGGTCGAGCTGATCAAGAACCGCCAGCTCGACGCCACGCTGCAATCGGCCGGCCTCGGCGTCGCCTCGATCCGCGATCTCGCCACATCGGTGCCGATCAACGTCGTCGCCGTACCGGCGCAGGATGTCGCCAAGATCGGCTTGCCCTATCTTGCGGTGACCATTCCCAAGGGCACCTATGAGGGCCAGACCGAGGACGTCGCGACCGCCGCCGTCGGCAATTTCCTCATCACCCACGCCGACGTCTCCGACGAGACCGGCTATCAGATGACCAAGCTGCTGTTCGAAAATCTCGACCAGCTCACTGCTGCCCACGCCGCCGCCAAGGCGATCGACATGGCCAAGGCGCTCGACGGCATGCCGGTGCCGCTGCATCCTGGCGCCGAGCGGTATTACAAGGAAAAGGGATTGGTGAAATAGGGCCGCACCCTCCCCCTTGAGGGGAGGGTGGACAGCCGCCGAAGGCGGATGGATGGGTGGGGTCGTTGCGGCAGTGCGCGGCCTGAACCGACCCCACCCGCCTCGCTTCGCTCGGCACCCTCCCCTCGAGGGGAGGGGCGCCCCGCCAGGAACCCGCCAATGACAGACGCCCATCCCGAAACGCCGACCGTTCTTTCCCCCACCGCCGAAGCCCCGCTCGAAGGCCTGCCGCCGGGTTTCGGCGACGGCATCGCCGGCAAGGCCGCCTTTCTCATCGCCATCGCCTTCTCCGTCTTCCAGATCTACATCGCCGCCTATGGCAGCCTGCCGAGCCAGGTGGTGCGCGCCATGCATGTCGGCTTCTTGCTGCTGCTCGGCTTCGGCCTGATCGCCAACCTGCGCGCCACAAGCACACCGGCAAAAGCAGCATTCTGGACGCTCGGCCTGCTCGGCTTTGCCACCGGCCTCTACAATTGGGTGTTCTATGCCGATCTCATCCGGCGCTCCGGCTTCCTCACCACGCCGGACCTGATCGTCGGCACGGTGCTGGTCGTGCTGGTCTTCGAGGCCGCGCGGCGGCTGATGGGATTGCCGCTTGCCATGATCGCCTTGATCTTTCTCGCCTACGCTTTCTTCGGCAATCACCTACCGCCGCCATTCATCCATCGCGGCTATGATTTTGCACAGCTCATCGACACCTTCGCCTTCGGCACCGAAGGCATCTACGGCACGCCGGTCTACGTCTCGGCCGCCTATATCTTCATCTTCGTCGTCTTCGCCGCCTTTCTCGAACGCGCCGGCATGATCGCACTGTTCAACGATTTCGCGCTTGGCCTGGTCGGCACGTGGCGCGGCGGCCCGGCCCAGGTCTGCGTTCTGTCCTCGGCGCTGATGGGCACCATTTCCGGCTCCGGCGTCGCCAACGTGGTGGCCAGCGGCCAGTTCACCATCCCGCTGATGAAGCGCTTCGGCTTCCGTTCGGCTTTCGCCGGCGCGGTCGAGGCGACCTCTTCGATGGGCGGCCAGATCATGCCGCCGGTGATGGGCGCGGTCGCCTTCATCATGGCCGAGACGCTGAACATCCCGTATGCCGAGGTGGTCAAGGCAGCGATCATCCCGGCGCTGCTCTATTTCGGCGCCTGCTTCTGGCAGGTGTACCTGGAAGCCGGCAAGGCCGGCCTGCAGGGCATGGCCAACGCGGACCTGCCCAATCCGTGGCATGCGGTGAGAAGACATTGGCCGCTGGTGCTGCCGCTGGCCGCGCTCATCTATCTGCTGTTTGCCGGCTATACGCCGATTTTCGCCGGCACTATGGGGCTGGCGCTGACCATCGTGCTCATCCTCGGCACGCCGCTGGCGGCTTTGATCGGGCCGCTTGCCTTCCGCATCGTCTTTTGGCTGGCGCTAGGGCTTGCCGCCGCCTCTTTCATGAGGTTCGGCGTCAACATCCTCAGTTTTGTCATCGCTGGGCTCGTCATCGCCTGCGTCACCTTCAGGGGCGGACGCGAGACGCTACAGATATGCATAGATTCGCTTGCCGAGGGAGCAAAGAACGCGTTGCCGGTCGGCATCGCCTGCGCCATCGTCGGCGTCGTCATCGGCACCTTGACGCTCACCGGCATCGCCTCCACCTTCATCGGCTGGATCATCTCCATCGGCGAGAACAATCTGTTCCTGTCGCTGGTGCTGACAATGCTCACCTGCCTGGTGCTCGGCATGGGCATACCGACGATCCCCAACTACATCATCACCTCGTCGCTGGCCGGGCCGGCACTGCTGTCACTCGGCGTGCCGCTGGTGGTCAGCCATATGTTCGTCTTCTATTTCGGCATCATGGCCGACCTCACTCCGCCGGTGGCGCTGGCCGCCTTCGCCGCCGCGCCGATGGCCAAGGAAAGCGGCCTCAAGATCGGCATCCAGGCCACCAAGCTTGCCGTCGCCGGCTTCGTCGTGCCGTTCATGGCGGTCTACACGCCGGCGCTGATGCTGCAGGACCCCGGTCCGATCGCCGCCCAGTTCGGTTATCCCGTCGAGGTCGCCTATATCGTCGCCAAGGCCTGCATGGGCATTGCCCTGTGGGGCGCAGCCGCCGTCGGGTTCCTGGCCCGGCGCATGGCTTGGTGGGAACGTCTCGTCGCGTTCGCCGCCGGCGTGCTGCTGGTTGCCGCACTGCCTGTCACCGACGAAGCCGGCTGGGCGCTCTCTGTCGCCTGGATCGGCTGGCACTGCTGGCGTGCGCGCCAGGCGTCCGCCACCGCATGAGTCTCTGTATCCTCGCCGCTGGCAAGACGGTGACGCTCACGGTCGCCGCCTTCACGCTCACCTGGACGCATTCGGTGGAAAAGGCGCATTGGCAGGAGGACTGGAAGGTGACGCCTTCCGGCCTGGAGATCGCCGAGGCACGGATCAAGGGCTCGGGCGCCGGCATGGAACCGCCGGAAGGCTCGATGCTGCGGGACGGGTGGTGGGTCTATAAACCCAATTTAGCGTCGCAGCGGCGGCTTGTGCTCGCGGCCTCTGGCGCGACGGGTGAAGGCTGGACGCTGTGCACGGTTCAGGGCTGCCGCGAACTGGGCAAGGCGGCAGGCGACACGACGGTGCTGGAGCCGTGCGGAGGTTAGAACCAGCCGCGGTAGCGGACGAGCGGCAACCGGGTGCGGGGACCTCATCCTCCAGGGCTTTGCGGATGTCGAGTGCCGGGCACAGCCACATAAGCGGCCGAACAAGCTCCATCGTTAGCCGCCAAAACCGGATTCTGACTGAGCAAGCCGACGCTCTTCCTTGCGGAAGAATGCTTTGAAAAACAGAATGTCGGAAGCCGAACTGATTGCCCGAGCGATCAACGCTGTTGCGAGCACGGCAAAGATCAGGCGAACGAAAAACACACTGGTGAAGTCTGCACCCAGAGCGATGACAACCAGTGTGTCCTCTATGAGACTGTGGGCAAAGCCCATGAACACGCAAGCGAGGAAGACCTGGCGCGGCTCTACGCAGGTCGTGCGCGCCTCGCGGATCAGCAGTCCCGCGCCATAGGAAATTCCAAGAAACAGACCGACCGCAGTGAAGGGCACCGCCTGTGGCTGGATGCCGGCAAGGCGAAAGAGCGGCGCAAGCCCCTTGTTCAGCCAACCCAGGATGCCCGACATCTTGAGTAGCTCGATCAGCCAGCTTAGTGCGAGGAGAATGACGAGCATGGTCGCCAGGGTTTTGAGCATGCCTAGAAAAAAACTGCTCCAGTCAGCGCCTTCGCCCATTGGTATCCACGCCGGCTTCAGCGGCTCGGATAGCCATCCGGTTGCTGCGAATATCTGGTGCAGGAGCATGGCAAGGATCAGTCCGCCGCCAATACGAAGCGCCGCCGTGACCAAGAAGCTTGGCCCAACCTTCTGAATGATGCGTTGTTCAATCGGAATGGCATGCGCAAATAGCAAAAGGGTTGAAAGAACGGTCATGTCGGCAGTGCTCAACGTCGAAACCGGGGCCAGAGTGAACACGGTCACCACCGCGCCCCAAATTCCCACCAGCAATCCTGTCAGCCAGGCAAGAGCGAGCTCGGGCGGCAGCCCGACCAGCGTCATGAGAGGCGCGAACAACGGAGAGATCGCCCTGATGACACCAAGATCCTGCAGGATCTGTGTGACTATCGTGACCGGAACGATGATGCGAGCCAATTCCCAATAAATTTCAAGCGTTTCCAGCGTCTTTCGATAGAAGGCGGCCTGCACTGCCATGGCGATGTCTCCGTGATTGACGCCAATGACTACCGCGACGCGCTTCGCATTTGTGGTCAAAATCTGCGGACTTGTGCAATAAAATTGCAGACCGGTAGACGACGACGGAGGACCGGAATGGACCGGATCGACAGGAAGCTTCTCAAGCTTTTGCAAGAAGACGCTTCGCGCACCAATGCCGACCTGGCGGCTGAGGTTGGGCTTTCGCCCTCCAGCTGCTTGCGCCGTATACGGCGGCTCAAGTCAGCCGGTGTCGTCGACCGCATTGTCGCGCTACTTAATCCAGCCAAGGCCGGCAGGGGGATGAAGGCTATCGTCACGGTCGAGCTGGAGCGCCACGGCGAGCAACACATGCGCCGCTTCCTCGAGCTTGCCGCCATGGAACCGGTGGTGGTCCAGGCCTACAGCGTGAGCGGCTCGACCGACGCTGTTCTTATGCTGCGCCTGACGGATATGGACGAGTTTGATGCTCTGTGCGAGCGGCTGTTCCGGGATCGGACGAATGTGGCGCGGTATTACACCATGTTTGTGATTCGAACCGCCAAGGAGACGACCGCAATCCCGCTCTAGATTTTCGGAGGCCAACTCGGCGGAAGGGATCTCCCAGCTACTGGGCGGTGACGCGAGTCCCGGCTGCTTGGTGTCAAGCTGCACTTAGCTTGCCGGCGGCGAGATCAAAGCCCCGGAATCTCGAAACCCCAGAATCTCAAAATTCTGGAATCTCAAACCCTTGGCGTTGTCGCACGCCGCCTGTCGGCGAGCCCGGGACGCTCCGTGCGGTAGGTGGTCGCACGGTGATCGGCGGCCGGCCTGCATATCCGGCTGTCGTGACGGCTTTCCATAGTCGTCATCAGTGCGCGCTGATGCCGAGCGTGTGGCCGCGGCGTGCGCAAGCGGGGCCTGGGCCGCGCATGTAATAGCGCTCCGGCCGATAGGTCGGCGCGACGAATTCCCGGATGGCGGCAGCGTAGCCGATGAGGTGCCTCAAGAAGTTCATTTTCCCTGTCCCTGTCCCGAGTTCGGATGTCCCTTCCGAATTGCGTGGGATCATAGCGTCGAGGCGTGAATACTCGGTGAACACGATGTTAATCTTTGCTCAAAAAGGCCTTGGTTCGTGGCTGGAATGCGGCTGATTCGGGGTCTTTCCATGCAGTTCGTCGGCATTCCGGCTAGTGTGACTTTTGCATCACATGTGTTTCGTTTGGATGTCGCTCCGACGCGCTTGTGTTTCAACTTGGCTGGCGCCGCGAAATTTCCGTGCTTGCTCGGGAAAGCCAGGAACCCGTCCGATAGAAACACGTTGATTCTGGGAGCCGGGACCAACCCGGCCCAGCGGCTTCCGAGCGGAACCGCCGCCGGAACCCCCAAAACACAGCAAGAACAATGGAAAGGCAAAGCCATGGGTTTCTTTTCGAAAGACATCAAGACGCTGGACGACCTCTTCGTCCACACGCTGCGCGACATCTATTACGCCGAGAAACAGATCGAGAAGTCACTGCCGAAGATGATCGACAAGGCGACCGACCCGCAGCTGAAAGCCGGCTTTGAAAAGCATCTCGGCCAGACCAAAGGTCATATCGAGCGGGTCGAGAAGGTGTTCGAACTGCATGGCGTGAAGGCCAAGACGGTCAACTGTCCGGCCATCGACGGCATTCTCGAGGAAGCCGATGAAGTCAGCGGCGACATCGACGACAAGGACGTTCTCGACGCCGCCCTGATCGCATCCGCGCAGGCGATCGAACACTACGAGATAACCCGTTACGGCACGTTGATCGCCTGGGCCAAGCAGCTTGGCCGCACCGACTGTGCCAATGTCCTGGCCAACAACATCAAGGAAGAGCAGGCGACCGACCGCAAGCTCACCGAGATTGCGGAAGCCAAGGTCAACCTTCAGGCCGCCGAGTAGCAGTCTCGATCCAGGCAATGCCGGGCAACCCGGCTTTGCCTCGCTTTTTCGCGGGGCCGGAACTGAAACTGTTTTTATCCGTTCAAGGCCTCGTATCGGCGTCGCCAAGCCGAAGCCGTCACAGCAAATCGGCGCCACACCAAACCGGCATAGGTGCGCGTGCGATGGCCAGCCTTGAGCAGTATCACGCCAAACGCGATTTCAAGAAGACCGCCGAGCCGGCCGGCAAGGTCGTTCGCAACAGGAAAGGTGAGGCCGGTGGCATCTTTGTCGTCCACAAGCACGCCGCGACACGACTGCATTACGACCTTCGGCTGGAGCATGGCGGCGTGCTGTGGAGCTGGGCGATAACCCGGGGTCCGAGCCTCGATCCGCATGAAAAGCGGTTCGCCGTGCATGTCGAGGACCACCCGATCGACTATGCGTCCTTCGAAGGCACCATTCCCAAGGGCGAATATGGTGGCGGCTCGGTCATCGTCTGGGACGAAGGCAAATGGCAACCGGAGAACGATCCGGTCCAGGCGATGAAAAAGGGCCATATCAGCTTCGAATTGCACGGCCACAAGCTGAATGGTCTCTGGCATCTGGTGCGGCTGAAGCCGCGTCCGGGTAAAACGCGCGACAATTGGCTGCTGATCAAATCCGACGATGCCGCCGCGCGCCCAGGTGAGGACATCTTGCAGGAGGCGCCCGAGTCGGTGAAGTCGGGCCTGACGATCGAGGAGGTTGGCGAAGGCAAGACCGCCGATGGCAAGAAGCCAAGGGTCTGGCATTCGAACAGACGGTCCACCAGCAAGGCGAGGGCCAAGGCGGCAAAGCAGCTGGAGTTCATCGAACCATGCCTCGCCACACTGCAGAGGGATGCCCCTCCCGGCGAGGAATGGCTGCATGAGGTGAAATTCGACGGCTACCGCATACAGGCGCAGCTTGCCGGCACAAAGGTGCGGCTGTTGACCCGCACCGGCCTCGACTGGACCGGCAAATTCGGCGGCGCGATTGTTGCAGAACTCGGGCGTCTGAAATGTACCGACGCCATCATCGACGGCGAGATCGTCGTGCTGGCAGACAGCGGCGTCTCGTCTTTCGCGTTGCTCCAGGCTGACCTGTCGGCCGGCCGCACGGATCGCTTTCTCTATTACGTCTTCGACCTGATCCGTCTCGACGGCCAAGACCTGCGCAAAGAGCCGCTGGTCGAGCGCAAGCAGGCTTTGCAGGATTTGCTTGGCAAACAGCCAGACAATTCGGCAGTCCGCCTCAGCGACCATTTTGCCGAACCGGGCAAGGTCATGCTGGAGCACGCCTGCCGCATGGGGTTGGAAGGCATCGTCTCCAAGCGCGCCGACGCGCCCTATCGCAGCGGCCGCGGCCTGTCCTGGGTGAAGTCGAAATGCACGCTGCGCCAGGAGTTCGTCATCGGCGGCTACCTGCCGTCGGAGAAGACCGGGCGCGGATTGCGCTCCCTGCTGGTCGGCTATCATGAGGGCGGCAAGCTGCACTATGCCGGCCGCGTCGGCACCGGCTTTTCGATGCAGAGCACCAACGACCTGAAGAAAAAGTTGGATGCGTTGAAGGCGAAGACCTCGCCCTTCGATACGGCCGTGCCGAAAGGCAAGCGGTCGGGCAAAGGAGTGGTTTGGGTGAAGCCCGAACTTGTCGGCGAAGTGGAGTTCCGCACCTGGACGTCCGACCGTATAATACGCCACGCCTCGTTCCAGGGATTGCGCGAGGACAAACCGGCGGAGGAAGTCGTGCAGGAAAAGCCGAAGGCACCCGCTGGCAGGGCTGACACCAAGGCAAAGCCTGCCGACACCAAGGCAAAGCCTGCTGGGGGCAAGGGCGAGATATCCGCCTCTGTCAAATCCACGGGGGCAGCAAACACCGTCGTAAAACTTTCTCATCCGGACAAGCTTCTATGGCCGCAGGAGAAGGTATCGAAGCAGGGCCTGCTCGATCACTACGCTTTGGTCTGGCCGCGCATGCAACAATTCGTCGTCAATCGGCCGCTCAGCCTGGTGCGCGCCCCGGACGGCGTCGGCGGCCAACGCTTCTTCCAGAAACATGCCTCGGCCGGCATGCATGACAAGATCGCCAGGATGAAGGATCCGACCGACGGCGAGGAGATCCTGTTCATCCGCGATTTCGACGGTGTCGCTGCCTTGGTCCAGCTCGGCGTGGTCGAGATCCATATCTGGGGCTGCACCATCGATGAACTGGACAAGCCGGACCAGATCATCTTCGATCTCGATCCCGACGAAGGCGTCGACGTGAAAGCGGTGCGCGCGGCGGCGCTCGAAATTCACGGCCGGCTCGATGCGCTGCCATTGCCGAATTTCGTCAAGACGTCGGGCGGCAAGGGCTACCATGTCGTCGTGCCGCTGAACCCGTCGGTGGATTGGGATGAGGTGAAGGACTTCGCCCATGATTTCGCCCGCGCCCTCGAGCAGGCCGCCCCTGATCGGTATACAGCGACGCTGTCGAAGAAGGCGCGCACCGGCAAGATCTTCGTCGACTATCTGCGCAATGGCCGCGGCTCGACCACGGTGGCGCCCTATTCGTCGCGCGCCAAGAAAGGCGCCACGGTGTCGATGCCGGCGACCTGGGCCGAGGTCGAGGCCGGGTTGGCGCCGAACGCCTTTCCGATCGCCGACAAGACGACGCTAAAACAGTTGGCGAAAGCCGATCCCTGGGCAGATTTTTTCAAGCAGGGCAAGCCGCTCAAGCGAGGCTGATCAGTTTCTCAGCCGAGAAACATCCTCTCGAAGGCCTGCCTCCCCATCGGCGAGAAGATTACCGCGCGGCTGTCTTTCTCGCGCCGTGCCCATTTTTCCAAAAGTATCTTATCGAGGATGGCCGCGCCCAGTGTGCCGGCCAGATGCGAGCGCCGCACGCTCCAGTCGAGGCAGGCCCGGCACACCGGCCGCCGCGCCTTGCTCGCGACATCGATGCCGATCGCGGCAAAATGCGAGGCGGCCGACGGCCCGAGCCGGATCTCCTTGTCGTCGCGCAGGAGCACTTGTCGAGCGACAAGACGGTCGAGCATCGCCACGGCTTGCTCGCCGGCGAGGTGGTCGTAGCAGACCCGCGCCACACGCATGGCGGCGTCGCGCGGGCCCGGCCGCACCCGCTGCGGCCCGACCGCAGCGGCGACACCGGTTATGGCCTCGATCATGCCAGCGACCTGCGGCCCGGCGAGCCCGTAGTAGCGATGCCGCCCCTGGCTTGCCAGCGTCAGCAGCCCGCCCTCCATCAGTTTCGACAGATGCGAACTGGCGGTCGGCAGCGACACGCCGGCCTCGAGCGCCAGTTCGCTCGCTGTCAGCGCCGTGCCACCCATCAACGCGGTCAGCATGTTTGCCCGCGCCGGATCGCCGACCAGGCTGGCGATGCGGGCTATGTCTGGTCCTTCACGCATAGTTCGTCCTTTATCGAAGCATCGACGTCAGATAACCACTATCCTCCGCTGAGATCAAGGAGACGACGATGACCGCAAGAACCGTTCCCCACGCCGTGCTTGTCAGCCGCTTCGGCCGTCGGCCGTCTCCGTTCATGATCTTGCGCCGGGTGCATCTGCGGCTGCTGGCGCGGTGGTATGATCGTCATCTGCAACGCCTCGACCTCGCCGAGATTGACGAGCACCTTTTGCGCGACCTCGGCCTGACGCCACAAGACGTTCGCCGCGAATGCGCAAAATCCTTCTGGCAAGCGTGATCAGCATGGAAAATTGCCTAGCACATAGCATCACAGAACGTTTCGACCCCGCTCGAACTGTCGCCGCAACAAACCAGATTCAGCAAGGAGACAAAAGATGACTATCACCTGCTTCATCCGCTACGAGATCGACCCATTCGGCAAGGCGGCGTTCGAGGAGTATGCCCGCAATTGGGGCCAGGCGATCCCGCGCTGCGGCGCCGATCTGATCGGCTATTTCGCGCCGCATGAGGGTTCGGCCACGACAGCGTATGCCGCCTACAACATCGACAGCCTGGCGGCTTACGAAGCCTACCGTATCAGGCTCGCCGCCGACCCGGCGGGCAAGGCCAATTACGAGTTCGCCCGGCGTGAAAAATTCATCCTGAAAGAGGATCGGACTTTTCTGAAACTCGCGTCCGGGCCGCACGCCCCTTTGGTGAAACTGTGATCGCCGTCATCTTCGAGGTCGAGCCGGCGGCGGGCAAGCGCGACGCCTATCTCGGCCTTGCCGCCGACCTGCGTCCGCTGCTCGACGGCATCGATGGTTTTCTCACCATCGAACGCTTCCAAAGCCTTGTCGACCCGAACCGCATCCTGTCGCTGTCGTTCTGGCGCGACGAGGAAGCGGTGAAAGCCTGGCGCAACACGGAGGAACATAGGCAGGCGCAGAAGGCTGGCCGCGGCGGCATCTTTGCCGACTACCGCCTGCGCATCGCCCATGTCGTGCGCGACTATGGCCTGACCGAACGGGCCGAGGCGCCTGAGGACAGCCGGGCGCTGCATGGGTAAGGATCGCTAAGCATTCCCGATCAGCACTCCAGCCGCAAACACCAGCGCGCCGCCAAGCACCACCTGGAAGGTGGCGCGCCAGAACGGCGTCTGCATGAAACGGTTTTGTACAAAGGCGATCGCCCACAGTTCGAAGAACACCACCACGACCGCGAGAATTGTTGCGGTCCAGAAATACGGAATGAGGTAGGGCAAGGCGTGGCCGAGGCCACCCAGCGCCGTCATCACGCCTGTGGTGATGCCGCGTTTCACCGGCGAGCCGCGGCCCGACAGCTTGCCGTCGTCGGAGGCGACCTCGGTGAAGCCCATCGAGATGCCGGCGCCGATCGAGGCGGCAAGCCCGACCAGGAAGGTCTGGAACGTGTCGTGCGTGGCGAACGCGGCGGCGAAGATCGGCGCCAGCGTCGACACCGATCCGTCCATCAGCCCGGCCAGTCCCGGCTGGACATAGGTCAGGATGAACTGGCGCTGCTCGGCCGCCGCTTCCTCGGCCTTCGCCGCGCCCGGCACATGCTTTTGCTCCAGCCGCTGCGCCAGCGTCTCGTGGCCCTGTTCGGCCACCGCCAGATTGTCGAGCAGCTTTCGCGTCGAGGCGTCGCTGGTGCGTTTCGCCGCTTCGACGTAGAACAGGTAGGCCTGACGCTCCATCGACTCGGCCTGTTGGCGCACATGTTCGATGCCGAGCGGCCGGACCAGCCAGTCGGGTTTGCGCTCGTAATAGCCCTTTACATGCTCGCGCCGGATCAGCGGAATACGCTCGCCAAAACGCTCGCGGTGAAGCTCGATCAGCGAGTCGCGATGGCCGTCCTCCTCCTCCGCCATTTCCTCGAACACTTTGGCCGAATGCGGAAACCTATCCGCCAGCCCGTCGGCATAGGCGCGGTAGATACGCCCGTCATCCTCTTCGGAAGAGATGGCGAGCGCCAGGATCTCTTGCTCCGAGAGCGACTCGAAGGGACGGCGACCAAGACCGAAAACACGGGAAAGCATGAGAAATCCGCCCTAGTTTAGAATGGTTCTAAACTAGGGTTTGGCGCAGCGTTGGTCAATCGCGCTCGTAGCCGGAGGTTCAAATTCATGGCTGCGGGCATCCTCCGCCATCCCTTCATTATTGGCGAATGTTCACCTATATAGCTGGGGCTTAAGCCAAGAGAAAGGAATCCGGATGCCGGCAAAACAGCCCACCCATGCATTTGACCCAAAACCCGTTCTCGACCTGATCGCCAACATCGAGGCCGATCTGCAGCGCCTGAAGGGGCTGGTCGAGCGGCAGGCCGAAAAATTCGACCCGGCCAATCCGCACAACAAGGCCCCCGACGGCAAGCTGACCGAGGAGGGCGTCGAATGCTGCTACCGCCTGTTCGACGAGGGCAAGTCGCGCTATTCAGTTGCCCAGCAGATGAAGATATCCTTCGCCGCCGCCACCCATCGCTTCAACACCTGGCGCAAGATGGGTGGCGCCAAACGGCAACGGACGCTTTTGGGGTGAGGAGTGGTCGGCGAAAAGCTCTCTGCTCTCAGTCCACGAATTGTCTCGGTCACATTTTTCCAGTGGTGCGCGGCCTGGTTTTCCGTGCACCATGGGCGGTCTCATTCTGCAGGACCTCACCATGACCACCCCTCCCGGCATCGCCGATATCCACCGCGCAGCAACACGATTGTCCGGCCTGATCGTCGAAACGCCGCTGATCGAATCGCCGGAGCTGAACAAGCGTTTCGGCGCCAGGATCCTGTTCAAGCCGGAGACGCTGCAGCGTACCGGCTCGTTCAAGTTCCGCGGCGCCTACAACAAACTGTCGTCGCTCAGCGATGAGCAGCGCAGCCGTGGCGTCGTCGCCTTCTCGTCGGGCAACCATGCGCAAGGCGTCGCCGCGTCGGCGGCGATGTTCGGCGTCAGGGCGGTCATCGCCATGCCCACCGATGCGCCGGCGATGAAGGTCGGCAATGTCAGGAAAATGGGCGCCGAAGTGGTCCCGTTCGACCGGTTTCGCGACGATCGCATGGCGGTGGTTCGCCCGTACATGGAACGCGGCATGATCCTCGTTCCGCCATTCGACGACCCGGCCATCATCGCCGGCCAGGGAACGATCGGGCTCGAACTGATGGCGCAGGCGAAAACGCTCGGGGTGAGCCTCGACGCGGTCGTCATCCCCTGCGGCGGCGGCGGCCTTAGCAGCGGCATCTCCATCGCGGTCAAGGACGCCTCGCCGGGCACCGCCGTCTGGGCGGTGGAACCCGAGCATTTCGACGACACCTGTCGTTCACTGGCCAGAGGTGCCCGGGTTTCGATCGAACCCGGCCACAATTCGATCTGCGACGCGCTCCTCACCGCCGAGCCGGGCGCGATCACCTTCGAGATCAACCGCAGGAATCTCGCCGGCGGCATTGCCGTATCCGACAGAGCGGCGGCACAGGCGATGCGCGACGCCATGGCCCATCTCAAGCTGGTGGTCGAGCCCGGCGGCTGCGTCGGGCTGGCCGCGCTGTCATCGGGCGAGATCGAGCTACCAGGCAAATGCGTCGCCGTGGTGCTGTCCGGCGGCAATGTCGATTTCGGCACCTATGCGGAGATCATGGCGGCGGCCTAGGTGGCGACCGAACCGGCACCATTCAAAGGCAGACACGGAATGAAACTGCTCTTCAGCCGCAATCCCAATCCTCGCCTCGCGGTCGCCGTGGCACGCTATCTCGACGCAAAGATCGAGTTTGAGTTCGCATCGCCCTTCGCTCCCGGGCAGGCCGAGCGATATCGCCCGCTGAATCCCAATCTTTCATTGCCGATACTCGTAGGCTCGGGAAACAGCCTCTGGGAGGCTGACGCCATAGCCTGCCGGCTTTCACGCGACGCGCATTCGGATTTCTG
This sequence comes from Mesorhizobium sp., assembly GCA_004020365.1. Lineage (GTDB taxonomy): Bacteria > Pseudomonadota > Alphaproteobacteria > Rhizobiales > Rhizobiaceae > Mesorhizobium. Next base: position 48,839 of record SAQR01000013.1, read on the forward strand.
GCGCACCGGCGACGACGAACCCGAGATGATCCGCTGGCTCAGTTGGGGTAAAGAGAATTTTGCAAGAGCTTGCGACGTCGTGCATTTCGAACGCGGGACCAAGCAGCGCTATGGGATTGGCCCGATCGATCAGCACCGGGTTGAGGAGGCGCTGAGAGACTTTCGCACGGCCGCTGCAACACTTGAGGCCGCGCTTTCCGAGCGAGACTGGCTGGTCGAAAACTCGGTTTCCTATGCCGACTTTCGAATGGCGACGTTTCTGCCCTTCAACAATGTCGCCAGATTGCCGCTCGACGATTATCCTTCAGTCAGTCGCTGGTATCGCCAGCTTGAAGAGATCGACGCCTGGCGCGATCCCTTCAAAGGACTGGATGCGCCTGAATTGCCGCCGGTCCCGGGAAGCCCGCATGAACCTCGATCCGAATGATCATTCATCCAAGGTGACATCTCGGCATTTTGCGTGAGCTACTTGAGTTGGATCCTAATCCAGCGTCCGGCGGAACCGCACCAGTGCGACGCCGGCAAACAGCGCTACGAACATGACGAGCCAGCTGATTTCGGTTGCGACCGCCGGCAGGTCGGCGCCCTTCAGCATCACTGCGCGGATGATGCGCAGGAAATGCGTCAGCGGCAGGATCTCGCCGAAGATCTGCGCCCAGCCAGGCATGCCGCGATAGGGGAACATGAAGCCCGACAACAGAATCGACGGCAGGAAGAAGAAGAAGGTGAGCTGCAGTGCCTGCATCTGCGTGCGCGCCATCGTCGAGATGGTGTAGCCGAGCAGCACCAGCGCCAGCACGAAGACCAGAACCGCGGCGAGCAGCAGCGACAACGACCCGGTGAAGGGAACCCCAAACAACAGCTTGGCCGCCGCCAACACCACCACCACTTGCACGGCGCCGACCACCAGATAGGGCAGCACCTTGCCGAGCATGATTTCGAGCGGGCTGGACGGCATCGCCAAAAGGTTTTCCATCGTGCCGCGCTCGGTCTCGCGCGTCAGCGCGATCGAGGTCATCATCACCATCGTCATCTGCAGGATGACGCCGAGCAGGCCGGGCACGATGTTATATTGCGAGATACCTTCCGGATTGTAGCGTCGGTGCACCACCACTTCGAGCTGGCCTCGGGCAGCTTCGGCAGCCGTCTCCTGCATGCCGCGCGCCCTGAGCAGCGCCTGGTTGGCGACAGTGCCGAGCGTCGAAATGGCGCCGCTGGCGACGGCGGGGTCGGTCGCATCAGCCTCGATCAGGATTTGCGGCTGGTCGCCACGCTCGACTCGCTTGGCAAAGTCGGCGGGAATGGTGACGACGAAGGCGACGTCGCCTCGCGCCATCAGGAATTCCGCCTCGGCGGCATTTTGCGCGACATGGTCGAAGCGGTAGTAGCCGGTGGTCTGCAGCGCCGAAACCATGGCTCGCGTATAGGGATCGCTGCTCATCGCCACCAGGACTGCCGGCAGGCTCTTCGGATCGTTGTTGATGGCATAGCCAAACAGCACCAGCTGCATCAGCGGCACGCCCAGCATCATGGCGAAGGTGATGCGGTCGCGCCGCATCTGGATGAACTCCTTGATCAGCAACGCACCGAGCCTGGCGAAGGAAAAGACGCTGTTTATCCCGTTTTTCATCCCATATTGTCCTTCGAGCCGGACATGAACTGGATGAACACATCCTCCAGGCTGGTCTCGCCCGGCGTCACCATGACGCCCTTGTGGTCTTTCTCGACATCGGCGAGGGCTGCCTGAAGCGCCGTTTTGTCGGAACCGACGACATGCAGCGTCGCACCAAACGGCGCCACCTGATCGACACCGGGCCGGCCGCTGAGTGCGGCAGCGACCTGATCGAGCCGCGGACCCTGCACGACGAAGGTCGTCAGCCCGGCATTCCTGACCACCTCGTCGACCGTGCCTGACGCCAGCATCCTGCCGTAGGAGATGTAGCCGATGCGGTGGCAGCGCTCGGCCTCGTCCATGTAATGCGTGGAGACCAGCACGGTCAGCCCGCCGCTGGCCAGCCGATGGATCTCGTCCCAGAATTCACGCCGCGCCTTCGGATCGACGCCCGCCGTCGGCTCGTCGAGCAGCAGCAATCTGGGCTTGTGCATGATGCAGGCGGCCAATGCCAGCCGCTGCTTCCAGCCACCGGACAGCGTGCCGGCCAACTGGTCCTTGCGCGAGGTGAGGCCAAGATCCTCCAGCGTCCTGGCGACATGCTCGTTGAGCGGCTTCAACCCATAGAGCCGCGCTACGAATTCCAGATTTTCGGCGATGGTCAAATCCTCGTAGAACGAGAATTTCTGCGTCATATAGCCGACTTCGCGCTTGATCCTCAGACTGTCGTTGCGAATGTCGAAGCCGAGCACCGTGCCTTCACCCTCATCCGGCGTCAGCAGGCCGCACATGATGCGGATGGTCGTCGTCTTGCCCGAGCCGTTGGGGCCGAGGAAGCCAACGATCTCGCCCTCGGCCACCGTCATCGTTACATGGTCGACGACGGTCTTGTCACCAAAACGCTTGACCAGGCCGTGGACGTCGATGACGTTCATTTGCCGATATCCGCCAGTTCGACGTCGACGATCTGCCCCGGCTGCAGCGCGCCGGCGTCGCCCTCCGGCCGCGCCTCGACCAGATAGACCAGCTTCTGCCGGGTCTCGAGCGAGTAGATCACTGGCGGCGTGAATTCCGGGTCCGGCGACACGTAGCTGACGCGAGCCTTCACGTCCGGCCCGCAGCCGTCGCAATGGACGTTGAGCAGCGTGCCGACTTCCACCGACGAGAACGCGCTTTCCGGCACATAGACGCTGAGCTTCACCGCGCCGTCCGGCAGAATCGAAATGACCGGCGCGGTCGGCCCGGCGGTGTCGCCGGGATAGCGGATCACATCGTTGACGCGGCCCGGCGAAGGCGGCGCCAGCACGCGCTTCGACAACCGCCATCGCGCTTGCTCCAGCGCCGATTGTGCCTGCTTGACCTGATTGTCGGCGGCCTTGATCGTCTCGGGCCGCGCCGGCAGGCCGCCGACTGCAAGATTGGCTTCCGCCTGGCCGAGCTGCGCGTTGGCTGTCTCCAGCGCCGCGGAAGCCGTGTCATAATCGGCCTGCGTGCCGGTGCCGCGTTTGAACAAATCGCTGGCGCGGGTGTATTTGCGTTTGGCGTCGGCGGCTTGCGCCTTGGCCATGTCGACCTGCGCCTTGAGCACCTCGATCTCTTCCGGCCGCTTGCCGACCTGCAGGTCGGCAAGTTGCGCCTGGGCTTGGGCAAGGGCCGCCTCGGCTTGCGTGACGGCTATTTTTGCGTCGGCGCTTTCCAGCGTGACCACTGGCGTGCCCGGCGCGACGCGGTCGCCGCGCTTGACCGAAATCGTCTCGACCTGCGCCACCTCGATCGGCGCGAGCAGCACATAGTCGCCCTCGACATAGCCGACGGCGAGCGGCGCAGCCGGTGCGCAGGCGCTGAAAAGCAGGGCGGCGAGCGGCACAGAACAGAGGAAACTCATGACTTACGATCCTTCCGGTCGGTTAAATGACGCCGAGCCAAATCGCGCCGAGCCAAAATCGCGCTGAGATTATCCGTCACTACCGCCGCGATCTTGGTGGCCTCGGCATCGCCGATCGCGCCCCAGCCCATGCGGCGCATAACCGCCTCGCGGCCGATGCGGAAATAGACGACCTGGCCTATCAGCGTGAACACGGTGAGTCGGGTAGCCTCGCTTTCGGCCGCCTCGCCCGTCGCCTGTTCCCAGATCAGGCAGAGCCGGCGATGCGTCGGCTCGAACACGCCGTCATAGATGCGGTCGAGTGCCGCCGTCGGATGCGACAGCTCACGCAGGACGAACTGCACGATCTCGCCGGCCTCCGGCCTTGCCACGACGAAAGCAACCATACGCTCCAACGCGGTGAATAGTTGTGCCCGCGCCGCTTCTGGGTCGCCCGTTTCTGATTCACTTGGCTCCTGCAGATTGCCGATCGCCTGGCCGGCAATGGTCTGGATGGTGTCGACGATATAATCGGCCGCAGCGTTGCGAAGCCCTTCCTTGCCGCCGAAATGATAGGCGATCGAGCCGATATTGGCCCTGGCCTCAGCCGCGATCTCGCGCGTCGAGGTGCCGTCGAAACCTTGGCGTCCGAACAGCTTCAGCGCTGCGCGAACAAGTGCCGCGCGCGTCATGTCGGCGGGGGATGCCTCGCGGCGCGGAATTTTTGCGTTTGTCGATTTGCTCATTTCCACAATTTAATCAATCGAATGATTAAAGTCAAGCCTGCCGATCTCCACCCACCGATCTCCACCTTGCCAACTCCAGCCGCACGCGCTTTAGTGCGGAGCCATGGTCAAGGAAATCGAGCGCAAGTTCCTGGTCTCCGGCGATGGCTGGCGGGATCTGGTCCAAGCGGAAATCCGCATTCGCCAGTTCTATCTCGTTGCCGCGCCCGACCGCTCGGTCCGCGTGCGTATCAGCGACGGCGCCTCGGCAAAGCTGACGCTCAAATTCGGCAGCCAGGCCCGCGAACGCGACGAATTCGAATATCCGATCGCTCTGGCGGATGCGGAAGAGATGCTGGCCTTCGCCATCGGTCGTGTCATCGAGAAGACACGCCACCATGTTAGGCATCGCGGCCATCTCTATGAAGTCGATGTCTTCGGCGGGATGCTTAGCAGTCTGGTAATCGCCGAGCTTGAGACGCCACAGGACGTGCAGGGCGAAATGCTGCCAGATTGGCTCGGCCGCGAAGTCACCGGCGAGCACAGGTTCTACAACGCGTCGCTCGCCCTCGAGGGGATTCCGGAGATCGCCGCATGAGCTACCGCATCGATCCGCGCCTGCCGTTGACTGGCGAGGTCAGGCGCATCCTCGCCGAGGAGATCGGCAAGGCGCTCGTCCATCTGGACGCGGCGCGTGACAGGCCGGAGCAGGCGCTGCACAAATGCCGCAGGCGGCTGAAGAAGGTGCGTGCCTTGCTGCGCCTGGTCCGTCCCGGAGACGAGACATTTTGCAGTACCGAGAATCAATGCTACCGAGAGGTGGCTGCCCTGCTTGCCGGTCCGCGCGAGGCGACCGCGCTGGTTGAAACCATCGACCGGCTGGCAAGAAACTTTCCCGAGCAAAGCACTGGTGGCGGTCTCGATGCCGTTCGCGACACGCTGGTGGCGCGCCAGCACGAATTGCATGGTGGAGCCGGCCTCGGCGCCGCGATAGCTGCCGCGACTGCCGCGTGCGAGGATGGCATCAGCCGCATCGATACTTTGGTCTTGCCCGACCAGCCCGAACAGGCCGCCGATGTGCTTGCCGAAGGCGCCCGCATCACTCTGCGTCGCGCCAAAAAGGCGCTGGACAAGGCAGGCTCCCGCGGTGATGCCGACGATTTTCACGATCTGCGCAAGGCGGCAAAGACTCACGGCATGCATCTGTCGCTGCTTGGAAGGCTGTGGCCGACGCCGATCAAGGCCCGGCGCAAGGCAGTCGACGAACTCGGCGAAAGGCTGGGCGAACTGCATGATGTATTCGTCCTGCGCACGCTTCTCGATGCCGGCGACCGGCCGCTCGGCTCTCCTCAGGAAACGCGACTGCTGAGCAAGCTTTTGAAGCGCTCGGAGAAAACCCTGAAAAAGACCTGTCTTGTGGCGGCAGCCGATCTGTTCGGCGACAGGCCCAGGCGCTCGACAAAAAAACTCGCGCGCAAGGCGCGCACCGATCTTGCCGCCGCGCCGCACGAAGACACCAGCGCGCCCGGCGCCGCTGCCTAACCGGTGCTTGCGTCGGTATCCGTCCGACATCGCTGACTGAGGAGAGGTTTAGACCTCTCCCGGCGCGGCATTTTTTAACTGCGCTCGCGCGTCCCTGATCGAGGCGGCGTATGTCACCAGCGGCCGTTTGACGCCGTGGTTGATCAGCATGCGGGTCTGCGGCGAAGCACCTGATATGATGAAGCGCACGCCGGCGCGCCTCGCCTTGTGGGCGGCGCTCTCGATGACGTTGGCCGCCGTTGAATCGAAGAACGGCACGGCCGAGCAGTCGAGGATGAAGTTCTTGCGCTGGTCGGCGATGCGGTCCAGCACCGTGGCGACGGTCGAGGCGGCGCCGAAGAAGAAGGCGCCGGAAATCCGGTAGACGACGGTGTCGGCATCGCTGGCTTCGCTGGAATCGTATGCGCTGGCGGCGCCGGTTCTGTCGGCGACATCGTCCTGCACCAGTCCCTGATCAGGCTCGACCGCAATGCTCTTGGCCATGCGGTCGATGAACAGGATCGAGCCCAGCGCGAAGCCGACGACGATGCCTTCGGTGAGATCGCGGAAGATGACGATCAGAAAAGTCGCCATCAGCACCAGCGCGTCGCCGCGCGAGGCACGCAGCAGCGTGGCAAAGGCCTGCTTCTCGAACATGTTCCAGCACACCACCGCCAGCACGCCGGCAAGCGCTGCAAGGGGGATGTAGCTGGCCAGCGGCGCCGCTACCAGCATCAGGGCAAGCAGTAGGGCCGAGTGGATCATGCCCGAAACCGGTCCATGCGAGCCGGCCCGCACATTGGTCGCCGTGCGAGCTATGGTGCCGGTGGTGCAGATGCCGCCGAACAGGGCGGACGCGATGTTGGCGAAGCCTTGCGCCACGAGTTCGCAATTGGAGCGGTGCCGCCTTCCTGTCATGCCGTCGGCGACCACCGCCGACAGCAGCGATTCGATCGCGCCGAGCAGCGCAAAGGCTAAGGCGTCCGGCAGGACGTCGATCATCCTGTCGAAGCTGATCGGCGGAAAGGCTGGCATTTGCAGGCTGCGTGGGATGCCGCCGAAGCGCGTGCCGATCGTTTCGGCAGGCAGCGAAAACAGCGCCACGACAAGTGACGCCAGACCGATGGCGATCAGCATGGCCGGCCATTTCGGCCGCCACCGCTTCATCAGCGCAATGGCGACGATGGTCAGCAGAGCGACGAAGGTGGCGGCGAGATTGATCGTGCCGGCCGCCTCGCCGATCGCCATCAGCTTCGGCACCAACGGCCCAGGTTCTTTGCCGGCGAGTTTTAGCCCGAACAGCTCGACGATCTGGCCGGAGAAGATGATGATGGCGATGCCGGCGGTGAAGCCGACGGTCACCGGATAGGGAATGAACTTGATGTAGGTGCCAAGCCTGAGATAGCCGATGACGAGCAGCAAGACGCCGGCCATCATCGTCGCCAGCAGCAGGCCGTCGACGCCGACCCGTGCCACGGTTGCCGCCATCAGCACGATAAAGGCGCCCGCCGGCCCGCCGATCTGGAAACGGCTGCCGCCCAGCGCCGAGACGAGGAACCCGCCAATGATGGAAGTGTAAAGCCCGCGCTCCGGCGACACGCCCGATGCGATCGCGATCGCCATCGACAGCGGCAGCGCCACGATCGCCACGGTCAGTCCGGCGATGGCATCGGCCTTGAAGTGCTCTGATGTGTAGCCTTCGCGCAGCACCGTCGCCAGCTTCGGCGTGAACAGTTCGGAAAATGTCGGCTGCGCCGGTTGATGAATTGCCCGCCGGGTTCGATCCATGGACTGCCTTCCGCTCCTGATCCGTGCCGCCCAATCAGCGGTTTTGGGGCATGCATAAAACCAAGCAGGCGGCGGGATCGTCGGCAGGACTGTCGGCGGTCGCCGTCGCGACTCTATTTCGGCTCAGGCTGGCGGGTTCTGCGGCACACCCGGCTTGAGGCGTACCCCCCTGCCGCCGCGATCGCTGGCCTGGTTCTCGCCGATCAGCTCCACGCCGGCCTCGTCGAGGGCCTGGATGACCTTCATCAGCGTATCGACCACGCCCCTGACCACGCCGTCGCTCGCTTCCATGCGCTGAATGGTTGGAAGCGAAACCCCGGCGCGCCCGGCGAGCGTCTTCTGATCGATGCCGGCCAACGCCCTTGCGGCGCGCATCTGCGCGGCAGTGATCATCGGCTAAAAACCCCGTCTGAATGCATTCCCATGTATAATACCGTCATTGTGATGGTTCAAGCATCATCATGCACATGTCAGACATGCACACGGTCTGGCTGCATCCTGGGCGAGCCTGCGCCTGCTGGACCAGCACGCCCCAGCCGCCGCAACTTTGAGGAGATTGGGCGAATCGTCGTTCGGAACGGGGCGGTTCAGGCGTCGGCGGTCTGCCCGCGCCATCGCTGGAACGCCCATGCGGCCAGCCAGCACAGCATCGCCCAGGCGAAGCCGGCACACCAGCCGGCCAGCACGTCCGATGGCCAATGGACGCCGAGATAGACGCGGCTGATGCCGACCAGCAGTGTTGTCAGCACGGCAAGTGCCAGCACATAGATCTTGGTCGTTCGCCCAGGCAGGAAACGCGACGCCATGCTGCCCAGCGTCAAATATGTCACCGCCGACAGCATCGCATGGCCGCTTGGAAACGAAAGCGTTGCCACGTCGGCGAGATGCGAGACCAGGTCGGGGCGCGGCCGATCGATTCCGAGCTTCAGCATGCTCGACAGGGCCTGCCCGCCAGCCACTGCGACGAAGACCAGAAACGCTGCTCCCGGCTTGTGGATCAGCAGCAGATAGACGATCACCGCCACAGTGATCAGCCCGAGCACGATGGCGCTGCCGAGGCTGGTGATATCGCGCATCGCCCCTTCCAGCCATGGCGGTCCGATCGGATTGTCGGGCTGGCCCGCTTCACGGAAGGCGAGCATGATTTCCGTGTCGAAGGCGTGCGGCGTGGTGTCTCGCGCCACCTCCATCAGTTCCTCGAACCCCCACAGTCCGCCGGCGATGACCAGTCCGGCCAAAAGCACCGGGAACTCGATCCAGTTGAGCAGCTTGTTTGCGGTATTGTTCATCGGCCATCGTCCTACAGCGCCGCGCGTCCTTTTGGACGCGCAAAGGACGCTGTAGCACTTCAAATTTTGCGCATGATCCTTTCGGAAAATCGATTCCGATTTTCGGGATCATGCGCAGTTACAGTTTTTGCAAATAGGGTCCGAGCGTGATCAGCGCCACCGCTGCGACGGCGAGCACGATGCCGGTCGCCTGCAACGAATTGACGCGCTCGCCGAAGAACACCAGTGCCACCACGTTCACCGACACCAGTTGGATCACCGCCGACAGGCTGAACGACACCGACATGCCGAATTCACGGATCAGCCTCAGCATGATCAGATTGCCCGCTGAATAGAGCGCCAGAGTCAGAACGATCTTGCCGAGGCTCGGCGCCAGCCCCCATTGCTTGGCCGCCATCGCCGCCAGCAGGAAGATCACCGTCGAAATGCCGAGCTGCCCTAGTCCCCAGAAACTCACTTTGTTGTCCCTCCCGACGCAGCGCTTCCGCGCCTGCCGCAGATCTTGTTTCTGAAGCGTCGGTCGCGGTCAAGCGGGCTGAACACGGAGATGAATTCGGGAGTGGAAATTGGCCGGCAACGTCATCAAACTGTGATCTGCTGGCGATACGCGGTCAGTCATGCAACACGCTCCAGCCATTCCAAAGAGCCAGAGGCAAGCCCCCCATGACTGAATATCGCTCGACTGAACATCGCTCCCCCGACGCTCATTTCCGCACCAGCCTGCTCGAGGAAAACGATGGGCCAGGAACCAATCCCACCGACAACCGGACGATGGGCGAAATCATCGCCGCGCGATTCTCGCGCCGTGGTTTTCTGCGGGGGTCGCTCGCGGCAACCGCCATCGCCGCCACCGTCAGCCCGCTCGCGCTGATCCTCGCCGACGATGCCCGCGCCAACGGCGGCTCGGCCTTTAGCTTCGACGAGGTCGAGGCAGGCGTCGACGACAAGCACCATGTCGCTGCCGGATACGACGCCGACGTGCTGTTGCGCTGGGGCGATCCGCTGTTTGCCGATTCGCCGGAATTCGATCCGACAAAACAGTCGGCGGCGGCCCAAGAAAGACAGTTTGGCTACAACAACGACTATGTCGGCTATATCCCGATCGACGGCTCGGCCGAGCACGGCCTGCTGGTCGTCAACCACGAGTACACCAATCCGCATTTGATGTTCCCGGGCCTTGTCGCCATCGTCGACGGCGAGGCCAAGCAGGCTCCACTCAGCAAGGGACAGGTCGATATCGAGATAGCCGCGCATGGCGGCACCATCGTCGAAATTCGCAAGGTATCTGGCAAATGGCAGGTGGTGCGCGACGGCAAGCTCAATCGCCGCATCACCGCCAATACCGAGATGGCGCTGTCCGGCCCCGTCGCCGGCCACGACCGGGTCAAGACCAGTGCCGATCCGACCGGCACCAAGGTCTTCGGCACCATCAACAATTGTGCCGGCGGCGTGACGCCCTGGGGCACCTACGTCATGGCCGAGGAAAACATACACGGCTATTTCTCGGGCGAGCTGCAGGAAGGCCACAAGGAAGCCGCCAACTACAAGCGCCTGGGCATTCCCGAGGGCGCCTATGAATGGGCTGCGTATTACGACCGCTTCGACATCGGCAAGGAGCCGAACGAGCCGAATCGCTTCGGCTGGATCGTCGAGGTCGACGTCAACGATCCGACTTCGGTGCCGCGGAAGCGCACTGCCATGGGTCGCTTCAAGCATGAGGGCGCTGAATCGATCGTCGCCAAGGATGGCCGCGTCGTCTTCTATCTCGGCGACGACGAGCGCTTCGACTATGTCTACAAGTTCGTCACGGCCGGAAAGTTCAACGCCGAGGACCGCGCCGCCAACTTGGATCTTCTCGACGACGGCACGCTCTATGTCGCCAAATTCGCCGAGGACGGTTCGATTGAATGGCTTCCCATCGTCTTCGGGCAGGGCCCGCTGACGGCGGAGAACGGCTTTGCCAGCCAGGCCGACGTGCTGATCGAGACGCGCCGTGCCGCCGATCTGCTCGGCGCCACCAAAATGGACCGCCCCGAGGATATTCAGCCCAACCCGACCACCGGCAAGGTCTACGTCATGCTGACCAACAATTCGAAGCGCAAGGCGGAGCAGGTCGACGCCGCCAACCCGCGCGCCGAAAACGCCTTTGGCCACATCATCGAGATTGTCGAGGACGGTGGCGATTTCACTGCCACCAAGGGCAAGTGGGAAATCATGTTGAAATGCGGCGATCCCTCGGTGGCCGAAGTCGGCGCTACCTTCTCGACCGCGACGACCGCCAATGGCTGGTTCGGCATGCCGGACAATTGCGCCATCGATGCGGCCGGCCGGCTCTGGGTCTCGACCGATGGCCAGGGCCCGAAGGCGACCGGCCGCACCGACGGCCTGTGGGCGGTCGATACCGAAGGCGAGGCGCGGGCGACCTCGAAGCTGTTCTTCCGCGTGCCGATCGGCGCCGAACTCTGCGGTCCGCTGTTCACGCCCGACGACCAGACCGCCTTCGTCGCGGTCCAGCATCCGGCCGATGGCGGCGAGGACTGGGAGGCTTTTGGCCGTCCCTCCTACTATGAGGACCCGTCGACCCGCTGGCCCGACTTCAAGCCCGATATGCCGGTGCGGCCATCGGTCGTCGCCATCACCAAACAGGGCGGTGGCAAGATCGCGGTCTGAACCGCCGCAAGGCGCTAGCAGCGCCAAGGAAGGATTTCGTCGATACGAAATCCTTCCTTTTCCTGATGCGCGGGAATACGCCTGATGGGCTCATTCGGCGCGCTGAACCACGGCCACGTTCATCATGCTTCTCAACCTGAAGCCAATGGACTCGTATAATCCTATGGCCGTGGTGTTGCTGGCATAGGCGTGGAGATAGGGAATTTCGCCGCGCGCCGCTATCTGGTTTGCCACGAACAGCGACAGCAGCTTGCCCAGGCCACCGCCCCGAAATTCCAGATGTGAGCACACCCCGCTAAGTTCGCTATAGCCGGGTTGCTTCATGCGTTCGCCGGCCATCGCCGCAAGTCGGCCCTCGATCTTTACGCCCCAAAAATCGCCGAGGCTCAAGGCTTCGAGCGTGAATGGGCCAGGCTTGGTGACCGATGCCAAGGCGAGCATCTCAGCTGCATCGTCTCGCGTCAGACGTTGCACCAGCTTGTCGGAGACCATCTGCAATGGCCGCTCGGCAATCATCTGAACCCCGGGCGCGGTCGAAGTCGCCGAAAGTTCCGCGGGCAGAGCAATGGCGTCCACCTGAAGCAGGATCGCACTCTCGCCTGGAGACACAAGTTTTCCGAGCGCCTGCAGGCTTTCCGCATCGTCCGCGGCGCTGGCGGCGAAGGGAGCTATCGAGGGCCGATACCGCATGGCGAGGTCGTCACCTTGCGCGAAGGCTTGGTGTCGCGTCCGAAGCGCGCTCCACACGGGACGGTCAAGCAGGTGTTTCATCGCGCGGCACGTTCCGGCTTTTTTACACGACGGTCGAGAGGCGCCGCGGCGAGGCCGTCCTCGATGGCGGCCAGCTGATCAAGAAGCGGCCCAGAAAGATCCGCGCACAGATCCGCGACGGCATTCTCGATGCGCGGCCAGACGTCGTGCTTTGCAACATCGACCAGCCGCTGGCCGTGCAGGGTGAGGCAGACAATCCTGCGCCGCTGGTCAACATCCGATGGACTGACCTCGACCAGTCCCAATTCGGCCAGAAGCGACACGCTCCGCGTTACACCTGGCTGCGCGACCCCGAGGGATTGCGCCAGTTCCCCGACTGGCAGCGGGCCCAGCCTGTCGAGCGCAGCCAGCAGCGGGTATTGGCTCGACTGAACCGGCACATCGAGGCAGTCGAGCAGGCGCTGTGTATCCGCCTGCAATTGCTCGCCAATACGCTTCAGCCTGCTGCCCAGGCACAGGAAGCCAAGCGACCTTATGACGTCTTCCATAATCTATCCGCCAGCCAACCGATAACATTATATATAACATTATATGGAAATCAAGCGCGGCCATCGTACGGCCGCCTTCAAGCGCCGTCACCAGATTAGGTCGTCTCGGGTCGGGAACATCGCTCGGATGCTGGCACTGCTTCGCCTGGGCAGGCCGTTCGGTCAGGTCCGCAGCCGGTAGCCTGTTCTGAAGATCCATGCGACGATCGCTATGCAGATAAGCAAGAAAACCACGGTCATGCCGAGGCTGATGCCGATCGAGACGTCGGACTTGCCGTAAAAACTCCAGCGAAAGCCGCTGACCAGATAAAGGACAGGGTTGAACAGCGTCACCGTGCGCCAGGTGCCGGGCAGCATGTCGATCGAATAGAAGCTGCCGCCAAGGAAGGTAAGCGGCGTGATGATCAGCAGCGGCACCAGCTGCAGCTGCTCGAAGCTTCCCGCCCAGATGCCGATTATGAAGCCGAACAGGCTGAAGGTCACCGACGTCAGCACCAGGAAGGAGAGCATCCAGAACGGATGCTCGATGGTCAGCGGCACGAACAGCGACGCGGTCCCCAGGATGATCAGGCCGAGTATGATCGACTTGGTCGCCGCACCCCCGACATAAGCGATGATGATCTCCAGATAGGACACCGGCGCCGACAGCAGCTCGTAGATCGAGCCGACGAATTTCGGGAAATAGATGGCGAAGGAGGCGTTGGAGATCGACTGCGTCAGCAGCGACAGCATGATCAGCCCCGGCACGATAAAGGCGCCGTAGCTGATTCCGTCGATCTCGGTGATGCGCGAGCCGATGGCCGAGCCGAAGACGACGAAATAGAGCGATGTCGAGATGACCGGCGAGACGATGCTCTGCAGCACGGTCCGGAAGGCGCGCGCCATCTCCATCTTGTAGATCGCCCAGACTGCTCGCAGGTTCATGCGTCCCTCCTAACCAGATTGACGAAGATCTCCTCGAGCGAGCTGTTTTGCGTGTCGATATCGCGAAACTGGATGCCGGCCGTCTCAAGGTCGCGCAGCAGCGAGGCGACGCCCGGCCGCTCGCTCTGGTTGTCATAGGTGTAGGTCAGTCGATCACCGTCCGGCGAAAGCTCCAGGGCGTAGCGCGACAACGTCTCGGGTACGGTGGCGAGCGGGCAGCGCAATTCCAGCAGAAGCCGCTTGCGGCCGAGCGTGCGCATCAGTTGCACCTTGTCCTCAACCAGGACGATCTCGCCGCGATTGATGACGCCGACGCGGTCGGCCATCGCTTCGGCCTCCTCGATATAGTGCGTGGTCAGGATGATGGTGACGCCATCCTCGCGCAGCCGGCGCACCATCGCCCACATGTCCTGACGCAGCTCGACGTCGACGCCGGCTGTCGGCTCGTCGAGGAACAGCACCCTCGGTTCGTGCGACAGCGCCTTGGCGATCATCAGCCGCCGCTTCATGCCGCCGGACAGGGTGATCGCCTTGGCGTCCTTCTTGTCCCACAACGACAGGTCGCGCAGCACTTTCTCGACGAAGGCGTGGTCGGCCGGCTTGCCGAACAGGCCGCGGCTGTAGTTGACCGTCGCCCACACGCTCTCGAACGCGTCGATGGTCAGTTCCTGCGGCACCAGCCCGATGAGGCTGCGTGCGGCGCGATAATCCCGGCTGATGTCGTGGCCGTCCACGCTGACCGTGCCCGACGAGCGGTTGACGATACCGCAGACGATCGAGATCAGCGTCGTCTTGCCGGCGCCGTTCGGCCCGAGCAGCGCAAAAATCTCGCCGCGCTCGATATCGAGGTTGATCTCCTTCAGCGCTTTGAAACCGGTCGCGTAGGTCTTGGTGACCCCGGAAATGGAAATGATCGATTGCATGGCTGAAAAACGGCTGCTTGAAAGGAGGTCTGTTGATTTTAGTCCGCTGAATGTCGGTGCGCGCGGCCGGAAGTCAATGGCACTCCTGACAGTTCTGAACATCGGCGCATCCACCGCTGCCGCAGTCCTGCGGCGTTCCGCCTCGCGTGACGCCACGCCGCTTTGACCGCCTGGCGCATCCGGCCTATCTTCCCTGACATAGCAGCAGCCGGAGCCCGCCATGGACCCGCTCATCCTTTCGCGCATCCAGTTCGGCGCCAACATCTCGTTCCATATCCTGTTTCCGGCTATCACCATTGCGCTTGGCTGGATGCTGCTGTTCTTCAAGCTTCGCTACAACGCCACCGGCGATACCGCCTGGATGCGCGCCTATTTCACGTGGGTGAAGGTGTTCGCGCTGTCCTTTGCCATGGGCGTGGTTTCGGGCGTCACCATGAGTTTCCAGTTCGGCACCAACTGGCCGGGCTACATGGAGACCGTCGGCAACATCGCCGGCCCGCTGCTCGCCTATGAAATACTCACCGCCTTTTTCCTCGAGGCGGCGTTCCTCGGCATCATGCTGTTCGGCTTCCGCCGCGTCTCCAACCGCATCCATACGCTGGCAACCGTGCTGGTGGCCGGCGGCACCACGCTGTCCGCCTTCTGGATCATCGCGCTCAATTCATGGATGCAGACGCCGGTCGGCTTCGAGATGCGCGACGGCGTAGCCCACGCTACCGACTGGTGGGCGATCGTCTTCAACCCGTCGATGCCCTACCGGCTCGTCCACATGCTGCTTGCCTCCGGCCTGACGGTTTCGTTCCTGATCGCCGGCCTGTCGGCGCTGCGCTATCTCTATGGCGACCGTTCGGAATCGATGTGGAAGGCCTTGCGCACCGGTGTCTTCACCGCGGCGATCCTGATCCCCATCCAGATCTTTGCCGGCGACCAGCATGGCCTCAACACGCTCGAGCATCAGCCGCAGAAGATCGCCGCCATGGAGGCCAACTGGAACACCGGCCCCAACGTGCCGCTGGTCCTTCTCGCGCTTCCCGACGAGGCGGCAAGGGAGAACAAATTCGAGCTCACCATCCCCGACGGCGCCAGCCTCATTCTCAGGCACAGTGCCAGCGGCGTCGTGCCGGGGCTGAACGACTATGCCGGCAACCACCCGCCGGTGTTCCCGGTGTTCTGGGCTTTTCGCATCATGGTCGGTACCGGCGTCCTGATGCTCGTCGTCTCCTGGTCGGCCGCCTTTTTCCTCAAGCGGCGGCACAGCCTGCCGAGACCGCTGGCGCTGGTGATGGTGCCGATGGCGCTGTCCGGCTGGCTGGCGACGCTGGCCGGCTGGTACACCACCGAGATCGGCCGCCAGCCTTGGCTGGTCACCGGCGTGCTGAAAACTGTCGATGCCGTCGGCCCGGTCGCCGGCAGCCAGGTCGCGCTGTCGCTTGCGATCTATCTCATCCTCTATGCGCTGCTTCTGATCGCCTATCTCGGCGTGCTGGTCTATCTGGCGCTGAAGGCGGCGAAGGACGGCGATGCCTCGCCGCTGCCGGGCGTTCTCGACGCGCCGCTGTCGCAGCCGGCGGCGAAATAGGAGCATGGTGATGACCCTCGACTGGCCGACATTGCTCCCCCTCATCTTCGCCGGCCTGATGGGCCTTGCCATCCTGATCTACGTCATCCTCGATGGCTTCGATCTCGGTATCGGCATCCTGTTCGCAGTCGCCGAGGACGGCGAGCAGGACACGATGATCGCGGCAATAGGCCCGTTCTGGGACGCCAACGAAACCTGGCTGGTGCTGGCCGTCGGCCTGCTGCTGGTCGCCTTCCCGCTGGCGCACGGCACCATCCTCACCGCGCTCTACATTCCGGTCTTCCTGCTCCTTGTCGGCCTGATCCTACGCGGCGTTGCCTTCGATTTCCGGGCCAAGGTGCCGGCCGGCCGGAAGCATCGCTGGAACCGCATCTTCTTCCTGGGCTCGGTGATCGCCTCGCTGGCGCAGGGCTATATGCTGGGGATCTATGTGCTGGGCCTCGATGTCGGCCACGGCGGCATGGCCTTCGGCGCGCTGGTGGCGCTCTGCCTTGCCGCCGCCTATGCGGCGATGGGCGCGGCCTGGGTCATCTACAAGACGGAAGGCGAATTGCAGAAGAAGGCGGTGCTCTGGCTGCGCCGGGCGCTGGTGCTGACCGCGCTCGGCATGGTCGCCGTCTCGCTGGCCACGCCGCTCGCCAGTCCGCGCATCTTCGACAAATGGTTCGTCTGGCCGGCCATGCTCTATTTGTCGCCGCTGCCGGTCCTGTCGGCGGTGCTGTTCGCATGGCTGTGGCGGCAGACCTTCCATCTGCCTAAGCCGAACGACCGCCATGCGCTGACCCCGTTCCTGACGCTGGCCGCCATCTTCACGCTGGGCTTTGCCGGCCTCGCCTGGTCGTTCTATCCGTTCGTCGTGCCCGACAGGCTGACCATCTGGCAGGCGGCGTCCGCACCGGAAAGCCTCGCCATCATCCTGGCCGGCACGGTGGTGGTGCTGCCGATCATCATTTTCTATTCGTTCTATGCTTACCGCGTCTTCGGCGGCAAGGCGACGGATCTGACCTACGACTGACGGGCAAACCGCCGCGCTGCACAATATTTAGGCAGCCTGCCTGTCGATCGGCATTCGGTCGCGAAGGAAGCCTTCCAGCCCCACTGGGAAAGTCCGATTCGCAGCGATTTCGATGGTTTGGCATGTCTGTTGCTTTGCCTTGGCGACCAAATTGGTTTTGTCCAGTCAAAGGGAAAGATAATGAACCGTCGCAATGTCTGCATGCTGGCCTTCGCCGCCGCCGTTGGAATGGCCGTGGCTTCGTCTCCGCAGGCGCGGGCCGACGCCTTGAGCGACATCGCGGCGCGTGGCACCGTCCGCATCGCCGTTCCACAGGATTTCCCGCCCTTCGGCAGTGTCGGCGCCGACATGACGCCGCAAGGCTACGACGTCGACATCGCCAATTTGATTGGCGAAAAGCTCGGCGCCAAGGTCGAGATCGTCCCGGTCACCAGCGCCAACCGCATTCCCTATCTCCAGACCAACAAGGTCGACCTGGTTATTTCCAGCCTCGGCAAGAATCCCGATCGCGAGAAGGTCATCGACTTTTCCGAAGCCTATGCTCCCTTCTACAATGGCGTGTTCGCTCCGGCAGATGTCGCGGTCGCAAAAGCGGAAGACCTCGCCGGCAAGACCGTCGGCGTCACCCGCGGCGCGATCGAAGATCTCGAACTGACCAAGGTTGTGCCGGCGAGCGTCGAGATCAAGCGCTACGAGGACAATAACGGCACTATTTCCGCTTTCCTTTCGGGCCAGGTCGAGGTGATCGCGACCGGGAATGTCGTCGCCGCCGCGATCCTCGAAAAGAACCCGCCCAAGCGGCCGGAGCTCAAGTTCCTGATCAAGAACTCGCCTTGCTACATCGGCATGAACAAGCAGCAACCGGAGTTGATGGCCAAGATCAACGGCATCATCGCCACCGCCAGGTCCGATGGCGCCCTCAATGCGATTTCGCAAAAATGGCTGAAGGTGGACCTGCCGGCTGACCTGTGATCACTGCCCGCCGCGTGTGGCTGAGGTCGGATAGCAAGCCATGACCTATCAGTTCGATTTCGGCTGGTTGATCGATTCTCTGCCGGTGCTGCTCAAGGGCATCCGGATCACCGTGCAACTGATCCTGATCGGCGCGGTGTTCGGCGTCGCATTGGGCATCGCCTGCGCTTGGGTGCGGGCGCTGGGGCCGAAATGGCTAAAACCCGTCGTCGCAACGTATGTCGAGCTGATCCGCAACACGCCCTTCCTCATCCAGCTGTTCTTCATCTTCTTCGGCCTGCCGTCGCTTGGCATCAGGATGTCGGAACTGACCGCCGCCAACCTTGCCATGATCGTCAATCTCGGCGCCTACAGCTGCGAGATTATCCGCGCCGGCATCCAGGCCACGCCACGCGGCCAGTTCGAGGCCGGCGCCAGCCTCGCCATGACCCCGTTCCAGACCTTCTGGCATGTGGTTCTGGTCCCGGCGCTGCAGCGCATCTGGCCTGCGCTGTCGTCGCAGATCGTCATCGTCATGCTGGGTTCGGCCGTCGTTTCGCAGATTGCCGCCGAGGATCTGACCTTCGCCGCCAACTTTATCCAGTCGCGCAATTTCAGGGCGTTCGAAACCTACTTCGTCTCCACACTGATCTACCTGGCGCTCGCCATCCTGCTGCGCCAGCTGCTGGCCGGCCTGGGCTGGATGCTGTTCCCGAGGAAGGCGTCGCGATGAGACAGGCGCCATGACCGAGTTCAGCTTCTGGGACATCCTGCGCAACCTGCTTCTGGCCGCCCGCTGGACCGTTGTCCTCTCGCTGGTCTCCTTCACCGGTGGCGGCATCGTCGGTGCGGCCCTGCTATTCCTGCGCATCGGCGGCCGGCGTGGGATGCAGTTTCTGTCACGCGGCTACATCCAGCTGTTTCAGGGCACGCCGCTCCTGATGCAGCTCTTTCTCGCTTTCTTCGGTCTTGGCCTGTTCGGCATCGACGTTCCCGCGTGGCTTGCCGCCTGTGTCGCGCTCATCCTGTGGACCGCAGCCTTCCTCGCCGAAATCTGGCGCGGCTGCGTCGAGAGCATCGCCAAGGGCCAATGGGAGGCGTCCGCCAGCCTCGGCATGGGCTATCTCCAGCAGATGCGCTACGTCATCCTGCCGCAGGCGCTGAAAGTGGCGGTGCCGCCGACCGTCGGCTTCTCGGTGCAAGTGGTGAAGGGCACCGCGCTCACCTCGATCATCGGCTTCGTCGAACTGTCGAAGGCCGGTTCGATCGTCACCAACGCCACGTTCCAGCCGTTCACCGTCTATGGCCTGGTCGCGCTCATCTACTTTGCTTTGTGCTGGCCGCTGTCGAAATCCAGCCAGCTCCTGGAAAGGAAGCTCAATGTCGCTCATCGCAATCACTGAGGTGAAGAAGCGCTTCGGCGACAACGAGGTCCTGAAGGGGATTTCCATCGACATCGCGCCGGGCGAGGTCGTCGCCATCATCGGCAAGAGCGGTTCGGGCAAGTCGACGCTGCTGCGCTGCATCAACGGGCTGGAGACCATCGATGAAGGCTCGATCGTCGTCGCCGGCGCCCAGTTCCTGCCCGATGAGGTGCATCTCAAGGCGCTGCGCCTGAAGGTCGGCATGATTTTTCAGCAATTCAACCTGTTCCCGCATCTCACCGCCGGCGGCAATGTCATGTTGTCGCAGATGGTGGTGAAGAAGACGCCGAAGAAGGACGCCGAAGCGGTCGCGCGAAAAATGCTCGACCGCGTCGGTCTCGCCCACAAGTTCGATGCGTTGCCGGACGAATTGTCCGGCGGCCAGCAGCAGCGCGTGGCGATCGCCCGGGCGCTCGCCATGCAGCCCATCGCGCTGCTATGCGACGAGATCACCTCGGCGCTCGATCCCGAACTCGTCGCCGAAGTGCTGGCCGTCGTCAAGGAATTGGCGGCGGAAGGCATGACGCTGGTGATGGTCACCCACGAGATGCGCTTTGCCCGCGACGTCTGCTCGCGCGTCGTCTTCATGCATCAAGGCCGCGTCCACGAGATCGGCGCCCCCGAGGAGGTTTTTTCCAATCCCAGGACGCCGGAGCTCCGGCAGTTTCTGGGCGTGCAATAGCGGGCATTGTTGCCCGCGCGCTCGCTGAAGCAGCGGACGCCGAGGGAGGATCGCTGCAGATCGTTTTTTATCCTGAGCCGCATCAGCTCTTGTTGCCGGCCAGCACCAGCACCGGCTTGTCGCTGTAGAGGTCCGGGAATAGCGTTTTCAAATTCTCGACCTTGGGCAGATCGTTGTAGACGATGTAGGGATAGGTCGGGTTCAGCGTCAAAAAGTCCTGGTGGTAATCCTCGGCCGGATAGAATTTTTTCCCCGTCTCCAGCGTGGTCACGATCGGCTCCGGAAACACCTTGGCCTTGTCGAGCTGGGCGATATAGCTCTCGGCGATCTTCTTCTGCGCGTCGCTTTCGACAAAGATCGTCGAACGGTATTGGGGGCCGCGGTCCGGACCCTGGTAGTTCAGCTGCGTCGGGTTGTGCGCGACCGAGAAATACACCTGCAGCAACTGGCCGTAAGTCACTTTGGACGGCTCGTAGATGATCTCGACGGCCTCGGCATGCCCGGTCCGGCCGGTGCCGACCGTCTCGTAGACGGCGGTGTCCTTGTCGCCGCCGGCATACCCGGAGACGGCGCTGGTCACGCCCTTGACGTGCTGGAACACGCCTTGCACGCCCCAGAAGCAGCCGCCGGCGAAGATCGCCCTGGCGGTGCCGGCGGCGGGTTTTTCGTCCACCGCCGGTGGCGGGATCACCACCGCCGCCTCGGCCGAGATCGCCGGCGTCTGCCACAAGGCGGCGCCGGCCGCCGCGAGCATCAGCGCCGCAAGCGCGCCCCAGGCGAATTTGGTCAATGGTTTCGCGGCGGTTTTTTCGATGCCGGTCATTCTGATCTCCATGCAAGAGTTTTCGACTATACGACAGATCGGTCCGTCGCGGTCTCACATTGCCGTGCGGGCGTCGGTCGGACCCCGTCCGGACGCGGCCTACTTGGCCGTCCCCATTGCGTCGCAGGCCTTGGTCGCCTCGTTCTTCTTCATCGCGTCGGTTTTCATGGCAGCCTTGTCCATGCAGTCCTTCAGCTTTTCGGCCGCCATCGGATCCGCGGGCTTCATCGCGTCGGTCGCCGGCTTCATGGCGTTGGTCGCCATCGCATTGGCCGGCTTCATCGCATCTTCGGCGCGCGCAGTACCGCCGGCAACAAGCGCCGTCGAGCAAAGCGCGAAGGCAAGTGCCGGCAAGGTCAGGCGGGTGAAGTTGGTCATGATGGTCTCCCAGAGTTGGTGGCGCGCCGGAATGGCGATCACATCAGCTCTTCGCCGTTGCCTGGGCCCTCGTTACAGCCATCACCGCTTCGTGATCGCCCACCGCCCGGCGGCTTGCCCGGGCAAGCTGCCCCTGCTAAAGCGCCCGACATGACCACGCCCATCAAGAACATCCGCAATTTCTCCATCGTCGCCCATATCGACCATGGCAAATCCACGCTTGCCGACCGGCTGATCCAGCTGACCGGCGGGCTGGAGCTGCGCGACATGAAGGAACAGGTGCTGGACTCGATGGATATCGAGCGCGAGCGCGGCATCACCATCAAGGCGCAGACCGTGCGGCTGAAATACCACGCCAACAACGGCGAGGATTATATCCTCAATCTGATCGACACGCCCGGCCATGTCGACTTCGCTTATGAAGTGTCGCGGTCGCTGGCCGCCTGCGAGGGCTCGCTACTGGTCGTCGATGCCAGCCAGGGCGTCGAGGCGCAGACGCTGGCCAATGTCTACCAGGCAATCGACAACAACCACGAGATCGTCGTGGTGCTGAACAAGGTCGACCTGCCGGCCGCTGAGCCCGAGCGCATCCGCGAGCAGGTCGAGGAGGTGATCGGCATCGATGCCTCCAATGCCGTGCTGATCTCGGCCAAGACCGGGCTCGGCATTCCCGATGTGCTGGAGGCGATCGTCAACGATTTGCCGCCGCCGCGCGAGGGCGACATTGCTGCCCCGCTGAAGGCGATGCTGGTCGACAGCTGGTACGACGCTTATCTCGGCGTCATCGTGCTGGTCCGCGTCATCGACGGCGTGCTGAAGAAGGGCCAGACCATTCGCATGATGGGCACCGGTGCAAAATACCTGGTCGAGCGCACCGGCGTCTTCACCCCGGCCCGCATCAATGTCGACGAGCTCGGCCCCGGCGAGTTTGGCTTCTTCACCGGCTCGATCAAGGAAGTCGCCGACACCCGCGTCGGCGACACCATCACCGAGGACAAGCGCCAGACGGCCCAGGCCCTGCCCGGCTTCAAGCCGGCGCAGCCGGTGGTGTTCTGCGGCCTGTTCCCGGTCGACGCCGCCGATTTCGAGGATCTGCGCGCCGCGGTCGGCAAGCTGCGCCTCAACGACGCTTCTTTCTCCTTTGAAATGGAAACCAGCGCCGCGCTCGGTTTCGGCTATCGCTGCGGGTTCCTCGGCTTGCTGCATCTGGAAATCATCCAGGAGCGGCTGGAGCGCGAGTTCAACCTCGACCTCATCGCCACGGCGCCGTCGGTCGTCTACCGGCTGCTGTTGAACGACGGCACGACCAAGGAATTGCACAACCCCGCCGACATGCCTGATGTGGTCAAGATATCGGCCATCGAGGAGCCGTGGATCCGCGCCACCATCCTGACGCCGGACGAGTATCTCGGCGGCATCCTAAAACTCTGCCAGGACCGGCGCGGCATCCAGGCCGACCTGTCCTATGTCGGCAAGCGCGCCATGCTCACCTACGACCTGCCGCTCAACGAGGTCGTCTTCGACTTTTACGACCGGCTGAAGTCGATCTCCAAGGGCTACGCCTCCTTCGACTATCATTTGACCGACTATCGCGAGGGCGACCTGGTTAAAATGTCGATCCTGGTCAATGAGGAGCCGGTCGACGCGCTGTCGATGCTGGTCCACCGCACGGCGGCGGAAAAGCGTGGCCGGCTGATGTGCGAGAAGCTGAAGGAGCTGATCCCGCACCATCTGTTCAAGATCCCGATCCAGGCGGCGATCGGCGGCAAGGTCATCGCCCGCGAAACCATCTCGGCGCTGCGCAAGGACGTCACCGCCAAATGCTACGGCGGCGACGTCTCGCGCAAGCGCAAGCTGCTCGACAAGCAGAAAGAGGGCAAGAAGCGGATGCGCCAGTTCGGCAAGGTGGATATCCCGCAGGAGGCGTTTATCCAGGCGCTGAAGATGGGGGATTGAGCGGGGCAGCGCCCGCTTAATCTCAAAGAATAGGGGCCGGAGGCCACGAAAGCCAACGATTGGAGAACGTCCCTTCCTGAAGTATCCTTGGGCTTGGAAGGGAGCTCTCACATGCGTTCCGCAAGCCCTGCGATCTCCGATATCGTCGCCGCAATCGGCTTGGCGATCGGTGGCGCTTTCGGCCTTGCCGGCACCTTCGTGGAGAGCGCCGAGCTTCGCGAAACACTCTGGACCATCGACGGCGTGGCACTCGTGGTGGCAGCCGCTCTGTTGACGATGAAATATCAGCGGCAAGGCAACGACGGCGTGGCGGCCGGATTTCTGACCTTCCTCGCCGGCGAGAGCCTGCTGCTATCAGGCAATGCGGCGGGCCTCCAGGCCAGCGTTCCCTCCTATCTCGGCGGCATCTCGCTTTGGGCGGCAGCACTGGTCATGATCAGCGCGCCGAAAACCTTCGCTTTGTGGATGCGCCTGACGGCGTTGGTGGCCGCCGTGCTGTTCGTTGTGTCGGCAGGTCTGATACTCTGGGGCACCCCGTTGCTGCCAACCTCGGCGCCCTTGCCTGCCGCGGGATATTCGTTTCTGGTCGTCACATTCATCGGCTGGATCTGGACCCTGCTCAAACCCGAACGGTGAGCGGGCAGCCCATGCCCGAGCCGCTCGAAATCCGCAACAGCCTCACCGGAAAAATCTTTCCAGCGCTCGGGCCGTTCCTGGTAGCGGCGATCTTCGGCTTCTTCGCGCTGAAGGGGCTCGCGTCGGGCGCTCCGGGCCAAGGGCTATTCCTGGTGGTGGTGCTGGCGCTTGGCTGCCTGGGGCTTGGTCTGTTCCTGGCGCGCGGCGCGTTCGACACCGGCGTCCAGGTGGTGCTCGACGCCAGCGGCTTTCGTGACCGGCGCGGCGGCGATGTGCTGGTGCCCTGGGAGAAGGTGCGCAGCGCGCACCTCACCTCCGGCAACGGCGCGGCGATGATCAGCTTCGAACTGACCGAGCCGCCTTCCGATGCGATCAGATATGCGCCGGCCAATGCGCTCGGCCTGTTGCTGCCCTTCGGCAAGAACATCGTCCATATGGAGATCTCCTCGCTCGACATCACCGGCGCCGACTTGATCGCGGCGATCCGGCGGCTCGCGCCGCATGTGGCGGTGTTGAGATAGGCGCTCCCCCTTCTCCTCCTTTGTTTGGACTGGGGACATCGCGAACAGGTGTGCGAGGACATCGCGAACAGTTTTGCGCGTTGGGCGCGAGGGGGTCCGGATGCCGTTCAAGGACAGAAGCGCGATGTCCCCCAGACCAAACAAAGGGGGAGAAGGGACTGTCGCACCTTTCGCCAGGCGAAGACTGCCGCCACCCCTTCCACCCGCCCCGCCGCCATGGCATGGTTCCTCTCTCGGCTGGGCAGGCCGTTTCATTCCCGGGGGGATCATCATGTTGTCTTACACTTTCGCGCGGCGCATCGCCGTCGCGCTCTGTCTTGCCGCATTGTTCGCGCCGGCGGCGCATGCAGGCGATGTCACTTTCGCGATCAAGAACAGCCATCCCAACGCCATGCGCGTCGAGCTCTACAGCCAGGACCGCGACTATGTCTGGCCGGGCGACGATCAGGACTATTACCTCAGCGACGGCGAGACCAAGTCGATCCCGCTGTCCTGCGATGACGGTGAATCGATTTGCTACGGCGCCTGGGTCGACGGCGACGAGGGCACCTATTGGGGCGTCGGCCCCGGCAACACCGAAAAATGCGACGATTGCTGCTACACTTGCAGCGGTGGCGAGACCGAGGAGATCGATTTGGTGCCGTGAGCGGGGAATCTCCCGCCTCGAGGCCCCTCGAGGGGGAGATGTCGCCAAAGGCGACAGAGGGGGTCGGTACGTCCTGACGCGACTCGATCGCGGACAGAGGATGCCGGCGCTCCACGTGAGACGACCCCCTCTGGCCTGCCGGCCATCTCCCCCTCAAGGGGGGAGATTACGCGCCCTTGGCCCAGCGCTCGCGGCTTTATCGGCCGGGCCATATCGGCTAAGGGCTTCACAGCAAAAACCTCGCCGCCCCGGACCGCTGCTAAAATATGACCGCCAAGCCATCCCCCCTGTTCCTCGGCATCGACACCGGCGGCACCTACACCGACGCCGTGCTGTGGTCGGAAGTTGGCGGCCCTAACGGCAAAGTGCTGGCCAAGGCCAAGGCACTGACCACCCGCCACGATCTCGCGGTCGGCATTTCTGGCGCCGTCGACGCGGTGCTGCAGAAAGCCGGCACCAACCCTGCAGCGATAAAACTGGTGTCGATGTCGACGACGCTTGCCACCAACGCGCTGGTCGAGGGCCAGGGCGGCCGCGTGGCGCTGGTGATGATCGGCTTTTCCGAAGGCGATCTGGCCCGCGACGGGCTGAAGGCGGCACTCGGCACCGACCCTGTGCTGTTCTGCCCCGGCGGCCATGATGTCCACGGCAACGCGGCAAAACTCGACCTGTCCGGGCTGGAGGCCGCGCTACCGGAATTGGGCGCTTCGGTGTCCGGCTTTGCCGTCTGCGCCTATTTCGCCACCCGCAACCCGGCGCACGAGCTAAGCGCGCGGAACCTGATCCGCGACCTAACCGGCCTGCCGGTCACCGCCAGCCACGAGCTGTCGGCCAAGCTCGGGGGCCCGCGCCGGGCGCTGACGACGCTGCTCAACGCCAGGTTGATTTCGATGATCGACCGGCTGGTCGCGGCGACCGAAGGTTTTCTCGCCGCGCGCGGCATTGCCGCCCCGCTGATGGTGGTGCGCGGCGACGGCGCCCTGGTCTCGGCCGCTTTTGCGCGCCAGCGGCCGATCGAGACGATCCTCTCCGGCCCGGCCGCCAGCCTTGTCGGCGCCCGCCACATGACCGGCCTCGACGATGCTGTCGTCTCCGACATCGGCGGCACCACCACCGACGTCGCTGTGCTCGACGGGGGCCGCCCCAGGCTCGATCCGGAAGGCGCCACGGTCGGCGGCTTCCGCACCATGGTCGAGGCGGTGGCCATGCGCACCTTTGGGCTCGGCGGCGATTCCGAAGTGACGCTGGAGGACGGCGCGCTCAACCCAAGAATCCTGCTCGGACCGCGCCGCCTGGTGCCGCTGGCACTGGCCGGCATGATGCATGGCGAAGCGGTGACCGTCGAACTGGAACGCCAGATCCGCACAGCCAACCCCAGCCGCATGGATGGCCGGCTGGCGGTCAGGACTGGCGTGCCGGAGCGGCTGGCTGCCGGCCTGACCGGCGCCGAGGCCAAGCTTTATGAGCTGATCGGCTCGACCCCGCTCGCCGTCGACAGGCTTTTAACATCAAACGCCCAGAACGCCACCTTGAACCGATTGGTGTCGCGCGGGCTGGTGCATGTCGCCGGCTTCACGCCGTCGGACGCCGCCCATGTGCTGGGCAAGCAGGCCAATTGGGATGCCGCCACGGCTCGGCTCGGTGCCGAGCTGTTCGCCCGCAAGCGCGACGGCCGCGGGCAGGCGATCGGCGCCTCGCCGGAGGCGATCTCGGAACGGGTGCTGACCGCGCTGACCCGGCTGTCGGCGGAAGTCATCCTCGAAACCGCCTTTGCCGAGGACGGGCTGGATGGAGCGGCGACCGTGGCGCACGCGCTGGTCCAGCGCGCTGTCGATTCCCATCCCGGCATCGCACGGCTGAGTGTCGCGCTCGACCGCCCCGTCATCGGCCTCGGCGCCTCGGCGCCGCTGCATTATGCCGGGCTGCCGCCGCTGGTCGGCCATGACTGCGTGGTGCCCGAAGATACCGATGTCGCCAATGCGCTCGGCGCCGTCGTCGGCCAGGTCAGGGTTTCGGCGGAGGCGCGCGTCAGCCAGCCCAAGGAAGGGCTGTTTCGAGTCGCCTCGGGCGAAAGCGTGCGCGATTTCAATGACGAGGCGGCGGCGATCGCCGCGGCGGAAACCGATGTACGGACAATCGCCGCCGGGCGGGCAAAGGACGCTGGGACCGACAGCGCCGAAATCGAGATCGCCAGCGAATTCCGCGTCTCGACCGTCGAGGGCCAGCGCATGTTCATCGAGGCGCATGTCGTGGCGGTGGCGTCAGGAAGGCCAAGGATTGCGGTGTGAGCGCGTAATCTCCCCCCTCGAGGGGGAGATGTCGCCGAAGGCGACAGAGGGGGTCGCCGCGCATGAAGCGCGACCCGATTTGGTGCAAAAAAGGGGTCGCGCTCGACGCGAGGCGACCCCCCCTCTGGCCTGCCGGCCACCTCCCCCTCAAGGGGGGGAGACCGGCTGCAAAATGCGTCCCCTTCACCCTAAGCTGAATTGACCCTGCCACCCTGACATGTCAAAGGCCCGGCCAAAGCCTTTCGTCTGGAGAAGCCCCGATGACCCATCGCGTCGAAATCGCCGGATTGCGGATTGCCCGCGAGCTTTATGATTTCGTCGTGAACGAGGCGCTGCTTGGCACCGGCATTGCAGCCGACGCCTTCTGGACCGGCCTCTCCGCCATCGTGGATGATTTGGCGCCGAAGAACCGGGCGCTGCTCACTAAGCGCGACGCGCTGCAGGACCAGATCGACCGCTGGTATCGCGACAATGGTGTGCCCAGCGACATGGAAGCCTACAAGGCGTTCCTCAAGGAGATCGGCTATCTCGTGCCGGAAGGGCCGGCTTTCTCCGTCGCGACCGACAATGTCGACCCCGAGATCTCGGTGGTTGCCGGGCCGCAATTGGTGGTGCCGGTGATGAACGCGCGTTACGCGCTGAACGCCGCCAATGCGCGCTGGGGCTCGCTTTATGATGCGCTCTACGGCACCGACGCCATTCTCGAGACCGACGGCGCCGAGAAGGGCGGGAGGTTCAATCCCGTGCGCGGCGCCAGGGTCATTGCCTGGGCGAAGGGTTTCCTCGACGAATCGGTCCCGCTGACGACCGGCAAATGGGCAGGGGTGAACGGGCTTTCCGTGGCCAACGGCATGCTGCGGCTCGGCGAGGGCGCCGGCGCCACCACGCTCGCCGATCCCAAACAGTTTGCCGGCTATCGCGGCGAGCCCGATAATCCCGAAGCCGTCCTGCTCACCCGCAATGGCCTGCATATCGAGATTGTGATCGACCGCGGCAACCAGATCGGCAAGACCGATCCGGCCGGCATCGCCGACGTCGTGCTGGAATCGGCGCTGACCACCATTCAGGACTGCGAGGATTCGGTCGCGGCGGTCGATGCGCAGGACAAGGTTTTGGTCTACCGTAACTGGCTCGGCCTGATGAAGGGCGATCTTGCCGAAGAGATCACCAAGGCCGGCAGCACGTTTACGCGAAAACTCAATCCCGACCGGTCGTACACCGCGCCTGATGGGGGCGCGCTGTCCCTGCCCGGCCGCTCGCTGATGCTGATCCGCAACGTCGGCCACCTCATGACCAATCCGGCGATAACGGATCGCGACGGCAACGAAGTGCCGGAAGGCATCATGGATGCGGCGATGACGGCGCTGATCGCGCTGCACGATGTCGGAGCGAATGGACGACGCGCCAATTCCCGCGCGGGCTCGATGTATGTCGTAAAGCCCAAGATGCACGGGCCGGAGGAAGTTGCCTTCGCCGTCGAGATTTTTGGTCGCGTCGAAGCGCTGCTCGGCATGGCCGAAAATACCATCAAGATGGGCATTATGGACGAGGAGCGGCGCACCACGGTCAACCTCAAGGAGGCGATCCGCGCCGCCAAAGATCGCGTCGTCTTCATCAACACCGGCTTCCTCGACCGCACCGGCGACGAGATCCACACCTCGATGGAAGCCGGCCCGATGATCCGCAAGGGCGACATGAAGCAGGCCGTCTGGATTGCTGCCTACGAAGCCTGGAACGTCGACACCGGCCTGGAATGCGGGCTGGCCGGCCGCGCCCAAATCGGCAAGGGCATGTGGGCGATGCCCGATCTGATGGCGGCGATGCTGGTGGAAAAGATCGCCCATCCCAGGGCCGGCGCCAACACCGCCTGGGTGCCGTCGCCGACAGCGGCGACGCTGCACGCCACCCATTACCACAAGGTCGACGTCAACGCTGTGCAGGCGGCGCTGAAGAGCCGCCCGAAGGCAAGGCTCGCCGACATTTTGTCGGTGCCGGTAGCGGTGCGGCCGAACTGGTCGCCGGAGGAGGTCCAGAACGAGCTCGACAACAACGCGCAAGGCATTCTGGGCTATGTCGTCCGTTGGATCGACCAGGGCGTCGGCTGCTCGAAAGTGCCTGACATCAATGACATTGGCCTGATGGAGGACCGCGCCACGCTGCGCATCTCCTCGCAGCACATCGCCAACTGGCTGCATCACGGCGTGTGCACCTCAGACCAGGTGATGGAGACGATGAAGCGCATGGCCGGCGTCGTCGACCGCCAGAACGCAGGCGATCCTCTCTACCGGCCGATGGCCCCTGACTTCGACAAGTCGATCGCCTTCCTCGCCGCCTGCGACCTCGTCTTCAAGGGCCGGGTCCAGCCCAACGGCTACACCGAGCCGGTGCTGCACGCGCGGCGGCTGGAGCTGAAGGCGAAGGAACGGGCGGAATAACAGGGCTGCCGTTGCCAAGGCGCAGTCTCTAGATACGAGGCGAAAACAGAAGATCGTCCGGTGCTGCATGTTTGAGATGCGCCGCTGACCCCTGACCTTACCGACCGAATATTAGATACAGCTAAAACTTCGTTGTCCCGGTACATGCGATCTGCTACGATTTTAACCACCGACAAACGGCTCTGGGAGGCCGTGCGTCCGACATCATGCACAAGATCAACTCAAAAACCGGAGAACGGCCATGAAACGGCTTCTGACGGTCGCTGCCCTTTTGGCTGCGGGCAGTTTGATTGCGATGCAAGGCGCAGCCGCCGATGACGCTGCGATGATCAAGAGCGCTGAATCCGCCGCACCGGCCGCTGTGGCAAGCGGCGCTGCGATCCACGCCATGGACGAAAAGGGCGCAATGCGCACATTGCGCGAGGGCACAAACGGCTTCTGGTGCATGCCGGACAACCCGGCTACGCCTGGCCCGGATCCAATGTGTGGCGATGCCAACGCGATGGAATTTGTGAAGGCGTGGATGGAGAAAAAGGAACCGCCCAAGGGCAAGGTCGGCTTCATGTCTATGCTGTCCGGCGGCACCGACGGCAGCAACACCGATCCTTATGCGACCAAGCCCGAGCCCGGTAACAATTGGGTGGAGACCGGACCGCACGTGATGATCGTCAACGCAACGGATATGATGCAGGGCTATCGGAAGGACCCCAAGCCTGACACGTCCAGGCCATATGTGATGTGGGCTGGCACGCCCTACGCACATCTCATGATCCCGGTTAAGTAGCTTCCGCGGAAATGACTGGCGATAGCGATCAGGCTGCGTAGGACCAGGCTGTCGAATTCCTCGCCGGCTCGGGCCGCTTCCGGCCCGCAGGTGAACTCGCGCCCCGGATCTGCATCGCAATCGCGGCTAAAAGCGCTGCTCTTCGCCTCATAGCGGCGAGATCGAGCATGACATAAAGATGTCGGTATGCCTGACATGTTCCGGAGTTTCGCGGAAAGGCGGGCAGAGCTTGAAGCCGAACGACTCATACACAGCAATGGCGTTTGTCATGTAGAACGTCGTGTGGATTAACACCCTCCGGCTCCGGCGCTTCGCGATCTCTGCCATAGCGGTCCCCATCAGCGCACGGCCGATTCCCTTGCCGCGGAACGATTCGTCGACAAAAAACTTGTGAAGCTCCGCCGTATGGTCGTCGAACTGGTCGAAGGCGAGGCAACCCGCCGGCAGGCTCTCTGATCGCGCGATACACGCCATGGCATCTGGTGCACCAAACTTGTTCGCCAGCTCGCTGCCGCTTGTTT
Organism: Mesorhizobium sp.; assembly: GCA_004020365.1. Classification (GTDB taxonomy): domain Bacteria; phylum Pseudomonadota; class Alphaproteobacteria; order Rhizobiales; family Rhizobiaceae; genus Mesorhizobium. The sequence goes on from SAQR01000013.1 coordinate 80,053, forward strand.
CAGGGTGGAAAATGGCCTTCACATCTTCTGCCGAAACACCGTAAGGCGCCACCGCATCGACGTCCCACTGCGCAAGCTTGCGGCAAAGTCCAGCCACGGTCTCGAAGTCCTCGGCACTGCGCGCCGGCGAAACCGAAATCATCCCCACCTCAGCTCTCGGTTATTACATGCCGCAATATATGCTGTCATCGGGAGCGCAATCGCAACGTGGCGATGCGGTCTGTCTGCCCGGAGATCACGCCGCCTGCGCCATTCGCTCCGAGCTCATGCGGTAGGAAATCGCCTCGGCCAGGTGGATGCGGCCGACCGTCTCGCTGGCCTCGAGATCGGCCAGCGTCCGCGCCACCTTCAGCACCCGATGGTAGGCGCGCGCGGAAAAGCCGAGTTTTTCGCTGGCATCCCTGAGCAACGACAGGCCTGGTGCATCCGGCATCGCGACCTCCTCAATGACCGAGGGTGAGCAATGTGCGTTGGTGGTGGCGGAGGTCGCGCCGAGCCGCTCGAAACGCTCGCGCTGGATCACCCGGGCACGGGCCACGCGCAGCGCCACATCGGCACTCTTCTCTGCCCGGTCCGGCCGGATCAGATCGCTGGCCGAGACCGCCGGCACCTCGATCCGGAGATCGATGCGGTCGAGCAGCGGGCCCGAAATGCGCGCCTGGTAGTCGGTGCGGCAACGATCGCCGCGCAGGCAGCGATAGCCCGGCTCGCCGGCCATGCCGCAGCGACATGGGTTCATCGCCGCGACCAGCTGGATGCGTGCCGGATAGGTGACGCGATGATTGGCGCGGGCGATCATGCAGTCGCCGGTCTCCAGCGGCTGGCGCAGCGCATCGAGCGCCTGCGGCGAGAATTCGGGAAACTCGTCGAGGAACAGCACGCCGTGATGGGCCAGCGAGGCCTCGCCCGGCCGCACGCGCAGGCCGCCGCCGACCAGCGCCGCCATCGAGGCCGAATGGTGCGGCGCGCGGAACGGCCGCCGGTCGGTCAGCTTGCCTTCGCCAAGCTCGCCGGCCACCGAGGCGATCATCGAGACTTCGAGCAATTCCCGCGGCGCCAGCGGCGGCAGGATCGACGGGAGCCGCTGTGCCAGCATCGATTTTCCCGATCCTGGCGGACCGATCATCAGCAGATTGTGGCCGCCGGCCGCCGCGACTTCGAGTGCCCGCTTGGCAGTTTCCTGGCCCTTGATGTCGGCGAGATCCGGCAGGTCGCGCGCCGCGGCATGGATGCCGGCTTCCGGCCGCGATAGCACCTGCGTGCCGCGAAGATGATTGGCGATGGCGATCAGGCTGCGCGGCGCCAGAATGTCGAAATCCTTGCCGGCCCATGCCGCTTCCGGGCCGCAGGCGAAAGGGCAGATCAGGCCCTTGCCTTCGGCATTGGCGCCGATCGCTGCCGGCAGCGCGCCGGCCACCGCGGCGATGGTGCCGTCGAGCGACAGCTCGCCAAGCACGACATAGCCGGCCAGCATGTCGCCTGGAATGGCGCCAAGCGCCGCCATCAGGCCAAGTGCGATCGGCAAATCGTAATGGCTGCCTTCCTTGGGCAGGTCGGCAGGCGCCAGATTGACGGTGACCTTCTTCGACGGCATCGACAGGCCCGATGCGTGCAGCGCCGCCTGCACCCGCTCACGGCTTTCGGCCACCGCCTTGTCGCCGAGGCCGACGATGTGCATGTTGACCTTGCCGGGCGCGATCATCACCTGCACGTCGACCGGCACGGCCTCAATGCCTTGGAAAGCGACCGTGCGGACCCGCGCAACCATTTTTCTGCCCCCGGACATGGGCTCGCCCGAAGCCCATGCGATCATGCCGCGAACGGCGTCATCTGAGACAACCACAGATTTTGGGCAAAGGCAAGAACATTACGGGAACAATCGAACGTTGTGCTTCGATGGCGTTGCATCGGCTACGGATCGGAAAACCCCTGTCCCGCCATGCAGGGACGCTACTTGCGCTTGGCCTCGACCGCATCCCAGAACAGGCTGGCAATATCGGCGCCGCCGAAGCGTTTTACCTCGCGCACGCCGGTCGGCGACGTCACGTTGATCTCGGTCATGTAGTCGCCGATCACGTCGATGCCGACGAGGATAAAACCGCGCTCTTTCAGCGACGGGCCGATGCGGGCGCAGATCTCGCGCTCGCGCGCCGTCAGCTCGGTTTTTTCGGCACGGCCGCCGACATGCATGTTGGAGCGTGAATCAGTCTCGGCCGGCACCCGGTTGATGGCGCCGACCGGCGCGCCGTCGATCAGGATGATGCGCTTGTCACCGGCGCGCACCTCCTTCAGATAGCGCTGCACGATGTAGGGCTCGCGGAACATTTGGCCGAACATTTCGAGCAGCGAGGCGAGGTTGCGATCGGCTTCGTGCAGGTGGAAGATGCCGGCGCCGCCATTGCCGTAGAGCGGCTTGACGATGATGTCGCCGAACTCCTTGCGGAAGGCGGCAACCTCTTGGCTGTCCTTGGTGATCAGCGTTTCCGGCATCAGGTCGGGAAATTCGGTGACGAAGATCTTTTCCGGGCTGTTGCGCACCCAGGCCGGGTCGTTGACCACCAGCGTCCCGGGATGGATGCGCTCGAGTATGTGCGTCGTGGTGATGTAGTTCATGTCGAACGGCGGATCCTGCCTGAGCAGGATGACGTCCATCTCCGACAGGTCGGTGCGCACTTTCTCGCCGAGCAAATAGTGATTGCCCTTTTCGTCACGGACCTGCATTTCCTCGACGCTGGCAAACACCTTGCCGTCGCGCAGCGACAGCCGGTCGGGCGTATAATGGAACAGCTGGTGGCCGCGTCGCTGCGCTTCCAGCGAAAGCGCGAAAGACGTGTCGCCGGCAATCGACACGGTGGAAATGTGGTTCATCTGGACGGCGATTTTCAGAGGCATGGCGGATCTCTCGGATGGCAGCTGTGCTTGCCCTTACAACCTCCTCGGTCATCTGCCAATCGCGACATTTTGAGGATCGCCTGCTAGGCGCAGGTGAGGCGCAGGCGGAGCGTCTTGTCCAGTTCGGTTGCGCCGGCTGCAACGATTCCTGTTCGGCGGGCCGGTCGGTTTCGATGCCACGCTCGGCTATCTCAGTAAATTCGCTGCGTGGCACCTTGCGCGTCAAGTCGATCCGACGGGCGACTTGTCAGACATAAGCCCGCGAATTTGCTTTTTCTCCCTTGCTCCCCCGACCGGTCTGGCTAGGATGCGCGCCGACCGAGCCAACGGCGCCGCGCGTCCTTTTGGGTGCGCAACGGACGCTGTAGCACTTTGATTTTGCGCATGATCCTTTCCGAAAATTGAAACCGATTTTCGGGGTCATGCGCAGGGAGGAAAAAATGATGCCATCGGCGCGCTTTGCCGATCTTGAGGGCGCTTCGGTGCTGATTACCGGCGGTGGCTCCGGCATCGGCGCAGCGCTGACCGAGGGTTTTGCCCGCCAGGGGGCAAAGGTCGCCTTCATCGACATCGCCGACGGCCCGAGCCTGGCGCTGGCCGACCGCATCGAAAAGGATCTCGGCCGCCGCCCCCTCTACCTCAAGACCGACATACGCGACGTCGAGGCGCTGCGGGCTTCGGCCGCCAGGGCGGCACAGGCGCATGGCGACGTCACCGTGCTGGTCAACAATGCAGCACTTGACGATCGCCACGCGGTGGAAGACGTCACCGTGGAGTTCTGGGACAATAACCAGGCGGTCAACCTGCGTCCGCATTTCTTCTCCGCACAGGCGGTGGCGCCGGGCATGAAGCGCGCCGGCGGCGGCTCGATCATCAATTTCACGTCGACGTCGTTCCTGATCAATCACCCCGACATGCCGGCTTATACCGCCGCCAAGGCGGGGATCGTCGGCCTGACCAAGGGGCTTGCCGGCAAGCTCGGCGCCGACGGCATTCGTGTCAATGCGATCGCACCCGGCTGGGTGATTACTGAGCGGCAGAAGCAGCTCTGGGTCACCGAACAGGCGCTCGCCGCCCACGTCGCCAAGCAATGTATCAAGCAGGTGATGCAGCCGGAAGACGTCGTCGGCACGGTGCTGTTCCTGGCGTCGGACGCTTCGCGCATGCTGACCGCGCAGATGCTGATCGTCGACGGCGGCTTCCTGTGAGCTCAGCGCGCAACGTGCCTTCTGTGGCCGCCGTCGACTGGGGCACCACCCGTCTCAGGGTCTGGCTGGTCGATGAGGCCGGAAACGTCCTTGCCGAGCGTCGCGGCGACGACGGGCTGATCACCGCGCAGGCGGCCGGATTTTCGACCATCCTCGAAGGACATCTGACGGCGATGGGCGCGCCGGAAACGATGCCCGTGATTATCTGCGGCATGGCCGGCTCGCGCCAGGGCTGGCTGGAGGCGCCCTATGTCAGCGTGCCGGCGCCGATCGGCGCCATCCTTGCCGGTGCTGCGCGCATTCCCGGCCAGCGCCGCGACATCCGCATCGTGCCGGGCCTTGCCCAGCACCAGGCCGACGCGCCCGACGTCATGCGCGGCGAGGAAACGCAGCTTGCCGGCGCCGGTTTGCCGGCAAAAGGCCGCCATCTCGTCTGCATGCCCGGCACCCACTCCAAATGGGTGCTGGTCGAGGACGGCGCCGTTGCCGGTTTTGGCTCCTGGCCGACCGGCGAGCTGTTTTCGGTGCTGGCGGCGCATTCGATCCTGCGCCACTCGCTGGGCGAGCAGCCCAGGCCTGTTGCACCAGGCAACCCATATTTCCAGCGCTGGTGCGAGATCGCGCTGGCCGAGGGCGGCGATATCACATCAAGGCTGTTCTCGATCCGCGCTGCGGGCCTTTTGCAAGACCTTAAGGCCGACGATGCCGCTGCCTGCCTGTCCGGCCTGCTGATCGGGGGCGAGATCGCCTCGGCCGGCCGCCGTTATGGCAAAGGCGGGTCGGTCGTGCTGGTCGCTTCCGGCGCGCTCGGCACTCTCTATACTGAGGCGCTCGGTCTTGCCGGACTTGCGGTGAGAGCCGTCGATGCCGACGAGGCGGTGCGTGCCGGCCTGATCGAGGCGGCGCGCGAAAATGGCATGATTGCCCAGACATGATCGACAACAGCGGAGTTGCCGCATGACCGAGACCGCACCGTTTCCGAAGCTCGAACGCGGGCTGGTCGCCATCCTGCGCGGCCTCAAGCCGGACGAGTCGGTGGCCGTCGGCCGGGCGATCTTCGAGGCCGGCATCGAAGCGATCGAAGTGCCGCTCAATTCGCCGGACCCGTTTGTCTCCATCGCGAGGATTGTTGAGGCGCTGCCGGCGACGGCATTGGTCGGCGCCGGGACTGTGTTGACCGCAGCCGATGTCGACGGACTGAACAAGGCCGGCGGGCGGCTGCTGGTCAGCCCCAACATCGATGCGGAGGTCATGGGTCGCGCCATGCATTACGGCATGGTGACTATGCCGGGCGTATTCACGCCGACCGAAGCCTTCCAGGCGATCCGGCTCGGCGCCTCAGCGCTGAAATTCTTCCCGGCCAGCGTGCTCGGCGCGGCCGGGATCGCGGCGATGCGCGCCGTATTGCCGGCTGAAACGCTGGTCGGCGCGGTCGGCGGCGTGTCGGAGAAGGACTTTGCCGGCTACAAGGCGGCCGGGGTCAGCGTCTTCGGCCTCGGCTCCAGCCTGTTCAAGCCCGGTATGAGCGTCGACGAGGTGGCCGCGCGGGCGCAGGCCGCAGTCGCGGCCTGGGATGCGGCGTTTGGAGCCGTGCGATGAACGAAGCCATCGTTTCGGTTTTTTCCGACCATGTCTGTCAGCTCGGCGAAGGCCCGAGCTATGACCCCGCCGCCGATACGCTCTACTGGTTCGACATCGTCAACGGCCAGCTTCTGGAAAAGCCCCTGTCCGGCGGTGCCGTCAAAATTCACGAGCTTGGCCAGATGGCCAGCGCGATCGCCGTCGTCGACGACAAAAGACAGTTGATCGCCACCGAAACCGGCCTGCATGTCCGCGATGTCGCGACCGGCAAGATGACGCTGCATACGGCGATCGAGGCCGACAATCCGACGACGCGCTCGAACGATTCGCGCGTCCATCCCTGCGGCGCCTTTTGGGTCGGCACGATGGGCAAGGGCGAGGCAAAGGCCGCCGGCTCGATCTACTGGTTCTTCAGGGGTGAATTGCGCCGACTTTATTCGGGCATAACGGTGTCGAACTCGATCTGTTTTTCCGAAGATGGAACCGTTGCCCATTACACCGATACCAGCACCGGTCTGTTGATGCGCGTCGGCTGCGATCCGGCGACCGGCCTGCCGGCTGGCGAGCCAAAAATCTTCGTCGATCACCGCAAGGCCAAGGGCTATATCGACGGTTCGGTGCTCGATCGCGACAGCGTCCTGTGGAACGCCTGCTGGGGCGGCAGCGTCGTTGAAGCCTACGGACCTGACGGCAAGCTCATCCGCTCGGTCGCGATGCCGGTGACGCAGCCGTCCTGCCCAGCCTTTGTCGGCAGGAATGCCGACCGGCTGGCGGTCACCTCCGCCTGGTCGGGCAAGGATGAGAAACAACGCCTGCTGGACCCGCAAGCCGGCATGACGTTTCTGCTCGACATTCCGGTCAACGGCCGCTTCGAGCCGCGCGTGCTGATTGCCTAGGCTGACGTCGGTTTCGCGAAAGCCTGATACATCCGACGTGCGATGGTAGGCAGTCGCGCTGCCAGGACCCGTTCATCTCCAGGAATCGTTCATGCCATGTCAAGCCGCAGGCCGAAGCTGATCCTAGTCTACGAGCCGGAACAGGTCTGCTTCGAGCGGCTGGTTGCCGATGGCCACGTGCCGGGGCGCGCCGCCGAAATCGCCTCTTATCTGGCGCAATCGACCGACATCGCCCCTGAGTTCGACGCGCTGGCCGCAGCCTGCCAGACGCGCGGCCTGTCCTTCGCGCCGGTGACGCTCGACGATGCCGCAAACGTGCTTGCCGGTGAGGATCCGAAGACGACGCTGGTGTGGACGCTGACCGACGGCATCGCCTATTTCCGCGGCGGTGCGGCGCCGGCGCTGGCAAGGCTGAACGGCCTGAAGCTGCTCGGCGCCGATGATGCGCTGTTTGCGCTCTGCCAGGACAAGTTTCGCTCCGGCGCCGTGCTCGGCGCACTTGGCCTGCCGGTGCCGCAATCCGGTTTGGCCCGCGACGGCCGCTGGCTGGTCGAGCCACCGACTTCGCCAGCCGGCTGGTTCGTCAAGCCGAACCGGCTCGGGGCCAAGATCGGCATTTGGCCGGATTCGCGCAGCAGCGATCTCGGCCACGCGCTTGAGCTTAGCCGGCGCGTCTTCGCTGCCTATCGCGACGATGTCGTCGTGCAGCCCTATGTCGCCGGGTGCAATGTGCGCGCCAGTTTTCTCGGTTTGAAGCCGGACACCGGCGTGGAAGCGCTCGGCATCGTCGTTGTCGATTCGGGAAGTGATTTCCAGACAATGGAAGACAGCCTGGCGCTCTACGGCGACACCGGCGAGGCTGCCAGGGCGGCGCGAACATATGCCGAGCCGGTGCTGCTGCCGGTTGCCGCCAGCCAGCCGCGAGCCGATGCAAGAATTCGACGAATCGCGCAAAGCCTGATCGCCGGGCTTGGCCTGCGGGATGTGTTTTCCGTCGATTTCCGGGTCGAAGCCGACGATAGCATCCATCTCATCGAGTTCGAGATCTGCCCGGGCCTGCCCTGCTTCGATTTCCGCGCCTATTGCCGTACGCAATGGGAGATGGGCCTCGCCGATGCGATGGCCGCGACTGCCGCGAGCCGCATTTTGGCCTCGCCCACTAAATGAGCAGAGCCCGCGTACGCTGCCGCGCCGACGGGCCAGGACCGTGCCTCGACAAACGGCTTGCGTTCCGAGATTCCACTTAATAAGGTGTTAAGTGAGGAGGCACTCGGTGAAAGTCGACCCTGCGACATCCCCGGAGGTAGCCGCGCTGGCGGCCACGGAAGCCGGCAAGGCCAAGCATGTCGGTGGCCGGATCAAGGCCATTCGCACGGCCCGACGCATTTCACTTCGCCAGCTGGCCGACATGGTCGGCACGACGGCGAGCTTCATCAGCCAGCTCGAGCGCAATCTGAGCGGAGCCAGCGCCAGCACCCTGATGCGGATCGCGGCAGCCTTGGATCTCGGCATCAACGAATTGTTCGAGCAGACCGAAGGTGGGTTCCACAAGGTGCTCACCAGAGCCGACCGCCCCCTGCTGCCGATCAGCCACGGTTGTCGAAAGACGTTGCTGTCGCGGCGGCCGATCCATGAATTCGAGGTTTATTCGGGGGAGTTCGACGTCGGCGGCTCGACCGGCGACGACGCTTATACGCATGGCGGCAAGCACGAGATGTTCGTCGTCCTGAACGGCACAGTCGAGCTGACGCTGGCAGACGAGCGCTTCGTCATGAACGAGGGCGACAGCATCGAATACGCCACGTCGACGCCGCATCGGACGGTGAATATCGGCAAGACGCCGGCGCAGGTGCTCTGGATTATCGCGCCGCCGACCAGCGGCGCGGCGGAACTCAATCGATACACGCCCGGACAAGGCTCGCAGCCGGGCGGACCGAAGTAATGCGGGTGCACATAAATGGGAGATAAAACATGAAGACCAAGATCGGACAGGCGGCCGCGCTCGGGCTGCTGATGATCACCACAGCAGCGCTTGCGCAGAGCAAGCCGGTCGCGGGCGAGGTGGCAGAGGGCTCGCTCAAGGGCAAGACGCTTACCTTCGTCTCGTATGGAGGCATTTATCAGGATGGTCAGATCGCCGCGCTGAAAGAGTTCGTTGACAAATCAGGCGTGACGCTGCTCAGCGACGGGCCAACCGAGATCTCGAAATTGCAGGCGCAGGTCGAGTCCGGCAATGTCACCTGGGACGTTGTCGATACCGGCGATTTCCCGCCCTACGTCTATTGCGGCAAGCTGTTCCAGAAGCTGGACTTCTCAAAGATCGATACGTCCAACATTCCGGAGGGCCAGATCAGCGAATGCAGCGTGCCGGCCATGAACTATGGCGTGGTGCTGATGTACAACACCGAAAAGTACAAGGATAACCCGCCCAAGAGCTGGAAGGATTTCTTCGATATCGAGAAATTCCCGGGCTCGCGCGCCCTGGAGGGCAGCGGCGATCTGTCCGGCGGCATGATCGAGCAGGCACTGCTCGCCGCCGGCGGGTCGGTCGAAAACATGACGGTGGCCGATATCGACAAGGCTATCGAGAAGGTGAGATCGCTCGGCCCGGACACGATCTTCTGGAAGACCGGCGCCGATTCCCAGCAGCTCGCCGAATCCGGCGAAGCCGACATGATCGCGATGTGGACCGGACGTGCCATGACCGCGGTGAAGAACGGCGCGAAGTACACGCCGGCGTGGCAGGACTGGCTGGTGGTGATGGACCAGATGACCATTCCGATTGGCGTCAAGGACCCCGACGCGGCGCATGCGCTGATCAACGCCTATCTCGGCAAAAGCGCGCAGGAGACGTTGGCAAAAACCACCTCGTACACCCCGATCCACAAGGACGCGAAGCCCGAAGTGGACGAGATCACCGCGGCGTTCATGACCAACACGCCCGACAAGCTGAAGCTTGGTTATCAGCAGAACATCAAGTTCTGGGTGGAAAACTTCGAGGTGGCGAACGAAAAGTGGAACGCGTTGATGGCCGGCAATTAGGTCCGCCGCCGTGGCAACGAGAGTAATCGACAGCCGGGACACTGTTCCGGCTGTCGCGGCAGACGGCCGGCGGCGCTGGTTTCGCGGACAGGCTTTCTGGCTCGTCGCGCCTGCGCTGCTGCTGCTCGTCATCTGCCTGGGTCTGCCGCTCGCCATCGTGACCTTGCGCAGCTTTTCCGAGCCGCAATGGGGATGGCAGAACTATGCCTGGTTCTTCGGTACACCGGTCAATCTGACTGTGCTTCAGCGGACCTTCGCGATCTCCGCCTGGGTGACGCTGGTATGTCTCATCGCCGGCTATCCCTACGCCTATGTGATGACCGCGGTTGGACCCAAAATGCGGCTCATCCTCATTCTGTGCGTGCTGGTGCCGTTCTGGGTGAGCGGCGTGGTACGCACTCTGGCATGGGTCATCCTGCTGCAGGATTCCGGCGTGATCAACTCCGTCATCAAGGCAGTCGGCCTGAGCCCGGTCAAGCTGATCCGCACGCAGACAGGCGTGGTGATCGGCATGGCGCAGGTGCTGTTGCCGTTCATGATCCTGCCGCTCTATTCGGTGATGAAGACGATCGACCTGCGGCTCATGCAGGCGGCACGGAGCCTCGGCGCCAGCCCGGCTCGCGCCTTTGCCCAGGTCTATCTGCCGCTCTCGCTTCCGGGCGTCTACGCGGGCGCCATCATCGTCTTCATTCTTGCGCTCGGGTTCTACATCACCCCGGCGCTGCTCGGTGGTCCGCGGTCGACCATGCTCTCGACCCTGATCCAGAACCAGGTGCTCAGCCTGCTCAACTGGGGTCGCGGCGGTGCGATGGGTGTGGTGCTGTTGATCGCCACCTTCGTCCTGCTCGCGCTCGCAGCACCACTGTCTCGTCAACCGCACAAGACGGGCTCGAGGCGCTGATGAAACAGCCTGGTCGAATCCTGCTCGGTCTGTACTGCCTGCTGGTCGCGGTCTGGCTGGTCGCACCGACAATCGTCGTCGTGCCGATGTCGTTCAACGACAAGAAGTCGCTGGCCTTTCCGCCGTCCGGCTTTTCCTGGCAGTGGTACCAGAACTTTTTCACCAACCCCGAATGGTCGGCGAGCCTGGTCGGCTCGCTCAAGGTTGCCGTCGTCACGGCGCTGTTCGCCACCGTCATCGGCACTCTGGCGGCATTCGGCCTCGATCGCATGAAAAGTCGCGTCAGCGGCGTGCTGCGCGCGCTGCTGATCACGCCAATGGTCGTGCCGGGGGTTGTGCTCGCCGTCGGAATCTACGCGGTCTATCTCGATACGCGGTTGGTCGGCACCATGACCGGCTTCGTGCTGGCCCACACGATGCTCGCCGTTCCTTTCGTCATCATCGCCGTCTCCGCCAGCCTGGAAGTATTCGACAAACGGCTGGAGACTGCTGCGGCCAGCCTCGGCGCGACCCGGCTGACGGCGTTCAGGACGGTGACCTTGCCGCTGATCGCGCCGGGCATCCTGTCAGGGCTGCTGTTTGCGTTCGTGACCTCATTCGACGAGATCATCGTCGCGCTGTTCATCACCAGCCCGTATCTGAAGACACTGCCGGTGCAGATATTCTCGAGCATCACCCGGGACGCCGACCCCACCGTTGCGGCAGTGGGCACGCTGCTCTTCATCGTGACGTCGCTGGTGATCGGGGCAGGGCTGCTGATCGGTTCGAGACAGGGAAAAAATTGACATGGCCTCACCATCGATCCGCGGCGCGGCCATAGATCTCAAATCCGTCAGCAAGCACTATGGCAGCTTCATCGCCCTCGATAAGGTCTCGCTGCGCATAGAGCCGGGGGAGTTCATGACGCTGCTCGGACCCAGCGGTTCGGGCAAGACGACCACGCTCAACGTCATCGCCGGCTTCACCGAGGTTAGCTCGGGTTCACTTGATGTCGGCGGCAAAAGCGTTATCGGCGTACCGGCGCACAAACGCAATATCGGCGTCGTCTTCCAGCACTACGCGCTGTTCCCGCATATGACGGTGAGCAGGAACGTCGCCTATCCGCTGACCTTGCGCGGCATCGCCAATCCCGATCGCGCGGCCCGGGTGCGCAAGGCGCTGGACATGGTGAGGATGGCCGATTTCGGCCACCGCTTCCCCAGCGAGCTCTCTGGCGGACAGCAGCAGCGCGTCGCGCTGGCGCGTGCCATCGTATTCGACCCGCCGCTGCTCCTGATGGACGAGCCGCTCGGCGCACTCGACAAGAAGCTGCGTGAATGGCTGCAGCTCGAGATCAAACGGATCCACAGGGAATTGGGCACCACCTTCGTCTACGTCACGCACGATCAGGAGGAGGCCCTGGTGCTCTCGGACCGCATCGCCGTGTTTAACCAGGGACGCATCGAGCAGATCGGCACCGGTCGCCAACTCTACGACGAGCCCGAGACGTTGTTCGTTGGAAAGTTCGTTGGCGACTCGACGATACTGCGTGGCGCAGCCTCCACCTCCGGCAACGAGACCGCCATCGACGTAGCCGGACGGAAAGTGGCCGCCGCCAAGCGCCTTGCCGACGGCGCCAAGCCGGTGATGCTGCTGCGGCCGGAGAAGCTGAGCCTCGCCAGGCGGGGAAAGGGCGGACAAGATCGAAACACCCTGCCCGGGCGCATCGGCGAGGCCATCTACCTCGGATCTGGCTCCAAATACGAGGTCGTGCTGGCCGACACCTCGAAGGCGATCGTGCGCTCGACGCTGGACGCCGAGACCTTCGCCATCGGCGACGAGGTCGACCTCGTATTCGCGGGCAGCGACGTGAAGCTGCTGGCCGACGACGAGAATGCAGATTTCACGCTGACCTAAAATCCTGTCTGGGAAAATCGCGACAATGGACGTGAAGAAGAACGGCGACGTTTCTTTCTGGTATGCCGACATCGGCGGCGTGCCTTGCTATCGGCCGTCGCTGCAGGGCGATATCGTGGCCGACGTCTGCATCGTCGGGGCCGGCTACACCGGCCTTTGGACCGCCTATTACCTGAAGCAGGCAGCCCCCCACCTCAACATTGTCATCGTCGAGAAGGAGTTCGCCGGCTTCGGTGCTTCGGGGCGCAATGGCGGCTGGCTGTCCGGCGGGTTCTCATGGTCACGCGAGAAATATGAGAAGGCAACCTCGCGCGCTGGAGTCATTGCCATGCAGGCGGCAATGACGGGCACGGTGAACGAGATCATATCGGTTGCGGAAACCGAAGGCATCGACGCCGACATTCGCCGTACCGACGAAGTGCTGGTCGCAACCAACGAGGCGCAGGAGCAGCGCGCCAAAGCGATGTATGCCCATGCCAGATCCTGGGCGCTGACCGACGAGCGCGTCGGGTATATCGATGCAGCCGAGATGCGCCGGCGCATAGCAGTACACAACGCGCGCGGCGCCTTCGTCATCAAGAAAGTTGCGCGGGTTCAGCCCGCAAAGCTGGTGCAGGGGCTCGCCAGGGCAGTGGAGCGCCTCGGTGTCCCGATCTACGAACAGACCACCGTGCTGTCGATCGAAAAAGACAAGGTCACAACCAACCGTGGCGTGGTGCAGGCCGAAAAGATCGTACGTGCGACCGAGGGTTTTACCGCGGGAATTGCCGGCCACGAGAGACTTTGGTTGGCGCTCAACAGCGCCATCGTGGTCACCGAGCCGTTGTCCGACAAGTTATGGGGCGAAATCGGCTGGGATGGTTACGAGGTGCTTGGCGACGCCGCGCACACTTACTGCTACGCCCAGCGCACCCGGGAAGGTCGCATTGCCATGGGCGGACGCGGGGTGCCCTATCGGTTCGGCTCGAAGACCGACGTTCGAGGCGTCACCCAGCAGGCGACGATCGACAAGCTGCATAAAATCCTGACGACGCTTCTGCCGCAGAGCAAGGGGCTCAAGCTCGACCACGCGTGGTGTGGAACGCTGGGCGTGCCGCGCGACTGGTGCACGACGGTGGGCTTTGACAGGCAGACCGGAATAGGCTGGGCAGGCGGCTATGTCGGCCTCGGCGTTTCCACCTCGAACCTCTCGGGGCGCACTCTGCGCGATCTGCTGCTGGGCAACGACACCGAGCTGACGCGGCTTCCCTGGGTCAATCGAACCGTCCGCAAGTGGGAACCAGAGCCGCTGCGCTGGCTTGGCGTCCATTCGATGTATCAGCTCTATCGAATTGCCGACGAGCGCGAAGCAAGGGGGCTGCCGCGCACATCGCGGCTGGCCGCCCTGGCCGATCGCATCACCGGGCACTGAACCGCATCACTTCGAGGATTTAGCAATGATCGACTTCAAGACCTTCGCCCACCTGGCGCATATCGACCTCGGTGAGCCCCAGCCGAAACCCACCTCGGTGGAAGGCGATCAGCTGGAAACAGCCAACACGCTTTGGACTTCGGAGGATGGCAGGATCGAAGTCGGTGTCTGGGAATGTTCGCAAGGCCGGTTCACCGCGCGCCGCGACACGAATTCCGAGATTTGCCACATCGTGTCCGGCCGCGTGACGCTGCACGGTCCTGGTGGCGCAGCCAAAGATGTCGGACCCGGCGAATTGCTCGTCCTGCCGCTTGGCTGGGAAGGCGAATGGACCATCCACGAGAAAACGCGCAAGCTTTACATCCTGCATTCGATCTGACCGCCGCGGGCAGTTTCGCGACGGTTCCAAATGACTATGCACGCCTCGGGCGGTGGCCGCTGAACTAAACCCCTTCGACCAGCACGATCTCGCCGTCGGCCACCTTCTGCCGGATCGCGACGGCGCGCTGGTATTCAGGCGAGTGATAGCAATCATGCGCCGCAGCCAATGACGGAAACTCGATGATCACGTTGCGTTCGCGGCCCGGCCCTTCTGCCTTTTCATGCGCACCGCCTCGTGCCAGGAAAACGGCGCCGAAACGATCGAAAGCCGGTTTGGCGGCAGTGACATAGTCCTTGTAGCCTTCCGCATCGCGCACATCGACGCGGGCGATCCAGTATCCCTTGGGCATGCTTTTTCTCCTGTTTTTGGCCGTGCGGACCGATTTTGAAAGTCGCTCCGTCGAGATGGCTGGGTGTGTTTTCGAGAACCGGAGCGGAGCGTACTTAAAGTACGTGAGCACCGGAAGCGGAGAAAACGCCGCCAGACGGCCGCCGGAGTAGAGTTTCGGAATTGGTCCTAGGCCGAGCGCATTTCGTCAAGAATGGCCTCCGCGACCGCTCGCCTGTCGGCGGCGCCGACGATCGGCCGGCCGACGACGAGATGGCTGGAGCCGTTGCGGATCGCCTGCGCCGGCGTGACGACGCGTTTCTGGTCGCCATGGTCGCTGCCCTTGGGCCGTATCCCCGGCGTAACGACAGCCATATTGGGGCCGACGATCCGGCGCACCGCTTCCGCTTCCTCGGCCGAGCAGACGATGCCGCCCATGCCGGCATGCAGCGCCTGTTCGGAGCGCCTCAGCACCAGCGTATGCGGGTCATGCTCATAGCCGGCGTCGATCACGTCCTGCTCATCCATCGAGGTCAGCACGGTGACGCCAAGCAGGCAGAGATCGCTGCCCCTGGCGGCCTCGACCGCTGCCTTCATC
>SAQR01000013.1:95196-122903 GCA_004020365.1 Mesorhizobium sp.
TCGGATAGGCGTGCAGCGTCAGCATGGTCATGCCCATCCTGGCGATGGCCTCGACGCCCTTGGCCACCGTGTTGTCGATGTCGAGCAGCTTCATGTCGAGAAAAATCCTGGTGCCGCCGCTGGCGAGCTCGCGGGCGAAGTCGAGGCCGCCGGCGAAGGCGAGCTGATAGCCGATCTTGTAGAAGGAGACGACCCCGTCGAGCTCGCGCACCGCCTTCTCGGCTTCCTTAAGCGTCGGCAGGTCGAGGCCGACGATCAGCCTGTCTTGCATGGTGCTGGCGCGTTGCTGGATCACGCCTCGATCCGCGTCGACAGCAGGCGCGAGGTTTCGATCAGCGTGCGGCATAGGTGCTCCATCGATCTGTGCAGTCGCTCGTCCCTGAAATTCCCGTCCTCGTCGAAGGCGTTGCCGCCGTCCGGCACAGAGCACTCTGGCGTCACCACCTCCATCTGGCAGCGCACCAGCACGGCGCGCAGATGGTTGATGCAGCGTACCCCGGCGAAATGTCCTTTGGAAGACGAACAAAGGCCGGCGGGCTTGCCGGTGAACGGCCTGAACGACCGCCCGTCATCCGTGCGCACCCGGCTCACCCAATCGATGGTATTCTTGAGCAGCGGCGGGATCGAGCCGTTATATTCGGGCGTCGCGATCAGCAGCCCGTCATGGGCCGCGATTTGCCGTGCAAGCCTGATGGCGTTCTCGGGAATGCCTTTCTCCTTTTCCAGGTCCTCGTCGAGGATCGGCAGCGGATAGTCGGCAAGCGAGATGCGGGTCACCTCGGCGCCCTGCAAGGCGAGTTCCTTCTGCGCCACATCGGCGGTCCTGCCGCTGTAGGCGCCAGAGCGAATCGAACCGGCAAAGACGAGAATTTTCGAGATCACTGCCATCGGTCCCCTTGTTCCCGGACAGGTACAGCCAAGGAGCTGTCAAATCAACGCACCGGCCAAAAATCGAAAAGGGAAGTTGGGGGCACATGCGTGAAGGGTGTGATGAGATTCAGGTCAGGCCGGCCTCACCTGAATATCGGCACACCCTAATGCGCTCCGCGCCGATAGATCCACAGCTGCGTTGGCGGGATGTTGCGGATGACGAAATGGAAATGCTCGACCGTGTAGTCGCCGCGGCCGGGCGGGATCGGCGACAGCGGACCGTAGGTCAACTGCACGACCGGTTGGCCTGTCGGGATGCGGTCGAGAAGGCTCTCGACGTAGGCGACGCGCTGTTCGACCGGGAAATTGAGCAATGGCACGCCGGAGATGACCGAATCGAAGGTCAGGCCGCTCTTGTCGCCGAGCGTCGCATCGAGATTGAAGGCATCGCCCTCGATGACGTTGACGCCGGGATAGAGCTGGCGCAGATGGCGCACGAAATCGGGGGAGTATTCGACTGCATAGAGATTTTCAGGCTTTACGCCCCGGGCGAGGATGGCCCGGGTGATGACGCCGGTGCCAGGCCCGACTTCGAGCACCGGCAGGCCCGACATCGGGTTGACGACGGAGGCCATCTTGCGGGCCGTGATGGAACTGGTCGGCACGATCGAACCGACAGCCTTCGGCTTGTCGATCCAGCCCTTGAAGAACTTCAGTTCGTCGTCGAACTTCTCTGCCAGCGTCTTTCGCAGTCCGGGACCATGTGCCATGCAAGTTCTCCTGAACGGTCCCCCGAGTGGCTACTTAGCAGCTACGGGCTTCAAGGCAAGGCGGACGCCGGCATATGGTGTTGATGACGCTAGGGGAGCTTCCGCTCGGTCGTATCCTACACCCGATCGGCGAGAGTCGCCATCAGCGCTCACCGAAGGTCTCGAAAAAGTCCTTCATGCGGGCGAAAAAGCCGCTCGACTGCGGCGAATTATCCTTCGAGGAAAGCTGCTCGAACTCCTCCAGCAGCTCGCGCTGGCGACGGGACAGGTTCTGCGGCGTCTCGACCGCGGTCTGGATGTAGAGATCGCCGACATTGTGCTGGCGCAGCACCGGCATGCCCTTGCCCTTGAGGCGGAACTGGCGGCCGTTCTGGGTGCCTTCCGGCACCTTGACCTTCGTCTGGGTGCCATCCAGCGTCGTCACCTCGAAGGAACCGCCAAGGGCAGCCGTCGTCATTGAGATCGGCACCTTGCAGTAGAGATCGGCGCCGTCGCGCTGGAAGAATTCGTGCGGCTTGACCGCCAGGAAAATGTAAAGATCGCCCGACGGGCCGCCGCGCAGGCCGGCCTCGCCCTCATTGGCAAGGCGGATGCGGGTGCCGTCCTCAATGCCGGCCGGGATGTTGACCGACAGCGAGCGCTCCTCGGTGACGCGGCCCTGGCCGGCGCATTTCGGGCACGGCTCCTTGATGGTCTGGCCACGTCCCTGGCATTGCGGGCAGGTGCGCTCGATCGAGAAGAAGCCTTGCGTGGCGCGCACCTTGCCGTGGCCGTTGCACATCGAGCAGGTGACGGGCTGGGTGCCGGGCTTGGCGCCGCTGCCGGAGCATTCCATGCAGGAGATCGAGGCCGGCACGTGGATCTGCGCCGTCTTGCCGGTAAACGCCTCCTCCAGCGTGATTTCCATATTGTAGCGCAGGTCGGCGCCGCGCTCGCGTCCGCCTGACGAACGGCGCTGGCGCCCGCCCATCATGTCGCCGAAAATATCCTCGAAGATGTCGGCGAAACCGCCGGCTCCGAAGCCGTGTGCGCCGCCGTTCATGCCGCCCTGTTCGAAGGCGGCGTGGCCGAAACGGTCGTAGGCTGCCCGCTTCTGCGGATCCTTCAACGTCTCGTAGGCTTCGTTGATTTCCTTGAACTTGTGCTCGCAGGCATGATCGCCGGGGTTGCGATCGGGGTGGAACTGCATGGCCAGCTTGCGGAAAGCGCTCTTGAGCTCCTTCTCGTCGGCCCCCTTTTGCACGCCCAGCGTTTCGTAGAAATCAGCTTTCATCTTTTCCCGCAGTCCGGATATTCAACGTCTTGGAGCACTTTGCGTCGTTCGCCGGCACGCTGTTCCGATTTAGGTGCGATGGAGCCGGGATGCCAGTGTTGACACGGGCTTGCCCGCACTTTTTCGATCAGGCGTGCACTTTCTCGGCCAGAGTTGCAAAAAAGCCCGGCTTTACGCCGGGCTTTACTACAGCGCCGCGCCTCCTGTTGGACACGTAAAGGACGCTATAGCGCTTTGATTTTTGCGCATGATCCTTTCCGGAAATCGATTCCGATTTCGGGGTCATGCGCCTAACCCTCCCGTCAGGCCGCTCAGGCCGACTTCTTCTTGTCGTCGTCCTCGTTGATTTCCTCGAAGTCGGCATCGACCACGTCGCTGTCCTTGGCGGCGTCCGCCTTGGCGTCAGCTTCCGCGGCTTCCTTCTGCGAAGCCTCGTACATGGCCTGGCCGAGCTTCATCGAGGTTTCGGCGAGCGCCTGCGTCTTGGCTTCGATCTCGGTTGTGTCGTCGCCTTCGGCAGCGGTCTTCAGCGCCGCGATCGCATCGGCGATCGCCGTGCGGTCGGCCTCGGAAACCTTCTCGCCATATTCCTTCAGCGACTTCTCCGAGGAATGCACCAGCGCCTCGGCCTGGTTGCGGGCCTCGACCAACGCGCGCCGCTTCTTGTCGGCCTCTGCATTGGCTTCGGCGTCCTTCACCATCTTCTCGATGTCGGCGTCCGAAAGGCCGCCAGACGCTTGGATGCGGATCTGGTGCTCTTTGCCGGTGCCCTTGTCCTTGGCCGAGACGTTGACGATGCCGTTTGCGTCGATGTCGAAGGTGACTTCGATCTGCGGCACGCCACGCGGCGCCGGCGGAATGCCGACCAGGTCGAACTGGCCAAGCGGCTTGTTGTCGGCGGCCATTTCACGCTCGCCCTGGAAGACGCGGATGGTCACGGCCGATTGTGAATCCTCGGCCGTCGAGAACACCTGGCTCTTCTTGGTCGGGATCGTCGTGTTGCGCTCGATCAGCCGCGTGAACACACCACCCAGCGTCTCGATGCCGAGCGACAGCGGCGTCACATCGAGCAACAGCACGTCCTTGACGTCGCCCTGCAGCACGCCGGCCTGGATTGCGGCGCCCAATGCGACGACCTCATCCGGATTGACGCCCTTGTGCGGCTCCTTGCCGAAGAACTGCTTCACGATCTCCTGGATTTTGGGCATGCGGGTCATGCCGCCGACCAGGACGACCTCATCGATTTCGCCAGCCTTCAGGCCGGCATCCTTGAGCGCCGCCTTGCAGGGTTCGATCGTGCGCTGCACGAGATCCTCGACCAGGCTCTCGAATTTCGCCCGCGTCAGCTTCAGCGTCAGGTGCTTGGGGCCGGTGGCATCGGCGGTGATGAAGGGCAGGTTGATCTCGGTCTGCGTCGTCGACGACAGCTCGATCTTGGCCTTTTCGGCCGCTTCCTTAAGGCGCTGAAGCGCGAGCTTGTCGCTGCGCAGGTCGATGCCCTGTTCCTTCTTGAACTCGGCCGCCAGATATTCGACCAGACGCATGTCGAAATCCTCGCCGCCGAGGAAGGTGTCGCCATTGGTCGACTTCACCTCGAAGACGCCGTCGCCGATTTCGAGCACCGAAATGTCGAACGTGCCGCCGCCAAGGTCATAGACGGCAATGGTCTTGCCTTCCTTCTTGTCGAGGCCGTAGGCAAGTGCGGCCGCGGTCGGCTCGTTGATGATGCGCAGCACTTCAAGGCCGGCGATCTTGCCGGCGTCCTTGGTTGCCTGGCGCTGGGCGTCGTTGAAATAGGCCGGAACGGTGATCACCGCCTTCTCGACCTTCTCGCCGAGATAGGCTTCCGCCGTTTCCTTCATCTTCTGCAGGATCATTGCCGAGATCTGGCTGGGCGACTGCTTCTTGCCGCCGGCCTCGACCCAAGCGTCGCCATTATCGCCCTTGACGATCTTGTAGGGGACAAGCTTCTTGTCCTTTTCCGTAACCGGATCGTCATAGCGGCGGCCGATCAGGCGCTTGACCGCGAAGATGGTGTTTTCAGGATTTGTGACCGCCTGGCGCTTGGCCGGCTGGCCGACGAGGCGCTCGCCGTCGCTGTTGATGGCGACGATAGAAGGGGTCGTGCGCGCGCCTTCCGCATTCTCGATGACCTTCGATTCCTTCCCGTCCATGATGGCGACGCAGGAGTTGGTGGTCCCCAGATCGATACCGATTACTTTTGCCATTTTTCTAATCTCTCCGCTAAGCAGGCTCTCAGGACCCGTACAGGCGTTCCGACGAAAGCCCCTGTTCACAAGAAATTCCGTTTCGGCAACCGGCATTCCGGCGCCGAACGGCTTGGCGCGTATATAAGAACAGGCTGCGCGGCGCGCAAGCATTCTGCGCAAGGCATCCAACACATCCTTTTCTCGGGCCGGCCAGGGTTCTCCGGCCCATGAACCTTTCCGCGTCGGTTCGCGACTGAAACCCAGATGCGCCGCGTGGTGCGGCCCTGGAAAGGAAAGGCCATGACTGAAATCCAGACTCAGCGCGACCACCGCTTTCGGGGTGGGGTCGCTATGCCAGGCGTTCCGCTGGTTCCGTTGACCATGCGTAAGAGCCGGCATATCGTGATTACGAGGAAAGCAGACAATTCGATCAGGGAAAAACGTGCCGGAACGTCGCGCCTCGCCCTGATTTGCGCGGAACGTCGGATGTTTCTCCCGTCGCCCGCGGGGGGAATTCTATGTCTCGCGACCACGGCGCGTTCGTGCGCTCTCGTGCTGGCCGTTTGCGCCGTGCGATGCAATTAACCAATAGAGTCCTGGCAGCCAGCGGCTTTCCGGCCTTGGCGCTCGCCACCATCCTGTGGCTTGGCAGTGCCGTGCAGGCGCAGGAAACGCAGATCATCTATCCAGGCTCGATGGCGGTGACCGGATTTTCCGGTACCGTCATTCGTGACCTTGAGGGGGGGCTGCCGCCCGGCGTCGATCCGGTCGATGAGACCTTTATCGACACGACGCGCGCAACCTTGCGCGTCTTTGACGTTTCAAAACTGGCCGGGCGGGGCTCCGGCCAGCTCGTCTTCACGCCGCCGCCCTTCGAAGTGACGGCCGGGCAGATCGGCCAGGTGTTCGGCATCACCTATGACGACGGCGCTCCCTCGGGCATTGCGAACCTCTATGCCGGCGCCACCTCGCTGCATGGCGTCCGCATCGTCACATCAGACGAAGAGGCGGACGGTCGTCCCAAGCGGCAGCGTCGCGGTGCTGCCGGCGCCACCTTCATGGACGGCCAGTTCGGCACCGAAAACGGTGGCGGACCGGGCACGATCTGGAAAATCGACGGCACCACCGGCCAGGTCAGCAAATTCGCCGACATCGACACCAACAGCGGTCCCGGCATCGGCGATGTCACCTTCGACACTATCCACCGCCAGTTCTTCGCCAGCGACCTCGACACCGGTCTGATCCACCGCATCGACGCCAACGGTGCACTGATCGACAGGTTCGACCACGGCGTTGCCGGGCGCCCGGCGCACGGGCTGGCCCCGCTTGCCGACGATGGCTTGGGACTGGACATCGAGGGCGCTGCTTTCGACAGCGAGGACCCCGACAGCTGGGGTTATACGCAGGATGAGCGTCGCGTCTGGTCCGTCGCCTATCACGGCGGCCGCCTCTATTATTCCGTCGGTGAAAAGGCCGAGCTCTGGTCGGTGGGCGTTGCTCGCGACGGCAGCTTTGCTGGCGACCCGCGCTGGGAACTGACGGTCAAGGCCGACAACCACCACGCCGTCACCGACATCGCTTTCGACATCAGCGGCTTCATGTACCTGGCCCAGCGCGGCCCGGTGGAAAACCGCTACGACTACAGCCGGTTCGCCGATACCGGCACGGGCGAGGTCCTCCGCTACTGGCGCGAAAACCCGGACGATCCGGCGACGGAATCAATCTGGGTGGAAATGCCGCAGGACTATGCGGTAGGCTTCCCGCAAGACAACCGGCAGTCGGCCGGCGGCCTCGACCTGCAATATGGCTATGACGCCGACGGCAATCTCGACGCGAGTGTCT
Organism: Mesorhizobium sp.; assembly: GCA_004020365.1. Taxonomy (GTDB): domain Bacteria; phylum Pseudomonadota; class Alphaproteobacteria; order Rhizobiales; family Rhizobiaceae; genus Mesorhizobium. Next base: position 102,162 of record SAQR01000013.1, read on the forward strand.
GCACCGACACGCTGGTCGAGTCCGCCGACAAATTGCGCGACAATCCCGCACTTGTCGAACAGCTTGCCGGCGGCGGGCCGCTCGCCGTGCACGGTGTGCAGATCACGCCGACGGCGCTGGTCAAGCCGGCCAACGTGCCGCCTTTCGGCGCGTGGTTCATCGACTTTGACGGCTATTTCGAAGACCCCGAGGTAGAAGGCCCCGAGGTAGAAGGCCATGTCGGCGACGTCGAAGTCTGGCATCCCTGCGAAGGCCGTGCCGGCTACTATGAGCAGATACCGGGCCCGCCGGTGGAAAAGAAGGTCGATCTGATCCTGAAGACGCGTGCCCGCACCCCGGTCTGCACGGCAGATGGTGTCTGCACCTTCGTGATCGACATCATCAACAACGGCAGCGTCCTCTACGACGGGCCGCTGACGGTCACCGACACCTATCCGGGTGGCGCGCCGGCATCGTCGAGCTTCGGCCCGATCCCGCCATGGACATGCGGTCCGAACGGCCCCGGCCAGTTCCGTTGCGACAATGCCGGCATCGTGCTCTCGCCGGGCGCTTCGACGCCGATCTTCGTCAAGGCGATGATGCCGGCCGGCTACCGGCCAAACACGGTCGAGAACTGCGCCAAGGTGAAAGCCATCCCCGGCGAGAACGACCTCACCAACAACAGGGCCTGCGCCAGGCAACGCATCCGTCATTCCGACAGCGACGAGTCGGCCATGCGCATTACCAAGATGTGCAGCGGAGCGCTGGCCGGTGCTGCGGCCGTCACCTGCCGCATCACCGTCATCAGCACCGGCACCAGTGCCCCCACCGGTCCGGTTTGGGTCAACGATGCCGCCACGCTGGTGGCCGGCGGCGCGCCCGTCCAGATCCAGACCGTCACTCCCGACGGCGCGGAATGGACGTGCGGACCGGTTCCGGCCAACGCGTTGTCGTGCCAGATTCCCGGCGCCGTCATGACGCCCGGAACCAGCCGCCACTTCGACGTGGCGCTTGCATCGAATGGCGTGTTCGAGAACTGCGCACGCGGCTCCTATGGCCCGGCGCCAGGAGACGACGTCGTCCATCCGATCGGCAGGGCCTGCGCCAAGGGTGGCGGCGCCTCGACCATCCATGTCAAGAAGACCGGCGATGCCGAGTGCCGGATCGGCCAGCCCTGCGCGTTCGAGATCACCATCGCGAACGATGGGAAAAACGCCTTCTCCGGTCCGGTACGCATTGGTGATGCGATCGGCGTCGAAGGCCTCGGCCGGCTGGAAGGCGTTGCGATCACCTCGATCGACCCACCCTTCGGCTGTGCGCCGGACCCGGCGACCTTGCCTCTATCCTGCATCGCCAACCTGACGCTCGGCGCCGGGGAAAGCCACGTTCACCGTGTGACCGTGATCATTCCCGACGACGGCCGCCTGGCCGATCTGCAGGGCACCGTCAGCGGCCAGAACTGCGTCGGCGTGCTGTCGCCCGACACGCCGGTGCGAGGTGCGGGCAAAATGCCCTCCCAAGACCCGGCCAACGTGCAGGGCGATCGCGGCAAGGCCTATGCCTGCCATCCCTTCACCATCAAGAATGAGGTGAAGAAGGCGTGCTCGCAGGGCCTCGTCATGAACGACGCCGGCCGGTGCGTCTGCCCGGAAGGCACCACTTTCCGCAACGGCCAGTGCTCGTCGGCTGGCGGCACGGTCATCATACCGAAGCCGAAGGAGCGCTGTATGCTGCTCAAGGGCCAGATCCGTACCTCCGACGGGCGTTGCGTCTGCCCGCGCGGAACCGAGCCGGATAACCGCAGGTGCGTGTCGACTGACGAGCCGCCGGCACGCCTGTGCAAGCTGCTGCCTGGCCAGATCCGCACCAAGACCGGCAATTGCGTCTGTCCGAGACGGACGGAACTGAGGGGCAGGGCCTGCGTGCCGATTGTCAAGCAGCCGACCATTGAACAGTGCATCATCCGCGGCCAGGTTCACAACAAACGCGGCGCCTGTGTCTGCCCGCGCGGGACCGAGGTGATCAGAGGCGCATGCCGCCGGGCGCAGGTGGAGTGCGCGCCTGGCTCACGGCTGATCAACGGCCGGTGCCAGCCGATTATCAAGCGGCGCTGCCCGGTCGGGACAGTCGGACAGTTTCCGGACTGCACTCCATTCCGCAGGGCGCCGACGCTGCAGATCAATCCGAACCTGCTGCTGAACCCGAACATCCTGCAGCAGCCGAGGCGCAGGCCGCGGTCTCTCCAGTAGGGTGGCCCGGCGGGCAACAGTCTATCACCTTGGACCGCCACACCAAGACCTCGCCCGAGCAATCCGGCGGGGTTTTTCGTTGGTCGGGCATGTTTCAGCCGCTGCGTGAACCTTATTGCGGCAGTCGGCGACAAACTCCGTGAAGGAACATTTCAGGGAGAGAGAAAATGTCTTCAGCCAAGCATGCTTTCCGCAACACGGCGGCGATCGTCGCCCTGATCGCAGCCGCGCTCGCCACCACAACGGCCTTCGCCAAGCAGGCGAACATCAAGTCAATGTCGTTCAACACCGAAAGCGCCAACACGACGATCCATGTCGGCTCGAGCGACAAGCAAAAGTGGGACACGCTGAAAAGCGGCAACGTCCAGTTCTGGGGCCACATGAAGCTCAACACACGGTGGCCAGGTTATGTGCAGGATGTCGGCGTGGCGCTCGGCGTTTGTGGACCGGGCCAGTGCGGCGCGTTTCCGCCGATCTGGAGCGCGTCGCCCGTCAGCCGCGACTACGATCGCCAGGAAAATTTCTCCTTCGATCCCTCCATAATACCGCTGTCGTCGGACACTGGTATCGCCGTCGTGCCATACGGCAATCAGATCATCGCGAGGTGCAACCAGCACCTCCAGCCCGATGGACCGACAAAGTCTTACTCGTTCACGCACAGCTTCCATGCTAGCTTCTCGGCACTGACCGACACGGCGCTCGACATGGACAATGCGGTCAGCGAGGCCCAGGGCGGCAGCTGGCCCCATCCGCTGTACGACTCGCACTATGCCGAGCATGGAACGTTCGACGTCCAAATTGTCTGCGACGCCGTCATCAAGCCGCAGGTTCAGGACGTCGCTAACGATTTCGGCGAATTCGACGTGGACGACGTCAAGCTGTTCCTGACCACCTACCAGTCGAACCAGGCCGGCTCGACGCCTGGCACCGTCTGCCCGTCGTTGAAGGTCACGAGCCGGGCGCAGGCCAACCAGGCCGGGCCTGTGTCGATGCGCATCTGGCGCCAGAAGAACGACGGACCGATCACCTCCGAGATGCAGCAGGCGTGGGCCTCATATGACGCGACCAAGAACGGCTATTTCGCCACCTATGAGAAATGGGAGGATGTCGGCGCCACAGCCTACTTCCAGTACAAGACCGAGATCATCGGCAGCGGTCCATTCGGACCATTTGACGGCTGGAAGGACATCACCGTCCATTGCACCGGTGCGGGCGGGGGCGGCTTCACCGACGCACCTCAGGACAACCCCGAAAACCCGCCGGCGCATTCGGACTGGCAGGGCGAGGTCACTGTCTCGGACAGCGCTGGCTTCAAAAAACTCTGCCCGCGCAAGGGCCAGGTGGCGTTCGAAGTCGAGCGCGAGGCGCCGGGTGCGATTCACTACCGCATCAGCTGCTCGAACGGCGCGTTCTTCACCGGCACGACGGCCGCCTTCAATGATGGCGGTGTGTTCAAGGCGAGCGCCGCACACGAACTCAGCATCGTTAGAACCCGCTCGATCCAGTGCACCCTGCAGGAGATCAAGCAGAACGGTTCGATCGCCACCGTCGACAACAGCAGCGAGGATTTTACCTGCATCAAGCGCAATTTTGATCCGAATGCCGATGGTCTGGCGGTCGATACGCGACCTAATCCCGGCAAACCGCAACTTCCGCCGGTCGTCCTCGATGCCGGCCGCACATGCCTGCCGACCCAGAGGATGATCCGTGACAAATGCGTCGACAGGCCGCTCGTGGCTGCCTGCCGCAGCACCGAAAAGCGTGTCAACGGCAAATGCGTTGGGGTCAGCATCCACTGCCTGACCGGTTACCATCAGGTCGGCCTGAAATGCGTGCGCAATGCAGTGATCGCCGACAGTTGCAAGCGCAACGAACAGCGCATCGATGGGAGATGCGTGCGCAAGCCTTCCATCATTATCGACTGCAAGCGCGGCTATCATCTGGTTGGCAAGGCATGCGTCAAGAACCCGCTGATCATCACCGCCTGCCGGGCAACCGAAAAACTGGTGCGTGGACACTGCGTGCCCAAGCAAGCTGTGAAAAAGCCCAATCTGCAAAAAGTGAAGCAAGGCAGCGGCAAGGTCTTACTGCCACGACCGGCCAGTCCGCTGCATCCGGTGAACTGAAATCGCGACGCTTGAACAGGGAGAGAGGTGGCCGACGCTGCCTCTCTCCTTTTGCGCAGGCACCGGATTCCTGTCGACAAGCAGCGCTGAGACGATTACGGCGAAGGCGGGCTCAAGAACGGGAAGCGAACATGGCTCACAAGACCCTGATCGCGCCATCTGTGCTGGCGTCGGATTTTTCGAAGCTCGGCGACGAGGTCGAGGCGGTGGCGGCGGCCGGCGCCGACTGGATCCATCTCGACGTCATGGACGGGCATTTCGTGCCCAACATCACCTTCGGCCCGCCAGTGATCAAGGCGATCCGCAACCGCACCAACGCCTTCTTCGACTGCCATCTGATGATCGCGCCGGCCGATCCCTATCTGCAGGCGTTTGCCGACGCCGGCTGCGACGGCATGACGGTGCATGCCGAGGCCGGGCCACATCTCGACCGTTCGCTGCAGACGATCAGGGACCTCGGCAAGAAGACCGGCGTGTCGCTCAACCCGGCGACGCCGGAAACGGCGATCGAGTATGTGCTCGACCGGCTCGATCTGATCCTGATCATGACCGTCAATCCGGGTTTTGGCGGCCAGGCCTTCATCCCGGGGATCGTCGACAAGGTGAAGCGGGTGAAAGCGCTGATCGGCAATCGGCCGATCCGGATCGAGATCGACGGCGGCGTCTCGCCGCAAACAGCACCTTTGGTCACCGCCGCCGGCGCCAGCGTGCTGGTCGCCGGTGCGGCTATATTCAAGGGCGGCAGCGTCGAAGCCTATCGGGCGAACATCGAGGCGATCAGGACAGCGGCCGACCAGGCGGCTGGCTGAGGCTGCCGCCCGTCACCCAGCGCGCTGTCTCTGCAGCCGGTCATGAATTCATTGGCTGACGCCGGCGCGCTTGTGCCTATGAAATGCGGTCCCCCGGCTAAAAATGACTTTGTCCATTTTTGGCAATTTTTATTGGTATATCTAAAACCGCATCCATATTCTCTGTCTCACCCTCATGCCTCTCCGGACCTCTCTTGCAGGCTCCTCTTCGACGGTCGGATCGATGAACCGCAGCCCTTTCTTCGCTGACCTGCTGAACACCATCGCCGACCGCGGCCGGATGATGCTGAACCTCGTGCGCGGTGACGAGCCGGTTTCGGCCGACAGCCTGGCGCGTCTGTGCGTCCGTCTGCTTTCCAGCCAGGGCGAGGCATCGGGCGTCGCCTATGCAAGGGAAATCCTCGAGCGCTGGCGAACCCTCGGCGCCGACGGCAGGCTGGCTTTCCTGCATGTGCTGCGCGATCGTTTCGGCACCGATCACGACAGGCTTGCAGCCGCGGTGGATGCCTATCGCGCCGAACCCGACGATCGCTCGGCACTCGCCCTGCACGACGCCGCCGAGCCGGCCAGGCAGGAGCTTTTGCGCCGTCTGAACCTGGCGCCCGGCGGCATCGAGACGCTGGTGCGCATGCGCGAGGATCTGCTTGCCCGGCTGCCCACGTCGCCCGATCTCGCCATCGTCGATGCCGACTTCACCCACCTCCTGTCGTCATGGTTCAACCGCGGCTTCCTGGTGCTGCGGCGGATCGACTGGTCGACGCCGGCCAACATCCTGGAAAAAATCATCCGCTACGAGGCGGTGCATGCCATCCACACCTGGGACGATCTGCGCCGCCGGATCGAGCCCGCCGACCGGCTCTGCTATGCGTTCTTTCATCCGCAGCTCGGCGACGAGCCGCTGATCTTCGTCGAGGTCGCGCTCACCCGGGCGATGCCGACGACGATCGCCGAGCTGCTCGCCGACGAGCGGCCGCTGGTGCTGCCACGGCAGGCCACGACGGCGGTGTTCTATTCCATCTCCAACTGCCAGGAGGGCTTGCGCGGCATTTCGTTCGGCAATTTTTTGATCAAGCAGGTGGTCGAGGATTTGCGCCGCGACCTTCCCGGCCTGACCGATTTCGTCACGTTGTCCCCAGTGCCGGGCTTTGCCCGCTGGCTGGCCGAGCAGGCCGAAACCATCCCCTCCGCCGCCGAAGTGTTGGATCTCGTCGCCGACGAGGGTTGGCATGCGGACGCTGCCGCTCGCGACCGCGTCGGCCCGGCGCTGCTTCCGCTTGCGGCACAGTATTTCCTCGAAGCCCGCACCGCCTCCGGCAAGGTGATCGACCCGGTCGCCCGGTTCCATCTCGGCAATGGCGCGCGGCTGGAGCGCATCGACCTTTTCGGCGATCTGTCGCCCCGCGCCTTGCGTCAGGCGCATGGCCTGATGGTCAATTATCGCTACAAGCTCGACGACATCGAGAAGAACCACGAGCTGTTCGCCGCCAGGAACGATGTGGCGGCCGCGCCCGCCGTGCGCCGCCTGCTGCCGAACCGGCGAGACCGGGCCGCGCCGCGGCTTCCGGCGTAAGCTCAGGGGATTAAGGACAAGAGGGACATATGAGCAACCGACCCGCTTCAGGCTGCGCGCCGAACGGCTGATGCCTTAGGCGCCCTTTGCGACGCCGGCATCGAAAACCCTGTCGCCTTCTATCCAGACGCTTTTCACCTCCAACTCGTCCGACAGTGCAACAATATCGGCGGCGGTGCCGTTGGCGAAGCGCCCGAGCCGGTGCGACTGGCCGATCGCCTGCGCCGGATAGAGCGAAGCCATGCGCAGGGCCTCCGACAGGTCCAGCCCGACGACGCGGTGGACGAAGCGGACGGCGGCGATCATGTCGAGGTCGGCGCCGGCCAGCGTCCCGTCGGCAAGCCGCAGGCTGCCGTCCCTGCGGTAGATGGCGCGGCCGTTCAGCGTGAATGAGGTCATGTCGGTGCCGATCGTCGCCATGGCGTCGGTGACCAGGAAAATTTTTGCCGGGCCTTGCTTGGCGCGCAGCGCGATGGCCATGGTGGCGGGATCGACATGGATGCCGTCGGCGATGATGCCGGCAAACAATGTGCCGGTACCGATGGCGGCACCCGCCAGACCCGGCTCGCGGTTGCCGATCTGGCTCATCGCGTTGAACAGATGGGTGACCATTGTTGCGCCGGCATCGGCGAAGGCGCGCGCCTTGGCATAGCCGGTGTCGGAATGGCCGAGGCTGACGATGATGCCGGCCTCGACCAGCGCTGAAACCCTCGCCGGCTCCACCGATTCCGGCGCTACAGTGGTCAGCAGCACCGGCAGGGTTTTTCGCGTCGCAATCAGCATCGCCTGGTCGGCATCCAGCATCGGCCGGATCAGCGCGGGATCGTGCGCGCCCTTACGGGCGATCGACAGATGCGGGCCTTCGAGATGCAGGCCCAAAAAGCCCGGCACCTTCTGCTGCGCGGCCTCCGCTCCGGCGGCGACCGCGGCGGCGGTGATCTCAGGCGTGTCGGTGATCAGCGTCGGCAGCAGCGCCGTCGTGCCGAACGGCGCATGCGCCCGGCAAATGGTTTCGATCGAGGCGACATCGGGATGGTCGTTCAGCATGACGCCGCCACCGCCATTGACCTGCAGGTCGACGAAGCCCGGTGCAAGCATGCCGCCGGTTTCGATACGCTCGACGCCGGACGGAACGGCTCCGGCGGCAACGATGGCCTCGACGAGGCCGTCTCGCACGACAAGGGCAGCGTTGTCGTGCCAGTCGTCGCCGTCAAAAATCCGGGCGCCAGTCAGGGCAAAACACTCGCTCATAGGGTTTCCGTCACCTTGCGAAGATTGGGCGGCGTGTCCGGATCGAGACCGCGATAGCGGGCAAAGGCCTCGACGAAGCCATAGAACGACACGATCAGCGCCAGCGGGTCGGTCAGTGGATGGCCGGTGGCGACATGCGGCAGGTGCTGAGCGCTTGTCGCCTTGTCCGAGGTAACAAAAACGGCCGCGCCCTTGCCCGCCAGACTGTCGGCGGCCTCTGTGACCGACGGCTCGGAAGCATCGCGGGCGGCGAGCGCCAGCACCGGGAAACCTGGCCCGACCAGCGCCAGCGGGCCATGCATGACTTCGGCCGCACTATAGGCCTCGGCGTGCATGGCGCAGGTTTCCTTGAACTTCAGCGCCGCCTCGTTGGCGATCGCAGCAGACGGACCGCGACCGAGGATGAACAGAGACTTCTGCGTCTCCAACGCACCGACCAGCGCCATCCAGTCGCAGGCGATCGCCTTGCGGAAATGTTCCGGCAAACGGGCAAGTGCTGCCAGCAACTTGTCGTCGCCGGTGCTGTGCGCCATCAAGGCGAGGCCGGCGACGGCCGAATTGACGAAGGTCTTCGTCGCCGCGACGCTGCGCTCCGGCCCGGCCAGAATGTCGATCGCATAATCGCAGGCCCGCGCCAGCGGCGAATCGGCGGTGTTGGTGATGGCGACGGTCAGCGAACCGCCGGCTCTCGCGGCTTGCGCCATGGCGACGATGTCCGGGCTCTTGCCCGACTGCGAGATCGCCAGGCAGGCCGAGCCGCCCAGCCTGAGCCTGGCGCCGTAAATCGAAGCGATCGACGGGCCGACCGACGCAACGGCAAGGCCGGCGGTCAGTTCTACCGCATATTTCATGAAGGTGGCGGCATGGTCGGAGGAGCCGCGCGCTACGGTGACGACGAAGTTTGGATCGCGCTCGCGAATGCCGCACCCGGCTTCGGTCAGCGCCGCTGCCGAGCCGTCGAGCAGGCGCGCGGTGGCCTCCGGAATCTCCTCGATCTCGCGCCGCATATGGGTAATCCCCATTTGGGTGTTTACTGCGCTCATGGCCGGCCCTCTTCGCCCGGCCCGCTCAGCCGGAGCTCGGCGACGAAATCATAGGCGTCGCCCCTGTAGATCGAGCGGGTGAATTCGATCACCTTGCCGCTCGCCAGATAGGAAATACGCTCGATGTGCAGTCCGGCAATGCCAGGCGGCACTTCGAGCAGGCGCGCGTCGTCGTCGCCGAGATTGGCCGCGGAAATGCGCTGCACCGCCCGCACCGGCCGCAGTCCCGTCGTTTCAAGCGCCGCGTAGAGCGACGACCCTATTCCCGCCGGGTCGGGCAGCACGCTGGCCGACAGGGCCGCGCGCTCGATCGCCAGCGGTGTTTCGTTGGCAATGCGCAGGCGCGCCACCCGCGCCACCAGTTCGTTCGACGACAAGCCAAGCACCATCATCTCGTCCGGCGACGGCGCATAGAGGCCGCGGTCGAGCCAGGCCGAACGCACCGCCATGCCGCGCCGCGCCATATCCTCGGTGAAAGACGTCAGCCGCGACAGCGACTGCTCTACGCGCTCCATCCGCGGCGCGACGAAGGTGCCGGAGCCGTGACGCTGGACAAGGATGCCGCCCTTGACCAGATCCTGCACCGCCTTGCGTACGGTGACGCGCGAAATGTCGGCCTTGCTGGCGATGTCGCGCTCGGATGGCAGCGCGTCGCCCGGCCCGATCAGGCCGCGATTGACTGCGTCCTCGATGCTCTTCCTGAGCTGCAGATAGAGCGGCGCGCCGCTCTGCGCCGACTGTTTCAGCGTGGCGAAGATCTGGTCGGCGGCTTCGCTCATCGCGCTGCCTCCGCGCTGGAGAAAACGCGCACCGCCATCTGCACGGCGCCGCCCAGTGCATCGTCGAGCGGCGGCTTCAGCAGCGCCCGGTAGCGCGCCGACAGGCGCGGCGCATAGAGCGGCGCCAGCCCGCCAAGCAGGCAGAGCGGATCGTCGTCGCCGAGATCGAGCACGCCAAGTGCTGCCTCGACGTCGGCGATTGCCTTGTCGAGAATCCAGTTGGCGACGATGTCGCCCTTTTCGGCATGCTCGAAGACCTTTGGCGCGAAGCCGCCGAAATCGCCGGGCTTTGCGTTAGTGGTGAACTCGACCAGATCCTCGGGGTTGTCGCGGAAGATGGCGAGCATGGCCTGCGTCAGCGGCGATCCCTGGCGGATGCCGTCATAGGCGAGCAGCGTCTGCTCTAGCAGGTCGCGGCCGATGCGGGCGCCGCTGCCCTGGTCGCCGACCTGGAAACCCCAGCCGCCGATAGCCCGCGACCTTCCGTTTTTGCGTGCCATGTAGGCGGTGCCGGTGCCGAGGATGGCCATGGCGCCGTCACCGGAGCCGATCGCGCCTTCCAGGGCGATCTCGGCGTCGGTCTCGACACGGCTGACGCTGAACGGCAGGATGGCTTCGAGCTGCTGCCTGTAGGTGCCGACATTGGCGCCGGCGAGGCCGAGGATGGCCGGGGTCTGCGGGATCAGTTCGGGGTCTTGTCCGGCGGCGACAAAGGCCTGCCTTGCCGCCTCGACGATGTTGGCCCTGGCGCCGGTGAGATCGGTGCGGATGTTGGCCGCACCGCTCTTGGCGCGGCCGACGACAGTGCCGTCCACTGTTGCAAGGGCCGCCCTGCAGCTGGTGCCGCCGCCATCGATGCCGAGAACGAATTTCACACGATTTCTCCTCCGGGCAGATGATACCAATAAAATACCAATAGCCAAGGCTTAATTTCCGTTTCAAAAAGATTAAGGTGTATTTGATTGAAAAACCTATGTATTTTCCTTGAGCGGCGATTTCAGGGCAGGGAAGTTGCTAATGCGTGTGGACAAGTGGTATTTTTTTGGTATTGTTTTGCAGATTGGAGGGAAAGCGGATGGCCGAAACGCGCACCGAAGCGCTTCACCAGAATGCCGAGGGGCTGGACATCCAGGCTCCGGACGCCATCCTTTCCTCGTTGGCCAATGCGCAGATCGAGGCCGCCAAGGCGGTGCGCGGCGCCGTTCCCGCCATAGCCAAGGCCGCCGAGACCATCGCCAGCCGGCTGGACAGCGGCGGCAAGCTCGCTTACGCAGCGGCCGGCAGCTCGGGCCTGATGGCGCTGGCCGATGCGCTGGAGCTGCCGGGCACCTTCGGCATCCAGCGCGACCGCATCGCCATCCTGATCGCCGGCGGCGACGATGCCTTCAAGGCACTGGCCGGCGGGCCGGAGGACGACACCGACGAAGCCTCGGCGGCGGTTGCCGCTGCCGGCATCGGGGAGGGCGACTGCCTGATCGCGGTCTCCGCCAGCGGCTCGACGCCCTATGCCGTCAGGGCGATCGAGGACGCCAGGCGCCGGGGTGCGGCAACCATCGCCATCGCCAACAACAGGGATGCGCCGCTGCTTCGGCTGGCCGACATTGCCATCCTGCTCGAAACACCACCGGAGCTGATCGCCGGCTCGACGCGCATGGGCGCCGGCACCGCCCAGAAGATCGCGCTCAACATGCTGTCGACGCTGGCCGCCATCCACCTTGGCCATGTCCATGACGGCTACATGGTCAATCTCATGGCCGACAACATCAAGCTGCGCGACCGCGCCGCCCGTATCGTCGCCGCCATCAGCGGACGCGACAGGGACGATGCGGCGCGCCTGCTCGAAGACAGCGGCGGCGCCGTCAAGACCGCCATTCTGCTCGCCGCCGGCGCTGCCAGCGCCGACGCGGCGCAGAAGATACTGGAAGGCACCGGGCAAAAACTGCGCCCGGCGCTTTCCGCGATCGAGGGGAGCATGGGGCGCAAAGCCTCTGTTCTCAAAACCGAGCCTGAAAAAGGTCAACAGGGAGACTGAGCATGACAACCAAACTACTGACGGCACTGCTTCTCGGCACCAGCATTCTAGGCTCCGCCGGAATGGCCTATGCCCAGGACGTAACGCTCAACATCGAGAGCTGGCGCGGCGACGACCTTGCCATCTGGAAGGACAAGCTGATCCCGGCTTTCGAAGCCAAGAACCCGGGCATCAAGGTGGTGTTCGCGCCGTCGGCACCGACCGAATATGACGCCGCACTCGGCGCGAAGCTCGCCGCCGGCTCGGCGGGTGACTTGATCACCTGCCGTCCGTTCGACAAGTCGCTGGAACTTTTCAAGAAGGGCAACCTCGCCGATCTGTCGGCGCTCCCGGGAATGGAGAATTTTTCCGACGTCGCCAAGGCCGCCTGGCAGACCGACGACGGCAAGGCGACCTTCTGCGTGCCGATGGCTTCGGTCATCCACGGCTTCATATACAACAAGGACGCCTTCGACCAGCTCGGCATCAAGGTGCCGACCACCAATGAGGAGTTCTACGCCGCGCTCGACAAGATCAAGGCCGACGGCACCTACATCCCGATGGCGATGGGCACCAAGGATCTCTGGGAAGCCGCGACCATGGGCTACCAGAACATCGGCCCCAACTACTGGAAGGGCGAGGAAGGCCGTCTGGCGCTGATCAAGGGCGAGCAGAAGCTGACCGATCCGCAGTGGGTCGAGCCTTTCAAGGAATTGGCCAAGTGGAAGCCCTATCTTGGCGACGGCTTCGAGGCGCAGACCTATCCGGACAGCCAGAACCTGTTCACGCTTGGCCGCGCCGCCATCTACCCGGCCGGCTCGTGGGAGATCGGCCTGTTCAACACCCAGGCGCAGTTCAAGATGGGCGCCTTCCCGCCGCCGGTGCCGAAGGCCGGCGACACCTGCTACATCTCCGACCACACCGACATCGGCATGGGCCTCAATGCGGCGTCGAAGAATGCTGATGCGGCCAAGACCTTCCTGACCTGGGTCGCCTCGCCGGATTTCGCCACCATCTACGCCAACGCGCTGCCGGGCTTCTTCAGCCTGAACAACACCCCGGTGAAGATGGAAGACCCGCTGGCCCAGGAATTCGTCTCCTGGCGCGACAAGTGCAAGCCGACGATCCGCTCGACCTACCAGATCTTGGGGCGCGGCACGCCGAACCTCGAAAACGAGACCTGGGTTGAATCGGCCAACGTCATCAACGGCACCGTCACGCCGGAAGCTGCCGCCAAGAAGCTGCAGGACGGCCTCGACAGCTGGTATAAGCCGGCGAAGTAACAACGAGCGCTATCTCCCCCCTCGAGGGGGAGATGTCGCCGAATGCGACAGAGGGGGTCGGTCGAGGCAGGTTGCGACCTGATCGTTGCCGGAAGGCGCGGTCGAAACCGCGATGGCGCGCTGCCTTGGCCGACCCCACCCGCCTCGCTTCGCGAGGCACCCTCCCCTCGAGGGGGAGGGAGGCGCCGCGCCCTTTGGCGGCATTCGCAAGAACCTGATCGGCGGGGACCGAACGCATGGCCGCAGCACCGAAACGACCGTTCCGCTGGCATATCGTCGTCTTCCTGGCGCCGGCGGTGCTGGTCTATACGGCGATCATGATCCTGCCGCTGGCCGGCACGCTGCAGCTCTCGCTGTTTCGCAACATCGACCAGGTTCAGGTCTTCGTCGGGTTCGAAAACTTCCGCAGACTGTTCGGCGATCCCAACTGGTCGGTCAGTTTCTGGAACGCACTCCGGAACAACGTCTGGTTCTTCATCATCCACATGCTGGTGCAGAACCCGATCGGCGTCCTTTTGGCCGCACTGCTGTCCAGCCCGCGGCTGAGATTCTCCGCCTTCTACCGCACCGCGATCTTCGTGCCGACGATCCTGTCCTTCGTCATCGTCGGCTTCGCCTGGAAGCTGATCCTGTCGCCGATATGGGGCGTGGCGCCGAACCTGATGGATCTTGTCGGCCTCAAAAGCCTGTTCACGCCGTGGCTCGGCAAGGAAGAATATGCGCTGACCACGCTCAGCCTGATCTCGGTGTGGCAGTTCGTCGGCATCCCGATGATGCTGATCTATGCCGCGCTGTTGTCGATCCCCGACGAGGTGATCGAAGCCGCCGAATGCGACGGCATCACCGGCATGGCGCAGTTCTGGAAGATCAAGCTGCCGCTGATCCTGCCGTCGATCGGCATCATCTCGATCCTCACCTTCGTCGGCAATTTCAACGCATTCGACCTGATCTACACCGCGCAAGGCGCGCTGGCCGGGCCGAATTATTCGACCGACATTCTCGGCACCTTCCTCTACCGCGCCTTCTTCGGTTTCCAGCTGCAGGTCGGCGATCCCAACATGGGCGCGGCGATCGCCACGATGATGTTCCTGATCATCCTTGGCGGCGTCTGCGTCTACCTGTTCCTCGTCCAGACGCGCCTGCGTCGCTATCAGTTCTGAGGCGTAAGATGAGTACGGCAACCCGCTCCCTGCCCCGCACCATCGGCGCCCATGCGGTGCTGTTGACCTACACGGTGATCGCGCTGTTTCCGGTGATCATCGTCATCATGAATTCGTTTAAATCCCGCGCCGGCATCTTCGGCGCGCCGCTGACGCCGCCGACCCCGAAAACCTTCGACCTGATCGGCTACACCACCGTCATCGGCCAGGGCGATTTCATCCACTATTTCCAGAACAGCCTTGTCGTCACCGTCGCCTCGCTGTTCTTCGTGCTCTTGTTCGGCGCGATGGCCGCCTTCGCGCTGTCGGAATATCGTTTTCGCGGCAATTCGATGATGGGGCTTTATCTCGCCCTCGGCATCATGATCCCGATCCGCCTCGGCACCGTCGCCATCCTGCAGCTGATGGTGGCGAGCGGGCTGGTCAACACGCTGACGGCGCTGATCCTGGTTTATACCGCGCAAGGCCTGCCGCTCGCCGTCTTCATCCTGTCGGAGTTCATGAAGCAGGTGTCCGACGATCTGAAGAATGCCGGGCGCATCGACGGCCTGTCCGAATACACCATCTTCTTCCGGCTGGTGCTGCCGCTGGTCAGGCCATCGATGGCGACGGTCGCCGTCTTCACCATGATCCCGATCTGGAACGATCTGTGGTTCCCGCTGATCCTGGCGCCGTCGGAAGAGACCAAGACGGTGACGCTCGGCGCCCAGCTGTTCCTCGGCCAGTTCGTCACCAACTGGAACGCCATCCTGGCGGCACTGTCGCTGGCGATCATGCCGGTGCTGATCCTCTACGTCATCTTCTCGCGGCAGCTGATCCGCGGCATTACTTCGGGAGCGGTTAAATGAGTGATGGTCGAGAGATTATCGTACAGGCCCTTGTCGAGACAGCGAGCCGCTATGGATTTCGAGGCGTTCGCGCCACGAATTTTTACCGGGAGTGGCCGGAGACCATCTGCTTGCTAAACCTTCAGAAGTCTTCCTGGGGGCCGCAGTTCTATATGAACGCCGCTGTCTGGTTTACGCGGCTTGGGAAGGAACGCCGGCCGAAAGAATACAACTGTCACATTCGTTGGCGCGTCAATTCCCAGATGGAAGACGAGCAGTCGAAGGCGTTCACGCTGGCGCTCAATCTTGAGCATCCCTTGCCTGACGATCAGAGGCTTTCACTGATTAAGGACGGAGTCGATGCCTATGGCTTCCGGCTTTTGTCCCGCTGCGACAGCGAAGAAGCGGCTCTGCGGGTCGCAGATGAATGCGAGCCACAGGTGATGGCGGCTCTCGCAGCTCGCAGTCAAGAAAAGGCAGACTGACATGGCTGAACCCCTTCGCGTCGTCGTTGCCGGGCTGGGCAATATGGGCCGCAGCCATGCGCTGGCCTATCACACCAATCCGGGCTTCGAGATCGCCGCGCTGGTCAACCGCTCGGATGTGCCGCTGCCGGCCGGGCTTTCCTTCTATGGCATCAGGCGCTCCTTCGACGAGGCGCTGCGCGACGAAAAACCTGATGTCGCCTGCATCGCCACCTATTCCGACAGCCATGCCGACTATGCGGTGAAGGCGTTCGAGGCCGGCTGCCATGTCTTCGTCGAAAAGCCGCTGGCGACGACGGTGGCGGATGCCGAACGCGTCGTCGCCGCAGCCAGGGCCAACGGCAGAAAACTGGTGATCGGCTACATCCTGCGCCATCACCCGTCCTGGATCAGGCTGATCGCCGAAGCGCGCAAGCTTGGCGGCCCTTACGTGTTTCGCATGAACCTCAACCAGCAATCCTCCGGCCATAGCTGGGAGACGCACAAGCAATTAATGCGCACGACGTCGCCGATCGTCGATTGCGGCGTGCACTATCTCGACGTGATGCTGCAGATCACCGACGCGAGGCCGGTCGAGGTGCGCGGAATGGGGCTGAGGCTGACCGACGAGATTGCGCCAACGATGTACAATTACGGTCACCTGCAGGTGCTGTTCGACGACGGCTCGGTCGGCTGGTACGAGGCCGGCTGGGGGCCGATGATTTCGGAGACCGCCTTCTTCGTGAAGGACGTGATCTCGCCCAATGGCTGCGTGTCGATCGTCATGAAGGAGGGCGTCAGATCCGACGACATCGACACCCACACCAAAACCTCGACCATCCGCCTGCACAGTGCGGCGACCGGCGCTGACGGAAAATTCGCCAAGCCGGATGAGATGCTGTCGATGGAAGGCGAGCCCGGCCATCAGGACCTGTGCGACCGCGAACAGGCTTTTCTGCTCAAGGCGATCCGCGAGGATATTGATCTGACCCGCCACATGGACGACGCAGTGAAGTCGCTCGCCGTCTGCCTTGCCGCCGACGAGAGCGTGCGCAGCGGAAAGGCGGTGCAATTGTGAGAGGGGAATTTTCATCAGGGTTTGCGCTCTACGGCGCCCCCACATTCCAATCCGGAGGAACGCCGTGGGCGCGCTGAACATCGAGAACGTGAAAAAGGCCTTTGGGCCGGTCGAGGTGCTGAAGGGCATCGACCTCGAAGTGTCCGATGGCGAATTCGTCGTCTTCGTCGGCCCCTCCGGCTGCGGCAAGTCGACCTTGCTCAGGGTCATCGCCGGGCTGGAGGATTCGACCTCGGGGCGGGTTGTCATCGACGGCGCGGACGTCTCCGCGACGCCGCCGGCCAAGCGCGGCATCGCCATGGTATTCCAGACTTACGCGCTCTACCCGCATCTGACGGTGAAGAACAATATGGGCCTTGGCCTCAAGCAGGCGGGCACGCCGGCGGCCGAGATCGACCGCCGCATCGGCATCGCCTCGTCGATGCTGTCGCTGGAACCCTATCTCGCCAGGCGTCCGGCCGAGCTGTCCGGCGGCCAGCGCCAGCGCGTCGCCATCGGCCGCGCCGTGGTGCGTGAGCCCAAGCTTTTCCTGTTCGACGAGCCTTTGTCCAACCTCGATGCCGCGTTGCGCGTCAACACCAGGCTGGAGATCGCGCAACTGCATCGCCGGCTGAAGGCGACGATGATCTATGTCACCCACGACCAGGTCGAGGCGATGACGCTGGCCGACAAGATCGTCGTGCTCAATGCCGGCAGGATCGAGCAGATCGGCGGGCCGATGGAACTCTACAATGCGCCGGCAAATGAATTCGTCGCCGGCTTCATCGGCTCGCCGAAGATGAATTTCGTCGACGGCGCCAGGCTCGGCGAGACGGCAAAAACCATCGGCGTCCGGCCAGAGCACCTGACCGTCGATGCGAAATCCGGCGCCTGGAAAGGCACCGTCGTTCATGCCGAACACCTCGGCGCCGACACCAACCTCTATCTCGACTGCGAGAAGGCCGGCCTGATCACAGTGCGCATCTTTGGCGTCTACAACGCCGAACCGGGCGCCACGCTTTATGCGACGCCGGATCCGGCAAGGACTTATCGGTTTGGGACTGATGGCAAGGTGCTGAAGTAGCTTCGCGGCAAAGGTTGGCGCTGCCCCTCATTGCCCTGCCGGGCATTTCTCCCCATAAACGGGGAGAAAGGGCTGGCCCCGGCCTCGGCGCTCTTTCTGCACCGTTGGCGATTGGCGAAATCGTTGATGACGGCGTCCTTCTCCCCGTTCACGGGGAGAAGATGCCGGCAGGCAGATGAGGGGCGGCGCAAACTTGCCAAAGCGAAGCGCCTACGCGTCCGCCTTGAAGGTCTGCTTCTGCATGCCCAGCCCTTCGATGCCGAGCTCGACGACGTCGCCGGGTTTTAGGAACACCGGCGGTTTCATGCCCAGCCCGACGCCGGGCGGCGTGCCGGTCGAGATGATGTCGCCCGGATGCAGCGACATGAACTGGCTGAGATAGGAGACCAGGTAGGCGACGCCATAGACCATGGTCCTGGTCGAGCCGTTCTGCATCGTCTTGCCGTTGACCTTCAGCCACATCGGGATGTTCTGCGGATCCTGCACCTCGTCCTTGGTCACCAGCCACGGGCCGATCGGCCCAAACGTGTCGCAGGATTTGCCCTTGGTCCACTGGCCCTGGCGCTCGGCCTGGAAGGCGCGCTCGGACACGTCGTGCGCGACGCAGTAGCCGGCGACATAATTCAGCGCCTCGGTCTCGGTGACGTATTTCGCGGTTTTGCCGATGACCACGCCAAGCTCGACTTCCCAGTCGGTCTTGACCGAGCCGCGCGGGATCAGCACATCGTCGTTTGGCCCGACGATGGCCGAGCTTGCCTTCATGAAGATGATCGGCTCCGGCGGCACGACGGCGCCGGTCTCGGCGGCATGGTCGGAATAGTTGAGGCCGATGCAGATGAATTTGCCGGTGCCGGCAACGCAGGCGCCGATGCGCGGATTGCCGGAAACCGCCGGCAGCGATTGCGGATCGAGCTTCGACAGCGTTTCCAGCGATGCCGGGTCGAGCGCCTTGCCGGCAATATCGGTGACATGGGCGGAGAGATCGCGGATCGTTCCATCCGCATCGAGCAGGCCGGGGCGTTCGCTCCCCGCTTCGCCATAGCGCAGCAGTTTCATTCTTTTTCTCCTAAATTGCGACCCAGAGGCCTCTTAGATCGACCAGCCACCGTCGATATTATAAGCCTGCCCTGACGTATAGGTGGCTCCGGCCAGGTAGACGGCGAGATCGGCGATTTCCTCGGGGGTGCCGAGGCGACCCATCGGCTGGCGGGCGATGAAGGCGGCGCGCGCCGCCTCGTAGTCGCCCTGCGCGTGCATGCGGTCCTCCAGCGACGGGCTTTCGACGGTGCCCGGGCAAATGGCGTTGCAGCGTATGCCGTTGCCGACATAGTCGGCGGCGACCGATTTGGTCAGGCCGATGACCGCCGCCTTGGTCAGCCCATAGACGAAGCGGTTGGGCACGCCCTTGGTCGAGCCGGCCAGCGACGCCATGTTGATGATCGAGCCGTCGCCGCGCTCCAGCATGCCCGGCAGCACGGCGCGGATGGTGCGGATCATCGAGCGGACGTTGAGATCCAGGGCAAAATCGAGGTCGGCGTTCTTCATTTCGAGGATCGAGCCGGAGTGGACGAAGCCGGCGCAGTTGAACAGCACGTCGACAGCGCCGATCTCGGCGAAGGCTTTTTCGACCGCCTCGTCGTTCAGCACGTCGAGCTTGCGCGTCTTGATATCTGCCGTCTTGCCAAGTTCGGCAAGCAGCACCTCGTTGATGTCGGTGGCGTGCACGATAGCGCCTGCCCTGGCGAAAGCCAGCGCACTAGCCCGGCCGATGCCTTGTGCCGCCGCCGTGACGACAACGACCTTGCCTGCCAGATCCGCCATGCCTTTTTTCTCCCTCTGTCGCCGCCCGGGTGCTCTTCGCCTAGGGGCGGCAAATGTTTTTTCTCGGTAAAGAACATCTTTTGGCCCGTCAAGCCCGGACGCTTCTCGTCCGACGGCGCGCGCAAGGCGACCGCTCAATCGCCGTAAGGCACCCAGACGTTCTTGACCTCGACGGCACGGCGCAGCAAGGCATCGCCGGCGGCCTCGGCCGACGCCCAGTCGAGGCTGCGGCCGTTGCCGGTCCAGACGCGCTTGAGATTGCCGACGGAGTCGGCTTCCGCCCTGGCGCAGGTCTCGGCATCGGCGAACAGCCAGAGCCCGTCGACATCGTCATGCCTGGCCAGCACGCCGGCGAGTTCGGCGCTGCGGCCGGTGACGATGTTGATGGCGCCGGCCGGAACGTCGGAATATTCGATGACCTGATAGAGATCGGTGCCAAGCAGCGGATATTTTTCCGACGGCACCGCGACCACGGTGTTGCCCATCGCCAGCGCCGGCGCCACCAGCGAGATCAGGCCGAGCAGCGGCGCATGGTCCGGCGCCACGATGCCGACGACGCCGACCGGCTCGTGCAGCGCCAGTGTGACGGCGCGGGCCGGCGGCTGGTGAATGCTGCCCTCGAACTTGTCGGCCAGGCCGGCATAGAGGAACAGCCGCTCGATCGACTTGTCGACCTCGTCGCGCGCCGCCTTGGCGGTGGCGCCGGTCAGCGCGGTGAGGCGCGCCGCAAATTCGCCGGCGCGGCCGGACAGGTTTTCGGCCAGATAATACAGCACCTGGCTGCGGTTGTAGGCAGTCGCTTCCGGCCAGGCCTTGCAGGCACGCGCAGCCGCGACGGCGTCGCGAACATCCTTGCGGCTGCCGAGACCGACCTCGCCGGCAAGCCTGCCCCTGGCGGTGGCTATCGCAAGCGAATAATTGCCGTCCGGCCTGACCTGCTTGCCGCCGATGAACAGTTTTGCCGTGCGGTCTATGGCGTCGCTTTCCGACCGCTCGATCGACTGAGCCGTAGCCGCTGCCGGCTTGACGACCGGCCCGAGCGGCAGCTTTGCCGAAAAATATTCGAACATGCCTTCGCGCCCGCCTTCGCGGCCAAAACCGCTCTCGCGATAACCGCCGAAGCCGCAGGCGGCGTCGAACATGTTGGTGCCGTTGACCCAGACGACGCCGGCCTTCAATTGCGGCGCGACGTGCAGCGCGAGGTTGACGTTTTCGCTCCACACCGAAGC
>SAQR01000139.1 GCA_004020365.1 Mesorhizobium sp.
ACGCTTAGTTCTCCGGGCATGACGCTGCCCCACCCCACCGCCGACCAGATCAACCTGCCGAACGTGCTTGCCGTGCTCGGCGATCCCACCCGGCTGGCCATCGTGCGCTATCTCGCCAGCAAGGAAGGCGTGCCGCTGAATTGCAGCCAGTTCCTCGACCTCGGCTCGAAAACCAATCTCAGTTACCATCTGGCCAAATTGCGCGAGGCCGGCGTCACCCGCACCGAGGTCGTCGGCACCAGCCGGCTGATCACTCTGCGCCGCGACGATCTCGATGCCCGCTTTCCGGGCCTGCTCGATAGCGTCATTGCCGCAGCCGTCGATGATCCGGCACTGCCCGCGGTCGGCGCCGCCGAAATCGAAGTCCGCGCCTAGCCTTGCACTTGGGTTCCTCGCCCCCGCATAGCGGGGGAGAGGTGGCCGCCCACGGGTCTTGCCTCTGGCAAGCCCGAGGACGGGCTCCGCGGTCGGAGAGGGAGCCTCCGAAGTGGCACACCAGGGGAAAGTTGTCTAAAGCATTCGGAATCAGGTCGGCGCAGTCCCCCTCTCCGTCTCGGCTTCGCCGAGCCACCTCTCCCCCACTTTCGTGGGGGCGAGGAACCCAAGTCCTGTAGGGTCCGCCCTCTCTCTGCCAGTCATTCGTCAACTCACGGAGCTTCCCATGCGCATTGCCGTTCTCGCCGATATCCACGGCAACATCCTCGCCCTGGACGCCGTGCTCGACGATTTGCGGCAGCGCGGTGGCGCCGATCTTATAGTCAATCTCGGTGATTGCGTCTCCGGCCCGCTCTGGCCGCGCGAAACCTTGGAGCGGCTTGAAGCGCTCGCCCTGCCGACAGTGCGCGGCAACCACGACCGCCGCGTCGCCCGCGATACCGCAGATGAAGCCATGTGGCCGTCCGACCGCTATGCGCAGGAACGGTTGACATCGGCCCAGCGCGAGGCACTGTTGGCCTTGCCGCTCACGCTGGAGATCGCCCCAGCCGTGACCGCCTTTCATGCCCGACCCGACCATGACGAAAAATACCTGACCGATACGATGGCCGACGGCCGGCTGGTGCGCGCGCCGCTGGTCGCTATCAGGCGGCGGCTGGCCGCGCTCGATCCCGCTTGCCGCATCGTGCTGTGTGGCCACAGCCACCGTAGCGAACTGATCCGTATCCCCGACGGCCCGGTGGTCTTCAATCCAGGCAGCATCGGCTGCCCCGCTTATGGCGACGACACGCCACCGGCGCATGTCTCCGAGCAAGGCTCTCCGCATGCACGCTACGGCATCGTCGAACTGGGTGAGCCGGGCCGCTTCGACCGCTTCGAAGCCATCGCCGTCGACTATGACCATGAGGCGGCGGCGCGGCAGGCCGAACAGGCGGGACGGCCGGAATGGGCCCATGCGCTGCGCACCGGATTCATGTCCGGCTGAACGCAACGCGTTCATGTCAGGCTGAACGCAACGCGTTCATGTCAGGCTGAACGCACGCCTTCATGTCAGGGCTGAACGCAATGCGTTCATGCCGCCGGCCGAACGAGGCACGCGTTCATGCCGAACGCTGAGCTTGCGTATGCCGAGCGAACACCATTCCCCAGCCGCATTTTCCGGCTTACATAGAGTCATGTCGTCGCTTATAAATCGTCCTGGAATGCGGTGGCGATTCGGTGCCCGGCCGCGCCTTCGGAAATGCTTCTATCGCCCACGGCCAAAATGAAGAGGCGCACAGTTACGCTCCGAACGACGCTGCTGATTGCCGCCCCTCTCCTGCTGACTGCGCTGCTGCCGGCCAGGGCCGAGGAAGCGCCTTTCGTCTCCATCGTGACCGACCTCGCTCCGGGCGATCTCCTGAACGTCCGCGCCACAGCATCGGCGATGGGCAAGATCAAGGCTCGGCTGCCGAATGGCACGAGCGTCAACAATCTCGGCTGCAACGACGTCAATGGCTATCGTTGGTGCAAGGTCGCAGAAATTGACAACCCGCAACTGGCGGGATGGGCTCCCGCGCGCTACCTGAACCCCGAGAATCCGGCGGCCGTTCCGGATGCGGATATCGAAGCGACCGGCGAAAGCACGGCCTCTGCAGCCGGCGACTTGAACCCGGCAACTGCAGATCAGCCACCGCCGGACCTGACGGCGCGCCTGGATGCGACCGGTAGCGAACCCACGATGACTACCGTTGAGGCAATCGGCAGGGTGGCCATCGAGGATGCTTACCGCCTGGCGCTTGCTGCCAGCGAAAATCCTTCGGCCGGCGAGACGCAGGCGCCCGCGGCAGCGGACAAGCCCATCCGCAATCGCGCCGCCAATGCGGCGCCTCCGGCCAACGCCGAAAGCGTTGCACGGCTGCAGCCGCCAAGGCGGCCCGCGCCGGCCCTGGGTGCCCGCAACGAAATTCCTTGCGCGCGCCATGTCGGCCAGCCGATGACCAGCTGCAAGGCAGGCGTTGTCCACACGGGCGACGAAGCCGAGGTCACCGTGACCTGGCCCGATGGCGGCACCCGCGTCATCAGATTCCAGGCCGGTCGGCCCGCCGGCTCGAACGCATCAGGTGAATTCCGCTACACCCGCGAGGGCAGCCTGAACATGATCCGTGTCGGCGTTTCCGAACGCTTCGAGATTCCCGACGCCTTGGCGCTGGGGGATGAGTGGCTAAGGGGAATAAGGCAGTAGGGCAGTAGGGCAATATGTTTAAAGGGCGCTCGAACCTCTGCCCTACCGCCCTACCGCCCTACCGCCCTACCGCCCTACCGCCCTACCGCCCTAC
>SAQR01000140.1 GCA_004020365.1 Mesorhizobium sp.
GGTTAGGGGTGGGGGTCCTACGGTCGGTGGGGGGCCTGCATCCGTCGCCGCGCCGCGTCCCGAAGGTGAAAAGCCGCTGGCGTCGCCGGCCGTCCGCCTCAGGGCAAAAGAGGCCGGCGTCGATCTCCGACAGGTCAGGGGAAGCGGCCCGGCCGGCCGAATTCTCCACGAGGACATCGACGCCTTCGTGGCGCGCGGACCGCAGCTTGCAAAAATCTCCGGGCTTGCCCGCAACGAGGCCGTCGAGGACATCAAGATCATTGGGCTCAGGCGCAAGATCGCCGAGAAGATGGCGCTGGCCAAGTCGCGCATCCCGCACATCACCTATGTCGAGGAGATCGACGTTACGGCATTGGAGGATTTGCGCGCGGCGCTCAACAAGGAGAAGCGCAGCGGCGTGGAGCGGCCGAAGCTGACGCTGCTGCCGTTCCTGATGCGGGCGATGGTCAAGGCGATCGCTGACCAGCCCAATATCAACGCGCTGTTCGACGACGAGGCCGGCATCGTCCACCAGCATGGCGGCGTTCATATCGGTATTGCCGCGCAGACGCCTTCGGGGCTGGTGGTGCCAGTGGTCAAGCACGCCGAGGCACGCGACATCTGGGACTGCGCCGCCGAGGTTTTCAGGCTGGCCGAGGCGGCCAGATCCGGCACGGCGGCGCGCGACGAGCTGTCGGGATCGACGATCACCATCACCTCGCTCGGCGCCATGGGCGGCGTGGCGACGACGCCGGTGATCAATCATCCGGAAGTGGCGATCCTCGGCGTCAACAAGATGATGGTGCGGCCGGTGTGGGACGGCACCCAGTTCATGCCGCGCAAGATGATGAACCTGTCCTCCAGCTTCGACCACCGCGTCATCGACGGCTGGGACGCCGCGGTGTTTATTCAACGGATCAAGACGCTGCTGGAGACCCCGGCGCTGATTTTCGTGGATTGAGATGATGAACAGAGGATCGGAGGGGCGCAGAATGAGAGCAGTAGCGATCCGTCGCCCGCCGACTCGACGAACCAGGGTGCCATGATGAAGGAAATATCCTGCAAGCTGCTCGTCATCGGCGCCGGTCCGGGCGGGTATGTCTGTGCCATCCGCGCTGGCCAGCTCGGCGTCGACACGGTGATCGTCGAGTTCGGCAAACCGGGCGGCACTTGCCTCAATGTCGGCTGCATCCCGTCCAAGGCGCTGATCCATGCGGCCGAGGAGTTCGAGAAAATCTCGCACATGGCCGGCGGCAAGAGCCCACTCGGCATGTCAATCGCAACACCATTAATTGATCTCGAAGCAACCATCGCCTGGAAGGACGGTATTGTTAGCCGGCTGAACAGCGGTGTTGCCAGTCTGCTCAAGAAGGCCGGGGTCAAGACCGTGCATGGCTGGGCGAAATTCCGCGACGGCAAGACCGTCGAGGTCCAGACCGAGACCGGCATGCAGGTCGTCCGCGCCGAGATGGTGGTGATCGCCACCGGCTCGGGACCGGTCGAGCTGCCGTTCATGCCGTTTGGCGGCGCCGTGATCTCGTCGACCGAGGCGCTGGCGCTGAGCGAAGTGCCGGAAAGTCTTGCCGTCGTCGGCGGCGGCTATATCGGGCTTGAGCTCGGCATCGCCTTCGCCAAGCTGGGCGCCAAGGTGAGCGTGGTCGAGGCCTTGCCGCGCGTGCTGGCGCAATATGATGCCGAACTGACCCGGCCGGTGGCGAAGCGGCTCACCGAGCTCGGCATCGAGGTGCTCGCGAACGCCAAGGCCAAAGGCTTGTCGACCAAGGGCGATGCGCTGCTGGTCGAAACGGGCAACGGCAGGAATGCCAAGATCGCCGCCGACAGGATCCTGGTCACCGTCGGGCGCAAGCCGGTGGTCGAAGACTGGGGGCTGGAGCAGATCGACCTCGACATGGCGGGAAAATTCATCCGCATCGACGACCAGTGCCGCACCTCGATGCGCGGCATCTTCGCCATTGGCGACGTCACCGGCGAGCCGATGCTGGCGCACCGGGCGATGGCCCAAGGCGAAATGGTCGCCGAGATCGCCGCCGGCCACAAGCGCAGCTGGGACAAGCGCTCAATTCCCGCGATCTGCTTCACCGATCCGGAGCTGGTCACCGCAGGCCTGTCGCCGGACGAGGCCAAGAGGCTTGGCGGCGAGATCAAGGTCGGCCTGTTTCCGTTCGCCGCCAATGGCCGCGCGATGACCAAGCTTGGCGAGGATGGCTTCGTCCGGGTTGTCGCCCGCGCCGACAACCACCTGGTGCTCGGCATCCAGGCGGTCGGACAGGGGGTGTCGGAACTGTCGACGGCGTTCGGCCTGGCGCTGGAGATGGGCGCGCGGCTGGAGGACATCGCCGGCACCATTCATGCCCATCCGACGCAGGGCGAGGGTTTTCAGGAAGCCGCGCTGAAGGCGCTTGGGCACGCGCTGCATGTTTAGAGCTGGTGATCTCCCCCCTCGAGGGCAGGGGAATCGCGTTTGAGTAGATGGGAAATGGCTTGCCATTT
>SAQR01000141.1 GCA_004020365.1 Mesorhizobium sp.
TCCTGTCCCGACCCTATCTCCCATTCAAGCAGCTGCACCGTCTTCTGGTGATCGGTGATCTGCGCGCTGATATAGGCAATATCAAACTTCGCCCCGTCGAGCTTTTCAAGCTCGGCCCGCTGCCGCTTGTGCTCCTCGTCGAGCCCTTCTGGCAGCGGGATCTTATTGGTCTCAGCGACAGATTTCAGCCTCGCGTTCGCCGCCGAGTGGTCGTCGACCATGCGGCCGGCAAATGCCGTGACGGCGGAGTTGCCGGACTTTTTCGCGAGCTTGCCGAATTCGACCTCGGCTGCGCCGCCGGCGGCGGCGAGCTGCGCGAACAGCCGGTCCTGGTAGTTGGTCTGATGAGGCGCCGGCTGGCCCGGCGCCTCCATCCTGGTATCCGGGGCCATGCCGGCCGGATTTCCGATCTGGGCCAAAAGGGGCGATACCGAGAGGGGCGAAGCGGAAAGCACCACCAACCCCAAAGCAGTAGCAAGAACACGCATGAGAACCTCCATCGAAGATGCGCCGGGATCGGTCGGCCTGCCGCGGTCAAAGCGCGAGCATATAGGCAACAAGGTCATTCTTTTCGTCTTGGGTGAGCTTGGTGCCGAGCACCAGGTTGAAAAACTCCACCGTATCGGCGAGCGTCATCAGACGGCCGTCATGCAGATAGGGCGGCGTGTCCTTTATGCCGCGCAGGGTAAACGTCTTGATCGGCCCGTCCGGCAATTCCACCATGTCGTTGAAGGTCTGCCCCGGTCTATAGAAGCGCTCCAGCTTCAGATCGTGCATGTTGTTGTCCATGAACGACGTTTGCGGGACATGGCATTGCGCGCAGCGGCCCTTGCCCATGAACACGCGCTCGCCCGCCAGTTCCTGCTCGCTGGCCAAGGCGGGATCGAGCCGGCCGAACGGGTCGAGCTTCGGCGCCGGCGGAAAATCGATGATGTTCTGCATCTGCGCCATCATCGCCACCTGGTTTGTACGATCGGGCAGGTTGACGCCTTTCCTGGTGGCGCTGACATGGTCGCCGTTGAAATATGCGGTGCGCTGCTCGAATTCGGTAAAATCCTCGACCGAGCGCAGCGACCGTTTCGAGCCATGGATCTGCTGGTTGAACAGACCGCGCAGGCTGGTCGTGTCGAGACGGAAGCGCGCGGCCTGCGGCCTGACATCGGGCGTCAGATGAAAGGCAGCGTTGGTGTTGAAGTTGGCATGGCAATCGAGGCAGGTTACGCCCAGGCTCTGCGCCGCCACCTTGCGGTCCTCGGTCTGATTGAATTCCTCCTGCGGGAATGGCGTCAGGAGTAGCCGCAGCCCTTCCATCTGAACCGGCGTGATGATGCCGTTCATGATTTCATAGTAGTTGCGGATCGTCAGCAACTCGCCGCGGGAAACGTCGCCCAGTTCCGGATGGGTAGTCAGGAAAATCGGTGATGGGAACTCTGGCGTAAGGTGATCGGGAAGATCGAAATCGACGTCGAAGCGTCGGAGATCACGCCCCTCCTGCCGGCCGATCTCACGAATTTCTTCTTCCGGAAAAACCTGTCCTCCGGTCGCCTGTTTGACATGGGGCAGCGGCAGAAGACCATTGGGCAGCAGGTTGCGGCCACGTATCTCGCCAGGGCTCATCTCCGCCAGGCCCTGCCAGGTCTGGTCCTTCGCCAGCTTGACCCGGACGCCGTCCTGGACAGGTTTTGTCCCGCCCGACATCATTGTGCGTGGCATTGGGCGATCCGACAGGTCGTATCGCTCCTCCAGCAAAGCCCTCTGGCGCGCCATGACGCGCGGCTTCTGCGCTTCATCGTCGGCCTTGACGGCGGAGAATGGACGGGCGGGCAATGGTCGGTAGGTCGTGTCGGGCGGCAGTGGATCCGACAGTGCGTTGAGGCTGGCGGCAACAACGACAAGAGCGCACGGAATGCCTGCATTCAACACTCTGCGCATTTTTCCCTCCATGGCTGAAGTGCTCCGAACCGCGCTGCGCGTGATTTGTTCCCGCCGCGAGCGGCGCAGCTGGGATCGACCAGTTCGGTGTATGCACACAGTGCCGGACGCCCAGACTAGCGAGGCTCGCCTGGTGACTCCCGTTTGCCCCGCCTTGCCAGCGCCAAGCCGCCAGTCAGCATCAGTGCACCCCAAATCAGGAACCCGATGTCCCAATAGATCCACTGGTCCTGCGGGACGGTTTCGTTGACATGGTGGATGCCGAGAAGCTGGTGATTGATCACCCCTTCGACCAGGTTGAACATCCCGAAGCCCATGAGCATCGTCCCAAGCAACATCTTTCCCGACCACCAGAGATGAGATTTGTGAGCGGTGCGCCAGAGCACGACCAAACCAAGCACGACGAAGATGTAAGTGCAGGCGTGGAACA
>SAQR01000142.1 GCA_004020365.1 Mesorhizobium sp.
ACAGGTCCAGCCTGCCGTCCTCGGCGATTTCCCGCAGCAACTGGCCGGTGATCAGATAGCCGGAGATGACAAAGAAGATGTCGACGCCGGTGAAGCCGCCCGGCAGGTCCGACAGACCAAAATGGAACGCGACGACGCCTGACACCGCCAGCGCGCGTAAGCCCTCGATATCCGGCCGGAACGATGGCGACACGGCGATACCTCGCGTAGAGTCGTTGAAAAAAGCTACCCGTTTCGAAGACTCAACGCGATGCGCCGATATGCACTGCAAAAAAAAATCTAAGGCAGCGCAACATAAGCAAAAAATCTAACGCAGTGCAACATAATCAAAAAAATCTAACGCAGTGCAATATAAGTGGAAGTTCGCGGGACTGCAGCCGCGATGTGCACGTCGGCGTGAACGTCAGGAAGCGCAGCGCCAGCGCCAGCCTGAACCCACGCGACGGCCGATTTTTGACACAGGAGGCGATTGGCCCGGCGAGCGGGCCTGCGCACCGATCTCAGGCTTTAGAGAAACCTGCCGCTCGCGCGCCGGCTCCCCCTAAGTCGTCACGCATGCGCTGGCGGATGACGACGGTGGTCCCAGACTACCCAGACCGACGCCACGAACACCAGCACGCTGAGAACCACATGGGTTCCCATCGCGTTGACGTTGGCCGCGAAGCCAAGCAGCCAGGGCGAAACGATCAGCCATAGCCCGGCAACAAGGTTCGCCCACTCTTCCCATTCGGCGAATGCCAAAAACGGGGCGATAGCTAGAGGCGCCGGACGACGATGACCTGCCTGAGCGGACAGTCGCCTCCCGCCTTACTTCCCGGCCGCCCCGGTCGAAAACAGCGCGCGCTCGACCGGCGGCTCCAGCGTTTGCGCAAAGGGGGTCGCCATGTGGTGGCGGTCGCGATAGGCCAGCTTGCCGTCGATGAAGACACGGCAGGTCTTGGCGTCGCAGAACCGGTCGGTCATGTCGATGTAGGTCGCGTTGGGGACGGCGCGCACGATGTCGCGCTCCACCGCGGCCATGGCGTCGTTGGCGGCGTCGGTTCGCGGCGCGTCACATACCGATGGCGTCTGTCCACGCCACAGCGCGCGGGCCACGCAGGTGTCGACAAACAGGGTGTTGAACGGCACATCGCGGATGAAGGCGACTTTCAGCCCGGCCCGGCTGAACGCCTCCAGCGTTGCGCGAAGGCCGGCCTGCCAGTTCTGATCGAGGCTGTCGGATTGCTGGGCGTCGGGCGACAGTTTGCGCGAACTGGTCAGCGAGATCTCCGAGATCACCACCAGGCTCGGGCGCAGGGCGATGATCTCCTTGATCGATCGCTCGCGCCATTGATCGCACTCGGTGTAGTCGCGCTTCAGCTTCGAGCTCCAGACCGTCAGCCGCGACGCCCGGCAGGCGGCTTTGAGCCAGGTGACGACCTTGTAGTCGTTCTTCTTCGCCGCCTCGATCAGCGGCGTCGACCAGTGATCGGCATGCGAATCGCCGAACAGCGCGATCGAGCGCTCGGCATTCTTGGCGCCGAACTCGCAGGCCTTCGGCGTCACGGTCTCGTAGTCGACAACGCAGCCTACCTTGGCGCGCGCGGTGGAGGGCTGCGCGGCAGTTTCGGCAATGATGCGTTGCGAGGGGTCGAGATCGTCCACGGCAAGGCGCGCATTGGCGTAAGTCGCCACGACGCCGGCGCCGGTCAGCATTGCGGCGGGGATAAGCGCGCGCGCCGCGTTCGCCATCAGCCAGCCATTGCGACGGATCGGGTTTTCGATGAAATTATAGGTGAAGAGCGACAGCGCCAGCGTCAATGCCGTGCAGGCAAGCCGCCCGGGCCAGGACAGGTCGGGCACCATCATCGTCGCATAGACGATGACCGGCCAGTGCCAGAGATAGAGCGAGTAGGAAAGTTTCCCCAGCCATTGCAGGGGCGGCAGCGCCAGCATGGCGCTCGGCCCTCTTTGGAGATCGCCGGAGCCACTGAGCAACAGGAGCACGGTGCCGGCCACCGGCACCACCGCCGCGAAGCCGGGGAAGGGGGTGTCCTGCTCGCTGAAGGTCAGATAGGCACCGGCGATCAGCGCCAGGCCAAGCCATGCCAGTGCTGCACCCAGTTGCGGGCGCTCGCGCCAGAATTTTGCCGGGGCCATCGTCGCCAGGCCGCCGGCGGCGAATTCCCAGGCCCTGAGCGGCGAGAAATAGAAGGCCCAGGGCTGCGACACGGTGGTGA
>SAQR01000143.1 GCA_004020365.1 Mesorhizobium sp.
CCGGAGAGCACGGCGTCCAATGCCGTCAGCTACACCACGCCAGTGGGCACGATCGAAGATCACATTGGCGACCTTGTCAGGGTCGCCGGGCTCGTTTCCCGCATAATTCTCGGTCATCCGCATGATCTCGCCTATTGTCGGATCGTACTCGTCGAGCAGTGCCGGGGCGTGGCCACGGGCAACCCGCGTCCAGTTCGTGCGGATGCTGCCCGGTTCGATGGCAATGGTCTTGACGCCGAAAGTAAAACCTCCTTGGCCAGTGATGCGGTGAAACCACTGACCGCCCATTTGGCGGCGGCATAAGCGGTGGCCCCCGGACTTCCGAAGCGGGCGGAGCTGGACGAGATGTTGATGATGTGTCCCGATTTCTGCCTCCGCATGACCGGGAGCGCCGCGCGGGTCAGGTTCACTACACCATAGAAATTGGTGTCGATCTCGGCTTTGAAGTCAGCCTCGGAGGTCTGTTCAAACGGAGCAAGATGAGCGTAGCCGGCATTGTTGAGCAGCACGTCAAGACGACCGAACGTCCGGACCGCTGTGTCAACGGCATTCTGTGCGGCCTTCATATCGGTGACGTCGAGTTCAACGAGAGCGACGTTTTCGGGATAGCGCTGCTTGAGTTCCGAAAGGCGACTGACGTTTCGGGCGGTCGCCACAAGGTTGTCTCCCCGTGAAGGCACGAGTTCCGCCGTGCTTCGGCCGATGCCACTGGCGCTACCTGTAATGAGCCAAGTCTTGGGCATTTGTTCTCCGGGTCATCTCGCAAGGGTCGCGGAAGCGAACCGCTTTACGAAAGCATCGCTGCAGCGCTGCGAAGATTCAAATGTGCTAGAGGGTCATATCTCCGCTCGGATGGGCTAGGCAGAGCTATCCCAAGGGTCAGGCCTTTGCGTAGATCCATTATTAAACGTGATGGACTGTCTATCGGTGCGCGACATGCCCGGGTTCGTCATTTGCTCGTTCGACCAGCGTGCCGACCAAAGACACGCGTAGAACGCTATGTTGAGGGCGCGCGTTCAGTCGACTGCATCAAAGCTGTGAATGACCGATACCGCGGTTTAGAATCTCCCCGCGCTAGGTGTACCGGCGACAGGCAAGAGACACAGCCGTTGTTCGCTGCTCAAAGCGGCATCCTCTGACGTTTTGCGGGAGATCACCCCATGCTCGCAACGGGTCTACCATAGACCTTCGCATCGCCTGACCGACACTGCCGTTCGATAGTCGCGCGGACCGAGGCGGCGCAATCTCCTCCGCAGACGCTAGGTGGCCATCCATGGAGGCGCATGCCAACCCACGGGGGCCAGCGGCGGAGGTGACCGATACGGCCGTGGGTAAGGCGATCAGCAGGAGACAAGCATGAGCTTTGGACAACACCTCACACCCCGGTAGGCCGGAGCCTGACAAGTTGGTTCCGGCGCGCTACGCGCTGCGGAGCCGTTAGCGGCGACCCGATTTAAACGGGCTGAACTCGTGAGCCCGCAATTGATAGCCTTATGGCCGCGCAGAAGCGGGCGTGGCTGAGTTGAGAACTGAAAAGGATCATTAAATGGCTAAATTTGAGGTCGGCTACGTTATTGGTAGCCTCGCGTCTCAATCTATCAACCGACGGCTTGCGCTCGCGCTCGTCAAACTCGCTCCTTCGAATTTGAGGCTCAGGGAAATCCCCATCCGGGATCTGCCGCTCTACAGCTACGATTATGACTCCAATTATCCAGAGGTCGCAAATCGCTTCAAGAGTGCCATAGCTGATACCGACGCCGTCCTTTTCGTTACGCCAGAGTACAATCGTTCGATACCCGGCGCGTTGAAGAACGCGATAGATTGGGCTAGCCGGCCGTACGGGCAGAATGCGTTCACGAGGAAGCCATCGGCGGTGATAGGAACGTCTCCCGGTTTGATTGGCACCGCCGTCGGCCAGCAGCACTTGCGCACTGTCCTCGGCTTCTGCGATTCGCCGCAGATGAACGCGCCGGAGGCTTACATCCAGTTCACGCCGGACCTTATCAGCGATGATGGCGAAGTGTCGCGCGAATCCACAGCCGAATTCCTGAAGACCTTCATGGTGAAATTCAGTGGCTTCATCGAACGGGCACGTACCGTGCCGGTTCCCGCCTGACCGATCCGGGGTTCGACGCCGTCCGGCTGGAGGACCCCGTGCTGTACGCGTCGCTGGGCACGGTGTTCGATGCGCGGCCCGCCCTGCTGCGGA
>SAQR01000144.1 GCA_004020365.1 Mesorhizobium sp.
CGGAGAGCACGGCGTCCAATGCCGTCAGCTACACCACGCCAGTGGGCACGATCAAGGCGGAAACGGAATCCTGTAATTGAGCCTGTGCCATTTCAGCCTCCCGCGTAGTTGTGGCGGTAGCACCTGAGTTGGCTATCAAGCGCCGGCTTGCCGTAAAAGGTGCGGGCGACTTAAAGTGTAACGCCTTTGAGAACAGTAGCGAGTCAAATAGGCTGGCCGGCGCTTGTCATCGCCCGAACCCGCTCGAAACAGTTGAATTGGGCGCGCGAGCTGACCGCCGAGGTCTCTGGCCTCTCGAACGCCGGCCTTGGGGCCGCTACATGGTTTGCTCGGTAGACTGTTGGTGTCTGATAGCCGGAAGCCTGCATCCGAGTGATTTAAGCATCGACATTATCTCGAAAGATCCACCCATCCAATCGTTGCCATAGCTGGCGGCTATAGAGATGCTGTCCTTTGCGCTGTTGCAAGGGCAGAATGCTATGCTGAGCGAGCGCGGCCGCTCTTATCGAAAGTCCCGTGGCTTAAGCAGCTTAATCGGCATAGTTTCCGGCTCGGGATAAGATCTTACGGCCACATTGATCAGATCAAATTAAAAACGCGGGATTTTAGGTAGGAAGGAGCCCTCCAGAGACATAGCGACCAATCGTCTGGGGGCCCTGGCGTTTATTCGGACAGTGTTGCCGCCCACGGCCTCGCCGCTAACTACTTGGGCGAGCGAGAGCGCCACGGAGAAGCAAGTCTGGTCAAGTTCCCGATATCGCGGAGGAGCTTCTTGCTGGCCGCTGCGGCGGGACCGGCATTCGCGCCCATACAAGCCAGTCTCGCCGAGGATGCAGGTATGACGAATAAAATTGTGCTTCTTGGCGATTCAGTTTTTGACAATCGTGCTTATGTGACCGGCGGAGCAGATGTACTGGCCCATTTGGTGCGTCAGCTTCCGATCGGGTGGTCGGCCGACCTGCTCGCCGTCGACGGCAGCGTCAT
Organism: Mesorhizobium sp.; assembly: GCA_004020365.1. Taxonomy (GTDB): domain Bacteria; phylum Pseudomonadota; class Alphaproteobacteria; order Rhizobiales; family Rhizobiaceae; genus Mesorhizobium. The sequence continues at coordinate 985 of SAQR01000144.1, forward strand.
GGCAGGGGTGCGCCAGCAGCTGGACAGTCTGCCGGCTGACGCCACTCATCTGGTGGTCAGCATGGGAGGTAACGACGCGCTCGGCGTTTCCTCTGTTCTGGACGCTCCGTCGCGGTCCGTCGCCGACGCCCTGCTAATACTGGCCGAAATAAGAGAGCAGTTTTGCCTGGAGTATCGGTCGACGCTGGATGCCGTTCTGGCTGTCAAGCTGCCCACCGCCGTTTGTACGATCTACGACGTCCGGTATCCGAACCCTGAGGAGAGGCGCATTGCGGTAACGGCCCTGTCGGTCCTCAACGACTGCATTACACGAGCAGCCGCTGGGCGCGGCGTTCCAGTGATCGACCTTCGCATTATCTGCGACGAGGAGGCCGACTTTGCCAACGCCATCGAGCCTTCGGAACAGGGCGGCGGCAAAATCGCTGCAGCGGTCGTTTCATTTCTTACCCAGCACGAATTCCGAAGCGGGCGCGCCGAACTGATCGTTCGCTAGAGCACCTAAATTGGCTGAGCCAATGCACCGCGTTGGGGCCGTTAAGGTCAGCTTTGCCATCGCCGGTTTCGGACGCACCGCCTAGGCGACCCGCTCTGCTTCTCACGATGGCAAGGCGTTGGCGCTTTGCCCTTTCTCCTGCTGTTTTCTATCTTCCTTTGAGGGGCAAAGCCGGGCATGCGCGTCATTCTGAGCAGCGGTGTCCATGGCAACGAAATGAGTTCCGTGCATACGGTGCTGACCGTGATGAACCAGCTCGATCCAGCGGAAATGTCGGGCACGGTGATGGCGGTCACGGACATTGCCCGCCCGGCTATGGAAGGCATGCAGCGCAGATGGCCCAATTCGGGCAGAGGCGCGGGCCTGACCGGGAATGGCCCGGGAACGAGAACGGCTTCACCGCGCCCGGCCGGCACGCCGGGCTCCTGTTCAACCGGCTGCTGCAGCCGAACGCCGACGCGGCGATCGACTTCCATACCGGGACACGCAGATTCGAAGTCACCGCATTCAATATTGCTAGCATGGATGTGCCCGAGATCAGGGCGATGGTGGAACTCTACCCGGTCGGCCAGATCTTCGACAATCACACATATCCCGGTGTCCTGGATAACGCGTTTGTCGACGCGGGTATCGTTCGCCCGACGGCTTGCCTATTCGGCGCGTTCCGCCTGGCTCTGCTGGCACGCGCTTGGGACGTAGGCTCCGCACTTGGCGGCGGTGCCGAGCGCA
>SAQR01000145.1 GCA_004020365.1 Mesorhizobium sp.
TCTCCCCCCTTGTGGGGGAGATGTCCGGCAGGACAGAGGGGGGCGCGAAGGAATGAGGCGATCGAAGGTTCGGTAACTTCCACTCGATCGAGCCTCCCACCCTGGCGGATCCCGGCAGCAGCCCGGCAACGGCCAGCGCCAGCGTGCTCTTGCCCGAGCCGCTCTCGCCGATGATGGCGAAGCGTTCGCCGGCGGCGACGTCGAGGCTGACATGGTTCAGCGCCGCCACCTCGCTGCCGTCGCGGCGGTAGGTGACCGTCAGATCGCGGATCGAAAGCAGCGCCGTCACGACAGGCTCCTTCTCACCGCAGCCGTTTCGACGACGCCTTCGCCGGCGAGGTAGACGCCGAGCACGGTCAGCACGAGCGCTACGCCGGGAATGATCGACAGGAAGGGCGCGGTGCGCAGCACGGCGCGACCCTCGGCGATCATGCCGCCCCAGGTCACGCGGTTGGGGTCGCCAAGGCCGAGAAACGAAAGGGCCGCTTCGGTGAGGATCGCTGCGGCGACGATCACCGACGACAATGCCAGCACCGGCGGCAATGCATTGGGCAGCACTTCGCGCAAGGCGATCTCCAGCGGATGCATGCCGATAACACGGGCGCCGGCGACAAAATCGCGCTCGCGGATCGACAGCACTTCGGCGCGGGCAACGCGCGCCGGCCCGGTCCAGGCGCCGAGCGCGATCGCCGCAACGACGACGCCGAGCGACGGCCCGACGACACTGACGAAAGCCAGCGCCAGCAGGAAGCTCGGTACGGTCTGGAAGGCGTCGGTGATGCGCATCAGCACTTCGTCGACAAGGCCGCCGGCAAAGCCGGCCAGCGTGCCGACTACAGCGCCGACTGCAAGGGCTGCGGCTGCCGCCGCCAGCCCGACCGCCAGCGAGGTACGGGCGCCGTGGAGAAGCGCGGCCAGCACGTCGCGGCCGAGCCGGTCGGTGCCGAGCGGCAGCGACCAGTCCTGAAAGGGCGGCAGCAATGCCGGCCCGGCAAGGGCTTGCGGGTCGCCGGGAAAGAACAGCGGCGCTGGCAGCGCCATGGCGAACAGCGCTGCCAGAATGATTGCGCCGGCGATCGCTTCCGGCGTGCGAAGAAAGCGGCGAAGCGGGCTCACGCACCGGCCTCGCTGGCGCCGACGCGCGGATCGAGGAAGGCGTAGGCGATGTCGACAAGAAGATTGATAATGATGACCAGAACGGCGCTGACCAGGATGATGCCGAGCAGCAGCGGTGTGTCGCGCGCCGCCACTGCTTCCTGCGCCAGCCGGCCAAGGCCGGGCACTGAAAAGACGCTTTCGATGACGACGCTGCCGCCGAGCATCTGCGCCGATTGCAGGCCGAGCATGGTGACCAGCGGCAACAGCGCGTTGCGGGCAACGTGGGCGAGCACGATGCGGCGGCGGGAGAGGCCTTTGGCGCGGGCGGCAAGGACAAAATCCTGCCGCCAGACCTCGGCCATGCCGGCGCGCATCATGCGCAGATAGAGCGCCAGATAGATGAAGCCGAGTGCCGACACTGGCAGGATGAGATGGCGGGCGATATCGGCCGCGCGGTCAAGGCCGGTCTTGCCCGACGCGATGCTCTCGATGCCGCCGATCGGGAACCAGCGCAGGTCGACGGCAAAGACGATGATCAGCACCAGCCCGAGCCAGAAGCCGGGAACGGCATAGAGCGCCAGCGAGCCGATCGACAGCAAGCGGTCGCGAAAGCTGCCGGGCCTGGCGCCGGCATAGATGCCGAGCGCCGAGCCGAGCCCGAAGGAGAGCGCGGTGGCGCTGCCCATCAATAAGAGCGTGTTGGGCAGGCGCTCGAGGATGATGTCGCGGATCGGCCGCGAAAAGGTCACCGACTGGCCGAGGTCGAGATGCAGCAGCGCCCAGAGATAGTTCGCCAGCCGCGTCAGCGCCGACTGGTCGAGGCCCCAGCGATGGCGCAGCAGTTCGATCATGCCGGCGTCGCCGCCGGTCGAGGCGATATAGGCGTCGACCGCGTCGCCGGGCGCGGCTTCCAGCAAAAGGAAAGTGCCGATCACGACAATCAGCAGCACGAAGACGCTGCCGACGAGGCGACGGCGAAGGAGGAGAAGGGCGCGGGTCATGGCGCGAGGACATTGGCGGCAGTGCCAAGCCTTCGGTGCCGCGCTCTACGGCGCCCCCCTCTGTCCTGCCGGACATCTCCCCCACTTGGGGGGAG
>SAQR01000146.1 GCA_004020365.1 Mesorhizobium sp.
AGAGGCGGCGTTCCGGGAGGCGAGCACGAAGCAATGAGCCAGACCTGTTCGGGTGAATCCGTCGGGCGGCGACGGTTGGCCTGAAGGCCCGATCGCGGCGCGCGGGCGTACCGGCCCGGCAGATATCCGGTGCGGTCAATCGGCTCGCGCGCAAGAACGTCTCCCAATACATCAATGATTTCCGAATTGCAGAAGCCTGCCGGCTGCTCCGGGAGACCGATATGTCGGTAACCGGGGCGATGTTGGAATCCGGCTTTCAGACGAAATCGAATTTCAATCGTGAATTCTGGCGAGTTACCTCCCTGAGCCCGGCTTCCTGGCGCGAGAGAAACCGACGCCCCGCGATCACTTAGCATTTGGTTGTTGGCATCTCTGCAAAGCGGTTGACTCCGGCCGAAGCGCAAAGGGGAGCTTCGGAGGAGCGTCCACGAAGGCCATTGGCGCTCTGTGCTCGTTCCCGCCGGCCGAATCAAACGGCAAGATTCTCGGCCATTTGACACCGATAGGCGGAACGACGCACCTGACGCCAATTCATCAACCCATTTTGCTACCCAATAGCCGACATTCGTAGCAATCATCGCTGATGACCCCGAGAGATGTTTGATTGCGCAATCGCAACGTCCGGAAAAGGGCATCTTTATATCTCTGCGGATTGCCCAAAATAAGTTTTTGCTGATCCACGAGACTGGCGTCATCATCCGGACCACATAGCGGGAGCCGCCAATGAGCGTCGTCGATGCCGATCTCCGGAAGCTGTTTGACCATGTGGAGGCCCACCGCGAGGCATTCATCGCGCGCGTGATGGACTATGTACGCCACCCCAGCATAAGCGCGCACAATGTCGGCATTAGCGAACTCGCGGCCATGCTTGTGGATATGCTGAAGGCCCTCGGCATGGAGGCAGAAACTGTGCCGACAGGAAACCACCCCATGGTGCTCGGACGGCGCAACGTATCGCCAGACAAGCCGACGGTCCTGCTCTACGGCCACTACGATGTGCAGCCGCCGGACCCACTCGAACTTTGGGAGAGTCCGCCCTTCGAACCGACCATCCGCAACGGCCGCATCTATGCGCGAGGAATTGGCGACAATAAGGGTCAGCACTTCGCGCAACTGCTGGCGCTCGAATCGCATCTTGCGGTCAATGGTGAACTGCCCTGCAACGTGATCTTTCTACTTGAAGGCGAGGAAGAGATCGGCAGTCCGCATATCGCCGAGTTCGTGCGCGAGCACGCTGACAGGCTCAAAACCGATTTGGTCGTGACGTCCGACGGCCCGCTCCACGAAACCGGGCTTCCAGTCATTACCTTCGGGGCCCGCGGCGTGGCAGGTTTCGAACTGCGCGCCAAGACGGCGAGCCGCGACGTGCATTCCGGCCATTTCGGCGGGGTTGTGCCGAATGCCATTTGGCAGCTGGTCCATCTCCTCTCTACTATGAAGAATCCTGCTGGCGAGATCACGATCGAGGGGCTGGTCGAACCGGTGATCCCCGCGACTGACGGCGAGCGCGAGGCGGTGTCAAAACTCCCGCTCGACCTCGACCAGCTAAAATCGGAGTTGGGGTTTCGCGAGCTCGACGCGCCGAGGGACCGCGGCTATTTCGACCGGCTGATGTTCCACCCGACGTTGACCATCAACGGCTTTCATGGCGGCTACGGCGGGCCCGGGGGAAAGACAGTGCTTCCCTGCGAGGCCTTCGTCAAATGTGACATCCGCCTCGTGGAGCCGCTGACGCCTGAATACGTCCTGGAGAAAGTAGCCTTGCATGTCGCCCGCCACGCGCCCAATGTCGAGTTTGTGCCGCTGAGTCGCATGCCGCCGTCGAAGACGCCGATGGACTCACCCTATGCCGAGCCGATCCGCAGGGCGTTGGTGGCCGCACGTGGCGTCGAGCCCTTGCTCTATCCGACACTCGGAGCCAGCCTGCCAGACTATGTCTTCACCAAGATCCTCGGAGTGCCGGCTTTCATCGTTCCTTACGCCAATGCCGACGAAGCCAATCACGCGCCCAATGAGAATCTCAAAATCGAGTGCTTCATCGACGGCATCAAGTCGGGTTCGGCGATCCTCGCTGAACTCGGGAAGTTGAGCCGCCGATAGTCTCGCGCGGCGGCCGCCCACCTCGCCCACCTGAATGCCCGTGACACCACCCTCGTCTTTGTCTCGCGTGCGCCGCAGGCGGATATCGCGC
>SAQR01000147.1 GCA_004020365.1 Mesorhizobium sp.
GATCCAGGCCGACAAGATGCTTCTGTCGCTGCTCAGCCCCGGCGGCGCGCTGGACCCGCGACCGGCGCTCGGCGCGCCGGTCGGAGGCATCGCGGCCAGATTTTCGCCGCGTGGCCGGGGCCGCGGCTGACCATGTGCACACTTGCCCTTATCGGCACGGCTCTCTCGGTCGGCGGCGCGCTGGCCGAGGGCCAGCAGTCGCGGCAGATGACCGACTACCAGGCCAGAGCCTATGAGCAGCAGGCGCGGGCCGACGCGCAGGCCGCGGCCTTCGAGCAGGGCCAGGAGCGCCACAAGCAGGATCTGTTGCTGTCCCAGGCGCGCGCCCAGGCCGGCGCCTCGGGCGTCGCCCTATCAGGCTCGCCGACCGAGGTGCTGGCCGCCAATGCAAGGCAGGGTCAGCTCGACATCAAGGCGATCCAGTACGGCTCGCAGCTGCGCCAGAACAATTTGACCACGCAGGCCGCGATCTCGCGCTTTTCCGGCAGGCAGGCGGCGACTGCCTCGATCTTCAGGGCAGGCGGCAATCTGGTTTCGGGCCTCTCCGGGCTTTCGAACAAGGCGGTGACGTTCGGCAACAGCGCCTTTGCGCAGGCGCCGGGCGGAGGGCTTACCTGATGGCGACCATCCCCCTCCAGCTGGCCCAGCGCCGGCTCGATACCGGCAGCGTGGTTTCCTATCCGAACAGCTCGCCGGTCGGCGCCGCCATGCAGGGTTTTGGCGACGAGCTTTCGGCCGTCGCCGAGCGTTTCCGGCAGCAGAAGCAGCAGCAGGATGCGTTCGACGCCAATGTCATCGGCCGCGAGCTGAACGGGCAGATCGCCGAGGCCGAGAAAGAAGCGATCCAGAATGCGCCGGCCGACGGCCGCGGCCTGCACGACGCCATGTATGGCCAGATCGATCCGCGCAGCAACGGCGTCGTCAAGCCCGGCCTGTTTGACACCCTGTTCGATGGCATCGTGCCGAAAATACCCGAGAGCCAGCGCGCCAACTTCATCAGGCAGAGGGAAGCGCTGCGCAGGACCGGCTCGGCGCGCATGGCCGCACAGCAATATGCGCGCCGCCAGGACTATGAGCAGGCCGAATGGTCAAAGGCGCAGGCTGCGGAGCTCAATGCTATCGCGCAGAGCAATCCGGACGACACCGCAACGTTCGAGGCGATCAGGCAGAGCGGGTTCGACTTCATCGCCAAGATGGGCAACCCGGTGGCCCGGCAGCTGGCCGAAACCGGCTGGCGCAGCAACACGGCAAAGGCGTTCGCCCAGGCGATGATCGCCCAGGATCCGAAGCGCGCTGCCGAAATGCTGGGTGCTGCGCCGGCTGACGCCCGCCTCGCTGACCTTACGCTTGACGAAAGGCAGGCGTTCATCCGCCAGGCCGGCGCGGCGGCGCGAGCAGTCGATGGGCGCGCGACAAGCGACTAGTTTTTGGCGATTAGTTTTTGGCGATTGGTTTTGGGCCCGGCCGGTGGTCTGATTGTGGTCACGATATTGACTTATCGCATCCATACAAGCAGAGCGGTCTCAGGCATGCTGTTCCAGATCAAGGGCTGACCCATCTTGTTGCGCACAGATTCTTTTTCGACGATGGCAAGGATCGTCTTCCTGGTCACGTTGGCCGGCGTTCTCCTGCTCACGCTTCTGCCGGCGCGGTTCTTGCCGGATCTCGGCACCGCCGTCACGCTTCACGACGACAAGCTGCAGCACGCCATCGCCTTTGCCGTGCTGGCGGCGTTGGGCAGCCTCGGCTGGCCGGAACACAGGGCAAAGCTGATTTTTATCCTCGCCTTTACCGGCGCGGCGATCGAGATTCTTCAGGGCTCGCAACTGATAGGGCGCGATCTGGACGGGTTCGACTGGGTTGCCGACTGCGCCGGCATAGCGTGCGGGCTGACGATCGCCGGCTGGACAAAGCGGCGCGTTGGCAGGCGCGTCGGCGAATTGCCATAGGCCGCAGCATGCCGTTACCTCAGCCGAAGAATGCCGCGGCTCAGGATAAAAGCGCTCTGTAGCGTTCTGTGGCGCCCCCCTCTGTCCTGCCGGACATCTCCCCCACTTGGGGGGAG
>SAQR01000148.1 GCA_004020365.1 Mesorhizobium sp.
GGGAGATGTCCGGCAGGACAGAGGGGGGCGCGAAGGATCGCTACAGAGCGCTTTTAGAAACCAAAAAACTGCCAGCCGATGAGATAGCCAAGCGCGACGACCACCAGGGGAAACAAGGCCGGCGCCAGCCGGCTTAGAGCGGAGCGGCTTGCCGGCTGCTTTGGAGCGCTCCTTTCGGCGTTTCCGAGGTCTTTTGTCATTCCGCTATAGTAGCTATCGCTGATTAACGATTTCCCAACATGCCGCGGCCGCGCGATGGCGCCGGGCGGCTTGCTGCAGGCGGGAACCAATCGCCGCCAACCTGCTTTGGCAAAGAGGCGATCGTTCGCGGGAAAGGAGTTCGACATGAAACCTTCCGCATTGTTGCCAATCACGCTGCTCGGCGCACTGGCGTTGGCGGCGCCGGTTGCCGCCCAGACGGATAATCAAGACCAGGCGCCTGCCGGCCACTGCCAAGCCCAGCCGCAGAACGGCGAGCAGCAGCAGCCGCCGCCCGCCAACAACGGCGCCGGCGACAGCCTGACTGAAATGCTTGATCCCTGCAATGGCGTGCTGCTGCCGCCGCCGACCGGCGATCGCGGCATGGCCGCCCCGCCGCCGGACGAGGGCAAGACGCCGGTGCTCAAGCCCGGCGAGGTGCCGCCGCAGCCGCCGAAACAGTAGGTTGTGGAGTTGCCGTCTCGGCCGCTGACGGAGCCTCGACGCCGGCAGGCTTTTTTGCTGCGGGGCGGAACATTAGTTCTCGCTAAATGTTCCTTTCGAAGCAGTCGATATCACCCCCCTCCGGTATCGCTGCTGATCGGGCCAACCGATCGGCCCGCGCGCTTGGGCGACCAAGAACGCGGGCCACTGCCAGCCAACGCGGCGATCGATTAGCCGCCGATCACGGAACAAGAAGGGTTGCGCGAGCGTTTGCAATTTGGGCGCGTCGTCCCGATTGTGGCAGGCGGTGCCCGCAAAACAGACAGGAGAAGACGATGAAAATCCACCTTGTTCCTGCCGCCGCCGGGCTGGCTCTGCTGGCCGGTGTCGGCGTCGCCACCGCAGACCAGGTGATTATCACGCCCGAGCAGCAGACGGTCGTCCGCGAATATGTGGAGAGGCACCCGCTGGCGTCGATCAGCCTGCTGGGCGTGGAGCTCAACGTCGGTTCCACTTTGCCCGAGACGGTTGAACTTCACGAGGTTCCCGACGTCGAATACAGATACGTCGTCGTCGACGATCGCACCGTGCTGGTCGATCCCGGCACCCGCAGGATCGTGCAGGTCATCGACTGACCTTCACCCGCCGCTCTCTCGGCAAGACGCGGGAAGAGCGGCGGCTCGCCGGCAGGCAGCCGGAAGTTGATCGTCTTGTGGCGGGACGGAAAGGAGCCATTTCCATGTTGCCGCATGTCGAATCACGCAATGTCGCCGCATCTGTCGACAAGCTGCTTGCCGAACGGGGCACTGCCCTGTTGTCGATGAAGGCGTTGATCGCAGCCGTGCGTGAGCAAACCGGAACGGAGCGCTCGGACGCGGATCTGGCGGGGCTGATCACCAAAAAGGCGGCACTCCTCGGGGTCGCGGTTCTGTCCGATCTGGGCCGACCCGACCCTGGCCGAAGCCCCCAAGACGCCGGTCGAAAATTCAGCTAAAAGTTGTCGCTCACCGATTGAGCCGATGGAGGCAAACAGTGACTGATAACAGGCAGGAACGCATTCGCCGGCGGGCTCACGCGATCTGGGAGCAGGCCGGCCGGCCCGACGGCGCGCATCAGCAGCACTGGGACCAGGCCGCCGCCGAGATCGACCGTGAGGAGAGCAGGCCAAAAGCGAAGGCGGCTCGGCCGAAGGCGCCGGCGGGGCCCAAGGCGAGCAAGCCAAAGGCTGCTGCCCGACCGCGCAAGGGCTAACCGCCATCTCAGCGGTGTGGACCCTCCCGTGACATCGGCCGAAGAATGCAGTGATTAAATGCTGATGTAGTGCTCTACGGCGCCCCCCTCTGTCCTGCCGGAAATCTCCCCCACTTGGCAGGGCTGTCCGGGGAAAGTTATTCATATATGAAGGCCAT
>SAQR01000014.1:0-43655 GCA_004020365.1 Mesorhizobium sp.
GCCCCCCTCTGTCCTGCCGGACATCTCCCCCACGAGGGGGGAGATCGGCAGCTTCCCCGATGGCGCCTTTCTTGCGACGTTGGCGATTGGCGAAGCCGTTGCGACATCCCAATCTCCCCCCAAGTCGCCCAAGTGGCCCAAGTGGGGGAGATGTCCGGCAGGACAGAGGGGGGCGCTGTCCCGCTAGCTTCAAAAAGGTTCCTGTCGCGGCATCCTGATGTCTGTCAAAGTCACAGTGCAAGAATCGTTAGCAATCAAACAGCCGACCTATGACCGATACCGAACTCCCCATCCTTTCTCCCGTCGAAGCGCGCGTGCTCGGTTGCCTGATCGAGAAGAAGGAACTGACGCCCGACATCTACCCGCTGACGCTCAATGCGGCACTTGCCGCCGCCAACCAGAAGACGGCGCGCGAGCCGGTGATGTCGGTCGAGCTTGTCGAGGTCAGACGAGCGCTTGGCCAGCTCGAGCACAAGGGGCTGGTCAGGCAGGTCTTTGCCTCCCGCGTCGAGCGCTACGAGCATGTCGTCGCGCAGCGCTTTTCGCTGACCTCGGCGCAGATCGCGCTGCTTGGACTGCTGTTGCTGCGCGGACCGCAGACCGCTCATGAATTGCTGGCGCGAGCTGAGCGCATGGTGCGGTTGCCCTCCATCGACGAGCTTCGCAGCAATCTCGACCTGTTGATCGGCCGCAGGCCGCCGCTCGTTCAACAGATCGATCGTGGTCCCGGCCAGCGTGAGGACCGCTATGTGCATCTCCTGAGCGGGCCTGTGCAGACGTCAGTGGCTGCAGCGCCCTTGCAAGCGCCATCGCCGGCTTCGGACCTCGAAGCGCGCGTGCAGGCTTTGGAGGAAGAGGTCGCACAATTGCGCGCACGCATCGACGCGCTGATCGGTGACGGACGGTAACGTACTTTTGAGGCGTCGGAGGGACAGCACCCTGGACAGCACCCCCTCTGTCCTGCCGGACATCTCCCCCACAAGGGGGGAGATTGGACGTCACCTCGGCTTTCGCCGATCTCCAATGCTGCAACAGGGCGGGACGGCGAAGCTGCCGATCTCCCCCTCGTGGGGAGATGCCCGGTAGGGCAGAGGGGGGCGCGAAGGATCGCCCACTCTCCGAAGGCTGGGCTTCAACCCAGCCTGGCGTCGAGCGAAACCTTTATGGCGCCGAGCGCCTTCGACACCGGGCATTCGGCCTTGGCCTTCTCGGCCAGCTCCTGGAACTTCGCCGCATCGATGCCAGGCACCTTGCCGACCAGCGTCAGCGCGCTGCCGGTGATCCCCGTGCCAGGAATCAGCGTCACCACCGCCTTGGCGTCGAGTTCGGTGGCGGGGGTGCCGTTCTCGGCCAGGAAGTGAGAGAACTGCATGGCGAAGCAGCCGGCATGCGCTGCTGCGATCAGCTCCTCCGGATTGGTGCCGGACTTGCCGCTTTCATCCTCGAAGCGCATCTTGAACGAGTAGGGCGTGCCTTTCAGAGCCCCGCTCTGCGTGTCGAGCGTGCCCTTGCCCTCTTTCAGATTGCCTTGCCAGACGGCGTTTGCGGTGCGGTCCATGAAGTCCTCCTTGATTGTGGTGGCTGAGCCGTGATCGGCGTCTGGTCGACTATAGCGCGCGCGGGCACGAAGGCCACCCGTGCTTTCGCGCCAATGGCGATCCGTTAAAAAAATTCGCGTGCAAAAATGTCGACTTCCATCGGCCTCGGCCGTCCTGCGGGCGGCCACGGGTTTCGTCGCCGAATGGAGGACATCATGGATAATCTGTTTTCTGCTCACTGGAGGGACACCGGCCGAAAGGCGGCTGAACAGGAAGCCGACTGGTTGGATCGGCAACCTTGCGGTTTCGGTCGACTGCTTGCTGCGGTCGCGATGATAGGGGTTGCGGTATCCCTTCTTGATCATGCGGCGGTCAAAAGCCCGGCTGAGACCTTGGCTGCCAACGGTTCGTCACAACAAGGAAGATGAGAGATGAAATATGTTTGCCTGGTCTATGGTGAGGAAAAAGACCTTTATGCAATGAGTCCGGAGAGGCTGGCCAAGCTCGACGCCGACTCGTTGGCCTATGACAAATCAGTGGAGCAAAGCGGTCGGCTGATCATCGCGCAGGCGCTGCAATCGGTAAAAACCTCGAAAACCGTGCGCCGGCGCAAGGGCAAGCGGCTGGTCACCGATGGTCCCTTCGCCGAGACGAAGGAGCAATTGCTCGGCTTCGTGATGATCGAGGCCGGCGATATCGACGAGGCGCTGGAGATCGCCGGCGGGATTCCGCTGGCCGAAATCGGCACGATCGAGGTCAGGGCGATCTACAACGTGCCGGGGTCCTGAGCGAACCGCGCTAGATCGCTGCGCGGGAGCAGGCTGGGGCTGCCAAAGGTGCACGGAACGAGCAGCGCCAGCAGATCCTCCGGCAGGCGGAACAGGAGCGCCAGCGCAGCAATGATCGCGATGGCACGGAGCGGTAAGCTCGGCCCTATTCTTCCATCAGGCCATCGAAGACGGGCGTCATAGCGATCCATAATTGTCGCTGGTAGCGACCACGCCGATTCGGTTCCCTCCCTGCCTTCGCCCGGGGAGATCAACGTGAACCTATTTTCGGCGTCAGGAAGCTCTTCTTGATTTCCCCAAACACGAAATTCGTCTCCCAAGATCCGATACCCGGCAGCTCTGAGAGTTTGTTGCGCACGAATTCTTCATAACTATCCAATGAGGCGGTGAACACCTGAAGTAGATAATCCTGCCGTCCTGACATGAGATAACAGGCGGTGATCTCGGATGTTCGGCGAATACCCACCTCGAATTCTGCCATGGCGCTTTTGCTCTGCGCCGCGAGCCGGACAAGAATGAAGGCGATGATCGGCATTCCGAGAGCCCTATGGCTGAGCCGCGCACCATAACCTTCTATCACGCCGGCTTCTCCCAAAAGCCGGACGCGCCTGTGGCACGGGGAAGGTGACAGATTCACGCGTTCGCTTAACTCTTGATTGGTGAGCCGACCGTCTTTTTGCAACTCTATGAGGATCTTGAAATCAATCTCGTCCATTTCGTTGTTCCTTGGTGGAATCTGCCAGTGGTTGGCTATTCCGGTAAAAACATCAGCAAGCATTGCGTCAATTTGCAGATTAAATTGCTTTCAACGCAACGATGTCCAGCGCAATCCACCCGCGCTTCCTGGTTAGTCTCCAATGCACCACGATTTCGACCGCCTGAATTCCCGTCTCGATAGCAATGCGTCCGCGGCTGAAGGGTATGAGAAATATCTCTTCTCGCAGAGGACCGCGCCCGTCGTGCTCGATCGGCCGAAAGAGGACATCATCCAGATGTGGGTCGCCGATATGCAGTTCGCCGCCCCACAAGCCGCGCTGGATGCAATGTTGCATCGGTTGAAGCATCCGATATTCGGCTATACGATGAACTACGACGACCAACTCTATGATGTCTTCGACGCCTGGTGTCAGCGCCGGCACAGTTGGAGCTTTCCGCGCGAGCAGCTGGTCTTGTCGCTCGGTGTCATCCCTGCACTGTTCGGCCTCGTCAGCTATCTCTGCGGACCGCATGACAAGGTGCTGACTCTCAGCCCCTCCTACGGTTACTTCAAGCACGCTACGGTGAAGAGCGGCCGAACATTGGTCACATCACCGCTCATCAACAATGATGGCCACTACGAGGTCGATTTCAAAGATTTCGAAGAGAAGGCGGCGGACATCTCGGTCAAGGTCTTCTTCCTGTGTCACCCACACAATCCAACCGGGCGGCTGTGGAGCGAAGCCGAGTTGCGGCGCCTCGCGGAAATCTGCTTCAAACACGGCTTGAAGATCATTTCCGACGAAATCCATTGCGACCTGCTTCGCAGCGGGCTCAAACACACGCCACTCGCCAAGCTTTTCCCGGAAAGCCGCGAGATCGTCACATGCATGGCGGTGAGTAAGACCTTCAATCTTGCCGGGATGATGATTGCCACAATCGTCATCCCCGATGAGGCGCTAAGAGCGGTTTGGAACGAACTGCACTATCCGTTCATCAACCCGATTAGCCTTGCGGCCGCCATCGGTTCCTATCGCGGGGGCGAGGCATGGTTGGACGAACTGCGGGTCTACCTGGATGGGAACTTTGCGCTTGCAGACGAGTTTGTGCGGGGGCATCTCCCGAATGCAAGGTTGCGTATTCCCGAGGCGACCTATCTTGCCTGGATCGACTTGCGCGCCTATTTCTCAGGTTCGGTCAACCTGACGCGCTTCTTCCTCGAACGGGCCGGTGTTGTCATCGAGGGTGGCGAAATGTTCGTGGACAGCGGCGAGGGCCATATCCGGCTGAACCTTGCTTGCCCTCGTTCCGTCTTGCAGGAAGGGCTCGACCGGATCCGAAACGCAATTTTGGCGAATCAATAGTTTGGGGTCAGCTTGGTAGCGCGCTAACCGGGAAAATCCGCAGTTGAAGTCTTAGGTCACGCGAGGAGTGTTGCATGCATTGCGCGGTTGTTCACCGCGCAGTGTGCGAATGACCTCCTCGCAAGCTCGTGTGCGCAGTTCCACCATTGCAGCAGTCGATGCGTAAGCGACATGCGGCGTGATGATCACATCCGTTAGGTTGAGGAGCGACTGCGGGGGAGAGGGCTCGCCATCGACCACGTCGAGTGCGGCACCTCTGATCATCCCGGCGTCGAGCGCCACGGCAAGAGCTGCGTTGTCCACCAGCCCGCCTCGGCTCACATTTATGAGCAGCGGGCGCTTTGCGCATTTCGACAGGAAACGTGTGCCGATCATCCCGGACGTCTCGGCGTTCAAGGGCGCGTGATGGATCTATGCCGCTTTAGTTGAGTTTCGGTGACGAACGTAAATTGGTGTGCCGGCGAGGAGAGGTTCCCCGCCGGCCACGATCGGTCAAACCAGACGCGCCGCAATCTTGACCGGATTGGCCAGGGTGTCGTGGATCGGGGAATTGTTTGGCAGTTCGCGTACCAACTCCTCGAGCTGCTCGCGGTTTGCCGCGTCGCTGGTCAGCTTGACGTCGACATTGATCGCCTGCGCACCCTTGCGAACCGTCTCGTCAAGGCCCAGGAAGCCGTTGAGATCGATATCGAAGCCCAGGTCGAGTTCGAGTCCGCTGAGATCGATCCCTTTGCTGGCGGCCATGGAGGCAAGGGTCACGGTATAGCAGCCGGCAAGTGCCTGAAGCACATATTCCGCTGGGCTCGCACCGGTGTCCGTACCGAGAAGTGACACCGGCTCGTCGCTGATGAGCGAGAATTTTCCATCGCGCGCATTGTCCGCCTGGCCGTTCTGGATCAGCGGCCCCGTCTGAGTGGCGATGGCAAGACCACCATTCGCCTGCCCCTTGATCTTGAATGTGACCTTGCCGAGTTCCGGCTGGTTGCGGACGACGTCCTGCGTTTCGCGGATCGCTTTGATGTCGGCGAAGGGCTTCTTCGTTGCAGTCAATTGAGCCTCCTTTGAAGTCATTGGTCGATGTTCCGCAGGCGGACCTTCCAGCCTGGGACGTAAGGCCTGCATTCCGCCTTCTGATGGAGGTGCGGACGATTGCGATCAATACGTGATCGACAATTATCATCCTACTAGTAGATAGGCAAGCAATATCAGCATCCAATTCGGTACGAAGTCCTGATCAAGCTCCGCACGTTTGCAGGTAGTGCGATATGCAGGGTCGAATGCCTGGCTACAGCCAGGCATTCACATTTACGAGGCATCCCTATCTATTCATAGGTAGGTTTTATAGAGTGCAGCTTTAGCGATCATTTGGGAGGGCGAATCCAAGTGTCTGACATGCGGAATGAGCTTTTAACGAGCGCGGAGGGCTTGATCCGTCGCCGTGGATATTCGGGCTTCAGTTATGCGGACCTTTCCGATCGGGTGGGCATTCGTAAAGCGAGTATCCACTACCATTTTCCAACTAAGGAAGGGCTCGTTGCAACGGTACTGCAAACCTATCGCGACCGTTACATGGGTGCTCTTCATCGGATCGAGGAGAATTTCGGCAACGCTCTGGATCGGATCGACGCCTACGGCCGGCTCTATCTGATAGGGGTCGACAAGGGGCTCGGATGTTTGTGCGCGGCGTTGTCGTCGGAGCTTGAAATTCTGCCGGTCGATTTGAGAACGGGAACGGTCGCTTTTTTTCGCGAGCATCTGGCCTGGATCGAGAAGATCTATCAGGTGGGCAGGCAGAACGCGGAGGTCAATGCAAGCCTCGACGATCTGCAAGCCGCTCGTATTGTTGTCTCTTCGCTCGAGGGGGCACTTATGATAGAGCGCCTTCTCGACGGCAGCGCCGGGTTCGAGATAACCATGAAGGCTATCCGCACAAGCCTGTCGCCCCCTATATTAGTCAACGCCACGCGCGCAGGCTGACCTTCGAAAACGAATGCATAAGGGGCTCTGTGGGCATTTCTAACACCCGCAAGCGGCTGATCACCGATGGTCCCTTCGCCGAGACCAAGGAGCAATTGCTCGGCTTCGTCATGATCGAGGCGGCGGACATCGACGAGACGCTGGAGATCGCCGGCGGGATTCCGCTGGCCGAAATCGGCACGATCGAGGTCAGGGCGATCTAGAACGTGCCGGGGTCCTGAGCCAACCGCCCAAGCTTGTTGACGCTAGATCGCCTCGCCCTTGAGCAGTTTCGGCGTGTTGCCCGACAGACCGGACGCCTGGCGGATAAAAAAATCCTTCAGCCGCGGCATGCGTTCGACGAGGCCGAGGCCGATGTCGCGGACGGCGCGCAGCGGGCCGACGTCGTTGGAAAACAGCCGGTTCAGGACATCGGTGGTGATGCCCATCTGCAGCGTGTCGAAGCGTCGCCACTGCTGGTAGCGTTCGAGCACGTCGAGCGCGCCGAAATCCTGGCCGAGCCGGTCGGCCTCGACCACCACTTCGGCCAATGCCGCGACATCCTTGAAACCGAGATTGAGGCCCTGGCCGGCGATCGGGTGGATGCCGTGGGCGGCGTCGCCGGCGAGCGCAATGCGCGGCGCGACGAAATCGCGGGCGATGGTCAGGCCGAGCGGCCAGGCGCGCGGCCTGTCGGCGACGCGGATTTCGCCGAGCTTCAGGCCAAACCTCTGTTCGAGCTCATGCTCGAAGACGAGGTCGTCGCCGTCGACCAGTTTTTCGGCATCTTGCGACCGCTCGACCCAGACGATCGACGAGCGGTTGGTGCCGTCCTTGCCCGGCTTGAGCGGCAGCGTGGCGAACGGGCCGGCTGGCAGAAAATGCTCCTCGGCGCGGCCGTTGTGCGGCCGTTCATGCGCGACGGTGCAGACGATGCCGGACTGGCCATACTCCCACTTCACCGTCTTGATGCCGGCCATGTCGCGCAGCTTCGAGTTGACGCCGTCGGCGGCGACCAGCAGCCGCGCCTTCAGCGTCGCGCCGTCGGCAAGATGCACGGTGATGCCGGCGCCGTTGACGTCGAAGGCACTGACGGCGACGCCTTCGATGATGTCGATGCCGAGTGTTTCAGCGCGCCGGCGCAAGGCGCCATTCAAATCCCTGTTGGCGACCATATGCGCAAACGCTTCGCCAGGCGCGACCTCGCCATCAAAAGTGAGAAACACCGGGCGGACCGGATCGGAAGTGCGCGAATCGGTGACGATCATCTCGGTGATCGCTTGCGCCTCGGGGGCGATTTCGGCCCAGACGCCGAGCTGGTCGAGCATGCGGCAAGCGGCAGCGGCGATCGCCGAGGCGCGGCCGTCCTTTTGCCAGATGCCGGCGGGCGCGGCGTCGACGACAGCGACCGCCAGGCTCGGCCGCGCCTGTTTCAGCGATACCGCGGCGGCAAGGCCGACATAGCCGGCGCCGGCGACCAGAATGTCGAGCGCGGTTCGGTTTTTTGCATCCGCCTTGCCGTCGACCATGGCAAATTCCTTTCCGGCCAAATTCTCGTCCGGCCCTTGACTGCCCGTCATTCCTGTCGGAAACCGCCATAACACTTTTGCGGTGAGGGCGCGAAACATGACAGCGGCCATGGACGAGCTTCTCGGCATTCTCGACCTCGAGCAGCTGGAACACAACCTGTACCGTGGTCGCAGCCCCAAACTCGACTGGCAGCGTGTCTTCGGCGGCCAGACCATCGCCCAGGCGCTGGTCGCCGCCCAGCGAACGGTCGAGCCCGAACGCCACGTGCATTCGCTGCACGGCTATTTCATGCGGCCGGGCGACACCAAGGTGCCGATCATCTATCAGGTCGACCGCATCCGCGACGACGGCTCCTTCACCACGCGGCGTGTCGTGGCTGTCCAGCACGGCCAGGCGATCTTTTCGCTGGAAGCCTCGTTCCAGCAGGACGAGGTCGGTCTCGAGCACCAGGTGCCGATGCCGCTGGACGTGCCGGCGCCCGACACATTGCTGTCGCAGCGCGAATTGATCGGCAAGTTCGGCGCCGCGGTGCCCGACGGCATCAGGCGCTACTGGGAGCGTGACCGGCCGATCGAGATGAAGCCGGTGATGCTGGAGCATTACACCAGCCGGGAAAAGCTGGAGCCGAAACAGAACATCTGGATCCGCACGACCGGCCCGGTTCCGGGCGATCGCGGCAGGCAGGCGGCAGTGCTTGCCTATCTTTCCGACATGACGCTGCTCGATACCTCGACCTTTGCGCATGGCCGCGCCATCTTCGATAGCGACATCCAGGCGGCGAGCCTCGATCACGCGATGTGGTTCCATCGCAGCCATCCACTCGACGACTGGATACTCTACACGCAGGACAGCCCGTCGACGCAAGGGTCGCGGGGGTTCACGCGCGGGTCGCTGTTTGCCCGCGACGGCACGTTGATCGCCTCGGTTGCCCAGGAAGGCCTGATCAGGCTGAAGCGGCCGCCCGCCGAATAGGCAATTTTGCAAAATTGCCCATTTTTTAATCAGCGGCGCTGCCGCGACCATGAACAGTCAGCCGACAAACCTTCCCCAAGTCCTTATTTAACAGCAGCTTAATACCCTGCTTCGGCAACTGGCACGGAGCTTGAATCCTAGCGGGCACTCACCGGCTCTCATGGGATCGGCGAAGTCGTGCAAACGCGGGGGACCCGCAACAGTAAAGGGTGAAACCTTATGAAAATCGTGATGGCAATCATCAAGCCGTTCAAGCTCGACGAGGTGCGCGAAGCGCTCACCGCAGTCGGCATCCAGGGCCTGACCGTCACCGAAGTCAAAGGCTACGGGCGTCAGAAGGGACACACGGAAATCTATCGCGGGGCGGAATACGCGGTCAGCTTCCTGCCGAAGATCAAGATCGAAGTCGCAGTCGGCCTGGACATGGTCGACAAGGCCGTCGAAGCCATCACTGCGGCGGCCAAGACCGGTCAGATCGGCGACGGCAAGATCTTCGTTTTCGGCATCGACCAGGCGGTGCGCATTCGCACCGGCGAAACAGACACCGACGCGCTTTGAGCTGCGGAAACGTATTCCAATGGAGAGTTCAATGAATATTCCTTCCACTTTGAAGTCGGCGGCGCGCACCGCGCTGCTGGGCTCACTCGCTATCGCAGCACTGGGCACGGTCGCCGCGTTCGCGCAGGAAGCGGCGCCAGCCGCACCGGCCGCGCCAGCGGCGCCGGCCTTTACCGTCGACAAGGGCGACACGACGTGGATGATGATCTCCACCATCCTGGTGCTGCTGATGACCATTCCCGGCCTTGCCCTTTTCTACGGCGGCCTGGTTCGCGCCAAGAATATGCTGTCGGTGCTGATGCAGGTCTTCACCATCACCAGCGTGGTCATGATCGTCTGGGTTTTCTACGGCTACAGCCTTGCCTTCACCCCCGGCAACGCCTTCGTCGGTGGCCTTTCCAAGATGTTTCTCGCCGGCGTCGACGTGACGACGGTGTCGGAAACTTTTACCAAGGGCGTCGCCATTCCTGAGCTGGTGTTCGTCATCTTCCAGATGAGCTTCGCCTGCATCACGCCCGCCCTGATCGTCGGCGCCTTCGCCGAACGCGTCAAGTTTTCGGCCGTGATCCTATTCACCATCCTGTGGGTCACATTCGTCTACTTCCCGATCGCGCATATGGTCTGGTTCTGGGGCGGCCCGAGCGCTTACAGCGACCCGTCGGGGCTCATCTTCAGCTTCGGTGCCATCGACTTCGCCGGCGGCACCGTCGTTCACATCAATGCCGGCATCGCCGGCCTTGTCGGCGCGCTGATGATCGGCAAGCGCATCGGCTACAACAAGGACGTCATGGCGCCGCATTCGATGACGCTGACCATGGTCGGCGCGTCGCTGCTGTGGGTCGGCTGGTTCGGCTTCAACGCCGGCTCCAACCTCGAAGCCAACGCCTATGCGGTGCTGGCCATGGTCAACACCTTCGTCGCCACAGCCGCGGCGGCAGTGACCTGGATCGTGCTTGAAACGCTGCTGCGCGGCAAAGCCTCCATGCTTGGCGCGGTTTCGGGTGCTGTTACCGGCCTTGTCGCCGTCACGCCCGCTGCCGGTTTTGGCGGACCGATGGGCGTTATCGTGCTCGGCATCGTCGCCAGCTGCGTCTGTTACTTCTTCGTCTCGGTCGTGAAGAACAAGTTCGGCTACGACGACAGCCTCGATGTCTTCGGCATCCATTGCGTCGGCGGCATCATCGGCGCGCTCGGCACCGGCATCCTGGTCAACCCCGCCCTCGGCGGCGCCGGCATCGTCGATTATTCGACGGCCGACTTCGCCGCCGGTTATGCCGGCACGGCGACCCAGCTGTGGTCGCAGTTCAAGGGGGTCCTGGTAACCGTCCTGTGGTCGGGCATCGGCAGCGCCATCCTCTACAAGATCGTCGATATGATCGTGGGCTTGCGCCCGACAGCCGAAGCCGAGCGCGAAGGGCTCGACCTCACCGCGCATGGCGAAGCGGCCTATCACCCGTAAGCCTGGCCCGGGGCGGCGCAGCCGCCCCGCATCCTCCCGTCGTGACGCTCCCAAAAAGGGCTCACGCATTGAGGCCCGGACCGGTTCCGGGCCTCTTTTTTGCGCGCAGATGGCCAAGCCAGACATTAGCCGCAAGATACTTCCCCCAACCCCTTATAGTTAATGCTGCCTTAACCTTCCCGCCGATAGTCTGGCATCCGAATCTGCCGGAGTGCGTCATGCGTCCGGCCAGTCCATGACAGACGGGGAACGACGAATGCGTTTAGGGGCTTCAGCACCGCTTGCGCTGGCCGATACGGAGCACGGCATCCGGGCGTTCGCGCGGCGCCAGGTCGGCCGGCTGGTCGGCGCCGGCCTGTTTGCGCTGGTCGCCTTCGGCGTCGCCAGCCTCGCCACCTGGAACGTCGCAGACCCAAGCTTCTCTCACGCCACCGACAACATCGTCACCAACGCCATGGGCTATGTGGGCGCTGTCTTCTCCGACCTAGCCATGCAGTTCTTCGGCCTTGCTGCGGTCGCGGCGCTGGTGCCGGCGGTGGTCTGGGGATTTCTGCTGTTTTCGGCGCGCGGCGTCGACAGGCTGCCGAAGCGCGGGCTCGCCTGGTTCGGCTATGCGGTGCTTGCCGCGGCCATGGCCGGCTGCGTGGTTCCGCCCAAGACCTGGCCGCTGCCGACCGGTCTTGGCGGTGTGTTCGGCGATATGGTGCTCAAGATTCCCAGCCTCGTCGTCGGCGGCTATCCGACCGGTCTCATCGCCAGCGTGCTCGCCGTGCTTCTGGCCGCGCCGGCACTGTGGCTGTTTGCCTACGGCTCGGCGCTGATTGCACGCAAGAACGGTTTCGCCGTCCTGGAGCAACCGGCTGCAGCCGATCCGAGGGACCAGGACGACCTGCTTTTCGACGATGACGAGGATGAGGGCGACGAGGGCATTCTGGCGCTAGGCGCGATCACGCATTGGTGGCTATCGTTGCGCGCCTATCTTCGCCGCCGCGCCGCCCGCCGCCGCGAGCGCGACGATTTCGAACCGGAGATGGAGCCGCGCGCCAGCGCCTGGCGGCGCGCTGCCGAACGGGTCGAATCGGCTGAATTCGCCGAATCGCGGATGAGCGCCGATGGCCGCGCCCGCGTCGAGCCGGAATTCTTCGCCGCCATGGTCAACGACCGCAGCGCCTCGCTCGATCCCGACGACGCCGATGTTTTTGACGATGACATGGATTTTGCGCCGGAGCCCACGCGCAGCGCTACGCCCAATACGAAGGTGCAACCGTTCCGCTCCGATGCGGCCACCCGCGTCGCGGCGCCGGCGCCGCGGCCGGTTCCGGGCGCGCGTGTCCAGCGCGAAGCGCAGACCTCGCTGATCGGCTCCGAACAATTCGAAATGCCGTCGCTGCATTTCCTGTCCGAGCCGAAGAACGTCGTGCGCGACGCCAGCCTGTCCAAGGACGCGCTGGAGCAGAATGCCCGCCTGCTCGAGGGCGTGCTGGAGGATTTCGGCGTCAAGGGCGAGATCATCCATGTCCGTCCTGGCCCGGTCGTCACGCTCTATGAACTGGAACCGGCGCCCGGCATCAAATCGTCGCGGGTCATCGGCCTGTCTGACGACATCGCCCGCTCGATGAGCGCGATCGCCTGCCGCGTCGCCGTGGTGCCTGGTCGCAACGCCATCGGCATCGAGCTGCCGAACGCCAAGCGCGAGACCGTCTATCTCAGGGAAATCATGGCCAGCCGCGATTTCGAGACCACCAAGGCCAAGCTGGCGCTGGCGCTCGGCAAGACCATCAATGGCGAGGCGGTCATCGTCGACATCGCCAAAATGCCGCACGTGCTGGTCGCCGGCACCACCGGTTCGGGCAAGTCGGTCGCCATCAATACCATGATCCTGTCGCTGCTCTACCGACTGACGCCGCAGGACTGCCGGCTGATCATGATCGACCCGAAAATGCTCGAGCTCTCGGTCTATGACGGCATCCCGCATCTTTTGACGCCTGTCGTCACCGATCCTAAGAAGGCGGTGGTGGCGCTGAAATGGACCGTGCGCGAGATGGAGGACCGCTACCGCAAAATGTCCAAGGTCGGCGTCCGCAACATCGACGGTTTCAACGCGCGGGTGCAACAGGCCGAGAAGAAGGGCGAAAAAATCTCGCGCACCGTGCAGACCGGCTTCGACCGGCAGACCGGCGAAGCGGTCTATGAGACGGAAAACCTCGATCTCGAACCAATGCCCTACATCGTCGTCATCATCGACGAGATGGCCGACTTGATGATGGTCGCCGGCAAGGACATCGAAGGCGCGGTGCAGCGCCTGGCGCAGATGGCGCGCGCCGCCGGCATCCACGTCATCATGGCGACGCAGCGGCCGTCGGTCGACGTCATCACCGGCACGATCAAGGCCAACTTCCCGACCCGCATCTCCTTCCAGGTGACGTCGAAGATCGACAGCCGCACCATCCTGGGCGAGCAGGGCGCCGAACAGCTGCTTGGCATGGGCGACATGCTCTACATGGCCGGCGGCGGCCGCATCCAGCGCGTGCACGGTCCCTTCGTTTCCGATGACGAGGTCGAGAAGATCGTCGCGCATCTGAAGCTGCAGGGCGTGCCGGAATATCTCGATGCCATTACCGAGGATGACGACGAGGACGACGACGAGCCGTCGGGCAAGGGCGGCTCTGGCGGTGGCGGCGGCGGCAATTTCGAGGATTCCGACGATCCCTACGACCAGGCGGTTGCCGTGGTGCTGCGCGACGGCAAGGCCTCGACCAGCTACATCCAGCGCCGGCTCGGCATCGGCTACAATCGCGCCGCCTCGATTATCGAGAAGATGGAGAAGGAAGGCATTGTCGGACCGGCCAACCATGCCGGAAAACGCGAGATTCTGGTGCCGACGGAGGACGACAAGTTCTGACCCGCCCGGCACCAACCGACAGGATTTTCGCGGCTGCAGCCTGACGGCAGCAACTTTGATCCTTCTGGCGCGTTTGCAACGACCAAGCGCTGTTCGGCCGCCAAACTTAAGCCCAACTGGGGGCCCAAACACTGCGACAACAGATAAACCAGACGAGAGTAACCGGCATGAAAAACGCTTCTTTCGCCACGATCAGCGATTTTGCCCCAACCCGCCGCCAACTGCTTGGCCTCGGCCTGGTCCTGGCCGGTGCTGCGGCCATCAATGTCGTGCCTGGGGTCCAGTTGCTGGCGTCGGCACAAGCCGCGGTGCCAGCCACCGCGCAGAAGATCGCCGACCATTTTTCCTCAGTCAAATCGATGGCCGGCGAATTTGTGCAGTTCGGACCCAAGGGCGAGCAGACCGGCGGCAAGTTCTTTCTGGAACGCCCGGGCAAGATCCGCTTCAACTACGATGGGACGTCGAATTTCCGCGTGATTTCCGACGGCAAGTCGGTGGTCATCCTCAACAGGCGGCTGAAAACGTCCGATCTCTACCCACTTTCGAAAACGCCGCTCAAGCTACTGCT
The DNA here is from genome assembly GCA_004020365.1 of Mesorhizobium sp. Taxonomy (GTDB): domain Bacteria; phylum Pseudomonadota; class Alphaproteobacteria; order Rhizobiales; family Rhizobiaceae; genus Mesorhizobium. The sequence continues at coordinate 14,332 of SAQR01000014.1, forward strand.
CGACACCAAGATCGACCTCTCCGGCGGCCGCGTCAAAAGCGTCAAGGAAGAGAACGACGTCACCACCATCCAACTCGCCGACAAATCAGTGTTCGGCAGTTCGAAGATCACCATGATGTTCGATCCGAAAACCTACGAATTGCGCCAGTGGACGATCACCGATGCGCAAGGCAAGGACACGACGGTGATGATCTTCAACGTCAGGGAAGGCGTAAGTTTCGCCCCCGACACTTTTGCCATCGACTATACGGCGAACCGCGAACTGAACACCAGGTCGCGGTAGGATCCGCTGTTATTCAGGTGAGGCCGGCCTGCGAATGGCGGTTTTCCTGCGCATCGTCGTGGGGAGACTTTCCGGACGTCAGCGGTGCCCCTCATCTGGCTGCCGCCATCTTCTCCCCGTAAACGGGGAGCAGGACGCTGTGATCGACAGTTTCGCCATCCACCATGGTTGAAGGAAAGGCGCCGTGGCTGCAGCCAGCTTCTTTCTCCCCGTTCACGGGGAGAGATGCCCGGCAGGGCAATGAGGGGCGGCGCCGGGGTCAACGATTGCGCCCGGCTTGTTTTTGCAGCATCTGACTGGCAGTAGTTTCCGGGAACTGCCTCGCCAAAAAAGGCACCAGCCCGTCGGAGCTATCCCGGTTCCTGCGGCACCGTGCTGTCCCGGACCTTTCGCATGACCTTTTCCGTCGCCACCTGGAACATCAATTCCGTCCGCCTGCGCATGCCGCTCGTCGAACGCCTGCTTGTCGAACAGGCACCGGACGTGCTGTGCCTGCAGGAAACCAAAGTTCCCGACGAACTGTTTCCCGAGAAGGCGTTTCGCAAGCTCGGCTATCAGCACATCGCCTTCCACGGCCAGAAGGGCTATCACGGCGTGGCGACGGTGGCGCGCCGGCCGATCGCGATTGTCGAAAAACGCCGCTTCTGCGAGATCGAGGACTGCCGGCATTTGTCGGTCACCGTGCGGGCCGGCGGCAAGGCGATCCTGCTGCACAATTTCTACGTTCCGGCCGGCGGCGACGAGCCCGACCCCATCATCAACCGCAAGTTCAAGCACAAGCTGGATTTCGTCGCCGAAATGAACGTCATCCGCGCCGAGCAGGACGAAGTGTCCGGCTCGATCCTGGTCGGCGACCTCAACATCGCGCCGCTCGAGCACGATGTCTGGTCGCACAAGCAGCTCCTGAAAGTGGTCAGCCATACGCCGGTCGAGACCGAAAATTTCGAGGCGATGCGGCTCGCCGGCGACTGGGTCGACCTGATGCGGCTCAACGTGCCTTACGAGCAGAAGCTCTACACCTGGTGGAGCTATCGCGCGCAGGATTGGCAAGCGTCGGATCGCGGCCGGCGGCTCGACCATGTCTGGTCGTCGCCAAACCTGGTGCCGAGCTTTGCCGGCTACGAGATCCTGCGGCCGGCGCGCGGCTGGCAACGGCCTTCAGACCATGTGCCGGTCATAGCGCGGTTCAACCTCGAGTAGAGCATTTTGTCCCAAAGCGGGCGGAGCATGATCAAGTGCCTCTCGACGAGACACGGGAGGTTTAATAGCCTCTGAGATCCTGAGGGGAGTTTGGCTAGGCTACATGGAGATAGTTGCAGCACAAACGTCGGATGTGACATCGGCGGCCGGCTGCCTGGCAGATGCCTTTGCAGGCGATCCGCATATGACCTTCTTCTTCGAAGGGGATCCTGCACTACGATTGGAACTCGTGACTGAGTTCTTCTCGATCCTTATGGTAGCGCGTCTCGCGCTTGGCATGCCAGTGCTGGTATTAAAGAGCGAAGGCCGCATCCTCGGTTCGGCGATGGGCTATGATACGCAACGACCGGAATGGCTTCCGGATCACCGGGAGAGATGGGCCTCACTCCAGCAACGGCAGGAGTTGATGGTGTCGCGCTTCGCGAAGTCTCAGACGATCAGCGAGAAATACGAGCCGTCGGTGCCACATTTTTATCTTGGGGTTTTGGGGGTCCATCCCTCAATTCAGGGAAAGGGGGCTGGCCTCGCTCTCATCGAGGCCTACTGCGACCTTTCTGAAAGAGACCCTGTCTCAGCGGGGACGTTTCTCGAAACCGCGGAACGCAAGAATTTGGGCTTCTATCAACGTTGCGGTTTTCGACTTCTGGGCCAGGGTGAACTTGAATTCAAGAAACCACTCTGGTGCCTCTACAGATCCAAGAACGTTCGAGGCGTCAGCTAGTTCAGTCGTCGAAACGTGGCGCCAGCTTCTCGATGCGGCGGATCATTGCCAGAAAATCCTCGGAGATGCGCTGGTGCAGGTGGACCGCGATATCGGGATATTCCTCCAGGATGCGGTGGAACATCTTGCGGCTGAGCCGCAGCACTTCCGAATCGATCTCGGCGGATGCGCTGGTCAACCGGTTGGTGTCGGCGATCAGCGCCAGTTCGCTCAGCATTGTACCGGGGCCGGCCGTGCCTATCGGGATGCGGGCGCCATCCTGCTCGCGATACAGCACGATGCGCCCGCTGACCACGATATAGGCGCAATCGGCCTCGTCGTCCTCGCGGTAGAGCTTGTGGTCGGCCTGCAGCCTGGTGGTTTCCGCGCCAAAAGCGAGCAAACGCAGCTGTTCATCCGTGAAGCTCTCAAAGAGCCTCACGGCGGATAGGATGCGGATGTCGTCATCCAACGCCATCTAGCTGTGTCCCCGAACGGCCAGTCCAATCCCTCCATTGGAGCGCCGAGCGTTCCTTTGGACGCGGCAAAGGACGCTCTAAACGCTTTGAAATCGACGCACCGGGCTTTCCAAAAAACGAATCCGGTTTTTGGGCCGTTGCGTCAGCGAGCTCGATCCAGAACCACCTCCAGTCTCAGGATCGTACCCGAAAGCGGCGCCTCCCCTAACCGCTGATTGAATGATTAAATATTTAAGGAACCAGCTTGTAGCCACCACTTTCTGTCACAAGAATTTCTGCGTTGGAAGGATCGCGCTCGATCTTCTGGCGCAGCCGATAGACATGGGTTTCCAGCGTGTGCGTGGTGACGCCGGAATTGTAGCCCCACACTTCCTCGAGCAGCACGTCGCGCGTCACCACCTTCTGGTCGGCGCGATAGAGATACTTGATGATCGAGGCTTCCTTTTCGGTCAGCCGCACCTTGGCGCCGCGCTGGTCGATCAGAAGCTTCTGGCTAGGCTTGAAAGTGTAGGGGCCGACCGAAAAGGTGGCGTCTTCGCTCTGCTCATGCTGGCGAAGCTGGGCACGGATGCGGGCCAGGAGAACCGCGAAGCGGAACGGCTTGACCACATAGTCGTTGGCGCCGGCTTCGAGGCCGAGAATCGTGTCGGAATCGGTGTCGTGTCCCGTCAGCATGATGATAGGCGACTTGTAGCCGCCCTTGCGCAGTATCTTCACCGCCTCGCGGCCATCCATGTCGGGGAGGCCGACATCCATGATGAGCAGATCGATGATGCCGCCGCGGGCCGTGGCGATCCCTTTGGCGGCGGTTGATTCCTGCAGGACGTCGAATTCTTCATAGAGAGACAATTGCTCGACGAGCGTGCCGCGCAGGTCGTCATCGTCATCGACGATCAGAATGGTGCGTGAAGTCATGGATCAATCCGTTGTTTTGAAAAGAAAATTCAGTTGACCGCTGCCTGTTTATGCGGAAGCTGACCGGCACAACAGCCGATCACAATGATTTGTTCCGTGGCACGATCATACAAGAAAAAACGCGCGCGCAATGAGGCGAGCGCATTTTTGCGAAAAGGGCTTCGTGTTCTCACCGTGCGCGCCAGGCCCGGCCACCCCAGCCAGGGGCTTCTGCAGGCTGGCAAACTGGTGTTTTCCTGTGCGCTGGGGCGCGGCGGCATATCGGCCGGCAAGCGCGAAGGCGATGGCGCCACGCCGCTTGGGTCGATGCGGATACTGTCGGGATATTTCCGTAACGATCATTTTCCCGGCGGCCGCAAAACCCGGCTGGCGATGGCGCCGATCGGTCGCGATCTCGGCTGGTGCGAAGTGCCTGAGGACCGCAACTACAACCGTCCGGTCAAGATCCCCTATGGCGCCAGCCACGAGCGGATGCTGCGCGCCGACCTGCTTTATGACGCCTGCCTGGTGCTCGACTGGAACATTTCGCCGCGTCGCCGCGGACGCGGCAGCGCCATCTTCTTTCATCTGGCGCGCCCCGACTTCACGCCGACGCAAGGCTGCGTCGCGGTGACGGCACGCACGATGGCCCGGCTGCTGCCGCTGCTGTCGGACCGCACGGTGGTGAGGGTGGTGAGGTAGGGGAATAGGGGAGTAGGGCAGTAGGCAGTAGGCAGTAGGCAGTAGGGCAGTAGGGCAGTAGGGCAGTAGGGCAGCAAGAAGGTGTCCGTAGGATTGCCCAGGCGCGCCGCTTGCCTTTTCGTTTGCCTACTGCCTACTGCCTACTGCCTACTGGCTACTGCCTATTCCTCTGCCATCCGATGTCGAGCAGACCCAACCGACCGAGTTCCCGATCCATTGCGCGCGCGACATCCTTGCGTTCGGCGCCGATGTCGCGCAATTGGCGGTCCGGAAGGTCGTCGACGTTCTCCTGCGGGAGGTTGACCGCCATTTTTGCATGGCGGAACCAATCAGACACCGCGCGCAGCCAGGCCGGGCGGATGGTTACAGGACTCAAGACGATGTGAGACATGGTGCAAATCCGCTTCTCCGGACATCAAGTCCGGTTTGATGTTTGTTCGATGGACGCATCATGACGGATTGAAATCAAAATGAGAAACGAGTAGTTTTCTCTTCATCTTCAAGTTTTGTTTGAGGATTGGAAAATGCTCGACCGGCCTCTCCTCGTCCTATTCTGATGGCGCGCCTGCTGCCTGGAACCCGTGCACTGAGGACGCTGGAAGCAGCCGCCCGGCACCTCAATTTCACCCGCGCCGCAGACGAGCTCGGCCTGACTCCGGCCGCGGTCAGCCACCAGATCAAGGAAATCGAGGACCAGCTCGGCATCGTGCTGTTCACGCGCACCAGCCGCACCATCCGGCTGACCGAGGCGGGCGCGGTGCTGTTCGAGGCTTCCACCGAGGCGCTCGACCTGCTTGGCCGCGCCGTCTCACGGGCGCACAAGCTGGCGCGTGGAACGGCGTTGCTGAAAGTGACACTCGACGCACAGTTCGCGACAAAATGGCTGATGCGACGCGTCGACGATTTTCGCAAGCAGCGACCGGGCATCGAGCTCCGCTTCGACATTGCTTCTGAATTGCGCGATTTCGACCTCGACGACGTCGATGTCGGCATCCGTTTCGGCGCAGGGAAATACCCGGGCCTTCGCACCCACCGGCTGTTCGACAACATCATCATTCCAGTCTGCAGCCCCAGCCTGCTGGCCTCCGGCCCGCCGCTGCGCGAGCCACGCGATCTCTTCCACCACACGCTCGCCCATATCGAGTGGGCGCGACAAGGCGTGACCTGGCCAAACTGGCGGATGTGGATGGCGGCGGCCGGCGTCGACGATTTCGACGACAGCCGGACGATCGTGTTCGGCACCTCGACCGACGCCGTTCAGGCTGCGCTCGACGGCAATGCCGTTGCGCTCGCCGATTTTGCCATGGTGGCGAGCGACCTTTCCGAGGGACGGCTGATTCGGCCCTTCGAACTTGGCATCAAGGTTCCGCCCGACTTCGCCTACTTCCTGGTCTATCCCATCGCCTCGGCCAACGACCCGAGGATCGTGGCGTTCAGGGATTGGCTCCTCAACGAAGTTCACAACCCGCAGCCGGAGCCGACGCTGGGATGAGCTTCAGGTCGCTCTGAGTGGCCAGCCGGCAGCGGTTGTCGACCTAAAGCGCGTCGCGTTTGACCCGCCTCATGCGACGCGCTTTAGGTTGTTGTTTTATGCATGTCGTTATCGCAAAACCGCTGCACACTTTTGCGCGACATGCATTATTTCGTGGCGGCAGCGTCAGCTCGCGACTTCCCCTGCGCCGAACCAGCCGATTACCGCGCCAATGATAAGCAGCACGCCGAGCCAGTGGCCGCAGTCTATGATGGTCAGATCCCAGCCGAAGCCTTGGTAACGATGATTGACGGAAAGCGTCGTGGCGACGAATCCGAGCCAGAGAACGAAGCCGAAGACGAGCCCGGCAACGAGGCTCGGTTCGCCACCGGTCATCGCTCCGACGATCAGAGACATGACGAGCGCCATGACAATTTCTGCGACGAAGCTGATGACGAAGGGCAGCGGCGATTTGCTCATGGTCGCCGGATCAAGCCTGGTGGCCTTGAGCCACGGCTTGCTCAGGCCCATGTACCAGGCAGCGCCGAACAACCACGCCACCACCGCGGCGACGATCACCGCCAGCCAGTTCACTGCTGAAAAATCCATGATTTCCCTCCGCGCAAGCATGTCGCCCAAAAGCATGCCCCCGGGCCCGAAGCGGGGGTGCCCAGCGGTTTTGGGGCAACGACATGCGTATTCTCAAAATCGATGCGTGATGGAACGCCTGTTCGGCGATGGCGTCAAGCAAACCGCCAGACGGTCGTGCGTTTGACCAAGGCATCTTCTAGCGCCCGGGTTACCGCCACTTCGTAGACGGCGAGCGGCTCCAGTCCAGCTTTCGGCAGATAGGAGCGGCCGGGATCGCCGACGAGGATGTCGGCGCCGCGCGCCTTGAGCGTCGCAAACCAAGGCATCAGCCGGTCGGCGAGGAATCGGTCGTAGAAGACGTCGCCGGCCAGGACCACATCCCAGCCCGCATCGGTTCCGATGCAGTCGGTGCCGAGGAACTTTATCGCGACGCCATTGGCCTCGGCGTTGAGGCGGATCGCGGTCGCGCAGAACGGGTCGATGTCGGCGGCGATCACCTCTGCCGCGCCGGCCTTCGCTGCCGCAATGGCGACAAGGCCGGAACCGCAGGCAAAGTCGAGCACGCGCTTGCCGTGCACATCAGACGGATTGTCGAGGATGTAGCGGGCAAGGCCCTGGCCGCCGGCCCAGGCGAAGGCCCAGAAAGGCGGCGGCAGACCGATCTCGGCCAGTTCGTCCTCTGTCCGCTGCCACAGATCATGCGCCTCGTCGGCCAGATGCAGCAGGATCTCCGGCACATGCGGCGGCGCCATCAGCGCCGTGTTGTCGAGGATGAAGTTTTTAGCGCTGTTTGGCGTCAGCGCCGTCACGGCGCCGGCGTCAGGCCGCCCATGCGGCAGACCTCTTTCCATTCGGCCGGCGTCACCGGCTGCACGGAAAGCCGTCCGAGCCGGACCAGCGCCATCTCGGCAAGTTTCGGGTTGGCCTTGACCTGCTCCAGCGTCACCGGCTTCGGCACATCCTTGACGGCGCGGATATCGACGCATTCCCAGCGCGGATCATCAGTCGTGGTGTCCTGATGGGCCAGCGCGCAGACCTCGACGATGCCGACCACGTCGAGCCCGTCGTTGGAATGGTAGAAGAAGCCGAGATCGCCGATCTGCATCGCCTTCATGTTGTTGCGCGCTGCATAGTTGCGCACGCCGTCCCATTGCGTGCCGGCCTTGCCCTTCGCCTTGAGGTCCTCGAAGGAGAACACCGAGGGTTCGGATTTGAACAGCCAGTAGTTCATTTTTTGCTCCTCCTGGACTGGAAATCAGCTACAGCGCCGCGCATCCTTCAGACGCGCAAAGGACGCTGCAGCATTTTGATTTTGCGCATGATCCTTTCCGAAAATCGATTCCGATTTTCGGGGTCATGCGCTCGCCGGCTTGTTGAAGGTCCAATTCCATTGCCGGATATCGACGCTCTCGAACAGCCCTGCCCCGGCGTAGGGGTCTGCCGCCGACAGCGCCTCTGCCGCCGCAAGATCGGGCGCCTCGACCACGACGAGGCTGCCGTTCGGCTTGCCGTCGGCATCGAGGAACGGACCGGCAAAGGCCAGCTTGTTCTCGCCGTTCAATCCCTCCAAAAAGGCAACATGCTCGGGCCGCGTATCGAGCCGCACCTGCAGCTTACCAGGCTTGTCCTTGCAAATCAGCGCAAACAGCATCTTTCCATCTCCGGATTGTTCAACATTACACGTCGGCTTCGGTCTTCAGCGGCCTTGTCATCAGCGCCGACACCGCCTGGCGAATGGTGATCGTGCCGTCCAGTATGGCGGCGACGGCGGTGATGATCGGCGCGTCGATGTTGCGCTCGGTGGCGATTCGGGCGGCGATCGCCGCCGTCGGCACCCCTTCGGCCAGTGGCAGCCCGGCAAGCGGCTTGCCTTGCCCCAGCGCCAGCCCGTAGGCGAAATTGCGCGACTGGGCGGACGAGCACGTGAGCAACAGGTCGCCGAGGCCGGAAAGCCCCATCAGCGTCTCCGGCCTGGCGCCGAAAGCAGCGCCGATGCGGCGCAATTCGACAAAGCCGCGCGTCACCATGGCGGCCTGGGCGCTGGCGCCGAGCCCGGCGCCGGTGACTGCACCGGCGGCAATGGCGAAGACGTTCTTCAGCGCGCCGCCGATCTCGACGCCGATGAGGTCGTCGCTCGAATAGCAGCGCAGATTCTGCGCCGAAAAGCGCGCGGCAAGGTCGGCCGCCAAACCCTCATTGCGGGCGGCGACCACCACCGCCGTCGGCAGGCCCCTGGCGACGTCGGTGGCGAAGCTCGGGCCGGACAGGGCGGCGACCGGATTGTCAGGCAGGATCTCGTCGACGATCGCCGACAGCAAAGCGCCGGTGTCACGCTCGATGCCCTTGGCACAGAGAACCAGCGGAACGCCGCTCGGCATGTCGGTTTTCGCAGTCGTTAGCATGGCGCGCAGTGACTGCGCCGGCGCTACCGCCAGTACGCAGTCGGCGCCGTCGAGCGCGGCCTCGATGTCGTTTGTCGCCACGATGCCGGGCTGGAGCGCGATGCCCGGCAGATAGCGCGGATTTTCGCCACGGTCGATCGCGGCGACGGTCTCCGGGTCGCGCGCATAGAGGCGGACGAAATGACCGGCTCGCAGCATGGCCAACGCCAGCGCCGTGCCCCAGGCACCGCCGCCGAGCACGGCAATGCGCCAGCCGCTTGGCGCCTTGTGCCCGCTGCCGGTCATGCCTTGGCCCCGCGCCGGCCCGAGCCGACCATCGGAGCGGAGATGCTGTCCAGCGGCCAGCGCGAGCGCGGCACGAAATCGGCGGAGTTTTCACCCGCGATGCCGGCGCGCAGCCGCTCGATGCCGGCCCAGGCGATCATCGCCGCATTGTCGGTGCATAGCTTGAGCGGCGGCGCGACGAAGGCAAAGCCGGCTCCCTCGCACAGCGCTTCCAGCGTCGTCTTGATCGTCCGATTGGCGGCGACACCGCCGGCAACGACGAGCGCAGGCTTCATCTCGCCTGGAAATTCCTGGCGGAATCGGTTCAGCGCCCTCGAAACGCGGTCATCCAGGGCATCCGCCACCGCCGCCTGGAACGAGGCGCAGATGTCGGCGACGTCCTGGTCGCTCAATGGGGCGATGGCCGTCGCTGCCTGGCGCACGGCGGTCTTCAGCCCGGAAAAGGAAAAATCCGGCTGCGCCGAGCCCTTCATCGGTCGCGGGAAGGCGAAGCGCGCGGCGTCGCCAGTCGCCGCCGCCTTCTCGACATTGGGCCCGCCTGGATAGGGCAGGCCGAGCATCTTGGCCGTCTTGTCAAAAGCTTCGCCGAGCGCATCGTCGATGGTCGTCGCCCAGCGCTGGTAGTCGCCAACGCCGCGCACCGCGACGATCTGGGTGTGGCCGCCGGACACCAGCAGCAACAGATAAGGAAAGTCGAGCCCGTCGGTCAGCCGCGCAGTCAGCGCATGGCCTTCTAGGTGGTTGATGGCAATCAGTGGCTTGTTCGCCGCGGCTGCGATCGCCTTGGCCGTCATCAGCCCGACGATCAGACCGCCGACGAGGCCGGGGCCGGCGGTCGCGGCGATCGCGTCGATATCGGCGAGATCGACGCCTGAATCGGTAAGCGCGGCCTCGATGATGCCGTCCAGCGCCTCGACATGGGCGCGCGCGGCGATTTCCGGCACGACGCCGCCGAAGGCGGCATGCTCCTCGATCTGGCTGAGCACGATATCTGACAGGATTTTCGGTGCGCCGCCGGCGTCCAGCGCTACCACGCTGGCGGCGGTCTCGTCGCAACTCGTCTCAATGCCCAGCACGCGGATCAAATTCGTCGCTGTCCTCGATGATTGTGTAACCAGGCTTTCCCCGTTAGGAGAAAGCCCAAGGCCTGTTGATATTCAGGTGATGCCGGCCTGCAAATGGCGGGTTCCTGCGCTTCCGGTGCTCACGTACTCAAAGTACGCTCCGCTCCGGTTCTCGGAAACCACCATTTTCGGCTCGGCCTGACCTGAATCTCAACAGACCTCTATCTGCCGGTTATCACGGACAACGCGCCATGCAAACCACCTTGAAAATTGGAACACGCGGCAGCCCGCTGGCGCTGGCGCAGGCGCATGAAACGCAGGCGCGGCTGATGGCCGCTCACGGTATGCCGGTTGAGGCATTCGAGGTGGTCGTCATCTCGACCAGCGGCGATCGCATCCAGGACCGGCCGCTGTCGGAAGCCGGTGGCAAGGGGCTGTTCACCAAGGAGATCGAAGAAGCGCTGCTGGCGCGCCGCATCGACATTGCTGTGCATTCGTCAAAAGACATGCCGACGATGTTGCCCGATGGGCTGGAACTGTCCGCCTTCCTGCCGCGCGAGGACGCGCGCGACGCTTTCGTCGGCAAGGCGGCGAAAACGATCGCCGGATTGCCGCAGGGCGCAAAGGTCGGTTCGTCGTCGCTGCGGCGCCAGGCACTGATAAAGCGCATGCGGCCGGACCTCGACGTAGTCATGTTCCGTGGCAATGTGCAGACGCGGCTGCGCAAGCTCGACGAGGGCGTCGCCGACGGCACCATCCTTGCCTATGCCGGGCTGAAGCGGCTCCGGCTCGAAGATGTCATCACCGACCTGATGCCGCTCGACAGCTTTCCGCCGGCGCCCGGGCAAGGCGCGATCTGCATCGAAAGCCGCGTCGGCGACCTCGATGTGGAAAGGATGCTGACGGCAATTCATGACGTACCGACCGGACAGGCGCTGGCCTGCGAACGCGCTTTCCTGGCGGCGCTCGACGGTTCCTGCCGCACGCCGATTGCGGGCCATGCGACGATATCGGCCGAAACGGTCTTCTTCGGCGGGCTGATCATCTCGCCGGATGGCACGCAATCCCACGAGGTCAAGGCGGAAGGCCCGGCGCAGGATGCCGCGCGCATCGGCGACGAAGCCGCCAGGACGGTGCGGGCCAAGGCCGGAGAAAAATTTTTCGACGGCTGGGCCTGACATGCGTCGCGTCCTGGTGACGAGGCCGGAGCCGGGTGCCTCGCGCACGGCACAGCGGCTTGATGCCCTGGGTTTCAAGCCGATCCTGCTGCCGCTGACCGAAACGGTAGCGCTGCCAGTCGATGCGGCGGGGGTCGCAATCAATGCCGCCGCCGTTGCCGTTACCAGCGCCAATGCCGCGCGCCATGCGCCGAAGGAAATCAGCACGGCGCTTGCCCGTTTGCCTTGCCATGCCGTCGGCAGACGGACAGCGGAGGCCGCCCGTGCGGCCGGGTTTCTGTCGGTCGGCGAAGGGCCGGGCGATGCCGAGGCGCTGGCGGATGCGCTTGCCGGCGATTACGCCGGACAAACCATCGTCTATCTGTGCGGGCGGGTGCGGTTTTCGGGTTTCGAGCAGCGGCTGCAGCCGGCCGGCGTTCAGGTTCGCGCCGTCGAGACCTATGACACCGTTGTGCTGGATTATTCCGACGAGGCCGTTCTTGCGCGCTTGTCCGGCCGGCCGGTCGAGGCGGTGTTGCTCTATTCGGCCAAGGCGGCCACAGCGATGCAGGCGATGGCCGGGCGGCCGGCGCTGGGTGAGCTTTTTAAAAAGACATGTTTTTTTGCGCTGTCCGGACGTATCGCCGCAGCCTTGGAGACTGTTGCCTCAGAACAGCTCCGCGTTGCTCCGGAGCCCAGCGAGGAGGCGTTGCTGGAGCTTTTGCAGACGTCGCCTTGACCCCGTGTCATCACGCCGCCCCTTTTCACCGCTTGGTGATGTGCTAGACCCCTTCTGAACCATCCCGAAGCGAAATTTGCGGAGCCCAAGCATGGTCAAAACGCCGAAGATGCGGCATTCGAAAAGCCGTCGCGAGCCGGTGACCATCGAGCTCGAACCCGGCGCTGTCTCGCGCGTTGCCGACGAGGATGCCGCCAACGGGCGGACCGACGAGGCGAAGGCTGAGGAAGCGGCAAGCGCGTCGCAGCCGGAAGCGCCTGAAGAACCCGTGCATGCCGACCAGACCGACATCGAGCCGTGGGAACATGCCGAAGCGGCCCCGCCGGCCGGCTCGGAACAGCCGGCCGAGGGCGGCGCGAAAAGTCCTGAAGGGCCCAAACCGACTTATCCGGCCGGCTCGGAGGAGTCCGCGAACCGGACCTTCGACTACAGTTTCGACGACGAATCTGCCAAAGCCAGTGGGGCCAGCGGAACGGGGACCAGCAGCGGGACCGATGAAGCGCCGAAAGAAACCCAGACGGGGAATGAAGACATGGCAGCGCAGCCGAAGCGTGGCGGCATCAACGGCATCGCCGCCGGCGTTATCGGCGGCGTTATCGCGCTGGCTGCCGCCGGGGGCCTTCAGTTTGCCGGCCTGCTCGGCGCGCCAGGCGGTGGCGATTTATCCTCCGGCGGCGTGTCGCTCGATGGCGTCAATAGCGAAATCGCTGCGCTGAAAAGCGAGATTGCCGGGCTTCGGGATACCGCCGGCAACAATGATGCCTCGGCCAAGGTGGACGGGCTGTCGTCGGCGCTGGATCAGGTCAAGACGGATGTCGCCGCGCTGAAATCGGCGATCGATCAGGGCGGAGTAGGCGACACTGCCGGGCTTGCAGCCCTCGGCGACAAGGTCAGGCAGATCGAGACGGCGGTTGCGGCGCTTGGCCAGACCGGCAACACGGCCCCGGTCGATCTCGGACCGCTCAACGAAAAGCTGGCCGGGCTCGATGCGGCCGTGAAATCCGCCGGCGAGACGGCGAAGGCACAGGACGGCCGGCTTGCGGCGCTGGAACAGTCGGTGTCGCAGCTTTCCGGCAAGGTCGAGGCACAGGCCGGGCAGCCGAAGGTTGCGCTCGCCATCGCCGCATCGGCGCTGAAGGCAGCACTCGACCGTGGTGCGCCATTCGCCGCCGAACTCGAAACCTTTGCGGCGATTGCGCCGGATGCTCCAGAGATCGCGGCCTTGCGTGCCTACGCCGAAAAGGGCGTTCCGACCCGCTCGGAGATCGCAACCGAAATGCCTGCCGCCGCCAATGCCATGGTCGCTGCCTCCGAGCCTGTCGACCAGAATGCCGGATTCCTGCAAAACCTGCTGTCGAGCGCGCAATCGCTGGTCAAGGTCAGGCCGATCGGCGCCGTTGAAGGCGCCGGCGCAGCGGAAACCGTCGCGCGCATGGAGGTGGCGGTCAACCAGGGCGATTACACCAAGGCGCTCAGCGAATACGATAGGCTGCCCGAGGCGGTGAAGGCCGCCGGCGCCGATTTTGCCGGCAAATTGAAGGCACGAATCGAGGTCGAGAAGCAGGTCGACGCGCTGATATCAAGTGCGATGAAGGCGTGAGGGCAAGCCGATGATTCGCATTCTGCTTTTCCTCGCCGTGGTTTTCGCACTCGGGCTGGGTTTCGCCTGGCTGGCGGATCGGCCGGGCGAGATGGTGGTCACCTTCAGCGGCTATCAATACCAGGTCAGCCTGATGGTGGCGGCGGTGGCGGTCGTCGCCGTCGTTGCCGCGGTGATGATCGTCTGGTGGCTGCTCAAGGCGCTGTGGAACAGCCCCTACACCATCTCGCGCTATTTCCGCGTGCGCCGTCGCGATCGCGGCTATCAGGCGCTGTCGACCGGTATGATTGCCGCCGGCGCTGGTGACGGAGCGCTCGCCCGCAAGAAGACCAAGGAAGCGGCAAAGTTGATCCGATCCGACCAGGAGCCGCTGATCCAATTGCTGGAGGCGCAAGCCTCGCTGCTCGAAGGCGACCATGAGGGTGCCCGCGAGAAATTCGAGACCATGCTCGACGATCCCGAAATGCGGCTGCTCGGCCTGCGCGGGCTTTATCTCGAGGCCGAACGCCTCGGCGATCGCAACGCGGCGCGGCACTACGCCGGCCGCGCCGCGGCGATGGCGCCGCAGCTGGCCTGGGCCGCCGAATCGACACTGGAAGACCTGACCGGTCGCGGCGACTGGGACGGCGCGCTGAAACTGGTCGAGGCGCAGAAATCGACGCGGCAGATCGAGCGCGATGCCGCCAACCGGCGTCGCGCTGTGCTGCTCACCGCGAAGGCGCAGGCGCTGATCGACAGCGATCCCAATGCCGCCAAAACCGCTGCTCTCGAGGCTAACCGGCTGCGGCCGGATTTCGCGCCGGCGGCGGTGATAGCAGCCAAACTGCTGTTCAGGCAGAACGATGTGCGCAAGGGCGCGAAGATCCTCGAAACGGCGTGGAAAGCCGAGCCGCATCCGGAAATCGCCGAGCTTTACACCCACGCCCGGCCAGGCGATGCCGTGCTCGACCGGCTGAACCGGGCGAAAAAGCTGCAGGAGATGAAGAAGAACCACGCCGAGTCGTCGCTGGCGGTGGCGCGCGCCGCGCTCGACGCGCGGGACTTTTCAACCGCCCGCAAAGAGGCCGAGGCGGCTATCCGCATGGATCGCCGCGAAGGCGCTTATCTGCTTCTGGCCGACATCGAGGAGGCCGAGACCGGCGATCAGGGCAAGGTGAGGCAGCTTTTGTCCAAGGCAGTGCGTGCACCGCGCGATCCGGCCTGGGTCGCTGACGGCGTCGTCTCCGAACGCTGGGCGCCGGTGTCGCCGATCACCGGCAAGCTCGACGCCTTCGAGTGGCGGGCGCCGATGGAGCGGCTCGGCCAGCTGATCGACAGCGACGAGAAGGCGCTGGACGCCGCGGTGCCGACAATCGCGGCTCCAACCAGGCCGGCAAAGGAAAATGTAATCGAGCTGAACCCCGCTGGATCGGCCGAAAGGCCGACCACCGCGGCGGCATCGGAGACTGGCGAAGACGATGTTGCGCCGGTCACCGCCACGGCGTCTGCCGCGGTGCCGCCGGATGGCGACGCTGTCGAACCGGCGGAGGAAATGGCCCGGCTGCCCGACGATCCCGGCGTCGATCCGGACGACGAAGAGCAGAAATCACCACGCAAATTCCGGTTGTTTTGATCAGGCTGAGCTTGAAAGTTTTGGCTGAGCTTGAAAGTTTTGGCGGATGGGAAGTAAGAATCACATGTTCGAACGCGTTCTGTCGTTTCTGAAGGACCTGCCGGCAGCTGGCAGCGCCCGCAACAACGCCGATGATCCGCGCGTTGCCGCATCCGCCCTTCTCTACCATGTGATGAGTGCCGACGGCGTGCGTCAGGATGCTGAATGGGAGCGGTTCAAGGTGGTGCTGGCGGAAAGCTATTCGATCAGCGGCGACGAGCTCGACGCGCTTGCCGCTGCCGGCGAGCGGGCCGACAATGAGGCGATAGACCTCTACGCCTTCACCAGCGTTTTGAAGCGTCAGCTCGATCCGGACGCGCGCAAAGCCTTCATCGGCCTGATGTGGGAAATCGTCTATGCCGATGGCGAATTGCACGAGCTCGAGGACAACACCGTCTGGCGGGTCGCCGAGCTGATGGATGTCGAACGTCACGACCGCGTCGAGGCACGCCGCAAGGCGGCCGCCGAAGTGCCGGGCGCGGCTGGAACGTCGAGCGACGAATAGACGGGATCCCCATGCCAGCCACGCCGAGGCCGAGACCAAAAATCCTGATCGTGCTGCATCAGGAGAGTTCGAGCCCAGGGCGCGTCGGCCATATGCTTATCGAAGAAGGATTCGACCTCGATCTCCGCTGCCCGCCGCTCGGCGACGCCTTGCCGGAAACACTGGACGGTCATGCCGGAACGGTGGTGTTCGGCGGACCGATGAGCGCCAATGACGAGGACGAGTTCGTCCGCCGCGAGACCGACTGGCTAAAAATTCCGCTCAGGGAGAACCGGCCGTTGCTCGGCATCTGCCTCGGCGCGCAGATGCTGGTCAACCATCTTGGCGGCAAGGTCGAAGGCCATGGCGAAGGGCTGGTCGAGATCGGCTGGTATCCGCTGACAGCGACCGAGGCGGGCAAGAAGCTGATGCGGTGGCCTGAGATGGTCTATCAGTTTCACCGTGAGGGCTTTTCGCTGCCGAAGGACGCGACGCTGCTGGCGACGGCCGAAACCTATCCAAACCAGGCTTTTCGTTATGGCGACAATGCCTGGGGCATCCAGTTCCATGGCGAATTGACCAGGGCGATGATGCAGCGCTGGGTGGTTCGCGGCGCGCATCGCTTCGAGTTGCCCGGCGCGCAGCCCGGTCGCGATCATCTCGGCGGCCGGCTGATCTGGGACATGCATCTGAAGCGCTGGCTCGGCGAATTCCTGCAGACGATCTTCGGCAAGCCGGCGCTGTCCTGATCTGGTTTTGCCCGGATCAGTGCGCCCTGGGTCAGTTTCGCCCGTTGAGGTGGCGGACCTTGCGCAGCTGCGGGAACATCACCGCCCACAGCCCGGCGACAACGACTGCCCCGACGCCGCCGATCACCACCGCGGGCACGGTGCCGATCAATGCCGCCATGGTGCCGGCGCGGAATTCGCCAAGCTCGTTGGAGGCGCCGACGAAAACCTGATTGACGGCGTTGACGCGGCCGCGAACCTTGTCCGGCGTCCACAGCTGGATCAGCGTCTCTCTGATGTAGACGCTGAACATGTCGGCGGCGCCGAGCAAGGCGAGCGCCGCGATCGACAACCAGGTGATGGTGGAAAGGCCGAACAGCACCGTGAAGGCGCCGAACAGCGCGACGAAGCCGAGCATGACCACGCCGGCATGGTTGCGGATCGGATGCCCGGCTAGCCAGATGGCAACGCAGATGGCGCCCATCCCCGGCGCCGAACGCAACAGTCCCAAGCCCCATGGGCCGAGTTCGAGGATGTCGCGCGCATAGACCGGCAGCAGCGCCGTGGCGCCGGACAAAAGCACGGCGAACAAATCGAGCGAAATGGCGCCGAGCACGATCTTCTCGCTCCAGATATAGCCGAAGCCGGCAAACAGGGTCTGCATCGTCGGCCTGTTGGTCTCGCTGCGCTGGGCAGGTTTTGGGATGGTGAAGACCAGCACCGCGGCGACAAGCATCAGAACGGCAGCGGTGCCGTATGCCGCTTGCGCCGATAGCCCGTAGAGCAGGCCGCCGGCGACCGGTCCGACGATGGTCGCCGTCTGCCAGGCAGACGAATTCCAGGCGATCGCGTTGCCGAAATCCTCCGGCGGCACGAGGTTGGCGAACAGCGAAGCCGCGGCCGGTCCGAAGAAGGCGCGGGCGATGCCGAACATGGCGAGCACGCCGAAGATCAATCCCGGTCCGCCAAGGCCGCGCAGCGTCAGCAGCAGCAGGGCCAGCGCGCAGATCGCCTCCAGCAGCACCATCAGCGCCATGATCAGACGGCGGCCGAAACGGTCGGCGACCACCCCGGTGACCAGCACCAGCAGCAGCGAAGGCAGGAACTGGACAATGCCGACAAGGCCGAGATCGAAGGGATCGCGGGTCAGGTCGTACACCTGCCAGCCGACGGCGACGGATACGATCTGGGTGGCGAATGTGGCTAGGAAGCGCGCCGCCCAATAGCTCAAAAAGGGTTTGTGCCGGAAGGCGGCATAGCGCCGGTCAGGCGGTGCGTGAGGTTCGGGTGTCATGAATCAGGCCCCGTGGCAAGGAAGTCGGCCGGCGGGGCACTTCCACGAGGGCGCTGGTCCGACCACAGCGCTTTTAGCGCAGTTCGGTGTGGGGTGCGCGCAAAAATAGGCTTTGGATCAAGAATTTCCGGCTACCATGCTAATTGCACAGCTCGGCGGAGGTGGAGAGGTTGTTGGGGCGCGCAGGTCGAGTTCCCCCCCGCCCCCTCTGTCCTGCCCTCTTTGCCAACAATTGGCATCTCGCCCTAAAAAGGGGGAGATTGGACGTCGCGACGGCTTTCGCCAATCTCCAGCGTCAAGACGACTTCGAACGCGTCAGGCCGTGGCCTTGGGCTTTCTGGTCTTCTTGACCGGCGCCGGCGGTGCGGCCTTGCGGCCAAGGCCTATCGCCTTCGCCAACTGCGAGCGTGAGGCCGCATAATTGGGGGCGACCATGGGATAGTCGGCCGGCAAGCCCCATTTGGCGCGGTAGGCATCCGGCGTCAGCCCGAAATGAACGCCGATATGGCGCTTCAGGGATTTGAACTTCTTGCCGTCTTCGAGGCAGATGATGTAATCCGGCGTCACCGATTTCTTGGGATTGACCGCCGGGATCAGCGGTGCTGCGACCGGAACGGGGGGCTGTCCGAGCCCACCTATCGACGCGCTGACGCTGGCGATGAGATCGCCGAGGCCGGAAGCGGGCAAGCGGTTCTTCTCGACGTAAGCGGACACGATGTGAGCGGTCAGCTCGAGAAGGTCGATGTCCTTGCGGGCTTTGTTGCTGTCGTCGGTCAATCTATTTTCTCCGTTAGTGGGGTCGCAGAATTCCTAGTCGGCAAATCTGCATAACGCAATGACGCCGCACAACGCTACACATTATTTTGAATAACAATACTAACGGCCGGGCCAGATCAACAGGTTTGGCCCCGAACCGCTATAATATCAGACAATCAGGGATTTGTCGCGCCACAGTCGAAATCCCCCTTCGAAGGCTCGTGTGTTGTCGCCACGCCTGCAACCGGCAGGCAATTCGTCGAGTTTGTCGACATTGCCGCCGCCGATGACCACATAGTCGGGTTGAAGGGCGGCGCGCAGCCGTTCGACGACGTCGAATACGTGTTTGCGCCATTTCTTCTTGCCGCGCTTTTCAAGGCCGCGTTCGCCGACATAGTCCTCGAAGCTGCCGCCCTTCTTGTAGGGAAGATGCGCGAGCTCCATCGGCTGGGCGACGTTGTCGAGGATCATCGCAGCACCGAGGCCGGTTCCAAGACCCAGGAACAGCATGCGACCGCCTTCATAGCTGCCGACGGCTTGCATCAGCGCGTCGTTGACTAGCTTCACCGGCTTGCCGAACTGCGTTGCGAAGTCATATCCGACCCAGCCCTTGCCGAGATTGGCGGGCTCAGTCAGTGGCCTGTTGTGGTGCACCGGGCCGGGATAACCGATCGAAACGACGTCGTAGGGCAAGCCATCGGCGAGCGTCTGCACGGCGGCGATCATCTGCTGCGGCGTCAGGCCGGGTCCGGAATCGGCTCTGCGCTCCTCGCCGCCGGCGCTGGTGAGGATCTTGACATGGGAGCCGCCGATATCGATCGCAAGCACGATCTTTTCGCTGTCCGATGCCGGCCTCTTCGCCGCTTTGGCCACTGCGTCGCCTCCGAGTTCATTTCGCCGGGTTGATCCAGCCGTTCGGCGGTCCGAACCCGGCCATCGCATCGGCCGGGCCCCAGGTCCCCGGCTCATAAAGGTGTGGCGGCGTGGTGTCGCCAAGCACCGGGCCGACGATCCGCCAGGCGAGTTCGCTGGCGTCCTGGCGAGTGAACAACTGGCCGTTGCCGTTCATGGCATCGCCGATCAGCCGCTCATAGGGCGGCATGTCGCCCTTGCTGTCGTCGAGCGCGGTGAGTTCGACCTGCTCGCCGACCATGTCGTCACCAGCGGCCTTGCGCTGGGCGCCGATCGAGATCGCCACCTGCGGGTCGATGCGGAAGCGGACGTAATTCGCATCTCCGGGTTTGATCGGGTCGAAGACGTCGAGCGGCGGCCGCTTCAAACGCACGATGACCTCGGTGGCGTGCACCGGCATGCATTTGCCGGCGCGGATGAAGAAGGGCACGTCCCGCCAGCGCCAGGTGTCGACGAAGAAACGCACCGCCGCGAAGGTCTCGACCGGCGAATTCGGCGCGACGCCCGGCTCGCTGAGATAGCCTTTGAACTGGCCGCGCACGACATCGTCCCTGGTCAGCGTCCGGATCGCCCGCAGCACCTGCACCTTCTCGTCGATCAGATCGTCGGCCGAGCGGCCAACGGGCGGCTCCATGGCCAGCAGCAGCAGGATGTTGAGCAGATGGTTCTCGATGACATCGCGGATGCAGCCGACCTCGTCGTAGAAGCGGCCGCGACCTTCGACGCCGAAATCCTCGGCCATGGTGATCTGCACGCTCTCGACGAAATTGCGGTTCCAGATCGGCTCGAGAAAGGAATTGGCGAAGCGGAAATAGAGCAGATTCTGGATCGCCTCCTTGCCGAGATAGTGGTCGATGCGGAAGATCGACTTTTCGTCGAAGACCAGGTGCAGCACCCGGTTCAGCCAGCGCGCCGATTGCAGATCGTGACCGAAAGGCTTTTCCACCATCACACGCGCGCCCTGGGCTGCGCCCGACTGTTCCAGCCCCTGGATGACCGTCTCGAACATGGTCGGCGGCACCGCCAGATAGTGCAGCGGGTGCTGTGCGGTTCCGAGCGCGCTTTTCAGCTTCTCGAAAGTCGCAGCGCTGCGGTAGTCGCCGCTGACATAGCGAAGCAGCGAGGCAAGTTTCGCAAAGATCTTTTCGTCGACCTTGCCGACGTCCTTGACGATGCCGTCGCGGGCCCGCGCTTGCAACTGCTTCAGGTCCCAGGCGTCGAATGCGACGCCGATCACCGGCTCGGTGAGCGTTCCCTTGGCCACCATGGCATAAAGTGCCGGGAAGATTTTTTTGTGGGCGAGATCGCCGGTCGCCCCGAAAAGCACCAGCGTGTCGGACCGTTCCTGGTTCATGAGCGTGTCTTCCCCGTCACGAGCCGGTCTTCGGCTTTTCGACATGGCCGCCAAAGGCATAGCGCATGGCGGACAGCAGCTTGTCGGCGAATTCGGATTCGCCTTGCGAGGAGAACCGGTCGAACAGGGCCGAAGACAGAACCGGTGCCGGCACGCCGGTGTCGATCGCCGCCTTCAGCGTCCAACGGCCTTCGCCGGAGTCGGAAACCCGTCCGCCGAACTGCGTCAGCCCCGAATCGGCCTTCAATGCGCCCGCCGTCAGGTCGAGCAGCCAGGAGCCGATGACGCTGCCGTGCCGCCAGACCTCGGCAACCTCCGCGATATCGATGTCGAACTGATAGTATTGCGGGTTTTCCAAGGGGCTGGTTTCGGCGTCGGCGGTCCGCTGCCTCTTGCCGGCATTCGCCGATCTCAGGATGTTCATGCCCTCGGCATAGGCGGCCATGACGCCGTACTCGATGCCGTTGTGGACCATCTTGACAAAATGACCGGCGCCGCTCGGTCCGCAGTGGAGATAGCCGAACGGGGCGGTTCCGGCAGCCTTGCCGGGGGCGGGCACCCCGGGATCGGCGCCTGGCGCCAGGGTGGCAAAGACCGGATCGAGATGCTGGACCGCGCCGTCGGGGCCGCCGATCATCAGGCAATAGCCGCGCTCGAGGCCCCAGACGCCACCGCTGGTGCCGACATCGACATAGTTCAGGCCTTTCAATGCCAGGCGCGCCGCGTGGTCGACAGCCTCGTGATAATAGGAATTGCCGCCGTCGACGATGATGTCGCCCGGCTCCATCAGGTCGGCCACCTGGTCGACGATCCGGCTGGTGATCGCCGCCGGCAGCATCAGCCAGGCGCTGCGCGGCTTGGTCAGCTTGCCGACGAACTCCTCCATCGAAGCGGCTCCGATCGCGCCAGCCGTCACAAGGGCTTCAACGCTGGCCGGGTTGATGTCGTAGACCACGCATTCGTGGCCATCGCGCAGCAGGCGCCGCACCATGTTGGCGCCCATCCTGCCCAGTCCCATCATTCCGATCTGCATGTTTTTTGTCCTGGTTGTTGAGGGATAGAAGATCTGCTTGCTCTATCTTTGGAGCATGATCTTTTCCGAGAACCGGTTTCCACTTTCGGGATCATGCTCTAGTCCAGCTTGTCGATACCGACGGAAAAGTCGACATTCTCCCAACGGCCAGCATCGGGCCAGAAAAAAGTAAAGACGATCGTACTGCCTGGCGGAACATCGGCAACGGGCAGGTCGGTGAGATGGATGCCGAAGGCGTTCTCGATCGTCGCGGCGTCATGGATGGTTGCCCAATTATCGTTGCTCCAATGGACCACCGCCCGCGTCAGCAGTTCGACGCGCAGCAGCTTGCCGGCAGGCATGGTGCGGAGCTTGTGATTGAAGCGCCATGTCCGGCGCGGCGCCACGGTCCTGTCCTCGATGTAGCGCTTCACGCCTTGCGGCGGCATGTCGAACACGGCGCCGTCATTGAGCGATCGCAGCAGCTTGATATGCTCCGAATGCGCCCAGACCAGCGGCATGGCGCTGCCCGACGGTCCGCCGTGGCGCAGTTCGTGTTCGGCCATGTCGGGACCATCCCAGATCTGCTCCGGCAGCAGCCCGCCGGGCCCGGCACAATCCTCCAGGGTTTTTAACAGGCTCGCTGCTTTGTCCTTGCGTCCCGCCGCCAGTTCGTAATGGGCGCGCTCGCCGACCAGCAGCGGCCAGGGCCGGCCTTGGCCGGTTCCATCGAACGGCGCGCCGTCGACGTGCTCGCCATAGCCGTCGCCGCTATAGCGATACCAGACAAGCCCCTGCCGCAAGTCGCAGCCCAGCCGCGAATCGATGACCTTGACCGTGGCGACAATGCGCGGATCGTCGGCAGCCCTGAGGCCGAAGCGGACGAGCGCCAGCGCATCCGGGCTGACGATCGCCTCGGCCGGCCGGTCGCTATCGCCGGGCGGCCGGTTCTTGATCGGCACATAGCCGTCCTTCGGCGACGCCGCGCCGGCGGTGTCGGGCGGCGCGATGCGGACGTAGTAGCCTTCGATGCCGACCTCTTCGCAGAGGGAAGTGCCGGCGACATAGGTCCAGCGCTCAATCTGGTCGTTCCAGATATCGGCGGTTTCACGCAGATAATTTGCCGGCTCTGCTTTGCCGCAAATTTCGAACATGTCCGCCGCCGCAAGCAGAGCGGCGATTTCGACGGCCAGCGTGAACGGGCTGTAGCCGGCATCCTCTTCCCAGCGGTCTTCGCCGGTGACCGGACCGTTGCGCACGACATAGGAAGCGCCGCGCTCGATCATCGGCATGAAGGAGCGCAACGCGGCGTCTGCCAGATGCCCGGCCCGGCGCAGCGCGTCTGCGAGCAGCAGCGGAAACGCGCATTCGTCCATCTGGATGCCGGGCCAATAGGCTGACCCGTCGAGCCAGGCGTTCTGCGGCCAATGCCCATCCGGCTGCTGGATCGAGCGGAGATAGGACAGGATATCAAGCGCATGCGCCGGATCGCCGGCGGCGAGGAAACCGCCAGCGGTTTCGACCAGGTCGCGCGGCCAGACCAGATGATAGCCGCCGAGATCGTCGTCGCCCTTGCTGAAGCCCCACGGGATCGACAGGCTGGCGACGGCTGCGCCAGTGGATGAGCGATGCGTTGCCAGAACTGCCGTGCTGAGGCGATAGGTGTTGATCCCTGCACCATGCCGGTCCAGCGGCAGCAAGCCAGCCTGCCACTCCCGCCATTTTTCGACATAGGATTCGGCTGCGGGCGCAAAGCCTCGCTTCAGGCTGGCCGAGGCATTTTCCGCCGCCTGTTGCGGCGTCGTACCAAAACCCAGCGCCAGCAACGCACTCGGGTTCGTAGCCGAGAAGCCGATCTCGCCGGTCAGGGCGACATTGCCGTTTTCGGCCCTGCGGCAAGCCGGGTCGAGCCGACCGTCACGGCGGAGTTGCTGCCAGCCGTCGGAGACGCCGACATAGCCGGCCGAGCATGTTCTCCAGGGCAGCGACGAGGCGAGCGCCAGGCAAACGCCACGTCCCGATGCAAACAGGACAGGCCTTCCCTCGTAGTCGCCGACCCAGGCGGTGTTGGCCATGCCGGCATTGACCAGATGTGGCGCCAGCAGCGCGTAGACGCGGTGATCGGCGTGTGTGCCGTTCAGCGGGGTGAAGCTGATTTCCTGCAGCAAAGCAGGATGTTCCGGATCCGTAACGATACGCTTTTCGATCCGGTAGGTGGCGGCGGTGTTGACCAGCCTGTAGGCGGGCACCCCATCCTCGAACGGCTCGACGCTGTGCACGGCATCGCGCTTTTCTTCCGAGAAATAGCAGCCGGGGCCGGTGACGACCAATCCAATATCCCGGGTGCAGGCGCTGTCGAGACGGGGATAATAGACCTCGTTGAGGATGCCATGGCTGATCGTGAACCAGATAGGGCAGGCCGGCGAAAGCGCGGTGCCGACGCCGCTCTTGGCGCTCGACGTCCAGCGCGCCGGAATTCCGGGTGCACCCGGCGCAAAAGTCGGCGTCGCTGCCATCTCGATTTCGATCTCCTGCCCCACCCCTAGACCAGGAGCCGAAGCCTTTTCAATCATTGCACCACAAGTTGATCGCCAAACCTTCAGCGATCGCTGTTGACAAGCGCGCCCATCTAAATTTGTCTGACAATACTGAAACGAGGACAGTATTCAAACGAGGGTCGTCCTAACAGCACCAGCAGCCGACAACGATCAGCAATCCATGGGAGGATAACAGATGAAGAAGATACTCGTCCTGAGTGCGCTTGCGGCGATGCTCGCGTCAGGCGCAGCACTTGCCGACACCAGCGACAAGAAGATCGCCTTTTCCAACAATTATGCCGGCAATTCATGGCGGCAGGCGATGCTCGACAGCTATGCCATCGTCACCAAGAAGGCGGTCGCCGACGGGGTGGTCGCCGCCGCGGACATCTTCACGACGGCCGACAAGGAAGTGCCGACCCAGGCAGCCCAGGTTCAGAACCTGATCCTGCAAGGCTACGACGCCATCGTCATCAACGCCGCCTCGCCGGACGCGCTCAACGGCGCCATCAAGCAGGCCTGTGACGCCGGCATCGTCGTCGTCTCCTTCGACGGCATCGTCACCGAGCCCTGCGCCTACCGCGTCGTCGTCGACTTCAAGGACATGGGCAGGCAGCAAGTTGAGCAGATGGCCAAGTTTCATCCCGAGGGCGGCAATCTGCTGGAAATCCGCGGCCTTGCCGGCACCTCGATCGACGACGCCATCCACGCCGGAATCCTGGAGGGCGTCGCCGCCCATCCCGAGTTCAAGATCGTCGGCTCGGTGACCGGCGACTGGGATCAGACCACAGCACAGAAGGCGGTCGCGACGATCCTGCCATCGCTGCCGGAAATCGTTGGCGTCGTCGATCAGGGCGGCGACGGCTATGGCGCGGCACAGGCCTTCGCCGCCGCCGGCAAACCGCGCCCGACCATCATCATGGGCAACCGTCAGGACGAATTGCAATGGTGGAAGGAACAGAAGGACAAGGACGGCTACCAGACCTGGTCGGCGTCGATCGCGCCAGGCGTGTCGTCGCTGGCCTTCTGGGTGGCGCAGCAGGTGCTCGACGGCCGCACCGATGTGCCGCATGACCTGTTGGTGCCGTACCTTGCCTTCACCCAGGATACTTTTGAGGCTGCGCTGCCGAAAATCCCCAAGGGTGGCGTCGCCAGCCACGAATACACCCAGGAAGACGCCGTCGCGGCGATCAAAGCCAACATCAAGTGAGCGTGGCACATCCAATGCCGCGCGCGTCACTGACCGGATATCGCTAGGGATGCCCGAGACCGGTGCAGACATCATTAGACTGGACGGCGCCGAAAAACATTTCGGCGCCGCCAATATCGACATCACCAGACTGGACGGCGCCGAAAAACATTTCGGCGCCGTCCGGGCTCTCGCCGGCGTCGACTTCCACGTTGGCGCCGGCGAGTGCGTCGGCCTGGTCGGCCACAATGGCGCGGGCAAGTCGACGCTGATGCACATGGTGGCCGGCACGCTCGTGCCCGACAGCGGGCGGATCGCGGTGCGTGGCGGCATCGAGGACAATTATTCCGTGCCGCGCGCGCAGCAGCTCGGCATACGCTGCGTATTCCAGGAACTGTCGCTGTGCCCGAACCTTAGCGTCGCCGAGAACACGCGGATCAACCACCCGGCGCTGCGCGGTTTCGGTTGGCGGCGCAAGGCGGCCGATCTGATCGCGGCCAAGCTCGATGAAATATTCCCGGGCCACAGCATCTCCGCCTCCGATATCGCCAGCGATCTTTCCATCGGCAGGCGGCAGATGGTCGAGGTGGCGCGCGCCTTCACGGTGACGCAGGATTCGCTCGAACTGGTCATCCTCGACGAGCCGACATCCTCGCTCGACGCGCATACGGCCGGCCAGTTGCTGGCCTTCGTCCGACGCTTTGTCGCCGCGGGCAAGAGCTGCATCCTGATCTCGCATGTTCTGGGCGAGGTGCTCGGGAATGCAGACCGCATCGTGGTGATGCGCGACGGCAAGATCGTTGCGTCAGATGCGGCGAAGGCTTTCGATCGCGACAGGCTGGTGACGACCATGGGTGGAGCGGCAGCGCGTGAGAAGATCGCGGCCGAAATCGCGACCCAAAAGCCGGAGACCGGGCCGTTGCGGGTCCGGGCTCGCCCGGCGCGGCAAGAGGACGGCAACGAGCTTGTCGCGCATGCCGGCGAGATCATCGGCCTTGCCGGGCTTGCCGGTCACGGCCAAACCGATCTGCTGCTGGCGATCTTCGCCGCCGCGGCGCGCGCCAAGACCGGCATCGAGGTCACCGCGCCGGTGGCGCTGGTGGCCGGCGACCGCCAGTCTGACGGGATCTTTCCGCAATGGTCGATTGCGCAAAACGTCGGCATCAGCTCGCTGGCGCGATTGCGCAACGGTCTGCTGATCTCACCACAACGCGAAGCCGAACTCGCAAGTTTCTGGCAAAGCAAAATCGGCATTCGCACCCCCGACATGAACAACAACATCTTCTCGCTGTCCGGCGGCAACCAGCAGAAGGTCCTGTTCGCCCGGGCGCTCGGTTCCGACGCCAGGATCGTGCTGATGGACGACCCGATGCGCGGCGTCGATATCGGCACCAAGCTCGAAGTCTACGATCTCGTGCGCGAAGAGGCTGGCCGCGGCCGCACCTTCCTCTGGTACACCACGGAAACCGAAGAGCTCGACAATTGCCACAACGTCTATGTATTCAAGAACGGTCGGATCGTCGCCAATCTTGGTCGCGACGAGCTGACCGAGGAAAAGATCATCCAGTCCTCGTTCGGCGACGCGGCCTGAGATGACGGCAGTTCCCGTCGAGACCGGTCCCAAGAGTTCTTCCGAGCGCGGCGCGCTGGCGCGGGCGCGCTTGTTGCGCGGGCTGCTGCCGGCGATGTCGCTGGTGCTGGTGCTGCTGGCGATTGCCTGGCTCAACCCGCGCGCCATCAGCTATTTCGGCTTCAGCCTGATGCTCAATTTGGCGATCCCGATCGCCCTGGCGACAATCGCGCAGATGTTCGTCATCGCCGGCAACGAGCTCGACCTGTCGATCGGCACCTTCGTCGGTTTCGTCGGCTGCGTCACGGCGACGTGGCTGAAGGACGCGCCGCTGGTCGGTGTCTTGATCCTGCTCGGGTCGATCGGCGTCTATGCGCTGCTCGGCGCGCTGATCCATCTGCGCAATCTGCCCTCGATCGTGGTGACGCTCGGCATGAGTTTTGTCTGGCAGGGCCTCGCCATCCTCATCCTGCCGAAGCCCGGCGGCAAGGCGCCGGACTGGCTGCTGTCGCTGATGGCCTTCAAGCCGCCTTTTGTTCCCTTTCCAATCATTGCGGCGCTGCTGATCGCGGCGGTCGTTCATTTCGGGCTGATGCGAACCTCCTATGGCGTGATCCTGCGCGGATCGGGTGGCAATGAAGCGGCCCTCAGCCGTGCCGGCTGGTCGCTGCTCAAGACCAAGGTCGTGCTGTTCGCATTGACCGGCCTGTTCGGCGTTTTGTCCGGCATGGCCCTGATCGGCATCACCACCTCGGCCGATGCCAATATCGGCAATGGCTATACGCTGCTGGCGATCGCCGGCGTCATCCTCGGCGGCGGCGAATTCGTCGGCGGCCGGGTGTCGCCGATCGGCGCGGTGATCGGCGCTTTGACGCTGGCGCTTGCGGCGTCGCCGCTGTTGACCTTCATGCACATCCCGCCCGATTGGCAGGTGGCCGCCAATGGCGCCATCCTCATCATCGTGCTGGCGGCCCGCGTGCTGATCAGCCGCAAGGAGAGATGAGCGATGGCATCGTTGCGATTGCTGCTCGCCAAACCCTGGATCTGGTCCTTCATCGGCGCGCTGCTGGTGTGGCTGGCGACGATCGCCTTCACCGGCGGCTATGGCGGCGGCGGCATGATCACGGCGGCACTTTCGCTCGCCGTCTTCACCGTCATCGTCGGTGTCGGCCAGATGTTCGTGATCACGCTCGGTCCAGGCAATGTCGACCTGTCGCTGCCCGCCAATATCGGCCTCGCCAGCGCCGTCGCCATGAAGGTGATGGACGGCAATGATTCAATGATCGCCGTCGGGCTGCTGGCGGCGCTGGCCTGCGGCATGGCGATCGGCGCCGCCAATTATCTCTTGATCTGGGCGCTGCGCATTCCGCCGATCATCGCCACGCTGTCGGCGAGCTTCATCATCCAGTCGATCGACATCAGCTATGGACGCGGCTTGCAGATCAAGCCGCCGCCGGGCTTCGCCAGTTTCACCAATTGGCAGATTTTTGGCATTCCGGTGCTGGCGATCCTCACCGTGCTGTTCTCCGTCGGTGCTGCGATCGCGCTGCAGCGCATGATCTATGGCCGTTCGGTGCTGGCGATCGGCCAGAACATCCGCGCGGCGTGGCTGGCCGGCGTCAATGTCGGCCGCATCCGCTTTCTCACCTACACGCTGTCGGGCGCGCTCGGCGGCCTCGACGGGGCGCTGCTCGCCGGCTACTTCCGCGGCGCCAATGTCGATATCGGCAACGAATATCTACTCGCCTCGATCGCCGTCGTCGTCATCGGCGGCACGTCGGTGGCCGGCGGCAAGGCCAACGTGCCGGGTGTCTGGGGCGCTGCCCTGTTCCTGGTGCTGCTTTTGACCATGCTCAACACGTTCGGCGTCAGCGCCGGCGTCCGTCTGTTGCTGACAGGATTGATCATCGTCGGCGTCATCACCGCCGCTGGCGGGCAGAAAGCGCTGCGCTAGCTCCTTCGCACGGCGCTGAATCGCTCAAGGGCGGCGCGAAGGGATCACCACAGCAACCTGGAGCCGAAAATGGTTCCATCCGGGCATCGGCTCTTTAAATCGTTCGGCGACCATCATTGCGAGAGGTTTTTGCTTGTCCAACTTCGTGAGCGTTACAAGGGATGGCGGCGTTGCGGTGGTGACCATCGACAATCCGCCGGTCAACGCGCTGAGCTTCCATGTTCGCGAGCCGCTGATGCGGGCGCTTGTCTCCTTGCGCGACGAGCCTGATGTTGCGGCCATCGTCATCGCCTGCGCCGGGCGGACCTTCGTCGCC
>SAQR01000014.1:43665-87138 GCA_004020365.1 Mesorhizobium sp.
GTACGGGTTCGGCGGCGACGGTCGCTACGATCTCGCGCGCTGCGCCAAGGTCGTCGCCGGCGCCGACATCACCGAGTTCGGCAAGCCGGTGCAGCAGCCGGATCTACGCGCCATCATTGCCGTGCTGGAAACCATCGCCAAGCCGACGGTTGCCGCCATCTACGGCACCGCGCTCGGCGGCGGACTGGAACTGGCGCTTGGCTGCCATTTTCGCGTTGCCGACGCGGGTGCCAGGCTCGGCCTGCCGGAGGTCAAGCTCGGCCTGCTGCCGGGAGGCGGCGGCACGGTTCGGCTGCCACGGCTCATCGGGCCGCTCAAGGCGCTGAGGATGATCGTTTCGGGAACGCCGATCGATGCGGCCGAGGCGCTCGCCGCCGCGCTGGTCGATGCCGTCTTCGATGGCGACCTGGCCGCGCGGGCGGTTCGTTTTGCCAGTGGCCAGGACGGGCCGCTCGCGCCCGTGCGCGACCGCAATAGTCGACTCGACCCGGCCGATTTGCCTGACTTCGACAGGCAAGCGGCGGAGCTTGCCAAAAAGGCCCGCGGCCTCGAAGCGCCGATCGCCTGCGCGCAGTCGGTCCGCAACGCAGTCACGCTGCCGTTCGAAGCAGCGTTGGCGGCGGAACGCGAACTGTTCGTGAAACTCGTTGCAGGCGATCAATCGCGCGCGCAGCGGCATCTGTTCTTCGCCGAGCGCGAGGCGGCGAAGGTCGGGGCTAAGGATATCGTCAGGCGCAAGATCGCGCGGGTCGGCGTCATCGGCGCCGGCACCATGGGCGGCGGCATTGCCATGGCGTTCGCCAATAGCGGTTTTCCCGTGACCTTGCTGGAGACCAGCCGCGAGGCGCTGCAACGCGGGCTGGCGATGATCGACAAGAACTACGCCGTGTCGGTCAGCCGCGGCTCGCTCAGTGAGGCGGCCAAACAGCAGCGGCTCGGCCTGTTCAAGGGCTCCACCGACTATGGCGATCTCGCCGATTGCGACCTGATCGTCGAGGCGGTGTTCGAGGAGATGGCGGTCAAGAAGGAGGTGTTCGGCAGGCTCGACGCGGTGGCCAGGCCGGGCGCGATCCTCGCTACCAACACCTCCTATCTCGACGTCAACGAAATCGCCGCCTCGACCTCGCGCCCGCAGGATGTGGTCGGCATGCATTTCTTCTCGCCGGCCAATGTCATGAAGCTGCTGGAAATCGTGCGCGCCGAGAAGACCGTGCCCGATGCGCTGGCGACAATCGCCGAGCTGGCGCGGCGTATCGGCAAGGTGCCGGTAGTCGTCGGCGTCTGCCACGGCTTCGTCGGCAACCGCATGCTGTCCGCCCGCGGCGCGGAATCCGAGGCGCTGTTGCTGGAAGGTGCAACGCCGCAGCAGATCGACCGGGTGTTCACCGATTTCGGCTGGCCGATGGGGCCGTTCCAGATGAGCGATCTCGCCGGCCTCGACATAGGCTGGCGCAACCGCAAAGCGCGCGGCCAGACGGCAGTAATCGCCGACACGCTGTGCGAACAAGGGCATTTCGGCCAAAAAACCGGCAGAGGCTTTTATCTCTACGAGAACGGCTCGCGTACGCCGGCTGCCGATCCCGAGGTCGAAGCGCTAATCCGCGACAAGGCTGCCGACAGGGGCATCGCGCCGCGCGCGATCGGCGCCGAGGAGATCATCGAGCGGACGCTTTATCCGATGATCAATGAGGGAGCAAAAATCCTCGAGGAAGGGATAGCTGCCCGCGCCTCCGATATCGATGTCGTCTGGGTCAACGGCTATGGCTTTCCAGTGGGCAAGGGCGGCCCGATGTTCTGGGCCGGCCTCGAAGGGGTCGACAAGATTATCGGACGACTGGGCCACTGGCACGAGCGGACCGGCAAGGACATCTTTCGGGTGGCGCCCCTGCTCAGGCAGGCCGCTGAGACAGGCTCATGGGAAGGCAAGAGCATGGCATGAGCAGCGGGTGGCCTTGGTGGGGCTGCCTGCGGCTCCTCTCTTGCTGCCTCAAACGTGCTTGCGCCCGCCGGCTTCGCGGAACCAGCTGTCGGGATAGGGATACCACCAGTCCTGGATCGCCGGCTTGTGGTCGATGATGACCATCTTGGAGCGGCGGAAGGCATCCAGCCCCTGGCGACCAAGTTCGCGGCCGAGGCCCGATGCCTTCCAGCCGCCGAACGGCAGTGCGTCGTTGTCGATCAGCGGATTGTTGACCCAGACCATGCCGGCTTCAAGCCGCTCCGCAGCCTCATGCGCCTCGGCGAGATCGGTGGTGAACACCGAGGCGCCGAGCCCGAACGGACTGTCATTGGCGAGCTCTATCGCCTCGTCGAAATCCTTGACCCGGCAGATCGCTGCGACCGGTCCGAAACATTCTTCGCGCACGATCGCCATGTCGGGGGTGACGCCGGTCAGGATCGTCGGCTCGTAGAACCAGCCGACATTGTGCGCCGGCGGAATACGCCCGCCGGTGATCGCCTTGGCGCCATTGCGGACCGCATCGTCGACCAGCCGCACGACTTTTGCCCGCGCCGCCTCGCTGACCAGCGGCCCGATCTCGGTCTTGTCGAGGCCGTTGCCGATGCGCAGCGCCCGTGTCTTCTGCGCAAACAGCTCGACAAAGCGGTCATGAACGGCATCGATGACGAAAAAGCGTTCGGCCGAGGTGCAGACCTGGCCGGTGAGATGGAACGCGGCGGTGACGCTGCCGGCGGCCGCCACGTCGAGCGGGGCGTGTCGGCTGATGATCAGCGGATCGCTGCCGCCGGCCTCGATGACGCAAGGCTTCATGCGCTCGGCGCAGGCCACGGCGACAGCCTTGCCGGCGGCGACCGAACCGGTGAAGGCAACCGCATGGGTGCGATCGGAGGCGATCAAAGCCTGCGCCGTGGCCGCCGCGCCGGGCAGGCAGGATACCAGGCCCTCCGGCAGGGAGCGGAACACGGTCATGTAATCCAACGTCGACAATGTCGTCGCTTCGGCCGGCTTGATCACACAGGCATTGCCGGCGGCAAGCGAGGCGGCGACGGTCCAGCACATCAACAGGATCGGGAAATTGTAGGGCATGATGTGCACCGACGTGCCGTAGGGCTCGTAGCGCGCATACTGGAACGAACCGGCCTGGGTCGTGCCGGCGATCTTGCCGGCGTCGTCGCGCGCCATTTCGGCGTAGTAGCGGAAGATCGGCGCGCAATTGGCGATCTCGCCGATCGCTTCCGGATAGGGCTTGCCCATCTCGCGCACCATCAGCTCGGCGCAGCGGGTGAAGTCGGCCGCCTCGATGGCGTTGGCGACTGCATGCAGATGCCTGGCGCGGCTCTTGGCGTCGAGCTTTTTCCAGGCAGCTTGCGCCCTGGTCGCCGCGGTGAGCACGGCGTCGATCTCGCCGTCGGTTGCAGCCGCGATGGCGCCGACGGTTTCCAGCGTCGCCGGATCGATTACCGGTTTTGCCGCAGCGGTCATCGGCCGATAATCCGGATTGACGAAAAAGGCCGGCCGGTCAGGTGAAAAGTCCATGGTCTTCCTTTCGAGCCCGCTCAGCGGATCATGTAGACCTTCTTGATCGTCTCATGGACTGTGCAGACGCCCTTCCAGTCCTGCGGAAAGAACGCTGCGGTGTCCGGTTCGATCTCGATCACCTCGCCGGATTCGTGGACATAGGTGCAGCGGCCCTCGATGAAATGGCAGAACTCGTCGCGGGTGACGTGGCAGTGCCATTTGCCTGGCGTGCAGACCCACAGCCCGCATTCGGAGCGGCTTTCAGGTCCCTTGTGCAGCAATTTGCCGGAAGTGCGGGATTCTCCCTCGATCATGGTGGGGATGACGCCCCAGTCGACGAGGTCGGTGACGGCGAGCGGCGATTTCATGATCGGTGTCGGCATGTCGTGAAGCTCCAGTGGCCGGCTTCAGGCCAGCATGTAAATGTTGCGGATGGTCTCGTGGACGGTGCATTCGCCCGTCCAGCCGGCCGGGAACATGACGACCGTGGCAGCGGAGACTTCTATCACCTCGCCGTGGTCCGATCGGTAGGTCGCACGGCCGGCAACGAAATGGCACAATTCGTCGCGCGGGATTGCCAGCCGCCAGCGGCCCGGGGTGCAGACCCAGATGCCGGATTCCGGCTGGTTGTCCGGCCCCTTGTGGACGAGCCTGCCGGTGGAGTGCGAAGCACCTTCCAGCGCATCGGGCTGGGCGCCCCAGTCGACGAGGTCGGTGCGGGTGGAGGCCTGGCGGAGGTGTGGGGCGGAGGTCATATGGAGGTTCCGCTGGTGCGACGCTCAATTTCCAGAGGCCTTCGCTCTAAGGCGCCCCCCTCTGTCCTGCCGGACATCTCCCCCACTTGGGGGGAGATCGGCAGCTTCGCCGAGAGTGCCCCATCTGCGAGTTTGGCGATTGGCGAAAGCACTGATGATAGCCAATCTCCCCCCTCGTGGGGGAGATGTCCGGCAGGACAGAGGGGGGCGCGAAGGAACGCCATACCTATCAGCCCGCTCACAGCAGCTTCTCCAGCAGCCCCGCGGCCTTCTCCGGGCCGTTCTGCGCCTGCATCTGCGCCGACGTCTTGGCCAGCTTGGCCTTGATTGCCGGGTCGGCCAGGCAAGCTTCAATTTTCGCGATCAGCTCGGCATCGCTCCAGTCGTAGCGCGGCATGCCGAAGCCGTGGCCGGTCTCCTCGACCCGAGTCGCGTTGTCGTGGCCATCCCAGACATAGGGCATGATGATCGCCGGCTTGCCGAAGTAGAGACACTCGGTGAACGAGTTGTTGCCGCCATGGTGGATCACCGCATCGACCTGAGGGATCACCGAGGGCTGCGGAAACCAGCTCTCGACAATGACGTTGCCGGGCACTTGCGCGTATTGGTCCTTGTAGCCGCCGACATTGACCAGCGCCCGGTAGCGAGTCTTGGCCAGCGTCGCGATGATGCGCTTCAGCAGATCGACATCGCCGGCGCCAAGGCTGCCGAACGAGACGTAGAGCAGCGGCCCGTCATTGTTTTTCGCGAAGGTCGGCACGGTGTAGGGCTTCTCCTGCCGCACGCAGCCTTCCAGATACTGGAATTTTGCCGGGTCGAGCGGACGGCGGCGCTTGAACTTTGCCGCCTCGGGATAAAGCAGCAAATTGAGGTAGGGCGAGGCCTCGAAGAACTGGCCGATCGGATACGGCGCTTCGTTGTTCGCTTTCAAAAACGCATTGAAGTCGTCATGAATCGGCTTGATGACCGCGTTGAAATGGTCGCGATAGCGCTGATGGCAGGCGTGGTCGTTCTCGCCGCAGCCGGACAGATGCGGCGGGATGTCCTCGTCCTCGATCTCGTTTTCCGAGCAGGAGATGACGCGCACCCACGGCTTGCCATACTGCTTGATGGCCGGAAACAGGATGACGTTGTCGACGCAGATGACGTCGGGCTTGATCGCCGCAAGCACGCCGGGCAGGTCCTTCTCAGCCCATTTGGCGCTGTCGACGATCGCCGTCCAGCAGTCCTTCACATAATTGTCGATCTGGTCGTAGGGCGATTTGCGGAAATTCGGGATATGGCCGTTGATAAAATCTTCCCAGAATTTGGCCATCTGCTCGGGCGGCATCGGCTCGGACAGGTTCACCGGATGCGCCTCGAAGCCGTAGCCCTTGTAGACGTCGACGAAGCCGGGATCCGACAGGAACACCGCTCTGTGGCCGCGCGCCTCGACCGCCTGGGCGATGCCGACGGAATTGAGCGCCGGGCCGTAGGCCGCTTCCGGAAAAAACGCGATGGTCTTCTGCGCCATGAAAGTTCTCCTTCGATCAATCTGCGAAAATTCTAACGTCGGCGGCATCCCAGCCGAGCTCGACTGCATCGCCCGACGCGACCGGGCGGCGGTCGGCGGCGTCGGCGGTGACGCGCACCAGGAACGGCTTTTGCGACAGAGCGGTGCGGACATGCAGCTGCAGGTCGAGCCCGTGATAGGCGAGCGCCTCGACGGTGCCGGCAACACGGTTAGCCGTCTCTGGCGGCGGGAACAGCCGGATGCGCTCGGGCCGCACCGAAGCGACCGCCGCAGCGCCGGGCGAAAGCATTGCGGGAACCGTTCCGGCGATCCGCGCGCCGTTGGCCGCCATCACCCCGTCGTCGGCGGCTTTCCCGGGCACGAAATTCATGACGCCGATGAAGTCGGCGACGAAACGGTCGGCCGGATGCTCGTAGACAGCGTGCGGCGTGTCGCATTGCAGCAGCTTGCCGTCCCTCAGCACCGCCATGCGGTCGGCCATGACGAGCGATTCTTCCTGGTCATGGGTGACGATGACGAAGGTGATGCCGACCTCGTGCTGCAGGCGCTTCAGCTCCAGCTGCATGGCGCCGCGCAATTTCTTGTCGAGCGCGCCGAGCGGCTCGTCGAGCAGCAGCAGCCGCGGCCGCTTGACCAGCGCCCGCGCCAGCGCGACGCGCTGCTTCTGGCCGCCCGACAATTGCTCAGGCTTGCGGTCGGCGAAGGCGACGAGCTCGGTCGTCGCCAGGATGGCATCGACGCGGGAACGGATTTCCTTCGCCGGCAAACGTTCCATTTCAAGGCCGTAGGAAACATTGGCCCGGACGCTCATATGCGGAAACAGCGCATAGGACTGGAACATCAGATTGACCGGCCGCTTGTTGGGCGGGATTCTGGCGATATCGCGGCCGTCGAGCAGGATGCGCCCCTCATTGGGCGTCTCGAAACCGGCCAGCATGCGCAGCAGCGTAGTCTTGCCGCAGCCCGAAGGTCCAAGCAGAGCGAAGAACTCGTTCTCGCGGATATCGAGCGAGATGCCGTCGATGGCCGTCACCCGGCCGAAGTTCTTCGACACGTTGTCGATCGCCAGCAGCGTGCGGGGCTCGCTCATTGGCCGATGACTCCGCGGTTGAGCCTCTGCGACAGGGTCAGCGCGGTGATCGAGACCGCCATGACGATGGTCGCCAATGCATTGATCTCCGGGGTGATGCCGAAGCGGATCATCGAATAGATCTGCATCGGCAGCGTGGTCGAGGCGCGGCCGGCGCCGGCGGTGAAGAACGCGATGATGAACTCGTCGACCGAAAGCGTGAAGGCGAGCAGCGCGCCGGCGACGACCGCCGGCAGGATGACCGGCAATGTCACCCGCCTGAAGGTGGTGAGCGCGGAAGCGCCGAGATCGGCGGAAGCCTCGACGATCGACCAGTCGAAGCTTTTTAGCCGCGCGCGCACCACCGAGCAGACGAAGGCGAGGTTGAAGACGACATGGGCGAGGATGATGGTGTGCAGGCCCAGGGTGAAATCGAGCATGGAAAAGAAGCTGAGCAGCGCGACCGCCAGCACGATGTCGGGAATGATCATCGGCGCAAAGATCAGCGCCTCAAGGCCGCTTCCATACTGCCGGCGCATTTCGACGCCGATCGCCAGCAAGGTGCCAAGCAGCGTGGCGATGGCTGTCGAGACCAGCGCCACGATCAGCGTGTTGAGGGCGGCGGAAAGGATCGCGGCGTTTCCGGCGAGCGAGGCATACCATTTCAGCGAAAAGCCCGACCAGACGGTCGGCAGCCCGCCTTGGTTGAAGGACAGCGCCACCAGCACGGCGATCGGAATGTAGAGGAAGGCGAAGACCAGCGTCAGCACGAGCCAGAGCGTGCGCCGTGTGCCGGGGGAGCGCTCAGCCATCGGCGGCTGCTTTCGCTTCGGCGGTACGGCCCGCGGCGCGATCGGCGGCTAGCGCCTGCGCCATCAGCACCAGCAGCATGATGGCGATCAGCGCCATCGCAAGTGCCGCGCCGAAGGGCCAGTCATTGGCAGTCAGGAACTGGTCGTAGACAAGATTGCCGATCATCTGGAAGCGGCCGCCGCCGAGCAGTGCCGGCGTGACGAAATTGCCGATCGACAGCACGAAGACGAACACCGCCCCGGCGGCGATGCCCGGCACCGTCAGCGGCAGGATGACGCGGCGAAACGTGGTCATGGTCGAAGCGCCGAGATCGCGCGAGGCCTCGGCCAGCTCCGGATTGAGCCGCGACAGCGGTGCGTAGCAGGCGAGGATGACAAAGGGCAGGTAGTTGTAGACCAGACCGGCGATGACGGCGCCTTCGGTATAGAGCATCGACGGTGGCTCGCCGGTATAGCCGAACCAGCGCAAAAGCTGGGTGATCAGGCCTTCGCGGTTGAGCAGCACGATCCATGCATAGGTGCGGATCAGGTAATTGGACCAGAAAGGCAAGACGGCGAAGAACAGGAACACCGGCTGCCAGCGGCGCGGTGCTGCCGCGATCGCGTAGGCGGCGGCATAGCCGATCACCACCGCGATCAGCGTAGCCGTGCCGGCAATGCGCGCCGAATTGAGGAAGATGCCGGCATAGAGCGGGTCGAGCACCAGCCCGAAATTCTCCAGCGTGAAGCTGTATTCGATGCCGCCATAAATGCCGCGCCGGAAGAAGGCGAGCGCCAGCACCAGCGCGCATGGCACCACCATCAAGGCGGTGAGCCAGGCCAGCGCCGGCGCCATCAGCAAGGAGGAGCGGGAGGGTGTGAACGATCTCATGTCGCACCCTCCTTTGGCCTTGAGGTCATCTCAAAGGCATCGAAATTGTGTTTGGACAAGCGCCCCCTCACCCGGATTGCCAACCGAATTGCGAAGGGCAATTCGGGGCAATCCGACCTCTCCCCGAGGGGAGAGGAGGTCGCCGACCTTGGCATCAGCCTCTTCTCCCCAGCGGGGAGAAGGTGGCCGCGAAGCGGCCGGATGAGGGGGTGCTGCGCCGGAGATTGGCGAGCGGCTGCAAGCCAGCCAATCTCCCCACTTGAGGGGGAGACGGCCGGCAGGCCAGAGGGGGGTGCGAAGGAACGCAAGCCTGATTCCAGATGCCGAAACTACTGCGCCGCCTTGATCTCGCTGACGATCTTCGAATAGTCGCGCTGGGCATCGCCGACGTCGCGTAACTGCTCGAACTTGACCAGCTCGGCCACCGGCATGGCCATATTGGGGAATTTGGCGAGGAAATCGGCCGGCAGGCTTTCCATAGCCGGCTTGTTCGGCACCTTGTAGTCGATGTTCTGGGCCGCCCAGGCGTGGTTCTTGGCGTCCAGCATGAAGTTGATGAACTGGAAGGCGGCGTCCTTGTTGGCCGATGCCTTCATCACCACCATCGTGTCGACCCACAGGTCCGAGCCTTCCTTGGGTATGGTGTATTTAATCTGCGGATTTTCGGCGATGCCGTAATTGCACCAGCCATCCCATGCCTGCACCATCAGCGCCTCGCCCGAGACCAGCTTCGAATAGAAGGTGGTGTCGTCATAGGCGAGCAAGGTCTTCTTGGCCGAGATCAGCAGATCCTTGACCTCGGCGAGCTTGGCCGGATCGGTCTCGTTGACCGAATAGCCCTTGGCGAGCTGCCCGGCGGCAAGCAGCCAGCGGTCGGTCGCCAGCATCGTGGTCTTGCCCTTGAGCGCATCGGACGGCGCGAGAAGATCGTTCCAGCTGGCCGGCTCGGTCTTCACCAGATCCGAGCGGTAGCAGAGGCCGGTGGTGCCCCAGGTGTAAGGCACGGAGAAATTGTTGCCGACGTCGTGCGGCAGCTTCGCCGCCTCGGGATAGAGATTGGCGAGGTTGGGGACCTTGGCGTGGTCGATCGTCTCGATCAGGCCGAGCTTGTTCAGCACTTCGGCGAAGGGCGAGGAGACGAAGACCACGTCATAGCCCTTGCCGCCGGAAGCGACGAGCTTGCCCATGATCTCCTCATTGGTGGCGTGAACCACGACTTCGCCGGAAACGCCGGTCGCTGCCTTGAAGGCGTCCATGGCATCCGGCGCCATGTAGCCGTCCCAGTTCGAAATGACGAGGTCGGCGGCGGCCACCGGCGCCGACAGCGCCATAGCGAAGCCAAACGCAATCGCGGAGGTTTTTAACGAACGGTGCCGCAGGGTGGTGGCGGTCATGACAGACTCCCATTCTGATTGATCGTCGAATTCAATCGTCGGACCAGCGCTTGCGACGCGCTTCGATCCTGTTCCCCGGTCTTTTTGTTGCCGATTGAAGCCACAGTACTATTGCGGAAAAAAGTACGTCAATCCATAATTTGGAAAATCGCCGCGAAATCCAGCCGATCGCGCCCGCAAGGCCAATCGGTCAAACCGCAGCGGTCGAGCCCGTTCACGAGAAACGCCATGCAAGCCGTTGCCAGACGCCCGCGCACCAATCATCTCGATCTCGCGCAGCGCATTCTCGATGTGGCCCGGCAGCGCGGCTTCGCGGCCGGCGCTCATCTCCCCGAGCAGCAGATCGCCTCGCTCTGCAACGTCTCGCGGACCCCGGTGCGGGCCGCGCTGCGCCTGCTCACCGAAAAAGGCGTCGTGCGCTGGGAAGCCGAATCCGGCTATCGGCTGGCCGTCGACCTCACCAAGCAGGCGACCCTTGCCGCCGACCTGCCAAGCGCCGAGGAGGACGAACTCGCGGAGATGATCCTGCGCGACCGGTCGGCGCGCCGGCTGGATCAGACGGTGACCGTCGGCGCACTGATGCGGCGCTATGGCGCCGAACGAAAGACGGTACTAAAAGCGCTAAAGAAACTGACAGACGAAAATCTTCTGGATCGCGCACCGGGACAGTCCTGGCTGTTCAGGCGAGCGCCTGACGATCCGGAGGCACAAGGGGAAAGCTATGAGTTCCGCCTGATGCTGGAACCCGCCGCCATTCTGGCGCCTGGCTTTCGGCTGGACGGGACGCGGGCGGCAGCCTTGCGCCAGGGCATGGAGGCGCTGCTGGCGCTGCCCGACGCCGCGTTCGACATCAAAGAGTTCCAGCGGCTGGACATCGACTTTCACGGCCTGATCGCCGATGGCGCCGCCAACCGGTTCGTCACCGACGCGCTGTCGGACCATCTCAGGCTGCGCCGGCTGCCGGGGACCTATGCCGGCGTCAACGTCTTCCGGCTGAAGCAATCGCTGCGCGAGCACCTGACCATACTCGACCAACTGGAAAGCCGGCAGTATGAGGTTGCAGCCGATCTGCTTCGCGTCCATCTGCGGTTGTCGCGCAGCCAGCGGCCGCAGGCGGCCAGTCGCGGCGCCCCCGCATTGTTCGGCATGATCCGCCGGCCGGAATAACGAGGAACATGCGCAAAGCCAGCCCGACCATCGCGCTGTTTCCCGAAGCGAGCTTCGGCGCCGCGCTCAATTGCGTCGGCATCGCGCAGGCCTTGCGCGCAAGGGGCGCGCGGCCGGTGTTCATCTGTCACGCCGGCTTTTCAGGCGTGTTTGCCGACTATGGTTTTCAGGAGTACCAGCTGCCGACCGACGAGCCGCTGACCGACAGCGAGCGCCAGAGCTACTGGCAGGCCTTCGTGCGCCGGCATCTGCCGCATTTCAGGCTGAGCCCGATCGACCAGCTCGAGACCTATGTCGCCCCGACCTGGGAAGCGATCGTCGATACCGCCGCCAATGCCGAGGCGCCACTGCGCCAATTGCTGACCCGACTGAAGCCGGACGCCGTGGTGCTCGACAACGTCATCATGTTTCCAGCACTTGCTGGCGCCGGCTGCCCCTGGGTGCGCGTCGTCTCCTGCGCCGAGACCGAGCTGCCCGATGCCAATGTACCGCCCTATCTGTCCGGTCTCGCCGCCGCCGACTCCAGTCGCGCGGCTTTCGAGGCGCGCTACCTGGCAGCCGTCGCTCCGGCTCATGACCGGTTCAACCGGCTCCGGACAGACGCCGGCCTTGCGCCCTTGCCGGCTGGCCTTTTTCTCGAAGCTTCACCCGACCTCAATCTGCTGCTGACCCCAACCATCGTGCGCAGGCAGCGCGCCGAGCCGCTCGACCCGGCCCGCTTCGTCTATCTCGAAGGCTGTGTTCGTTCGGAAGGACCGTTCGAGGTGCCGGTCTTTCCGCGCAATGGCGGGCCGTTGGTCTATCTCAGCTTCGGCAGCCTGGGCGCCATGGATGTCGGCCTGATCGAGCGCATGATCGCGGTGTTCGACCGGCTTCCGGCCCGCTTCATCGTCAATGTCGGCGGTCTGCGTGACACCTACCGCGCGGTTCCGGACAATGTCTATCTCGACGCCTGGTTTCCGCAGCCGTCGGTCGTCGCGAAATCCGATCTCTTCATCCACCACGGCGGCAACAACAGCTTTTGCGAAGCGCTGCGTTTCGGCGTGCCGTCGCTGATCATGCCCTATTGCTGGGACGGGCACGACAATGCGCAACGCGCCGAGGAAACCGGCGTCGGCCGCCACCTCAGCCGCGATGGCTGGAGCGACGACGAACTGGAACAGGCTATTCTTGGCCTAATGGCCGACGGCGAAATGCGCTTTCGCCTCAAGGAGAATGCGGCCACCATGGCGCGGGCGCCCGGAACGGACGCCGCCGCTGCCGCCATTCTCGCCCTCGTAAGGACGTGACCTGATGCTCAACACCACGACAACGGATGCACCGCAAATGACCGCGACGGACGATCCGAAGCGATGGCTGGAGCAGCAGGGGATCAGGGAAGTCGAGTGCCTGGTGCCGGACGTGAACGGCGTTTTGCGCGGCAAGGCCTTGCCGACGGCCAAGTTCCTGAAGTCGCTCGAAGACCGCGCGCTCTATCTGCCGAGCAGCGCCTTCCTGGTCTGCATCGACGGCCGCTATTCCGGTTCCCACGACGAGGGCTTCGGCTATCAGGACCCCGACATGCGGATGGTGCCGGATGTCGCAACGCTGTGCCTAGCGCCAGGCGCCGGAGCGGGGAAAGCCTATGTCTTCGCCGATGCCTTTCATATGGACGACCGGCCGTGGATGGCCTCGCCGCGTCATGTGTTGAGCGCCGTGCTCGATCTTTATCGCCAGCGCGGCTGGCGGGCAGTGGTGGCGCCCGAGCTCGAATTCTATCTGACCGCGCCCAATCCCGATCCCGATCGGCCGCTGATCGCGCCGGTCGGGCGCAATGGCCGCTCAGAAACCGTGCAGCACCCCTATGACATGGCGGCGTTGGAGGAATTCGAGCCGGTGATCCGGCGCCTTTATGATTACGCAGCCGTGGCCGGGCTGCCGCTCGACACCTTGATCCATGAATCGGGCACGGCGCAGCTGGAGATCAATTTCCTGCATGGCGACGCGCTGCCGCTGGCCGACAAGGTGCTGCTGTTCAAGCGGATGACGCGCCAGGCCGCGCTGCAAAATGGCATGCATGCGACCTTCATGGCCAAGCCGATCGCCGCACAAGCCGGCAGCTCGATGCATCTCCACATGTCGGTCGTCGACGAGGCGGGGAATACGCTGTTTGCCGGGCGCGACGATGCCGACACCGAGATGTTCGGGCATTTCATCGGCGGCTTGCAAAAATACATTCCCGAGGTGATGCCGCTGTTTGCGCCGAATGTGAATTCGTTCCGCCGCATCCGGCCCAACCACAGCGCGCCCGCCAACATCGAGTGGTCGCACGACAACCGCTCCTGCGGGCTGCGCGTGCCGGCCGGCGGGCGGGCCGCGCGGCGGGTGGAAAACCGGCTGCCCGGCGCCGACGCCAACCCGTATCTGGCGATGGCCGGCGCGCTGCTCTGCGGCTATCTCGGCGTCGAGGAAAAGCTCTCGCGTTCGCCCGAGGCATCGGGCAATGCCTATCGCAGCAAGAGCACGCTGCCGAAAACCATGGAGGAGGCGCTCGACCGTTTCGCCGCCTGCAGTCCGGTTAGGGACTTGCTCGGCGAGGATTTCGTCCAGACCTATCTGCGCGTCAAGAGCGTCGAGCTCGACCTGTTCCAGAGCGTCGTCACCAGTTGGGAACGCGACCACCTGCTGTTCAAGGTCTGATGATGGGCTTCAATTCCGGCCTGGATATCGGCAAATCCTACTATGTCGCGACCGCCAATCCGGCTCCTGATCATCCGGCGCTGCAGGGCGACGTCGACGCCGATCTGGTGGTGGTCGGCGGCGGCTGCACCGGCCTGTCCGCAGCCCTTCATGCCGCCGAGCGCGGGCTGAAGGTGGTTCTCCTGGAAGGCGGCAAGATCGGCTGGGGAGCATCGGGGCGCAATGGCGGCCAGATCATCCCCGGCCTGCGCAAGGGCGCCAAGGGCCTGGTCAAGCTTTATGGGCTCGAACGGGCGCGGGCGCTTTTCGATCTCGCCCTCGAGGCGCGCGGGCTGGTGCTCGACCTGATCGAGCGCCATGCCATCGATTGCGACCTCCGGCTCACCGGCCATCTGGCCGGTGCGGTCAACGGCTCCGACCTGCGCGACCTCGAGGAAGAGGCCGAGTGCCTTGCCACAGTAATGAATTTTCATGACGTCGAGATGCTGTCGGCGGCGCAGGCGCGTGAAATGGTGAACACGCCCTATCACGGCGCCCTGTACGAGAAGCTCGGCGGCCATATGCATCCGCTGAACTATACGCTGGGTCTTGCCCGCGCCGCGGCAGCGGCTGGCGTCACCATCCACGAGAATTCGGTGGCGCTGCGGCTGGAGCAGAAACCTTCCCTCCGGGTTTCCACGGCCAAGGGCTCGGTCCGGGCCAGACACGTCGTGCTGGCCGGCGACGCGCTGCTCCAGGGACTCGAGCCGCGCGTCAACAGCCGCATCATGCCGGTCGGCAACTACATCATCGCCACCGAGCCGCTGGATGACACGAGCGACGTCATTCCGAGCAATGTCGCCGTTTCCGACACACGCTTCGTCGTCAACTACTACCGGCTGTCGGCGGACGGCCGCCTGCTGTTCGGCGGCGGCGAGCGCTACACGCCGTCGCCGCCCGCAGACATTGCCGGCTTCGTGCGGCCGCATATGGAAAAGACCTTTCCGCACTTGCGCGGCCGCCGCATCGAGCATGCCTGGGGCGGGCTGGTCTCGGTGACGACGTCGCGCCTGCCGGATGTCGGCCACTATGGCGAGGTCTATTTTGCGCATGGCTATTCCGGCAAGGGCGAGATCCTGTCGACGCTATCGGGAAAGCTGCTTGCCGAGGCGATCACCGGCGATGCGTCGCGGCTCGATCTGTTTTCGACGCTGAGACCAATGCCGTTTCCCGGCGGTACCGCCCTGCGGGCCCGCTCTATGTGCTCGGCATG
The DNA here is from genome assembly GCA_004020365.1 of Mesorhizobium sp. Lineage (GTDB taxonomy): Bacteria > Pseudomonadota > Alphaproteobacteria > Rhizobiales > Rhizobiaceae > Mesorhizobium. Next base: position 58,656 of record SAQR01000014.1, read on the forward strand.
TTCTGGTACGCTATGCGCGACCGCATCAAGCATTGAGCAAGCGATATGCTGCCGCCGTGGTCTTGCGACGGAGGGCAGCCGGCTGCAGCTTCCCGACAAATTTGACCATGTGGACAAAGGTCGGATGCCGTTCCATAGTTCCCTCGCTGATATCCAAAGAAACAGCCGGCTCGACACGGCGCCAATCAGAGGGGCATGCAATGGACAACGGGAAGAGCAAAATCCAATCGAAACGCGAAGGGCTTTCGCGACGCAATTTGCTGGAACTCGGCGCGCTCGGCCTGGCGGCAGCCATGCTGCCGGGCCAAGCCTTGGCGCAGGACAAGAAGCTGAAGGTGGCGGCGATCTTCGCCACGCCCACCGAGGAGCCATGGGTCCACCAGATCCATGTCGCCCTGCAGAGGGCCGAGAAGGAACTCGGCATCGAGTACAAATGGTCGGAGAAGGTGCAGACGGCCGATTTCAGCCGTGTGATGCGCGAATATGCGCAAGGCGGCTATGAGCTGGTGCTGGGCGATGCGTTCGCTGCCGAACGCGAATCCCGCCGCACCGCCAAGCAATTTCCGAAGGTCGCCTTCCTGTTCGGCTCCGGCGCCGGGCCGGCCGAGCCGAATTTCGCAGTCTTCGACAACTGGATCCACGAGCCCGCCTATCTCTCCGGCCTGATCGCCGGAAAGATGTCGAAATCAGGCATGATCGGCGCCGTTGCGGCGATGGGCATTCCGGAAGTGAACCGGCTGGTCAATGCCTTCTTTGCCGGCGCCCGCGAGGTCAATCCTGACATCAAGAGGAAGGTCGCTTTCATCGGCTCTTTCTTCGACCCGCCAAAAGCCAAGGAAGCGGCTATCGCCCAGATCGACGCCGGCGTCGACGTGATCTATGCCGAACGTTTCGGCGTCATCGAAGCGGCGGTCGAGAGGAAGATCCTCGCCATCTCCAACATGTCCGACCAGTCCAGCCTCGGCCCGGACACGGTGATCACCGGCCCGGTCTGGGACATGTATCCGACGGTCGAGCACGCGATCAAACTGGTCAAGGCCGGCGTCTTCACCGCGCAGGACTATGGCGACTTCTCGCGGATGGCCAAGGGCGGCTCCTTTCTGGCGCCCTATCACAAATTCGACAAGACGCTGCCCGCCGACGTCAAGGATCTGGTCGAGAAGAGGAAGGCCGAAATCCTCGACGGCAATTTCCGCGTCGTCGTCGACGAGAACACGCCGGTTTCGGATTGAGCGGCGCAGCCCTCCCCCTTGAGGGGAGGGTGGCCCGCAGGGCCGGGCGGGGTCCGCTGTGACGCGCTCCATCCTTATCGGTCTCAAGGTCGAGGCGGTTGAGGTGACCCCACTCGCCTCGCTTCGCTCGGCACCCTCCCCTCAAGGGGGAGGGATATCAGCGCCCATCTCCCACCAGGAGCACCCTTGTCAACGCCCGCCCCTCTCATCGAAATGCGCGGCATCTCCAAGAGCTTCGGCGCCGTCGTGGCGAACGAGGCCGTCGATCTCAGCGTCGCACAAGGCGAGATTCTCGGGCTGCTGGGTGAAAACGGCGCCGGCAAGACGACGCTGATGAACGTGCTGTTCGGCGCCTATGCGCCCGACGCTGGCGAGATCCTGGTTCAGGGCCGACCGGTGACGATCAACAACTCGGCCGATGCGCTCGCCGCCGGCATCGGCATGGTGCACCAGCATTTCCATCTGGCGCCGCGGCTTTCTGTGCTGGAAAACCTGCTGATCGGCATTCCCGGAAAATCGGGCCGGATCGATCGCGCCGGCGGGCTGGCGCGACTGGCGGAGATCGGCCGCCAGCATGGGCTCATGCTCGATCCGGGCCTTCCCGTCTCGGCGCTTTCGATCGGTGAGCAGCAGCGGCTCGAAATCGTCAAGGCGCTGTTTCGCGGCGCAAGGCTGCTGATCCTCGACGAGCCGACGGCGGTGCTGGCGCCGACAGAGGTCGACGGGCTGTTTTCGGCGCTGCGGTCGATGGCGGCCCAAGGCCTTGGCATCATATTCATCTCGCACAAGCTCAACGAGGTCAGGGCGTTGACCCATCGCTGCGTGGTGCTGCGGCATGGCCGCGTGACCGGGCGCGTCGACGCACCTGCCAGCACGACATCCTCGGAGATGGCGCGGCTGATGTGCGGCCACGAGATCGTTCCGCCGGCCAAGGGACCGTCGTCGCCGGGTGCCGCGGTGCTGACCCTGGACGCCATCTCGACATCGCGGCATTCCGGCATGGCGCTCGCCGATGTCTCGCTCTTTGTCCGCGCGGGCGAGATCCTCGGCATTGCCGGTGTCTCGGGCAATGGTCAGCGGGCGCTTGCCGAGGTGATCTCCGGCGTGCTCGCGCCCGATGCCGGCCGGATGACGATAGCCGGCAAAGCTGTCTCGCGGTTCTCGCCGCGCGAGGTGCAGGCGCTCGGCCTCGGGCGCATTCCGGAAGACCGCATGACGACCGGGCTGGTCACCAATCTGCCGCTGGCGGATTCGATGGTGCTGCCGCGCATCGGCACGGCGGCGTTCAGCCGCAACGGTCTGCTCAGGCCCGATTCGATCCGCGCCTTCGCCGAGGCGCAGATCAAGGCCTATGACATACGCTGCCCCGGGCCGATGACGCGGGCCGGAGCGCTGTCCGGCGGCAATCTGCAAAAGGCGCTGCTGGCGCGCGAGCTCGCCTTCGACCCAAAGGTGCTGATCGTGTCGCAGCCGACGCGCGGCCTCGACATTGGTGCGGCGCGCTTCATCCACGAAAAGTTCCTCGACATGCGTGCCAGGGGCTGCGGCATCGTCGTCATCGGCGAAGATCTCGAAGAGCTGCTGATGCTCTGCGACCGCATCGCGGTAATGTATGAGGGGCGCATCGTCGGCACGCTGGACAGCGCCGACGCCACGATCGCGCGGCTCGGCCTGATGATGACCGGGGTGGAGGGCCATAGTTGATGTTCCGCCTCGAAGCCCGCACCTCAACGCCCGCCTGGTTCAACCTGGCTCTGCCGTTGCTGGCCATCGGCGCGACATTGGTGCTGTGCAGCGGCCTCATCGCGTTGGCCGGTGCCGGGGTGATCGAGGCCTATGGCGTAATGTTCTCGGCGTCGCTGGGCGACAGCTACGCCATCACCGAAACGCTGGTGCGCGCAACACCGATGATCTTCACCGGCCTTGCCGTGGCGGTCGCCTTTCGTGCCAAATTCTGGAACATCGGCGCCGAGGGGCAGTTGCTTGCCGGCGCAGTGGCGAGCTGTGCGGTCGGCGCCATCCCGATGCCAGGACCGCTTGCCATGCTGCTGATGGCGCTCGCCGGCGCCGCCGCCGGCGCTGCGGTCGCCCTGATCCCGGCGACGCTGCGGGTGAAATTCAAAGTCGATGATGTCGTTAGCTCACTGCTGCTCAACTCGGTCATCTTCTACGCGTTGATGGCGCTGATCGAAGGCCCTTGGAAAGACAGTTTCAGCGGCTACCCGATCTCGCCGCCGATCGAGGATTCAGCCAATTTCCCGGTGCTGCTCGAAGGCACGCGGCTGCATCTCGGCGTCGTGGCGGCGTTCCTTGCCGCGCCGGTCATCTGGTTCCTGATCGTGCGCACGACGCTCGGCTTCAGGATCAGGGTCATTGGCGAGAATCCCGAGGCCGCGCGCTATGGCGGCATCCATGTCGAACGGGTGCTGATCTCGACGGCACTGCTGTCCGGCGCGCTCGCCGGGCTTGCCGGCGTCGGCGAGGTCGGCGGCGTCCATTTCCAGGTGATGAGCGACATCTCGCCGGGCTATGGCTATTCCGGCATCGTCGTCGCCATGCTGGCGAGGCTCAATCCGCTCGGCGTGATGCCGGCGGCGCTGTTCCTCGCCGCCGTCATGACCGGCGCCGAGGCGATGTCGCGGGCCACCGGCGTTCCGGCCTTTCTCAGCGAGGTCATCCAGGGCACCGCGCTGCTCGCCATGCTGGTGGCGCTGCTGTTCACGGCCTATCGCATCCGCCGCGTCGGAGCCGCACGATGATCGTGGTGCTCGAACAGATTTTTCAGGTCGGCTTCCTCGCCGCGATCATCCGCATCGCCACGCCTTTGGCTTTCGCGACGCTGGGCGAGATGTTCTCCGAGCGGGCCGGCGTGCTCAATCTCGGCATCGAAGGCATCATGCTGTTGTCGGCGATGACCGGCTTCACCGCGACCAGCCTCAGCGGCAGCCTGTGGCTCGGCGTGCTTGCGGCGGTGCTGACCGGTGCTCTGATGGGTGCCGTGCATGCGCTGTTCACGGTTGCTCTCGGCCTCAGCCAGCATGTCTGCGGCATCGGTGTGACGCTGTTCTCGTCGGGCCTCGCCTATTTCCTTTACCGGCTGATCTTCGGCCAGCAATCGGTGCCGCCCAGCATCAAGAGTTTCGAAACGCTGCCGATCCCTGTTCTCTCCGACATCCCGGTGCTCGGACCGGCGGTATTCAACCAGTTTTCGCTGGTCTACATGGCAATGGCAGCCGTTCCCCTGGCCGCCTTCGTGCTCTACCGGACGCCGTGGGGCCTGTCGGTGCGCATGGTCGGCGAAAATCCGCGCGCCGCCGATTCGGCCGGCGTCGGCGTCATCGCCACGCGCTTCCAGGCGGTGATCCTCGGCGGCGCCCTGATGGGGCTGGCCGGGGCTTTCCTGTCGATGGTGCAGTTCAACGCCTTCACCTTCGGCCTCGTCTCAGGGCGTGGCTGGGTGGCGATCGCGCTCGTCGTCTTCGGCCGCTGGGATCCCTGGCGCTCGGCAGGGGCCGCCCTGCTGTTCGCCTTCGTCGATGCCCTGCAACTGCGCATGCAGGCGAGCGGGCTCGGCCATATTCCCTATGAGGCGTTCCTGATGCTGCCCTTCATCTTCACCATCGTCGCCATGGCGGTGATGTCGCGCAATGCCGTGGCGCCATCGGCGCTGCTCAAGCCGTTTCGCCGCGAAGAACGCTGACCAGCCGGGGAAGGAAATTCTCAGCCGCCGCTTAGCGCCCGCATCACATTCGGCAGCGCCGGCAGCGTCAGAAAAACCGTGCCGGCAAGCCAGATCGACGCGACGACGATGCTTCTGGGGCGCGCCGACCAGCGCTCATAAAGCGCGGCCGGGACGCCGGCGAGCATGATGGTCATCGTTGACAGGATCAGCGCACTTGCCATGTAAACGATCTGGCTTAGGGGAGGCGCCCAGCCCGGATACCAGATCGGATAGAACAGGAACACCATCAGCACCCACGGTGAAAAGATGCCGTTGACGATGGCGACCGCCATGACCGGCACAAGAGCGTTTCTGTCCATGCCTCAACCCCCCTGCGAAGCCATCGGCGCAATGCCGAAATTGATCAGCAAGACGAGATAGAACACGCGCAAGGCCATAAGCCAGAGCACGCTGAAGACGATCACCACCGGCTGGGTCAGGATCGACGGCGTAATGGTCCGCACGACCCGCAGGAACGGGTCCGTGACAGTCTTGAAGAAGCGCCAGATGTAGTTGTCCCAGCTTTCGGGCACGAAAAAACCGAGCACGAGACGCCCGATCAGCGTGTACATCAGCGCCGCGAGGATGAAATTCGGGATGTGGAAATACCAATAGGACCAGGAATCGTTCATGTGGGATTTTCCAAGCAGCGGCGGCGCCGCGTTATGCCAGCGACGCCCCCCAAATGAAAGCGGGGTCCGTCACCGGACCCCGCCTCGAGCGCCGATCGCTACGCGCGATCAGGCAGTCTTTTCTTCCATCATCTGCTTGCCGCGCGGCACACGGATTTCCTCGATGAAATCCTGCATATCCCGGGATGGCGCCCTGGTGAGAAGGCTGACGATGATCATCACGGCGAAGCCCACCGGCAGTCCGAAAGTCGCCGACGAGATGTTCTTCACACCCCACCACAGTTCCATGTTGGGCGTCGCCTTGTCGAGATCGGCGCCGTACTGAGTCATGACAAGGTAGAAGATGGTGATGCCGAAGCCCGCGATCATGCCGGCGACCGCACCGGCCGAGTTGGCGCGCTTCCACCAGACGCCGAGCACCAGCGCCGGGAACAGCCCGCCGGCGGCAAGCGAAAACGCCCACGACACCATCGACAGGATGTCCGACGGCTTGGTCGACGCGACGTAGGCGGCCAGCACCGCGACCATAACCAGTAGGATGCGGGACACGATCAGGCGCCGCGACGTAGGCGCATTCTGGTCGATCATCCTGTAGTAGATGTCGTGGCTGAGCGCGTTGGCGATGGCCAGCAGCAGGCCATCCGCCGTCGACAGCGCGGCGGCAAGACCGCCGGCGGCGACGAGGCCCGAGATGACGTAAGGCATGCCGGCCATTTCCGGCGTCGCCAGGACGATCATATCGGCGTTGAGGTTGATGTCGGCAAACGAAAGTGCCGTCACGCCCTTTTCGGCGCATGCCGCGACGATCGCCGCGGTGTCTGTCGCCGCCTTGCCGCAGATCTGCACGAGCGTATTGTCGGCAGCGGCCCAGCGCATCATCCATCCGGCTTTCTCGGCGATGTTTTCGGGCGTCAGACCCGACGCCACCAGGTCGAGCATCGTCCACTTGGCGAACGCCGCATAGGCGGGCGCGGTGAAGTAGAGGATGAAGATAAACAGCAGCGACCAGGCGACCGAAACACGCGCTTCACGCACCGACGGGGTGGTGAAGTAGCGCATCAGGACGTGCGGCAATGACGCCGTTCCGACCATCAGGCAGAGGATGAGCAGGAAGTAGTTCTTGGCATCATAGCCGCCATGCACGAATGGCGTGATGTGATGCACGGTGATGCCCTGCGCCGTCTCAAGCGCGGTGATGTTCGCCAGCGCCTGGCCTTGCATCAATTGTGGGATCGGCACGCCGGTTTTCACCGTCGACATCCAGATGACAGGGATGAGATAGGCGATGATCAGCACGATGTATTGGGCGACCTGCGTCCAGGTGACGGCGCGCATACCGCCCAGCATGGAGCACACCAGGATGCCGGCAAGACCGACATAGACCGCGACGTTGAAGTCGATGCCAAGGAAGCGAGCCGAGATCAGGCCGGTGCCGAAAATCTGCGCGACCACATAGGTAAACGAGCAGGAGAACAGAACGATCACGCCGATGAAGCGGGCAAGATTGCCGCCGTAGCGCGCCGACAGGAAGTCGGGAACCGTGTAGGCGCCGAACTTGCGCAGATAGGGCGCAACGAGGATGGCCACGAGCACGTAACCGCCGGTCCAGCCGAGCACGAAGCCGAGGCCGTCATAGCCGAGCAGGTAGAGCGAGCCGGCCATGCCGATGAAGGAAGCCGCTGACATCCAGTCGGCGCCGGTCGCCATACCGTTGTAGAGCGCCGGTACGCGGCGCCCGGCGACGTAATATTCGCCGACATGCATGGTGCGGCTCAGGATGCCGATGACCGCGTAGATAACGATGGTAAAGCCCATGAACAGGTAGCCGATGACAACATTTTCGACGCCCATGGCACTCAAGATAGCCATCAGGATAATGAAGGCTATGAAGCCGCCGGTGTATATGCCGTAGATGCGGCCGAGATTCGAGGTGAAGTCGCCTCCGCCTGCGGTGGTAGATGTCGTGTTAGCCATTGACGTTCCCCCGATCAATCTTCATGGACGCCATGCTCTTCGTCGATCGCGTTCTGGCGCCGTGCGAACCAGAACAGCATGACTACGAAGGCGATGAGCGAACCCTGAGCGGCCATGTAGAAGCCGAGCGGAAAACCAAAAATGACGATGGTGTTGAGTTGCTCCACGAACATGTGGATGACGTAACCGAAGAACACCCACAGACCCAGCATGGTGAACATGAGGCCCTTGGTCTTGTTCCAATAACTTACGCGGTCTGGCGTCGCCATAGCTTGAACCCTCCCTAGGTTGGCAGCTTGCGAACCGTCTCGACCGCAAGGCGCCGTTTAAAGCTTGCCTCTTCCGCTGACGCGGAAGCCCTCCGGCATATGTCGCGGCCAGGTATAGAATCAGCCGACCGTAACTGTGGAGGAGTATCACTTTTTGTCGCGGCTGTTCATACGACTTTAGAATCGGTGAGAGGACTGCAGAATCGGCAAGAGGACTTGAATCGGCAAGAGGACTGGCGGTGCGGCGTGGCGGAGGCTAAACGGTCAACATCGGTTGGAAACAAAACCGAAGGGAGAGCGCTATGGGCCTGCTGAACGACCTGTTGCCCGAGTTCCTGCGCAAGCCGCAGCCGATCGTCAGCGTCGGCGAACTGGCTGACTTCATGGATTCGCGCGCCGCCTTCCTGGCGCAGAAAAGCATCGTCGAGTTCTGCCGCGTCAGGGCAGGGGTGTACTGGCAGAAGCTGTTCAGCGAGAAGGAATTCCAGGCGGCGCTCAACCATTCACGCTGGCGCGCCTACCCTGCGTGTTACGCCATGATGGCGGAAATGGTGGAGGGCGCGCTGCGCGAACCTGCCGGCTTGCGCCAGCGAGGCCTGCCAACGGCGCTGGAAAAAGTCGCCTTGGCAAGCTTCTCCAAATATGCCGTTCCGGAGGGCTCGCCCGCCACTTTCTGGGAGGACGCCGCCGAACTCACCCGTCAACGCCTCGCCGCCACCCAGATCGGTCCGCCGCGGCCGGTGCGCGAGATCCCCGAGCCGCTGGCACGAACGGTTTTCGAGATGGTCCCGATCCACCCCAATCTGCTGACCAACGATTACGACTATATCTTCAACTTTCTGAGAATGAATCTGCTGCGCGCGCATGAGGATTTCCTGGTGCAGGCCGACCGCAGCGCCCTCGTCGACCAACTGCTTGGCGCCGCGCGCAGCTGAGTGTTTACTGTCCGAGCGTCGCCGACGACGAAAACATCAGGTCCCGCACTAGGTCGGGTGCCGACTGAAGCCGCTTGATGAGGCTCTTGAGCCGTGCCTGCTGCTCGCGCGCCAGCGCATTGATCTCGATGCGGTTGGATACCGGTATGCCGGCGTAGATGTCACGCGTCTGCTGAGCGAGCAGCAAGCCGACCAGCATGGCGTGGCCGGCCAGCATCGCCTTCATGTCGGAGTCGCCGCCAATATCCAGCGCGATCAGTTGCTCGAGCCGGGCACGCGTGCTCCGCTCGCGGATGCCGTGGCGAATTGCAAGCGTGCGTGCGGTCGCGACGATCGGAAAAAGGCCATGCTTCTTGAGGTCCAGCCGGCCATCTTCAAGCTGAAAGCCGCCAAAGACAGTGAACGGATTGCCGGTCGTCATCTGCTCGCCGAGCAGCTTGGCAAAGACCGGCTCGGCGTGGGCGCGGTCATACGCATACTCGACGAACTGCGCGGCCAGCGTGGTGTCGCCATGCACGGGCCGCAGATCGTAGACGATATCGACGTTGAGCAGATCCTCAGGCCGCAGACGGCGAACCCAATCCTCGACGCGCCGCTTCCACGTGTCGAGGCTTCCGCGGAATGCGGCATTCGAGGCCATTACCCCGCCTTTGCAATATGGCACGCCTGAGATGTCGAGCATGTCGGCGAGCTTGGCGCCGAGAGTCTTGAACCAGCGGTCTTCGGGCCCATTCGGCTCGCCATCTGCAAAGACGATGGCGTTGTCCTGGTCGGGGGCCATCAGGCTTTCGCCACGGCCGCCGGAGCCGAGCACGAGCACGGCGTAGGCGCAGGGCGGCGGGCCGTGATCTTCGATTTGCATCTGCTGTTCGGCAAGCACCGCGGCGCGGCGGGTAAGCGAGCAAAGTTCGTCGCTGATGATTTCCGCCACCACGCGCGGGTCGATTGCTTCGCCGAGGAGCGAACGTACCACGCCCGGCAGCATCGACCAGCTGGCCGCCAGTTCGGCGGAATCCCTGGCATGTTCGATGGTGTCGTCGAGATCTATGGCAGCGGCGGCGCGAAGCCTCAGCAGGTCACGCGCCGAAAGCACGCCGACCAGCATGCCGCCGTCGTCGCGGACGGCGAGGTGGCGGACTTTCAGCCGATCCATGCGGCCGATCGCCCGATAAGCAAAAGCGGCGGCGCGGATGCTTGTCAGCGGTCGCGTTGCAATGTTTCCGACCGGCATATCAAAAGCCCGCTCGGCGTCGGACGATATGCGGCGCATCAGGTCGCGCTCGGTAACGATGCCATACGCCTCGATCGGTTGATCGGGCGTTCCACGGTCGGACACCAGGACCGAGCTGATCTTGCGCTTGACCATGAGGTCGATGACCTGCCTTGTCGGTTTGGTCGACTTCACCACGACTGGCGGGCTGCTCATGATACTGCCGACGCGATGGCGATAGGCATAGGGATCAACCGGCTGAAACGCCGGAGCCTGGGGTCGCGACACCGGCTCGGCCCAGCCGGCGCGATGGCCGGCTTCGAGAGCGTCCGAAAGGGCAAGGCAGGCGACCTCGGCTTCGCCAAGTGTTCGGATGTTGCGCTTGCGCAACTCCGGAATCAACGCGGCAAAAATGTCTCCGGCCGTGATCGCATCGCCCAGAGCCGAATGCCGGCCTTCTATCTCCAGGCGAAGCCATCCGGCGATCGTTTCCAGCGAATAGTCTGCCAGATTGGGATTTGCTATGGTTGCAAGAAGCCGGACGCACAGCGCCCGAGGCTTTTTCCAGGGCAATCGGGCGCGTCGGCATTCGCGCTCCAATACCGCCAGGTCGAAGCCGATCGAATGCCCGACGAGGATGCGGTCGCCGACGAACTTCTGGAATTGTGCCCATGCATCCGGGAAGCTGCCGGCTCCGTCAACATCGGCATCGGTGATGCCGTGGACGAGCGAAGCCTCGGGAGGGATTGCTTCGCCAGGATCGATGAGCAGATCGAGCTGAGGTTTCCGGACGACCTTGCCATGCGCGATGCCGATCGCGCCAATCTGAACCACCCGCGCCTTGGTGGCGTCGGGCCCGGTTGTTTCGGTGTCGACGGCGGCAGCCGCAATTGCTATCAGCGGGGTCGCGCCGCTCGCCGGTTTCAATTCCTTCGGCATGGCCGATAGCCTTCCTCTGCCGGATGTCTTGCCGAGACAGCTGCCGAGACAGCGCTTGTCGATGCCGGAAAGGTTCGATCCGGCTTGCCCTGCAGCATAGAGCGCGCCGGCGGGCCGCGTCGATGGCCGTATTTCAGGTTGTTGGGTTGGCAAAGTTGCGCCGGGGAGTTGCGCGCCTGCACGTCCATGCTGAATCCCGAAGGTACACCCGTCCTGGCGGCATATTCGCCTTAAAGTGATTTGATACGGTCGCAGCGCTCGCACATTGTCGGCGAGTTTGTTGCCGAGGCGCTGATGGATGAGATCAGGCGGGTTGCTGTGGGGTGCATCGGGCGCGCCGTCATGTTCGGCTCGCTTGCCATCGGCTGTGTCATGGTCGGCTTCTCCTTCAACCCGGTTTCTGCATTTCGCTCCGGCGCGTTCCTCACGCTGACCATGGTTCTGGCCCTGATGTGGAAAGCCACCACCGCAGCCTTCAAAAATCCCAAGCACACCGAAGTCTGGCTCTACCTCGATGAGAAATCGCGCCCAGCCGATGCCTCGGCGCGACGGGTGTTCGGCACCATCATGGGCGACGTTTATAAACTCTACGCCCAGATCGCGCTTGGCGTGGCGGTCGGGTTCTTCCTGGTGTCGATCATGCTGATGCTGTTCGGTCTGGAGGCTTACAGGCCGCCCGCCAAATAAGCGGCCGCTACCCCATTGCCGCCCCTCCGCCTGCATGAGCCCGGCGTTTTGCCATTGCGCCGATCGGACTCGGAAGTGCCGCGATAAGCAGCAAACAAACCAAATTGTCGTTCGATTGGAGAAAAAAATTCCAAGGATCGCTGGAAAATAGCACTCGACAAAGTCTACTGATTTTATAGATTAACCGCCGAGACGGAGGTCGAGATGTCCTATTTCCAGAACGCCCGGACTGCCCGCAAAGGCCAAGCGCTCGGTTCTGAGCAGACGTGGCGGCCGGCCTATGCGGGAGCCTTTGCCTATCTCGTCTTTGCCCTTGCGTTCGTGTTCACCGGGGCAGTCGTTCTGGGTCTTATTCCCTGATCATGGAGCCCCGAGTGATCGGCTCCTGACTTACAGGGCTAGTGATCTGCCGTTTTCGCAATATCGGAGTTGAATGAACCGAGTGCCGGTGCGCTTTCGCGCGCGTCCCCTTGACCCCCAACGTGATGGAGGAGATGGCAATGCCGATCGAGTTCACGCATGTTCCCGGTAAAACTCACCCGGCCGACCCGACCGCGCCGTTTTTCTACGATTTCGCGGAAACAGCGACGAAGCTGTCGCTGATCGAGGACATCGGTTTCCAGAAAATCGTCGTCGACGAACCGGCCGGGCTGCTGACCAATATGGATATTGCCGCCCGGGCGCTGGACCGCACGTCTTCGCTAGAGATCGTTCTCACGCATTGGGCTGGTGTGATCGAGCCGACGGTGGCGGCACGGCAATTGGCGGCCCTCGACGCGAAAAGCGGCGGTCGGCTGTCGCTCAGGATGCTCAGCGAGCCGCTGAACGACGACGATGCCGAAACACGCCCGGTCGGTCATATGGTCGTCTGGCAGCGCCTCGACGAATATCTGGTGCTGCTGAAACGGTTGTGGTCGAATGACAGGCCGTTCGACCATGAGGGCGCCTTCTACAGCGTCAGCGGCGGCTATGTGCCGTGCAAGGGGCCGCGTAGCGCCGGCGTGAGCATCCGCATGGGCGGACGGTCCGGAACGGCGCTCAGGGTCGCCGGGCGGCATGCCGATGTCTTCGAGCTGACGCCAGGTTCGCTCGACGAGATACGGCAGTTGATGGAGCGGGTGCGCAATGCCGCCGCCGAACACGGCCGGGCCGGCAAGCTGCGCTTCGCGCTTCCCGTCCGTATCCGTTCGGAGGGCAACGCTTCCTGCCAGAAGGCGGTCGAAATTGCCGGACCGCCGGCGCAGGTCGCGCTTTCCCTGCTTCCTTATGCTGCCCTGGGAATCGAGGAATTCATGATCGTCGGCATCGACAGGCCACGCGAGATCGCAATGGCTGGCCGCGAGGTGATCGCGCTGCTGCGCAATTCGCTGACGCGCCGCGAGGCCGATGTCCCTCAGCCCGGCGCGTTTGCACCTCGCGTGATCCGGGAAGCACGCGCCGGCTGAGCGTGGCAGGGCTGTGCGCTTTGTGGCCGCCAGCCAGAAGCGCGTGGCGGGGCCGCTCATTGCCGGCCTTTCCACATCAGCACCATGAAATAAGGCCCGCCAACCAGGGCAGCTAGCAAACCCGCAGGAATCTGCCACGGGAAAATCAGCATCCGGCCGGCCCAGTCGGCCGAGACAAGCATCATGCCGCCAAGCATCGCCGATGCGAAAAGCTGCGGCAAGGCACGCTGAAGGCCGATCATGCGGGCCAGGTGCGGCGCCATCAATCCGACGAAACTCAGCGGCCCGATGACCAGCGTGGCTATTGTCGTCGGCACCGAAATAAGCACCAGGAGAACGACCCGCACGCGGAACAGGCCAAGCCCGAGCCCGCGCGAGGCGGATTCTCCAAGCGGCAGGATTTCCAGCCAGCGGCTGGTGAGCGGCACGATGGCGAGCAGAGCAGTCGCCGTCACGGCGGCGATTGTGGCATCGGCGGCGGTGGCCCGGTAGGTGGAGCCGGACAACCAGCCGATCAGCGTATCGAGCCGAGGATCACCGCTGGCGAGCATCACCGCCGAGAATGCCGAGGCCATCGTCGCCACGGCGACACCGGAAAGCAGCAACCGATCAGGCGCGAGGGGCTGCCGGGGTCCGGTCGGCGAAACCATCGCCAGGCTAACCAGCGCCCCGACGAGACCGGCCGCGATCATCGCCGGGCGGTTGACATCGGAAGTTGCGATGAAGAGCAGCAGGATCCCTAGCGAGGCGCCGCCGGAGATACCCAGCACCTCGGGCGCCGCCATCGGATTGCCGGTCATCCGCTGCATCAGCGTGCCGACCACGCCCAGCATCATACCAGCGCAAGCCGCGATGGCGATGCGAGGCGCCCTGAGCGGCAGCAGGTCGGCAAGTTCGGCGGCCGAGGCGACGTGCCAGCCGGTCGCGCTTCGCCCGACAACAAGCGCGGCGCAGAGAAGAAGCGCCATCGCGACGAGCCCGACCAGCAGACAGGTCCACCCGCTGCGCCTGCGCACGGAAGCCAGCATGGTGCCGCCCCGATCCGGGCTGGTGCGCAATTTCGGCAGGAGAAGAAACAGCAGCGGCGCACCGAGGAAAGCAGTCGCCACGCCTGCCGGGATTTCGGAGGCAAACGGCAGGACCTGCACCAGCCGGTCGGTCAGCCACAACAGCGTGGCGCCCGCGAGCGGCGCCCAGATCATGCGCTGGCGCAAGGTCCGTGCCCCGGCGAGCCTGACCAGCGCCGGTGCCGCAAGCGCCACGAAGCTGATGACGCCGACGGCTGCGACCACCATGCTGCTCAGCGCGACGGCGACAGTCATCCCGGCCAGCCGCATCACCACCGGTTTCGTGCCGAGGCTTTCGGCTCCCTCGTCGCTGAGGTCGAGAAGCCGCAGCGGTCGGAGCAGAAGGAAGGCAGCAATGCCGGCCACCGCCAGCCATGGCGCGAACCCGAGCACCACGGCGTCGCCGTTCTGGATCAGCGAACCGCTCTGCCAGATGAAGAGTTCCTCGGAATATTCGCGATTGGCCGCCATCAGCAGGGCGCTCGCCGAACTGCATGTGAGGCTGACCACCAGGCCGGACATGATGATCGCGACCGGCGAGAAACTCCGGCCGCGGGCCAGCGCCAAAACCGCCAGCGTCGACAGGGCGCCGCCGGCGAGCGCCACCCATTCGCGACCTTGCTCCAAAATCCACGGCGCGTAGAGCGTGGCGATCGTCAGGCCCACGGTGGCGCCTGCATTGGTGCCGACGGTCGTCGGCTCGGCGAGCGGATTGCGCAGCACCTGCTGGAGCAGCGTGCCGGTCAGGCCGAGCGCCGCGCCGGCCAGCAGACTGATCGCCAGACGCGGCAGAAAGGCATGCCGGTAGAGCAGCTGCCGCGGATCGGCAAAGTCGGTCACCGCGAGCGACTGCCACCACATTTCGGCGGGCAACAGGTGCAAAAGCCCGGCAGCGGTGAGATAGGCGGCGAGCACCGCCGGCACGCCGACGAGGGCGACGAGCATCCCTGCCTTGAAACGAGCACGATGGCCGGCCGTCGACTGCATGATGGTCATGCCCAGGCCAAAAACGTCGCAAAACGGGCAGCGGCGGCCAGCCCGCCAAACGGCCATACCGGCGGGATCGTCCTGACGTTGCCGGCCTTGATGCAGGGAAGGTTCGCCCAGAGGCTGCTTTGGTCGATCCTGATCTTCACATGCGGCGGGATCGGATCGAGCGAGATCACTCGGGCCTCACCGATCGCAACCAATTCTTCAATGCCCAGCATGGAAAAGCCCCAGCTATCGGTCGGCGCCGTCCAGGCGTTGGTGAGGCTCAACCGGTCGAGCACGTCCTGGAACAGACTGCCCTTGCCGTAGACACGGACGTGACGGTCGTCGAACATGCTGACCACCGCGAGCGGCTGCTTTGCCCGTTGTGAAAATTGTTCCCTGATCTGGGCGATTGCCGTCGCCGTCGCCTGGATAAGGCGCTGAGCTTCAGCCTCGCGGCCGAGCTGCGAGCCAAGTTTCAGCGTTTCAATCTCGGCCTGGCGATAAGGCGCTTCGGTGCCATCGTAGAAGGGCACGGTATGCAGTGGCGCGATCCGCCTGAACGGGGCTTCGTCCAAGCCATAGCCGTAGGCGCCGGTGATAAGGTCGGGCTTGAGTTCCAGGAGCAGTTCGAGATTGGGCTCGCCGCGCGAGCCGAGATCGAGGCAGCCGGCGGGAAGAGCCGGACCCGCGACCCAGTCGCGGTAGCCCTTGGTGTCGGCGACCGCCACCGGTCCGATCCCGAGCGAGACAACCATCTCGGCTGAGGTCCATTCGAGGCAGGCGATCCGCGGCGGCCGCGCCGCATGCGCCGGGTCGCCGCGCAGACCGAGGCTCGTCGCGGCCAGGCCGGCCAGGCACCGGCGCCGCGTCAGTGGCGCCAATTGGGTCCGGGGCCGGCACGCGCCGGTCACCATGTGTACTTCACCGAGCCCTTGATCCGGCGACCCTCGCCATAAAAGCAGCCGAAGCTTTCCGCGTAACAGGAGGCAACATAGCGCTTGTCGAACAGATTGCTGACATTGAGGTTCAGCTCGGCGTTCCGCCATTCGTAGTGGAGTGCGGCATCGACAAGCGTGACTGCCGGCACTTTGAAAGTGTTGGCGTCGTCGCCGAAGGTCGAGCCGACATAGCGGATGCCGGCGCCGAGCCCGAAGCCTTCCAATTTGCCGCTGCCGACCGTGTAATTCGCCCACAGCGAAGCCGCATGTTCCGGCACGCCGAACGGCGTGTTGCCCTCATCGCTGACCGTCTCGCCACTATCTTCATCGAGGGTGATCGAGGTGGCCTTGGTGATCTCGGTGTCGAGATAGGTATAGGCCGCCCGGAAATCGAAGCCTGAATCGAGGCTCGCAACAGCCTCCAGCTCGATGCCACGCGAGCGGATCTCGCCGGTCTGGAAGATGTCGTTGGGCCCACCAGCGCCGCCATAGCGCACGACATTCTGCCGGGCCAGGTCGAACGCCGAGATGGTGACGAAGGCGTTCCAGCCGACCGGCTGGTATTTCAGCCCGACCTCGTACTGCTTGCCGGTTTCGGGCACGAGCGGATTGCCATTGCTGTCGGGGCCGGATACCGGCTGGAAGGATTCGGAATAGCTGACATAAGGGGCAAGGCCATTGTCGGCGAGATAAAGCAGACCGGCGCGGCTGGTGAAGGCGTCGTCCTTCTGGCGAGGATCGAAAGCGCCGGCCAGATTGTCGTGGACTTTCGCGTCGGCCCAGTCCTGGCGACCGCCCAGCGTCAGCCGCCAGTTACCCAGCTTGATCTGGTCCTGCGCGTAGAGGCCGACCTGCGATTGGGTGGTGTCGGTATCTGTATAGGGCGTCATTTCGCCGACCGGGTAGCCATAGACCGGGTCGAAAATATTGAAATCATCGTCGGTCATATCGTTGCTGGCGGCATAGTCGCGGTAGGTGTAGCGCTTGTAGTCGAGGCCGAGAAGCAGCGTGTGGGCGAGCGGCCCAGTGTCGAAATCGGCCTGCGCCTGGTTGTCGATGGTCACGCCGCTGAGCCTGCTGCCGCCGGCATCGGCATAGCGGGAATAGGCGCCCTCATCATTCAAAAGCCCGCCGCCGAAGACGCCTTCCTCATAGTGCTTCAGATAGACGTAGCGGGCATGCTGGCGAACCTGCCATGTCTCGTTGAGGCGGTGATCCAATTCGTAACCGATCGACGCCTGATCGTTGTCGTAGGTGTCGAAGCCCGGTTCGCCGACGAACATGCTGTTCGGCAGGTATTTTCCGTCCTTGCCCGGCCTGATCGTGCCGTATGCCGGCAGATACTGCATCGCCCAGCCAGACCGGTCGCGCTGATAGTTGGCGAGGATGGTCAGGCTGGTATCGGCATCGGGCTGCCAGGTCAGCGCCGGCGCGATGAAGATGCGGTCGTCCTCGACGAAGTCTGTCTGCGTATCGCCGGTGTGGGCGGCGCCGGTTAGGCGGAACAGCAGCGACTTGTCGGCGTTGACAGCCCCGCTGAAGTCGAACTTTCCTTCATAGCGGTTGAAGCTTCCGGCGCCGAACTCGACCTCGCGGAGGTTCTCCTCGGTCGGGCGCTTGCTGACATAGTTGATGATGCCGCCAGGGCTTGCCTGGCCGTAGAGAACCGAGGCCGGCCCACGCAGGATTTCGTAGCGTTCGGCGCCATAGGAATCGAGCGCCGTGAACAGCGTGAAATTGCTTTCCTTGAGCTGCAGCCCGTCCTTGTAGAAGACGCCGCTGGAGTTCGAAATGCCGCGCATCTGCAAGCCGTGGCCGCGATTGTCGGTGCCGTAGAGATTGCCGGTTGCGCCTGGCGTATAACGCAGCGCACTGTTCAGGCTGTCCACCGCCTGCGCTTCCATCTGGTCTTTGGTGATGACCGATATCGACTGCGGCGTTTCGATCAGCGGTGTGTCGGTCTTGGTGGCGGTGGATCCCTGGGTAGCGACATAGCCGTCGACCGTCCCAAAGGCGCTTTCGACGCGTTCCAGAATGTTGATCGGATCGAGAGTGGTGGTCGCCTCCTGCGCGACGGCGTGACCGCCGCCAAGCAGCACCGGCAGTGACATCGCCGCGATCAGCAGGTTTCGGCGCGCAGTCATTTCATCTCGAATTTTTTCGCGACCAAAACCGGCGACCATCTCGGCGCGCTCCACTTTTTCGAATTTCGACGCAAATCCGGCGCGTCAAGACATTTTGTTGACTCAAAAAGTCATCTTCATTGTTGACTAGTAAACTCATGTTTCATAGTCAACCGGGCATCGGCACGGCAAACCGGATTGCCAAAGATCGGATTTCGAAATGCACGCGCAAAGCTGGAGAGAGGCCGAGACCGTGGCAGGAATTCATGCCCAGACTGCCTTCCACGTCGAAGCGGTGCGGTTCGCTGTCGGCGAGCGGACGCTGCTCGGTCCGGTTACACTCGAGCTGCAACGCTCGCGCGTCTATGGGCTGATCGGGCACAACGGCTCGGGCAAATCGACGCTGATCAAGCTCCTGGCGCGCCAGCAGCCGGCAAGCTCGGGCGGCATCACCTTCGCGCAGCGGCCGCTGGTGCAGTGGGGCGCGCGCGAACTGGCGCGCGCGCTCGCCTATCTGCCGCAGACGACGCCGGCGGCGACCGGCCTGACCGTGCGCGAACTGGCGACGCTCGGCCGCTATCCCTGGCACGGCGCGCTCGGCCGTTTCGGCCACGAGGACAGGCGCCATGTCGAGGAGGCGCTTGTCCTGACCGACATGGCTGACTTCACCGACCGGCTGGTCGACGAATTGTCCGGCGGCGAGCGCCAGCGCGCATGGCTGGCCATGCTGGTAGCGCAGAATGCCGGCGTCATGCTGCTCGACGAGCCGATCTCGGCGCTCGACATCGCCCATCAGGTCGAGGTGCTGGGGCTGGTCAGGGATCTTAGCCGCAACCGCGACCTGTGCGTCGTCGTCGTGCTGCACGACCCCAACATGGCGGCGCGCTACTGCGACGAATTGATCGCGCTGAAGGACGGCATGCTGCTGACGCGCGGCACGCCGGACAAGATCATGCAGGGCGACGTGCTCAGAGGAATCTTCGGTGTAGAGATGGGCGTGTTTGCGCACCCCGTCACCGGCCAGCCCATCGGCTATGTGCAATGAGGCCACTCTTGAGAATAAGGAAGAACCCCTTGTCCAGACATGGTTTGTTCGCCGCGCTGCTCGCATCCGTCATCCTGTCGGCCGGCGGCGCAGCCGCCCAGGAGCAACCCGGTGCAGCCGCCCAGGAGCAACCGGGCGCTGCCCCGGCGATCGAGGCGCCGGGTCCAGTGCCTGGGCAGGCTGCGCCAGACGCGGCCGCGCCACCGGCGATGCAGCCCGGTGTGACCGCGCCGACCGAGACTGGGCCCACCGAGACCACGCCTACCGAGACTGGCCCTTCGACGGCAACCTCCCTGACCCTGCCGCGTGACCTGTCGCCGTGGGGCATGTTCATGGCTGCCGACATCGTCGTGAAGGCGGTGATGATCGGGCTGGTTTTTGCGTCCTTCGTTACCTGGACGATATGGCTGGCCAAGTCGCTGGAGATCCTTGGCGGCAAGCTGCGCGCCCGCCGCGCGGCACAAGCGATCGGCAATGCCGCGACGTTGAACCAGGCCGGGCGCGCGCTTGGCCATAATAACGGTCCTGGCGCCCTGCTGGTGCGGGCAGCCGAAGAAGAAACCGCGCTTTCGGCCGGCTCGCTCGACCATGTGCCGGGCGACGGGCTGAAGGAGCGGGTCACCTCGCGCCTGTCGCGCATCGAGGCGGCGGCGGCGCGGCGCATGTCGCGCGGCACCGGCGTGCTGGCGACGATCGGCTCGACCGCGCCCTTTGTCGGCCTGTTCGGCACGGTCTGGGGCATCATGAACGCCTTCATCGGCATCTCGCAGGCGCAGACCACCAACCTCGCTGTCGTTGCCCCCGGCATTGCGGAAGCCTTGCTGGCCACGGCGATGGGGCTTGTCGCGGCGATCCCGGCAGTGGTCATCTACAACGTCTTCGCGCGATCGATAGCCGGCTACAGGCAGATCCTCGCCGACGCGTCGGCAGGGGTCGAGCGGCTGGTCAGCCGGGATCTGGATTTCCGCACGGTCGCGCCGGCAAAGCAGATGGCCGCGGAATGAGCACGGAGCGACGCCATGGCGGCTAGAATTCGAGACAACATCGATGGCGATCTCGAGGAAAACCACGAGATCAACGTCACGCCGTTCATCGATGTGATCCTTGTGCTGCTGATCATCTTCATGGTCGCGGCGCCGCTGGCGACGGTCGATGTCGATGTCGACCTGCCGGGCTCGACCGCAACGCCTGCGCCGCGGCCGGAGACGCCGCTCTTCCTGACGCTGAAGAACGATCTCAGCCTGGCGATTGGCAACGACAGCGTGCCGCGCGCAGCCTTCGCCGCCGCGCTGGTCGGCAGGACAAAAGGCGACAGGCAGACGCGCATCTTCCTGCGCGCCGACAAGGCGGTCGGTTATGGCGAGTTGATGGAGGTGATGAACCTTTTGCGCGGCGCCGGTTATCTGAAGATCGCGCTGGTCGGCCTTGAGGCGGCGCCCGGCGATGCCGCGGCGCCGCAAGTCGGAACCGGCCAATAATGTCGCCGGCGGCTGCCCTGCCGATGGCTGATCAGCGGCGTTTCGGCGCGCGCGAGATCGCCTGGTGGGCGGGCGCGGCTGCGCTGGTCCTGGTGGCGCATGCCGCGGTCGGCTATGCGATGCAGAGCTGGCGCCCGGCCGAGCCCGATGGCGGGCCGCCGCAGGCGCAGGTGATCGAGCTGTCGCCGATGGCGCTCACGCCGGCCGAGCCGGCGCCGATATCGGATGAGATCGCGCCCGATCAGCCGGATCCGGCCGAGGAGCCCGAGATAACCGAAACGGAGCCTCCGCCCGAACCGCGCGTCGAGCAGGCAGAGCCGGTCACCGAGCCGCCGGAAGCCGCCCCGGCCGACACGGTCGAGCCGATCCCGCCGACCGTGGCCGAACGGGTCGACCAGCCGCCGCTCGAGGAGGTCGTGCCCGACGTCGCCGAGGCCGTCACGCCAGAAGTGGTCATCCCGGTGCCGCAGCCGAAACCGGTCGACAAACCCGTCGAGACCAAGCCAAAGCAGCAGGCAAAGGTGAAGGAGCCGGCTGAGGTCAAGGCGAAGAAGCCTGTCAAACAGGCCAAAAAAGGTCCGAAAAAAGAAAAGGCCGCACCGCCGCGGACGACGGCCAGTGTCGCTGCGACATCCGCAGCCAGGGCGGCGGCCCCGAAATCGGCCAAGGCAGCGGCTGCGAGATCCGGCGTGAGTTCGGACAGGTGGAATTCGCGGTTGCGTGCATGGATAAGACGGCACACAAACTATCCGAGGGCGGCGAAGGCCCGACGCGCGGAAGGCAGTCCGAGCGTAACCTTCACGATCGACGGATCCGGCCGGGTCCTGTCCGCCCGGCTGGCTCGTTCCTCCGGCGATCCAGACCTCGATAGCGCGGCGCTCAGCGCATTACAAGGCGCCTCGGTGCCGGAGCCGCCGCCGGAACTCGGTTCCCGCATAACCCGCACCGCGCCATTCTCGTTCGCCCTGCGCAACTAGGCAGGCGACGATTTTCGAATGCCAATCTTCATCTGTCTGTCACATGCCGGCCATATACATCGATAATTCCGGATTTTAGGATACATGGATAAGAACACCGCTCTTCTCGCATTGGCAGCGCTTGGTCAGGACACCAGGCTCGAAGTGTTTCGTCTGCTGGTGCGGGCGGGCGCAGACGGTGTGCCGGCCGGCGAGATCGCCGCACGCCTCGGCGCGGTGCAGAACACCATGTCGGCGCATCTGAAAATTCTCGACCATGCCGGCCTGGTCCGCGCCGAGCGTGACGGCCGGACGATCCGCTACGTCGCCGACATGACCGGCTTTCGCGATCTGCTTGCCTATCTCATGGAGGATTGCTGCAACGGCGCGCCGGAACTCTGCCAGCCGGTCATTCAGGCGGTGACTTGTAAATGTTAGAGGGGCAAATGTTAGAAGGGAGGGCTACGCCATGAGCGAGCCATACAATGTGCTTTTTCTGTGCACCGGCAATTCGGCACGGTCGATCCTTGCCGAGGCGATCCTCAACCGTGTCGGCGCCGGCAAGTTCAGGGCCTATTCGGCCGGATCTCGGCCGAAGGGAGAGGTCCATCCCTACGCGCTCCAGCTGTTGAAAACCCTCAACCACGACACGTCCTTCGCCCGCTCAAAAGACTGGCAGGAATTCGCGGCTCCTGGCGCCCCGAAGATGAATTTCGTTTTCACCGTCTGCGACAACGCGGCCAATGAAGCCTGCCCGGTCTGGCCGGGACAGCCGATGACGGCGCATTGGGGCGTGCCCGACCCGGCCGCCGTGGACGGCACCGAGGCCGAAAAGCATCTGGCCTTTGCCGAAGCCTACCGCATGCTCAACAATCGGATCTCGATCTTCGTCAGCCTGCCGATGAACACCATCGACAAGCTCGCCCTGCAGAAACGGCTGGATGAAATCGGCCGCGTTCTGCCGAAGGCCGGCTGACATAATGGCGGCTGACCTGTCACGCCGCATCGTCGCGGAAGCGCTCGGCACGGCAATGCTCGTCGCCACGGTCGTCGGGTCCGGCATTATGGCGGATCGTCTGACGGATGATGTGGGTCTCTCCCTGCTCGGCAACACGCTGCCGACTGGGGCTATTTTGGTGGTGCTGATCACCATACTGGGACCGATTTCCGGGGCGCATTTCAATCCGGCGGTGACGCTGGTTTTTGCGCTGCGGCGGGAAATCGAAGCCAACGCTGCACTGGCCTATGTCGTCGCCCAGATTGTCGGCGGCGTCGCCGGAACGCTGCTGGCGCACGCCATGTTCGAACTGCCGATTCTGCAGATCTCGCAAACCGTGCGGACCGGAAACGGACAATGGATTGCGGAGTTGGTGGCCGCTTTCGGCCTGGTCTTCACCATTCTTGCCGGTCTTCGCTTTCGTTCGGATGCCATTCCATGGCTGGTCGGCCTCTACATTACCGCCGCCTATTGGTTCACGGCCTCGACCTCGTTCGCCAATCCGGCAGTCGCCATTGCGCGGGCGGTGTCAAACACCTTCGCGGGCATCCGTCCAGTTGACCTGCCGGCGTTCCTCGTCGCCGAGCTGCTGGGCGCGCTGCTTGCCATGGCCTTGGCAGGATGGCTGCTCGCCGAGCCCAAACCAGTCAGACAGATGAGAGCCGCGAAATGACCATCACCATCTATCACAATCCCAACTGCGGCACCTCGCGCAACACGCTGGCGATCATCCGGCAGTCCGGCGAACAGCCTGAGGTGATCGAGTATCTGAAAAATCCGCCGTCGCGCGAACGGCTGGTCGAGCTGATCAAGGCGATGGGAATGACGCCGCGCGAATTGCTGCGCGAGAAGGGCACGCCGTACGCCGAGCTCAATCTCGGTGACCCCAAATGGACAGACGACGAAATCGTCGATTTCATGCTGGCGCATCCGATCCTGATCAACCGGCCGATTGTCGTCACACCGCTCGGCACCTTGCTTGCACGGCCGTCCGAAGCGGTTCTCGACATCCTGCCCAATCCTGAGATCGGGCCGTTCACCAAGGAAGACGGCGAAGTCGTCATCGACGCGCAGGGCAAGCGCGTTGCCTGACCAAATGCCCGAAGACTCGCTTCCGAACGTCGACGAAGACCTGTTCCGGCCGATCGACCTGCAGGTGCTGCTCGACGTGCCGCGTTCGATCCACAAGCCACGCGTGCTGATGCTCTATGGTTCGCTGCGCGAGCGGTCCTACTCCCGGCTAGCGACGGAGGAGGCGGCTCGCATTTTACGCCGCCTCGGCGCCGAGGTGCGCATCTACAATCCCTCCGGCCTGCCGCTGCCGGATTCGACCTCGGCCGACCACGCCAAAGTCCAGGAGCTGCGAGACCTGTCGATCTGGTCGGAAGCACAGGTCTGGTGCTCGCCCGAGCGGCATGGCTCGATGACCGGAGTGATGAAGGCGCAGATCGACTGGCTGCCGCTCTCGGCCGGCGGCGTCAGGACCACACAAGGCCGCACGCTCGCGGTGATGCAGGTGTCGGGCGGCTCGCAGAGTTTCAACGCCGTCAACCAGCTTCGTCTCCTCGGCCGCTGGATGCGCATGGTCACCATCCCCAACCAGTCGTCGGTAGCCAAGGCTTTCAACGAGTTCGACGAGGCCGGCCGCATGAAGCCGTCGCCGTACTATAACAGGATCGTCGATGTGATGGAGGAGTTGATGAAGTTCACGCTGCTCCTGCGTGATCGGTCCGCCTATCTCACGGACCGTTATTCCGAGCGTGTCGAAAGCGCCGAAGAGGTTGCCAAGCGGGTCAACCAGCGGTCGATTTGAGGCCGGTGCGCGAGCAGCGGCTGCGATTTGGATACGGGTATACGATTAGTTCGATGATGTTCGAAATAGTATTGACGGGACGCCGTCTTAGCGCTACCTTATTTCTATGAAACTCGAACAAGCAGCAAAACAGCTCGAAGCGCTCGGCAATCCGACGCGGCTCAAGCTTTATAGGACGCTGGTGCGGGCAGGCGAAACAGGACGACCGGTCGGTTATCTGCAGGAAGCCCTCGGCATCGCTGCCTCGACCCTGTCGCATCATCTCCACCGGCTTATCCTGACCGGCCTGGTCACCCAGGAACGTCACGCAACGACGCTGATCTGCCGGGCCAATTACCCTGTCATGAACGAACTCCTCAGCTTTCTTGCCGACGAATGTTGTGCCGATGCCGCATGCGGCCCGGCTGTCGGCGAGGCGGCTGCGTAACTCTTTTTTGGCTGGTATTTCCAAAGTCCTAGAAGCATAGAAGGTGTGTCATGGTTTCTGAAAACGATCTCCCGGTCGCCATCATCGGCGGCGGACCTGTCGGCTTGGCGGCGGCCGCTCAACTGGTCAGCCGTGGCCTTCCGGTCAGGGTTTACGAGGCCGGTTCTTCTGTCGGCTCGAACCTTCGGGATTGGGGCCATGTCCGGGTTTTCACGCCATGGCGCTATTGCGTCGATGCGGTCGCGCGAAAACTTCTCGAGAGTCACGGCTGGCAAATGCCTGAGCCGGAGACCTTTCCGACGGCGGATGAGATCGTCGGCCAGTATCTCGCGCCGCTGGCAAAGCTCCCTGAGTTGGCGCCGTCGATCGAGACCAGTGCCCGTGTCGTCGCCATTTCCCGCTGGGGCGCCGACAAGGTTCTGAGCAAGGCGCGGCAGACGCGGCCGTTCATGCTGCTGGTCGAAACGGCGAAAGGCACGCGGCGGGACAGCGCCCGTGCCGTGATCGATGCGTCCGGCACCTGGCAGACGCCGAACCCGCTTGGCGCGGGCGGCTTGCCGGCCGAAGGCGAGACGGAATTTGGCGAGCGCATCGCCTACGGCATACCGGATGTCTTGGGACGCGACCGGAATCTCTATGCAGGTCGCACGACATTGGTGGTCGGCGCCGGCCATTCCGCCGCCAATGCCTTGCTGGAACTGGCGGAGCTCGCGCAAACCGAACCCGGCACCTCGGCACTATGGGTGACGCGCGGCACCGACCTTGTCCGCATCTATGGCGGCGGCGATGCCGACGCCCTGCCGGCGCGCGGCGAACTTGGCTCGGATGTCCGGCAGCTCGCCGAGAGCGGACGCGTGCGGCTGGTGACGGGCTTTGCCATTGTTGCCATCAGCGAGGTCGACGGCCGTCTCGTGGTCGAAGGGCAGACAAAGAACGGGTTGCGCAGGCTCGGCCCCGTCGACCGGATCATAGCCGCGACGGGGCAGCGCCCCGATCTCGCCTTGACCCGGGAGCTTCGGCTGGACCTCGATCCGTGGCTCGAAGGCGTCAAGGCGCTCGGACCGCTCATCGACCCCAACGAGCACTCCTGCGGCGATGTCCCGCCGCATGGCCATCGCGAGCTCAGCCACCCCGAGCCCGATTTCTACACGGTCGGCGTCAAAAGCTATGGCCGGGCGCCGACGTTCCTGCTGCTGACCGGCTATGAGCAGGTCCGTTCGGTCGCCGCGGCGCTCGCCGGCGACATGGCTGCCGCCGATGCCGTGCAGCTGGTGTTGCCCGCGACCGGCGTCTGCACTGTGCCGGTGTCTCTTTCAGGCGTTTCATCCCAAAATTGCTGCGGCGGACCGGCGCCGGCTGCTGTCGACGCCTGTTGCGTCGACGACGCCAAGGCAAAGGCGAGCGGCAAGTCGGGATGCGGCTGCGGCAGCACACAAGCGATCGCAGCAGTGCGCAGCGGCGATCTTGAGATCGCCGCTCAATGAGCGACCGGAAAATCCCGGCTGCCGCACTGTGGGCGTTGGGGCTGACGCAGATCATCGGCTACGGCACGCTCTATTACGGTTTTAGCATCCTGGTGCCGTCGATCGCGCTTGAGCTCGCCTGGCCGGAACAATGGGTTTTCGGCGCCCTGTCGGCGTCGCTGCTGGCGGGTGGCCTTTTTGCACCGACAGCCGGGCGCTGGGCGGATCGTTTCGGTGCCGGCCGCGTGATGACCTTTGGTTCAGCAGCCGCCGCCGCAGCGCTTGTCGCTTGCGCGATAGCACCAGGCCGGGTGAGCTTCGTGGCGGCGCTGATGGCGATGGAGCTGGCCTCCGCATTCGTGCTCTATAGTGCCGCTTTCGTCGCGATCGTCCAGATCGGCGGCGCCAAAGCGCAGCGCAGCATTACCCATCTGACGCTGATCGCCGGCTTCGCCTCCACCCTGTTCTGGCCGCTGACGGCTGCACTGCACGAATACCTGACCTGGCGCGAGGTTTATCTGGTCTTTGCCGCCGTCAATGTCGCCATCTGCCTGCCCATCCATGCCTGGCTGGCACGACTGTCGCGTCGGGCGGACAAAAACGCTTCGGCGACACCTGCGGCGATCGGGTCGGTCGGCGGGCCGGTTGCCTTCACCGCGCGCGACCGCAGCAGAGTGTTTCTGCTCATGCTTGGCGGCTTCGCGATCGAGGGTTTTGTGCTGTCCTCGATCCTCGTTCACATGGTGCCGCTGACGGCGGCGCTCGGGCTTGGCTCCGCCGGGCTCGTCGTCACCACGCTATTTGGCCCGTCCCAGGTGGCAAGCCGGTTGATCAACATGCTGTTCGGCGGCCGGCTGGCACAGACCTGGCTCGCGGTGATCGGCGCGGCCTTGCTGCCGCTCGGCCTTGTCGCCCTGCTGGCGACGACACCATCGGTGGCCGGAGCCGTCGCCTTCGTCATCCTGTTTGGATTGGGCTCGGGCCTCGCCAGCATCGTCGGCGGCACGCTGCCGCTGGAACTGTTCGGACGGGAGCGCTACGGCGCCCGGCTCGGCTGGGTGACGGCCGCGCGTCAGTTTTCTGCAGCGCTTGCACCATTTGTCCTTGCCATGGCAATGGCAGTCATCGGCGTCCAATCCTCGCTCTGGCTGACCGCTGCGGTCGGCATGCTCGGCATAGTGGCTTTCTCGGCAATCATCCTGATCAGAAGACAGCCCCTCTCGCATGATCGCGTGATGCTTACGTCAGCAAACTGACACCGCGCGCAGCGCGAGCTGTGCGCAACGCCGTGCCGCCGGCCATCGGCGCTCGACGGGCTGTAATGCGGTTGATAAGCCCTCTCCCCAAGGAGAGTCGAGATATGACCGTTGCGATCGAGATGGGCCAGACGACCGCAGGCGCTCCGGCGGCGCTGGATCTTGAGGAGCTGCTGGCGACGCGCCTTTTGGTGCAGGGCAATTCGGGCTCCGGCAAATCGCATCTGCTGCGGCGGCTGCTGGAGCAGAGCGCGCCCTGGGTGCAGCAGACCATCATCGACCCGGAGGGCGACTTCGTGTCGCTGGGCGACCGGTTCGGCCATCTGGTGATCGATGCCGAGGAGCATACCGAGCGCGGCCTGCAAAGCGCCGGCGAGCGGGCGCGCATCCATCGCGTCTCGACGGTGCTCAATCTCGAGGGGCTCGACGCCGAGAACCAGATGCGGCGCGCCGCCGCCTTCCTCGGCGGGCTGTTCGAAGTCGCCCGCGACCACTGGTACCCGATGCTGGTGGTGGTCGACGAGGCGCAGCTGTTCGCGCCGGCAGTGGCGGGCGAGGTCTCGGACGAGGCGCGCAAGCTCTCGCTCGGCGCCATGACCAATCTGATGTGCCGTGGCCGCAAACGCGGGCTGGCCGGCATCATCGCCACCCAGCGGCTGGCCAAGCTCGCCAAGAACGTCGCCGCCGAGGCTTCCAATTTCCTTATGGGCCGGACTTTCCTCGACATCGACATGGCGCGCGCCGCCGACCTTTTGGGCATGGAGCGGCGGCAGGCGGAGGCTTTTCGCGACCTGGAGCGCGGGCAGTTCATGGCGCTCGGCCCGGCGCTGTCGCGCCGTCCGCTCGGCTTGCGCATCGGCCCGACCGATACAAGTCCACGCAATGGCACCCCGCGGCTGAT
>SAQR01000014.1:87148-116750 GCA_004020365.1 Mesorhizobium sp.
CTGCTCGATCAGCTGATGGCGGCAAAATCGGCGGCGCTGGAAATCCGCCCCGAACCGGCGGAGCCGCCGATCAGCGCCGAGGATCTGGCGCAGCGGCGTGAGCGCGTCGACCGTGTCCTGCGCGCCGTGCTGGCGCAGCCCGATGCGGGATTCCGCGTCATCGGCGTGCTCTATCAGGAGTTCGTCGTCCGCTGCCGCATCGAAGGCCTCGCCTCGGTCGTGCCGGACCTGCCCGCCTTCCGCCGCATGCTGACCCGCGCCCGCGCCGGCCTCGGTTCCGACATGGCAGGCGATGACGCGTGGCAGGACGTCTCGGCGCGCGCCTCGCTGCTGCCCGAGGATATGCAGGGCGTGTTCATGATGATCGCCCGCGCCGCGAAGGAGGGCTGGCCGTGCCCGAGCGACGCAGCGATCGCCCGCGCCTACGGCTCGCACTCGCTGCGCCGCGCCCGGCGCCTGCTGACCTATATCGAGGAGCAGGGGCTGATCGTCTGCCAGCTTGACGGTCTCGGCCGGCGGGTCGTGACGCTCGTCGAATTGGCCTGGGCGACGGCGCCGGGCGATCCCGGTGCTGCGGAGGTGGAGCAGGGGCGTTTGGCTGTGTGAGGCGGCGGCCGAGCGCGCAAGGGAAATGCCACGCATCAAGGCGATGTATGGCCAAGCGGCAGGTACAGCGGCGAGTCTTTTTTGCGTAGATAGGGCCTTGGCCCGCCACAGCTCTTCTGCCCGGTCTTCATCATACGACGACGATTGGCGCGACGCAGATCCGCCTATTGTAAGTTGTTCGACGCTACAGCACTCCCTCCTGCCGACGGCGCTTTACATATCTTCTAAATTACCCGCGGGTCGGTTTGCTAATGAAGAGATCAGCCCCGATCAACTGACGAAGGACAAGAAATACGGCAGGACTGTAGCGCAAATAGCCGCCGAAACTACGCTACCGCCGCCGATTACCCCCTTCGGTTCATTCTGTTGACATCTCCTGCTTCTGGAGAGATGGTAAGATACTACGCGGCGGCCCTTTTTCCGAAGATTTTATTCTGCAGCTTCATCAAAGGATTTCGGCAATGCGTTTGTCTCGATCGCGCCGACTTATGGCCATCGCTTTGACGGCAATCGCAGCCGTCACCCTTCCCTCTTATGGACATGCCGAGGACAAGCTGCTGAAGGAAGCGGTGCAGTTCAACGGTACGATCCTGTATCTCTCCACCGAAGTGCCTGGCCTGATCTTCGGCGCCGTGCGCAACGGCGAGACGGCCTTGGCCGGTTTCGGCAAGATTGCCGACGGGAGTGAAAAAGTGCCCGACGGCGACACAATGTTCCGCATCGCATCCGTGAGCAAGGTGTTCTGCGGCAGTGTGCTTTCCTCGCTGGCGATCGACGGCAAGGTACAGCTCACCGACCGGCTGCAGGATCGCCTTGGCTGGGACGTCACGCTTCCTGAGAAGGATGGCCGCGCCCTCCGCCTGATCGATCTCGTCGCGCAAGCTTCCGGCCTTCCGCGGGAGGTGCCAGTGGCCGAGGCGTCCCCCTCCGACCCCTTCTCTACGAACACCAAAGAGGCGCAGATTGCCGCCCTCAAGGACAATCCGCTGCTGTTCGCGCCGGGCACCGCCGTTCTCTATTCGAACTTCGGATACGACCTCCTTGGAGCGGCGCTCGCGAATGTCTCTGGAAAGCCTTATGCCGAGCTCCTTCGGGAGCGTGTCCTCGATCCTCTCGGCATGAAAGACACGGTTTTCAACGCAAGACCGGAGGACGAGCCGCGCCTGATGCAGGGCCATAACTTCGACGGCAGCGCCATGCCCATCGTGCCGACGAGCACAGCCATGGAGTGCGCCGGTGGATTGTACTCGACCGCGGACGACCTGCTGCGCTGGATGAACTGGCATGTCGAGAACAAGCCTTCTGCGGCCGATGCCGAGTTGCGGCTTTTGAACCACGCGGCTTTTTTGTACCGGGACGGGCTCGCGTCGGTGGTGGGGCTGGATGACGGCGGCCCGATGGACGCCATGGGTCTCGGATGGGTCATCATGCTCCCCACCGAGCATAGCCCGCTCATCCTCCAGAAGAGCGGCGGCCTGCAAGGGATGTTTCTCTATGTTGCGATTGCACCGACACGCGGCGTCGGCGCTTTCTTCGTCATGAACGAATTCAATGCCGCCGGCTTCATGGCGGGGGTCAAGACGACGAACGATCTCGTCGCAGAGATCGCTCCACGCTGATTTTCGCGCTGATCAAGGGGAACGTGCGCGATGACTAACGCTGTGGAGGGGCCTGACGGACCGCATGTTTGGTGGCAAGGCAAGCTCGACATCGGCTATTTCCGGCCGACGGCTTAGCTATCCCCTCCTGAGGACGACCACCGCATGGATAGGTCGCCGCGTGCAAGGTCAGGCCCAAGCGGCGCTTTTGATCTCAAATGTGGAGCTCTCTGGCTCGACTGTTCTGAGCTTGAAAGGGTCGATTGACCAAGCTCAGATTGAGCCGTAGCTTCAGATAAGCGTGCGGCCTCGTTGTTTCAGCAGAGGCTCGCCTTGAGGGTACCGATGGCTGGCAGTGACGATGCGCGTCTGTCCAAGCAGGTAGGTGAGCCGGCGCCGCATCATTCTGCGCCGGCAACAGTGCGGCGACGCGAGCTTCTCATTGCCGTCTCGACGCTCGCCGCATTCTTCGGATTGCCTGCCGCGGCCCGTAGCCAGGTCGCGTTGAGCAGCGCGATCGACCTCGGCGCGTTTCGCGAATTGACGGGCGTACTGACGGGCATGTCGCCGAGCGACGCCACGCTGCCGGAATTGTTCCTGCAGGCATTCTCCGCTGACGCCGCCGATCTCGGAAAACTGCATGCGATCGTGACGGAACAGCCCGAGACAGAATGGGACAGCGCGGTTGCGTCGGCGGGGCTGAAACCGCTGTCGGAATCGCTCATCCAAGCCTGGTATACGGGTAGCATCATGCACGGCTCGGAAGAACGCGTCCTTACCTATCTCGATGCGTTCGTCTGGCATGCCTGCGGTTACACCAAGCCGCCGACGCGATGCGACACGAATTTTGGCGCGTGGGCGAACGCACCGCCGCCCGGACGGTTTTCCGAATGACCGCGCCGGTGTCCGCCGATGTCGTGTTTGTCGGTTCAGGCGTAGCCGCGGCGCTTGCCGGCGCGGCTATCGCGAAAGCAGGCTTCAGTGTGCTGTTCCTCGAGGCGGGACCGCGCGTCGATCGCGGCACCGCTGTGACACGATTCCAGTACTCGTCCGCGAAGGGCCAGAACTCGCCTTACCCCGACCAGCCTTATGCGCCGCAGCCGGAAGAATCCGACTTCTCCGCCTACTATGTCGAGGCTGGGCCGGACACCTTTAGGGGACAGCAGGCGAGGATCGTCGGCGGCACCACGTGGCACTGGGGCGGGCTCGCCGCGCGGTTCCGGCCAAACGATTTCAAGATGCACTCGAAGTTCGGCGTCGGCGTCGATTGGCCTATCGCCTATGGCGACATGGAGCCGTGGTATCAGGCCGCCGAGGAAGAGATCGGCGTCGCGGGCGACGACACCGCCGATTTCGGCGCGCCGCGCTCAAAGTCGTTTCCGATGCCACCGATCCCCATGACCTATGCCGACAAGCAGGTCGGCATCGCTGCCAAGGCGCTCGGCTACTCGGTGTTGCCATTTCCACAGGCGCGCAATTCGGTGTGGCGGGATGGCCGCCCGCAATGCTGCGGCAATGCGAGCTGCGTGCCGATCTGCCCCATCCAGGCGAAGTACGACGCGACGCATCATCTCGCCATCGCGGAGCGCGCCAGCGCGCATGTCGAGCCGCAGGCCGTGGTGCACGAGCTAGTCGTCGGTCCGGACAAACGCATTGCCGAAGTGCGTTACCGTCGCCCGGATCGCAGCGAGGGCAGCGCGACCGGAAAAATTGTGGTCATCGCGGCGCATGCTATTGAGACGCCAAAGCTGCTACTGCTTTCGACGGGAGACAATGCGCCGACGGGCGTGGCGAACAGTTCCGACCAGGTCGGCCGCAATCTGCTGTCGCAGATCGATGTCGGCATTCAGGGACTGACCAGGGATCCCGTGTTCACCTATCGCGGACCGGTCTCGACCGGTGGCATTGCCGAGCTTCGGGACGGCGATTTCCGCAACGAGCGTGCGGCCATCGGCATCTCGCCTTCCAATGAGGGCTGGGCGCGGGCGGTCGGTCCGTTCCAGGCTGCGACGACCTTCATCAAACAGGGCCTGCGCGGCGATGCGCTGAAGGCGGCAGTCCGTTCGCACGTCGCGCGGGAGCTGATCATTGGCAGCTCTGCCGAAATGCTTCCCAATCCGGACAATCGCGTGACGCTGAGCGATCAGATGGACGGGATCGGCATTCCGCGGCCGAACATCGCCTTCAAGTCTGACGACTACACGGCGCGCGGGCTGGCGGTCGCGCGCGATGTGCAGAACAAGCTCATGGCTGCACTCGGCGCCACGCAGATCAAGCAGCTCGGCCCGATCGCTGACAGCGCGATCATGGGCGGCACGACACGCATGGGAGATGACCCGCTCACCTCGGTCGTCGACAGGGACCTGAAGAGCCACGACCACCCAAACCTCTACATCGTTGGCTCGTCCGTCTTCCCGTCCATCACGGCGAATGCGCCCACGCTCACCATTGCGGCGCTCAGTGCGCGCCTCGGCGCGCATCTCATCTCCCTGCTGAAGGCGTAAATGTCATGCGCGGGCGGGGCACTGTTGTCCTCGGTTTTGTCTCCGCAATGATGCTCGACGCACGGCACGGCTTGGCGCAGGCGCCGGCGAACTGGCAGACAAGTTTCGGCGTCTCAGCCTCGGAGACGAAGGAGCGAATCGTTGCGCTGCACGACCACATATTGCTGATCGGCGTCTGCATCGTCGCGCTCGTCGCCATACTGATCGGTTTCGCGCTCTTGCGCTTCCGGGCGAGCCGGCACCCCACGGCGTCAAAAGTCACGCGCATGCCCTGGCTGGAATTCGGCTGGACGATCGCGCCGGTGCTGGTGCTGGGCGCGATCGCCGCGCCGTCGCTCCAGCTGCTCGCCTATGAGAGCGATATTCCCGACGCACAGTTGACGATAAAGGCCAGCGGCCATCAGTGGTTCTGGCGTTATTCCTATCCCGACAATGGCGGCTTCGCATACGATTCCATCATGTCGCCGCCGGCCTCCGTTCCGGCCGGTGAACCGCGTCTGCTAGCGGTCGACAATCGCATGGTTGTCCCGGTCGGCGCTGTCGTGCGCATACAGGTGACTTCGTCGGACGTCGTGCACTCCTTCTTCATGCCGGCACTGGGCCTACAGATTTACGCCATGCCCGGGCGCCTCAACGAAACCTGGACACGCGTCGAGAAGCCGGGCGTCTATTACGGGCAGTGCAACCAGATCTGCGGTCTGAATCACTCCTTCATGCCGATCGCGATCGAGGCCATGGCGCAGCCTGATTTCGACGCCTGGGTGCGGGACGCTGCAACGCGATATCCGGTCGTCAGCGCCGCGACTATATCAGCGCAGGTGGCGAAATGAGCACCACCGAACATAGGCGCGAGTGCCGGTCGATTGCGGCTTGGCTGTTCACCACCGACCATAAGGCGATCGGCACGCTTTATCTCGGATTCGCGATCATGGCGGGGACGCTGGGCGGCGCGATCTCGGGCTACATGCGGCTCGAACTGGCGCAGCCGGGCATGGACTATGTCGTCAACGGCCAGTCCTGGAACGCGCTGATCACCGCGCATGGCCTGATCATGATCTTCTACATGGTGATGCCGGCGTTGATCGGCGGCTTCGGCAACTGGTTCGTCCCGCTGATGATCGGTGCGCGCGACATGGCCTTTCCGGGACTGAACAGTCTCGGCTTCTGGTTGCTGCCGCTGTCCTTGATCATGCTGATCGGGTCGCTGCTGGTCGGCGACGGAACGGGTACCGGCTGGAGCCTCTATCCGCCGCTGTCGGGCATAGACGGCCAGCCCGGACCATCGGTCGACATGACGATCCTCGCGCTGCACTTGGCCGGCATTTCTTCCGTGATCAGCGCGATCAATTTCGTCACTACCATCCTCAACATGCGCGAGGATCGCTTGCCGCTGTTCGGCATGCCGCTGTTCGTGTGGTCGATCCTGATTTCGTCGCTCATGCTGCTTCTCGCCATGCCGGTGCTGGCGGCCGCGCTGGCGATGCTGCTTGCCGACCGCAATTTCGGCGGCGCCTTTTTCGATCCAGCCGGCGGCGGAGACCCGATGCTGTTCATGAACCTCTTCTGGTTCTTCGGCCATCCGGAGGTCTACATCATGATCCTGCCGGCCTTCGGCATCATCAGCCAGATCGTCTCGCGGTTCTCACGTCGCCCGATTTTCGGTTATCCCGGCATGGTGCTGGCGATGGCATCAATTGCGGCGCTGGGTTTCATCGTCTGGGCGCACCATATGTTCACCGTCGGTGTCGGCTTCGCGCCGCGTGCCTTCTTCACGCTGGCCTCGATGGTGATCGCGGTGCCGACCGGCATCAAGGTGTTCGCCTGGATTGCCACTATGTGGGGCGGGTCGATCCGCCTCACCGTGCCGATGCTGTGGGCGCTGGGCTTCATCATCATGTTCACGGTCGGCGGCACGACGGGGATCGTGCTTGCCAATGCCGGCGCGGATCAAGTGCTGCACAACACCTACTACGTCGTCGCGCATTTCCACTATGTGCTGAGCCTCGGCGCGACCTATGCGATCTTCGCCGGCTTCTATTACTGGTTCCCGCGCATGACCGGACGCATGTTCCCGGAGTGGGTTGGACGGTTGCATTTCTGGTGCTTCTTCATCGGCACCAACGTTCTGTTTTTCCCGATGCATTTCCTCGGACTGGCAGGAATGCCACGGCGCATCGCGGATTATCCGGACGGTTTCTTGGGCTGGAATATGATTGCGTCGCTCGGCGCTGTGCTCGCGCTCGCCTCCACGCTGCTGTTCCTGGTGATGCTTGCGGTCTCGCTGCGGCGTGGCGCGCCGGCCCCGCGCGACGTGTGGGGTCCGGCTTTCACGCATGAATGGGATGACGATCCCGAGATGGCGCGTCCGCGTGGCACGGCGGGCGTGGAGGCAGGCGCGTGAGCAAAACTGTCACCGAGGTCGGCGGTACGGATGGCCGATGGCCTGTCGCGATTGCTGTCTCGCTGTTCCTGCTAGCGTGCGCCGGTCTCGCGCTCTTCCACCCGTCGCTGTTCGGCACGCTGGCCGGCAGCATCGCGGTACTCGGTCCGCTCGTGATCGCGGCGGGGCTTCTGCCATTGTTCATCGCTCTGACAGCGTGGTCGCGGGCGACGAGTGGTGAGCGTGCGAATAGTCCGCAAAACACGTTTGGCCCGAGGATCGCGATCATCGCCTTAATCGCGTCCGAGGTAGCGTTCTTCGCCGCCTTGTTCGCCGTCTACCTACGATACGCGATCTATCCGGAGATCGCGGGGTTCAGCTCATGGCCACCTACGCCGATGCGCCCCGACGACCCCTGGGGCGGCCCGCTTCTCAACACAGTGATCCTCGTCGCGTCGGGGGTCTGCGTCGCAGCGGCGCATGACTGGCTTCTGAAAGAGCGATGGCAGCTTTCGGCTATCGGGCTTACCGTGGCGATCGCGCTCGGCGGCGTGTTCGTCGGCCTTCAGCTTCGGGAATTCAGCCTCGCGTCGGTGGGATTCCGCGACGGTGTCTATCCCTCGATCTTCTTCCTTACGACTGGCTTCCACGGCCTGCACGTCGCTATCGGCATGTTGTTGCTGTCGATCGCCGCATATCGGGTGATCCGCGCGCGCTCAGCCGGCGGCGCCGGCTTCATCACGACGGTGGCATCCTGGTACTGGCATTTTGTCGATGCGGTGTGGCTTCTGCTGTTCGCCGTCTTCTACGCCTGGGCCAGCTAGGAGCGTACCGAAGCGACGTCGACTAGCAGCGGCCGTGCTGGCGCAGCCCGATGCGGGCTTCCGCGTCATCGGCGTGCTCTACCAGGAATTTGTGGTCCGCTGCCGCATAGAGGGCCTCGCCTCAGTGGTGCCTGATCTGCCAGAGTTCCGCCGTATGCTGACGCGCGCCCGCGCCGGCCTCGGCTCCGATATGGCAGGCGATGACGCCTGGCAGGACGTCTCGGCGCGCGCCTCGCTGCTGCCCGAGGATATGCAGGGCGTGTTCATGATGATCGCCCGCGCGGCGAAGGAGGGCTGGCCGTGTCCAAGCGACGCGGCGATCGCCCGCGCCTATGGCTCACACTCGCTGCGCCGCGCCCGGCGCCTGCTGACTTATATCGAGGAGCAGGGCCTGATCGTCTGCCAGCTCGACGGGGTTGGAAGGCGGACCGTAACGCTGGTCGAACTGGCCTGGGCGACGGCGCCGGGGAATCCTAATGCGGAGGACGCGGAGCAGGGGAGCTTGGCTATGTGAGAGCTGATGCGGTCTGGGCGAAAGCTGACATCAGCAAAGCGCCGCCAAGAGCGGTCATCGCCGAACGCTACTCAGACGTCGCGTTTCGGTCGATAGCGGACCGGCACTGAGGCTTGGATTTTTTTGGAAGCGGACCTTGGCCTGCGTGGGCATCGACGTGTTCTGACCCGCTCCGGACCTTCGTGTCGATTCGTCGGAGAGGCTGCAATAAAATGGATAGCGGACTTGCAGGCAGGTAACCGCGAGGTCCTTGGTCCCCGTGAAGGATGCGTAATGCGGTCAGGCTGCTTGCCGTTCCATTTGCGGTCGCCGCCTGAGGCGGAAGACGCCTTCTGACGCACCACCAAGCTCCAACGGGGTTGATCCGGACCTGGTGCCGCGACATGTTTGGTGTGAGATCGGAGCAGCGTTTGCTTCAAAAGGCCGCCGCCTTTGTTCTCGACGTCGTGGGCCGGGAGAGGTTCATGAGTGCTCAAGCCCAGTGCCGAACGTTGCTGGCCGCGTTTCTCGCGAGTGTCGCCGCCTTCGTTTCGACATCGGCGCCCGCCCAGGACCGCGCAGCCGAGCGTGCGGCCATGATCGAGACGATAAAGGGACACGCCCGCTCCGCGGCACACAGTATCGATCCGGCGGTGCTCAAGACGATGGGCACAGTGCCGCGCGAGCGTTTCGTACCCGAGGCGCAGCGCGGCGCGGCCTATCATGACCGGCCCCTGCCGATCGGGCACGGTCAGACGATCTCGCAGCCCTTTATCGTCGCGCTTATGACCGACCTGATCAATGTTCGGCCTGGCGACACCGTCCTCGAGATCGGCACCGGCTCGGGCTATCAGGCAGCCGTCCTGTCGCCCCTCGCCGCCAAGGTTTACTCGATCGAGATTATCCCGGAACTGGGCAAGAGGGCAGCGGCACGACTTGCGGTGCCCCGCTTCGACAACGTCGAGGTGAAGGTGGACGACGGCTACTACGGCTGGCCTGAGCACGCGCCCTTCGACGGCATCGTCGTGACCGCGGCTGCCAGCCATATTCCGCCGCCGCTTGTCGAGCAGCTCGCTGAAGGAGGTCGGATGGTCATTCCCGTGGGAGGCCCCTTTGCAACCCAGTTTCTCATGCTCGTCGAGAAGCGACGAGACGGAGGCATCACGACCCGGCAGCTGCTGCCGGTGAGCTTCGTTCCGCTGCGGGGAGGCCCCTCCCGGTGAGGGCGGGCCGCATGCTACCAGTCGGTCTCATTTCGGCAGCGGTTCTCGGTTATGAATTGCTGCTGATGCGATTGTTTTCGATCGTTCAATGGCACCATTTTGCCTACATGATCATCAGCATCGCGCTTTTGGGCTTCGGCGCGAGCGGTACGTTCATTGCGCTTGCCCAGCGCTGGCTAGTGGAGCGCTACCCGGCTGCTTTCGCGGCGTCGGCAGCGCTGTTCGGCATGACCGCGGTCGCCAGCTTCGCCATCGCCGAACGTCTGCCGTTCAACGCGCTCGAGATCATCTGGGATCCGCGACAGCTCGGTTGGCTCGCGGCCAACTATGCGCTTCTGATCCTGCCGTTCTTCTTTGGCGCGACTTGCGTCGGCCTTGCCTTCTGCCGCCATCCCGGACAGATCGGACGCGTCTACGCCTTCGACTTGGCCGGCGCAGGGATCGGTGCGCTGGGTATCGTCGGGCTCCTGTTCTTGGTCTTTCCATCTACGGCGCTGCGTTTCGTTGCAGCGCTGGCATTCGCGGCGGCTGCCTTTGCAGCGTTCGGCATGGTCCGCCATCGGTGGCTCGCAGCGGGCGGCCTTGGGTTGGCAGCGGCGTTCGTTGCAGTATCGCTACCGCCGTCCTGGGTGGCCCCCGAGCCGCATATGTCGCAGTATAAGGGCCTCCGCATAGCCCTGGAGGTTCCGAACGCGCGGGTGATCGAGGAGCGGTCGAGCCCGCTCGGGTTGCTGACGGTTGTCGAGAGTCCGACCATCCCCTTCCGTTATGCCCCTGGCCTCAGCCTTGCCAATACCCAAGAGCCGCCTGCGCAACTCGCCGTCTTCACCGATGGCGACAGTATTACGGCGATCACCGCCTATGGAGGCGATCCGGCGAAGGTCGCCTATCTCGACCGGACAACGGCGGCGCTGCCGTACCGCATCCTCGAGCGGCCGCGGGTGCTAATCCTCGGCGCCGGGGGCGGCGAGCAGGTGCTGCTGGCGCTGCGCGCCGAGGCCGATACCGTGGATGCGGTAGAGGTCAACCCGCAAATGATCGACTTGGCTCGGAATCGCTTCGCCGACTTCGCTGGCGGTATTTTCAGCCGACCGAACCTGCGCTTGCATTTGGCCGAGGCGCGCGCCTTCGCTGCGACTGCCGGCGACCGCTACGACCTGATCCAGATGCCGCTCCTCGATTCCTTCAGCGCCGCCGCGGCCGGCGTGCAGAGCTTGCATGAAAATTACACCTATACCGTGGAGGCAATGCGGGATTACCTCGCGATTCTCGGGCCAGATGGTGTCGTCGCTATCACACGATGGCTGCGAGTGCCGCCGCGTGATAGCCTTAAGCTGTTCGCCACCGCCATAGCAGCGCTCGAGGCGGAAGGCGTGGCCGAGCCGGACCGGCACCTGGCGCTGATCCGGAGCTGGAATACCGCAACTTTGCTCGTCGCCAAATCGCCGTTCAAAGGCGAAGACATTGCGGCCCTTCGCAGCTTCGCGGCCGAGAACTTCTTCGATATCTCTTGGGTGCCAGGCATCTCCGCGAGCGAAGTGAACCGCTTCAACCAGCTCGATCAGGAATATCTCTACGAGGGAGCCCTCGCGCTCCTCGGCCCTGAGCGCGCCGACTTCATCGAGCGCTACAAGTTCGCCATCGCACCGGCCACCGACAATCGGCCCTATTT
Source organism: Mesorhizobium sp. (assembly GCA_004020365.1). GTDB lineage: Bacteria > Pseudomonadota > Alphaproteobacteria > Rhizobiales > Rhizobiaceae > Mesorhizobium. The sequence goes on from SAQR01000014.1 coordinate 98,449, forward strand.
CTTCGACTTCTTCCGCTGGCGCGCCCTGCCCGAACTCCTAGCCCTGCGCACCCAGGGCGGGGCAGCGATGCTCGACTGGAGTTACCTGATCCTCGTGACGACTCTGGTCCAGGCTGCCATCCTCAGCGCCGTCCTGATCCTCCTGCCGCTATGGATTCGCAGAAACGCGCTCGGGAAAGCTTTGCACCGGCTGCGCTTCGGGCTCTACTTCCTTGCCTTGGGGCTAGCCTTCCTCTTCATCGAAATCGCCTTCATCCAGCGCTTTGTGCTGTTCCTCGGTCATCCGTTCTACGCTGTCGCTGTCGTGCTTGCGGGCTTCCTCGCATTCGCCGGTCTCGGTAGCGCTGTTGCCGCACGCTGGGCCGCGGCGGTTGGGCGCGGGTCGGCGGTGCGCGGCATCGCCCTCGCTGTCGGGGTTATCGCAGTCCTGGCTGCCACCTACCTTCTCGCGCTGCCCTCAGTATTCGAAAGGCTGCTGGCGTTCCCGGAGGCCGCTAAGATCGCGATCGCGCTCCTTCTCATAGCGCCGCTCGCTCTTTTTATGGGCATGCCGTTTCCCCTCGGCCTCGGGCATGTCGGCGCGCGTTCGGAGACATTCATTCCCTGGGCGTGGGGAATCAACGGCTGTGCGTCCGTGCTGAGCGCGATTCTCGCCACGCTGCTTGCAATGCATGTAGGGTTCTCTGGCGTCGTGATGATCGCTGTGGTCCTTTATCTTGTCGCGCCAGCCTTGCTTGCAAATCGGCTCACGATTCGAACCATGATCCCTTTCCGGTCGTGAAGTTCTTCACTGCTAGCCGGGACGCGTGGCAGGACGTCTCGGCGCGCGCCTCGCTGCTGCCCGAGGATATGCAGGGCGTGTTCATGATGATCGCCCGCGCCGCGAAGGAGGGCTGGCCGTGCCCGAGCGACGCAGCGATCGCCCGCGCCTATGGCTCCCACTCGCTGCGCCGTGCCCGGCGTCTGCTGACCTATATCGAGGAGCAGGGGCTGATCGTGTGCCAGCTTGACGGGACGGGCCGGCGGACGGTGACGCTGGTGGAGCTGGCCTGGGCGACCGCACCGGGGGATCCCGGTGCGGCGGAGGCGGAGCAGGGGAGCTTGGCTGTGTGAGAGCTGATGCGGTTTGGGCGAAAGCTGACGTCGCTCAACATCAGCAAAGCGCCAAGAGCCGCCGGGGTGGGTGGCCGATCAGAGTCTTCGCAATCTCTGTCGCCACGACATGCTCGAAAAATGCGCGCCCTTGGCGAACAGATCGCCGTCCTCCTCCGCGACCTGTCTTTAAGCAGGGGGCTCAATCGGCATTGTGGGTTTACATCGGCAGACAAGCCCCTAGTTTTAGAGTTTCGCGCCGCGCACCTTAGTGCGTGGATGATCGAAAACGGGACCGTGAACTCTGGCCGGTCCCTCAAAAATCCCAAAGGATGACTGCCATGACACAGGCCAAGAATGGCGACACCGTGCGCATCAATTATACTGGACGTCTAGCCGACGGCACTCAATTCGATTCTTCCGGCAGCGAACCGCTGCAATTCAAGCTCGGTGAAGGGCAAGTGATCCCCGGCCTTGAGACCCATGTCGAGGGCATGGAGGTCGGCGCGAAAAGCACCGTCACCGTTCCCGCCGACGCCGCCTATGGTCCCCACCGCCCCGAAGCGGTCATGACCGTCGACCGCGCCAGGGTGCCGGACAACATCAACGTCGATATCGGTACTCGATTGCAGGCCAGAACCCCCGAAGGGCGCCCCATGCAGGTGACGGTCGTCGGCGTCGACGACGCCAGCGTCAAGCTCGACGGCAATCATCCGTTGGCCGGAAAGGATCTGGTGTTCGACGTTGAACTGGTCGAGATCGTTCAGGCGGCGTAGGGTATCCCTGCGGCCAAGGCCGTGGTGGCTATGATTTCGGGTGACGGACTTCCGCCGGAGGTTCGGGCGGTTTGTGCCACCTGCCGCCCTGCTTTCCGCGCTTAGGCCATCGCCAAAACCGTGCCGACATCCGTAAGGTTCGACACTGCGTCTAATCTAATGCGACAGCGCGCAAAGCTGTCATGCACGGCTCCGTTTGCGAGGGTCTGCTTCGGTCAAAAGCAGCCCCCCGGCTCCAGACTCCACCCCTACCGATCCTCAATAATCCGCAAATAAGCCGCCGTCACGAACAGCACGATCAGCCCGAACAGAATCCTTCGCGCGCCTTCGGGCATTTGCAAAATCGTCAGCAATGTCGTCAGCACGGTGAGGATGAGGGCGCCGATGATGGTGCCGGTGTAGCCGCCGCGGCCGCCGAAGATCGAGGTTCCGCCGATCACGGCGGCTGCCACCGAAGGCAGCACCAGCGGCTCGGCCAGCGACAGCGACGGCGCCTTGATCAGGCCGATATAGAGCAGCCCGGTGATGCCGGCGAGCACGCTCGAGATGACGTAGAGCGCTGTGATGACTTGCCAGTAGCGGACGCCGGACAGGCGTGCCGCGCCTTCATTGTCGCCGACCGCGTAAAGAAGACGGCCAAAGCCGGTGCGGTTCAAGGTGAGGACGATGAGGACGGCGATGGGCACGAACAGCAGCAGGGCGTTGGGCACGCCATAGGTGAGGCCGGTGCCCAGCCAGGCCAGGAAGGGCGGAATCTTGGCGCCCGACGCGATGACGGTACGCTGATAGACCTGCAGGCAGCCGGTGCCGATCAGGCTGGTGCCGAGTGTCATGATCAGTGGGTGCACGCGAAACACGCCGACGCCGATGCCATTGACCAGGCCGATCAGCACCGCCGGCACCAAGGCGATGAGGATCGCCACCGCCGGGTCATGATTGACGACCTGCGTCGCCATGATGAAGGCGCTCATCGTCGCCACGGTTCCGACCGACAGGTCGATGCCGCCGGTCAGCATGGTCATGGTCTGGCAGCCGGCAAGAATTGCCAGCGGTATGGCGAATTTTATCGTGTTGGCGAGCCAGCGCTCGTTGACGATGCCGGGACGCAGGATCTGCAGCACCACCACCAGGATGACGAGCAGGATGATCAGCGGGATCAGCGGCCGGTCGGCCATGAAGCGCTTGAGGCGGCGGCCGAAGGGGACGGGTTGGATCGCGGTTGTGCTCATGGGATTGCTCGCGATTGGGGTGGCGCGATGCCGCGAGAGGACGGTGTTCTACGGCGCCCCCCTCTGTCCTGCCGGACATCTCCCCCACGGGTGGGGAGATTGGACGGCGCGACGGCTTTCGCCAATGTCAGAAGGTGCAAGAAGGGCGCCGAGTGTGAAGCTGCCAATCTCCCCCCAAGTGGGGGAGATGTCCGGCAGGACAGAGGGGGGCACCGTAGAGAACGGACCGTCACTCTCATCATTGCCGCCCCCTCATCGTAATAAAGGCGCCGAACATGACGACGGCGACCATGATGGCGCCCTCGATGATTGCGGTGACGTTGGGATCGATGGCGAGCAGCGTCAGGTCGGTGCGCACCAGCCGCAGCACGAAGACCGCGACGATCGGGCCGAGCAATCCGCCCTTGCCGCCGCCGAGAGCGACGCCGCCGAGCACGACCGCCGCCACGCTGGCAAGAAGATAGGGGCCGGGAATAGGGGCGCCGATGCCGGTGCTCATGGTCAGCGCCAGCCCGCCCATGGCAGCGAAAAGCCCCGACAGGGCATAGGCGATGATTTTGGTGCGCGCGACCGGCACGCCGCTGCGAAACGCGGCGAGCTCGCTGCTGCCGATGGCGTAGATCGACAGGCCGAGTTTGGAGCGCTTGAGCGGAATCCAGATAATGCAGAGGCAGACGACCAGCAGCACCAGCGCCTTCGGGATCCAGGCAGAGATTTCTGGCAAGCCCGGGATAGGGACCGTGCCGACGATGGTCGCCCGCAGCCATTCGGCCACCGCGCCGCCGGGCGCGCCGAGCACCAGCAGCGCTGCGCCCTGCAGGACGAAGAGGGTGGCCAGCGTGACGACGATATCGGGCACGCGGGTGACGACGATCAGCATGCCGTTGACGGCGCCCAGCACCAGCCCCATGGCCAGCACGAACGGCACGACGAAAAGCGCGTATTCCTCGCTGGCGCCGTCCATCATCGAGGCGGCGGTGACGCTGGTCAGCGCCATCATGGCGCCGACGGAAAGATCGATGCCGCCGCCGATGACGACAATCGTCTGGGCGGCGACGGCAAAGGCGTAAGGCAGCACCGCGCGCACCAGCGAGCCGAAATCGCCGCTGCCATAGCCCGGCTGGATGAGCCTGGTGATCACCAACAGGACCACGAACAGGACGAGCAGGCCGGCGACCCAGCCCTGACGGCGGACGAGGCGGGTCAAGGTTTCGCCACCGGGCTCGAGTGGATATCGGCAAGAATGCCGACGTCCACCTTGACGCCGCGCGGCAGGCCGTAAGCGGCGCGCATCAACGCCGGCTCGTCGGCGAGTTCGACGGGGAAGACGTCGACGACGCGCCCGCCAAAGATGACGATGACGCGATCGCAGACACGCTGCACCTCCTCGAGCTCGGATGTATAGAACAGCACCGACTTGCCTTGGTCGGCGAGTTCGCGCAGCAGCTTATAAATCTCCTGCTTGGTGCCGACATCGATGCCGCGCGTCGGGTCGAAGCAGAGGATGGTCTGTGCTTCAGCGGCGATCCAGCGGGCGATCGTCACCTTCTGCTGGTTGCCGCCGGACAGGCGCTGCACCTCGCGCTGGGCGCGGGTGTCGATCTGCAGACGCTCGATCGCACTGACGACCCTGGAGCGTTCCTGCGCCATGCTGATCGGCCCCCAATTGCGCAAGGCGGCGCTGAACGGGAGCGCGATGTTTTCGCGCACCGAGCGCTGCATGGTCAAAGCTTCGGTGCGGTCGCCTGGCACATAGGCGATGCCGGCGCGGATTGCATCGGCCGGATGCGCGAATTTCACCGGCTGCCCGTCCACTTCGATCGTGCCGCCGGACGGGCGGATCGAGCCGGCAAGCGCGGCGAACAGCTCGTCCTGGCCCTGGCCCTCGAGCGCGACGACGCCCGCGACCTCGCCATTGGCTAGGTCGAACGACACGTCGTTGAGCTTGGTGCCGACACGAAGGTTCGCCACGCCGAGGCGCGGACGGCTATCCCTGGGCGAAGCGGCCTGGCTCGCCTGGTGCGCCGTCCGCTGCGTCTTTTCGATCCTGGCGCCGAGCATCATCTCGACGATGCGCTCCTCGACGCCCGGCTCGATGTCGACGACGCCGACGGTCTCGCCGTCGCGAAGCACGGTGGCACGGTCGCAAAGCGCCGATATCTCGACAAAGCGGTGAGAAATGAAGATCACAGAACGGCCGCTGTCGCCCTGGCGGCGAACGACCTCAAGTACCCTTTCGGCAAGGTTTGCCGGCAGTGCCGCGGTCATCTCGTCGAGCAGCAGAACGTCGGGCTCGACCGCCAGCGCACGCGCCAGATCGAGCACGCGCAGCACGGCAAGCGGGATGTCGCGCGCGATGTCGCGGATGTCGAGGTCGGGAATGCCGAGTTCGCGCACCCAGGCGCGGAACGCCTCGACCGGCGTGTCGGTCAGGCAAAGATTGGAGGCGACGTCGAGATCGGGGATCAGCGATGGTTCCTGGTAGACGGGAAGCAGGCCGGCGCGGCGCGCATCGGCAGGCGAGCGCACGTCGCGGGCTTCGCCACGGATCAGGATATGTCCGGCATCGGCGCGGATGGCGCCGGTCAGGATTTTGACCAGCGTCGATTTGCCGGCGCCATTGGCGCCCATCAGGGCGTGAACCTCGCCCGGCAGGACCGACAGCGACGCGTTGCGCAACGCCACCACGGCGCCGTAGGTCTTCACGACGCCGGTGGCGTCAAGGAGGGGGTTGGTGGTCAAAATCGCGTTGCTCTCGTTCCAGAACCTCTCTTGCTGGCGCTCTACGGCGCCCCCCTCTGTCCTGCCGGACATCTCCCCCTCAAGGGGGGAGATTGGCAGCTTTGACGCCTGCTCTCTTCTTGCAACGCCGAAGATTGGCCAAAGCCTTGGTGACGGCTGATCTCCCCCTCGTGGGGGCAGGACAGAGGGGGGCGCCGTAGAGCGCCAACCAATTCAAAGCAGCGAATTACTCGCCCGGGCCCTTGCAGGCGATGATCTGCTCCTTGGTGTAGGTGGTCCACTCCGGAATGGAGATCGAGACCGGCCATTCCGGGCTCAGCGACGGATCGGCGGCGCTTTTCAGCTTGGCCTTGCCCTCCGCGGTGACGTTCTCCCACAGCTGCGGCTCGACGAGAACGGTCTGCTCTGCCGGCTTCTTGCCGTTCAGGATCTGCAGCGCCAAGGTCACGCCGGCGCCGCCGATCGAACCGGGGTTGGTCACCGCAGCGCCGACGAGGCCTTCGACCGAATTCAGCTGGCCGACGAAGCCGGCATTGTCGGCGCCGACCACCGGCACCAGCGGCGTCTGCGACTCGACCAGCGCGTCGACGATTACATTGTCGATACCCGAAGTCCAGATGCCGTTGAACGGGGCTCCGGTGGCGATGAAATCGAGGATCTGCTGCTTGCCCTGATCCTGCTGCCAGCCGGTGAAGACCTCGTGCACGACCTTGACGTCGGGAAATTCGGCAAGCGCCTTCTTGAAACCCTTGTCGCGGTCGCTGTCGGCCGAGGCGCCGGCGGCGCCACGCATATAGACGACGTCGCCCTTGCCGCCGATCTGCTGGAACAGCCATTTGGCGCCGAGATAGGCGTACTGTTCCTGGTTGTTGGAGATGATGTAGGCCGAGGGTTCGGTGACCGCCTGATCGACGGCGACGACGACGATGCCGGCCTTGGTGGCTTCCTCGAGAGCTGACTTGATGCCGGCGGGATCGGCCGGGTTGACAACGATGGCGTTGACCTTGGCGCTGATCAGGTTGCGGATGTCTTCGAGCTGGCCGGCGGCGTCGGTGTTGCGATGGGCGATGTTGAGCTTGGTGACCTCGCCGGAGGCGAGCGCCTGCGCCTTGATGGCGCAGATCATCTCCTCGCGCCAGCCATTGCCCTGCACCGTGTTGGAGACGCCGATCGTGTATTTGGCTTCAGCGGACGAGACGCCCATCGAAGCCAGAAACGCCGCGCCGGCAAGCAGCGGGACCATTGCCAGATATTTTTTCATTTCAGTCTTCCTCCACATTGTTTTCAGTTCTGTTCGAAAAGGGGGTTTTCAGTTCAGTTCGAAAAGCGGCTCACTTCACCAAGGGGCGCAGCACGTCGCGGGCGAGCAGAAAGCCGCGCTTGACGTTTTCATCGCTTCCTTCAAAGCGCCGGTCCTCGTGTTCGATGATGATGGGTCCGTCGTAGCCGGCGCGGTAGAGGCCGGAGAAGATCACATTCCAGTCGACATCGCCAAGCCCCGGCATGCGCGGCACCTGCCAGCCCATGCCGGCCGAGAGGATGCCGCGCTCGTAAAGCCCATCATGATCGATCATCAGGTCCTTGGCATGGACATGCAGCATGTATGGGCCGAATTCCCTGATGAAGCGGGCCTGGTCGATCATCTGCCAGACCAGATGCGACGGGTCGAAGTTCATGCCGACGTCGCCGCCCCAGGCGTCCAGGATGCGGCGCCAGACATAGGGCGAATAGGCGATGTTGTGGCCGCCCGGCCATTCGTCATAGCTGAAGATCATCGGGCAGTTCTCAAAAGCCAGCTTGACGCCGCTGTCGCGCGCATGGGCGATGATGGCGGGCCACAGTTTGAGTGCCTCTTGCCAGTTGGCGTCGATGGTTTTTGAGGCGTCGCCGCCACAGAAGGTGTTGACCACCGGCACGCCCATATGGCCGGCCAGCACGATCACCTTCTTCAAATGATCGATGACGGCCTTGCGGTGGGCGGCATCGGGATGCAGCGGATTGGGATAAAAGCCGAGGCCCGAGATCGCCAGGTTCTCTTCCGCCAGCGCGGCGGTGATTTCCTTCGCCTGCGAGGCCGAGGTCGAGGCGGCGTCGATATGGCTGGTGCCGGCATAGCGCCGGGCAGCGCCTGAGGATTTCGGCCAGCAGGCGATCTCGAGCGCCTCAAAACCGGCGGAACTTGCCCAGTCGGCGACCTCGCCGAGCGGGGTGTCGGCAAACGGTGCGGTGAGCAGTCCCAGCTTCATGTGGCCCTCCCGTGGTTCACGACCGGCCTACTATGCCGATTGTGCGGGCCGCTTCAACCGTGTGGCCGCTGGCAATGTGCAAACCTGTCCGACGAACGCCATCGGATCGTCGCTGAAATCATCAGTGGCGGCGATCCGGGTCCGCCAGGCCATTCCCGCGCCGCCGGCAAAGCAGCGGTGGAAGGCGCCGACGCCGATATGGGCGATGCCTGGTCGTAGGACGGCTTTTGGACGGCGGGGGAAGCCGGTTAAGCAGTGTCGGTCCAGCGTTTCGGGCGACGCGGAAGCCGTCACCGGTTCGCCCCCACTACCCATTGCTCCTGATCGATCAGCGCGCCGGTCATCGGCCCGGAGGCATCAGAGAGCAGGAATACGGCAAGGTTGGCCACCTCGTCGGCCGCCAGCAGGCGTCCGAAAGGCTGCGACGCTTTGGCGTCGTCGATCCAGCCCGGGCCATGCCCCAGCGTCTCGGCCTGCATAATGCGTTCGGCCGGCGTGTCGGTCCAGCCGACATTGATGCCGTTGACGCGGATGCGGTCGAAACGGTGCGCGTTGGCGGCGTTGCGGGTCAGCGTGGCGAGTGCGCCCTTGGTGGCGGAATAGACGGCAAGTTCGGGCGATCCGCAATGCGCGTTGATCGACAGGATGTTGACGATCGCACCGCCCTGACCCTGCTTGCGCATCTGCGTTATGGCTGCCTGCATGAGGAAGAAGGGCGCCCGCGCATTGACGGCGAACAGCGCCGCCCAGTCGTCGAGGTCGGCATCGACGAACGAGGCGCGGTTGGTCAGGCCGGCGGCGTTGACCAGCGCGTCGATACGGCCGAAACGACTGACGCATTCGTCAACCAGCCGCGCTGGCGCCGTGGTATCCGCCAGATCGGCGGCGACGAATGCGGTTGGCGTGCCGGCCTGGGAGAGCGACGTCGCCACTTCGTTGCCACGCGCCGGCTCGCGGCCGGTGACCAGCAGACCGCCGGTACCAGAACGCGCGAGCGTCTCGGCGATCGCCCGGCCGATGCCTTGCGTCGCACCGGTGACCAGCACCACCTTGCCTTTCAGCCGGAGCTCCATTCGTCCTCCCGGAACAAGGTTTCCATTTTCACAGATATGGACGCCAGCAGATCAACCATGCGCTCGACGCGATGTCGAGGCCATTGTCGATGCGGCGAGCGAGGCCTGCGAGGCGCCGATCACGCCGGCGGTGGCCGGCACTTGGCATCGGTCAGTGCGCAGGTCGGTCCGGGGGCGCAAAATAGTTGCCGTGAAAGCCAAAGGGGATGTGATGCGGCACGGGGGCCCGGGCGAGTTCGGCAAGCGTCGCGGCGTCGAGCACAAGCAGGAATGACGTGCCCGCGCCGGCATCGAGCACGACGGACAGGAGAACGCCATCGTCTTCCTTTCCGCCGGCCGGCCGCGCCACAAATACAGGCTCGCCGGGATAGCAGCCTGATTCGGCCCAGGTCGTCACCGTTGTCGGCGCAGTGGCTGAAAGCTCGATCTTGGCAATAGTGTCAAGGAAACTGTCCGATTCACTTTGCCCTGTTCCCCATACGCAGCGATACGGCCTGCCCGCGCGGCGGGAATAGTCGATGCGCGGCAACTCGATGCGCGTGTCGCAGAGTGGCTCAGGCACGATGTCGATAGCCCCAGAGCTGTTACCGTCGAGCGGAATGCGGTACCGCGTCAAGGTCGAGGTCGGGTTGACTTGCGCCCCGATTCGCAGCCGGTCAAGGCGCAGGTCATCGATGATCTTCGCATCGGGATAGGCGAGAAGGTCGACCAGCAGCGCGCCGTCCGCCTCGAACGCATTGACATGATGAAAGCAGAAGCACGGTGCTGCCCTGGCACGGACGGCGACAGCGCCGGTCGCCTTATCGATCACCGTGAACAACGTGCCGAACTCCGGCTGCCAGCGATAGTTCGTGATGAAGGGCTTGCCGGAGAAAGCGAGCTTGAGCGGGTTCACCCGAAGCGGAAACTCCGTTAGCACCAAATAGCGTTCCGACATGCCGAAGGAATGCATGTAGCTCGGTCGATCAGCGGGCAATTCGGCCAGGACACGCTGCGAGCCCTTCTCGTCGACGAACAGACGATATGTGCTGCGGCGCCCCATCTCGATGACGTAGGAGTAGCCGCGCTGGCCGTCGCTGTGCGGGTGCGCAGTCGAGATCTGCCCCTTGATCGCCTGACTGAATTGAAGCCTGCCCTGCGTCTTGAGCGTGGCCGGATCGAAACGGATCGGCATCGGTGTCTCGGTTAGCGCGACGATCTCGCCGGCCAGCACGGAGACATTGACGTTGGCATTGTCGGTCAGCTTCGGTTTGAAGATCGCCATGACGCGGCCAAAGATCGTGCGGCACGGATCGGTCATGAACTCGCCGCGCGCGACGCGGCCCTTCTCCATTGCCTCGCAATAGGATTGCGAGCGAATGAAGCGGTTTGAATAGCGGACCGTGCCATCGCGGAAGTCGAAGGCGTGGAGCATGGCGAGGCCGTCGAACCAGTGCGTATAAGCCTGCCGACCCACCTCGAATTTCGCCGGCCCGGTCCGGATCAGCCTGCCAGTCAGCCATGCCGGCAACGCGCCCTCCACCTGCAACGGCAGCTGGTCGACCTCGTGTTCGAGTGTGGTGAAGCCCAGTGCGTAATGGCTATTCGCTTCCGGCATTCCAGCCTCCTTCACTTGCCTGGTGCCTCCGCCATGCTGCCGCTAAACGCGTCAGCGATGTCGATGTTCACGTCGAGCCATGGAGATGGACCACCCATCTGCCTGCCAACCCTGATTTTTCTTGTGGGGCGATCCTGGTCGAGCTAAATGTGGGTTGGGCTTAGGGGTTTGAAGTGACGGATATCATCACATTCGTGGTTGCTGGCGCGTGGGCGGCAGTTGGATTTGGCGTGATCTGGTACGTCAGAACGAGACCGCCTATCCCTGAAGATCACGAGGACCGCGATCTGCGGGAATGGCTTGATGGTCAGGTTTAAGCCTTAAAGCTCGAAGCCGCCTTCCGCCAGTGCGTTCGGGGTGCGCCGCTACAGCTATCGTCTTGATTGTCCTGGGAATAAATTTCCGCTGGTGGAGCTGAGGAGGATCGAACTCCTGACCTCGTCATTGCGAACGACGCGCTCTCCCAGCTGAGCTACAGCCCCGTCCAGCGGAATGGGCGCATTTATCGGGCGCGGCGGTTTCCTGTCAAGACTGCGTTTTGCCCAAAAACGGCACGGCCGGCCAGCGGCCTGGCGTGCCGCGGCAGCTGGCTCTTGCCGCCTTCGCTCGCAATGGCTACATGTCGGCAACCAATCGGAGACCGGCATGATAGCCCTCATTCAGACCATTGTCCTGGCGCTTGACATTTATTGGTGGATCATCATCGCTTCGGCGATTTTCTCCTGGCTCTACGCCTTCAACGTCGTCAACTCGCGCAACCAGTTTGTCGATAGCGTCAGCAACATGCTGTTCCGGCTGACCGAGCCGGCGCTGCGGCCGATCCGCCGCTTCTTGCCCGACCTCGGCGGCATCGACATTTCACCGATCATCCTGCTTCTGATCCTGTTCTTCCTGCGGCAGTTCCTGCTCACCACAGTGGCGCCGCTGGTCGTCTGACCCGGCATTTCATGAGCGCGTCGTTTCGCATGCGTAACGACGGCGTCGACCTGTTCGTCCGGCTGACGCCGAAAGCGGCGATGGACAGGCTCGAAGGCATCGAGACCTCGGCAGACGGGCGAAGCCATTTGAAGGCGCGCGTCCGCGCCGTGCCGGAAAACGGCGCCGCCAATCAAGCGCTCGAACGGCTGGTCGCCAAGGCGCTGGGCGTGCCGCGATCGAGCGTCTCGGTCGCCGCCGGAGGCACAGCCCGGCTGAAGACGCTGCGCATCCTCGGCGACCCGGCGGCGCTGGCGAGATGCATCGAGGCGTTGGGTGGCGGCCCAAGCGCGCCGCGCTAATGTGGCCTACTGCGGGCGCTTTGATCAGACATCGTCGGTCTGCCGAGGTTGACGATTGGTCCGTTGGCCCTTGCTCTACACCAGCCCGCGCTTGACCATCATCGCTTCGGGCGACGGCATCTTGCCGCGGAAGGCGGTGTAGAGTTCTTCCGGGTCCTTGGAGCCGCCGGCGGCGTAGATGTTCTTCCTGAGCCGCTCGGCCAGCGCCGGATTGAACGGGTCGCCCGTCTCCTCAAAGGCGGCGAAGGCGTCGGCGTCGAGCACCTCCGACCACATGTAGGAATAATAGCCGGCCGAATAGCCGTCACCGGCAAAGATGTGGCCGAAATGCGGGGTGCGGTGGCGCATGGCGATGGTGTCGGGCATGTTGAGTTTTTTGAGCGTTTCGGCTTCGAAACGAAGCGGCTCGTCCGGCGCGTCCGGCCGCGCGTGGTAGGCCATGTCGACCAGCGCCGAGGCGGTGAACTCGACCGTGGCGAAGCCGGCGCCAAAAGTGCGCGCCGCCAGCATCTTGTCGACCAGCGCCTTCGGCATCGGCTTGCCGGTCTTCACATGCAGCGCATGCTTTTCCAGCACCGCCGGCACCGTCAGCCAGTGCTCATAGAGTTGCGAGGGCAGTTCGACGGAATCGCGGCTGACCGAGGTGCCCGCGACCGATGGCCAGGTGACCTCGGTCAGCATGCCATGCAGCGCATGACCGAATTCGTGGAACAGGGTCTTGGCCTCGTCGACCGACAAAAGTGCTGCCTCGCCCTCCGGCGGCTTGGCGAAATTCATGATGTTGTAGATGACCGGCTTGGAGCCATCGCCAAGCCTGTAGCCGGATCTCAGCGCGCTCATCCAGGCGCCGGAGCGCTTTGATGGCCGCGCGAAATAGTCGGCCAGGAACAGCCCGCGCTCGCTGCCGTCGGCATTCCTGACGACGAAAACACGTGCGTCCGGATGCCAGGTGGCGATGCCCTTCTTCTCCTCGAAGCTGATGCCGAACAATTTTGTCGCCACGTCGAAACAGGCGTCGATGATGCGGTCGAGCTGCAGATAGGGCTTCAGCTCGGCCTCGTCGAAGGCAAACTTCTCGGCGCGCAGCTTTTCCTGGTAGAAGCGCCAGTCCCAGGCGGCGAATTCTTCGTTGCTGCCGGCCTCGGCCGCCAGTCGCTGCAATTCGATCTGGTCGCTTGCGGCCTTTTCCACCGCCTTTTCCCAGACCGGGTCGAGCAACTTATGCACCGCCTCCGGCGTCTTTGCCATGGTGTCGTCGAGCTTCAGCGCGGCGTAGGAAGCATAGCCGAGCAGCTTCGCCTTTTCGGCGCGGAGACGCAGCATATCGCGCACCACGGTGGTGTTGTCGGTGGCGCCGCCGTTCTGGCCGCGCATGGTGAAGGCACGGAAGGCGATCTCGCGCAGGTCGCGGCGCTCGGAGAAGGTCGAGAACGGCTCGTAGATCGAACGCGACAGGGTGACGGCATAGCGGCCCTTCTGGCCGCGCATCTCGGCGGCCTCCGCCATCGCGCTTTTCAGGAATTCCGGCAGGCCGGCAAGGTCGGCCGCGTCAAGGAACAGCGCCCAGTCGCGCTCGTCGGCGAGCAGGTTCTGGCCGAAAGTGGTGCCGAGCGACGACAGCTCCTCATTGATCGCCGCCAGCCGTTTCTTGCCCGCGGCGTCGAGCTTGGCGCCGGAGCGGACGAAATTTTTCCAGGTCTTTTCCAGCACCCGCAGCGTTTCGGCATCGAGCTTCAACGCGTCGCGGCGCTGGTAGAGATCGTCGATGCGGGCAAACAGCCTCTCGTTCATCGAGATCGCCGAGAAATGCCGCGACATCTTTGGCGAGATGTCGCGCTCCAGCGCCTGGATCGCCTCGTTGGTGTGGGCGCCGGCCCGGCACCAGAAGATCGACGAGACATGGTCGAGCGCCTCGCCGCCAAGCTCGAGTGCTGCAAGCGTATTCTCGATGGTCGGCGTCTCGACATTGCCTGCTATCGCCTCGATCTCGGCCTCATGCACCTCCAATGCCGCATCGAACACCGGAGAAAAATCGCCGTCGCCGATGCGGGTGAAATCGGGCAGGCCGAGCGGCCCTTGCCAGGTGGTCAGCGGATGGGCGGCGAGGTCGACGGCGGACGGCATGGGCAATCTCTCGTTTGGTGAGGGGGCTTTCGCTGAGTGGCGGGATGAGGCGGATCGTCACCGATGTAAGGCGCGGGCTTGCCGCACGCAATATCGCGGCCGCTCAGTAGCTGTCGCAGTTTTCTGCGATCGCCGCTTGCGAGCTGGCAGTGATGCGGTTGTCGGCGATCGCAAAGGTTTCCTGCATCAGCATGTCGTTGTTGGGGAAATCATAACAGGCGATCACCGTGGTAACGCCGCTCTCGGTCTTCTCGATGCGATGCCGGATTTCAGCCCCGGCGACAGCGCCTTCCCAGTCGTCGATGGAGGCGATGAATTCCTGCTTGGTCTGGACGACGCCGAGATCGTCGAGTTTTATCCGGACGTCGTCGGCGAGCAGATCCGACAATTCGGTGCGATCGGCGACCAGCAGCGCCGCGTACCAGCGGCCGATGAGCGCGCCGTCATCGGCGCGGGCGGACAGGACTGAAAACAGCAGCGCCGCTGCGGCCAAGGCGATCGAACGGCATACCATGCAAGCCTCCTAAATCATCTCCGGCCGCTCGAAGTCACCGGTGTCCTTGTTCATCACCCAGAGCTCGCCGGTCGAGATGTCGAACCAGGCGCCGTGCAGCGACAGCCGTCCCTTGCCTTCGAGGATCGAGATGCAGGGAAAGGTCCTGAGATTGGCGATCGAGTAGCGGATCGAAATGCGCTCGAGCGCGGTCTGCCGCTCGGTCGCCGTCATGAAGGTGCTGGACGACACCGTCTCAGCCGCAGGCGCGATCAGGCTCATCCACCTGCCGATGAAGTCGCCCGGCGACAGGGGCACTGCCGCGGGGTCGAGTGCCGCGCGGATGCCGCCGCAGCGGCCATGGCCCATCACCACGATGTTTTTCACCTTGAGGCTCTGCACGGCGAATTCGAGTGCCGCCGAGGTCGAGTGGAACTGGTCATCGGGCGCATAGGGCGGCACCAGATTGCCGACATTGCGCAGCACGAAGAGTTCGCCGGGACCAGCGTCGAAGATCGCCTCGGGAGCCGCGCGCGAGTCGCAGCAGGCAATGATCATCGTTTCGGGGGCCTGGCCCTCGCGAGCCAGCGAGCGATAGCGTCCGCTTTCGGCGAGATAGCGGCCGCTCATGAAATTGCGGTAGCCGGCGAGCAGATGGTCAGGGAGATGAGGCATTGGCGGCGTCTGGAGCCTTTCGGGGTTAGGCGGCAGCTCTTTTAGGTCAGGAAGGCTCTAGCGGCAAAAGCCGGTCGCGAGCAATGCCGAATCGCAGAGAGGTCGCAGGCGCCGTTGCCAGCCTCTTCTCCCCAGCGGGGAGAAGGTGGCCCGAAAGGGCCGGATGAGGGGCCTCCGCCCAATGCGTTTGTCTTACCGATGGACGGGAATTCATGCCCAGATCGCCACAGGGATGCCAAACCCGTCGGCGAGCGGCGGATCCGGAAACGGCCTTGCCTCGCCGCTGGCGATGCGGCCGGCGATCAGCATCATCGCTGCGGCGTCGAGAAAGTCGTCGGCAGCAGCGCCTCGCGGCGGCGTCCGGTCGAGGAAGCCGCTGACATAACCGTGCCGGCAAAGCAGCGCCTTGCGTTCAGCCATGCCGGCCGGGTTGACGGCGCCCTTGATCTTCTTCGGCAAGCGCATCGCCTGATCGTCGTTCAGCCGGCAGAAGGCGACTTCCGGATGCGATTCGAAGACGCGGCGGCGCAGTTCGGGACGCGCGATCAGCACCGCATCGATCTCGCGGATCTTGGCAAAGATGCCAAAAGCCTGGATCGAGACGCCGCGCGGCGGATCGGAGGTCGCCTTGGCGACTTCGCTTGCCTGGCGATGCGCGGCGTGCCAGGCCTCGATCGTGGTGAAGCCGTCGGTATGCGCGTAAAGCGCCGCACGCGAGGGGATGGCGAAGACACTGGACTGCCTGTTGCCGAGCAGCGGCCGCACCAGCGCTTCGGGCCCGCGGCCGCCCTTTTGCGTAACATCGGGCAGGCCGATCGGCATGTCGACGGCGACGGTCGCATCGGCCGGCAGCGCGTCGAGCAGTGCTGCGAAGTTTTGGAAAACGGCTGCCGAAGGGGCTGCGCCGGGATCGCGGCGAACGGCGATCCAGCCGGCCTTGCAGCCATCGACGCCGACGACAGTCACGCTCTTTTGTCCCGCCCCGGATGCAGGAGATGGCGAAGCTGCACCATGGCCATCGGGTGCGACAGGCTCTGTGCGTCGGTTTCGAGCTGCAATTCGTCGCCGCCGCGCTTGGCGGTGCGCGCCAGGATCTCGTAGACCGCCGCGGTGGTCGACTGCAGTGCCTTGATCGGCGGCTGGCCGGACAGGGTGCGCGCCAGATAGACGGCCGCCGTCAGGTCGCCGAGCCCATTGGGCGGCTTGTCGATGAGGCGATGCTCGGCGAGCAGCGCCTGGCTGCCGTTGAGCAGCAGATTGCCGGTGCCGCCGGCCATCATCGCCGGCGCCGAAGTGACCAGCATGGTCGACGGCCCGGCATGAAGGGCGGCCGCCATCACCGCTTTGAGGTCGGGCAGCGGCGCTTGCGCCATCCATTCCAGTTCGTAGCGGTTGGGCGTGGCGATATCGGCGATCGGCATCAGCCGGTCGCGCATGGCGATGGCGGTCGTCTCCGGCACATAGAGCCCGTGCGAATCGCCCATCACCGGGTCGCAGATATAGACGGCGTCCGGCGTCTTCGCCTTGACCGCGCCGACCAGCGAGGCGACGGCGTCGGCCTGGCCGCCTTCGCCGAGATAGCCGGACAGCACCGCGCCGACCTCGCCCAGCCATGGCGCGCGCTCGAGATCGGCCATCAGCGCCTTGAATTGATCGAGCGGCGGCACGATGCGCGTTGCCCGTCCATGGCCCGGATGCCAGGGCAGGATAACGGTCGGCACCGCCCACACCGGAAAGCCCAGCGTCTCCAGCGCAAAGACCGCGGCGCGGTTGCCGACCGAGCCGCGCGCGACATGGCTGGAAATGACGATGACCGCGCGCGGCGCGTCGTGTTCTTCGGTGCTCACGAGGTTCCTAACTCTGGATGATGAAAAGCACGAGCCAGATCAACAGGCCAATGCCGACAATGAGCCCCAGCGCCCGGCCGATGCGCGTGCCCCAATATTCGATCGGGTCCCCCCGATCGGCAGCAGTGACGTCATCGCGCGCGCCCTTCGCGGACCGTGCCGCCGACGAAGCCGGATCGGTTTCACGTGCCACGCGCTCGATGATGCGGCGCGATTCGTCGTCGCTGTCCTGGCGTTCCGCCATTTCGATGCCCTGTTTTTGCGGCGACTTTAACCTGTTCGCCCGGCCAATCACAGGGCCTGAGAGTGAATGACAAGGCACAAGTAACGCCCCAGGTTGAGGTCATGGTCTTGGGCGCGGATTGTGGTAATGCTTCGCCCGTCAGTCTTGTTGAGGGATTTTTCCATGCCTGCCCTTTCCTCCCCTTTCGTTTTCCGCAACCTGCCAGCCTTGCTGATGATGGCGATCGTGCTGCCGCTGCTGGCCGGCTGCGGCTACAACACCATTCCGACGGCGGAGGAAAACGCCAAGGCCGCATGGAGCCAGGTGCTGAACCAGTACCAGCGCCGCGCCGATCTCATTCCCAACCTGGTCGAGACGGTCAAGGGCTATGCGGCGCATGAGAAGGAGACGCTCGACGCCGTGGTCGAGGCACGCGCCAAGGCGACGCAGGTGACGGTGACGCCGGAGACGCTGAGCGATCCGGAAGCGGTCAAGAGATTCCAGGACAGTCAAGCCGGCCTGACCAGCGCGCTGTCGCGGTTGCTGGCAGTGGTGGAGAATTATCCCGACCTCAAGGCCAACCAGAATTTTCTGGCGCTGCAGGCGCAGCTCGAGGGCACCGAGAACCGCATCTCGGTCGCCCGCCGCGACTATATCGAAGCGGTGCGGGAGTATAATCTGACGCTGCGGACCTTCCCGTCGGTGATTTGGGCGACCCTGTGGTTCCGCGACAATCAGCCGTTCGCCAATTTCACCATCGAGGAAGACAAGATTCAGACGCCGAAGGTCGATTTCGGCACGCAGCAGGGCGGGTGAAGAACAGCTGGCGAGCGTGGTCCCAATCAGCCTTGCACTCCGTCGCGCCCCCCTCTGTCCTGCCGGACATCTCCCCCACGAGGGGGGAGATC
>SAQR01000149.1 GCA_004020365.1 Mesorhizobium sp.
CGCGGCATCAAGGCAGGGATCGCGCAGCCGTCGAGCTTAAGCATCGCCAATGGCAGGGCCAGCATCGAGAAGCTGATGCTCGATATCGGCGGCGGATCGGTGACCGTATCCGGCACCGCCGGCCAGACGCTCGATCTTGCGGCGGAGTTTTCCGCGCTGCCGGCCGCCCTGGCCAATGGTTTTTCACCCGGCCTCGACGCCGCGGGCACACTCGGTGGAACGGCGCAAGTGACGGGACCATCGGCAGCCCCCGACATTCGTTTCGATGCGCGGCTCAGCGGCGCCGAGACCAGCCAGACCCGCCAGGCGGGGCTTGGGCAGCTCAACCTCGACGCGGCAGGCAGCTTCTCCGCCGCTGGCGGCGTCGCCATCGACCGCGCGACGCTTTCAGGAGACAAAATTTCCGGCAAGGCTGCCGGCACCATCAATCCGAACGGCGCCAGCGATTTTTCGCTCGACCTGGCCTCGACCGGCCCGAGCCTGCCGCTGGCGCTTGGCAGCACCGAGAGCCCGATCAAGCTCGAGTTGCAGGCGCTGTCGGTGGAGGTCGCGGGGCAGGGCATGCAATCGACGCTGAATATCTCCGCGACACTGCCGTCGGTCGCCACCAACCTCGCCAAGGCCGAAGGCATCGCGCTTGCGCTCCATTCCGACGCCTTCGATCTGAAGGGCCGGACAGGGCCGATCTCCGGCACGGTGACGGCGGACAAGATCGGCCTGGACAATCCGACCATCGCGCCGCTGCTCGCCGGAAAGATCACTGCCAAGGTCGCCGGCGATCTCGCTACCGATACCATCGTCATCGACAGCGGCTCGGTGACGAGCGAGGTACTGGACAGCGGCTTTAATGGAAAGGTCTCCCTGGCCGATGGCGCCATCGATCTCAACCTCAGGGCGGTTGCGGCTTCCGCAGCACTGCCGGCGGCAGTGCGCGGCGTGCTCGCCGAGCGGACGCAGCTCAGCGCGGAACTGAAGCGCGACGCCAACGGCAATGTTATCGCCAACGCCATCAGGCTGGTATCAGGTGCATTCAGCGCCGACGGGCAGGCCAGCCTCGCCGACAACAAGGTCAGCGCCGACGTCAAGGGCTCGCTGGCCGACATCTCGCTTCTGTCCGGGGATGCCAAGGGCGCCATAACGTTCGCGCTGAACGCGCAGGGCGCTGGTACAGCGCCGGACCTGTCGCTGACGGTCGACAGCGACCGGCTTTCGGTGGCGGCGCGAGAAATAACCGGGCTAAAGCTCACCGCGACGGGGAAGGGCGACATCGCCAGCCCGGCGGCCGATATCTCGCTCACCGGATCCGTCAATGACGAGCCACTCGATCTCAAGGCGTCGCTGGTAACGCGTCAGGGAAAGCGGTCCATAAACGGATTGAGCCTGTCACTGGGCGACAACAAAGTTTCGGGCGACCTTGCTCTCGACGATAGATTCCTGCCGCTCGGCACGGTGGCGCTGGATCTACCCGATATCAGTCCGCTCGCAGCCCTGGCGCTGGAAAAAGCTAACGGCGACATGCGTGGCACGATCGCCTTCTCGATGACCGGCAATGCGCCTGAGGTCGCCATCAAGGCGACCACAGATTCAATTTCGCGCGGCGATCTTTCGGCAAAGACGGTCACCATCGATGCGCTGATTGCCAACTATCTCGCCGCACCGGTGATCTCCGGAAAAATACGTGCCGACAGCGTCACCTCCGGCGGCACCGTGATCAGCGGCATCGATGTCGATCTCAAGCGTGATGGCGACTGGACAGGCTTTTCCGGCGGCGCCACCGTCAGGGACATTCCGGCCAGGGCCGAAGGCAGATTGAAGATCGCGGACGGCACGACAAGCGTCGAGATCGCCTCCGGCGAGGCGACCATTCGCGGCATCAAGGCAGGGATCGCGCAGCCGTCGAGCTTAAGCATCGCCAATGGCA
>SAQR01000150.1 GCA_004020365.1 Mesorhizobium sp.
GATCCGGTCAACGGCCGTCTCGGCAAGGGCGACCTGTGGATCAGCGACGACAAGATCGTTGCGGCGCCGGCGGGAGGCGCTGCCGAGCGGACCATCGACGCTGCCGGCTGCATCGTCATGGCGGGCGCCATCGACATCCATTCCCACATCGGCGGTGGCAACGTGAATACGGCACGCCTGCTGTTGCCCGAACAGCATGCCGCGCACCAGGCGCGACCGGCGACGACGCCGCTCTCCAATGCCGGCTGGTCGACCTTCCAGACCGGCTGCCTCTACGCCAAAATGGGTTTCACCACGGTCGTCGAGCCGGCGATGTCGCCGGGAGCCGCACTTCACACCCATCTCGAACTGGCCGACATCCCGATCATCGACAAGGCGACGCTAGCCATTCTCGGCAACGACGATTTCCTGCTGTCGATGATCCGCGACGATGCCTCCTCGCAAATGATCGCGGACTATGTCGCCTGGACGGTCGCCTCGACGCGGGCGCTTGGGGTCAAGGTGATCAACGCCGGCGCGGCGGCCGCCTTCAAGGAAAACGTCCGCACCTTCTCGCTCGACGATGTGGTGCCTTCCTATGGCGTCAGCTCGCGCAAGATCGTCAAGACGCTGCAGGCCGCCGTCGACAGCCTGGGCGTCCCGCATCCGCTGCATGTCCATTGTAACAATCTGGGCAGCCCCGGATCGGCGGACACGGCGGCCGCCACGATCGCGGCGGCGGAAGGATTGCCGCTGCACCTCGCCCATCTCCAGTTCTACGGCTACGGCACGGAAGGCAAGCGCAAGTTTTCCTCGGCCGCGGCGCGTCTTGCCGAACTGGTCAACGCGACGCCGGACGTCACCATCGACATCGGCCAGGTGATGTTCGGCCAGACCGTCACCGTCTCCTCCGACGTCATGCGGCAGTTTTCGGCGCGTGGCAGCGCGCAGCCGAAGAAATCTGTCATTCATGACGGCGACGGCAATGGCGGCGGCATCGTGCCCTACCGCTACGGCAAGGATTTTTATGGCACGATGCAGTGGGCGATCGGGCTCGAGCTTTTTCTGCTGATCGACGATCCCTGGCGTGTCTTCTTCACCACCGATCACCCAAACGGCGCGCCGTTTACCGCCTATCCAGCCCTGTTCGAGCTGCTGATGAGCCGGGAAGCGCGCACCGCAATGATCGCCGGACTTTCACCTTCCGCCATGGCGCTCTCCACCCTTTCCGCGATCGACCGCGAATACAATTTCGAGGAAATCGCCATCATGACGCGCGCGGCCCCGGCCAGGCTGCTTGGGCTGACGGACCGCGGCCATCTCGGCGCCGGCGCTATCGCCGACATCGCTGTCTACCGCAGGGACCAAAATATCGCGAAAATGCTGGGGCAGGCGGCGTATGTCTTCAAGGACGGCGACCTCGTCGTCCAGGATGGAGAAATCACCCACTACCGCTGGGGCAAGGCGCTCAGGCTCAATCCGTCGCCGGACAAGGCGATGCTGCGGCGTCTGGAGGATTATCACCAGCAGCGCTACGGCCTGTCGCTGGACTGGTTCGATTTCCCGGATTCGGCGATTGCGCGCGAACAGCCATTCGGCGAGGTTGCATGCCGAACGTGAGCGTAAATGGCATAGTGATCGATGATACCTTTGCCGAGGCCTTCGGCATGCGCGCGACCGCCATCATCATCACCGCGCCGAACCGGAAATGGGCGCGCCAGGCGGCGATCACCATGACCGGCTTTGCCACTTCGGTGATCGGCTGCGGCTGCGAAGCGGCAATCGATGTCGAACTGCCGCCATCGGCGACACCGGATGGCCGGCCCGGCTGCCGGGTGATGATTTTTGCGATGGGAACAGACGAACTGCAGAAACAACTGCTCAATCGCGTCGGTCAATGCGTCTTGACCTCGCCGGGTTCCGCCTGCTTCGCCGGAC
>SAQR01000151.1 GCA_004020365.1 Mesorhizobium sp.
CCGCACAGGGCGCCGCACAAAGGCAGGCCGGCGGCGCCCGGCGTGCCGCCGACGAACTCGAGCGGTATCTCGACGACGCGCTCGGAGGCGTCGCGACCGATCGAGCACAGGGGCGCTGAACCATGTCGACGACGGTCGCCGTACTGCTGGTCCTCGCCGGGCTGTCCGAGAGTGCCGGGCGGGTGCTGCCCCTGGTGGCGCGAAGGCTCAAGCTGTCCCCGCAGCTCGTAGCCGGTCTGATGGTGACCGGCACCGTCGTCGAGGGCACGGTGATGGCGCTGTGGCCCCTCGCCGCGTGGACCGTTGCCGACCTGGTGCAGCCGGTCGTGGCGCCTGACGCGGCCCCGCTGCCCAGCACGACCGGGCTGGCCTGGACACCCGCCCTGGTCGCCCCGCTGCTCCTGGCCGCCGTCCTCGCATTCCCGCTCCTCGGGCCGTTCCTGCACATCCTGCTTGTGGCCGGTGTCGGGGCAGGGCTAGCCGGCCCGCTTGCCGCGGCGTCGGGACTGGGCTGGTGGACCGCGGCCGGGTGCATCGCCGTCGCGGGGGTCGGGCTCGCGGCCACGGTCGAGGTGGTCCGGCGGCTGATCGCCAGGATCATCGCCGGCGCGCGGGAGCCGGAGGCGATCGTGTGAGCGAGCTCCTCCTGCTCGTCGCGCTCTTGGCGCTCGGCCCGTTCCTGCTCGCCGAGGGCTTACTCGCCCGCTACGAGCTGATGGTCTACACCATCGGCTGGCACGCACCGGCCGCCACGCTCCCACCGGACGTGCCCCACGCCAGGGGTGCCGATCCAGGGCGGCCGCCGGACGCCTACGTGGTCTACCTGGACGGGATCGGCAAGCGCCGCTTCACCGATACGCGCGATGGCGGCCAGCTCGTCAAGGCCGTCATCGCCGGAGCCCCGGAGTTGCGCATGCTGGGCCAGGTCCAGCCCTACTCGCCCCTGGCGGACCCGCTCGTAGGGCGCCCGGTGTGGGACTGGCTCCGGCGGCACGTCGGCATCACGCTGTTCCTGCACAACGTCATGCAGACCTTTGTGGCCGCCGACCGCCGGTACCGCCCGCTGTACAACCGGGCAGTGGGCGCCCAGATCGCCGACCAGCTCCGGCTCGCGGGCTACGAGCCCGCCAGCGGCATACCGGTCGTCCTGCTCTGCTACAGCGGTGGCGCCCAGGTGGCCACCGGCGCGGTCGAAGAACTCTTCACCCAGCTGCGCGCTCCGCTGTGGCTGATCACCCTCGGCGGTTTCCACAACGGCGCCAACGACCTCACGCATGCGCTCCACCTGTACCGGCTCACAAGTGCGAACGACTGGATAGAGCGGGTGGGCATCGGACTCTTCCCCCCGCGCTGGCGCCTATGGCGGCGCAGCGCCTGGAACCGGGCCCTGGACGCCGGGAAAATCACGGTGCACTCGCTCGACCCGGCAGCCCACATCGGCCCGCAGAGCTACATCAGCCCGACGGCGCGGCTTGCCGACGGGCGCAGCTATCTCGACCGCACCACCGAGACCGTGATCGAGATCATCCGGCGCGACTGCACGACGAAAATCCTCGGAAGGAGATAAAGCGACGGTTTGAGCTGAAACCTTCCTCGGCGAGAGCTATGTTGAGGTCTAGAACAACAAAGGTTCCGTTGCTCAACACAACCCGCTTGCGTGGGAGAAGTCCGCAAACAGGCTCCAGTGAACAGCAGAGGGTCTGCTCTTGAGCCGAAAGGCCGCAGATCTGGTGTTCTGGCGCTGCGCTCCCTCGCCTGCTTGCATCGGCACTACCTCCTCGGCCGGTCGCGCAGCGCATTGGAATTCGCCGGTCGTCTCCGCATGGCCGCCTACGGTCGGAACAGCCGTTTCAATACGAGATGGACCGGCAAGTAGGCGACCAGGGGCAGGA
>SAQR01000152.1 GCA_004020365.1 Mesorhizobium sp.
TGATCGATCGGGCGTTGGTGTGGAATATATGCGGCCCATAGCGGTGGACCAGAATCCCCGCTTCGTCATAGCAGTCATAAGCGTTGCCGCCGACGTGGTTTCGCCGGTCGATGAGCAGAACGCTTTCACGCCGTTGCGATGCAATGCGTTCGGCAAGCACGCTGCCGGCGAAGCCGGCGCCGACAATGAGCCAATCGAACATGGTCAGGCTCTCCTGCGCAACGGCACAGTGCTCTTCATGGCAGAGGCGCGCTGGATGTGGGCAGCCATTGCCTCCCACGTCCCCTCCCATGACATGTTGGCGAGGTAGGCGTCGACTTTCTTCAGCAGGAAGTCGCGCGGGCGCGACAGAACAGACCGAAGCTTGGGTTCGAAATCTTCGACGTCGACGATATCGACCAAGCCTTCCGCACCATAGGTTCGCACAACATCCACGATGGCCGTGGACACCACCGGCAGTCCGGCCGCCAGGAACTCGGGAGTTTTGGTCGGACTGATATAGCGTGTCGCCTCATTGAGCGCGAAGGGCATCCAGCCGGCGCTCCAGTGCCTGAGATAGCGAGGCAGGTCGGCGTAGGACTTGGCACCCAGCCAATGCAAGTTGCTTGCGCTCGGCAGGCTGAGCGGGTCGATCTTGACCACCGGTCCGAGCATGACGAAATGCACGTCGGGCATTGCCGCAGCCGCCTGTGCGATCATCTCGATGTCGAGCCGCTCGTCGATCACGCCGAAGAAGCCAACTCTCGGGTGAGGTATCTCGACCTGGTCTACAGGGTCATCGCCGGGCTGTCTTGCCTTGTGAAAATGCGCCACGTCGATGCTGCTTGGGAACGGAAAAATCGACTTGTGGAGGCATCGTTTGGCCTCGTACAAGCTCTGTCCGCCCGTGAAGACGACATCGGCGCGCTGTAACAGCGCCTTTTCCATCTGCGTCAACTCTGCCGGCGCGTTCTTGAAGGCGGAGAGTTCATCCATGCAGTCATAGACGCAAACGTCGTAGCGAAGATGATCGCTGAAACGCAGCGCCATTGGCGTGTAGTACCATACAGTCAGCCGGTCATGCGGGGCTGAGGCGAGGATCTGGTCGACGAACCTGCGCTGGATGGCGTCCGCCTTTGTTGCGGAAATGCCAACCGGAAGAACCGGGGTTACGGTTCGGATCGTCGGCGACTCGTCTCTCGCCCGCATGAAGGGGTGGTGTCTTTCCTCGAAGACCGGTTCCTCAAAGTAAATTAGCTGCTGCTGTTTTGAAGCGAGCGTCAGAATGTGCTGTGGGCGTTGGTGTACGAAATTCCATCTTAGGTGAGAAAAGCAAAGTAAGATTGACGATTTTACGGGTTTGTCAGGTGATATTTGCTTGCCGCCCGCCATTTCCATACAAGTTATCCCTTCGTTATAATGCGCCACTCACTCGAAGTAACATATGTTAATCGAGGCTCGTTCGATCTGAGGCCCGCAGGCACACATTTAACTTTCATTGAAGTAAGTTGTTCCACAGAGTTGAACTGCGTGCGTGTCCGAGCAGTGGCGCCGCACTTGCGCGATTGATCCACCGATGAATGGAGCGGCCAGCCACAGGTGCCCAAATCATCCTGCCCACGCGGGCGCCTCGGCCACGCGTGATCTCAACAAATGTGGCGCATTGCCACAAAACGGTTGAGAACGTTTGCTCGTTCAACAAGCGTTAATCGGGGGAGCTATAAGTTAACGGTCTGTGAATCGATTCGGCCGAGTGGCGCACGGGCCCGCGACCGCCGACGAAACACGCCGTGAGAGAGCCAAGATGAAATTCAACTTCGAAACCAACGTCTTTCCGTTGTTTCACCCGCAGGCCGTGGATGATCTGAAGGATCCTTGTCCGGTGTTCGACGGCACGCTTTGGCACGT
>SAQR01000153.1 GCA_004020365.1 Mesorhizobium sp.
CGCCAGAGCACGACCAAACCAAGCACGACGAAGATGTAAGTGCAGGCGTGGAACAGGCCATCGAGAAGCGTGTTGAACCGAAGGTTCTCAATACTGTTGGCGGGATAGCCGGCGCTGGTTGCCATATGATGCCACTGGAGCAACTGGTGCAGCACGATTCCATCGAAGAATCCGCCCAGGCCAAGCCCGAGCAGAATACCTGCGGACGTCGGAAATCGGCGATGCTCCAAAGCCATCGTCGCCATCCTTTTTCTCCTCAGGCAACCTAACCTCGGGCCAGGCCATGTGTTCCCTACCCTGCGGGTTGGATACGCGCGCAGCTAAGGTCGCAAGAATCGGATGTTTAGGCAGCGGAAGCGGCGGCGATGACAACATCCATTCGAACAGATGAAAGGCTGCGCTTCTGGCGGAGAGGGCGGCCGATCGCGTCGCTGTTCCGAGTTTTATGACACTCGACCGAGATCGCGCTTTCGCCTTCGACGCTCGATGACCATGGAATCAAGGATACAGCGCTGATTCGCTATGACATCTTCCACGAAAGCACGTTGCTCGCTCTCAAGCGCTGCAGCAAGGTACGGGCGACCGAAAGCCCGCGGTGGCTAAAGGGTGCCTGACCCGTATCGAGGGCGTCGACCTTTCCAATTCGGCGGGTCTGTCCCATTGTCAGCTCAACATGGCTTGCGGAGACGCCCGGACCGAGTTGCCTTCTGGCTTGACGAGGCCTGAAGAATGGCCCTGTTTATTCCAGCAGGGAATAGTTGTCGGCAAGCGAACTGCGGCAATGCTGCGCCCGATAGGATTCGAACCTGTAACTTTGTGCCGCGGGCATGCCCATTAAGGTCGAAGCCACCACCCGAGACGGCGAACTCCGGATCTAATGCGACGCGGTTGAGCTGGAACACCGCAGCCGCCGCGGATGCAGCGACATCCAATTCGAGTGAGCATGCCCCTTAGTCTGCGGCCCAGAACGCAATCCCGCGACGATCGTTCACGTCAGTGTGGATTACAGGTGCGCTGTGCAGGCCCTATCGAGCTCGGCCCTAGCCAAGCTAGCTGCGCCCCACCGGAGTGCTTTCGTCCTAAAGCGGCCAAAAGCCGACACTTGCCTATCTGCCTCCTATAACCCCTGCGAGGGCATGGGCAGAAGCCGAGACGGCGAAGAATCAGCTTGGATTGCCAAAGCCGCATATCGAAGAGCGCGAACTGTGCAGCCAGGCGAATGGCCCAGAAAGCGGCTCCGAAAAACAGAAATGGCGGCCAAATTATCCCCCGGTACCAGAGCCAAAGCAATGTTGCGTAATCGATGGACGAAGCCCTCAATGGCCGGTGGAACCCAACAGCGGGCGTCAGCCGGGTCCCATCCATCACTAGTGGCCGGATGTTCCGCAAAGTCCAGGAGGCCATTTCCGCGGCTCGTCCTTGAGTCAAGCAGAGCGGCAACATGGTGTCTTCATCCACGTAGCCATGATTTGAACGCCGTGCGCCTTCAGCGCTATATCGCTGACGTCGGCAGACGGAGGCAACCTTTGTCGCCATGCTCGGCATCCGGGAGGTGACGGGCAGGGGCGCTACAGGGCGTGGGGGTCATGTAGAAACATGCCGAAATTGTTCTCGGCGCATCAATCGATGCCGCACCGCGCCCAATGTCGAGAACGGGATCGTATGCCCTTGAGACGAGCGGGGACGACCATCTGCTTTCGACTGTTATCGGCGACGTTGACGAGAACGTACCGAGACGGAAGGACTGGGGCTATGGAACCCTGAACAGGCGCATGTTGTTGATGG
>SAQR01000154.1 GCA_004020365.1 Mesorhizobium sp.
TGTTTTTTCTGGTCGGAGTGGCAGGATTTGAACCTGCGACCCCATCGTCCCGAACAAGCCGTTTTGCGAGCAAAAGCCCGGATTTCCGGGCTTTATTGTTGCCATGCAACCCGTCTGTTCCTGCTTAGTTCCGGGGTTTTTGTGGGGTAACTGTGGGGCGACCTAGCGAAGCCGCACTACGTTGCTCTTGACCTTCAGCGCTGGAGCCTTCGCTGTGATCCGCTCGGCGGCCTCCGCCTGAAAGTCGGGATGGTGATGATAGTAGGTCGAGCGAAGAACTGCCTCGGTCATGCCTGCGAGCTTCAGGTAACGGCGGTGGTTGCCGTTGCGGTCAACATCGGATCGCCCAGGCAGGTAATGCGGTCGCCTTGACGGAGCGGCCGAAGTGGATCGTCAGGCTTGGGCGGAGGGCGTTTGTGGTCGACGAGCGGGTGCCTGAGGGTTGCCTTTGCGTTGGTGATCTCCTCAGGCAGCGTCGGGGAGGACTAGGAGGAGGCACGGCCGAAGGTCGCTGAACGGGCGCTGAAGATGGCGCTCTGGGTCGGCTACCTTCGGGGTTCCGTGACGGTAAATGAGCAGCGGGGACCGGGTGGGGGGCTTGGGGTTAGTCCCCGCTGCTTTGAGCTGCCTTCGCAGGGTGCAGTGGCAGCACAACTAAATAGTGACTGAGCGATGACAGGACCCAGACAGCGGAGCCTTGGGCACCTGTCAGTCTTACACCGGCTAGTGCCGCCCCCAAGGCCACCCGGGCGGGTGTCTCAAGAGTGCGGCCGGGGACGGGCCTTCAAAGATTGCGACTTCCGTACCCCAGCCTACACTCCGGCCTGACGCGCGTGCCCACCCAATCTACCCCAGCGTCAAGCGACAGGTCATTAGTAGCCGATATAGATCGCCCCCAAATCGGCCGCTTGAGCTAGCTCGGATAGACAATTCGGGTGAGCGGGTTCAGCGGGGTCAAAAGGAGGGGTCGGAATATCCGGGCCAAATTTTCTTACGACCCATCGGATAACAGGCTCATGCGTGGCACCCCCGTGCCCCCTTCGGTTTCACCACACAGGCCCGAGTGAGACGCCGCACGTTCTGTGGCCGGCCCAAATTTGTTGTTCGCGAAACCCGCCCCCGAGCCTACACGTTACGCGGACGCTCGAAACGCGGTGTTCACGTCGACGGCTGTCCATCAGCCGCCGCCATTTCGCTGCCAATCGATCGACCTTGCCCGTTCCGGGTCACGCTTCCATAGAGCAGTAAATTTTCGCTGTTGTGCCCGTTCCGCCGCAATACGGGCGTCAATCTCTTCTTGTGACGCATCGGACGGCCATGAAGAACCGCCACAATCGCCAGCCCCTGTCAGATAAAGGCGATGGATGGCCGCTTCCGCGCCCCTCGGCTTGCCGCGCCAGAATTCACTCTCGCGTATACGGCGCTCCATATCGCGCAAATACCGCATTTGATCTTCGGTGAGTGCATGCCTTGCGCAAAAACGCAACATGGATGGACAAAGGGAGTTCTCTAATCCTAGACCAGCCCAGCTTAGCCAATTTCGATAAGTTGTGTGGGGGTCCACAAAAGATTTGGGCGTGCGAGTGACCGCCTGGTTTCTGTGGGGTTTTTGTGGGGTAGCGATGATCGTGCCCACTGGCGTGGTGTAGCTGACGGCATTGGACGCCGTGCTCTCCGGC
>SAQR01000155.1 GCA_004020365.1 Mesorhizobium sp.
GCCGAAGCGACGCCCGCTATCGCCGTTGAGATCGAGGAAGCCAAGATGCAGGCGGGCGGGCACTCGTATGGTGACAGAATTCGACATCTACCCCCCGATGGGTGCATCATAGACGCATCATGGAAGTTTAGGTGCCCGTCGCCATGATAGCTGTTTTCGTCGAAGGGGCAAGCCGCAGAGAGTGCATTCGTTTTATCTTCTTTTGGTCCCGGCGCGAGAACGGACCGGGCAATTCGCGGAGGTCGAGATGAACGAGACAACTGACAAGACAGCTAAGGAAAAAGTCTATTCGGAAGCCGAGATTGCCGACCGGCTCGAGAAGGAGCTGCCGAAATGGTATTACGAGAACGGCTGGATCCGGCGCAAATACAAGACCCACAGCTGGAAATCGACACTGATGGTCATCAACACGGTCGGCCATCTCGCCGAGGCGGCATGGCACCACCCCGACATCACGGCTTCCTATGCCTGGGTCGAGGTGCGGCTGATGAACCATGCAGCCAAGGGCATCACCGACAAAGACTTCGAGTTGGCCAAAAAGATCGAAGAAATCGTCCAGTGGCAGCCGGCCAAGGAAGGCGGCGCGCTGGAAGGCACTCCGCCGACCGATCAGCGCTTCGCTTACATCAAATATGATTAAGCCCGGTCGGAATTTGTTGATGCCGGCAGAAAACATTCGCTAATCTGCTGACGGGCGGGGTTCACGGCCAATTCAGTTTCGTCTAGGATCAAGCCGGCACCAGAAAGTAGCGTAGTGAATGGCGGTTGCTTGGATCGGCAACCGGGAAACGCTGGTCGAGCGCGCGGCTGCACATGCCGCCGCGCTGTTGGGGTCAAGCCGGTGCCCGGTTTTCAGCCTGGATACGGATATACACGGCACCAGGGCGGCGATCGCGCTGGCTGAGCGGGTTGGCGCGGCATACGATCATGCCGAAGGTGCTGCAGTTTCCCGGGAGGCCGCGCTTTTTACCGATAAAGGCGCGATGACCGTGGCGCCCGGCGAGACGCGCCGGCGCGCCGATGTCGTGGTGATCGTCGGCGAACTCCCGCAGATCCATCATCAATTTGTCGCCGAACTCTCAGCCACGATTCCCGATCTCGCAGCCCCCGATCTTTCGGCCAGGAATCAACGCGAAATCTTTGTGGTCGGGTCGAACGAAACGTCTGCGCCGCAGTTGAGCGACGGGCGGACGGCGACGTTGCTGTCCTGCGGCGAGGCAGGCCTCGGCGCGACGCTGGCAGCGCTGAGGGCGCAGTGGAGGGGGCGCCAGACGTCGCGGCCGGTATCGAATTTCGACGATTTCGCCAAAACCCTGGCGGCTGCGCATTTTCCCGTCTTCCTGTTTTCAGGCGACGCAACCGAAGGGCTGGCGCTGGAGATGCTGCAGGGACTGATCACCGATCTCAACCGCAAATCGCGGGCGTCCGGCCTGCATCTGCCGGCGAGCGAAAACGGCTGGGGAAGCGCGCTCGCCTCGACCTGGATGACCGGTTTTCCGCTGCGTACCGGTTTTGCCCGCGGCTTCCCGGAATTTGATCCCTGGCGTTACGATGTCGCGCGCATGATCGCTGCCGGCGAAGCCGACCTGCACCTGACGATCTCGTCCTCAATTGTCCGGCCGCAGAGGAAAAGGAACCGCATGGCGC
>SAQR01000156.1 GCA_004020365.1 Mesorhizobium sp.
CAGGGCAGAGGGGGTCGGTTCGACTGGGCGCGGCCTTCTCTCTTGCGACAGTGGAGGTTGGTGCATTACGTGAGACGACCCCCTCTGGCCTGCCGGCCATCTCCCCCTCAAGGGGGGAGATCAGCAGCTTCGGCCTCGGAACTCATCCTGCAAAGAGGGGCAGGACAGATGAGGCGCGAAGGATCACCACAGATCAGCATTTATCCTGAGCCGCAGCATTCTTCGGCTGTTTCAACTTTTTTGTTCGATGCGTCACAAGCCGGCCATATGCGTTTGAGCATTGGATTTTCTCGAACCCGGTTCCCACTTTCGGGTCCGATGCTCTAACGGAGAAGAAGCCTTGGATGCCCTGAAATCGCTCATCGAATCGCGCCGCTTCGACCTCGCGATCATGGTCCTGATCCTGATCAACGCCGTCACGCTCGGCCTCGAAACCTCGCCCGACGCGATTGCGGCTTTTGGCCCGCTTCTAACGGCCATCGACCGCATGATCCTCGGCGTCTTCGTGGTCGAGCTCGCGATCCGGCTGGTCGTCTACAGGACGCGTTTCTTCCGCGATCCATGGCGCATCTTCGACCTCTTCGTCGTCGGTTTCGCGCTGATCCCCGCGACCGGCTCGCTCTCGGTGCTGCGGGCGCTGCGCATCCTGCGGGTGCTGCGCCTGATCAGCATCGTTCCGTCGCTGCGCCGTGTCGTCACCGGCTTCATCACCGCCTTGCCCGGCATGGGCTCGATCATGCTGTTGCTCGGGCTGGTGTTCTACGTCTTTGCGGTGATGGCGACGAAGCTCTACGGCGCGTCGTTTCCCGAACTGTTCGGCGGCATACCGGCGTCGCTGTTCACGCTTTTCCAGGTCATGACGCTCGAAGGCTGGTCGGACGGCGTGGTGCGCCCGGTCATGGAGGTCTATCCGGCCGCCTGGCTGTTCTTCATCCCGTTCATCATCGCGACCTCGTTCACCGTGCTCAATCTGTTCATCGGCGTGATCGTTTCGGCGATGGAGGCCGAGCATGAAGCCGTGGAATCGGCCGACAGGGCAACGCTGCACAGCGATCAGGCCATGATCCTGGCGGAATTACAGGCGCTGCGGGCGGAGGTGCGCGAATTGTCCGGCGTTCGCGGCTAGAGCGCCGCCGCGAGCATTGCAAAGCACCGTCGGCGGCTTCCGATCGTGTGGTGCCGTGAAAGACCCGCCGCTCCATTTGCGAAGCGGCGGGGCCCCCCAATCACCCCCCTCGATTGCCAGGTCAAGATTGCCCCCCGGCATCGCTGACCGTGCAATTGCGGCGCCAGACCCAGTGACCCATTACGGGACACCTACGCCAAAGACGCAAGATAGGTTTGGCGATTCATATTCACTGTGGCTAATATGTCACCGTGGTCGGAACGTCGAGAGAGTCGACGAGGCTGCGCGGCCGACGCAGCGCAGACCCGTTCCGTTACTTCAGAGTGTCACGACTGTGCAGAACGTCTGATGGCGGAGCGAGGCGCCCCCCTCTGTCCTGCCGGACATCTCCCCCACAAGGGGGGAGATT
>SAQR01000157.1 GCA_004020365.1 Mesorhizobium sp.
GATGTCCGGCAGGACAGAGGGGGGCGCCTCGCTCCGCCATCAAAGGTTCTGCACCATCGTGACGCTCTGGCAAAAGCTTCGGCCGCGGGACGAAGCTCTGTCCCGCGGCCGAAAGCGCTAGTCCTGAAATCGATCTCGGCTACTGGCCGCAGAATCTGTCGTTGACGGTCGGTGAAACCGTGCCGGGAACCTTGTGCGTTGCATCAGGCATCGCGCCCTGCGGGTTTGGCGGGCAGTTCCGGTCGGCGTTCGAGTTCAAGCCGGTAGGGCCTGCAATAATGGCACCGGTAATCCCGCGGTCGATGACATCCCGATCAGGCAGGTTCGGATCGGTCGGGGCCGGGTCGATAACGACGCTTCTGTTGCTGCCGGTATCCATGTCAGCCTCTGGGTCGGGGTCGGCCATAGTCTGGGCCATCGCAGATGTGGCCAGGCCGGCAGCGAGCACCGACGCTGCGAGTAACTTGGTAAGCATGATTGCCTCCATTTGTCTCCATTTTTCAGTTGTCGCCGCATCGCGACTACAGAAAAAACCGCTTGGAGGGGGTGAAGGTTCCCATAAACTTCCGGCCTGCGACGAACCGTCGTGATCAGCAGGGCAATCTCTTTGACCGGTATGGGGAACTCAAAAGCGTGCCGGCCGCGAGCCGTTGACATGACTTGCCCTGTCGCGCTATTGAACAGGACTATACAGGTTCACTGAACAGGCATTCCATGGCGCGTCGCACGTCGTCTCCCGGAACCGGCAAGCCCGAACGGATCGCCACCGTCCTCGAGCACGAGATCCGCTCCGGCGTGCTCGGCTTCGGCGACCGCCTGCAGAGCGAGAACGAGCTCGTCCAGCGCTTCTCCGTCAGCCGCAACACCGTCCGCAAGGGTCTCGAGGAACTGTCGAGCCGCGGGTTGATCACCACCAAGGTCGGCATCGGCTCGTTCGTCACCTTCGACGGCATGCCGGTCGACGATGCCGTCGGCTGGTCGCGGGCGCTGGCCAATGCCGGCGCCAATGCCGAGACGCGCACGCTCAGGCTCGAGATCATGCAGGATGCCGAGCTCGCTGCCAGGCTCGGCGTCGAAAGCCCGTTCTTCATAGCCGTCGACCGGGTGCGCTCGAACGCCGATGACGGCCACGCCATCTCGATCGAGCGCAGCCGCCTGCCGCTGTCGCCCGAACTGGAGGACGTGCCGCTGCGCGGCCTGCGCGAGGGCTCGCTGCACCAGACGCTGCGCGCGGCGGGGCTTGTCCCCGATCACGGCGAGGAGTGGGCCGACATCGAGATGCTGAGCGCCGAGGACGCGGCCATTCTCGATTGCGCGCCCGGCGCGCCGTTCCTGCGCACGCGGCGCCTGACGCGGGCCGCCGACGGCCGCGCCATCGAATATGTCACCAGCCTGCTCAATCCGGCGCATTTCGCGCTGCACCTGGAGTTTTGAGCATGGACGCTGACAGCATGGAGACTGGCAGCATGGAGATTGGCAG
>SAQR01000158.1 GCA_004020365.1 Mesorhizobium sp.
ACCTATCGCATTCACACATCTCGGTTGCGCTTTGCGGCGAAGCTCGATTCTATCTCGGTCGGAAAGACGAAGGAGGTTTGGATGACCGGCATCGAGTACGGGCTGGGGCGATTTGGCGATCGCCGCCTGGAAAAAGGGGGGCCTGCTTGCATGCCGCGCTGGTTGCGCGGCCTGGATCGTGTATCCGCCGGCTTGGCGGCAGTCGGGCGGGCGAGATGCAGTTCACGCGATTTCTGCGCAACCGCTCGGTGAGCGCTGCGGAGATGTCGCGGCATGCCGGCGAACAGACCGGGCGGCGCGCGGCCGGTCGCCATGTCGTTGCCGTGCAAGACAGCTCGGAATTGGCGCTGGGTTCTCGGCGGGCGCGGACAGGCTACGGTCCGGTCGGCAATGGCACTACAGCAGGTCTGATGCTACACCCTATGCTGGCGATAGAGGCCGGCACGGGAGCGCTGCTGGGCCTGGTCTCTATGCAGGTCTGGAACCGCGACGCTGAAGAACTGGCGCCGCGGCGCCAGCGGGCGACGATCAACAAGGAATCGCAGCGCTGGATCGACGCAACCAAGCAGGCCGGCGCGGTTCTGGAAGGGGCGGCCAGCATCACCATGGTGTCGGATCGCGAGAGCGACTTTTATGAACTCTTCGCCGAACGTCCGCACAATGTCGACCTGATCGTGCGGGCCTGCCAGAACCGGCGCATCAAGGCCGCGCAAGAAGAGCCAGGCTTGCTGTTCGCCTTTATCGACGCCCAGCCTGAGCAAAGCCGCTTTGAAGTGACCATCCCCGCCGCGCCCGGACGACGCGCACGGGATGCCGAGCTGGCGGTGCGTTACGCGCCGGTGACGGTGCGGCGCCCACTCAACGGAGCCGATCCGGCGTTGCCCGAGACGGTCGGTTTGAGACTGGTCGATGTTCGCGAGGTGTCGAAGCCGAAAGACGGCAGCGAACCGGTGCATTGGCGCTTGCTGACCACCCACAGTGTCGCCACCCTGGCCCAGGCACGCCGTGTCGTCGACCTCTACCGCTCGCGCTGGGTCATCGAGGAGTTCTTCCGCACCCTCAAGACGGCAGGCTTCGACATCGAGGCGGCCGACATCGGCGACCCGCCTGCCATGATCAACCTCGCCGCCGCTGCCACGATCGCCGCCGTCACCATCAAGCAACTCGTGCAGGCCCGCGACGGCAACACCGATCAGAGGCTCAGCGATGCTTTCGATCCCGACGACCGTCCCATTCTCGAAGCCGTCTCTGCCAAGCTTGAAGGCAAGACCGAGCGACAACGCAATCCCCATCCCAAAGGATCTCTGGCCTTCGCAGCCTGGGTCATCGCTCGCCTCGGCGGCTGGACCGGCTACTACGGCAAGCCAGGCCCCAAGGTCATGCGCATCGGCCTCGCAGAGTTCCACGCCATCAAGTACGGAGCCACGCTCGATGTGTGAATCCGATAG
>SAQR01000015.1 GCA_004020365.1 Mesorhizobium sp.
CGGTGGAGAGGTCCGGTATTTCGGCGAGGCGTTCCCCGCGCGTCGTCACCGGAACGTCGTAGCCGTGAAGCCGAACCTTGACGGTCCCGTCATGGTGAACAAGCGTCACCTCGCCAGTCATCGTGATCGTGTCGCCTTCGGACAGTTTCGCCATCGGCATCGCCCTCGCAAAGGCCGTCGCTGAACTGGACGTGGAAAGCGCCATCATCAGATCGTCGTATTGAACGAGACTGGCCTGTCTGACTTCGGAGCCTTGCGGAAAGCCATCACCCGACGCCAGCACGACCTCTATTCGTCGCCTCGATCTTCTGCATCTCAATGGTCACGACCCGCGCGACATGGCGCTGGAGGACCGCCGCGAGATCCTTGCCGAGATGATCCCGGACGGTGGCCGTATCCAATTCAGCCAGGCGCCTCCCGGCGAGGCTAAGGCGATCTTCCACCTGATAGACCAGGCGGGGCTCGAAGGCATGGTGTCGAGGCGCAAGCACAGCAAATACCGGAGCGGCAATTCGACGGCTTGGCTCAAGACCAAGGCTTACAGCATCGATGAATACGAGTTGCTCGGCGTCGAGCGTGAACCCGGAAAGCCGGCTTTCGCCCGAATGGCCGAGCGTGGCACAGGACGCTATGTCGGGAGCGCCTTTATCACCTTGAACCGGGAGATGCGGGAACGCCTCTGGGAGCGCGTACAGGAGCATTCTGGGCTGCGCCAAACGGGATGAAACGGCCGGCGACGCAATGGGTCAAGCCGGGGCTGATCGGCCGCGTGAAGCATCTCCGCGGCGAGGAGAATCTGCGCCATGCCTCGCTGCAGGATTTTCGGGAGGAAGACTAGGGTAAAGCTCAATCATTCTGGCTATGCCGCGAATGGCCGAGATGGGTTAGGCCCTGCCGTTTGAATCGGTCGGCGGCAACGAGCACAGAGCGCCATTTGCCGACATTCACGGAGCGTTGGCAATCCCGACCTACGCCCGACCGCCGAATCGGCTGTGCGGTCGTGCCCTGTGCCGGCACGGAACTGCAGACGAGTGCAGCATTCATGTCCCACGATCAGGTAGCAGTCGCCAACGTTGTACGAAAAAGGCGGGATGCGTTTCGGTCCACTGGGCGACAAGTGGTTGCGCCTGTATAAAAGCGGCCCCGGGATGGATGGCCAAATCGCCGACGATCAACTCGCGCGACTCGCAGGCCGCCGGAGCGGATGTCAGGCAAGCCAGAATGACGAGCGTATAAAGCAATGTCTTGTTCCTTCGCGGAGATCGAGTTCGTCCTCGGAGGCGACAGATTCAATGGCCGGCACGAACGAGTTCGGGAGGGGGCTCGGCTCCTGCCACGAAGAGTTTGCCGCCGGCCCGCGAAATCTCGACGGTTTGGCTGCGCTCGTCCAACCTGCCTGGAACCGAGATCGTGAGGCTTTGGCCTTCATCGAGGGTTGCCTCGAAGCGCACAGGCAAGCCCGCCTCGCCTTCAGCGATCGTGGTGACCACCCGGAAGCTGTTATCGGCTTCCGTATAATAGACGACGCCTTGAAAACCGCCGAGATCGATACTCCCTCCTTGTAGGGGGTCCAGTTCACCTGCAGAGGCGTAGCCCGTCGTCACGCAAAGCGCTGCAAGGACCGTGTATCTGTACATGATATTTTCCTCCTCAACCGAACAGGTCAGAACAAGATCGGTGCGCAAAGCATATGAGGAGTCGGTAGGTTCGTCTGTGAGAATTCTCACACGTGTGGCAAATTCAAAAACGAGGCCGGGCGCGTGTGGCAAGATGCGGATCGCGTCATGAGCGCCGGTCGCACCCAACGTCGGCTTTTGGGAAAGATTCCAACGCAGGAAGGTCGGGATTGGGTCAGGTCACGACGATGCCCACACCAACCTGAATGTCCGATCTTGAATTTCGCAGCCCAAAGCTGCCGGTCTGCTCTCGGCCCATTCCAGACATTTGAGTTCGGCACCGCTCCTAGGTCGAAGCGGCTGCCCAATTTGGTCACCGGTTAGTTTGCTTTCTGTGTTCTCCGCATAGCGGCCTTGCACCAAACGACCCCCAGCTTTCGAGCCGGAAAACCCTGTGATTTCAATGGGGGAAAGCTAGGGAGTAAAAAGGCGCACTCCCCAGCTTTGGAGAATATGGGCTGACAGAGAGCAAAAAAGGCACCTTCACTACCAGCAACAGTCCCCAGCTTTCGGGCCGAAAGCCAGCAGTTCTGCGGGGTATCTGAGCCGCCAAGTCTACGCAGAGAACGTTCTGGGAGAATTGAGTGGTAGCGGGAGAGGGACTTGAACCCCCGACCCCAGGATTATGATTCCCGTGCTCTAACCAACTGAGCTACCCCGCCAGGGCGGCGAAAGGCCCGAAATCCGCCTCAAATCAGAAGGCATGTCGAAGCGTTCGCCAAGGTCGGGCGGATATAAGGTTGGGACGCCAAGCCTGTCAAGCATCGATGCAGCCGGAGTCGATGCAGCCGGTCTGGCGCCACACTCTATCGCGTCCGTCGCATCGCCAAGCTTCACGGTCTTGAGACGTACTTTTGTGTGTCCAGGCGGACCCACGTCGCTCTGATGGCCGAAAAGCTTTGCCGGGCAGATAAATTGGGCACAGAAATGCCGGGTTGAGTTCGGCGGGGCGCGCCGCTATGTCTCGGCCACGAAATTCTAGAGTTGGAATGATGAAACCGCGCATTGCAGTCCTCGGTTGCGGATACTGGGGCAGCAACCACATCCGCACCCTCAAGGCGCTCGGCGCGCTGCACGCGGTCTCGGACGTCAACCCTGCCCGCGCCGAAGGCTTCGCCAGTGAGCAGGATTGCCTGGCGATCGAGCCGGAGGCGCTTTTTGTGCGCAGCGACATCGACGCCATCGTGATGGCGCTGCCGCCGCAGTTCCACGCCGATATGGCGGTGCGCGCCGTCCAGGGCGGCAAGGACGTGCTGGTGGAGAAGCCGATCGCGCTGACGGTGGCCGATGCCGAGCGTTCGGTCAAGGCGGCGGCCGACAATGGCCGCGTCTTCATGGTTGGTCATGTGCTGCGCTTTCATCCAGCCTTCGAGACGTTGAAGGCGCTGATCGACAATGGCGAGCTCGGCGAGGTCCGCTATATCCATTCGCACCGGCTCGGGCTCGGCAAATTCCACACCGAGAACGATGCGCTGTGGGATCTGGCGCCGCACGATCTGTCGATGATCCTGGCCATCACCGGCACGGAACCGATCGAGGTGCGTGGCGAAGGGGCAGCGCTCCTCGACAATCTCAGCGATTTCGCGCATCTGCACATGCGCTTTCCCAACGGTCTGCGCAGCCACCTCTTTGCGTCGCGGCTCAACCCCTACCGCGAACGGCGGCTGACCGTGGTCGGCACCAAGGCGATGGCGGTGTTCGACGATGTCGAGCCGTGGGAGCGCAAGCTCGCCGTCTACCGCCACGCGGTATGGCAAGACAGCGGCCAATGGGCCTTCACCACCAACGAACCGTCCTATGTGGCGGTGGGCGAGGGCATGCCGCTGACGCGAGAGCTCGAGCATTTTATTCAGTGCATCGAGATGCGGGGAGAACCGCGTACCAGCGGCGAGGAAGCCATCAGGGTGCTGCGTATCCTGACCGCTGGCACGGTCGCCCACACCGGATCGTCTTCCTGAGAGCCGGATCGTCTTCCTGAAGGAAAGTGCGGCTGTATCAGAGCCACCCCGATAGAATCGGGATTATCGTCTATTCGGCGGGAATCTGCGCCGGCCGGGCCGCCAGCCGCGTCAGCATCGCCTCGGCCTCGGCGCCGCGTTCGGAACGCTCGATGAAGCCGCCGCCGAACACGCGGGCCTGGTTGCCGTCGTCGGAATAGAGCACGCAGGCCTGGCCGGGCGCGATACCGGACTCGCCGTCGACCAGTTCCACCGAAGTGATGCCGGCGTTGTGATGCAGCACGGCCGGGCGTGGCGGGCGTGTCGAGCGGACCTTGGCGAAAAGCTCCAGCCCGGCGGCCGGGATATCTGACAGCGCAGCGTCGCCCAGCCAGTTCATGTCGCGCAAATAGATCTTGTGCGTTTCCAGCGCCTCGCGCGGGCCAACGACGACGCGGGCCCGGTCGGCGTCGAGATGGACGACGTAGAGCGGCTCGCCCGAGGCAATGCCGATGCCGCGGCGCTGACCGATCGTGTAGCGCAAAATGCCTTCATGACGGCCGAGCACGCGGCCGTCGATATGGACGATGTCGCCCGGATTGGCAGCAGTCGGCTTCAGCTTGGCGATGATATCGGAGTACTTGCCCTGCGGTACGAAGCAGATGTCCTGGCTGTCCTGCTTGGCAGCGACCGTCAGCCCCATTTCCTCGGCGATGGCGCGAACCTGCGGCTTCGACAGGCCGCCGAGCGGAAAGCGCAAATAGTCGATCTGCGCCTGTGTGGTGGCGAACAGGAAATAGCTCTGGTCGCGGTCAGCGTCGACCGGCCGGTACAGTGCGCGATGGGCGCCGTTGGCGCCGGAGCGGATGTAATGGCCGGTGGCCAGCGCCTCGGCGCCGAGTTCCTTGGCGGTCGCCAGGAGGTCGGCGAATTTCACCGTCTGGTTGCAGGAAACGCAAGGGATCGGCGTTTCGCCGGCCACATAGCTCTCGGCGAAGGGGTCGATCACCGCCTTGCGGAAGCGCTCCTCGTAATTGAGCACATAATGCGGAATGCCGAGCGTCTCGGAGACGCGGCGGGCATCGTCGATGTCCTGGCCGGCGCAGCACGAGCCGGTCCGGTGCGTTGCCGCGCCATGGTCGTAGAGCTGCAGCGTGACCCCGACGACATCATAGCCTTCATGCTTCAAAAGGCCGGCAACGACCGACGAATCGACGCCGCCCGACATGGCGACAACGATGCGGGTATCTTCGGGGCGTCCGGGAAGGTCGAGGCTGTTCATGGTTCTTTCGTTCTGCACGGCGCCCTGGATGACGGCGCTTGAATGCCAATGGCCGGAATATAGGTCAAGCTTTCCGGGTGCGCCAGCTTCGCGAACCGGCCGATTTTTTTGAACGGATTCGGGCATTCGCGGGCAGATATCTCAAATGCCGACGAAAAGACTAACGCGGCGTTCATGATCCTTACCTAGCTATTAGGGTTCGCTTAGGCAATTTTTAAAGCTGTGGCGGTAATGTGGTGGGGATTGGGTCTTTGAGTTTTTAGTAGAGAGTACGATGACCGATCTTGTTAGACCGCGCGTCAAATATGTTATCGGGCCTGACGGCAGCCCCCTTACGATTGCCGATCTGCCGCCGACGAACACACGTCGCTGGGTTATCCGGCGCAAGGCCGAAGTGGTGGCGGCGGTGCGCGGCGGGCTGCTGAGCCTCGAAGAGGCATGCCAGCGCTACAAGCTGACCACCGAGGAATTCCTGTCCTGGCAAGCGTCGATCGACGAATATGGCCTTGCCGGGCTGCGCACCACGCGCATCCAGCAATATCGGCATTAGGGCTAGTTCAAGGAAGACAAGGGCGCGGAACTCCGCGCCCTTTTCGCATGTGCGCCAGCATGGCGTGTGATGCGCAAGCCCCGTTTGGGTGGGGTGACTTGTTCCGATCGTCCGGCGCCGCCCCTCATTGCCCTGCCCGTCCTCCGCAGCAGCTGCGGAGGGTGGACCGGGCATTTCTCCCCGTGAACGTCCGTAAACGGGGAGAAAGAAGCTGGCCGTAGCCTTGGCGCTCGTTCTGCGACGCTGGAGATTGGCAAAATCTTTGATGACGGCGTCCTTCTCCCCGTTCACGGGGGAAGATGGCGGCAGCCAGATGAGGGGCGGCGCGACGCTTGCAAGATGGTCAGAACCGCTGCTCAATCAGATCAGGTTGCGGAACATAACGGGATTTGGTGGCGTAGGTCCTGAAACTGGCAGCTGCTCGACCGTTGAGCGGCGACGCTCCAGATGAGCAGCGCCCTGATCGCTGCGTGTTGACCGGCCTTGAAGCCGTGTTTTCAGCCGATCATGGCGCTGCGGCCGCCGGTTTCGGCGTCGCGGATCTTGGTGTCGCGCGATTCGAGCATTTCTGCTTTGGAAAGCTCCGCTTCGGCTTCGCCGAGCAGTGATTCGGCAACGCTACGCTGCTGGGCGAGGTCGCTTTGCGAATTCCTGAGGTTGTCGCGGCGCAGGCGC
Source organism: Mesorhizobium sp. (assembly GCA_004020365.1). Lineage (GTDB taxonomy): Bacteria > Pseudomonadota > Alphaproteobacteria > Rhizobiales > Rhizobiaceae > Mesorhizobium. The sequence goes on from SAQR01000015.1 coordinate 6,121, forward strand.
GCTGCCTTGGCGAATGTCGGGTAGGCAAAATGGTTGACGTCGGTGATGCCGGCTTTCTTTTCTTCGGCAGTGATCTGGAGTTCCAGTTCGACAGCCATGCGCTCGAATTCGGCGATCATCATGTCGAGTTGCAGCAACTGCCGCCGCTTCTCATTCACCTGAAACTGCTTCAGCCGAACGAGGTTTTCACGTGACTTCATGATTCGGTACTCCTGCAAACGCACACCTGCACATAGCGTCCAATCCGCCCGGCAAACTCAGGCTTCGACCCGCTTCCACCGACTTTACCAGAACTATGGGAAACAAATTCCTAAAGTTTTTTGCCGGCGGTAACCATTCGTTTACGGGCATTGTTAATCATACGGCTCAGGACTTAAGGCCGGGTAAAAATTCCGGCCCCGATGCGGAAGCACGGCTAGCGAGTCCCTGGAGTCACTTAGTCTGGCTTCTTAATGTTTTGCATTAGTGGTTTGGTTCTGTGATTCACTATTAGATTCAACAAGGTGTAGAAAGGGGTTAAAAAATCTGATACCGTCAACGGCACGGAATTAGGTTTTGTTAACCATTCGATGGCAGCCTCTGCTCAGGCAATCACTGCTCCGGTCCTGGACGGGTCGTGAAATGGTCCGGCAGCAGAAAAGGGGAATGAAATGCGTGTTCTGCTGATAGAAGATGACAGTGCGACCGCACAGAGCATCGAGCTGATGCTGAAATCGGAAAGTTTCAATGTCTATACGACCGATCTTGGCGAAGAAGGTGTCGATCTAGGTAAGCTCTACGACTACGACATCATCCTTCTCGATCTCAATCTCCCCGACATGTCGGGATACGAGGTGTTGAGAACACTTCGCCTTTCCAAAGTGAAGACGCCGATCCTTATCCTCTCCGGCATGGCCGGCATCGAGGACAAGGTACGTGGCCTCGGCTTCGGCGCAGACGACTATATGACCAAGCCGTTCCACAAGGACGAACTGGTCGCCCGCATCCACGCCATCGTGCGGCGTTCCAAGGGCCATGCCCAGTCGGTTATCACCACCGGCGACCTGGTGGTCAACCTTGATGCCAAGACCGTCGAGGTTGGTGGCCAGCGCGTGCATCTGACCGGCAAGGAATACCAGATGCTGGAGCTGCTCTCGCTGCGCAAGGGCACGACGCTCACCAAGGAAATGTTCCTCAACCACCTTTACGGCGGCATGGACGAACCGGAACTGAAGATCATCGATGTCTTTATCTGCAAGCTGCGCAAGAAGCTCGACGCTGCTTCCGGCGGCCAGAACTACATCGAGACGGTTTGGGGTCGCGGCTACGTGCTGCGCGAGCCGGAAGATATCCGCGTCAGCGCCTGAGCTGACGACGCCGATCCCATTGATTTTTCCGACAAAAATCCGGCTTCGGCCGGATTTTGCGTTTCTACATCATGTCGCAGATATTGCAGCGCGATTTCCGCGGCCATGCGCCAGCGGCGGCGAATCAGGCTGCAAATCTCAAGGTGCGGAAACGCTCGAGAAGTTGCGGCCGAGTGAACGGCTTCAGCAGATAGCCTTGGGCGCCGGCGCGCTTTGCCCGCATGATCGAAGCGACGTCGACCTCAACCAGCGAAATCAGGATCTGGGGTTGTATCGGACTATCCATGGCGCGTACGCGGCGGATGACGTCCTCGGCCTGCATGTCCGGCAAGGCGCCGTCGACGATGATGATATCCGGCATGTCGGCAGTGCACATCTCAACCGCGTCAAGCCCGCTGGCAGCTTCGATGACCAGCATGTCGGAACCACCCAGGATGCGCTTTGCAACCCTCCTGATGACGCTCGAATCGTCGATGAACATGCAGCGTTTCATTTCCGGGCCCTCTTTGCCATGCGGCAATCCGGCAGCATCGCGGTCTGAAAGCCACAGTAGGGTCAGTCCGGTAAAGAAGCTGAAAAGCCAATAGGTAAAATTCTTGCAAGAACAGCTTTTACGGAAACTTCTTTACCAATGCTTCGGCCGATCTAGCCTTGGGGGTTCATTTCATCCGGCCGTGATGTCGCGGTAAATATTGTCTGAACAACGCTCGTCTGTTCGTTTCAATCAGCTTGGTAATTCAAGCAGCCGAGAGGACGATTTCTTCTGCGGTCGCGTGGATCGATATGGTCATGTTGGCCTCGCGCGCCAAAAGCAGTGTGTAGTAGGGCTGCACCGAATGCGCGTCGATCGGTTCTTCAGGCTTGTTGCCGGAATGGAGCTCCAGGAATTTGGGCGGCACGCGCAGCATCGGACCGCTCGCGGCGAGCGCAAAGCGTGGTTCCGTGTCGAGGTTTTCAAGTGAGACCGTAAGCTTGCCGCCACGCGGAATGGCAGCGTTGGCGACGAGAATGAGGTTGAGCAGCAGCTTTACCTTGTTCTTGGGCAGCAGCGCACGGGTTCCGTTCCAGATCAGTTCCGGCTTCTCGTTCTTCAGGAAGGCGATCGCAACGGCCTCGGCATCGCCGGTGTCGATCATCATGCCGGCAGAACCGGCTGCGCCGAAGGCGATGCGGGCGAATTGCAGGCGGGCCGAAGCGTTTCTGGCGCTCTGGCGAATCAATTTCATCGCGTCTTCGTCGGCGCCGCCTTCATCGAGCAGCTCAAGCCCGTTGTTTATGGCGCCGACCGGCGAAATGATGTCGTGGCAGACCCGGCTGCACAAAAGCGCGGCGAGATCGGGTGCGGAAATGGTGAAAAGCTCGGCCATCGACGAAAGTCCCTGCAAAATTTCACTGGAAATGGCCGGGCGATCAATGATCACGCCTGTCCACACGAATCACCGCTCGCTCTCCCAAGGCCTACTGAATACACAGCGCTTGAGCGTGCAGCAACAAATCCGGAATTGTCGTTATCGAAAATGGTGTGTTCACGCGGGGTGCGGATACTGCGGGCCGACGCGAAATCAGCTCGAAACCAGCCTACTAACCGCCATCTTCATGTGAAAGATTAATGGTTGAAAAAGGATTACGGCATAGTTTGTCCATAACAGTCATCCTTAACGGCCGCCAAAGAGCCGCACGGATGCGAGGCGTCGGCGAAAGTGCTCCATGACGGAGATTGGAAGCATGTTTTCCCGATACTACGACCGGAGATTTTTCCGTGTCTTCTCAGACCGGAGTTTTCTCCGTGTCATCTCAATGGCGATCGCTCTCATGGGCCTTGTCGTCTTTTCAACGTCGGCTTCGCGGGCCCAGGAATACACCGCTCAGGAGATCGTCGATTCCGGTCATAAATTCTTCGGTGCGACGTCGGGCGGGCTCGCCACCGTCGTGGAGAAGATTTTCTCCTCCTATGGCCTGCCCAATGGCTATTTGCTTGGCGAGGAGGGCTCGGGCGCCCTGATCGGTGGCCTGACCTATGGTGAAGGCACACTCTACACCAAGAATGCCGGCGATCACAAAGTGTTCTGGCAGGGCCCGTCACTCGGCTGGGATTTTGGCGGCGAGGGCTCGCGGGTGATGATGCTGGTCTATAATCTCGACGATGTGAACAGCCTCTACAATCGTTTCGGCGGCCTTGCCGGCTCCGCCTACCTCGTGGCTGGCGTCGGCTTCAACGTGATGAAGAACAACAATGTGCTGCTGGTGCCGATCCGTACCGGGGTCGGCGCCCGGCTTGGCGTCAATCTCGGCTATCTCAAGCTTACCCAGCACGCCACCTGGAATCCATTCTGAGCAAGCGGTTTGCTCGTCACCGCGATTGTTTCCAGGATCGACGGTCTGAACATTGCTGCGGCAGACCCTTGCCGCGGCACTGGAATTCCGTCATGCGAACGTGGCACAGTCCCTTACGGTTGTTTGCCGTTCATAACGGATAGTCACCTTGGTTCAGTCGGTCCTGTTCTTTGTCCTCGGCTTTCTCTGCGCCGGCTTTCTGGCGCTGATGATTGCCCCGGCCATCTGGCGGCGGGCCGTGATGCTGACGCGTAAACGCATCGAGGGCTCGATGCCGCTGACGCTGGCCGAGATCCAGGCGGAGAAGGATCGCATCCGCGCCGAGTTCGCCATGTCGACGCGTCGGCTTGAGATGAGTGTCAAGGCGTTGCGCGAGAAATCGGCCGAACAGCTTGTCGAGATCGGCCGTGGCCGCGAAGCACTGAAGGAACTGGCGCTCGAGCGCAAGGACAAGGAACTTGCCCTTTCCGAACTCGAGGCCAAGGGCGAAGACCTTCGGCAGCGCAAAGACCAGTTGCAGCTTTTGTCGGATCGGCTTGCTCAAACCGAGCATGCCCTGGAAAAGCGTGTGCTCGAGCTGAAAAAACTGGAGCACATGTATGACGACGCCAGCTTTTCTTCCAGCAGCCGTCAGATCGAACTTGTGGCGCGCGAATCCGAATTGCAAAAGCTGGCCGATGATATTTCAGTGCTGCGCGGCCAGCGCAAAGAGGCGGACAGGCGCCAACAGGAGATCGTGGCCGAGAGCAAGGCCGCGCGAGACGCCTTAAAAGCCGAGAAGAAAAGGACCGGCGAACTGGACAAGAAGATCGAGCGCCTGCTCGCCACGCTTGCCGATCGCGAGGACAAGCTTGAACGCCGCGGAAAGGAAATCGCGCGGCTTCGCGAAAAACTGAAAAGCGAAAGCGTGGCAAACGCGTCGGCGGTGGTGCGTCGCGTCGGAGCGCAAGGCAGTCAGGCCGATGTGGCCGTCAAGGGGGATATGGAAAAAACTATCGCCAAGCTCGAAAGCGACCGGGAGCAGTTGGAGGCGAGATTGACGGCACTGGCCAGCGAGAACAAGAGGCTGAAAACGGATCTTGCCGCCTACGCGGCATCCGAATCCGAAGGCGCCAGCGCTGCGTTGCGCGAGCAGATGAGCGACCTGGCGGCGCAGGTCGTCGCCCTGACGGCGAAGCTTGAGGGGCCGGAATCGCCGATCGCAAAGGCTCTTGCCGCACCCAACCCAGGTGGAAGCGGTGAACCCAGCCTTGCCGATCGCGTGCGGGCGCTGCAGAAGGCCGAATCGGCGCATTGAGCCCAGGCAGTGATGCCGACTTCCGTGGCTCAGGTCCTGCGTGCCGAGAAATGATGCAAGGCGATGGCTGACGCGGCGGCGACATTCAGGCTGTCGAAGCCTTCTGCCATATCGATCCGCACCGTCCGCAGGCGGGCGAGCAGTATCTCGGGCAGGCCTTCGCCTTCAGTGCCGAGATAGAGTGCCAGCCGTTCGGTCCTTTTCGCGTCGCGGATGTCGGTTTGCCCGCGCGGCGACAATGCGAATTGGCCGAAGCCCAGCCGGTCGAGCGCCGCGGTGAAGCCGACGGTCTCAGTGAAGGTGGCAAAAGGAATTTTCAGCGCGGCGCCGACCGAAACGCGGATCGCCTTGCGGTACAGCGGATCGCAGCAGGTCGCGTCCAGAAACACCGCATCGGCGCCGAAGGCGGCGGCGTTGCGAAAGATCGAGCCGATATTGTCATGGTTGGCGATGCCGACCAGCACGACGATCAACGCGCGGGCGGGCAGGGTATCCAGCAAGGCCTCTGCAGGCTGCGCATCGCCCTTGCGGCCGATCGCCAATATGCCGCGATGCATGTGAAAGCCGGCAATCCTGTCCATGACCTCGCTGGCCGCCACGTAGACCGGAAGGTCCGCGGGCGCCTTGCGCAGGGTTGCGTCGAGGCCTGCCAGCCGGTTTTCGAGTACCAGCACCGATTCGGCGGTAAAGCGTTTGGCCGCGAGCAGCATTTCGAGCACCACCTTGCCTTCGGCAACGAAACGACCCTGCCGCCCGGCAAGATCGCGCTCGCGAATGTCGAGATAGGCGGCGACGCGCGGGTCATGCGGGTCTTCGATAAGAATGCGGCGCATGCTTGCCTCAACTGACCGCATCGGCCCGATCGTAAGGGCCGCTCGGACCAGTTCTTATTTCATGCATGCCGCAGACTTTTGGGCGACATGCATTGGCCGGTCAAGTCCCGGAGCGACGCGGGCGGTATGCCATCTGCGATAGCTCACCCTCGCCGAAAATCCCGTCCAGCGTTTTGAGAAGTTCGCGCACGGCATCGGATTTGCAGGAATAGTAGATCATCTGCCGGTCGCGCCGGGTCTCGACGAGATCGAGCGCCCGCAGTTTGGCCAGATGCTGCGACAGGGCGGATTGGCTGAGCAGAACCTTTTCGGCGATAGCGCCGACCGACATTTCACCGTCGGCCAGGTGGATCATGATCAACAGTCGTTTCTCGTTGCCCATCAGCGTCAGAAACGAAGCCGCTGATTCGGCATTGGCGATTAGCTTTTTCGAGACCATCGATCCCCCATACCTTCCTGCTCCTCCGGCGCTATGGGGGCAAATAGCGTCTGATTCCATAGGCTCACTTGCGAATGTGCGCTGGCGATTCAACGCTACCGGGAAAGCGTAGAACATCTCGCTCAAAGCTCAAGACTTGCTTTCGACCCGACGCGATTAACTGTCGGACTGTGTTTAATCCGCCACTCGGCCGGTTTTTGCCATGTCGACCAGAACATGCCTGAGCTCGCGCGCCGTCCGCAATGGCTCGGGAAAAAACACCCGGCAGACATCGTCGCCCAATGCCAGGTCCATGCCGTCGGCGTCAAAGCCGGTGACGACCCAGCCGTCGCCCGCCGCCCCGGCGAAGTGGCGCGCGTAGACGGCAATTGCGTCGCTATGGTCGGCATTCATATGGTCGAGGGCGGATTGTTCGCCAGCGGCAAGCTCTTGGATGATCGGCGCGGTCGTGACCAGATCGGCGCGTTCGAGCAGGTAGGCCTTGCCAAAGCCGCCATTGAGGCTGGCGCGCTCCAGCTCAAGGCGGAAGATCGAGAAGTCGCCAAGACCGGCATAGAGCTTCGCCTTGGGGTTGCGGTTGAGATAGCGCCGTTCGGCGCGGGCGTGCTCTTCGGATCCACGCTCAAGCCGTGCCGCCCGACAGACGAGCGTCAACCGTGGGTGCGCCAGCGGGTCGCCCTTGCCGGGCTCGCCGACAAGCAGCGAACAGCGCGGGTCGGCAAGGATCGCGCCGGTATGGGCGGACAGCATCGATACAAGGATCAGCGGCGTGCCATCGATATCGGTGGCGACACCAACCCTGCTGGCCAGCGGCGAACCGGTCCCGGGCTCAATCACCGCCAGCGCGCCGAAACGGGCACTGCGGATCAGCGTCTTCGCCAGCCTGATCGCTTCGGCGTCGGTCTCGCGGATCACGTCCTTCTTTCGATCGGCCATAGTCCACCCGTCTTGAAGCTGATTTTTATCTTCCGGTCATCAACCTATCACACCGGATTTGAAAAGGGCCTCGGTCTCGCTTTCCGAAAGGCCGAAGCGTGCCAGCACCGTCACCGCCTGACAATCGTGATCGGCCGGCATGGCGGCAAGCGTCGACCGGGAGCGCGAAAACCGCGGCGCTGGGCCGGGGCGCTCAAGCGCGCCCGACTTCAAGAAGGCGTTGCGAGCGCGATTGTGCGGATGATCCCTGGCTTCTCGCAGTGACAAGACCGGTGCGACGCAAGCATCGGTTGCAGCAAAGAGACGGTTCCAGTCGTCGCGTGTCTTCTGCCCGACCCGATCGACAATGGCGGCCCGCATCTGCGGCCACAAATTCCTGTCGTATTGGCCGCGTACAAAAATTTGGTCGAGCGGCAGCAGTCTTGCGAATTCGGCGAAGAACCGGGGCTCAAGGCAGCCGACGGCGAGGTGCCGTGCGTCCGCGGTCTCGTAGGTGTCGTAAAAGGGCGCGCCGGAATCGAGCAGGTTCGCGCCACGCGTATCACTCCACAGGCCCGCTGCCATCAGGGCGTGCAAAGGTGTTGCCAGCATTGAAGCGCCCTCGGTCATCGCGGCGTCGATCACCTGACCCTTGCCGGAGCGCGAGCGCTCAAACAGGGCGGCCAGTGCGCCGGCGACCAGCATCATGGCGCCGCCGCCGTAGTCGGCGACAAGGTTGAGCGGTGGGACTGGCCGGCCGCCTTGCTGGCCGATGCCATGCAGCACACCCGAATAGGCGAGGTAGGTGATGTCGTGGCCGGCACGTCGCGATAGCGGACCGTCCTGGCCGAACCCTGTCATGCGGCCGTAGATCAGGGCCGGATTGCGCGCCAGTACCGCATCCGGCCCGAGACCGAGCCGCTCCATGACACCGGGACGAAACCCTTCGACCAGCATGTCGGCCTTTTCGGCAAGGTGCAGCACCAGTTCGGCGCCTTCCCGGCACTTCAGGTCAACCCGCAGGATGGAGCGGCCGTGCCGGTCGATGTCGTATTCGTCCGGTAGCGCCAGAAACGGCTGGCTCGACCCAGCCGGCTCGATGCGCAGCATCTCGGCGCCCATCTCCGACAGCATCAGGCCGGCCAGCGGCACCGGCCCAAGCCCGGCCATCTCGATCACCGTCAGGCCAGCGAGCGGGCCGGTCTTCGCCTGATGGGCGGCTTCGGCACCCATGGTCGGCTACTTCGGCGCCATGCGGATGGCGCCATCGAGGCGGATGGTCTCGCCGTTGAGCATCTGGTTTTCGATGATGTGCAGCACAAGGGCTGCATATTCGGAAGGCTCGCCGAGACGGGACGGGAAGGGCACCGCGGCGCCCAGCGAATCTTGCACGTCTTGCGGCATATCTGCCATCATCGGCGTCTTGAAGATGCCGGGCGCGATGGTGCAGACGCGAATGCCCGACCGGGCAAGGTCGCGCGCCACCGGCAGCGTCATGCCGACGACGCCGCCTTTGGAGGCCGAATAGGCCGCCTGACCGATTTGACCGTCATAGGCGGCGACCGATGCCGTGTTGACGATGACGCCGCGCTCGCCGCCGTCCAGCGGCTCAAGCTTCGCGGCCCGGTCGGCGACAAGGCGGATCATGTTGAAGGTGCCGATCAAATTGACCTCGATCACCTTGCGGTATTGGTCGAGCGGGTGCGGACCGTCCTTGCCGATCGTCTTCATGCCGATGGCGATGCCGGCGCAATTGACCAGGATACGCGGTTCGCCCAACTTTTTTACCACTTCCGCCACTGAAGCAGCACCGCTGTCGGCGCTGCTTACGTCGCATTGGATGGCGATGCCGCCGATATCGGCTGCAATCTTCGCCGCACGCTCGATGCCGAGGTCGAGGATGGCAACGCCTGCGCCCTTTGCCGCCATTGCACGTGCCGTCGCCTCGCCGAGGCCGGAGCCGCCGCCGGTGACGATCGCAATCTGGCCGTTCGGGTTCATGTCGGCGTCCTCCATCTAATGCGCGTCGGTTCAATCGACGCGCCTTAAATCTCTGTTTTATGCATGTCGTTATCCCCAAAACCGCTGCGCACCCTCGGGTCAGGCCCGAGGGCATGCTTTTGGGCGACATGCACTACAGCGCCGCGCGTCCTTCGGACGCGCAAAGGACGCTGTAGCACTTTGATTTTGCGCATGATCCTTTCCGAAAATCGATTCCGATTTTCGGGGTCATGCGCTGGGGCCACATGCTACGAAGCCCGACAGGACGGCGCAACACTATCAGGATGGTCACGCCATCGCGGCGATTTGCGCGGCAATTCTTGCCTGATCGGCGTGGCAAACCTCCCCCACCAGCCGTGCCATCGCGCCCGGCACGATCTCATGCGACAAAAGCCGGTCAGGATCGACCGGGCGCGGCATGGAGATTTGCCCACGCGGGATTCTCTTGAAGCCGAGCGGGCCGTAATAGGGCTCGTCGCCGACAAGCATCACCGCCGGCATGCCGGCTTTGGCGGCGGCCTCCAGCGCGATTGCCACCAGCCGGCGGCCGATGCCGAGATTCTTGTAGGCCGGCCGCACGGCAAGCGGTCCGAGCATCAGCGCGCGGCCGGCGCCGGCCGCGATGCGCGTCATGCGCACAGAGGCGACAACGATATCGCCATCGACGGCCACGAAGGACAGAGCGCGTTCATGCGGGCCGCCCTCACGGATCTTGTAGGCGCCCAGCACGAAACGGCCCGGCCCGAAGGCTTCGTCGTTGATGGCTTCGATTTCGGGGTCATGCGCCGGAGTTTCCGGCAGGTATTTCACGTCGGCAAGGCTCATGGTCTTTGCGTTCCGGTAGACGGGAAAGGTTTGCTGCAAACGGCAGCGTTCGCCAGTCAGCGCTTCATCAAGCGCGGGCGCCCTTTCGTCGTCGGTCAAACCGGATCAAGGCAAAGTCAAACATGCGGATTTCCGCTAGCACCAATCTTCGGCCACTGCAATCGGCCGTTTGCTTGCCGCCCTTCGCCTGCCGCCTTCGTTCGCCGCCTTGGCGATTGACGAACTGTTCAACGCCTGGCGATTTCCGCATCGTCGGTTTGTGCCTACATCCCTACAAAGACGAAAGGACATCACATGGGATTGCTGGTCGACGGAAAATGGCAGGACAGCGGGTACGACACCAAGGCGAGCGACGGCGAATTCGTGCGGGCGCAGTCGCAATGGCGCGATTGGGTCACGGTTGACGGTAGGCCGGCCGAAGGCCGCACGCGCGGCTTCAAGGCCGAGCCGGGGCGCTACCATCTCTATGTCTCGCTTGCCTGTCCCTGGGCGCACCGGACGCTGATCGTTCGGGCACTGAAAAAACTCGAGAACGTGACTTCCGTCTCGGTCGTCCATCATTTCATGGGCGCCAACGGCTGGACCTTCCTGGCCGAGGACGGCGCCACCGGCGATACGCTCTACGGCCTCGACTTCCTGCATCAGATCTACACCAAGGCCGATCCCGCCTATTCCGGCCGCGTGACGGTGCCGGTTCTGTGGGACAGGCGAGAACAGACAATCGTCTCCAATGAGTCCTCCGAGATCATCCGGATGCTCAATTCAGCCTTCGACAAATGGGGCGACGCCAGCCTCGATTTTTATCCGAAAGCACTGCGCAGCGAAATCGATGCAGTCAATGATCTGGTCTATCCCTCGGTCAACAACGGCGTCTATCGCGCCGGCTTCGCCACCACGCAATCGGCCTATGAGAAAGCATTCTGCGAACTGTTCTCGGCGCTCGACCAGCTCGAGGATCGCCTGTCTCGCCAGCGTTATCTCGTCGGTGACCGCATCACCGAGGCCGATTGGCGGCTGTTCACCACGCTGGTTCGCTTCGACCCGGTCTATGTCGGCCATTTCAAGTGCAACCTGCGCCGCATCGCCGACTATCCGAACCTGTCGAACTATCTGCGCGACCTCTATCAGGTCCCGGGCGTAGCCGGGACGGTGAGCCTGCACCACATCAAGGCGCACTATTACGGCAGCCACGAAACGATCAACCCGACGCACATCGTGCCGGTCGGGCCGGAACTGGACTACGCCGCGCCGCATGATCGCAATCGGTTCAGGAAGGCGGCGTGAGCTACCAGTAGGGCGACGCCGCCGCGCCGCTAAAAATCTCGTCAATCCGCCGCAACGTGGCCGGCGTGGTTCCTTCCGGCAGGCGGTCGAGAGGAAAGAAACCGGCTGCGGCGACCTCGCGGTCCGGCAGCTTCGGCGCCGTCTGATTGAACTGCTCGACAAAATAAAGGCCGACATGGTCGCGGCGGCTGGCCCGACGGTTGAAATGCATCGATTTCAGCACCGGTGGCGCGGTCAACGCAATATTGCCCTCCTCGGAGAGCTCGCGTGCCAACGCCTCGATCATCGTCTCGCCCAGCTCGACGCCACCGCCGGGAAGCTGCCAGCCCGGTACATAGGTGTGGCGAATGAGGAAGACGGAATTGGACGTGCGATCGTGGATCAAGCCGCGCACCCCGAGCGTCATCGGCCGCCGCAGCACGAAATACAGATGAAACAGCCTTGCCCTGAGGCCTGGCCAGCCGGTCTGGCGGAAAGCTTGCTCCGGATCGGGCCGCGTCATCACCCACGAAACCGTGGGTGGAAAGCAGCGCGCGCGTCGCATAAGAAGAGGGGATGTTCAGGCTCGCGCATATTTCCGATATCCACTTAGGACCGCTTCCCGGTGTAACCTATCGCGAACTCGCCTCCAAGCGGGTGGTCGGTTACGTCAACTGGCAGCGCAATCGCCGCCGCCACATGCGCGATGCCGTCATCGACACCATCGTCGCCGATATCAAGGCGAGCGCACCCGATCACCTTGCCGTCACCGGCGATCTGGTCAATCTGGCGCTCGATGGCGAGATCGAGATGGGCAAGCACTGGCTGGAGACCCTGGGCTCTCCCGACGATGTGTCGGTCGTTCCGGGAAATCACGACGCCTATGTGCCTGGCGCTTTCGACAAGTCCTGCCGGTCGTGGACGGCGTGGATGACCGGCGACGGCGTCAATACGCCGGTCGACCGCGAAGCCTTTCCCTTTCTGCGCGTGCGCGGCAACGTCGCGCTGATCGGTGTCACGACGGCGCGGGCCACGGCTCCGTTCATGGCCAACGGCTTTTTTCTGGAAGACCAGGCGGAAAGGCTGCGCGACGTGCTCGATGCCACGGCCAAACGCGGCCTGTTCCGGGTGATCATGATCCACCATCCGCCAGTGCGCGGTGCCGTTTCGCAGCCCAAGCGGCTGTTTGGCATTGCCCGCTTCCAAAAGGTCGTTCGGCGGCATGGGGCCGAGCTTGTGCTGCACGGCCACTCGCACGAGCCGACGCTGTACTCGATCAATGGGCGCGGCGCCAAAATTCCAGTGGTCGGCGTCGCTGCCGCAGGGCAGGCGCCAGGCGGCAGGCGTCCAGCGGCGCAATATAATCTGTTGGAGATCGATGGTGAAATAGGCAACTGGCGACTCAGGCTGACGCGACGTGGCCTGACCGGGCCGGCCATCCCGCCTGCCGATCTGGAGGTTCTGGAGCTTGGCGCGGACGCTATGGCCTAAAGCGCGTTGCGTTCGGCCCGGCCTCACGCGACGCGCTTTAGGTTGTTGTTTTATGCATGTCGTTAATCGCAAAACCGCTGCACACTTTTGCGCGACATGCATTAGAGCCTGTTCTATCCCGACAGAATCGGGATGGGGCTCTTTTTTGTTTGACCATGATCTTTTCCGAAAACCGGTTTCTACTTTTCGCTATGCGGACCTTCGGTTCAGGGTCATGGTCCAAAACTCAGTCCCATCGCAACGAGGCGGTCCCAGAACAACACGATCGATACAGCCAGCCCGACCAGGGCGCCGGCGGCGATCAGGCCAAGACCGGAGAGAAAGGTCGACCAACGCTTGCGGCGCGTGACGGATCGCAGTGGCGGCTCGGCTTCCGGGACCAGGGCACGTTTCAGGCCGGCGACAGCCTGCTCGACTCCGCCTTCCAGCATTCTCTGGCGTTCGACGACGCGCTCCGCGACGTAGCGCGTCACCTGATCGGCAACCGGTTTCATCTCGGTCGATTCGGCGAGCACCACGCGGCCGATGCGCGTGTCCCTGAGGAAGCGATAGGTGCGGCGGTCGCGCCCCATCGCGACATGGCTGACGGCGTCGATCCAGAGGCGCGGCTGCAGCCCGGACGAGACGGCGAAATCGAAATTGTCCATGTCGGCGGGCACGTCGGCGAAGATCGGCGCGAGTTCGGCGGCAAGCAATTCGAGCCGCATGCGATGCGCCTCGCGCATGTCCACCACGACGTCGTCGCGGTCGGCGAAGGCGTTTTTCACGTCGCGGATGGCGTCGGATAATTTTCGCGACTGGTCGGCCTGGCTTATGTTCTCGGCTGCATCCTTCATCGGCGTTGCCTCGCGGGTTTGGTTAACACCGAATTAACACAGTCGCTGGCAAAATGCAGCAAAATGCACTTGCGAGATCGATAGGCGGCTTGCGAAATCCGGCCCGAAGCCGCGCTTTGACAGGGACGGATCAGCCCGCGGCGGGAGCGGAGTTTGGACGAAGCGGCCTGCTGCGGCGTTTCATGTTGCGGCGGACGATTTCGGCGATCAGGCCGGGCGCTTCCTCGACCAGCATATGGCCGGCCTCCAAAACGTGGTGCAGGTGGAAATGCACCGGCAGACCGTCGGCCTGGCTGAAGGGCAGCACTGTGTCATCCGTTCCCCAAACCACCATCACCGGCATATCCAGCGTTTCGAGCCGTTCGCGCGGGATGACGCCCTGCCGATCATCCCTGGTCATGGCGGCCGCGATCTCGACAAGTTTGTGCAACTGGCCGGGACGGGCACGCATTTCGCCAAGCACATCCACCATGCGCTGCGAGGGCGGGTTTTGCGGTCCGGACATGGCGGCGAGGCAGGCGCGAATTTCACTTCTGCCGGCTGCTGCGGCGTAACGGCGCAACAGCGGACCATTGATCTCAGGGCCAAACCCGCCCGGCGCCAGAAGCGTCAGCGAGGCTATCCGCTCGGGTTCGGCCAGTGCCATCAGCACTGCCGCCGCCCCGCCCATCGAATGGCCGACGAGATGCACCCTTCTGATTCTGCGTGCGGCGAGGTCGGCAAGAACGGCCCGGGCGGCCACCTTGGCCGGACCGCCACCCGGGAAATCGATGGACAGCCCATGGCCCGGAAGATCATAGGCCAGCGTCCGTGAACCAGGTGCCAGTGTCGAAATCACTTCGTGCCAGTCGCCATGGCAACCGCCGAAGCCATGCAGAAAGACAACCGTCTTCGGGCCGGCGCCCCGTTCGGCAGCGTAAAGGGATGAAATCACCGCGATCAGCCGTGCTGGTTGGAAGGACTAGCTGGCATTGCCGAGCCCGGCGGCACGCAAAGCCTCGACCAGCCGCTCGGTCAGATCGGCGGGGTATCTACGCTCGACAAAGGTGGCGCGCGGATCGGCAGCGAATTTCGGGAACTTGACAGTCAACTCGTCCAGAAGTTCGTGCGCCAGTTGATCGCGGCCGGCGGCCTTGGCAGTGATCAGCCGCGCAGCCAGATAGTGCGATTTCGTCGGCGTCGCTTGCAACGCAGCGCTGGCAAGCGTGGCCTTGTTCATATCGCCAGCCATGAACTGGCCGACGAAAAGCCCGTAGTCCCACCAGGTCGGATGGGCGCTGGAGGTTTCGGCGGCGTGAGCAAGGATCGGTGTTCCCTCGCTGTACCTGCCGGCGAAAATCAGCCCGTAGGCGTAAGCTGCCGCCATGCTGAGGTCGTAAGGGTTGAGTTCGTGGGCCTTGCGCATCCAGCGGAGCGATTCCTCCGAATTGCCGAGGCGGGAATTGAGATAGCCATAGGCACGGTGGGCATAGGGGCTGGTCGGCCCCATCTGCACGGCGCGACGGGCCAGCGACATCGCCTGTTCGATCGTTGCGCCGGCTGGATAGGCATAGCGATCTGTGGCCGCCTCGAGATGCAGGGTCGACAGCTCCGAAAAGACGAGCGACGATTTCGCATCCCGTTCGACAAGGATTTCGAGGCAGCGATAGGCAGCCTCATGGGTTTTGGCGCTCTGGTCGAGATAGTATTTGTCGTTGAGCAGCAGACATTCCGTCAGGCCGGTCTGAAGGCCGCTCTGTTCGATATAGTTGTAGATCGCGCCCGAGGCCGGAACGGCCGAACTCAAAATGCCGGCGACACTGTCCTCGACGGTGGAGGGTGTGCTGTCGGCGGCAGTCAAGTTGCGTGACAGCAGGACCCGTCCGGTCGCCACGCTTTGAAGCTCCAGCGTGACATCGCCTGCCGTTGGTCCCGGCAAGACATCGAACACGAAGCTGATCGCATCGGCGACCGGATCGAGCGGGCCGTCAGCATCGCGACCGATGAAGCTAACCGTGTCGAAGCCGCTGAGGCCGGCGCGCAGCGATGCCGCGACGCGGGCAGCCTCGGCGCTGTTGGTTTTCACCGCAATGTAGACAAGCGGAAGGCTTTCAACCGGAGCCCATGGCGCAATACTGCCGGTTGCCACCGCATTTTCGATCGTCGTCGCGGCATCGCTTCCCGCCAGCAATGCGCTGCTTCCCTGACGAAGGATCAGCACGCCCAGCATGGCGATGACCAGAGCGATCGCCAGCCAGAAGAACTGAAGATGGCGCAGCAGCGAGGGTGCCGGCTGGCGAACGGCGGGAGACATCAACGATGCAGCACCTGCGGCCTTGCCGGGTTCTTCGGGCAATCCCGGCAAGGTGGCCGCCGCTTCGACGTGTTCCGCCGACGCCGGCTCGACCGGCAGGCGGATCGCGTTGAGTTCATAGGATGGAACATAGCCGCCACGCGGAATGGCAATGCGGATCGGCTCGGCAACGCCCTCATTGGCGAAGTAATGCTGCAGAAGCTCGCGCAGCCTGCCCGCCTGCACCCGCACCACGGCGTCGGTCGACGGATCGAAATCGCCGTCCTTGCCGAAAACATCCATCGCGATGGAAAAGCCCTTGAGCTTGTCGGCTTCGCCTGCCTGCTCGCGCTCGACCAGGTAGCGAAGCAGCTTACGCGCTCGTTCGGATCTCCCGAACGTTTCGCTGGCTAGCAATCGCTCCAACGTCTCGCGCACTGCGGGGGCGGCAGGCGTGGCATGCTGCAAGTGTCGATCCTCTCGAAGTCGGCACAGGTTAAGACGCAATCATATAGCGCCTGCACTGCCATACAAGCATGCATCCATTATGCGATCGCGTACCACACCGGATAATATTCCGGTGGTTAATGGCGCGAAAGACTGGAGCAGGATGATACCATCCGGGCTCATCTTGCTCCAGCTCAGGGCTTTCGACAGATGGTCTGGAGCGGTTCAGCTTTTTGATAGAACCGCCGAACCGCTCCAGGTATTTGTTTACGCAATTCCGGACGGAAAACCGCTACGCACCCTCGGGTCAGGCCCGAGGGCATGCTTTTGCGCGACATGCATTAGTCCATCTTTCGGCCGACAATGCGGTTGGCGGCGGAAACCACGGCTTCCAGCGAAGCGGCCACGATATTGGTGTTGATGCCGGCGCCGAACAGCTTGCCGCCGGGATGCTCCATCTCGACATAGGAGATGGCCGAGGCATTCGAGCCGCGCTGCATGGAGTGTTCCGAATAGTCGAGCACCGACATCGGCACGCCGACATGGCGCGACAGCGCGTCGACAAAGCCGTCGATCGGGCCGGTTCCGGAGCCTGATATCGTCACCTCCTTGCCGCTGTCGAGGATGATCGCCTCCACCGCGCGCCGCCCCTTGATCTCGATGTCGGGATAAGTGTGGTGGTCGAGGAACTTTAGCCGCGCGCCGGGCTGATCGACGTAGGTTTCGAGAAAGCGCTCGTAGATGCGCTTGGCCGGCACCTCCTTGCCTTCGGCGTCGGTGATCGCCTGGATCGCTTGACTGAACTCGATCTGCAGGTTGCGCGGCAGATTGAGGCCGTAGTCCGCCTGCAGCACATAGGCGATGCCGCCCTTGCCGGACTGCGAGTTGATGCGGATGATCGCCTCGTAGTTGCGCCCGACATCGGCCGGGTCGATCGGCAGATAGGGCACTTCCCAGTACGGCGTGTTGGCCTTGCGCAACGCCTTCATGCCCTTGTTGATGGCATCCTGGTGCGAGCCGGAAAAGGCGGTGTAGACGAGCTCGCCGACATAGGGATGGCGCTCGGGGATCTTCAACTGGTTCGAATATTCGTAGACGTCCTTCATTCGGTTGATGTCGGAGCAATCGAGCTCGGGATCGACGCCTTGCGTGTACATGTTGAGCGCCAGCGTGACGATGTCGACATTGCCGGTGCGCTCGCCATTGCCGAACAGCGTGCCTTCGACGCGGTCCGCGCCTGCCATCAGGCCGAGTTCGGTGGTGGCGATCCCGGTGCCGCGGTCGTTGTGCGGATGCAGCGAGATGAGCAGGTTCTCGCGGTTGTCGAGATTGCGGCACATCCATTCGATGCGATCGGCATAGATGTTGGGTGTCGACATCTCGACCGTAGACGGCAGGTTGATGATCAGCTTGTTTTCCGGCGTCGGCTTCACGATTTCGGTGACGGCGTTGCAGATTTCCAGCGCCACTTCGAGCTCGGTGCCGGTAAAGCTCTCCGGCGAATATTCGAAACGATAGAAGCCGCCGGCCTTCGCCGCCATGTCGGTGATCATCTTGGCCGCATCGGTGGCGATCCGCCTGATGCCGGCGACGTCCTTCTCGAAGACGACGCGGCGCTGCAATTCGCTGGTCGAATTGTAGAAATGCACGATCGGGTTGGTGGCGCCCTGCAGCGCCTCGAAAGTGCGGGTGATCAGTTCCGGCCGGCACTGCACCAGCACCTGCAGCGAGACATCGTCTGATACATTACCCTCTTCGATGCACCAGCGGGCGAAATCGAAGTCGGTCTGCGAGGCCGACGGGAAGCCGATCTCGATCTCCTTGAAGCCCATGTCGAGGAGCAGGGCGAACATGCGCGCCTTGCGCTCGTGGCCCATCGGATCGATCAGCGCCTGGTTGCCGTCGCGCAGGTCGACCGAGCACCAGATCGGCGCCTTGTCGATGACTTTCGAAGGCCAGACGCGGTCGGTGAGACCGACGGTCGGGTAAGGCTGGTATTTGCGGGCTGCCTCCGGCATGCCCCGGGCTGCCTCCGGCATGCCCCGGGCATCCTTGCCCATCTCCCCGCTGTCTGCGCGGATCTCTTCTCGTGCGTTCATTGTCGTCTCTCCCGGCGGCTCGCGGGATCCGCCTTCAGGCGGATTTGGTGCCGAGCGGCGCCTTACCAGATGTTCATTCGCTTGATGTGACTTGCCAATTTTGAGACTGGCCAAGGAGCATGCGCGTGAGCGGCGATTCGACCGCCGGGCGCTCCTTCAGCGAACCCGGCGATCGCCGATAAGGCCGAGAAGCAGCAGAGCGGAAGCAAGCGCGCGCACGGTCTCGCCAGCAAAGCCGGTCTGACGGGAAGCGACGGAGGTGGCGCGGTTGGTCATGGCGGTTTTCATACAGGAGCAGGCAAAGCGAGGCAAGTGGGGCCGAACGACAGTGTCGTAAGCAGATGAGTTGTCCGGATTAGGTGGCACGTGAGTTGACCGGTTTTATTGCCAGCGCATGGAGGCTGGGGTGAAACGGACAGCATGGCTACAGGACCGGAGAATGCAGAAGTTTGTAGGGCGTTTTGCGCCGCTGGGAAGGCGGCGATCTTTCGATGATGGAGGCAGCGAGTTGCTGGGCATGTCGGAGCGCGCGACTGGAACAAAAGCGTTCCTGCGTTGTTCTCCAACCGTCCCGATGTTCGAAGAGGCTGGTTCATACGCCGGCCAGAGGCAATCCTTGCAGCAGGCGCTCGGCGGGCACGCAAAGCCAAGGGATGGCGAGGCAAATGGATCCTGACGATCTCAACACAGAACGGATCGTCACTGTGTTCGGCGGAACAGGCTTTCTCGGGCGCAGGGTCGTGCAACGGCTTCTTGAAAGGGGTTTTACCGTCCGCGCTGCATCCCGCCACCCGGCTCGGGTGGGCCCGGTCTTTTCTTCGACTGCAAGGATGCCCCAAGCCGTCGAGGCGGACATACTGGATGCGCCCTCGATCGGCTCGGCCATTGCCGGATCAGAGGCGATCGTGAATGCCGTCAGTCTCTACGTCGAGCAGGGCGCCCAGACGTTTGAGCGCGTGCATGTCGAAGCCGCAGCTGAACTTGCCGCTGCGTCGCGCGCTGACGGGGTCGACCGGTTCGTTCAGATTTCGGGGATCGGCTCCGATCCCCAATCGGATTCGAACTACATTAGGGCGCGTGGGCGCGGAGAAGTGGCGGTGGCGAGCGCATTCCCCGGCGCCATCATTGTGCGTCCCGCCGTCATGACGGGACCTGACGACGTTTTCCTCACGACGATTGCGAGGCTGATACGTCTGCTGCCGGTTTATCCGCTGTTCGGCGATGGCAGCACACGGCTTCAGCCGGTCTATGTGGAAGATGTCGCAGACGCAGTCAGCCGGCTGATCGATCGGCGAAACCACAAGGGCTCATCGATCTTCGAATTCGGTGGCCCGCGCATCTACAGCTATAAGGAACTGCTGCGGGAGATCGCCCGACAGCTTGATATCAACATCAGGCTGATGCCGGTGCCGTTTGCGGCGTGGGACGCCTTGGCCAGCATCGCCGAGCTCCTTCCGGGAGCGCCGATAACGCGCAACCAGGTCGATCTTATGCGGCACGACAATGTGGCCGCAATCGGCGCGCCGGGCCTGAAGGAACTCGACATCGCGCCGCGGGGCATCGAGGAGGTGATCCGCTTGATCGAACGGCGCGCGTGAGGCCGCTCTGGCCCAGTCTCCTGCTTAGCAAGGGTCTACGATCCTGCCGGGAACCTATCGCCATGCGGCGGGTTGGTTGAGCTTGAACCAATTAAGAAGAAGGAAAAAAACTATGGCCAGATGCGATCAATGCGGGAATGACTACGACAAGGCTTTCGAAGTGACGCTAGCTGAGGAAACCTATACGTTCGACAGCTTCGAATGCGCAATCCAGAAACTTGCGCCGCTCTGCCCGCATTGCGGATGCCGGATCATCGGACATGGCGTCGAACAGGATGACATCATCTATTGCTGCGCCCATTGCGCCGCGGAGGAAGGTGCAAGCGCGCTGACCGATCGCGCGCCTTGATGCTCTTGGCCCTTCGTCAAGTTCGCTCCACCATTTGCTGCGTTCACGCGAAATAGCCCGGGGCGATCGCGTTGATGGTGATGCAGTGATGCGCTCAGCGGCAGTGGAGCACGTCAGCCCGTGCAGGACCAAATGCGGCTCGAGATGGCGCAATTTTCCCGGCGGCGAACGGCTATTCTAGACGGATATAACGTCGCCCTGGCGGAACAGAAGGTGCTTGTCTAGGTTGTCAAGGTTGACAAAGTTGCTCTCAGCGCCATATTTGTCTCATCAGGAGGCAAAACGTATGGCAGACAAAACGCAAGCCGAGGCACCGGCCGTCACCGCGAAGACACGGGGCACGGGCGTGCTGACAATGTTCACGATGAAGGGTGACCCGATCAAGGCGCTGTCCGGGTTCAAGCTGCCGGCCGGCGCACATGTGGCGATCGTGTCTGGAAAACCGGAGTCCGTCAGTGCGATCAGGAAGTCGGTGCGCGGTCGTGTGGTTCGCGTCACCGAGGTTGTCGAGCGAGCCCCGCAGCATACTCAGTTCGAACGCAAGCCGTTAGTGGACAGGTCCGCATTCGAGCCTGACGCGCGCAGCCGCGCGATGCTTGAAGGTGTCCGTATTGCACAGCAGGATCTGCGTGACGCAGGCGGTGCCTATGACCTCGATCAGGTCCGCACCCTGTTGCACGGCGTCTCCCGGCAGGCGATCGACAAGCGGGTGCAGGACGGTTCCTTGCTTGCCGTTCCCGGCCCCAGCAACCGTCGCAGCTATCCGACGCTGCAGTTCAACCGCGACGGCACAGTTGTACCCGGGCTTAAAGCCGTTCGTGAGGCTTTGCAGACCAGCAATTCCTGGGCGGTGCTCAACTTCCTTTCCCACCCGGATGCAAGGCTGGGCAATCGCAAGCCCATCGAGCTTCTCAAATCCGGCCAGATCGAGCTCGTGCTTGAAGCCGCGAGGCGGCATGGTGAGCAGGGGGCGTGAGCGGGCCACTCCCGCCCGCAGACCTGGACAAGCGCCTGCCCGAGCTGGTGAAGCTACCGGCAGGGCAGGAGGTTCACCGCTTCTACACGGCCAAGTGGGAGCCGATCTTCTTCGACAGGTCGACCGAAGGGCGGTTCAATGCTTTCGACGCCTCCTATGGGGTTCTCTACGCGGCAAAGGAGATCAACGGCGCATTCGCCGAGACGTTTCTGCGAACTCCTGGGCGCACACTCATCGACACGGATCTGCTGCAGCGGAAGGCGTACGTTCGCCTCATCGTCCAAAGAGACCTGAAATTGATCCGGCTTGCCGGGCCCGGTCTCGCCCGCCTTGGGGCGACCGCAGAAGTCGTACATGGCGGACTGCCCTACGACGTGCCGCAGGCTTGGTCGACCGCATTGGCGGGTCATCCAATTGGCGCTGATGGCATTGCCTACCATGCCAGGCATGACGACGCCGAAATCTGCTACGCCTGTTCGAGCGATCGGCAGATGCAATCGCGGAGGCGGCACGCGAGATCGATCTCGACCAGGATTGGTTCTGGCGGGTCGCCGAACGCTACCGTGTCGGCCTGGCTCCATAGGGCGAGCCTATCTTGCGGTGCCGGGCAGCCAGCCATCAACCTTGCCCGACAGTATCAGGCGAGCGTGATTGTCCCTTGGATGTCAAAGAGAACGGGCAATTGACTGCTTTCAAGGAATTTCGATGAGCACCCGTCGGACCGTTCAGCTCTCGATGCGCGAGATCGGCTGAATCACGTGGCTGATGCCGCGATCCGCGTACTGCTGGAGGCTAGTCCAGATCCCGGGGAACGGCATTCCAGTTTCAGTTCGCCCAGTTTCAATTCGCCTAGTTTTCAATTCGCAAGCCACGGGCCGGCCGAACCGGTCAAGCGTTCCATGGCGCACGATACGGAGCGGCAAGCAGCGACGGTGCCGGTCGTCGAGCCTAGCTGTCCTTCCTCGGTCTCTCGGCGATGATATTGCCGCGCTTTTTCCACTCCGAGAAGCCGCCGCGCAGGCTGCGCGCGTCAAGTCCCATTTCCTGGGCGATCTTGGCGGCGAGCAGCGAGCGCCAGCCGGACGCGCAGTAAAACACAAAGGTCCTGGGCTCGGCGAATTTCGGCTTGTGGTAGGGGCTTTCGGGGTCGATCCAGAATTCGAGCATGCCGCGCGGCGCATGGAACGCGCCGGGGATCATGCCGTCGCGCTCCAGTTCCCGCGGATCGCGGATGTCGACCATGACAACGCCGTCGGGAATGGTCGCCATCTCCGCCACGTCGACCGAGCGGACGACGGCATCGGCTTCGGCCAGCAGGTCCTTGTATCCCTTCGGCATGGTCAGCGCCCCATCGCGTAGAACTCGTCGTTCGGCCTCATGCTGGTGACGTTGGCCAGCCGGTTTGACATGGCGAAGAAGGCGGCAATGGCCGCGATGTCCCAGGCGTCCTCGTCGGTGAAGCCATGGATCTTGAGGTCGGCGATGTCCGCGTCGCCGACCTCGTAGGCGCGCGCGGAAACCTTCATGGCGAAATCGAGCATCGCCATCTGGCGCGGGGTGATGTCGGCCTTGCGGTAGTTGCTGGCCACCTGATCGGCGATCAGCGGGTTCTTTGCGCGAACGCGCAGGATCGCGCCATGGGCCACCACGCAGTACTGGCACTGATTGGCACTGCTCGTCGCCACGACGATCATCTCCCGCTCGGCCTTGGTGATCGGGCCGGGTTTGTCCATCAGTGCGTCGTGATAGGCGAAGAAGGCGCGGAACTCGTCCGGCCGATGCGCAAGCACGAGGAAGACGTTGGGCACGAAGCCCGACTTCTCCTGCACGGCGAGAATTTTTTCGCGGATGTCGTCGGGAAGGCCGGCGATCTCGGGAACAGGGAAGCGGCTTATGGCGGGCGCGGTCATCTGTGTTTTCTCCTTTGCTCGGCCGTCAATGCGACCAGCTTTAGGCCATCGAACGCTTTTCGGCGAGCCTCATGGCAGCGCTGGAAGAGGGCGTCGCCGAGGATGCGGTGGTCTCGCAGTCGCCGCGCGAGTTCCAGTCGCTGTGGACCATGCGGGACGCCTGCTCCGACTGGGTGCGCACGCGCGATCACATCGTCGGCGGCGACACCCGAGGCGGAGTTCCTCGTCTTCGGCCATCTGGGCGACGGCAATCTGCACTATGTGATCGCGACGCCGAAAGCTCGCGAGGCCATGGAGACGGTGTATCGCATGGTTGCGGAGAGCGGCGGGTCGATCGCGGCCGAACACGGCATCGGCATCGACAAGAAGCCTTGGCTGCATCTGTCGCGAAGTGCGGCCGAGATCGGGACGATGCGCCGGCTGAAGGCCGCGCTCGATCCAAACGGCATCCTGAACCGCGGCCGGATATTCGACGGCGCATGAGGCGTTGAGATGGTGATGGAAGCTGCGCTCTGACGATCCCGCCGGTTCTCGATGGAGAAGATCGCAATTCGCCCGGTCGTTTGCAGCTCTTGAGGCGCCGCGTGGCGCGTGAGTGGGGATTTTTTGCTGTTCGATAACGCTATTGCGCTCGCCGGCGTCAGCCCTTTCGGCCCGACCCGTTGCACAATCCGGGTTTCCACAATAGGACCTTTTGGGGACCTCAAGAGGAGTTGACGATTTGACTGACGAAACAGACCGCCGAAATCTGGATCTGGTCGGCTTGACCGCCGATATCGTCGCGGCCTTTGTCCAAAACAACGCGGTGCCGGTCGCCGGCCTGCCGGACCTCATAGCCACTGTGAACGCCGCTCTCGCTTGCCTGGGCGCGCCGCCCGCAGTCGAGCAGCGCGCGCAGGCCCCGGCGGTCAATCCGAAGAAGTCGGTGTTTGCCGACCACATCATTTCCCTGGAAGACGGCCGCAAGTTCAAGTCGATGAAACGCCATCTGGGGCTGCTTGGCATGACGCCCGATGAGTATCGAGCCAAATGGGGGCTGGCGTTCGATTACCCGATGGTGGCGCCGAGCTACGCTGCCCAGCGGTCGGAACTGGCGAAATCAATCGGCCTGGGCCGCAAGGCAGGCGCAAAAATGCCGGCCAAAAAGGCGCCGGCCAGGAAGGCGGCAGCAAAGCAGAAGGCCTGACATGGTCCGCTCCCGGACCACTAGCGAGCCGGACCACTAGCGAGAATGACAGCTATCGATATAAGGTCGGAACGGCCAGCACCGGCCGGGTCGAAAGCGCCACCCAGGGCCATGGCTGCGAGAGCCAGGAACATCGCTCCCACACGAGCTTATCGGCAAGCATGGAAGTCTCAGATTCACAACCGTGCTGGCAAAGCCGTGACCAGCGAGAGCAACAAAAGGCCGGTTTGGCCGTTCTGATCAACCGCATGAGTGGCAGGGCAGCCGCAACATGACTATGCCGCAAATCCTGTCGTTCGCCGTCATCGTCGTAATGATGGCGGCGCTCGTATGGGGCCGGTATCGATATGATCTGGTTGCAGCCGCGGCACTGTTGCTGGCACTCGCGATCGGCATCGTACCGTTTGACGAAGCCTTCAGCGGGTTCAGCGACGATATCGTGGTCATTGTCGGCAGTGCCCTGCTGGTCAGCGCAGGCATAGCACGCTCGGGCATCATGGAAGTCGCCATCAGGCGCTTCGCTCCGAACCTGGCGGGCGTTCGCTCGCAACTGGCGCTGCTGGTGATCGTGGTCACGATCCTGTCTGCCTTTGTAAAGAATATCGGTGCGCTCGCGATCATGATCCCGATAGCCTTCCAGTTCGCGCGCCGGTCGAGCGTTTCACCGTCGATATTCCTGATGCCGATGGCGTTCGGGTCACTGCTTGGTGGACTCATGACGCAGGTGGGGACATCTCCCAATGTCGTTGTGTCCCGTGTGCGGGAGGAACTGACCGGCGCCGCCTTCACAATGTTCGATTTTACCCCTGTTGGAGCCGCCCTGGCCGCCTCCGGAACGATCTTCCTGGTGTTTTTCTACTGGCTGCTGCCGGTGCGCGAAAAGCTCGGCGGGTCGGTGAATGAAGCCATCGATATCAAGAATTATCTGACAGAGGCCAAAATTGTCCGCGATTCCACTGTGCTCGGGAAAACCGTCGCAGACCTCATAAAGCTTTCCGGCGGCGATGCCATCGTGACGTCGATCCTGCGCAACCGGACCATGCGGATGACGCCACTGCCCGACGTCGTCCTCAAACTGAACGACATTCTGCTGCTCGAGGGCGACCCAGGGGCGCTGGATCGCCTTGTCTCCCAGGGCAAGCTCAGCGTTACCGGCAACAGGGTCGGCGGTGACGTCACGGCCAGCGAGATGGTCGCCATCGAAGCCGTCATCGGTGAAAGCTCGCCTTTGATCGGCTGGACAGCCCAGCGCCTTGCCCTCTATCACCGCTTCAATGTCAACCTCCTGGCCGTCAGCCGTCACGGCGAGCGCCTCGACCGCAGGCTGGCCGAAGTCCAGCTGAGGCTCGGCGACGTCGTCGTGCTGCAGGGCAATGCAGCGACGATACCCGATGTACTGCGTGAGCTCGGCTGCCTGCCGCTGGCAGAAAGGGCTATCCTGCTTGGCAGCGTCCGCAAGGGTATCGTGCCGGTAATCATCCTTGCTCTCGCCATGCTGGCGACTGCGTTCGGGCTGCTCCCGGTCTCGGTTGCTTTCTTTGCGGCCGCGGTCGGGATGGTGCTTTTCAGGGTCATCCCGCTCCGGGACGTCTACCAATCGCTGGATGGTCCAATCCTCGTCATGCTCGCCGTTCTCATTCCAGTCAGCGATTCGCTGCGCAGCACAGGGGCGACAGGCGTCATTGCCGGCGAGCTTGCCAAACTGGGGACCATTCTTCCGGCGACCGGCGCACTGACGCTCATCCTCGTCGCCGCGATGGCGGTTACGCCATTCCTCAACAATGCCGCCACCGTTCTGGTCATGGCGCCTATCGCTGCCGCGTTTGCCGGCGATCTCGGCTACAGGCCGGAAGCATTTCTGATGGCAGTCGCCATTGGCGCCGGCTGCGATTTCCTCACCCCGATAGGCCACCAGTGCAACACGCTCGTGATGGGGCCGGGCGGCTACCGTTTCAGCGACTATCCACGCCTGGGACTGCCGCTATCGTTCCTCGTCGTCATTGTTGCCGTGCCGATGCTCATGATCGTTTGGCCAATCAGCTGATATGCGGCGGACGGATCAATCCGGCTCGAACTTTCGCCGGCCGGCGAAAACTGTCGCATCACTGACGTGCTCAACTGTCGCATTATTAAACGGCTGCTAAACATGTGACCCCGTGAGCGATGGCTGGGGTTCCTGGATGCGTTTCAAACTTTTTGTCTCGCACCTCTCCTCGCCATCCTCAAAAGAGCCCGAGCGTTTGCAGCAGGCTTTCGAATGTGACCTTTGGTTTCTTACCTGTTTGCCTATCCGGGTGCATGTAGTCTTCGGACGACTGCTTGCGTATGTTGCTCGGGCTATACCCGAACTGCTGCGTGAAAGCTCGACTGAAATTCGCCGCTGAATCAAAGCCGATTGCTAGACCAACTTCGGCGACCTTTCGGGTGTCGGAAGGATCCGCTAACATTGCATGAGCTGCGGATAGACGTCGTCGACGAATGTAATTCGCAACGCCGCCGGACGTTTCGAAAAGTTCATAGAGCCGTGTCCTCGACGTCGCCAGTTCCCGGGCGAGAGCATCCGGTGTCAGGTCGGGCGAGGCAAGATTGCTCGAAATGAAGCGTCTCGCCCGCGTCATCAATCCGATTTGTGAGATCTGATCGTTGCCGTCATCACGATCCACCAAGGGTGTGACCGCGTCGAATACCATTTTCCGCAAACGGTCCTTGATTCTAGGAAGGTCGTCTTGCGTGAAGCGATCGAGATTGGCTTCAACGCTTGACATAAGGTCGATCAGCAGTTTGGCCCGGTGTCCACCCAAAACGACGTTGTTGCTCGCCGCCGGCAAGCTACCTCCATCGGCAAACAGATCGACGGGAACGATCAGGCTGATCGACTCCGTTGCCAGCGCGCGCCCGCTAAACGGATGCCCGAGCGAGCGGATTTCAATCATGCCCGGTTCATTTTGCGCGACACGTCCGTCAACTCCGGTCCATGTGCGACCGGCGCGGAGAACGGTGATCTGCCAATGGTCAATTGGACTGAACCGCACCGCGTCTGGCGAGCGTTCGTAACTGAAGGCCGGAACGGTTTGTTGCAACAAAAGCATGCCGCCCAGATTCCACACCGCCTGCTGGACGACAAATCCATCCTCGGGATTCACATTGTTCGGCAGACGCGAATCCATCAATATCGCCATATGCTCCCGCCAGGCAGCAAACTGCTGGATTGGTGGAAGGATTTCCGTCTCAAAGCGCAACGACGTCAGGACGGCCTTCTCCACCTCATCCTCACCGAGTGGATCCTGCGACATGCGCGGCCAGCGGCGACGTTCGACAGATGTCGGCTCCCTGTCGTTAGGTGGGACCGTCTTATCCGACATCACTGCCTCCAGCCACAACCCATCTGCAGCATGCCAACCTCACGTCACCTCCGAAGTGTATTGTTTATAAGATAAACAAAATCATTAGAATATTTAACGATCACTGTTTGAAGAGTAGTTAATTATATCGCGCACCAAGTCAACAAAGCTTGGCTCGCTTCGAGATAAAGGCCTTTGGCAGCATCGATCTCGGCACAGGCAATCGAATCGCTTGAAGCCCACCGTCTCCGTCAAAAACAATGTCTGCGGCGGGTCAGCTGCAAAAATGGACGCCGTGAAAAGTTTCCGGATTCCCTGATATCGCAACATAGGAACCGGAAAGGTATTGGACATCATCAAGCTCACTCCAGAAAGAAAACCTGAAGTCTCAGTGCATTCTAGACACCTAGATGTCTTCATTTTGGCACTGATGGTTAATGAATGAGGTGTTCCGTGAGTATCGCATTTCAGTCTGCAAAGTTGAAATCTGATCTTTCCTCGCAACGGAGGGTACTTGTCGCGGGCGGCGCCGGCTTTCTCGGATCACATCTGTGCGAACGTCTTTTGCAAGACGGCCATTCTGTTATCTGCGTAGACAATTTTTCCACGGGGCGGCTAGAGAATTTGCGCCACCTCCTGAACTACGACACGTTCAGCTTTGTGCGCCACGATATCGTGGAGCGGCTCGATCTGCCGGTCAACGAGATCTACAATCTCGCCTGCCCGGCTTCACCGCCGCACTATCAGGCCGACCCGGTCCATACGATGAAGACGAGCGTGATCGGGTCGCTCAATCTTCTGGAACTGGCAGCACATTGCCAGGCGCGGATTTTCCAGGCTTCCACCTCGGAAGTCTACGGCGATCCCCATGTGCATCCGCAGCCCGAAAGCTATTGGGGCAATGTCAATTCCTTCGGTCCGCGCTCTTGTTATGACGAAGGAAAGCGCTCTGCCGAGACTCTGTTCTACGATTTTCATCAGCAATACGGCGTCGACATCCGTATCGTGCGAATCTTCAACACCTATGGTCCGCGCATGCGCCCGGATGACGGCCGGGTCGTTTCCAACTTCATCGTGCAGGCGCTCAAAGGCGAGGACATCACCGTTTACGGCGACGGGTCGCAGACCCGTTCCTTCTGTTACGTGGACGATCTGATCGAAGGCTTCTACCGGCTCATGTACAGCCCTCAGGCGATCCACACGCCTGTCAACATCGGCAATCCCGGCGAATTTACAGTCGGTGAGTTGGCCGAGCAGATCGTGGGAATGACCGGCTCGAGCTCCAAAGTCGTCTATCACCCGTTGCCCGTGGACGACCCGCGCCAGCGTCGGCCCGACATCACAGTGGCCCAGAGAGAACTTGGATGGGAGCCGACCGTGGCGTTGGCCGATGGGCTGAAGTCGACGATCGCTTATTTCGAACGGCAGTTGAGGAAGCCCTCCGGAAAGCTGGCGGAGGCCGCCTGATGTCCGGCAAGAACGTACTTGTCGTTGGTGGCGCCGGCTTTATCGGCAGCCATACAGCCAAGCTTTTGGCCAGGCAGAGTTATGATCCGATTGTCTACGACAATCTATCCACGGGTCACCGGTCAGCCGTCCGATGGGGCGCCTTCGTTGAAGGCAACATCCTTGACTCGGAGCGGTTGACCCACGTCATGGATGAGTATCGCCCTATCGGGGTGATCCATTTTGCTGCATCGGCCTATGTCGGCGAATCCGTAGAGCAACCAGCAAAATATTATCAGAACAACGTCAACGGGACCCAATCGCTGCTGGACGCCTGCCAGAGAAGCGGAACGCGCAATATCATCTTCTCGTCAAGCTGCGCCACCTATGGCATTCCGGATCGCTTGCCGATCCGCGAAGGCGAGAGCCAGCGCCCGATCAATCCTTATGGACGCACGAAACTCATCGCGGAGCAAATGCTTGCCGATTATTCGGCTGCCTATGCGCTGCGCTACGTGGCGCTGCGTTATTTCAATGCGTCCGGCGCGGATATCGACGGGGAAATCGGCGAAACCCACGATCCAGAAACACATCTCATTCCGCGAGCCATGATGGCCGCTGCAGGCAGGATCGATTTTCTCGAAGTCTATGGCCAGGATTACGATACGCCCGACGGCACCTGCATTCGCGACTATATCCATGTCGCGGATCTCGCGCGCGCGCATGTGCTGGCGCTCGAACATCTGATCAACAGCGGTGGCAATCTGGCCGTCAACCTTGGCAGCGGGCGTGGTACATCCATCAAGGAAATTCTCGAAGCGATCAGCCGGCTGACAGGTCGTAACGTGCCGGTCGAGATGCGCCCTCGTCGTGCGGGCGATCCTCCGGTGCTTTATGCCGATCCGGCGCTCGCTGCCGAAAAACTTGGCTTTCAGGCGCTCTATTCCGATCTCGATACGATAATTCGCACAGCGGCTCCCTTCTTCGGGCTCGAGGTGCGCTCATGAGCACGCCGCGCATCGCGCTGCCTGTTGACAGGGAAGAACCCCTGATGGTGCCGGTCTTCACCGGCCGAAAGCGCGCCGAGTACATCATGGGTGCGGTTTTGTGGGCGATGGCCGTCGCATTCTTCTGGCAATGGTGGGTTTTCGGAGCCACCCACACCAACATGGTCGGCTCAATTCTGGTGACGGCGCTTCTGGCGTGGATAACGCTTTTGCCCGTCTACTTCATCACCATTTTCTTCAATGCACGCCGGCCGCACGGACGGCTGCGTATTTCCGCAGGAAGTCGCGTGGCCATGGTGGTCACCAAGGCTCCATCAGAACCTTTTGCGGTGGTGGCCGAAACCTTGCGGGCCATGCTAGCCCAGAACGTGCCTCACGACACGTGGCTGGCCGATGAGGATCCATCGCCCGCAACGCTCGCATGGTGTCGCGCACATGGCGTATTCGTTTCCACCCGCAAAAGTCGCGCCGATTACCATCGCCAGTCCTGGCCTCGCCGCACACGCTGCAAGGAAGGCAACCTGGCTTTCTTCTACGATTATTATGGCTACGACCAATATGATTTTGTGTCGCAGCTCGATGCCGATCATGTTCCCGAACCGGACTACCTATACAACATGTTGCGGCCTTTTGCCGACCCGACAATCGGTTATGTTTCCGCGCCCAGCATTTGCGATCGCAATGCACATGAAAGCTGGTCCGCGCGTGGCCGCCTCTACATCGAAGCGAGCATGCATGGGTCACTGCAAGCCGGATACAATAATGGCTTCGCGCCCGTATGCATCGGATCGCACTATGCGGTGCGCACTGCGGCATTGAAGGAAATCGGTGGGCTGGGGCCAGAACTCGCCGAGGATCATTCCACAACGCTCTTCATGAATGCCTATGGCTGGCGAGGGGCTCACGCGCTTGATGCCATCGCCCATGGCGACGGCCCACGGACGTTTGCCGATCTCGTAACGCAGGAGTTCCAGTGGTCGCGGAGCCTGGTGACGATCCTGTTGCAATACTCACCAAAACTGATCGGACACTTGCCGCTGCGTTTGAAGATTCAATTCCTATTTTCGCAGTTCTGGTACCCGCTTTACGCCTTCTTTCTTGCTCTGACATTCCTGTTGCCCGTGATCGTGCTGGTCCAGGGCGATAATTTCGTCAACGTCACTTACCCGGAGTTTCTGCTCCATTTCATGCCGCAGTCGCTTATGATCCTGCTTTTGGCATTCTGGTGGCGGTCGAGTCGCACATTTCGGCCTATCGACGGCAAGATCTTTAGTTGGGAAGCGATGCTGTTTTTGCTGGCGCGCTGGCCGTGGGTTCTGGCTGGAACCTTTGCCGCGTTCCGTGACTGGATGACCGGATCCTTTGTTGATTTTCGCGTCACGCCAAAAGGCACGTCCGAAGTCGATCCGCTACCGTTTCGCGTGCTGGCGCCGTATGCCTTCGTGGTCCTGATCTCCATTCTGCCGGTCGTGTTCGTGCAGGATGCGTATCAAACGCGCGGCTTTTTCGTCTTCGCCATCATCAATGCTTGCTTTTACTTGCTGCTGATTTTCATGATCTTGCTGCAGCATGGCAGGGAGAATGACGTGCGGATGAAAGGCCGCGCCTATCGCCCCGCGCTGGCAAGCAGTTTCATGGCGCTTTTGACGGTTACCAGCTTCGCCACGGTCGAGCGTGGACGCGACGGCATCGAGGCGCTCGCCTGGGGAACCAAAAGCTTTTCCCTGTTCGACGACAGCTTCTCAATTGCCGGGGCAGGCGTCGGTGGTCGCGCTGTTCACAAAACCATCTTCAATCCACGTTGGCGCACCAATGCTCCCAGCAATTCAAGTCAGCGATAGAAGGCAATCAACACATGAAGATCGCAATCATTGGAACAGGCAATGTCGGTTTGGTCAGCGGCACATGCTTCGCTGAAAGGGCTCTATTGCTGTCAGGTCTCCGGATGCTGACAGCAGTCGCTTGGGCAGTGTCCTGCATTGCTGCACCGGCCTTTGCATCTTCCTCACAGGTTTCCGTTCTGCCGGAAGGGGCACGTCGCATGACAGCAGGCGAAATCTACGATCTCTATAGAGACAAGAGCTGGCAGTGGGACAGCGGAGCCGGACGAATGGTGGGCGCGGACCGGCAATTTTCGGCATGGACCGACGGTGAGACGGGCAAATCCTGGGCGGAAGGCCGCTGGATCATCACCGAGACAGGTTGGATGTGTCTCAAGGCGACATGGCATTCCGAACAGGGTGTGTTTCCCGCCAAGACGTGCTTTTCGCATCGCATCGATAATGGAACGATCTATCAGAAGCGCGAGCCCGGTGGTGAGTGGTATGCGTTCCGTAACGCCGAGGTCCACCAAGACGACGAGGCCAGCAAGCTAGTGTCCACCGATCTGGTTTCCCATCAACTCGATGCCATCAAAGCCGCGCTTGGTGCGGCACAGCAATCTGAACAGTAAGAGAGGGAGGGGGCCTTGAAAAGTCTCTTTAAACTATCAGCAGCCTTGCTTTGCTGCGCATGCATTTCCGGTGGTGTCTATGCAGCCAGCGGTGTGTCGGGAGCGAGTGTCGACAGCCGCAATCAGTTTCGGGACAAGCGTCCCATCATCACGGCTGACTCCGTAACCCCCGGCGCCTACGATCCGCACGCGGATTATACCAACGACTCCAACTCAAAAATCGAACACCTTTTTCTTCCCTGGGAAGATGTGGATCTGGCAACGCTCAGCGCCGCAGATGACTATGCGCGTGAGCGTGGACGTTCCCTGTTGATCACGGTCGAGCCGTGGTCCTGGGCGCGGGACTGGCGTGTAGGTCCTGAGGATTTGCTCGCCGGGATTTTGGGCGGGCGCTACGATGCCAATATGTCAGCGGTCTGCTCTGCGGCGGCGCAGCTGAAAAGCCCCGTCACTATCCGCTGGGGGCAGGAAATGGAAGATAATGACGGGCAATTCACCTGGGCTTTCTGGAATGCTGAAGGTTATGTGAACGCCTACAGGCATGTCATCGACGTATGCCGCAAGCATCTTCCGTCGGCCCAATACATGTGGTCACCGAAAGGAGAAGAAGGACTGGAAGCCTTCTATCCTGGCGACAAGTATGTCGACATTATCGGTCTGTCCGTCTTTGGCTATCAGCCCTATGACAAGCTGGAGGTCGGTCGTGATACGACTTTTGTGGAGCGCACAAAGCCGGGTTATGACCGTGTGACGGGCTTCGGCAAACCAATCGCCATTGCGGAGCTTGGCTACGAAGGCAACGACGAATACGCTCGTGACTGGGCCGCGGAAGCAAACAAGCCGCATGCCGAGTTCCCGGACATGACAGCCGTTGTCTACTTCAACGATCGTGAAGTCTATCCATGGCCGAGAAATGTCGGCCGGCCCGATTGGCGCGTGGCCAACCATCCGCTGGACTGATCCAAGTCGTTCGACAGAGTGGTTCGGCTTTCACCAGATGGCCGAACCGCCCCATCCCTTTAATTCTATGCGGTTCCAGCGCAGGACTCTTACGCAGTCTTACTGGGAATTGCCTTGGTGGAGAGGAAGTAAAATGTTTTCGATCCGTTCGATTATCTCAAGTGCGGTGCTGTTTGTGTTCTTGCTTGCAGGCAATGCTTACGCCGCTCCCAAACAACCGGCGGGCGACGCTATAGAAAAACGCGCCGCTGCCGCGACGCCGATGACGGCCTCAGCGGTTGAAAAGCTCTATGCCGGCCGCACCTGGGAATGGCAAAACGGCGGTGGGTTCTATTCAGCGGAGACAACTGCTCGCGGGCTGTTCTCCGCAAATAGGAAGCCGTTCGCCGCTTGGTCGCGCAAACGGGCAGCATGGTCCTATGCGGAGGGAAACTGGTATGCGACCAATGGGGGCAAGCTCTGCATGCGCGCTCTCTGGACCAGCAAAGTAGCGAAAGGGAGTCTGGCAACAAGCGGTGCAGTCACATGTTTCCTGCACCGTGAAAAACATGGCGTCGTTTATCAGAAGCGTTCCATCGGTGGGAACTGGTATGTCTTTCGTCACAATCCCGCTGGCCGGGACGATGAGGCGCGCAAACTGGTCAAAGGTAATACGGTAAGCAAAGAAGTTTCGCATCTTAAGGCGAATTCTCGATAACCGCGCAAAAACGGAGCCGCCGCGGCTTCAGGCGCGGCGGCTTCTGTCAAAACCAGGTCCAACATTAAACGCCTGACTGATTCGAGACCCTCCGAGTGTAGCAACGCGCTTTCTGACCAAAGCCGCTCGGAGTGCAGACATAGGTGTTGCTGTTCAAGTACCGGGATGCTGATATTTTAACGACCTTGCCGACAGGTTTCTTGTTGTAGCGAACATCGTTGTTAACCCGATATTTGACAAGATAGACGGACCGTGTCTCTCCCTCTGGCTTACGCATTTCGCCTGCTTGCGCGTTTGCGCCGAGAGTCACGGAAACAGCAAGCCCGATCGCTGCAATCGCCACTCTTCTAAAACGGTTCCGATGCGCAGTGGAAAACGTCATTTGCTAGCCTCCAATGTTATTGTTCTGGAGTGCGTTGTACCCACAGGACTTTAGGTTCTGGTTTGAATTATCATGATAAATTTAGACAAAATGTTGCATTCCTTGAGGCGATCTTTGCGATTGCCGGATAGCAGACGCTGCCGGCGACCACCCTGGACATCTTATCGCGCCAGAAACAGACATTTCTGATCGCGGGGCAGGCTGCCCGGATGGGTCGCTACTTCGGCATTGGGAGGAGACTTCTGAAGTCCGATGCCTCTCCATCCCCAGATCGGTATTGATGTACCGACACCGGGTGGTCATACTTACGAGGCAAGTGAGGAGAAAACGAGCCACAATGCGTCTATTGCCAAATCTGCTCTCCCGTTTTGTAAAAAACGGGCGCCTGACGGTCATATTCGAGGACGGTTTCAGGCAAGCCTTCGGCAGTGGGCAGGATGGGCCCGACGTGACGATCCGCCTAACCGACAAAGCGGTCGAACGCGAGATCTTCTTCAATCCGGAACTGAAGGCGGCCGAAGCCTACATGGATGGCCGCTTGGTCATCGAGAACGGTGGCAAAGCATTTGACCTCTTGTCACTTTTTTCCGTCAACCGCACTGGGTTGGCAGCCCACCCTGTTCAGAAGGCGTTGCGGAAAGTCTGGCGTGCGTTGCGCCGGCGCCAGCAGAACAACAAGCTCGGTCTCGCCGCCAAAAACGTTCAGCATCACTACGACATCCCGACGAAATTTTATGAGCTATGGCTCGACGAGACAATGACCTATTCGTGCGCCTATTACACGGCACCGGACAACAATCTGCAGCAAGCGCAGATGGACAAGCATCGCCACATTGCCGCGAAGCTCAAGCTAGAGCCGGGCATGCATGTGTTGGAAATCGGCTCAGGCTGGGGCGCTCTCGCCATCTATCTCGCCAAGTATTGCGACGTGAAGGTCACGGCGATCAACGTTTCGACGGAGCAATTGGCGGCGTCTCGGCTTCGCGCGATCGAGGCCGGGGTCGCTCATCAGATCGATTTTCGCGAGGTCGACTATCGCGAGGTCAGCGGACACTTCGACCGTGTTGTCTCGATCGGAATGATGGAGCACGTGGGCGTCGTTCATTTCGACAGCTATTTCACGACCATTGGTAGATTGTTGAAGGAGGGCGGCTTCGCATTGGTTCATGCGATCGGACGCATGTCACCGCCTGGTACGACGGCGCCGTTCATCCGCAAGTATATCTTTCCAGGTGGGTATGTGCCGGCTTTGTCAGAGGTGTTTGCCTCGTTGGAGCGCACGGGGATCTGGTGCGCCGACTGCGAAAATCTGCGGCTGCACTATTACTGGACGATCCACGATTGGCGTCTCGGTTATGAGGCCAGGCGCGAGGAGGCAGTCGCCATGATGGGCGAACGCTTCTGCCGTATGTGGGATTTCTATCTGGCGTCGGCCGAACTCGGCTTCCTAAACGGTTCAAATTTTGTATACCAGATACTGATCTCGACTCGCCGTGACGATGTCCCGATCATCCGCGATTATGTTGTCGAAGAAGAGCGACGCCTACTGAGTTCGATGCAGACGAGTGCCTAGTTTCGCTAAGAGGAATTGGTCACGGCTCAATCTGGTGTGGAAGGCTATTACACCGCGTGCACGTTCAGCGGTGACTGGCGAAGGGCTATACGCTTGGCATCGCCGATTACTTGGCAGCTGGCGGAACTTGAAAAACAGCGGAGCCCAGAAGACTTTCCAGGATTCCTAAAGTCCCTTTCCTGAAGCGCTTCCAGCGCGGAGGCGTGCAACGCAGGGTCCGGCCGATGCCTGGCCTTAGTCCCGATGAGGACCAAGGCCGCGAAGCGGTCGGGCGCGGCAACAGCCAGCCACGGCGTAGGCTACTCCTTGCGAGTAGCCGAACAGAAAGAATCTCTCGATCTTGGCCGCGTCCGCTACCGCCAGCATGTCTTCGCACATCGCCTCGATGGTGAGGGGCGGCACATGCCGGGTCGACAGGCCGCCGCCGCGCTGGTCGTAGCGGACCAAGCGCGCGCGTCGCCCCAGCCGCTCATGAAAGGGCACGTAGAGGCGGCTCCGGCGTTCGGCGCCACGATGGGAGATGAAGTTCGTCGTCTTAAGCAGCGGAAGCCCGCGACCTGACGCCGTCAGCGAAGCGAATGTACACGCCGAAATTTCGGCCAAACGCTCCTCAGGTGGTGATCGGAGGCCGGAAACGCATGTGAACCGTCTTGCCGCGTATCAATTGCATTCGGGGCGCTTCCGGCCAGCTTCTGCATCCTTGATTTGGTTGGACATGATCTCGACAAATGTTCTGACAGTCGGACGGCTCTTCCAATCCTCCGTGGTGGCGATCTGAAACTTGGCCCTGTATGAAAAAATGTCCGGGCGAATTGGCCTGATCCGCCCGGCTTGCACGAACTGCTCCGCATAGTGGTCCGGAAGGTAGCCCAAATAGCATCCAGACAGGATCAGGAAGGCCTCGGCCTCCATGTTCGACACCGTGGCGTGCGGGGTCGAGATCGCAAAAATCTTGATGTCGCGCGCCGCCCAATAGCTGCGTGCGATAATCCGGTACATGCGCACCCGATCAATATCGATGCTTTGGTCCGCAAGAGAAAACAGCGGATGTCCTGCGCCGCAGTAGAAGTTCTGGGTCTCCTCATAGAGATCGATATAGGCGAGTCCAAGCGCCATGCGCGGGAAACTGCCGACGACAAGATCGAGCTTCTGGGCAACCACGTCCCGCAGCAGCTCTCCAGGCGACCTGGTTTCGATGAGAAGATGCAGCGCCGGTGCAACCTCGACCAGTTTCGCGATTGTCTCCGCCAGAGATGATCTGGGATCCGTAATGACGTTGTCGAGGAGGCCAATGGAAAGGCTGCCGCCAAGATTGGAGCGCAAGCCTGCCACCTTGCGGCTGAACAGATCCAGAGAGCCAAACAGCCGCTGGCATTCATCGAAAACCAGACGGCCACTTTCCGTCAGCTGAAAGCCGCCGCGCCCGCGCTTGCAAAGGGTAACCCCCAAGCGCTGTTCCAGTGCAGATATCTTCTCCGAGATGGTCGAGAGCGAAAGGTTTAGATCCGCTTGCGCTGCCGAAAGTCCACCCGCTTCCACGACCCGAATGAAAATGCGGATGAGACGGATGTCGGCATTGTCGACGGAGATCGCACTGCGCGCATTGCTGTCCGATTTGCGCATTTTTCCACCTCCGCCACTCTGGATCGTTTTGTCGCCCGCCACCTAGTTCCTCTGCACGGTGATTTTGACAGGTTGGGCCGATCGGCAGCGACCGTCGACAATTCCTCTCAGCCACTTTCAGTGGCAAATCGCAAACCTCTAGGATTGGCTGAACCATCCTTCCACTTCGTCATCCCAGGGCGAAGCAAGGAGCGAAGCGACGCGGCGCAGACCCTGGGATCCATGCCGTTACGCCAGCCGAAGAATGCAACGGTTCAGAACCGAACGCTACCACCCGGTCCCACGAAAAAGCTCAAACCATTCTGGATTGGTCTTCTCGATCAGCTCGATCTTCCACTAGCGCGGCCAGCGCTTCAGCGACTTCTCGCGTTGTATGGCGTCACGAATGTCGAAATGCTCTTCGTACCAGACCAGGCGCTGCACGCCGTAGCGGCTGGTGAAGCGTGAGCCCAGGCCGGATTTGTGCTCCGGCATGCGGCGGCCGAGATCATTGGTGACGCCGATGTAGATCGTGCCGCGCTTCTGGCTTGCGGTCATATAGGCATAGCCGGTCATGACTAAAGCGTAACTGCCACCGTTGCGGATGCAAGCGCCGTTCTGGGCCGTTGCATTCTTCGGCTGATGTCACGGAATGGATCCCAGGGTCTGCGCCGCGTCGCTTCGCTCCTTGCTTCGCCCTGGGATGACGAAGACGCGGTGGCTTATGGCTAATCGCAAGCGCTCGAGATTGGCAGGAGGAGATCGGTCGGCGGCAACCGTCACAGCCTCCTTCAGGCTCAGTCAAAGACCAAATCCCCAAATCCTCTGTGCAGAGGACCCTATGCAGCGTAAGTCACCTGGCCTGCGCAGATCGTGTAAAGCGGTGCCACGTTCAAGATTGCTTCCGGATCAAGGCTTTCAAGATCGCTGTTCCAGATGACGATGTCGGCGGCAAAGCCTGGCCTCACCTGACCCTTCCAAGTCTCGGCAAATTCGGCATAGGCTCCCCGCACCGTATAGGCGTCGAGCACTTCCATAAGTGTCTGCCGATTGTCCGGAAGGTCGTCTCTCCATGGCTCGCGTGTCATCGCCGAATGCATCGACAGGATGGGAGAGACGGGAGAGACCGGCCAATCGGTAGAGAAGATGAGATCGATGCCAGCGTCGCGGATGGCGCGCCAGGCGTAAGCGCGTGCCCAGTTTTTGGCTCCGATGCGCGAGAGCGTCGGCTCGAGTGGCAAGCCCATCTGGCCAGGTGGAACCGTAGGCTGCATGGATGCGACGATTTTCATCTCCGCCATCCGGCCAATGTCGCCATCGCGCACCACTTCGATGTGTTCGATCCGGTGGCGGCTGTCGCGCCCACCATTGGCGCGCCGCGCGGCAGCAAACCCGTCAATGACGCTCGACACCGCGCCGTCGCCGATTGCGTGGACCGCGATCTGCAAGCCACGCTTATCCGCTGCGATGCAGATCCGGTCGAAGGTTGTCTGGTCGAAGCGCGGCTCGCCCTTCCAGCCGGGGCGATCATCGTAATCGTCGTACATGACTGCCGTGTGGGAATCGAGAACGCCATCCATGAACACCTTCACGGTGCCGGAATTCAGCCACTCTCCGCCGAACTCAGCACGCATCTGTGCAGCTTTGTCCATCTGTTCATCGATGTCACCGCTCACATAATGCAGAGGGACGCGCCCGCGGCAGATCAAGGCGCCCTCCGCCTGAATCTCGGACAGCAATTCAAGCTGATAACGGTTGCCATCCATGTTCTGGAAGCTGGTGATACCGTGCGATGCCAGATGCTGGAGACCGCGCTTCAGCAGCCCGCGATCATAGGCCCGGTCAGCAGCAGAAGGCACGGGTTGCGGTTCGTCACCGGTGCTCAAGCCCAGCATATCGCGCCCACCGTTGGCGCTAAGTGCGATCACGTCATCAAAAGCATAGTGTTCACGCAACTCGCCATTGGCCAGGCCGTCCCCGCCCATCACGATCTCGTTGCCGGAGGGAAGGCGGCGGCCTTCCATCAGTCCCGCCTTGGTCAGCGCGATCGTATTGGCCCAGACAGTATGGTGGTCAGGCGACATCACGGCGAGCGGCCGATCGGCCAGGATGGAGTCCAGAACGTGCCGGTCGACGCTGCGGCCGTCCCCAAGAATGGTGTAGTCACAACCATTGGCCATCAAGAGCGGCTCGGTGGGATTCGATGCTGCATAAGCATGGACAGCCGCCTTCATCGCGTCATATCCCTTCACGTTAAAGAGGGACAGTTGGTCGAGCTTCGCCGAGCCGCCGAATAGATGAATATGGCTTTCGTTGATGCCGGGCGTCACCGTTCCGCCACCTGCGTCGAGGATTCGAGTCCCGGTCGTGCGATAGGCGGCAATCTCGCTATCGCTGCCGACGGCCAGGATGCGACCGCCGGCAATTGCAACCGCTTCCGCATGCGGCAGATCCGGATTCATCGATTTTACCCGGCCATTGGTGATGATCATGTCTGCTGAAACGGCCATGCGTGTTCCCTCTTTCAGGCGCCTGTATTCGCTGGCGCCGTGCCTGTTGCTATTCAACGGTGAAGTAGTATTTGCGGCAGGTCCCGATCACTTTGAAGCGGCCGTTTAGCGTGTCGCATCGGCCAATGCCCTGCGAATTGCAGTCATTTTGTGTGTGCTCCGAGCAGTCTCGGGAGGTCACCGAGCCGGGCGACGAGCGAGAAGACAACAACGGTGACGACAACGAAGAAGATCGACGCCGAGGCCATGACCGGCGTGTAGCCATAGCGCAGCGAGTTGAAGATCTTCATCGGCAGCGTTTCGAGAACGGGGCCAACGGTCATGTAAGCCACCAGATATTCGTTCAGCGACACGACAAAGGCGAAGGCAAATCCGGAAATCACATAAGGGCGGACCAGCGGCAGGATTACCGTCCTGAGGATGGTGCGATTATTCGCACCCATCGTCGCGGCTGCCTCCGACAGGCTGTCATCGAGCGAGCCGAAGCCGAGCGCCAAAGCCACCAGCGGCAGGGAAACGAGGAAGATGCCGTGGCTGACGACAACGGTCCAGTATTGCCCGTACAGGCCGGTCTGCGTCCAGAAGGACAGGAAGCCCATTGCCGTGATCACCGGCGGCAGCAGGAAGGGGATCAGGCCGATCGCCAGGATGGCCTTGACCCATCCGAGCCGGTAGCGCCAATTGAACCAGGCAAGCGGAAAGGCGATTGCCACTGCAAAGCTTGCCGAAAACAGCGCGATGATCGTGCTGTTGAGCAAGGCTCCCGACCAATCCGGCATCCGGAACAGATCCAGATACCAACCCATGTTGAAACCCTGCGGCGGGAAGGTGAGCGACTTCTTCGAATTGATGGAGACGCCCAGGACGACGAGCAGCGGCGCCGCCATGATCAGCGCCAGTAGGCTGAAGAAGATGCGGCGAACCAGGGCCTGGGTCATCATGCGCGCGCCTTGCGGCCGAACAGGACGACAGTGGCGACGATGAGCATGGTCGCGATCACCAGGAACACCGCGAGTGCCGCGGCAAATGGAATGTTCGACTGCATGAGAGCCTGATCGCTGATGACCACCGAGAGCGTCCAATGTTGGGGCCGACCCAGGATCTGAGGCATCAGATACGTGCCGAGCGTGAAGACCATGATCATCAGGAAGGTCGTAATGATCGTGTTTCGCTGCATCGGCAGGACGACGATGAAGAATGTGCGAAGCGGCGACGTGCCAAGCGTCCGGGCGGCCTCTTCGATGTGTGGGTCCACCCGCGACAGAATCGGGTAGAGCACGAGAACCGCATACGGGAACGCCGTGTAGACGACGCCTGACACAAGCGCCCCCAGCCCAGGCGCATAGGAGGCCGGTTTGTCGAGCAGGCCTGCAAACACCAGCAGGTTGCTGATGCCGGCTGTCCGGGACAGAAGCGTTGACCAGGCAAAGCCAATGATCGATTCCGAGAGCGACAGCACCGACAACAGGAAGATCAGCCAGAACACCTGCGTCGAACGTGGCGCATTGACCAGCAGATAAGAAAACGGAAAGGCGATCAGAATGGAGATGGCTGCAACGGCCAGCGCCAGACCGAAGGATGCTATGAGCAGCCCGACAAAGAACGGGCTGATCAGACGCCGATAGTTTTCCAGGGTAAGCATGGCCTCGGTGAGGCCGCCACCGGCATTCTTATAGAAAGAAACCAGGATCATCGAGCCAAAGGGCACGACGAAGAACAGGATCAGCAGCGCTGCGGGAACGGCAAGCGGCAGGTATCCTACCATCGACCGGGGTTTGGCGATGCTCATGCTCACCGCAGAACGACGCAGGCGGCGCCAGGAACATGAACATGCACCGCCTGCCCGACGGCCAGCCTGCTCTCCTTGCGCGGAGGGAGTGCCACGATCAGATCCTTGGACATGCCCTGGACAGCGACATTCACCTCGACCGCTGCCCCCAGATGGCGGGTGAAGGCGATGCGCCCGGACATGCTGCTGTCGCTTGCCTCCTCGCGCAGCTCGAGATCTTCGGGCCGAACCGAGAAGGTGAGGGTGCCTGATGAGGGGGCATCCATACCAGCGACCTCCCCGCCGGGAACGCTGACGCGTCCATTGGCGACGACCTTGCCGTCGATCAGATTCGCGGCACCGATGAAATCCGCGACGAAGGCATTCGCCGGCTTACGATAGATCTCCAGCGGCGGCGCCACCTGCTGGATGACGCCGCCCGACATGACGACCACGAGGTCTGCAGTCGTCATCGCCTCTCTCTGGTCGTGGGTGACCAGGAAGGTCGTGATGCCAAGCTCCTGCTGCAGGCGTTTTAGTTCGACCTGCATGGCCTCGCGCAACTTGGCATCCAGCGCCGACATTGGCTCGTCGAGAAGAAACAGCTTTGGCTTCAACGCCAGCGCTCGCGCCATCGCGATGCGCTGGCGCTGACCGCCCGAAAGCTGAGTAATGGCCCGGTCGGCAACGCCCGGCAGATGCACAAGATTGAGAAGCCGCGCGACTTCCGCCTTCTGGATGTCCTTCGACGCGCCACGGATGCGCAAGGGATAGGCGATGTTTTCGCCCACGGAGAGATGAGGAAATAGCGCAAGTGACTGGAACACCATGCCAAAGTCCCGCAGATGGGCCGGGACTTTGGTAATATCGCTGCCATCGAGAACGATCCTGCCGTCGGAGGCGCTTTCCAGCCCGGCGATAATCCGTAGGAGGGTGGACTTGCCGCAGCCGGACGGACCTAGCAGGCACAAGAACTTTCCGTTTTCCACGTTGAGTGAGATGTTGCTCAGGGCGTTGACTGGACCATACGCCTTGTTGATCTTGTGGATCGCCAATCCAGACATGTGGTTAGCTCCCGGCAAAGCGAGCGGTGCCCAGCACCGCGTCGCGATCCTGTTTTGCGATGCGAGGGCGGATCAGCCCTGCAGCATCTCGCTCCAGACCTGGTTGATGAAGTCCGTCTTCAGCGCCTGCATCTTATAATGCGGCGTGATGGGGTCGATGCTTGAGGAAACGGCGTTGAATTCCTCATCGGTGAGATCTGTCAGCGCACGATCGACGACCGGGGCGCTGCCAAGCTTCCGGGCGAGTTTTGCCTGGATGGAGGGCTGCGACATGTAGTCGATATAGACATGTGCAAGGTCCAGTGCAGACGACTTCGTGGCTGCCCAGGAGCCGTAATCGTAAATTCCCCCTTCGGCAGGCATGGTGGAGCGG
Source organism: Mesorhizobium sp. (assembly GCA_004020365.1). Taxonomy (GTDB): domain Bacteria; phylum Pseudomonadota; class Alphaproteobacteria; order Rhizobiales; family Rhizobiaceae; genus Mesorhizobium. The sequence continues at coordinate 49,713 of SAQR01000015.1, forward strand.
ACCGGGAAACCGTCCTTGATCGCCAGGCCGGTCACGTCGTGGTAATACTGTCCCATCGGAATTTCGCCGGACTTGAGTGCCTGTTCGAACTGCGCTTCGTCCCGGTACCAGAGACGGACATTGGGCTTCAATTCGCCCACTTTCGCGGCCGCCTGGCGGATTCCCTCATCGGTGTCGAGATGATTGATGCCGCCGAAGTAGACCTTGGCCGCAACTTCAAGAAGATATGAATTGCCGACATTGGCAAGCAGTCCGAGGCTGTCCTTGTATTTCGGATCCCAGATATCCTTCCAGGAGGTCGGGGCTTCTTTGTAAACCTCCGTGTTTGAAACCAGGGTGATGTACCAACTGGTGGCTGCGACGGCGGCGACCTCGCCGGAGGCAGTCGAACTGACCAGGTTTTGCTTGACGTGTTTCATATTGGGCATCTTTTTCGGGTCGAGCGGTGCCCAAAGCCCTGAATTGATGCCGCGAATTACCGGCACCCCTGCCATCATCGAAACATCCACCGGTGACTTGCCGGCCTTTTCCGCCTGCTGGAGCTGGATCAGCCAGACTTCGCCGGTCGGCTCGGCCACGCTCTCGACCGCGATGCCGGTGGCGGCGGTGAAGTCCGGATAAATCTCGGCATCGAATGTGTCCTTGAAATACCCGCCATACACGCCAATGCGCAACTTCTTCTCTTGCGCGCGTGCTATGTTTGGAAACCCGCCGATCATGGGCGCCAGCCCCAGAGCGGAAAGCCCCGTCAGAAGCTGACGGCGCCGGATAGGCCTGTTGATGATGCTGCTATTAAACATGGTGCTCCCCTTTTTTTGGCATCCATTAACAAGGGAGCGTCAACGATCGCATTGCGGAAGTAAATCGGGATATGACCCCGATCACTTCGGAAAAACCCGAACTAAACCCTGATCTCCGCTCATTAAAGTCGAGTTGTTCCATCAGGAGTGTTTCGCCCATGACCGACCAAGCGCATCTCCAGGCCCTTCGTGAGAAGTACGGCAACGCCGCGGGGGGCGATATATTCGATCCGCATCTCCGGGAGGTCGCCCTGGGTCAGTTCACCGGTGGCGACAAGCGCAAATGGCCATTTGCGGGAATTCCGACATTCCTGGATGCGCCCTGCATGCCGGAGGCGGCAAATTCCGACGATTTCGGTGGACTGGATATCGCACTGGTCGGCGTGCCGATGGATCTGGGCGTCACCAACCGGAATGGCAGCCGCTTCGGGCCGCGCGCGCTGCGCGGTGTAGAGCGGGTCGGTCCCTATGACCATGTCCTTCGGATTTCTCCCATGAGCAAGGCCAGGGTGGCCGATATCGGCGATGTGCCGATGCACAGTCGCTACGATCTTGCCCGGTGCCATGCCGACATCGAGGCCTTTTATCGCCGCCTCGTTGGCGCCGGCGTGCGCCCGCTCAGTGTTGGCGGCGACCACTCCATCACCTCGTCGATCCTGAAAGCGATCGGTGCCAACGAGCCTGTGGGCATGATTCACATCGATGCCCATTGCGATACGGCAGGTCCTTACGAAGGAACCAAGTTTCAACACGGAGGTCCCTTCCGGCTCGCCGTTCTCGACGGTGTCCTCGACCCGCGCCGTACGATTCAGATCGGCATTCGCGGACCCGCCGAATACCTATGGGAGTTCTCCTATGAAAGCGGCATGACAGTGGTGCATGCGGAAGAAGTCAGTGAGGCCAGTTTGCCGCGTCTGATCGAGAAAGCGCGCGAAATCGTCGGTCATGGTCCAACCTACATCTCCTTCGACATTGACGGCGTGGATCCGGGTTTTGCGCCCGGCACAGGAACACCGGAGGTCGGCGGCCTTCAGCCTCGCGAAGTTCTTCAGATCCTGCGCGGCCTGGATGGCCTCAATATTGTCGGGGGAGACGTGGTCGAGGTCGCGCCGCAGTACGATTCCACCACCAATACTGCACAAATCGCCGCGCAAGTGCTGCACACGATACTTTGCCTTATGGTCAAGAGCGATCAAAACAACAGCGTGTAAAGCTCACAGGGCAGCGCCCTCTCGCCCATCGGCGCTGCCCGATCGGTTGTATGTTGGCCTAAGGGGTACAGAATGAGCACCGATGCTCTGCTTCTTCGCAATCTTCCCAATTTTTCGCTGGAAGCCGCAAGGCGCGTGGTCGCGCGTCATTACGGGATTGAGGGGTCATACAAGCAACTGGCTTCCGAGCGCGATCTATCCTGGCGTGTCGAGAGCGCCGACGGTCGAAATGTCGTCGTCAAGATATCGAATGCAAGCGAACCTGCAGGCGTCGTCGATATGCAGGTCAAGGCGCTCAACCATATCTTTGAGCGGGATCCGGCGCTTCCCGTGCCCCGCGTCATCCCTTCCCGCGCGGGCGCTGACTATGAATGGATCGAGGACGGGCGCGGCGCACGGCATATGATCCGTGTGCTTACTTTCCTTTCGGGGGAAGTCATGGAGCAGGTTGAGCAGGCGTTTTCCGCCGAGGCCCGCTATAACTTCGGCGCGATGGTGGGGCGGCTTGCCCATGCGCTCAGGGATTTCTTTCACCCCTATGCCTGCAGCAATGTGCATCTCTGGGACATTTCGCGCGCCTTGGCCTTGCGCCCGCAGCTAGAAAAGATTTCTGACGCAAAGCTTCGGCAGTTGTGCGGTGAAATTATCGATCGCGCCGAGCGCTTTACCCTTCCTCAATTGCTGAAGACGCGCCGGCAAGTCGTGCATCAGGATTCGCATGGCGGCAACATCCTGGTCGATCCGCGGAATAGTAGCTTGCCGGTGGGTATCATCGACTTCGGCGATATGGGCTATAATTCGATTGTCACGGACATTGTCGCTGCCTCCGAAACATTCTCAAAATATGATGACGATCCGATCGCTTACCTTTGCGACGTGACGTCGGGCTTCGATTCGACGTACCCGCTCGAAGAAAATGAGATTGATCTCATTTTCGATGCGATGCTGCTACGTCTCGCGATGGCCACTGTCATCCTGGAAGCGAGAGAAGCCACGGATGAATCCGGGATCCGCCACATCCAGGACGCCAGTCACTATCCTCGAATGATGACGTTGCTGAGCGGTCAGGGTCGCGCGCAGGCGGTCCGCCGGCTTCGTCAGGCATGCCGGTTTCCAGTCTACGGCGCTATGGGCAACGATGGCGAGCGCCTCGCAGACGACTACGACTTGCTCAGGCATGAGCGAGAAGCCCACCTGGGACCGATATGGCATTTTTACAAGAAGCCGCTGCACATCATACGCGCTGACGGCGCCTGGATGTATGCCGCCGATGGCACCGCTTATCTGGATGTTTACAACAACGTCCCCCAGATTGGTCATTGCCATCCGCATGTGGCGAAAGCGATCTACCGCCAGGCCAGCGCGCTGAACACCAATACGCGCTACATGTGCGACGTGACCGTCGAGTACGCAGCGCGTCTGACTGCCGACCTGCCCGATCACCTCGACACCTGCATCTTCGTCAACTCGGGCAGCGAAGCCAACGACCTGGCGATGCAGATAGCCATGTCGCTCAGCAAACATGATGGCGGCCTGATCATCGATCAGGCCTACCATGGATGCACCGAACTCACGACGGCGCTCTCCAATGAAAGCTGGCGTCATCTTCCTGCAGAAGAGCATCCCAAACGGATTGAAGCGTTGATGGCACCGGATATGTTCAAGGGGCCTTACGCCAGCGGCCCGCAAGCCGCCGAAAGCTACGCATCCGACGCCGACAGGGCGATCGCCACCTTGAGCGAAAGAGGCCACAGGCCCGCAGCATTCATGGTAGACACCGCCTTGTGCTCGAGCGGGGTTTTGCAGGCGCCTGAAAACTATTTCAATCTCGTTGCGGAGAAGGTTCGCTCCGCGGGCGGTTTCGTCATTGCGGACGAGGTACAGGCCGGCTGCGGCCGCATGGGAACATTCTGGGGGTTCAGGGCAAACGGGCTAAAGGACGACAATGTCGACTTCATAACGATGGGCAAACCGGTCGGAAACGGCCACCCTCTCGGCGTTGTTATTCTCAGCTCTGCCCTCATGAAGCGGTTTCTCAATGGCACATATCCGCTTCTGTTCAGCACCTTTGGCGGCAATACCGTCGCATGCGCGGCCGGTATGGCCGTACTTGACGTCATCGAGCGAGAAAGCCTGGTCAGGCGGAGCGCTGAGACAGGCGAATATCTGCGGCATGAACTGCGCCGCCTGGCTGAACGGTACGAAATCATCGGCGACATACGCGGCCGTGGGATGATGATCGGCGTCGAACTGGTGACCGATCGCCTCACCAAAGAGCCGGCAATTCAGCAAACCGATCGCCTTGTCGAAGACCTGCTTGCCCGAAACATCCTCGTCGGCAAAGGGACCCCCAACACCCTCAAGCTCCGTCCGCCACTGATCTGGTCGCGTAACGAAGTTGACGTTTTCATCCGCGCTTTTGACGACGGCTTGAGAGCGCAGCGATGACTGTAGTAGGAGCGCACCTGTTATAGTTTTCTTGTGCTGAAGGCCTTTAAGCGGACTTGCACTAAGCCCCCCGAATCTCGCTGACAACGATAGCTGGTGCTGCAAAACAATCTTAGGGTCTTCCCAATGCGGGCTTTCTTTGCGGCCGCGGTCGGGATGGTGCTTTTCAGGTCATCCCGCCTGTTCACCAACGTTGGACATTGGCGAAAGCCGCAATGACGGCCAATCTCCCCCCAAGTGGGGGAGATGTCCGGCAGGACAGAGGGGGGCGCCTCGCTCCGCCGTCAAATGTTCTGCACCGTCGCGACGCTCTGATGTCACGGCATGATCCCAGGGTCTGCGCCGCGTCGCTCCGCTCCTTGCTTGCCCTGGGGATGACGAAGGCGTGGTGGGATTTGGCTCATCGCCAGCGTTGGAGATTTGGCTGCCGACCGGCCGGCAGCGAATGTCCACAGCCCTTTTCAGCCGCGAATCTCGGTCGCAATCGCAAACCTCCAAGATTAGCCGAAACACCCCTCCCTTCGTCATCAACTCTGAGGAAGCAGGTTATCGCGAAGCCTTGCGTTGAGGGTTACGACGATCTTCCGCATAACGGCTGCGATTGCGACCATGGGCTTTTTGCCGTTGGCGATGAGGCGTTTGTAGAAGGTGGCGAACTCGCCGTGCCCGGCGGCGGCGCGCAAGGCCGGCATGAACAGTGTGCTTCTGACGTCGGGCCGTCCGCCGCGGATTTTGCGATAGCCTCTTTTGAGGCCGCTGTCGTTGGGATGCGGCGCGACGCCAGCGAGGGCTGCCGCCTTTCGGCGTGTCATGGAGCCGAGTTCGGGCAAGATGGCCAGCAGCTTGGCGGCCACAATCGGGCCAAGGCTGTCCATGGCGGTGCAGATGGCTGCGCGCTGTCTGAGTGTACTGCTGTTGGCGATCAGTTCGCGCATGGCGGCCTCGATAGCCTGGATCTGATGGTCGACGGCTTCGATGACGGCCGCGAAGGAGGCGGCGAGATCGCGGCCGGAAGGGGCTTTGGCGCGGTTCTTCTCGGCGCCCTTGATGGCGATGAGTTCCTGGCGGCGCCTGACCAAGGCGCGCAAGCGCAACTCGTCTAGGTCTGGGGCCTGCCAAAGGGACAGTTTTTCCCAGCGTTCGCGGCCGTAGGCTCTCAGCATCGTGGCATCGATGGCGTCGCTCTTGCCGTGCGTGCCGAAGGAACGAATGAAGCTCTTGACCTTGAGCGTGTCGGCACGGTGACAGGCGATGCCCATGCGCAGGCACTCTTCGAGCAGCAGGCCTTCATGGCCTCCGGTCGGTTCGCACACGACAAGGTCGGCCTTGCGGCTCTTGAGACAGGCGCGGATTGCGCGACGCTTGTTGGCAATGGTCCAGGTGGAGGTGCCGTCGGAGGCGGTGATGGTGTCCTTGGCGATATCGAGGCCGAGGCACAGCTGCGGTTGTTGGTGCAAGAAGGCCATGCTGATGGTATCCTTGTAAGGCTTCGGATTGTTTGCGGACGTGGCTGCAGGGCCAGTTGCCCAATCAACTCTCCAAGCGATGGCGGACAAGACGGCAGGGACCTTGATGACGTCGGGTGCTGCCCGATTCCAGGGACGGTCGCCTGCCGCCGGAACTGCGGGTTTGTTTGTGAGCCCGCAGTTCCGGCGCCAGACTACCTGATCCCTCTCAAACAATCCCAGGGCGGAGCAGGAGCGAAGCGACGTTGTGGAGACCTTGGGATCCATGCCGTGACGTCAGCCGAGGAATGCTCAGGATGAATGCAGCGATCCTTGGCGCCCCCCTCTGTCCTGCCGGACATCTCCCCCACGAGGGGGGAGATCGGATGTTACGCCGGCTTCGCAAATCGCCAAAGAATATTACATATTCGTGATTTATAATGTAATAATATAAGCCCCCATTTCTGGCATTTTTGCAACACTTGTTCTTTTCTTTACTTCAATCCTTGCTTGCAACGCAGGTGAAGGTTAATAAACCAATTGGGTTTTGCGGGGAAGGCATGTGGGAGCGGCCACGCCTATAGTAATAGGGCTGGACAGCGGCGTCGTTTGTTTGACGCTGATGACGCAGTACTTGCGCCAGCCGACTGATCCCGACGCCATTCGCCATGACCTTGGTTTGGGCGAACGGACTGCCGATCGCGTCGACATCGTGCGGGCGGCAAAACGGCTGAAGCTCAAGGCCAAGATAGCCAAACCGTCCCCTAAAAGGCTGGACCGCCTGCCGCTGCCGGTGATCATCGAGAAGGTGGACGGCAGCTTCGCGCTGCTGGCGGCATTGTCTGCGGGCAAGGTCCTTTTGCAGGATCCTCAATCAGGCGCGCCGCAGGAGCTTGCCCGTGCGGACTTCGACCTCCTGTGGAGCCGTTACGTCGTCCTCGTCACCAGCCGGGCCTTCTCGCAAGGTTTTTCCAGGCGTTTCGATTTCTCCTGGTTCATTCCCGAAATCATCCGCTACCGCTGGATCTTCGCCGAGGTGCTGCTCGCCTCGTTCTTCGTGCAGCTGCTCGGCCTGATCTCGCCGATCTTCTTCCAGCTGGTGATCGACAAGGTGCTGGTCCACAACGGCCTGACCACGCTCGAAGTGCTGGTGATCGGCCTGTCCGCGGTCTCGATGTTCGAGGTGCTGCTCACCGGCCTGCGCACCTACACCACCATCCACACCACCAGCCGCATCGACGTGGCGCTCGGCGCCAAGCTGTTCCATCATCTGCTTGGCTTGCCGATCGCCTATTTCGAGGCAAGACAGACCGGCCAGACAGTGGCGCGCGTCCACGAGCTCGAGAATATCCGCGCCTTCCTTACCGGTTCGGCGCTCACGGTGCTGCTCGACGTGCTGTTCCTCTTCGTCTTCCTCGCCGTCATGTATCTCTACAGCCCCTGGCTGACGCTGATCGTCATCTTGTCGATCCCGGCCTACGTCGTGCTGTCGATGGCGGTGACGCCGGAGTTCCGCCGCCGCATCGAGGAAAAATTCAACCGCGGCGCGGAAAACCAGACCTTCCTAGTCGAATCGATCGTCGGCGTCGAAACGCTGAAGGCGATGGCGGTCGAGCCACAGATGCAGCGGCGCTGGGAAGACCAGCTTGCCGGCTATGTCGCCGCCGGCTTCCGCACCGCCAGGCTCGCCAACTTCGCCAGCAACACCGCCCAGTTCATCTCCAAGGCGGTGATCGTCGCCACGATGTGGTTCGGCGCCAAGGCAGTGGTTGCCGGCGACATGACGGTCGGCCAGCTGGTCGCCTTCAACATCATGGCCGGGCGCGTTTCTGGACCGGTGCTGCGTCTGGCGCAGCTCTGGCAGGATCTGCAGCAGGTGCGCATTTCGGTCGACCGGCTGGGCGACATCCTCAATGCACCGATCGAGCTATCAGGCGGCGCCGGGCAGGGGTCGCTGCGCAAGATATCAGGCCATGCCGCTTTCGATCACGTCACCTTCCGCTACCGCCCCGGCGAGCGCGAGATCCTGAGCGACGTCACGTTCCAGACCCAGCCCGGCGAGATCATCGGCATTGTTGGGCCGTCCGGCTCCGGCAAGAGCACCGTGGCCAAGCTCTTGCAGCGGCTGCATGTGCCGGAACGCGGCCGGGTGCTCGTCGACGGTGTCGACCTTGCGCTGATCGATCCGCGCAGCCTGCGCCGGCAGATCGGCGTCGTGTTGCAGGAAAACATCCTGTTTCGCCGCACGGTGCGGGAGAACATTGCTCTGGCCGATCCGGCGCTGCCGCTTGAGCGGGTGATCGAGGCGGCAAAGCTGTCGGGCGCGCATGACTTCATCCTGCAGCTCAAATCCGGCTACGACACGGTGCTGGAGGAGCGCGGCTCCAACCTCTCGGGCGGCCAGCGCCAGCGCATCGCCATTGCGCGGGCGCTGGTCACCAACCCGCGCATCCTGATCTTCGATGAGGCGACCAGCGCACTCGACTACGAGTCGGAATATGTCATCCAGCAGAACATGCGGTTGATGGCCAGAGGCCGCACCGTGTTCATCATCGCGCATCGGCTCGCCGCGCTTCGCGACGCAACCCGTATCATGACCATCGAGGCCGGCCGCATCACCGAGCAGGGCTCGCATGACGAGTTGCTGCAGCTCAACGGCCGCTATGCTCAGCTCTACCGGTTGCAGGCGGAACAGCGCCCGACCGCCCCACCAATGCCAGCAGAGGCGGCGGAGTAGGCGATGGGGCGCTATTGGCAAGCAATCAGGGAAGGGGTGGCGCGCGAAGCCGAGAACAAGCGCCCGAGCCTCAATCGCGACGAACGCGCCTTCCAGGCGGCGGCGATCGAGATCCTCGAGACGCCGGCCTCGCCGGCCGCGCGCATTTTCTCAGGCCTGATTATGCTGTTTGCCGCCGGCGCGCTGGCCTGGTCGTGGTTCGGCCGCGTCGACACACATGCCACCATCCAGGGCAAGCTGATCCCGTTCGGCAAGGTGCAGGTCATCGAGCCGCTGATCACCGGCACGGTCAAGGCGCTGCATGTCAAGACTGGTGATCATGTCACGGCGGGGGATATGCTGGTCGAGCTCGAGCCGGCCGAATACGCAGCCGAGCGGCAGAAGAATGCCGGTAACCTTGCCGCCGCCGAAGTGTCAAAGGCGCGGCTCGAGGCACTGGTCGACGCCGTTGCTGACGGCACGCCCTCCACCGATGCGGAATTGGTGGCCCCGCCGAATGCGCCGGAGCCGCTCGTCGACCTGCAGCGGCTGCAGATGCGCCAGTCGCTCGCGGCCTACCAGGCCGAACAGGACAGCCTCGAGACTGAGATCGCTCAAAAACGGGTCGAGATCGAGCGCGGCAACAAGTCGCTGGTCGAGCGCCGCAAGCTGGTCAGCTTGGCCGGTGACCGGCTGGATGTCTTTGAGGAACTGGAAAAGCGACAGGTCGGCATCAAGACCAACACCATCGACGCGCGCCAGGGCGAGCAGAGCCAGGTGATGGCGGTGGTGGCCGACGAAGGCCATATCGCCGAGCTTGACGCGACCGTGAGGACGCTCGCCGCGCAGAAGCGCGCCCGCCGCGAGGCCTATCTCGACAAGATCGCCACCGAGCTGATCGAGATCGACCGCTCGATCGGCGTGTTGCGGCAGGATCTGGCCAAGGCCGAGCTGTTCGAGCGCGCCAGCCTATTGAAATCGCCGGTTGCCGGCCGTGTGCAGCAATTGGAGGTCAACACGCTGGGCGAAGTGGTGCAGACTGGCCAACGGCTGATGGTGATCGTGCCGGATGGCACGGCACTCGAGATCGAGGCGATGCTGCTAAACCGCGACAAGGGTTTTGTGCACGAAGGGCAGGATGTGCGGGTCAAGCTCGAAGCTTTCCCCTTCACAAAATATGGCACTTTGAACGGCAAAGTTCTGACTGTGTCCAATGATGCCATCCCGGCTGGCGCGCCGCAGGCATCAGCTCAGGAAGAAACTGCACGCGATGCAGCAGGCCCGCTGGTGTTCCCGGTGCGCATTGCGCTCAACGAAACCTGGATCCGTGTCGAGGGCAATGATGTCGTTCTGACCCCTGGCATGTCGGTGACGGCGGAGATCAGGACCGGCAATCGGCGCGTAATCGAATTCCTGCTCGACCCCTTGATGGAGATGACGGATGAGGCGTTTCATGAGAGATGAAGTGATTGCCTTGCCACGTCCGAAGCAGAGCAGCGTACGCGTGCGCCTTCCCGAAGAAAGGGATTGGGCTGCCGTGAGAACCGTCGTTCGGCAGCACCATGCGAGGACGATCTTCTCCGACATTCCGTTTTCAGACTCAAAGTTCGATGCAATCGAGCAACAGGCCAGATATCCGGCCCCGAACCAGTGCCTGATCGTAGCTGAGGCCAAGGGCGAGCTGGTAGGACTGGCGTGGTTCTCTGCCGGCGAATACATCATCGGCGACGGGGGACTGATGACCACCACACATCTCATCGCGGTTGATACCGAGCGCTGCAGCCGCTTCCTGTCGGCAAAAGTGTTCATGCGCCTGATCCGCGGGATTGTGCTCTGGTCGGACAGCCGCAAGGCAAAGCATGTGTTTATTCATGTAACGACAGGCACGGCGATCAAGGAAACGGATAGGCTGCTGCGCGCGGGTGGTGCTAAGTGCATTGGGGGCGGGTATGTTGTTAGTGTATCCTGATTGCGCGGCACCATGGAGCTTGGTTATCAACGCAATTCTCGGGGGATATAGCTTTATTCTGAGGTCAAGACCGGGATCGGGTCATTGAGTTCCTGCTCGACGGCGGATGAAGCGTCCGTAAAAGCTAAAGAAGTCGACCGGTTATCTATGGGAAGCATTGACGAAAAGCAAATAGTCGCTGTAAGGTATGTTGGCGAATATTCTATGTAAATTTCACCTGTAAAATGACGAATTGGGGATAAATATTTGTCATATAAATGGAAATTTACCTATATCTCTGCCACGGTAGCCGTGGTTGTCTCTTTGTTGTTGTGGAGGATATTAAAAATATTCCCTGATTACTCCTTGGCTATTTCACAAAACAAATTTGTTTTTGCGATGTGGCCTCCCAACTGGGTCCATTTCGCGGTAGTGGCTTCCAGCAATCATACGGCATATGACAAAGGACTATTTTTCTCAGTTAATTCTACGACAAGTATTGTATGGCTCATATGGGCTGTTTCCAATGCCTTTTCAACAATGTTCTCCCGAGATTTTGTTTTTTTAAAGACATTTATTCCCCCTATCGTGTTGGTATTATGCCTATTTGTTATCGCTTCTTTATTAACTCTTGACAGGAACCAAGCTGTGTGGGTCGTTAGTATACGTAATTCTATGAATTTCATCAATCTCCATATGATATTGTACATTTCTATTGTATATTTTTTTGGAGCAATTATAGTAGACTATCTTATTCTGAATAAATCGGTTCATGCTAGAGATATACATGGGGGTCACAGTGGAAAATAGCAATCAAACTTCCAGCAAAATAAGCGATCTTTCTGCTGCTTTCGGTATTGGTGTGGATGCAGCGCATGCCTTTTATTCCGGCTTGCAGAATACACCTGCTCAGGCGAAGGCACTGCTAAGTATCACTGGAGCCGTAGGCCTTCCGTTCACGGGGCTCGCGTCTGCTGTCGTTGGATATTCGCAATCTGGTGTTCCTGGTACTGCGAAGGCCATTGGCGGATGGGCAATTGGCTATGCGGTTTCAGAAACAGTTTTCTCTTGGACCGCCGCACCAGCTGGCGTTGCTGCAGGACCGTTGGGAGTTGCAGGATCAGCGCTGCTGTCGATAGCTGCCGGCGTTGGCGCTGGCATAGTAGGGCAACCCTTCGTTGATGCTTTGGTTGATGCGATGGTTGAATGGAGCAAGAATAATCCAGCATACCCAGCTTATCCTTGGACCTATAGTCCTGATTCATTCCTCGATCCAACGGCATTAAATCCGTATTCGAAGCTCGATCCCGAGCTTGGCAAATCTGTCAGATCTGGCTACACGGGGCTTAACACGGGGCTTGACACGCCTTCCGAACGTCGCCAGCCAAATACGGAACGAAGCGGTAGCGAGTTCGGTGGCAGTTCGCAAGCTGGAGGCAGCAGCCCAAGCGGTGGCTCAAACACAGGTCCCACGTCATCACCAAGTTCCGGGCCGTCGCAGGCGCCGGGCGACTCACGGGCTCCAGATCGCAGTTCGACGCCCGCTAATGCAGGTTCGCGGCCAGCCAGAGATATCTCGACACCCTCGACAGCGCCAACGCCAAGTGCCCGCCCTGGAGTGTCGGGTGGTTTCTATACGGACGCCCCCGCCCCTGCGGATGCGAATAAGGATGGCATAGTCACCAATAAGGAAACACTTGATCATCTCAATTCTCTACCCGCTAAGACATATTTCGATATCGATACTACTGTTACCGGATCCGTAACTTATGGGGCGCCCAAAGTTGGCGGCTCCTTGGGCGGCGGCGGCGGCAGCAGCGCCGGCAGTACCGGCAGTGGTTCCATTGGGAATCCTGGTGTCGGTCCCGCATCGAGCGCTGGTGGGTCGAACCAACATGTTGGCGACCATGGCACGGCTGGGAATGGTACCAGCAAGCCCGTTCTTCTCGATCTGTCCGGCGACGGCTTCTCCATCGATACGCTATCCTCGTCCTCGCAATTCCTCGATCTCGACGGCGACGGCTATCAGCATCGCACGGCTTGGGCGGGAAACGGGACCGGCGTGCTGGTGCTCGACGCCGATGGCGACGGCAAGATCAGCCGCTCCAGCGAATTCGCCTTTACCGAATGGGACCAGACCGCGACAGGCGATCTCGACGCGCTGAAAAGTGTCTTCGACACCAACAACAACGGCCAACTCGACGCAGGCGACGACCGCTGGTCCGAATTCAAGGTCATGGTCGACGGCCAGCTTGTGTCGCTAGCCTCGCTGGGCATCGCCTCGATCGGCCTGACCCCAACGGGCAGCGGCCAGAATTTCACTGACGGCTCAGCCATCACAGGCACGACGCAATTCACCCGAACCGACGGCACCACGGGTGCGGTCGGCGATGCCGTGCTGGTTTCCGATGAGAACGGCTATGTCATCAAGAGCACGACTGTCACCAATGGCGACGGCTCCAAGACCACCGATCTTGCCGGCTATGGCAAGGACGGAACGCTGGCCTTCCAGAACCGCATCACCGTCAGCGCCGATGGGTTCAGCACGACAACGCAGTTCGACGACGACGGCAACGGCACTTATGAACGCTCGCAGAGCGACGTGACGACGATCACGGCCGGCGTGCGCCAGCGTGTCGTCAGCGATTTCAACACCGACGGCTCGCTCGCCGACCGGACCACCACGACGACCAGCGCTGACAAGACAACGGTAACGACGAGGCTCGACCAGGATGGCGACGGCGCCAGTGACCAGACCCAGGTGTTCGTCAAGAACCTCGATGGCTCGACCACGACCACGGTGTCGGAGCACAGCGTCAATGCCACGTTGCTTCAGAAAATCGCGACCACGGCCTCGGCCAACGGCTTGTCGAAGACGGTGCAGATCGATTCCACCGGCAACGGTGTTTACGATTTGACAAGCACCGAAACCACGGTTGTTGCCGGTGATGGGACGCGCACCAAGGCTGTCGCAAATACCAGCAGCGGCGGCACGCTCATAGCCAAAGAGCAGACCGTCACCAGCGCCGATGCCAGCACGCGGACAGTTTCGCATGACTTGGACGGCAATGGCACTTACGAAACCCGCGATGTCACCGCCATCACCAATGGCGCCAATGGCGTTTCGGTCACCACTGTTTCCAGCTACAGCTCGACCAACGCGCTCATCGGCAGGTCCGTCGGCACCACCAGCGATGATGGCCTGGCGAAGACGGCGTCCACCGACTTGGACGGCGACGGACTCTTCGACGTCATTTCCTCCGATGTGACGGTGGTCGGCGCCGGCGGCAGCCTGACCGAAACCAATCAGTTAAAGAGTCGTGACGGCTCGTTGCTGGGCAGTTCCACCACCAATACCAGCGCTGACCGCAAAACAATCTCTATATCCACGGACGCGGACGGCGATGGCCACACCGATTCCGTCAAGGCGATTGTGGTCGATGGTTCCGGCGTGACGACGACGACGGTAAGCCTGTTCAATCCAGATGGCTCGCTTGTCGGAAAGACGCTTGATCAGACCTCGGCCAACGGCCTGTCGTTGACCAGCAAGGCCGATCTGAACAGCGACGACGTCTATGATGTGATCGTCACCGACGTGACAACGACCGACGCATCCAGCAATCGAACACGCACCGTGACCACCACCAGCTCCAGCGGTGCGCTGATCGGCAGCACCGCCATCACCACAAGCGCCGACAGCCTGACGCAGACCATCAAGGACGACATAAACGCCGACGGCACCTTCGACCGAACGACGGTCCAGGCCACCGTGCTCGGCGGCGACGGCAGCCGGACGGTGACCACGACGGCCACCAGCACCAGCGGTGCGATGCTCGCCAGGACGGAAGTCAAGACCAGCGCCGACCGCAAGACGACCACCACCAAGATCGACGCCAATGGCGACACCAAGACCGACCGGACGCAAATCGACGTCATCAACAGCGATGGCAGCCGCGTCATCACCGTGTCGGATACAGACATCAATGGCACGCTGCATGCGAAGTCGGAAGCGACGCTTTCGGCCAATGGACTGACCAAGACCGACAAGCAGGACGTGAACGGCGACGGCGTTTATGATGCGATCACGCAGGCGGTAACGGTCATCGCCGCCTCTGGCGTCCGCACCACGACGACGTCGCAGACGTCAAACAACGGCACGCTGCTGTCCAGGTCGATCGCCGCGGTGTCGGCGAACGGATTGAGTGTTAATACTCAGTTCGATGCGGACGGCGACGGCACCGTCGAGGCGAAATCCAGCGACGCAACCGCCCTCAATGCGGATGGGTCTACAACCAGGACGGTTTCGGTGCTCGCCGGCACCGGCGCTTTGGTCGGCAAGACCATTGCCACGACAAGCGCCAACGGCCTCACGTCCACGGTCCAGGCCGACCTCGACGGCAACGGCACCATCGACCGGACCACGACCGCAATCACGGTCCTGGCCGCCGACGGCTCCAAGACCGATACCGTCACGGCCGAGAATGGCAACAATACCCAGATCGCCCGCCTGCAGACGATCGCCAGCGGTGACAACCATACGATCACCAGGACGAACGACATAGATGGCAACGGAACCATCGACGAAACGGTGACCGCCGTCCTGAACGCCAATGGCTCGACCACTGAAACGGCCCGCACCTATGGTGCCGGAGGCGTCCTGACCTCGACGGCAACGCATTCGGTCAGCGCCAATGGCCTTTCAGCGACCCTTGCGACTGATCTCGACGGCAATGGCACTATCGATCAGTCGACCACCAAGGTGATCGTGCTCAATGCCGATGGCAGCAAGACCGAAACCATCACCGATCTCGATGGCGCCGGCGCGGTCAAGGACAAGACGACCATCTTCACCAGCGCTAACGGCCTGACCAAAACCGCCACCTGGGCGGCCGTCGGAACGACCACCAGCCGCTCGATGACCGACACGACAGTTCTCAACGCCAATGGCAGCACGACGGAGACTGTTGCCTACAGGAAATCAAACGGTGCGCTGGAGAGCCAGACGGTTACCACAGTGAGTGCCGACAAGCTCACCAGCACGGTCACCAAAGATTTCGACGGTGATGGCCGCGTCGATATTACAACTACATCCGTCAAAAATCCCGATGGCAGCGTGACCTCAACGATGTCGGGACCCAATAGCGAAAATTGGTCGAATGTTTCGACCACCACGAAGGCGACGACAGTCAGTGCCGACGGTCTGCACAGTGTAACGGTCTACGGGCCAACGTCGATCAAGAGAATGCCGACGATGACGGCCAAGACCACCAGCGACACATCGCTCGGCGTCGACGGTTCGACCGTGTCAATCGTCAAAAATTATCAGTTGACGACGACAGCGACCCCGACACTTTTCCTGGCCGATCAGACCAGGATTACAAAGGGAGGCGACGGCTTTTCCACCACCAAAGAATGGGACATGAATGGTGATGGGAGCTACGACAGCAAAGAGACCGACGTAACGGTGCTGAACGCCAATGGCTCGACCGTGCGCACCGTCAGCAAATTCGAAGGCGCTGTCCTGAAAAGCACTTTCGTCACCACGACCAGCGCCAACGGCTTGTCGATCACGACCAATTGGGATGTTTTCGGAGCGGACCCCTTCAGCCAGGACACGACCGACGTAACGACGATCAATGCCGACGGGTCATCGACGCGAACCGTCACCAATTTGAAGGCGGACGGCTCGCAGCTGTCAAAATTCGTGACGACGACAAGTGCCGACGGCAGGACGACGACCACTCAGGAAGACATAGACGGCGTCGTCGGCTTCGACCGGACCACGAGCGACAATGTGCTTACTCTGGCCGATGGCGCGACTGTCGAAACCATCAAGAGATCGAGCACGGGAGGTGCGCCGATAGACAGCGCGACCGTTACGACAAGCGGTGACAAGCGGACGATTTCGATCGCCCGCGATGCCGATGGTGACGGCACCGTCGACCAGACCGAAGTGACCACAAAATTGGTCGACGGCTCGGTCAAGACGGTGATCACCGACTTCAACGCGGCCAACAACAAATCGGCGCAGGTCACCATAACGACCAGCGCAGACGGCCTGAGCACGATTTCGGCATGGGATTTCGATGGCAACGGAAGCGTCGATCAAACACGCACGGCCACCAAAGCATATCTTGGAGATGGTTCCATAGAGGCCGATGCAAGGGACAAGGACTTTTCCGGGGCCTTTGTTGGCGCATGGGAGACGGTCACCAGCGACGACAGCCGTAGCATCTACACAGGAACGGACATCGACAATGGCGGCGTAGACAATATCCGGGCAGCAATCGTTGCCGCGGATGGCTCGGTCACGGAAAGCTTCCACAACGGATATCATAATGTCGCCATGCTCATTCCGGGCGAGGTATATTGGAAGAACGATGTCGCGGAAAACGCCATCGTAAAGACGAGCGCGGACGGTCTGACGACGACGACATATTTCGACTTCGACGGGAACGCGACCAATCCGACCAGCAATCCAACCTCGAACCCGAGCACGACCAACTTCGAGGTGACCGCGATATCTCAAGCCCAGATCGATGGCTCCGTCGTCACCACGTTTACAGAAAAGAACAGCAGCGGTGTTGTTGTCGCCAAAGGCACTATGACCACCAGTGCCGACGAACTGACTACGACCTTGCTGAAGGACGCCGACAACAACGGCACCTATGAGCACGTGGAAACGGCGGTCACCCGCATCGACGGGTCGATCCGGAAGGTGGTGACAGACTACGACGCCAGCGGGGTGGTCACTCAGACTGTGACTACTGATGTCAGCGCCGATGGCAAATCAACCTCGGTCGTGACCGCCAATGCCACGACCGGGACGGGAACCACCACCGGCGTCGGCGTCGAGTTCATCGCCGCAGGAACCACCAACGACACGATCACCGGCAGCGCCGGCGCCGATCACATCCAGGGCGGTTCTGGCGTCGATACGATAAATGGCGGCACCGGCTACGATGTCATCGACGGCGGCACCGGTGCGGACACGCTGAGGGGGAATACTGGCAACGATACCTATATCGTCGACGATGTCGGAGATCAGGTCGTTGAGGCCGCAAGCGAGGGCACTGACACAGTGCTCAGTTCCGTGACCTACACGATTTCCGACGCCGATGTCGAAAACCTGACCCTCACAGGCGCGGCTGCGATCAATGCGACCGGCAATTCTTCGAACAATGTTCTGACCGGCAATTCCGCAGCCAATTCAATCAGCGGCGGTTCGGGGTCTGATAGTCTCTCGGGCGGCGCCGGGGACGATTCGCTGACCGCAGGTCGAGACAACGACACTCTCGTTGGTGGTTCCGGAAATGACTATCTGAACGGCCAGGAGAATGCCGACGTCTACGTGTTCCAGCGTGGCGATGGCAGCGACACTCTTGAAGACATCGTGTCGGTAGCGACCACCGCATCCGCCGATATCAATGCCGCGCAAGCTTTGGGCGTTTCGGCGAGCGGAACTGTCAACACCTGGGTTGGCGGCTATTATTGGCAGACCAGCACGAATTCCCTGTTGAAGCTGGCAGATGGTGGCAGCGACTCTCTGGCCCTCACCGGCGGCATAACTGCGGACAACCTCTCATTTGCATGGGCGGGTGTCGGCCAGGACAGTCTCGTCATCAGTATTACGGGCGGTCCGGCCGGGGATAGCATCACAATCAATCAACAGGCGCTTGCAGCCGCGAAAATCGAGAAGCTGACGCTCGACGGCCTGGGAACTGTGAGTTTTGCGGTAGCGACGGCTGTTGGAGCGACGCTCAACGGCACCTTGGCCGACGAAATCCTGTTCGGTGACAGTGGCAACGAGACGATAAACGGTGGTGGCGGCAACGACATCTTTTATGGCGGAGCCGGTAATGATGCCATCTATGGCGGATCTGGCGCCGACACGGTCTATGGTGGAACCGGGAACGATAACCTGAATGGTGCCGGTGGCGATGACCGCTACATCTTTCGTCGCGGCGACGGCACCGACAGTATCAAGGACTTCAATATCGTCACCACCAGCGCGAGCGCCGACATCACTGCGGCTCAGGCAATGGGTGTTTCCGCGACGGGTATCGTGAACACCTGGGTTGGGGGCTACTACTGGAATACCAGCACAAATGGCCTACAGAAAGCGACCGAAGGCAATGTCGATACGCTGGCGTTGGAAAGCGGCATCAGGGCCGAAGATCTTTCGTTCGCATGGACTGGGGCCGGCAGCGACAATCTTGTCATCAACATCGGTGGCGGCCCAGCGGGCGACAGCGTGGTGCTGTATCAACAGAAAACGGCGGCAGCGCGAATCGAAAAGCTAACGCTCGACGGACTGGGCACGAGGAACTTCTACGTGGCCACGGCTGAGGGAGCCACTGTCAACGGAAGTGCCGATGCCGACATCATCTTCGGATTGGACAGTTCCAGCAATTACGAAACGCTGAACGGCAACGCTGGCAACGATGCCCTTTACAGCGGCGCCGGCGATGACGTGTTGAACGGCGGCGGCGGAAATGACACCCTGCTTGGTGGCACCGGCAACGATTATACGAATGGTCAGGATGGTGACGATACTTACGTATTCAGGCGCGGCGATGGCAACGACTTGATCGAGGACTATGTAGCAGTTGTGGCTTCTTCCGCTCCCGATATCGCTGCAGCGCAGGCATTGGGGGTTTCCGCCAGCGGAACGGTCGACACATGGGTGGGAGGATACCGCTGGATAACCAACTTAAACTCCCTCTACAAGATCGTTGCTTCCGGCACCGATACGCTAGCGCTGACAGGTGGTATCAAAGCGGATGATCTATCCTTCTCATGGTCAGGCGTCGGTCAGGACAACCTCGTTGTCTACATCAACAACGGATCGTACTGGGACACCGTTTCAATAAACCAGCAGTCGTTCGACAACGCAAAAATTGACAAACTTGCCCTCGACGGCCAAGTCACGAGGAACTTCTACGTGGCCAAGGCCGCCGGTGCTACCGTAAACGGCAGCACGGACGCCGATATCATGTTCGGTCTCTCCAGTAGTGAAACGCTTAACGGAAATGCAGGCAGCGATGCGCTTTACGGCGGGGCCGGTAGTGACACGCTGGTCGGCGGGACAGGTAACGACAGTTATCATTTCGCCGCAGGCGGCGGGGCCGATACGATCGTCGAGTCCGGTGCCTACAACGACAATGACGAGCTGGATTTCGGGGCGGGCATCGACGCAAACGAACTCTGGTTCAGCCAGCAGGGCAACAATCTCGTCGTATCGGTCTTGGGAACAACCGACAAGGTGACGATCAATGACTGGTTTGCCGGGCCAGGAAATGTCGTCGAAACGATAAAGTCCGGCGATGGAAAGGTGCTCAATCACTCCGATGTGGCAACGCTGGTCGCTGCCATGGCCGGGTTTGATCCGGCAACGTCGCCAACGGGGTCAGGCATCCAGCCTGGTGACCCTCTGCTTGGCAATCCGGCTCAGACAGGCACTATCGCCGCAGCGATGCAATCGTCCTGGGCGGCAGTTTGAGAGGCCGCCTTGAATACATGAACCGGGCCTATTAGGCCCGGTTCATGCTCTGCAATGGCTATTTTATCGAGGGCGTTCCCGCTGATCCCGGCGCGGTCGAATGAAGGACACCTAGCAGGTGACCTGGAATGCCCTACATCAGGAAATTAGAATCTCTATAAGCGCTTGATTTGGCTATATAAAACAATTTGGCTGGGGCGCCAGGATTCGAACCTGGGATTGTCGGTACCAAAAACCGATGCCTTACCACTTGGCTACGCCCCAACAGCCGGGAATATGCCCGCTGCGCGCGGCCTTATAGGACGAGCCGACGGAAAGCTCAATGCCGAGAATAGCAAGGCGCGGAACTGATCCACCGGTTCTCGCAGCGTTCGCATATCATTGTCTGCTGTCGCTTGAGCCGGTCCATCGTTCCACCGCTTGCCGGCATTTCCAGAAAATCGAGCTTTCCGGTCAGTCTCATGGCGTTGCCCGCTGTTCCTGTTGCGTTCCATTCAAACCGCCGCAGAGCCGCACGTCTTTTGCCACAGCTTTTGCTTAATCGATTGTAGAAGCCGGCTGGCTTTGCCTACGGCTTGCCTTTCGCAGTGCAGCATCATATCGCTCGTGTAGGGACACGACGGAACTTCGGCTTCGTCAATCTTTTCAATCTCCTGCAACCGGAGAGCAAGCATGACCAAATGGGTCTACACCTTTGGCGATGGCGCTGCAGAAGGCCGTGCCGGCGACAGGAACCTGCTGGGCGGCAAGGGCGCCAATCTGGCCGAAATGTGCAGCCTCGGGCTGCCGGTGCCGCCGGGGTTCACCATCACCACCGAGGTCTGCAACGCCTATTACGCCAACGGCCGCACCTACCCGGCCTCGCTGGAGGCGGATGTCGCGGTCGCACTGGATCATATCGGCCGGCTGACCGGGCGCCGCTTCGGCGATCCCTCAAAACTGCTTTTGGTGTCGGTGCGTTCCGGTGGCCGCGCCTCGATGCCCGGCATGATGGACACCGTGCTCAATCTCGGCCTGAACGACGAGACGGTCGAGGCGCTGGCCGCCGATTCAGGCGACGCCCGCTTTGCCTATGACAGCTACCGGCGTTTCATCCAGATGTATTCCGATGTCGTCATGGGCCTCGACCATGAGGTGTTCGAGGAAATCCTCGAAGACCAGAAGGGCGGGCTCGGCCATGAACTCGATACCGAACTGAGCGCCATCGAATGGCAGGGCGTGATCGCGCTCTACAAGGCCAAGGTCGAGGAGGAGCTCGGCAAGCCGTTTCCGCAGGATCCGAACGAGCAGCTCTGGGGCGCGATCGGCGCCGTGTTCTCGAGCTGGATGAACAACCGCGCCATCACCTACCGGCGCCTGCACGACATTCCCGAAAGCTGGGGCACGGCGGTCAACGTCCAGGCCATGGTCTTCGGCAATATGGGCGAGACCTCGGCCACCGGCGTCGCCTTCACCCGCAATCCGTCGACCGGCGAAAAGATGCTCTATGGCGAGTTCCTGGTCAATGCGCAGGGCGAGGATGTCGTCGCCGGCATCCGCACGCCGCAAAACATCACCGAGGCGGCGCGCATTGCCGCCGGCTCCGACAAGCCGTCGCTGCAGAAGCTGATGCCGGACGCCTTCCAGTCTTTCGTCACCATCTCCGACCGTCTGGAAAAGCACTACCGCGACATGCAGGATCTCGAATTCACCATCGAGCGCGGCAAACTTTGGATGCTGCAGACGAGGTCCGGCAAGCGCACCGCCAAGGCGGCGCTCAAAATCGCCGTCGAGATGGCGCGCGACAAGCTCATTTCAAAGGAGGAGGCCGTCGCCCGCATCGATCCGGCCTCGCTCGACCAGTTGCTGCATCCGACCATCGATCCGAAGGCGGCGCGCGATGTCATCGGCGTCGGTCTGCCCGCATCTCCGGGGGCTGCCACCGGCGAGATCGTTTTTTCATCCAGCGATGCCGAGGAGCTCAAGACGCAGGGACGCAAGGCGATCCTGGTGCGCATCGAGACCAGTCCCGAGGACATTCACGGCATGCATGCGGCGGAAGGCATCTTGACCACGCGTGGCGGCATGACCAGCCACGCCGCGGTGGTGGCGCGCGGCATGGGCAAGCCCTGTGTGTCGGGCGCCGGCTCGCTGCGCGTCGACTACAGGGCCGGCACGCTGATGGCGATGGGGTCGACGTTGCGCAAGGGCGACATCATCACCATCGACGGTGGCAACGGCCAGGTGCTGAAAGGCGCCGTGCCGATGCTGCAGCCGGAGCTGTCGGGCGATTTCGCCGCCATCATGGAATGGGCCGATGCCGTGCGCCGCATGAAGGTGCGCACCAACGCCGAAACGCCGCTCGACGCGCGCATGGCGCGTTCCTTCGGCGCCGAAGGCATCGGGCTTTGCCGCACCGAGCACATGTTCTTCGAGGGCGACCGCATCGTTGCCATGCGCGAGATGATCCTGGCCGACACGGAAAAGGGCCGGCGAACGGCGCTCGAAAAACTCTTGCCCATGCAGCGCTCGGATTTCCTCGAATTGTTCGAGATCATGGCCGGCCTGCCGGTGACGATCCGCTTGCTCGATCCGCCGCTGCACGAATTCCTGCCCAAGACCGAGGAAGAGGTGGCCGAAGTCGCCACCGCCATGAACGTGTCGCCCGACAAGCTCAGGCAGCGCACCGAGGCCCTGCACGAGTTCAACCCGATGCTTGGCCATCGCGGCTGCCGGCTTGCGGTTTCCTACCCCGAAATCGCCGAGATGCAGGCGCGCGCCATTTTTGAGGCGGCCGTCGAAGCCGGCAGGAAGGCCGGCGCGCTGGTGGTCCCGGAAATCATGGTGCCGCTGGTCGGTCTGGTGAAGGAACTCGACTACGTCAAGGCGCGGATCGATGCCGTCGCCAGGAGCGTGATGGAGGAAACCGGCGTAAGAATCACCTATCTTACCGGCACGATGATCGAGCTGCCGCGCGCCGCGATCCGCGCCCAAATCATCGCCGAGGCCGCCGAATTCTTCTCTTTCGGCACCAATGATCTGACCCAGACCACCTTCGGCATCTCACGCGACGATGCGGCCTCGTTCCTGGAGACCTATCGCCAGAAGGGCATCATCGAGCAGGATCCGTTCGTGTCGCTCGACATCGAGGGCGTCGGCGAACTGGTGCGGATGGCGGCCGAAAAGGGCAGGGCGACGCGGCCGGAGATCAAGCTCGGCATTTGCGGCGAACATGGCGGCGATCCGGCGTCGATCCATTTCTGCGAGGAGGTCGGCCTCGACTACGTGTCGTGCTCGCCCTACCGCGTGCCGATCGCCAGGCTGGCTGCTGCGCAGGCGGCGGTGCAGGCTGCAAAGAACGGTCGCGGGTAAGCGGCCGACGTCGGTCATGGCCGTGCCAGCGAACTCGGCGAAGAAGCCGGTAGGTTAGGTCGTTCGGGGCGTCGCGATTGAGGTCGACGCGGTCTCTTCGCCCTAAGTGGCGGGGAGCGCCGTCCGGATGGTGCAAATCTTGGCCAATTTCCTGAGGTTCTGGGCGATGGCTGCGAGGTGGAACTCATCGCGGCCCTCGCAATCGGTCGAGTTTCAGGATGCGCTTGAGGTGCGCGAACAGCATCTCCACCTTCTTCCGCTGGTAGCGATTCACATCACGTCAGCTCAACGACTGGATGTATTTCCACCATTCGTCACCCTTGTGCTCGGCAGGCAGCTCGATAGGCTTTACAAACTTGAGGTAAGCGTCCCAAATTTCGGGCTTGGATAGTGCTTCTGAGTTCACCTCTTCGCCCCGGAGCATAGGTCCCAGCAGTCCTGCCCGTCCGAGTGTTACGATCTCTTTGTTCAAGGCATCACACTGATTGGCGCAAACGTTGTTGGCGTTCACGATTTCCTTTCCGCGCTCAAAAGCAGACCTCATGAATGCATAAAATCCGAGCACTTTTAGCTTCTTGGATATCTTCTTGCTTTTGGTACCCTCGATTATCCCCACCGTATCAAGTGCTTCTTCGACGGATTCGTCGCCGATTTGCAAAGCCAACTCTTTAGCACATCCGGAATTGCATTCGGTGTACTTTGTGAATGCTATTTCAAGCTCCGCCCGGTTGACCTCCAAGTCGAATGCAACGGCAGGAGCACACAATGCCGTTGCAATACCTATTGCGAGGACCAGCTTTCGCGCGCTGCAGCTCATTATCAACCCCCGTTCCTGGTGCTTCCTGTGAAGAGTGTCCGGCTAGTGATCGGCTCCGCGCCGGCTCAAATTTGGCGTCAAAATCGACGGCGAGTACGCGTTCATCCCTACATGGACTGTCGCGCTATCCAATCAGAGTAATTTCGACTTGTCGAGCTAGGCCGCAAACCCAATAAACTGACTACCGCATTGTGACGAGTTCTGAAACTCTGGCGCCGTTGTTGTCAATGTGTCACTGTCGGTGCAAACTAGCGGCGGTCTGCGCACACCGTCATACTGTATTCGTCGTTGCTGCTCTCGGCGCGGGAAAGTTGTGCATCCGTGCAAGGGAGGCAACCGAGTTTTTTGGGGGAGGGGCATTTTGAAAGACTGGACGGGGGTGGTCAGCCATCTGCACAAGGTCGTCGACGACGTGGTCGACAGGATCCATCTGCGGCGATCGGGGGAGGTCGTTCTAGGACCGAACCAGCACATCGAGCCCGCGCTATGGGACAGCCCCGCTGATCTGCAAAAGATCATCGACCATTTCAAGCGCGGCGATCTTCCTAAATTTGGATCGGCGCTTGCCTACCTGGAGGGCTTTTCAACTGGAGTGCCTATCGCCGCTGCGCCGGCGTCCCCAGCCGGTGCTCCCGCCGCGCCGGCCAATCCAGAGCTCGTCGAAGGTGTTTCGCGCCTTGCTGCCGAAATCGAAGAGGCGCGCATTGCCGAATTCGCGCTGCGGCTCAAAGTCAGCGCGGCTAAGGCGACGCAGGTGCTTGGAGCCAAGCCCAAGAGCCCCAAAGCCGTGCAGGCGCAGGAGCGGCAGGAGGACAGTCATGTCGACCTGGGCGCGCGCATCGAGGTGTTCAAGCGGGCGCTGATCGCAACCCTGCAACGGGCCATGGATGTGAATGGCGTTGCGTCGCGAGGGGGGGATCATCTCATCTCGGCGCTGGCGGAGATACATCCGAGCAGGGAGAGCTGGCGAAGCGACTATGCGAGCGCCCACATCCCCGACGCCTTCATGAAGGAATTGGCCGTTGCGATCGAAGTGGGGGCGCAGGATTTCGTCGGCGTTCTGCTCGACCACCTCGAGGTCTTCTGGTCGACCGAGATCGAGCCGGAGCTGACCGGCGACGAGTCCAAGCTTTTGTCTACCGCCAAGCTGAAGTCCGAAGCTCTGCGGTCGGGGTTCGACCAGGAGCTGCAGCGGCTGCGCAAGGCGATCCACAAGGCCGGCGACGATTTTGCCCTGCGCATGCAAAGCGGTGGCGTTTCGGCTCCGGTGCTGTCCATTCCCAAGCCATTTGGGTGGCTAGGCATCCTGGGCAGCGCTGTCCGCTATCCGATGCAGTTTGCTGCGCTGGCGACGTTCATTTTGATCCCTGCGGCGCTCGCCATGGGTATAACGCTCGAAGCGACGTCGGGCCCCGCCTTGCTGCGCGGAGTCGTGATTTTTGTGCTGCCCGCTCTGCTCATCCTCGCCTTCTATCAGGCGCGGCGGACCAGACGCCTCGCCATAGAAGCCGCGTTCGACAACGCACGCCGGCAGATCCATGGAGAAAAGGCCAAGACGGCGCGCGAGATAAGCGACGCCATCAGCACCGCCTTTTCGACCTTCATCGACTCGCTGAAATCGCGGCTCGAACGCGACGCTATCGCGGCGGCGGAGTCCGAGCGCAAGCGCCTGCGCAAGGACGATGACAATGGACGGGAGCTGACCCGCACGGCGACCTCGAACAGGGTGAAGGCGCTCGAACAGCTGCAGGACGATCTCACAAAGGCGATCGGCGACGCAAAGGGTCAGATCGAGAAGCTGCTTGGGGCAGAACTTGCCACAAAGGCCCGTGCCGAAACGAAGGCGCAGAACCAAAAAAAACGCACCGCCACTATGACGAGTCGCGCGGTGGCGCGAAAGCAGAAGCTGGAGGACGGTATCAAGAGGCGGGCAGCAGCCAGGGCTGCCGCGAACGATGCTGCCAAATCCACCGCGCAGAATGAGGCCGCCAAATGAAGATAGGTGTTGAGCTTGGTTGGCGCGCCGTTCGGGTCATTACGGTCGGCACCCAGAACGAAATTCTATCGGTCAACGACGTCGGTCAGCCGTCCGTCGTGTCGACGCCGCCAATCGTCGCGCTATCCAGCGTCGGCGACGGCGCATTGGTCGGACAGTCGGCCATCGATTTGATCCAGGATGAGACGCAAGCTGCCCTCGCCACGATCGGGCATGCCCTCGCCGGCTTGGGGAGCGACGGTCATTCGCCCGAACTGCTGGCAGTCCTGCTTGAGAAAATAGGGCGGGACATCGAAGGGTTTGGTAACAGCCGCGCCGACGTCAGGTTCTTCGTCTCGGAGGACGTCGTCGCTCAGAACGATGCCGGCAATGCGGCGCGCGGCGAATTGGCCCAGGCCGCGTCCTGGGCAGGTTTCACGAATCCGACTCTGTCTTACCGGGTCGATGCAGCAGTCCGGGAAGGGCTGGACACCTACAGCGACGCCGAGATCGAGGCCAAGACGATTAGGACGCATCCAGCGGCGCGCACGATTGTCATCGATGCCGGGCCCCTGTCGCTCTCGGCCTATTCGGTCGGCATCACGCTCAGCCAGTTGAGCAGCGCGGTGACGGACGCAAAAGTTGCCCATTGG
The DNA here is from genome assembly GCA_004020365.1 of Mesorhizobium sp. Lineage (GTDB taxonomy): Bacteria > Pseudomonadota > Alphaproteobacteria > Rhizobiales > Rhizobiaceae > Mesorhizobium. Next base: position 76,579 of record SAQR01000015.1, read on the forward strand.
GCTCAGCGCGGAGACAAGACCGAGGCCCGCGCTTTCGATATGTTCAGACACTTTGCTCTGACCGTTGAGGCCCAGACAGACACCACCTTCTCCGCGCCAGTCATGAACAGCATCTGGGAGCTGGTGCGCGATCCTCAATCGCCCGCCTTCCAACCGGTGTTCGATCATACCGGGCAGCGCTACCTCTTCGACGTGGGCGGTTGCCGCCGAGCCCTTGCAGATGCCGTAAGGAAAGAGCTCCCTGGCTTGCTCACTGGTTTCGCTCCACTCAGCGACAACAGCTTCATCTTTATCGGCGGACAGTACGCGACCATAGATGAAGTCGACCGGGCCATTCGCGAGGTCTGCAAGCAGAAGCTTGGCCGGACCCATGAGCCCATTGAACTTCCTGCCCATGGTGTGGCTGGTGCAGTTCGCTTCAAAGACCTGCCGTTCGTTTCCCTGGTGGCGCCCGATCAGCCGGCTCCTTCGCATCTGTCCGACCTCCAGGCGAAGCCAGTCAACGATGGCCAATGGCCGGATTTGAAGCCGATGCAGCTGCAGAACCGCAACGTTCTTAAGGCCGCGTCCACGGGGCTGCTGAGCGGAGTGATTTCGCCAGTGGAGGTCGATACCGGACATGGCGTGGACAGTGCCGGCAAGCAAGTGGGTGCCTTCTGGGCCCAGAAGATCGATACCCTTCTCCGGGTGCTGCTCACGGCACCAACCGTCGGACTCAAGGAGCGCTACGAAGGGCATTTAAAGGAGGCAGGGATCACCGAGACCGTTCTGCGAGATCGACCCCGCAAGGCCCCGTGGTGGCGGCGCCTGTTCGATCCACAGGCACAGGACTCCGTGCTTGCCGATCTTCGTTCATGGTGGGGTCGCCTGGTCCGGCGTCAGGTTGCCGAATTCTCGACTGAGCTCAGGAGAAACTACCTCGACCCGGTCTTGGAGCGTTTGACGGCCGAACTCGTAAGTCTCGCGGCAGCGAGAGGGACGAAGCTCGATGCGCAAGCAGCAAGCGCGAACATAATCGTGGGGTTCGATGGCGCGACCAGGTTTGCCGATAGTGACGACATCACGCCCACCGGTGACTTCAAGGACTACGTCAAAGACCAACGCAGCGGGGCCGTCGGCCTCACCACCCCATTGACACTTTTCAACGGGCGCAATTCGTCGAGGGCAAAGCGGCCCGTCGGCATCACGATGTCCAACAGGGTCGTTTTGACCGCGGCGGCGCTTGCACATACCCACCTGTCGCGCGAACCACGATCCCACACGCTCGGTTACACACCGGAGGGGGCCCGCACCATCCTGGCCTCATCAAGCAGGGCCGTTCGCCGCTGGCAGTTTATGCCCTGGTTCAGATGGTTGATGGGCGGACATGTCGGCCTCCTGCAGATGGTTGGCATCATCGTGCTGTTCGGCGGGGTTGCCGCACTCTCGGGCGTGTGGTCCCTCCGGGCACTGCAACCCACCCTTTTGCACGCCAGCATCGACAGGGGTACGTTGGTATGCCCAGATATACCTGCCGACGCTCGACAGGATGTGACCTGCGAGGCGTTTACCCGGGCCACTTTTGGTGCCAACACGTGGTTTCACGACGGCTGCTACCTGAACGTCATGCGGCTGGTGCTTCCCGCCCAATACCCGGCTTACGGCATCCAATTAGTGGAATCGTGGTTGCCTGCTCCGCCAAATGAGGCCAGCCTTGTTTGCCAGGAAGCCCACGGTTTTGACATGAAAGCCGTACTTGCTGACCCGAAGAATCTGGACAGAGTGACAACAGCTATCAGACCGCCGCCGGAGACTCCGATCAGTGCGAGCCAGGAACCCAATGGAACATTCTCACGTCGCATAGTCGGCCTGAATGTTCCCCCCGATCCCAATGTTCCCCCCGATCCCAAAGTAGGCAGTGCCAATGGTCCCGTGAACGTTGTTGATATTGCATGGATTAGTGCAGCGCCTGGCCCCGAAGGCATCGCGTTGGGTGCGACTGTGCCCCCGAAGACGGATGTAGGCCCCTCGTTTGCCAGTGGCGTTCGTCCGACCTGGCCGTTCACGTTCGTTGTCGCCGACAACGCGGCGAGCAATCCTCGGTTGGCGGTCGTCAACTCGGGCCTCTGTGTAGATATCGGCGCGCGTTTGAACAGCGTCGCGATCGGAACAGGGGAAGACCCTGCCAAGCTGCTGGCGTCAATAGTAAGTGATGCTCCGGGAAAGGACTTGGCGTTCCTGCGTTTCGGCTTGGACGACTCTGCAAACACGGTTTCGACGAACACCGACTTGGTCAACGCGAAGTTGTTCATGCCACGAACGGCCGGGGACCCGGCTAGGACAGTTCCCCCTGTAAACCGTGGGGATCTCCTGACTGAGTATCCCAACGTGGATAGCAGCATTCTCCAGAAGGAGGCACCTCTCGGACTTGGCCGAACCAGGCTGATCGGGACGTGTCCCACGTGATGAACGACGAGGATCTGCAAGGCCTCATTGGTGAGCTCGAGGACCGTCTCGTACAAGCCGAAGCGGCGATCCTCGAGGTGGAAGGGTTCATCGCGACGGCCCAGATGATCCGTGGCGCGGCAGGAGGCGGCAAGCAGGCGCTGGCCGCTGTCCTCGGGCCTATTTCCGAGCGGTTGCAAGCCGAGGTCGAAGAGCTGCTGAAGCTTCCCGATCCTGTGATCGAGGCGCTAGGCACTCTCGATGAGCAGTTGCAGGGTGCGCCCGACACGGTCGAGGCAATTCTCGACCAGCTCGATGCGCGGCTGGACGAGTTGCTCGATGACCTCGCCGGCGATGTCGACACCCTCTGCGACCAGGCTACTGAAGCAATCGAGACGGTAACGACCGAGATCGATGCGAAGCTCACCAGCCTGACCGAAGGCGTGGACGAGGTGCTGAGCACTTTCGAGAAAGGTATCGAAACCGTCGACGATGTGCTCGACGACACCGTCGGACGGATCGATGCTATTCGCGAAGGGACCGTGGGCCAGGCGCTGGACTTTGTCGGCCAGCTTGAAAGCAGCCTGGGTCGCGTCACCGACGGGCTGGAAGATATCGAACGCGTCATCCAGCCGGTCATGCCCGTGATCACGGCGCTGGAGGCAGTGACATGAGCCTCAAGGAATCCATGGACCGCTTGACGGCGTCATTGGGCAAGCTGGAGGCGGCGGCCGTGCTGCCCAGCTTCGACACGCTTGTGCTTCCCCTCGCGATTCAGCAGCTGCGCGATGAAGCACATAACCTCGTTCAGGCCCTGGCCGACGTCGGGGATTCGATCTCCACCAACAAGGTCATCCTGAGCGATCTGACGGCCCGTCTTGAGAACGACGACCTGGTCGGCGACCTGCTTTCCTCGATCGAAGCTGGAGCGGAGGAATCGGCCGAACGCGTTGAGGGCGCGGTCCGCCAGTTCGGAGAGCTCGCCGAGGGTTTGGGCACGCGCCTCACGGACGAAGTCGAAGATTGGTTCACCAACTCCATCACGAGCCTCCACGATACCCTGCAGGCCTCTTTGGATGGCCTGAGGGAGGGCGCAACGGGTGGTCTCGAAACGCTCGGAGACCACGCTAGGGAGTCAATTCTCGGCGTCGGCAACAGTGTTGTTGACCGCGTCGAGGGCCGGCTGCGCAGCGCAGTCGGCGACGTTATCGAGGCCGCCACCGAGCGCGCCCTCACCGAGGTGGTCGAGACCATGGTAAACACTCAAATGGGAGTGATGATCACCAGCGCCATTGGACCCTATGTGCCCGTCGTGATCGCCGTGCAGCCGGCACTGCCGGCTGTCCAGGACGCGCTCGACATCATGCGCGGTGGCTTCTGATGTCGCGCTTGCTCACGGCAGACGAAGAGAGTGAACTGGCCTCCGCAATCGATGATCTCGTCGGCGACGTCGACACGCTCACGACGTTTCTCGAGGGGCTGAAGACGACGATCGCGGACGCCATGACCCGGGTCCAGCAGATCGTCGATGAGATGGAGGGCGACGCGGCCAACATCACTGCCGAAGCCCGGAACGTGACAGTTCTCGCCGTTCAGGCCGCGGACACGATCGAGCGTGCCGGATCGGAAGCCTCCGACGCAATGGCGTCGCTCGATTCCCTGCTCGATGCCGCGGACGAGTCGGCCTCGCCGATGTTTGCCATCGCCGACCAGATCGAGGAAGCCGCGACCGAAATCAGAGAGGACGTCCAGGAATTCGTCGACGATTGGTTCAGCGAGCAGCGCGAGAAGCTCGACGAGGGCGTGCTGGAGTTAGGGGCGGCGCTCGATGATGCGCTGGTCGAGCCGATAACCGACGGCCTCGAGGATGCCCTGTCCGTGCTGACCGACGCCGTGGATACGGCCGTGGCAGATGCACTGCAACCTGCCGCAGACACACTGGCTAAGGAAGTCGAAGGCCTGCTCGATGAAATCGTCGCTCGTCTGACTGACGGTGATGCTGAAACCGCTGGGACGAATGCGGCGATCCAGCCGGTGATCGACGCTCTCAGGCCACCCGTGGAAGCGCTTATCGATCAGGTCGAGCGCGTGACGCCCCTAGCATCCATGGTTGGAATGGCGTGAGGACTTGCGATGGCTACTAAGCACGAACTCATGAGCCGGCTCCGTGTAAACTCCGCCCACGCAAAGGACTTGCTCCGTCGCGCGCAGGGTATTGCGACGTCCATCACAGGTCTGGCCGAGCCTCTCCCTAGTGGCGTCGATGCTGACAAGGTTCTGGACGAGACGAGGTCAATGCTGGCTGACGTCGGCCAGAGCGCCCTCGACCGCATTTCACAGCATCTCGACGAGGGAATGGACGAAGTCCGTCGTATCGCCGAGCAGGTCGAGGCGCTGGCTGAGCGTGTCGAAAATCTACCGGGAGCGCTTTCTGAAAGCACAGTGGAGTTGCTGATCCGAACAGCTGGCACTATTGACGGACGTATTTCCGAGCTGATCGAAACGGCGACGACGGCCTTTGAGGAAACGAAAGAACGAGTTGTCAACGGCATTGACGAGATCCGAACACGCGTGGCATCGCTTGCCGAGCACGCGCAAGACACCGTCCACGCGGGTCTCGACGATCTTGAGCGAGTTCTCAGCCAGTCGCGTGCCGACGTGGATAGGATTATCTCGACCCTCGAGCGTACCCGTACAACCGTCCTGACAATCTGCAATACGGTCGGGATAGGAGCATCCTCCGCACGGCCTGTCGTCGAGACGTCGGTCTCGGCTTTCTCAGCGGTAAGCTGAGCGCTCTCCGAAAATGTAAGTAAGCGAATGATCGGCAGGACGGCCACGAGCCGTCCCTGCTCAGGCCGTCCCTGCTCAGGCTGGTTTGGCTTCGATCGTCACCTTGTTGGGATAGAACGCGCCGTGATTGCGGATTTCGATCATCTCGTCGAAAGGCTGCTCATACGCCCACATCGCATCCTTGCCTGCTTCCGCGGCAGGCAGCACGCTCCAATAGCTCGCATCGCCCTTGTATGGGCAATGAGTCGAAAATTCCGTCTTGCGAAGCTGGTCGAAATCGATGTCTTCGAATGGAATGTAGAGGACCCCCGGGTAGGGGGATTCGGTCAACAGCTTGGCCCTCTTTGACGAGGCAATGACCGCGTCGCCGGCGCGTACGGTCACAGTTCCATTGTAGGGCTCGATCGTAATCACTTTACCCGGGTTGCGTTGAAAGCCGGGTGACGGATTGGCGATCTGGTCCATGCTGGTTCTCCTTGCATCGACCTAAGGTGTGTCGTGCGTGCGCGCAATGCAAGGCCGCGGTCGAATGCGGAGCTCGAAAACCATAGCCTTTGGCGTTGCCGGATTTCTCGTCAAACCGGCCTTGCAAACGACCGATCAGGCGGCAGCCTGAAAGGCGTCCATCAGCCCGGCATAGGCGGCGGCGATACCGGCGACCGGATTGGTGCTTCGCGACGCGGTTTCGACCTTGAGGGCGCCGCCGCCGGTCGGCAAGGTAAGAAGCAGGAACTGACGGTTGCCGCCATCGCCGACGCAAGCCGCGGCGACGTGCTGGCTTTCGCCTTCGTTCTGAACGCACATCTTGAACAGCAGCGTGCCGCCGACCGCCTCAAGCGCGCCGCCTACGACTTCGATGAATTCGTCCTCGGAAACGGTTTTGGCATCCGGCGCCAGATCGGCCAGGCTTTCGGCAAGCGAATCTTCGAGAGCTTTGTCGTCGAGCTGCGCGTCCATGCGAACCTCTTTCATTCGCCAATCACACCCCTACCATTAATCAAAGTTAATGTCGACAATGGCCGGATTGTGGCGGTTTTCGCTGCCTTTTCGAACAATGCGCTGCTTCTGCCCCGGTCGTGGCTGGACAATCCGCTTGCCCGTCCCACAATGAACGAAAACCAATGGGAGGAAAAAATGCTCGGACTGATGCAGGAATGGCCGCTGCTTTGCCACAAGCTCATCGACAACGCAGCCAGGCAGCACGGCGAACGCGAGATCGTGTCGCGCTCGATCGAGGGCCCGATCGTCCGCACCACTTACGCCGAAATTCAGCGCCGCGCCCTGCGGGTCGCCGAGCGGCTCGAGCGTGACGGTTTTGGGCTTGGCGACCGCGTCGCCACATTGGCCTGGAACACGGCGCGCCACCTCGAAGCCTGGTACGGCATCATGGGTGTCGGCGCGATCTATCACACGCTCAATCCGCGCCTGTTTCCCGAGCAGATCGCCTGGATCATGAACAATGCCGAGGACAAGGCGATCTTCGTCGATCTGACATTCGTGCCGCTGCTTGAAAAGATCGCCGGCGCGGTCAAATCGCTGAAAAAGGTGATCGTGCTGACCGACAGGGCGCACATGCCGCAGACGACGCTGCCGAATGCCGTTGCTTATGAGGAGTGGCTTGACGAAGCCGACGGCGCCTTCACCTGGAAGACGTTCGATGAAAACACCGCCGCCGGCATGTGCTACACCTCGGGTACGACAGGCGATCCGAAAGGCGTCCTCTACAGCCATCGCTCGAACGTGCTGCACGCCATGATCGCAGCGATGCCCGATGCGATGGGCCTGTCGTCGCGCGATACCATACTGCCGGTTGTGCCGATGTTCCACGCCAACGCATGGGGCCTTGGCCAGAGCGGCCCGATGATCGGCGCCAGGCTGGTTATGCCCGGCTGCAAGATGGACGGCGCCTCGATCTATGAATTGCTCGACACCGAAAAGGTGACGTTCAGCGCCGCCGTACCGACAGTGTGGCTGATGCTGCTGCAGTACCTGGAGGAGACCGGCAAGAAACTTCCCTATCTCAACAAGGTCGTCATCGGCGGCTCATCCTGCCCGCGTGCGATCACGGCAAAGTTCCAGGATAATTACGATGTCGAGGTCATCCATGCATGGGGCATGACGGAAATGTCGCCGCTCGGCACCTTGTGCACCATGAAGCCGGACTATGCCGGGCTTGACGGCGAAGCCCGGCTCGACATCCAGGGCAAGCAGGGTTTTCCGCCTTTCGGCGTCGAAATGAAGGTCACCGACGACGACGACAAGGAACTGCCCTGGGACGGCAAGACATTCGGGCGCCTGAAGGTCCGCGGACCGGCTGTCGCGCGCGCCTATTATGGCGGCATCGGCTCCGAACAGTTCGATGAAGAAGGCTGGTTCGATACCGGTGATGTCGCCCATATCGATCCAGGCGGCTATATGCAGATCACCGATCGCGCCAAGGACGTCATCAAGTCGGGCGGCGAATGGATCTCGACCATCGAGCTCGAGAACCTTGCGATCGGTCATCCGGATGTGGCTGAAGCGGCGGCCATCGGCATCCAGCATTCGAAATGGGGCGAACGGCCGTTGCTTGTCGTGGTCCGCAAGCCGGGCCGCGAGCCGACCAAAACCGATATCCTCGCTTTCATGGACGGCAAGGTGGCGAAGTGGTGGATGCCGGATGACGTCGCCTTCGTCGGCGAAATTCCCCACACCGCTACCGGCAAGATCCAGAAGACAACCCTGCGCCAGCAATTCAGGGACTATCGTCTGCCAACGGATTGACTGAGATGACGTCGTTCGCCTCCAAGCTGCCGCTAAACGGGTTTAGGTGCCCGCTCGGGGTGAAGCAGTGCTGAAGAGAATGGAAACTCCCGCGCGACGGACGTCGAGGGCGGCCGGCTGGTCGCGGCGGGCAGGCGCCTTTTCGGCGGTCCTGCTGTTGACCGTCCTCGTCGGCCACCGCTATCAGCTTGTCGAAACGCCGGCTTTCCTTTGGGTGCTCGGCATTGTCGCGCTGCTTGCCGCCTTGGCGCTGCTGTTGGCCGGCCTTGCCTTTTCGAGAATTTGGAATTTCGGCGACCGTGGCGGTCGCGATCTCAGCGTCGGCGCGGTGCTGGCGCTGCTGGTGCTTGCTCCTTTCGGCATTGTCGCCTACTGGGCAGCGACTTCTCCGCCGCTCAGGGACATCTCGACGGATTTCGCCGATCCGCCGGTGCTCGACACCAGCACCCGGACCGCGGATATGAACGCGCTGTCGCCGCCGACCCCGGGCGAGCGGCGCCTGCAGACGGAGACTTATCCGCTGGTCACCGGACGCAGCTACAACCTGCCTTTCGATCGGGTCCTGGAAGCGGTCGCAACCGTGCTCGCTCGCCGCGACTGGCAGCTTGCGGTGCCGTTTCCGCGTGCGATCGGGCAAAGCGAGGTGACGATCACCGCGCTGGCCAGGAGCTTCATCCTCAGCCTTCCCGCCGACGTCGCCATCCGTGTGAACGACGATGGCGATGCGGTCACCGTCGACATGCGTTCGGCCTCGCGTTACGGCCGCTACGACCTCGGCGACAATGCCGCCCGCATCGTCGATTTCCTCGCCGAGCTGGATCAGGAAGTCGCCGGCCAGGTCGGCACGGCCCCGGCCGAGTGATTTCCAGAGCATTTTTACAACCAAGCGGAATCGCTTTGACGCGGCAAATACAATCAGTGGTTGCAGGCAGACTATTCGCCAGGGTCGAATTCACCTTTTAGCAAAATTGTCTCCACCGGCCCCAGCGGATCGATGATCCGGCTCTCCAGGACTTCGACAAGCTTGCGTCCGACAGCCGCCATGTCGACGGAATGAACTTCGATCTTTGCCGGCAGGAAGTGTGCCAGCCGCGTGCTGTCACGCGTTACGATGTGGACGTCTCTCCCCGGCACAAGACCTCTTTTGCCAAGAGCGTGCAGCGCCCCCAGAAGGCCGAGTTCGTTGGCGCATGCCAGGCCTGTCGGCGGATCTGAGCAAGCCAGCAAGCGATCGAACCAGGCTGCGCTCGATTCCATGGTGAACATGCCATGACCGATCAGCGATTGGTCGATCGGAATGCCGGCCTCGGCCATTGCCTTTCTATAGCCGGAAAGACGCATGGCACTCCCCTGATCCTCCGGAACCAGAAGTTGCAGTGCAATGCGTCGACAGCCCTTGTCCATGAGCCGTCGGGTTGCCTCGTAGGCAATCTGTTCATTGTCGACATCGACGTAGGGATACGCGGTGTCCAGGTCGGTTCTTCCAAACGCGACGAATGGCATGCGTTGATCCAGCAGCAGTTTGACGCGCGGATCACCCGACACCAGGCGTGTGATGATCAGTCCGTCCGTGCTGTGCGCCTGAAGCTGCCGCTGCACACTCTCGACCGGATCGTCGTCGGGCGTGGTGGAATAGATGGACAGGCTATAACCGGCTTTTCGCGCCGCCAGCGTCATGCCTTCGATCAAAGGCAGCTTCAACAGGTCCGACAGATGATCTCGGGTCTCCATCGGGAGTACTGCCGTCAGCGTCAGCGTTCGACCGGTCTTGAGCGCACGACCATGATGATTTGGCAGATAGCCGACCCGCTTGGCCGCCTCCTTGACGCGGGCTATGGTCGAGGGCTGCACTTCCGGCCCATCCTTCAGAGCGCGGGACACCGTGGTCACCGAGAGGGAAAGTTCCGCCGCGATCTGCTTTAGATTGGCCATTGTTCGCCCGACTTCATTTGCGAAAGCGCCGGCTGACTTGCTGACCGCCATAACGTTACCGGATTCGATATCCCGGTCAATGCAAACGCCCGTGGCAAGCAGCTTGACTCCTGCGTATTCAGATGCAATCGTAACGTTACGATTATAAATAAATAGCCATTTCAGGCAATTTTTGGACGAAATTAGGGAGGAGAACCTATGTCCTGGCTGCGCATTTCCTTAACAGCATTCGCGATCTCGGCTGCCTTGCCCGTCCATGCGCAAACACTCACCATCACGACCGCAGGCGGCGATTATGGCAACGCCATGAAAGAGGCCATGTGGGGCCCTGCTGCAAAAGAGCTTGGCTATGACGTCCGCGAGGAGACCCTGAGCGACGGCCTGGCCGCCTTGAAGATGCAGGTCACCTCGGGGGCAATTGCGACCGACATCATTCACCTGGGCTCGCCGGAAGGCGCGCAGGCCGCCGCTCAATCGCTGCTGGAGCCACTCGACTACAAGATCATCGATGCCAAATCCGTGCCGGAGGGTGCGGCGTCCGACTACTGCTATCCGTTCGATTCCTATGGCACCGTCATGTCGTGGAACACCAAGACCTATGGCGAGAACCCGCCGAAGACCTGGGCCGAGTTCTGGGACGTGGCCAAATTCCCGGGCCGCCGCGCGTTGCGTGCCAATGCGCAGGACTCGATCGAGATCGCGCTTCTCTCCGAAGGCGTGGCGCCGGCGGACGTCTATGCCGTGCTCAGCACGCCGGAAGGGCTGGAGCGCGCCATCATGCGGCTTGAAGCGATCAAACCAGATGTCGCCGTGTGGTGGACCTCGGGAGCCCAGTCCGCGCAGCTGCTGAAGGATGGTGAGGCGGATCTGGTCGTTACCTGGAACGGACGGGCAGAGACCGTGAGAAAAGATGGCGGCGCGGCTGACTACACGTTCAAGGGCTCGGTCATCGGCACCGACTGCCTTGGGGTGCCGAAGGGAGCGCCGAACAAGGAAGCCGCGATGAAGCTCATCGCAGCGATGACGCAACCAGTGCGTGTAGCGAAGCTGACCGATTTCATCGCCTATGGCCCGGTCAATCCTGCGGCATATGAGGGTGGCCTCATTCCCGAGGACCGTCTGAAGACGCTTGCGACCGCGCCTGAAAATGCCGGCACTTCGGTGTTTTCGAATTCACAATGGTGGGTCAAGAACGGCGAGGCTGCCCAACAAGCTTTCGACGAGATGATGGCCCGCTGAGTCTCGGCTGACAAGGCTGGAGCAGATGATGAAGTCGCTCCCGATCACCATCGACAGCGTCAGCAAGGCTTACGGGTCCTACGTCGCACTGGACGATGTCTCGCTCGACATTCAAGCTGGCGAGTTCCTCACGCTGCTGGGGCCCTCGGGATCGGGCAAGACCACGCTGCTCATGGCTCTGGCCGGCTTTGTCCGGCCGGATTCCGGAAAACTCTTGTTGGGCGATCGCGACATTACTCGCCTGGCGCCCAACAAACGCGACATCGGCATAGTGTTCCAGAATTACGCCTTGTTTCCCCACATGAACGTCCTGGCGAATGTCGCGTATCCGCTGGCGCTGCGCAACACGCCGAGAGCGGAGGCGCGTCAGCGGGCGCTTGCCACCCTGGCCCGCGTCAAGCTGGATGGCCTGGCGGAGCGCAATATTGCCGCGCTGTCCGGCGGCCAGCGTCAACGGGTGGCGTTGGCGCGGGCGATCGTCTTCGAGCCGCGCGTGATGCTGATGGACGAGCCGCTGTCGGCGCTCGACAAGAACCTGCGCGAAACCATGCAGTACGAGATCCGGCGTCTGCACGACGATCTGGGGATCACCACAATCTACGTGACCCACGACCAGCGCGAGGCGCTGATCATGTCTGACCGGATTGCGGTGATGAACGCCGGCCGCATCCAGCAGATCGATACGCCGCAGCGGATCTATGATCGTCCCTCGACCCGCTTCGTCGCCGAGTTCATGGGCGAGGCCAACATTGTGGCGCCGGGCTCGGTGCGCAGGGTCGATGGCGCCGAAGCGTCACGCGAAACTCTGATGATACGCGCCGAAAGTTTTCATCTTGATGCGAAGCTCGCCGGGGCAGACGCAGTGGCTCTCGAAGGCATGCTGCGCGCCAAGGCGTTCCGCGGCGAGAACTGGCTTTTGACGCTGGCGCTCGACGGTGGCCAGGAGGTCCTTGTCTGCATTCCGGCAGCGCTGGCCGGCGGCTGCGCCGAGCTTGCCGCCGGTCAGCGGATGACCGCCTATGCACCGGCAGCGAAGGTTCACGCCATAGCAGGAGCGATGGCGTGACCGTCACTGTGGATCCAGCGCTCCTGGCGGATGCGCGCCGCGAGCGGCGGTTTTTCCTTTCGCTTTCGCTGCCGGCGCTGTTCATCGTTGGACTGGCGGCGATATTGCCCATCCTTTGGATCATCCGGCAATCTTTCCTGACCACAGGCGGTGAGTACACCGTCGGCAACTACACGAAAGTGCTTTCGAGCGGGCTGACATGGTCGGCGCTCGTCACCACCCTTGAACTGTCCCTCGGCACGCTGGCGATCTGCATTGTTCTGGGCATCCCGCTGGCACTTGCCTTGGCCAGCGCCAGACCAAGGGTGGCCAATTTGCTGATGGCCTTCGTCATGCTGCCATTGTGGACCGCCATCCTGGTGCGCACCTATGGCTGGCTCGTGCTGTTGCGGCGTGATGGCCTGATCAACGCGGCTTTGACCGGTTCGGGACTGACGGCGGAGCCTTTGCCGCTGGTCTATAATTTTACCGGAACGCTGATCGGCATGGTTCACTACATGCTGCCGCTGTTTCTGCTGCCGGTTTATGCCGCGATGCGCGATATCGACCCAAACCTCATTCGCGCTTCAGCGAGCATGGGAGCGACACTCGGGCAAGTCATCCGCACCGTCATCATGCCGCTTTCGGCCGGCGGCATTTTTTCGGGTTCGGTCATCGTCCTCATCTATTCCATCGGTTTTTTCATCACGCCGGCGGTGCTTGGCGGCGGTAAGGTAAATCCTCTCTCTACCCGGATCGAGCGTGCGCTATCGACCTTTCAGGATTGGGGATCGGCGAGCGTGCTGGGCATTCTGCTCCTCGTTCTGATGGCGCTGATCGGTGTGATGCTGCTGGCGGCACGCCGCCTGCTGGCCCAGACCACGGTGGCAGCCGCCCATGCTTGAAGCCTATCCGCAAAATCGGTTCGCCCGCATCGTCCTCTGGAGCTTTGCTGCTCTTGTCATGGCATTTCTGATGTTGCCGACGCTCGTCGTGGTGCCGCTTTCGTTTTCGGCGTCGAGCCTCCTCGAGTTTCCGCCGCACGCCTACTCGTTGCGCTGGTACGAGAATTTTTTCAGCTCGGCGACGTGGATGGCTGCACTCAGAACGAGCCTGATCCTTGGGACATTGACGGCGCTGATCGCGGTGCCTTTTGCGCTGCTCGCCTGCATCTCGATGAATCGGCTGGGCGGGAAGACCGCGGCGAGCATCCAGAGCGTCCTGCTCACCCCTTCGGTCACCCCGGGAATCCTGCTGGCGATCGGCCTGTTTTTTGTGCTGGCGGCACAACGTCTGGTCGGAACGCTGTTCGGCGTGCTGGTCGGACATGTGGTGCTGGCCGTTCCGGTGGCGTGCATTGTGTTGTTGCCCGCCCTGGCTCGCTTCGACTGGAACCAGGTTCAGGCGGCGCGCAGCCTCGGCGCGAACTGGGCCAGGGCGATTGGCGGAATAATCGTTCCGCAACTTCGGCTCAGCCTGTTGTCGGCGACATTGATGGCCTTCCTGACGTCGCTCGACGAGTCGGTGATTTCGATTTTTATCGCAAGTGGTCGCAACAGCACGATGCCGAAGCTCATGTTCCTGTCGCTGCGCGATCAGATCGATCCGACCATTGCGGCGATCTCGACGTTGTGGACCGCTATTGTTGTGGTCGTCGTCGTGATCGTGGCGCTGCGCCAAAAATCCTGACCGAGTGGAAGCATGCCCGCGATTCATCACGCAGCCGACGATATGACTGACATACCTCAGGTTGGGTTGGCCATCATTACCGGGTCGGCAAACTGGGGGCTTGCCTTTCCGGAAGATGTCGGAGTCGAGGGCGTGCGCACGCTGCGGCGTGACATGAGTTTTGAAACGCCTTTCGGTCGCACCGACAACTGGAAGCTGCTCGAGTTCGATGCCTCGATTACAGCCGAAGGCAGAGCAAAGCGGGCGCTTTGCATGTATTCGCACGGCAATCCCCGCGACCATATCGACCATTCCTGCCATCGCCGCGCGTTCTGGGTGTTGATGCAAGCGGGTGTGCGGCAAGTCCTCGCCTGTTCGACCGTCGGCGCCGTCAACAAGGCGATCCAGCCCGGCGACATGGTGGTGAACGCCGATATCATCGAACTGACGCAGACCCCGTTTTCACTGCTGCCGGACCGCCAGAGTTTTGACTGTTCGGGCAAGCAGATCGTATGTCCAAGATGTGCGGCGGTCCTGGTCGAAACGGCCCGCCGCCATTGGCCAGCCGAATGCCGGGTTCATGGCATCGAACAGCAGCTGGTGGCTGCCCATTGTTATGGGCCGCGGCTGACAACCCCAGCCGAGGCCTTGGCCTATCGCGGCATGGGGGCCGACGTGCTCAACCATTCCATCGCCCCTGAGGCGACCCTGGCGCGCGAGATCGGCGCCTGCTTCGTGCCCTGTGCGTTCGTCACCGCGGGTTTTAACGACTATATGGACCCCAACCGCCAGAAATTGCTGCAGGAGGACGTGCTGCCCAATCTCTCCATGACAGCCTCGCGGGTTGCGCTGGAGACCGCCGCGCGACTTCCGATCGATCCGCAATGCTCTTGCCAGGGTCTGAAGTCGCCTCAACCGGAAGAGCGTACCAGCCGGTTCTGAGCTTTCAGGAGTGTCGTGAGTTCTGGCGGGATCTCAGCCAGGAGGCGCAAAAATGCCGTCGATCGCCGGATCGCCGTCGGTGGTGATGAGGCCGCGCGCCACCAGGTCCTCGAGATGGGCAAGCACCGACAGCCCGGCCGCGCCGTGCAGGCGCGGATCGGTATCCCGATAGATCGCCGCGACCACCTCCTTGATCGTCCGGTCGCCGCTTCTGATCCGCTCCAGGATCGCTTGCTCGCGCATTTGGCGATGCGACTTCAACTCGCGCATGAAGCTGCGCGGCGCTGTCACCGGCCCGCCATGGCCGGGCAGCAGCAGGCGGTCGTCGCGCTCGATCAGCCGATCCAGCGAGGCCATATAGTCGGCCATGGCGCCGTCCGGCGGCGCAACGATGGAGGTCGCCCAGGCCATGACATGATCGGCCGAGAACAGGATGCCGCTTCCTTCCAGCGCAAAGGCTGCATGATTGGCGGCATGGCCCGGCGTCAGCACCGTTCTGATCGCCCAGCCGTCGCCGTCGACCACCATATCGTCGGCAAGCGCGGTATCCGGATTGAAGGCGGTGTCGGCGCTGGCGTCGAGCGGATTGATTTCGCCTCTGCGCAGCCGCCTCGCCGGCCGATGCGGACCCTCGGCCAGGACAGTCGCGCCGGTATGCTGCTTCAGCTGCGCTGCCAGCGGAGAATGGTCGCGATGCGTGTGGCTGACGAAAATATGGCTGACCGGCCTGTCTGCGATCACCTCGAGCAGTGTCTTGAGATGCGCCTCGTCATCCGGCCCCGGATCGATCACCGCCAGCGTCTCGCGCCCGACGATGTAGCTGTTGGTTCCGTAGAATGTGAACGGGCCGGGATTTTTCGCGGTGATCCGGAGCACGTCGGGCGCAACGGTCACGCCCTGGCCGTAGGCCGGGTCGAAGTCGGT
This sequence comes from Mesorhizobium sp., assembly GCA_004020365.1. Taxonomy (GTDB): domain Bacteria; phylum Pseudomonadota; class Alphaproteobacteria; order Rhizobiales; family Rhizobiaceae; genus Mesorhizobium. The sequence goes on from SAQR01000015.1 coordinate 92,309, forward strand.
ATCGAATTTCAGCGCCATGCGACAGCTCTGTTCCAGAGGCGGCAAAACCGATTGCCGCATAGCACGGAAGCCAATATAGGAAAACGCAAGGCCGCGATCTGCGGCAGTCCGCAATGAGGAAGACCATGGCAATTGCAACGACGCCGCTTGTTTCTCTCGCTCTGCCTGAAAAGGGCGCGGCCCGCCTGGCGACGCAGCTTTTGCTGGCGATTGTTGGAACGCTGCTGCTGACCTTGTCGGCCAAGACCAGGGTTTTGCTCGGACCGGTCGACATCTCGATGCAGACCCTGGCCGTGTTTCTGATATCAGCTGCATTCGGCATGCGCCTCGGCGTCGCCACGCTGCTTCTCTACATGGCGGAGGGCGCCATCGGCTTGCCGGTCTTCCAGGGCACGCCGGAAAAGGGCATCGGCATTGCCTACATGCTCGGCTCGACCGGCGGCTATCTTGCCGGCTTCGTCGTCATGGCGGCGATCGTTGGCTGGGCCGCCGATCGCGGCTGGGATCGCCACCCGGTCAAGCTCTTCAACGCGATGCTGGTTGCCGAAATCATCATGATGGCGATGGGCTTTGCCTGGCTGGCGCTGCTCATCGGCCCGGAAAAGTCATGGCAGTTCGGCGTCGTGCCGTTCATCGTCGGCGACCTGATCAAGGTCGGCCTGGCGGCGAGCCTGGTGCCAGCCGTCTGGTCGCTGCTCAAGCGCCCCTGAGCTCTCGGGCGCAGAACTGATCGAGTCCACGCAGCCACAGGATATGATCGTGGTCCCGTTTCTGCGACGGCCTGCCGCGAGTTCGCGTCGAAGCAGGCCGCCGCCAGGCGGTCGGTAACGCTTTGCTAACGATACCGTCACACAATGTTCAAATCGACCGATTAAGGACCAGAAGAGCCTGCGGTTGGTCGCGAGTCAGCGCAACCAGGCAGCTACATATCGACACAATTGCTCGATACCGCTGCTGGATAGCTAAGAAAGAAAGCGGCGCGATGACTATTAGGCGCAGCTAAAGTAGTGGACAATTAATAGGATTCGACCCACCGCATCGATTCTCGCGATATGGTTGCTTGCTGGTATCTTGGCGCTGTCGTAACGCTTGCCCCGACCGTGCCAAAGACCGCCGAGAAGGATACTTGTGATCACCTCGAAAAAAACAACTGTTAAGGCGACTGTGTTGCCACAGCGGCCCGCAACCGGCGCCGCAGCGCGCTGGTATGCCGCCAGCGTTTTTCCGGGAAAGGAAGACGTCGCCGAACGGCATCTCCGGTTGCAGGGATTTCACCCGTTTATACCCCGCTGCGAGAGGACCATTCGTCATGCCCGGCGCGTCGAGACGCGACCGGCAGCCTATTTTCCAGGTTACATGTTCATCGCCCTCGATGTCGCGCTGCAGCGCTGGCGCTCGGTCAACGGAACGTTCGGTGTGCGCTCCCTCATCATGCAGGGCGAGCGGCCATTGCCGGTCCCGTCGGGGCTGGTGGAGCGGTTCATTGCCCTGACCGGCAAGGACGGCTTGCTTGATTTCAGCGGAGGCCTTACGGCGGGCGCCTCGGTTCGGATTCTCTCGGGTCCTTTCGCGGAGATGATCGGTCGCCTTGACCGGCTCGATCCGGCCGGAAGGGCCCGGGTTCTGGTTGCCATCATGAATGGCGAGATCCCTGTCGACCTGGATTCAAGGGAACTCGTCGCCATCGCGTAGCGCCACCATCAAGGCGGCGCCGTGATGTAAATTGTTGTGGTATCCGCTCTCGGGATTCACCCGGGAGTGCGGTAGCCGTCGGTTGGTAAGACTTGGCGCTGTGCGAGATCGTCTCATCCGCGCCGATTGGGAGTCATTGCATGCGAATAACAATGATTGGTGCCGGCTACGTTGGCCTTGTCTCGGGCGCCTGTTTCGCCGACTTTGGCCATCAGGTCTGCTGCATTGATCGCGATCCAGAAAAGCTTGCCATGCTCAAGGGCGGCAAGATACCAATCTATGAGCCAGGGCTCGAGGAGCTCGTCACCACCAACGCTTTGCAAGGTCGCTTGCGTTTCGACGACAATCTGGCGGATGCGGTTTCTCAATCGGATGTCGTCTTCATTGCCGTGGGCACGCCGTCGCGACGTGGCGACGGTTTTGCCGATCTATCCTTTGTTTATGACGCGGCGGCCGAAGTAGGCCGGGCGCTGAAGGGATTTACGGTCGTTGTGACGAAATCGACGGTGCCTGTTGGTACTGGTGACGAGGTCGAGCGAATTATCCGCGAGCAGAATCCAACGGCCGATTTTGCGGTGGTCTCCAATCCGGAATTTCTTCGCGAGGGGTCGGCGATCGAGGATTTCAAGCGCCCCGATCGCATCATTGTCGGGACCGACGCAACAGCGGCCAAGGCAGTGATGGGCGAGATCTACCGTCCGCTCTCGCTGAATGCCCCGCCGATTTTCTATACGAGCCGACGTACGGCGGAGCTTACCAAATATGCAGGGAATGCATTTCTGGCGATGAAGATCACCTTCATCAACGAAATTGCCGATCTCTGCGAGCGGTTGGGAGCCGATGTGCAGGACGTCGCGCGGGGCATCGGCATGGACAATCGCATCGGCGCAAAGTTTCTTCACGCCGGGCCGGGCTATGGCGGCTCCTGTTTCCCGAAAGATACGCTGGCGCTGGTCAAGACCGCGCAGGACGCGGCAAGTCCGATCCGGCTTATTGAAACGACGGTCTCGATAAACGACCAGCGTAAACGGGCAATGGCGCGCAAAGTGGTCGATGCCTGCGGGGGCTCGGTTCGCGGCAAGACCATTGGCGTCCTCGGCCTTACGTTCAAGCCCAACACCGACGATATGCGCGACGCCCCCTCATTGGCCATCATTCAGGCGCTGAAGGATGCGGGCGCTTCGATCAAGGCATATGATCCGGTCGGCATGGAGCAGGCGCGCAAGTTGATCGAGGGCATTGAATTCGGGGACAGCGCCTACGCGGTAGCCGACGGCTCCCATGCGATAGTGATCGTCACCGAGTGGAATGCCTTTCGGTCATTGGATCTCAAGCGGCTCCGTGCGCTCATGGCAACGCCGGTGATGGTTGACCTTCGAAACGTTTACCGGGGTGAGGATGTCGTGAAGGAAGGCATTGCCTATTCAAGCGTTGGCCGAGAGCGGCATCTTGGTAAGTGAGCGTCAGGTTTTCGCGGGATCCGGTTCGCGAGCGGCAATTTGAACACCACCACCATCCAACTGCCCAACCACAGGCATCTCCTGCTTCGGACGCGCTTTCAGCTGCTTGGCGGATTGACATTCGCCATTCTACTGCCGGCGCTCATCAGGATGTCGGTCGATCCCCGCGTAATCTGGTCATCGAACATGCAGGCCACGATTTTTGCGGCATTCGTCGCTCATACATCGGGCTACTTGCTTTACAAGCGGATCGGCAACTTCCCCGGCGTCGCGGCGGCTGGCTACATCTTCCCCACCTTCGCCCTGACCTACGGCCTTGTGTTCGTGACCATCTTCTTTTTCAGGTTCGATTATAGTCGATTTCAAGCGGCAGCCAGCTTCATTCAATCGACCCTGTGGTATTTTGGATTGAGCATAGCCACGCGGCGGCTCGACCCATACCGGCTGGCTATAATTCCGGGAGGGGATGTCGACAGGTTGGAGAGCATCTCGGGTGTGAACTGGCACAGAGTTAGTTCGCCCAACACAATTGTCCAGTATGCCAGCGGCGTGGTTGCTGATCTGCGGGCCGATCTTTCCGATGAGTGGGAGCGATACATCGCCGACCGCGCGCTGTCGGGAACGCCAGTCTATCATGTCAAACAAATAAGAGAATCGCTCACAGGCCGTGTTGAAATCGAGCATTTGTCTGAGAATACATTGGGGTCGTTGAATCCAAATCAGGCCTATCTAAAAATAAAACAGGCAATTGACTGGATGTCTGCGTTGTTTGTGCTTGTTGTGTTCTCGCCATTGCTAGTGTTTGTGGTGATTGCCATAAAGTTCGATTCACCCGGACCTGCGCTATTTAGACAGAAGCGAATGGGCTACCGAGGAAATCCGTACGAGGTCTATAAGTTCAGAACGATGAAGCTCGGCAGCGCTTCTAATGACGAGAAGGAAGAGGCCATTACGAAAATTGGCGACGCGCGCATCACTCGTGTCGGGCGTTTTTTGAGAACGTCCAGGATCGACGAGTTGCCGCAGGCTATCAATATTTTGCGCGGTGAAATGAGCTGGATCGGGCCACGCCCGGAAGCACTCGTACTCTCCAACTGGTATGAGGCGGAGCTGCCGTTCTATCGATATCGCCATATCGTGCGGCCTGGCATCACTGGATGGGCGCAAGTCAATCAAGGTCATGTCGCGGCGGTAAGCGACGTTCTAGAGAAGCTTCACTACGACTTCTACTACATCAAAAACTTCTCCCCGTGGCTCGACGTGCTGATCGTATTTCGTACCATCCGAACCATGCTGACGGGATTTGGCGCGCGTTGATAAAGCGGCAACTCGCTAGTCGACACAGCCAAGCCGCCACTCACGAGCCTCACATCTCCAGCTTTTGAAATGGGCATTGTAATGTCTAAAGCCACGCTGATCAGCGTTGAGAAATATCGTCGTATCGACCTCGGAGAAGCACAATGACCAGAAAAACCGCCCTCATTACCGGCATCACCGGCCAGGATGGCGCCTATCTGGCGGAACTTCTCTTGGCAAAGGGCTATGACGTCCATGGCATCAAACGGCGTTCCTCGTCTTTCAATACCGGTCGCATCGACAATCTCTACCAGGATCCGCATGAGAAGGACGTAAGGCTGTCGCTGCACTATGGCGACATGACCGACGCCACCAACCTCATCCGTATCGTCCAGGAAGTGCAGCCAGACGAGATCTACAATCTCGCCGCACAATCTCACGTCCAGGTAAGCTTCGAGACTGCGGAATATACCGCGAATGCCGACGCGATCGGCACATTGCGTCTCCTCGAAGCAGTCCGGCTGCTTGGCCTGACAAAAAAGACGCGTTTTTATCAGGCCTCGACTTCCGAGCTCTACGGCAAGGTGCAGGAGATCCCGCAGCGGGAGACGACGCCTTTCTATCCGCGGTCGCCCTATGCGGCGGCAAAGATTTATGCCTACTGGATCACCGTGAATTACCGCGAAGCTTACGATATCCATGCGTCCAACGGCATCCTGTTCAATCACGAAAGCCCGATGCGCGGCGAGACCTTCGTTACCCGCAAGATCACGCGCGCGGCTGCTGCAATCAGCCTCGGTCTTCAGGAAAAGCTCTACCTCGGCAACCTGTCGGCTGAACGGGATTGGGGCCATGCCCGCGATTACGTCGAAGGCATGTGGCGAATTCTTCAGCATGACGTGCCCGACGATTACGTGCTTGCAACCGGGGTGAAGAACTCGGTCCGCCGTTTTGTCGAGCTTGCATTCAGCGAGGTGGGGACCGAGATCCAATGGGTTGGTTCCGGCGTCGACGAAAAAGGCATCGACGCGAAATCGGGCGCCGTCCTGATCGAGGTGGATCCGCGTTATTTCAGGCCGACAGAAGTAGAGCTTCTGATCGGCGACGCCTCGAAAGCGGAGCGCGTTCTCGGGTGGAAGGCGACAACGTCGCTCGCCACGATGGTCCAGGAGATGATCCAGTCCGACCTCGAAACGGTAAGGCGGGAATCCGAGCACCGGCGCCTGGATGAGGATCGCATTCGCGTTGCGGCACAGTAGTGAAGTTTGGGTGGGGTCGACATGAAAATCTCGGTCTTGACCGTCTGTTGGAACTCCGCGGCGACAATCAGGCATACGATCGATAGTTTCCTGGCCCAGGATCATGGCGACAAGGAACTGGTGGTCATCGACGGCAATTCGTCGGACGAGACGTTGTCCATTGTCCGGTCTTACCCTCCGGACCAGATCCGGCTGATCAGCGAGCCCGACAGCGGAATGTATGATGCACTCAACAAGGGGCTGCGTCTTTACACCGGAGACGCGGTAGGCGTGCTGAATTCAGACGATTGCTTTCACGACCGCGCAGTGCTGGGACGAATATCCGCAGGGCTCGAGACAGCCGATATCGTGCATGGAGACCTGGATTTTGTCGAAGACCATCTGAGCAAGCGGGTCGTACGCCGCTGGCGTGCCGCCGCCCGACCCGCCAAAGGCTTTCGGACCGGATGGATGCCGGCCCATCCAACGTTCTACGTCAGGCGGAAGGTTGCGGACGCGGTCGGTGCATTCGATCTCAGCCTCAAAGTGGCATCGGATTATGATTGGATGCTGAGAGCTGTTGAACTCCACGGATTCCAGACCGTTGTCACCAACGATATATTGGTGGATATGATGGTGGGCGGAGCCAGCACAAGGAGCTTCCGTTCGCACATCGGGCACAATCTGGAAGCGCTACGATCTCGACGCCGTTGGCTTGGGTCTGGGTCCCTCGACTACGCGCTTGTTGCCAAGCCAATGCGCAAACTCGGACAATTTTTCACAAAGCCGCACTCTGGCAAAAATCATCTCGCTTAGATGCCGCAATCTCGGTTGCGGAACATCGATGTCGGGGCGGCTCGTCGAACACTATGGGCGCGGAATGCCTGGCGGGTGCGCCCCGAGATGTATATGCATCGAGACCTGCGACCACCGAGTCTCGCGATCCACGGTGGCAGTGCGCGAAAGACGAACAACATTCACAAGGCGCAGAACTCCGCCGGTGCATAACCCCAAGAACAAGCCGATCGGAGCTTCTGTCCTGAACCTCATTGCGGAACTGCTTGGCGCTGGAAATTGGCTCTCCCCGACCGTTCGGCCGTTTGCCGGCCAAGTTTTGCGTCAGGCGAAAATTGTACCCCTTTTAATACTTGGCGGGTCGGAATGTTTCGAAGCATCCTGACCGTCCTGTCGGGTTCGGTTGTAGCGCAACTTATTGCAATTGCAGTTCTCCCAGCCTTGACTCGTTTATATGATTCGGAATCGTTCGGCCGATATCAGATCTATTTGTCCATAATGAACGTGGCGATCATGTTTTCCGCGTTTCGGTACGAGGTCGCGATTTTGGGAGCAAGATCAGGCAGGGTTTTGGACAACCTGCTGAAATTCACGTTTCGACTGTGCATTTTGACCGGGGTGGCAGGTGTTCTTGTCGCCGGCGTGGTCGATCTGTGGATCCCAAGTGGCGCGTCGCCTCTGCGGGACATTATCTTTATCGTGCCCGGCGCGATGATTGTCGCTGGCATTTATCAAATGCTGACCTTTCTGCCGATCCGCGATCGCAATTATGGTCTCAGCGCCCGCTCGAAGATCTCGCAATCGGTAGGCTTTTCGATTAGCGCGCTCGGATGCGCGGTCTTGCCTTTCTTTGGAGTTGGCCTCGTGCTGGCCGACGCGTTCGGAAGAATTGTCGGAAGTGTCGCTATTTTGCGCGGGAGCGGCAAGCTCTGGCGAACCCTGGTCTCTCCCATCTCCGTTGCGACGATGAGACTTACGGCGGTTCGCTTCAAGAAATATGGCTTTCTCACATTCCCGGGGGCGCTCTTGTCCGCGCTTAGCGCGGCGGTTGCACCATTCGCATTTCTGGCGCTGTTCGATCTCAACGTCGCGGGGCAGTATGCACTCGTCGAACGGTTCATCCTGATGCCCGTCGCGATCATCGCGCTGGCCATTTCGCAAGTCTTTACCGGTGAATTCTCGACACTTTATCGTACTGACAAGCAAGGTTTGAACAAGGCGTTCCGACGTTCGCTCCTCTATCTTCTTGCTGTCGGCCTGGTGCCGACGCTCATCGGAATGGTGCTATCGGCAAGCGTCATCCCCCTCGTCTTCGGCGCCGACTGGGCATTGGCGGGCAGGCTTTGCGCCATCGGATTTCCGATCGCCTATGTGCGTTTCGTAGCCGTCGCGCTGACGATGACCCTTGTCGTTGTCGACCGTCAGTCGCTTCAGTTCACGTGGGAGTTGAGCCGGTTTATTTTCACCCTGTGTGTTTTCGGCTGGCTCGGCTGGGTGGGTGTCGGCAATCCGACAACTGTCATGATCTGGTACGGCGTAGCCACTGCCGTCAGCTATGCTCTTCACCTTGCATTCTGCGACCGGGCAACGAGAGCGGTAAGCCTGCAGGCAGCAAAAGGCGAACGGGTCGCGGTATGAGGCTTAAGTAGCAAAGTAATGCTGTCTCCCAGTAAAACTGTTGGCAGGAAAGGTGGCGCGGTGGTCCTCAAGAGGTTTATCGGCTGGAACAGGAACGCCGCCGCGTGGTTGGAGCGCCGCTTCCCCAAGGTTTTCGGCGCCCCGTCCTACAAAGCGGAACTCGAACGCCGTATCGCCGACGACGTTACGCGCCTTGGGCCTTCTGCGATCCTCGAGGTCGGTGGGATCGATCGGCCGCTGCTGCAGCGCGGCCACGATTTTAGCTATATTGGCCTCGATATCGAGGAGAGGCCCCACTGCTATACCATCTATGATCGATTTATCGTTCAGTCGATCGAGCAGCCGGTCAATGTCGAGGCAGATATGCTCATTTCAATCACATTGATGGAGCATGTACCGGACAACGAGGCGGCGGCGCGTTCGATGTTTTTGGTGCTGAGGCCCGGTGGCGTGATGCACCACTATATACCCTCGAAGTGGCACCCCTATTCGATTGCGTTGCGGCTCGTCGGACCAGTTCTGCAAAAATGGCTCATTCCGTACATTAGACCAGCTGCAGTTGGTGTTACCGGCTATCCGGCCTTTTTTGACCACTGCTCTCCCTCGGATATGGCAAAGGTATTTCGCCGGGAAGGATTCGAGAAGGTAGACGTCATGCCGTTTTATCGCGCCAGCGATTACTTCGCTTTCTTCTTGCCCGCCTATCTTGGCGTCGCATTGTTCGAAAACCTCTGCTCGGTGCTGAATTGGCGTGTGTTCAGTTCGGGTTTCGTCATCAGTGCCTCAAAGCCCGCTGCTTAGAGTGTCTGCCTGGTTCGTTAATCATGGTGGGAACGTGTACATGGTCCGCGGCTCAAGCGAGGCGTTGGATCGGCACCGGTTGAAACGGCGCTTCCCTCTAGGAAATTCTGCCGACTTCAAGCTTCAGTGAGCCAGCAATGGCCCTGAACGAAAAACAGGAACATAGAGACATGCTTAGATTTGCGCTGGTTGGATGTGGTCGAATCTCCGTTCGCCACTCGCAATTGCTAGGGGAGAACGCGATCACCGGAGCCAAACTGGCTGCAGTTTGCGACATCGACATCAACAAGGCGAAAGCGACGGCTGCAAAATATGGTGTGCCGGCCTACGCAGACATGAACGAGATGATGGAGCGTGAATCGCCTGATGTCGCTGTCATCTTGACCGAGAGCGGCAATCACGCTCGCGACGCCATCGCGCTCGCGCGCCACGGCAAGCACCTAATCGTTGAAAAACCGATGGCGCTGACGCTTGCCGACGCAGATGCGATGATCCGTGCATGTGATGTCGCCGGCATCAAGCTTTTCATCGTGAAGCAGAACCGTTTCAACGTGCCGGTCGTTAAATTGCGGGAGGCTCTGGTCGCCGGTCGCTTCGGCAAGATTGTCATGGGGACTGTGCGGGTTCGTTGGTGCCGCCCCCAGTCGTATTATGACCAAGATACCTGGCGCGGCACCTGGGCGCTCGATGGTGGCGTGCTCACCAACCAGGCCAGTCATCACGTCGATCTGCTCGAATGGATGATGGGCGACGTCGAGAGCGTGTTCGCCATGACGCGAACGGCATTGGTGAATATCGAGGCTGAGGATACCGCAGTGGTCGCCTTGCGATTCACCAACGGCGCCCTCGGGATAATCGAAGCTACCACAGCTGCAAGGCCCAAGGATCTCGAGGGTTCCATCTCCATCCTCGGCGAGAAGGGATCGGTGGAGATCGGTGGCTTTGCCGTAAACCAAATGAAAGTATGGAACTTTGTGGAACCCAGACCTGACGACGCTGAGGTTTTGACCAAATTTTCGGTCAATCCTCCCAACGTCTATGGCTTCGGTCACCAAGCCTACTACGAACATGTCGTCGAAAGCATCAATAGCGGACGGCAACACCTGGTAGATGGCCTGCAGGGTCGCAAAAGCCTGGAACTCATTTCCGCCATTTATGAATCCGTCGAGACCGGCCAAGAGGTGCCACTCCGCTTTCGTCCTCAGCGCTGCCGCCTTGGACGGCCTTCAGAGATCGCGGCGTGACCGGCGCCCATATCGTCGAGCCGTCTGACATTCGATCGGTCGGCATCGTCAACGTTGCCTTCGGCGAACACGTCACTGTCGTGCAGCCGGTAAACCTTTATGGCTGCACGATTGGCGATGGTGTCTTCGTCGGTCCGTTCGTGGAAATTCAGGCAAACGTTTCAGTTGGAGCGAGAACAAGAATTCAATCCCATGCCTTTGTTTGTGAACTGGTGACAATCGGGGAGGATTGTTTCGTCGGGCACGGGGTGGTCTTCGTGAACGACCTGTTCTCCGTTGGTGGACCTGCGCGCGGCCGCCGGGAATTGTGGAAGAAAACGATCATCGGCAACAATGTCTCGATCGGTTCAAACGCCACCATCTTGCCAGTCTCCATCTGCGATGACGTGGTGATCGGCGCCGGCGCCGTGGTCACACGAAACATAGACAAACCTGGGATTTATGCCGGCAACCCGGCCCGGTTCCTCAGATCAATTAAACAGGATTAGATTTCATGGACGCCGCGGAAATGTTGACGACGAGTGTACCGTTTGCCGATTTGCACGCGCAATATCTTACAATCAAACCAGAAATCGATGCTGCGATCGCCGATGTGATCTCCCAATCGGCATTCATTCGAGGGCCATTCGTCGAAAAATTCGAGCGTGAGTTTGCCGAAGCGGTAGGTGTTCCGCATTGCGTATCCTGTGCGAACGGAACAGACGCTTTGTACATCGCCATGGTTGCCCTTGGCCTGAAGTCGGGCGATGAGGTGATTGTGCCAGCGATGTCATGGATATCGACCAGCGAAACCGTGACCCAGACCGGCGCAAAAGTTGTCTTTTGTGATGTCGATCCGTTCACTTACACGATCGATGTCGCGAAATTGGCCGACAAGATCACCCCCCGGACGGTCGGCATCATCCCGGTTCATCTTTATGGCCAGCCGGCCGATATGGATGGGGTGATGGCGGTCGCGGCCAGACACGGCCTGTGGGTGATTGAGGATTGTGCTCAGGCCCATCTCGCTACCTTCAAGGGCCGTCAGGTAGGCACCTTTGGCATCGCGGCGAGCTTCTCTTTCTATCCTGGAAAAAATCTCGGCGCCATGGGTGACGCTGGAGCGATTGTCACCTCCGACAAATCCTTGGCCGACCGTATGGCAATGTTTGCCCGTCATGGTGGACTGGTTAAAGGCGACCACCAGATAGAAGGCATCAACAGCCGCCTCGACGGGTTGCAGGCCGCGGTATTGTCAGTGAAGCTAAAGCGCCTTGCCGCGTGGACCGATGCGCGCCGTGCGATAGCGGCGCAATATCAGCAGAGGCTTGCCGATTTGCCGGGTCTCGATCTTCCCTACATTGGCAACGACCGCGATCCGGCCTGGCATCTCTACGTCATAAGCCACGATCGGCGCGACCAACTGGCGGTTTTCCTTAAGTCACGCGGCATTCAAACGGTAATCAACTACCCGCGCGGCTTACCGTTTCTGCCGTGCTACGCCCATATGGGCAGCAAACCGAATGATTACCCGGTAGTCCATCGCATGCAGTCTCGCATCCTGTCTCTGCCGATTTTTCCTGAAATGACGGGAAGCCAGGTTGAGGCTGTCGCCGATGCACTGAAGGTCTTTGCTTAGCCGCCTCTGGCAACAGTCCTGGAGCCCTCGACACTATGGAATGGAGAATGCAAGGGCGGTGCTCGACCTGCAATCGATCAATCCGGCATCGCCACGATCGCCTAGAAGTTTCCGTCGCCATAGCGGGGGCTCCTGCGCCGAGCAGCCTCGATGACCACGCCATACGCAGGGCAACAAACGCCAACAAATATTACGCCAGGTGGCGAGTTAGTCATGGGTTCCGCTTTTGGATGGCAGTAATAGCTGGCATCATGAAAGGATTGTGCATGGTTCACTTCGGCAAGGTGGGCAATTGGAACACGTAAGAGGTGGAAATATCAGCTACAAGCGGATGTTTGTCATCCTTTGGGTGGCGATCTACGTTGTTGCTTTCCTGGACATTTATATCAAATGGGCATCGGTCCATTATTCTTATATCGGATTTCCTTATGTATACAATCCGTCAGACACTTCTATATCCTGTGTCCTTATATTTTTGTTTGCATTGTTACTTCCCATATCGGTGACCAGGTATTCAGATTTTTTCTGTTGGATGCTGTACCTTATGGCTTTCATTCCTACTTTACTTATTGTCGCTATGCAAGGCTACGCAAGTTTTGATGCAACTTGGCTCATTGTTTCGGTGGCTGCATCGTTCTTTCTGATTCTGTATATTCCTCGAGTTATCCGCTTCAAACCGTATTCTCTCACTAGCCAAGTCTCGGCAGGCACGTTTTTCTTTGTTTTTTTTGCATTCTACTTGGCCGCCATCGCTTTCTATGTCGGAACGTACCGAGGAATGATGTCGTTCTCCGGGCTGGACGAAATCTATGAACAGCGCGCCCGGTTTGGCGGCATGGAGGCTAGCGCGCTTGCGCTTTATCTGACGGGGTGGCTGTCCTTTGCGATGAGCCCGTACCTTCTGGCTGTTGGTCTGTTTGATCAGACACGACGATGGGCGGTAGCGGTTGGGCTTGCAGGGCAGATTATCGTCTTCATGGCTTTCGCCGGGAAAATCATGTTGGCAATGCTGGTAGTGATGTTTGGTTTTTATTTTTTCGCGCTTAAGAAAGGTCGTATATCGACGCCTAGAATTGCATTTGGCTTTGCTGCGCTAGCGGGGTCTATTTTCGCAATTCTCAAGGCCACCAACTACGAGCCTGATGGGATCGTCCTTGATTTAGCCTCCTTGATCTATATGCGGACCCTGGGCATTCAAGGCGCAATGACGGGGGTGTACGCGGATGTGTTTTCTCACAATCCGATAACCTATTGGTCGCATATAAATATTATCAACCAGATCGTCTCCTACCCCTATAGGGAGCCTCTTGGCTACGTTGTTGGCATGAAACTGGTCGGTGGCACCGGATTTAACGCCAATGCAAATTTCTGGGCCACGGACGGGGTGGCGGCCTACGGATTTATGGGTGTCGTCATTATTGGGGCCGTTCTCGGCTTCCTGCTCAGTCTTGCGAACAAGGTCGTGACACCTGATCGCCTCCCTTTCGCCGCGACTGTCTCAATCCCGTTTATTATGTCGTTAGGAAATGTGTCACTTTTCACCAGCCTGATCACTGGCGGCGGCCTGATTATGATTTTGATGATCGCCTACGGTATACCGCAGCCAAAAAAGCCCCGCGGGCAAGATTCGCTGTACGGAGAGCCACGGAAATTGCCGATGCTTCGCAGGAGCGTGACGGCCGGCCAGACGATTCGCCGGAGGTAGCGACTTGATGTGGCGCGTCAACAGGTTGGCTGGGCATATCGGGGCGATCGATAGAGTCAGGCTGCCAAGGGGACCCGCCAGTCCTGTCACTTTTTATTCGCCCGCTTCGGTCACCGACAGTACAAATGACAGCGGCTCGGCGACAGTTGGACTGAGGCATATTGCGCTTCGCACCCGGGCAATCCGCCCCGAGCACGGTTAAGAGTTTTATACTCAATCATGCCATTCTCGACATCTTAAAAAGGGAATGTATGCGGCTTTTCCAGAATTCCGGCACGACATCGAATTACCATTCCCGGCTTGCCTCACTTATTCAACCAGGAGATCGATTCGAAGCGCAGAAGCAGGTTTTTCTGCACGACCGGTATGGTGCCTCACATCTACTGAAGCCGGTGTTGGAGAATGCACCGGAGGTGTTTTTCACGAATGGCGATGACGAGCGTCTGCAACGCGCCTGGGCGCATGAAAATGGCCTTCGCGATGATACGCCGCTAGCCGATATTCTGCTCGCCCAGATTGAGGCGAATCGCACGGAGGTGTTCTACAATCTTGATCCAATTCGCTTTGATAGCGTCTTCCTGAAGCGATTGCCTGGGCATGTGAAAAGAACAATTGCCTGGCGTGCTGCACCTGGCAAATCTGATCTGTTCGGCTATGATCTCGTTGTATCGAACTTCCCGTCCATCCGTGCCGACTACGAGAGCATGGGAATTCGTACCGCCGAGTTCTTCCCAGCTCACGATCCCGAACTGGATGCCTATGCTGACAATGACGATCGTGACATAGATGTTTTGTTCTTCGGTGGGTTCAGCCGCCATCATCAACGCCGTCGAGAGATTCTCGATACCGTGGCACGGCTCGGCGATCGTTATCGAGTTGTCTTTCATCTCGATAACTCGCGCTACACGAGACTTGCAGAAACGCCGCTTGGTTGGTTTGGGCCTCTAGCGGCAGTACGGCGGCCAACTTCGATACGGCGCGTAGCAAATCCACCAGTCTTTGGACGAGAGATGTATGCACAACTCAGCCGTGCCAAAATCGTTATCAATGCCGCTATCGACATGGCGGGAGGGGATCGCGGCAATATGCGCTGCTTTGAGGCGATGGGGGCAGGAGCATTGCTTCTCACCGACGCTGGGAATTATCCGCCTGGAATGGTCGACGGGCAGACCATGCGAGTCTACGACGATGCCGAAGAGACCGTCGAGATCATCAAGCAAAGTCTTGGCGATGGCTCGTGGAAAGGTATTGCGACGGAGGGCCACACGACGATTCGAACTGAGTACAATAAGGAAAAGCAGCTGGAAAAATTTGTTAGTCTTGTTTGAGCCCAGAAACAATTCTGCCACCGATTTTGATGGAATGGCGTGGCATGCGGGCTGACAGCAATGGGTTTATTGTCGGATTGGCATAGGCCTCTCGCACCGACCGGTCACTTGACTCCAATCCATCCGCCTGACTGCCATTGCCACTCGCGGTGCCCGCCGGCGCCCAGCGCTAGGTTCTGGATGCGAGCGCCTGGAAAGCCTGGGAATGTCGGCCTGACAGTTCCCTCCGAAGCCGTGACGGGCCGGGTGCTGGAATTTTCCAAGTGGATGTTCGTCAGGGAGCCGACAAAACGCCGCGTGTCCATCAGAGTGCCCACCTTTTGGCCGGCGATGGTTAGGCCATCGACTATCATCATGCCGGCTCCAAAACAGCGAAAGGCGCTGTACCCCACCGTCCCGCCACCCGACAATACCAATCGCATGCCCTGGATCGTCATCCGCCCGCCAAATTGATACGCTTGGAAGGGCGTCCCACGCGATGTGCAGGTCACGTTGCTGAAACTCCAATTCCGAGCCGGAGTGGGAGAGCCGGACACCTCGACCGCGGTAAGATATGTGGTGGCGAAATCGCTATCGGCGATCCGCACGTCATTGACGTAGTGCATGGTATCGTTTGGGGAATAGAGTGCCCGGGCTGTCGTGCCCGCAATGACCCGCGCCCCGGTGATCGTCACACCACCGACATCGGCCTCGGATCCTTGCAGCCAGATGCCAGCCTTGGACGCCCCGGCACAATGTACACTCTGGACACTGACGTTGGCCCTCTTTCCCCGGATCCCCAGATAGAGGTCGGTGACGTTGTTGTTGAGCGCTCCGCCGGAAATCGCCACGTCGCGGACGCCGTTGATCGAAATCCCAGCCTTCGGCAGTGTCGCGTCGGCGGTGCTGGTCTGTCCGCGCACCATCGCATTCTGGATGACGAGACCGGAGCCGTTGGCCGCATAGATGCCGTTGTCGCGCGGCGAGATCAGAACGGGATCCGTGATGCGTATGTTGCGGTTGTTGGCACCATAGACTTGCAGCGCGTAGCAGCCGGTGTCGTCCTGACCGCCTACCAGCCCGGCATTGTGGACCACGGCACCGCTGATCTCACTGTTGTGGACATTGTAGTTGAAGATGATGCCCTGCTTGATGTGAGCCGCCTCGGCGTAAAAGCCGGTTACGATCACGTCACGGACAATTGCCCGGGCGGCATCGGCCGGCTCCTGTGCCATGCTGCTGATGGCGATGACGGCGGCATTGGCGCCGATGTTCGCCGGGTCCAGCGAATTGCCCGGCCGCGAAATGCCGCGCAGGCCGTTGATTCGAACGTGCTGAATCTCGAGATTCGAAGGACTTTCATTGTCGACAAGCACCCACCACGGCGCCTTGAAGTTCTGAAGTTCGACAGTGTCCAACGTGAAGGTGTCGATGCTCTCCGTTGCGGCCGTGCTCAGGACGAACTTCATGAATGCGCCGTTGTTGTAACTAGTCGACGCGCCATTGCCTATGACCGTCAGATCGGCGACGGCGACTCTGGAGACGTCGGTAGCGGTGAAGATATAGAAGATCTGGTCTGATCCGGTGATGTTGATGACCGATCCGTTGCCGTCGATTGTGCAGTTGGCCGGAACCGCAATTCCGGGGTGGCCCAGGGCCCTCAGGTCCGCCGAGGACCAATTGTAGACCCCGCGGCGGAACATCAGGATTCCGCCTCCCATTGACCTGATCTGGGCCAGGGCGCGGACACAAGCGGCGACATCCGTCCCGTCGCCGCCCAAGACGACAAGACCGCTGGGCACCTGCGTCAGAGTGCGTCCAGGCGTGCGGTGCCGGAGTTGGCTGGTGGGCATGGCAGCCGATCCGGGGGCAACGGCCGTCAGGGCCCCAAGTGCCAAGGCTCCCGTCAGCAGGCGACGGCGGGTGGGGAAGAGGTTATCATCGCGGACCATGCGACGCTCGCGCCTTTTCTTCAAGCGCCGCAGTCGGCTTTTGTCGTCGTCAATTGCGCGTCTCCTGTGATGACAGCCGAGTCGAGTTCCGTGCCCATCGATCGGATGGCTAGGCCCGCGCTCCTAGCCCGTCGTCGCTATCGAGAAACGGAGATTGCGGCGAGGTGAAGGCCAACGAATTGCTGCCACACTCGGTACCCGGTTTCGCGAATTGCGAATTTGCGCGGACGAAGTTCGCGCGGTTCGAATTCTCGTGACTGAACTTGACGAGGCAACAGACGGTAGCGTAGCTGTTCGCTAGAATAATGTCCTGGCCGTCGAACCCGATCCCAGCGCCCTTGTCGGTGCCGCCGCAATCCGGACGCTTGCTGGCAAAACAGGCACGCGCATCGATGTGATCGAAGCGTTCGGCGAGGCTGTCCCGTTGACCGCCGCCGGGCGGAGCCGCGATGTCGAAGTTTACAGTGAACAAGTTCGACTACGCCTAAAATATATGGACTACCAGTATTACGATTACGGCACGAGTACCCCGAAAATTGAGGGCAAAGTCGATGATGGAGCAGACCAGCCCGCTTATGCGAAATCTCCGGCGTTCAGGCGTTTGGTTCGTCGCATCCGTTCTAGCGTTGGCGGCTTCGTCGATCGGGCTAAGTCGGTTTCTTGAAACTGAAACGCCAACCGTTTCCCTCGCGCTGGATCCATTGAACGTCAATGCTTTGATAGGCGAGATTACCAACGACCTGAACGATGCGAGCAACGCTCCCGATCTCGACGCAATGCTTGCCAAGCTCGAAAGCGCGCTTCGCTTTGACCTTGCTGACGCGCGTCTCTATAGCCTGATCGGCGAGATCAAGTACCGAAAGGGTGAACAAGACCGGGCCTATGAATTTTTCGACCAGGCCCGAAAATTGTCCAAGACGGAGATCCACGCGCTCCAGAGGTCAATAGGCCGCTCGATCGAAACAGGCGATCTGTCTGGGGCCGTCGGCGAGATCGATATCTTGCTGCGGCGATGGCCAAATCAATTTCCCGCGATCGTCGAGGGGCTGCCGACAATCCTCTCGAACCCCGATGGATACCAGGCTGTGCTGGCCGCCATCAGGGCCGCTGCGCCCTGGAGAGCCGATCTGCTGGTCGCGCTGGGCAGAACCCCCGCCGGGCTTGATTTGGCAAATCGGCTGCTGCTCGATTTGACCGGGTCGAGTGCGCCACCAAACCAGAGCGAGCTGTCCTATGTGATCCACAGCAGTATTCGTCAGAACAAATATGAACAAGCGTATAGGTTGTTTCTTTTCAGTCTATCCGACCAAGAACGGAATTTGGCCGGATACGTTTTCAACAGCACATTTGAGCCAACGTTCAGCGGCAAGCCATTTGATTGGCAGGTCGGCGATCAGTCGGGCCTGGAAGTTAAGTTCGCAACATCCCGAGATGCGGTCGAAGGCGAGGGTGGGGTGACGGTCCGCTTCCTGAATACGCCCGTCAAGAACACAGCTCTTCAGCAGTATATCCAACTGCCTCCAGGCTCGTACAAGGCTTCTCTGGCTGCGACTGCAAGAAGCCTGAGGCTTCCAAAGGAGTTGTTCTGGTCGATCAGGTGCGTGGGGCCTGCTGGCGAAATAGCGCGGTTCAATATTCCGGAGGGTACATACAATCGCCAGGCGCTCAGTCAGGAGTTTTCGGTGGGAGCGACCGGGTGCCCCATGCAATTATTGAAGCTGGAAACTGCCGCCATTGCCGAGAGCTGGCGCTTTCGCTACGTCGGCACGTTGGTAATGCACGAACTGTCCATCGAGAGACTTTCATCTTGAGCGACCGGCCATCGGAATGGGATAAATATCTCCTCGGATCGATTCTGTTTATATCGCAATCCTGAGCGACTGGGCTGGTCCTTCAGCGGCCGCGAGCAGATTGCGGTCCATTTATGTGACAGCGCCGCAGGTCTTTCTGCAGCCGCAGCTTTATTCCCTTAGACTTCGCGCCACCAGCCGCGCCACGCTCGGTCCGACCAGCAGCACGACGAGGAAGCGGGCCGATTGCAGCGCCATGACGAAGGAGATGTCGACATGCTGTGCGGCGGCGGCGATGATGGCGACGCTGTCCATGCCGCCGGGGCTGGTCGCCAGATAGGCGGTCAGCGGATCGATGCCGAGCACATGGCTGAGCATGAAGCCGAGGCCGCCGCAGAAGGCGATGAGGATGATGATCGAGCCGACGATCTGCGGCAGCGCACGCGTCGCGTGCCTCAGGATCGCCCTGGTGAAATTCAGGCCGATGGTCCAGCCGATCATCGTATAGAAGAGGGCGAGCAGCCAGGGCGGCAACTGCATCGTCACGCCAAGTCCGAGATGCACCGCAGTGCCGAAAATGAAGGTGCCGAGGAAAAACGGTGACGGCAGCCTGAACAGCTTGCCGATGAGGCTGCCGACGAGCGCCACGCCAAGTGTTGCGGCAAAGGCAATCGGATCGATCGGCGGGAACCAGATGATGGCCGGGATCTCGATGCCTGATGTGGAGACCCTTGCGACAAGTGCGGCAGTCATCGAGACAAGGATGACGCGCAGATATTGCATGAAGGCGACGAGGCGCTGGTCGGCGCCGAAGGCGCCGGCCATCAGCACCATGGCGGTGGCCGCGCCCGGCGATGAGCCCCAGACCGCGGTGGTGCCGGGCAGGATACGCCAGCGGCTGATCAGCCAGCCGAGCAGGCTGGACGCCGTAACGGTGGCCACCACGGCGCCGAGGAACAGCGGCCATTCCTTGTAGAAGAGCGGAAAGATGTCGGCGGAGATCGAAGCGGCGACAAGGCAGCCAACGATCGCCTGGGCGGCGCCGAACAAAACGCGCGGCACACGCACCGTGGCGCCGTTGGTGCCGGCCAGGATCGCCGCCAGCATCGGCCCGATCAGCAGCGCTGCCGGCAAGGCGGCGAATTCCAGCGCGCCGGCAAACAGCATCGAGAAGATCAGCAGGGCCAGCCACTGCCAGGCTTTGGGTATCCGCGCCAGATGCTCGAGGGCCGGCGGGTTGGGGGAAGAATCCATAGACGGCTCTTAGACGGGTTGCGGAAAAATACGAACCGTTTTTGCGGGGCGTATGGTGGCGGGTGGTACAACGCCTTGCGTCGCGATCCTTCGCGCCCCCCCTCTGTCCTGCCATCTTTGCCAAGACTCGGCATCTCCCCCACGAGGGGGAGATTGGCAGCTTCAGCGTCCCGCTTCATCGTGCAACGTTCAAGGTTGGCGAAAGCCGCGGTGACGGCCGATCTCCCCCCTCGTGGGACCTATCGCATTCACACATCTCGGTTGCGCTTTGCGGCGAAGCTCGATTCTATCT
>SAQR01000159.1 GCA_004020365.1 Mesorhizobium sp.
GACCACGGTCATAACGTCTAATAGCCATCGCAACCTTACCCGCCAAATCGTCCTTCTTGCGCCAATATTTGACGAGCTTCTTTTCATACAGCTTTCGGAATCTCTCGAGTTTGGCCTTTTTCTCGAACTCGACCTTTTCCGCGGCCCACGTCTTGCGAGCACCGCCTTCGAGCAAAAACGCCACGGTAGGCACGCCTTGGGCGACGGCGTACCCGTACTCCATCTGGGTGTAGCTCTTACCCTTCAACTCTGAGCCGTACCGCTCTGCTACGATGAGTACGTAGTAGTCGCTGTTATCGATGCGCCGCTTAATGTAATCCCATTGAGTGTCGTCGCTGGCTTGGAATGCCGCCATCCCCACAGGAATATGCCCGAGGTTAAGAACGGCCTCATGACCGACCGTCTTTCGTCCACCAAATCGGCGTAGGTCGAGCTGACGAAGATTTGGTATTTAACGTCCATGCGGCTTCACCCTTCGATCCGCCCTTGTAAGTCTGCAAGCAGGCTGGGGATAACGTTCCGTGCCCGCATCAAGAAGCCGAGTCATGATTCTTGCAAGGGGTGAAGCGATCAAAGCCCGACCCGCGCGCTGGCACGCTAGGTTGCCCGGTTTGCCGGAAGGAATAATCACTTGCGGCCGAGGAGTATGAAACGTGCGGTACCCCCCGCCGCAGCGACAGCCTTCGCTATTCCTTCTTGTCGACCAGCGCCCGTAGTGCCGAGACGTCATGCAGCAATAACCTGCTGCCGCGCTTTTCGATCAGGCCTCTCTTGGCGAGGTCGCTCATTTCGCGCGAGACCGCTTCCCTGTGCGTGCTCATCGTTGCCGCCAGCTCGGAATGCGTCGGTGCCGGGCTTATGGACACCTCGCCGTCCACGAGTGCGGCTTTCTCCGCCCGATGCAGGAGCTCGACGATCAGCCGTTTTCGCACGACCAGAGTGCTGTATTCGAATACCCGCTCGGTCATGCGCCGGAGCTGGGCAGACAGATGCTCAAGCAGCATCCAGGCAAAAGTCGGGTGGGTCATCACGATATCCCGGAATGCTGTGCCGGACAGCCGTGCAGCGCGGGTTGCCTCCAGCGCGACTACGCTGGCAGAGCGTGCAATCCCGTCAATGCCTCCGAGTTCCCCGAAAATGTCACCCGGTTCGACATCGCGATACGCTATCTCCCTGCCGTCCGCTGAAACCAGTGTCACGCGAGCCCGTCCTTCCAGCAGGAAGAAGACATCGCGACCAGTGTCGCCGTGGGAAATGATCAGCTCGTTGTGTCGATAGCTGCGCTCGTGCCACCGTTTGGTCAGCGCGGCGAGGTCGGCATCGCAAAGTCTTGAGATGAAGGCCAGAGAGCCTGTCACAACGGTCTCTTGTTCAATCAAGTGTACTTCACCTTACTCCCTATCCAAGGAAATTTGATGGCCGCAGGCCCCGCTTTCCG
>SAQR01000160.1 GCA_004020365.1 Mesorhizobium sp.
TCCTAGGGTCTGCGCCGCGTCGCTTCGCTCCTTGCTCCGCCCTAGGATGACGAAGGGGCGGGGCTTGCGGCTAATCGCAAATGTTGCAGGCCTTTTTGATGCCCCGGGGGGCGCGACGGATCACTACTTCCTTTCATTCCACGCCGCCGCGCTCATCGGCTGATGTCACAGCAGGCTTTTTCCGTTATGACCGCCTGAAGGACTCGTGAAGCGCTGCTTCACGGGCTATCTTCGGCACAAGTGGTCGAACGAAAGGGCAGGAGATGAGCAGCACATTTCGCGAAGCCGATCCTGGTGCCGACAGGTTGGGCCCTTCCAAGATCACGCCGCTGCCGGCGCGCGCCGCCGCCAATGCGCCGGCGCCGCAAGCGCACGGCATTGCCCGCAATCCCGGCATGAAGCTTGATCTCGGCTTCATGGAATCGATGCGCAGCGTCAACCGCTCGGCGCTGGAACGGCGTGTCGCCAGCCTGACCAGGCGGCGCTCGATCAAGGCCGACAACCAGGCCGCCTGGCTGCTGCGCGCCGTCGCCTGCATGGACCTGACGACGCTCAACTCGAACGACACCGACGAGCGGGTCCGACGGCTCTGCGCCAAGGCGGTCAGTCCGTTGCGCCGCGACATCGTCGAAGGCCTCGGCATTGCTGGCGAAAAAATCCGGCCGGCGGCGGTCTGCGTCTACCATCCCTTCGTCGCCACCGCCGTCGAAGCGCTGCGCGGCAGCGGCATCCATGTCGCCGCCGTTTCCACCGCCTTCCCGCATGGCCTCACGCCGCTGTCGACGCGCCTGCAGGAGATCGAAGCCTCGGTCAGCGACGGCGCCGACGAGATCGACGTCGTCATTCCGCGCGGCCTGGTCTTTGCCGCGAAATGGCAGGATCTCTATAACGAAATCGCTGCGATGCGCGCCGCCTGCGGCGAGGCGCATCTCAAGGTCATTCTCGGCACCGGCGACCTCGCGACGCTGCGCAACGTCATGCTGGCGTCGATGGTGGCGATGATGGCCGGCGCCGATTTCATCAAGACGTCGACCGGCAAGGAAAGCGTCAACGCGACATTGCCGGTCGGCCTTGCCATGGTGCGCGCCATCCGCGCCTATTTCGAGGAGACCGGCTATCTCATCGGCTTCAAGCCGGCGGGCGGCATTTCAACCGCCAAGGCTTCGCTCGACTGGCTGGTGCTGATGAAGGAAGAGCTGGGACGGCGGTGGCTGGAGCCGGACCTGTTCCGCTTCGGCGCGTCGAGCCTTTTGACCGACATCGAGCGCCAGCTGGAGCATTATTTGACCGGGCACTATTCGGCCAATCATCGCCATGCGATGGCGTAGCGGGTGCAGGTCGTGAACGTCGAGTTCTGTGGCGCCCCCCTCTGTCCTGCCCGACATCTCCCCCACTTGGGGGGAGATGTCGGGCAGGAC
>SAQR01000161.1 GCA_004020365.1 Mesorhizobium sp.
CGAAGACGATCTCGCCAAGCTGGCGGAAAGCCGGTCGAGCATCGACGGGCTGGTTTCCGGCCAGGTCGAGAAACTGGCCGAAGGCCGCGACATCCTCAGACGTGCGCTGGAAGCAGACCTCAACACCATCAAGGGTGTCGTCGCCGACCAGTCTCAGCAACTGACCGACAATCGCGCAGAGTTTGCGCGGGCGCTTGAGGCCGATCTCGGCAGCGTCAACGGTCTTGTAAACAGCCACGCCGAGAAGCTCATCCAGGACCGCTCGATCCTGTCCAAGGCGCTCGAAGACGATCTCGCCAAGCTGGCGGAAAGCCGGTCGAGCATCGACGGGCTGGTTGCCGGCCAGGTCGAGAAGCTGGCCGAGGGTCGCGACATCCTCAGACGCGCGCTCGAAGCAGACCTGCAGAAAATTGCGGCGAGCCGCAGCGACATAGACGACATTATCGCCGGGCACGTCGGCAAGCTGGCCGAAGGCCGCGACGCGTTGACCCGTGCGCTGGAGGACGATCTCTCCAGGCTCGCCGACACGCGCAAGGAAGTCGACCGTTCCCTGTCCGGCCATATCGACCAGATCGCCGCCAGAAGCACCGACATCTCGGACGCCATTGCCGCCGACGTCGAAAAGATCGAGCAGGCGTTCAGCCGCCAGACCGGCATCATCGAGGAGCGCGCCGGGACCATGGAGCGCGCGCTGTCGACCGGCGTCGACAACGTCCGCAACGTGCTCGAAAAGAGCGCCGTCTTCGTTGCCGGAGCGCTGCGCGAAAAGGTCATGGAAGTCACCAGCGCACTGCATGAGCAGGCAGGCGCGGCTTTCAGTGACGCCGATCGCAAGATCGCCGAACGGGCGGAGCAGACCTCTGCTGCCCTGCTCGCCAGGGCGGAGGATATCGCACGTACCTTCGAGGAAGCGGATCGCCGCCTCGCCGCACGTGCCGAAGACACGTCGAGCGCGCTCGTTGCCCGGGCCGAGGATACATCGAGCGCAATCATGGCCCGCGTCGACGACACCTCGAACTCGTTGCTGACGCGCGCCCAGGAAACGGCCGACCAACTGGCTGCCCGTGCCAGCGAGATCGCCGGTACATTCGATGCGGCGGACCAGAAGCTGGTTGCCCGCGCGGTCGAAACGGCGCAGTCGCTGGCGGCACGCGCCGGCGACATCCTGCGCAATTTCGAAGGCGCCGACGAACGGCTCAGCGTGCGCATCGGCGAATCGGCCGAAGCGCTCGCAGCGCGGGCATCGGACCTTGGCCGCATTTTCGATGCTGCCGACCAACAGCTGATCTCGCGCATCGCCGAAGGTTCGGAAGCGTTGTCGGCCCGTGCGTCCGAGATCGGCCGTATCTTCGATGAGG
>SAQR01000162.1:0-217 GCA_004020365.1 Mesorhizobium sp.
CTAAGAATGCGGGATGGACCACTTCCGGACATAGACATTGCGCCCTCCTGGGGCTGATGCGATTAAAAGGCTAGCAAAGAGACTGGAAAGCCGGGAAAGCATGAACTCCGATGCCCTTACTACGAAAGACGGAGAAGGAGGCTGTTCTCAGGACAAATGCCAAACCCTTATGAAGGTATCCGACTTTTTCCAATTCAGCCTTTGTGACTTCATCAGT
>SAQR01000162.1:227-1281 GCA_004020365.1 Mesorhizobium sp.
GTCTTCGCCCGTGAACGCAACAGGACGCGGTCGTCTAACTCGACTTCCGCAGCGAGTCTCATTGCAGCTCTCTCCTGCAGTAGTGATGACGGTTCGCCACACCAGACATCACATCCCCTTGAAGTTAAGTTCCACTTCAATTGCCACAAGAGAGCATCATGGCATTTCTTCCGTATGAGTGGTAACAGCACTCTAACCCGGTCTACCACGCTAAGTGTCCCAATGACACATCGACCTCTACCGTATAGCATTCTTGCACATGCATAGGTAATAGTGAGATCCTGGGCACCATCCTTTTCAGCCCTTTCCTTTGTCTCACAATACCCTCTTGGCAACGTAAGCCATCAGTCGTCTGCACAATGCACGACGGACCATAGCCAACTTCCCAATCTGCGTCTTTCAAGCAGCCATCGAAGCCCAAAGCCTATGGGTCATTCAAGACCATGCCGACTGACTATGTGCCGAGAGCTCCTCCCCCGAACCCCTTCTGTCCTCCTTCGTCTTGTGCGCCAGCTACGTCCTCTAGATAATTAGGATATATCCTTTCTACGTCCCAAAGAATGTTTTGGCATGCGTCAAGACCAAGCTACGGATGAGCGACTAGCGCGAAAGCGCATCCCTTTTATAGCTTTAGCTTATATTTTTGCATGCTAATAACCACTGACCTAGAAGCTTCTTTTAACACGCCCTTTTACTAAGGAAAAAACGGGCATACTAAC
The DNA here is from genome assembly GCA_004020365.1 of Mesorhizobium sp. Classification (GTDB taxonomy): domain Bacteria; phylum Pseudomonadota; class Alphaproteobacteria; order Rhizobiales; family Rhizobiaceae; genus Mesorhizobium. The sequence goes on from SAQR01000162.1 coordinate 947, forward strand.
GAACTATCTTAGGCCTACCACTTGTCTTTGCTTGCTTACTTCTAAAGCAAACCAGACTGAAGAGAGTAGAGAAATACTTTTTATTACGTTATCCAGAATGCGATGCCCCAAGGCAAGAAAGTTGCAATCGGCTTTCTTTCCTATGATTATACTCGAATAGCTAATGTCAGATCTTCAATATGGTTCTGTAAATCAATCAACTCTGTCTTGGTAAACCCAATACCTTGTCTTTTCAGCTTTGAATCCAACAACAACCTTATAACATCATCGTGATACTGACCAACATTAGAACCCGAAGTTAAAGACTTAGCAATCCCCGACAGCTGACTGTAGAA
>SAQR01000163.1 GCA_004020365.1 Mesorhizobium sp.
CCCCAACCTTGCCCGAAACCGTCGCCGTGCCGCCGCCGAGGTTGAGTGCGAGCCTGTCCAGGCTGGTGGTGCCGTTGGCGATGGTGATGGTCGAGGTCTGGGCGATCACCGCCTTGATGCCGCGCATGGTCGCCTGGCCGGAGGCGAGCTCGACCGTGGTCGTGCCATTGGCGACTCTGACGCGGCCGGCCGCCTTGGCCGGAATGTCCTTGACGGTGGCGCCGCCGGAAAAGCCGGTCCAGTCGCCGTCGCGGGTCAGATCGACATCGATGCCGCGAATGACGGTGCCGCCGGAGGTGACGCTGTCGGCGCGGATTTTTCCGGAGATCACCGGAGCGGCGAGATAGTTGGCGATCGATGCATCGATGGTCACCGTCTTCGCCGAAACATCGCCGCGTGTAATCGAAGCCGTCGAAGCCTTGACTGTGACCTCAGGCGCCTTGCCGGTCTTCGAGAACACGATCGTGCCGCGCACGTCGCCTTCCGCCTTTTCCAGCGCCAGCGCTGCGAGCGGTCCGATGTCAGGCAGGTCGAGCGCCACGCTGCCTTCAGGCACAAAAGCCTCGTCAAGCGCCAGGTCGCCTGATATCCGGTTCTTGCCGAGCGACAGCAAAAGCCCGTCGATGGCGCGCCTGCCGTCTGACGTCGCCAGCACGGCACTGCCTTGCAGGGGCTGGCCCGCGACATTTCCGGTCAATTGGACATTGGCCGCCGGATTGGCGGCATCGGCCTTGCCGGTGGCGGTGAGGCTCAACCCGGTGATCTCGCGTTCGGCAACCGAAAGCCGGTCGCTGTTGACCGTCAGCGACAGCTCGGGCGCGGTGCTGGCGCCTTGCGCGTTCAGCGCGAAGGTGATGGCGCCGTTGGCGTCCCCGGACAGCAGCGAGATGTCGGCCAGCGCGCCCTTGATGTCGACGGTGAGCTTGTTGTCGGCAAGGCTGGCCTGCCCGTCGGCGGTCAGCGCGCCGGACACCAGCCTGATCGCGTTGGCGGTTACATTGCCATCGGCGTCGCGCTTCAGCGCGGCACTGAGTTCCGTCCGCTCGGCGAGCACGCCGCGCGCTGCCGCCGGCAGCGCCGCGGAAACGGCGTCGGTCTTGAGGTTGAGGTCGATGGCGCCGTCGGCCAGCGAGATCCTTCCATCGAAGCCGGTGTTCAGCGCGTCGCCCGTCACCGACCCGCTGTCGATGACAA
>SAQR01000164.1 GCA_004020365.1 Mesorhizobium sp.
CCCGCTACATCAAGTCGATCGGCAAGGGCATTCTCAAGGTGATGTCGAAGATGGGCATCTCGACCTACCAGTCCTATTGCGGCGCGCAGATCTTCGACGCCATCGGGCTGAAGACCGATTTTGTGCAGAAATATTTCACAGGCACCGCGACGCTGATCGAAGGCGTCGGGCTGGAAGAGATCGCGGCCGAGACTGTCAGCCGCCATGCCGACGGCTTCGGCAACGACCCGGTGCTGCGCAACAGCCTCGAGGTCGGCGGCGAATACATGTTCCGCATGCGCGGCGAAGCGCATATCTGGTCGCCCGATGCGGTGGCCACCCTGCAGCACGCCGTGCGCCAGGGATCGTGGCAGACGTTCAAGGACTATTCCGCTCAGATCGATAGCGACACGGCGCGGGCGCAGAGCATTCGCGGCCTGTTCAAGATCAGGCTCGCCGAAGAAACCGGGCGCAAGAAGGTCGCGCTCGACGAGGTCATGTCGGCCGCCGATATCGTCAAGCGGTTCTCGACCGGAGCGATGTCCTTCGGCTCGATTTCCAGGGAAGCGCACACCACGCTGGCGCGCGCCATGAACACGATCGGCGGCAAGTCTAACACCGGCGAGGGCGGCGAAGAGGCCGACCGTTACCTGCCGCTGCCGGGCGGCGGGAAGAACCCCGAGCGTTCGGCGATCAAGCAGGTCGCTTCCGGGCGTTTCGGCGTGACGGCGGAATATCTGGTGAATTCCGATATGATGCAGATCAAGGTCGCGCAAGGCGCCAAGCCCGGCGAGGGCGGTCAGCTGCCCGGCCACAAGGTCGATGCCACCATCGCCAAGGTCAGGCATTCGACGCCCGGCGTCGGCCTGATCTCGCCGCCGCCGCATCACGACATCTACTCGATCGAGGATCTGGCGCAGCTCATCTACGACCTCAAGAACGTCAACCCGGCGGCTGATGTCTCGGTCAAGCTGGTCTCCGAAGTCGGTGTCGGCACGGTTGCGGCCGGCGTCGCCAAGGCGCGCGCCGATCACATCACCATTTCCGGCTATGACGGCGGCACCGGCGCATCGCCGCTGACCTCGCTCAAGCACGCCGGCAGCCCGTGGGAGATGGGCCTTGCCGAGACACACCAGACGCTGGTGCTCAACGGCCTCAGGTCGCGCGTCGCGCTGCAGGTCGATG
>SAQR01000165.1 GCA_004020365.1 Mesorhizobium sp.
AGTAAAATGAAAGGAAAGAAAGATAAAGACGGGATATGCATATGCGATTTAAAACTTGTCCTTGTCGTCGAAATGTTCGGAACAGGGAGAACTTTTTTCGAATTTGGGCCCTTATAATGGCCTTATTGCGCTAACGGGAAGAGGCATGTCGGACAAAAAGACGGGGTTTACTCAAACGAGTTGAATAAGCAAGCCAATAAGATAAGATTGCTCTTGTTGAACCAGCTACTAATCACCAAGTCCTTTGTTTAGCAAAATCGGCTTGGGGGTTGGTGAGAGAATGGATTTTAGTATGTTGATTGAGAGATGCGAAGAAGTCACGAATCTAACTATAACTCCTAGAGTGAACGCAAAAAAGCAAACCTGACTAGACGGAATAATAGGCTTTAGCGAATCGGAAGAAAGGGAGGATGCTCAAACCAGCGCGGGAGAGGCAAACGCGTCCTCGGAGAGGGAGGACACGTTTGATCTGGACGTTATCCAGGAATCCTGGCCCAGCGGAACAGAGGAAGCGGGTCCAGCTAATACGACCCTACCAGTGGTCCCCTACCCGTATCAACCTGATGAAGTCATAGGGGGGGACTGTGTCAACGCAATTGCGTGCCGCCTGCTCAACCAATACTCCGATCCTTCTTCCGAGGTCATACAAATGATGCGGATTCAGGCCGAAGACCTATTCGAGGTCAAGGTTGAGATTATCCAAATCATGGCGGGCCTTGACCCGACGGGGAATTGGATGGGAAAGGGGGCCCTCGCTTTAAAAAACCCCCGAACCTCCACGGGAGAGGAACCCCTAGATCGACTCTATGCCCTATTGGAAGACCTCAATAGGGGTGGAGTCCAATCTGAGGCCTTTTCCGACTTAAAGGTAAAAGTCGAGTACCGTATTGTTCCGGACGAAAACTCGTCCGCATAAAAAAGCAAGCACGCGCTTGAACCAACCACA
>SAQR01000016.1 GCA_004020365.1 Mesorhizobium sp.
AGGACGAGGGCGGCCGTCACACGCCGTTCTTCACCAACTACCGGCCGCAGTTCTACTTCCGCACCACCGACGTGACCGGCATCGTGTCGCTGCCGGAAGGCACCGAGATGGTGATGCCGGGCGACAACGTCACCGTCGACGTCGAGCTGATCGTGCCGATCGCCATGGAAGAGAAGCTGCGCTTCGCCATCCGTGAAGGCGGCCGCACCGTCGGTGCCGGCATCGTCGTCACCATCAAAGAGTAATCGACGCCCGGCATTGTCGGATCGACAGGAAAAGGGCGGTCTTCGGGCCGCCCTTTTCGTTTACTGGCTCAAAGCAGAACAATCTTGCGCGGTCGTTTCAAAGCTATTGCAAGCACCAGTGCCGCAACTATTATAGGTTGCATCGAGGGGGCTTTTTCCAAGCGTGGTTCGGGGACGCCGTTTAAGCAGTAGGGCCGGGTGGTGGCGCGGGCTGGTTCGCCTGGTGCCGGTGGTCGCAATGGCGATGGCTGCCTTTGCGGCGAAGGCCGAGGATGCCTTCCCGAAATGGTCCGATCTGACGACTTGGACCGAGCCGGAGATATGGTCCGATGATATTTCGCCGATGCGGTTCGCCGTCGTTCGCAGCAGCGCGACCGGCTGCGAGCCTAACTGCCCGGAATGGATATCGGCTGAAGGCGCCATTGAAACGGGCACGCCAGCGCAGCTCAAGCGCATATTGAAGAAGCTTGGCCGCCGCAAACTGCCGATCATTGTCAATTCGCCGGGCGGCAATGTCGATGCTGCGCTCCAGCTTGGTCGAATAATCCGCAAGAACAAGCTCGATACCGCCGTCGGTATAACCAGGTTTTCCGATTGTTGGCCCGGGATGAAGGATTGCCGGGCCAATGATGGCAAGGGCGCGGCATATTTCGGCACTGCGTCCGACGGCAGTGCCATGTGCAACTCCGCATGTCCGCTGATGTTTGCCGGAGGCGTCGGACGCGTGGTCGGCGGTTGGGCCCATCTGGGCGTCCATCAGATCACTACGACCCATTTCCGCACCACACGGCAATATCGAACCACCTATCGGGTTGTGCGGGGCAAAAAATATAAGGTCACTACAGAGACCGTCACTCAAGACAATATCGGCTACAAGACCTATGAGATGAGCAAGGCGCTTGAGAAGAGGCTATCGGCATATCTCAGGGAGATGGGCGTCGGGCGGGGCGTTCTTGACGTAATGAAGGCCACGCCTGCCAGTGATATCCGGCAGATCGCCCTCGACGACATGCTGACGATGAAGCTGGTCACCAGCAGGGACACCCTCGACATACTTACGCAGGCGGGCATATGCCGGCGGAGTCCGGCGCCGCCGAACTGCAGAGAGATCCCTGCGAATGCCAAGCCGGCCAAGACGGCAGTGGTGGCCGTCCGAGGGGCCACTCCGTCGGCCCGTCCAGCGCCGGTCGACAATTCGATGCGTTTCGTCCTGGTCCGGAGCAGCGATCCGAAATGCGGTCTCGATTGTCCCGAATGGATTGCAGCGCAGGGCACGATCACTCCCGATACGCAGAAGATATTTCGCCAGTTGCTCGATACGGTCGGCGGCCGGCGTCTACCGTTGATCGTGAGTTCGCCGGGAGGCGATTTGCTCAGCGCCTTGGCCATGGGAAGGTTGATCCGCGACCGCAAAGTTGACGTCGCAATTGCGCGCACCGATTTTACCGGGTGCAAGCCGCAGGACAAAGGGTGCGCGCCACCGGATGGTTTCTATCCTGGTGTCGTGACCGATTCAGGTGCGGGGTGCGATGCCGCCTGTCCGATCATGCTTGCTGGGGGCGTCAGACGTTTCGTGGGCCCCAAGGTGCCAGTCAGCGTTCAATCACTGGCATTCGCGGAGCGGATACGCTCTTATCTTGCGGAAATGTCGGTCAGGCAGCATCTGTTTCCGCCGATGCCGCTCGACCGCTTCGATTATAAGCGCAACCGGCTCCGGCTCGAACCCGGCACAATGTTGACGATGAGACTGACGACGGGACCTGAATCGGCGAACCATTTGGTGGGGCCAACTGTCTGTAAAACCGAACCGAGGCCGCAAAATTGCCCGGCGGTATCGGCGCTCAAGGTTGACGCACAATTCACACCAAAGCCGTAGCCTTAGAAATAGCAAAGCCCTGCCTCAACGACAGGGCAATTCGACGACAGGGCATTACATTAGTAGCCGGTGTTTGGCTGGAGTAATCGACCGGCTTGTCGGTCGAGATCGGATGCGAACGGTGGTCCTCGGGCTGCCCTTTTTGCTTATTTGCGTACACCCGGCTTGCCTTTTTAGGTATGCCGGCGCCTGCGGCGTCGTCGCAAAACCCTGTTGCAAGCCGGCAAAGCTGAACTAGTATGGATCGCATTGCGGGGGCTTGCCCGAATGGTTTCATGGCACCGTCTGAATAGCCAGGCATGGTCGATGCTTGGGCTGATCTGCCTGGCGTCGTTCCTGGTCATGGAACACGCTGCCTTCGCGGCGAACACCAAAGAATCCACGCCGGATTTTGGTCCGACGATGCGGTTTGTCGTCGTCCGCAGCAGCGCGCCTGGTTGCGAACCGACCTGCCCGGAATGGATATCGGCTGAAGGCTCGATAGTGGCCGGCACGCCGGCCCTGTTTAAACGCACGCTCAAGGCACTCGGTGGCCGAAAACTGCCCGTTGTCGTGGATTCTCCCGGCGGCAACGTCGAAGCGGCGCTGGCGCTTGGCCGGCTGCTGCGCAAGAACAAGCTCGATATCGCGGTCGGCAAAACCCGGTTCACCGGTTGCCAGCCCGATGCCAAGGACTGCAAGGAAAACGACGGCAAGGGCGCTCGCTATTTCGGCAATGCCTTTGCCGACGGCGCCATCTGCAATTCCGCCTGTCCGCTGATGTTTGCCGGTGGCATCAGGCGCGTCGTCGGGCAATGGGCCTTTCTCGGCGTGCATCAGATCACCACGACTTACATCAAGACGAAATTGCAGTACCGGACCACTTATCGCGTGGTCGGAGGCAAGAAGAAGATCCTCAGCAAGAAGATCGTCGGCCGCAAGAACGCCGGCAGCTACAAGACCTACGAGATGAGCAAGTCGGTGGAGAAAAGACTGGCTGCCTATCTGAACGAAATGGGCGTCGGCCAAGCCGTGCTCGAGACGATGAAGAACACCCCGGCCAGCACCATCCAGCAGCTGGCCCCCTACGAAATGCTGCAGGCGAAGCTGGTGACCAGCCTGGATGCCGTCGACGTGCTGACCGCGACAACCCTGTGCAACACCGATCCGGTGGCCGCGAACTGCAGGGAAATACCGGCGCCGGCCGGCGACGTGGTGGCGTACGCCAAGCCCGCTCCGGCCGCGCCGGGCGAACCTGAAGCCGTGCAGCGGGCCGATGTTGGCGATATGCGCTTCGTCCTGGTTCGCGGCAGAAGTTTTCTCTGCGATCCCAATTGTCCCGAATGGATCTCGGCGGAAGGCACGATCAGAGCTCAAACGCCGGAACGGCTGCGCCAACTGCTGGACACGATCGGTGATCGGCGACTGCCGGTGGTGATCAACTCGCCGGGGGGCGACGTGCTCGGCGCTCTGGCCGCCGGCAGGTTGATCCGAGAACGCAAGCTCGACGTGGCGGTTGCGCGGACGGACTTCATTGGATGCGAGCCGGACAAGGCGGATTGCACCGCCAGGGATGGCGTCCATGTCGGACTGACGATCGATGCGAGCGGCGCGTGTGGCGCAGCCTGCCCGATCATGCTTGCCGGCGGTGTCAGGCGCCTTGTCGGTCCTCGCGCGCAGTTGACCGTGCACTCGATGGGGTTGGAGCAGCGGGTCAAAACCTATCTTAGGGAAATGGCGGTCGGACCCGGTCTGCTGGCTGCGATGCGGTCGGTGCCGGCCTCGCGCCAGCGGCAGCTCGAACCCGAGAGGATGCTGCAAATCGGGCTGACGACCGGGCTTGGTTCGGCAGACGAATTTACCGGTCCGACCATCTGCAAGTCGCAGCCAATGCCGGAGAATTGCCGCGTGGTGTCGACGTCCGAGGTTCAAGCGGCAGCGCCGGTCAAGCTGTAAGGCGCAGGCACGCCCCAGCCGGGCGGGAATAGCCGTCTCTTTAGCTCGCTTGTTAGCTCGCTTGGGGCGACGCGGGGTAGTCCTTCCTGAATGCGCCACAATCCGCCGCGACCTTCGACCGATTCGGCAATGAACAAGGTTTGGCGATGCTGATCGCTCATCTTCCGGCTGGCTACATACTCGGTACTTTCGCACGAAACCGTTGGCCCGGCAGATCGGGGATCATGGCGACGGCTGTGCTCGGCAGCGTCGTCCCGGACCTCGACATGGTCTATTTCCATTTTGTCGATGGCGGACGAACCCATCACCACGCCTACATCACGCACTGGCCGCTCTTCTGGGCAGCGGTTGGCCTTGTGGCACTGTCGGTCGCGAAATGGCGAAGCCCGCGATATCTGGCCGCCGTCGGCGCCTTCTTTGCCGCCGCAACGATACACATGATCCTGGACAGCGTTGCCTCGCCTATAATGTGGCTAATGCCGTTCGACCGGCGTGCGCTCGAACTCGTCACGGTTCCGGCGATGTATCGCAACTGGGTCATGAGCTTCCTGTTGCATTGGACTTTTGCTCTCGAACTTCTCATATGTACCTGGGCGCTGGCCCTCGGATTTCGACGATTGCAGCCCGTCGCGGCCACGCCTAAAAACTCGACTTGAGTTCTTGTCCGCTTTATGAAATAGCAGCGCGCGATACGGGCATAGCTCAGTTGGTAGAGCGGCGGTCTCCAAAACCGCAGGTCGTAGGTTCGAGCCCTGCTGCCCGTGCCATTTTTCGAAATGGCCAATTCATGAAACCGTGCCATTTTTCGAAGTGGCCAATTCAGGAAAATTTGTCGGGCCTTCCAGGCCTCGGCCTTTTGAACGTCGCGCGGCTTGCCATACAGGCTGTTTTGAGGCATAAGAGCGCCATAGCCGGGACGGGACGACTGGATGGTTCCGAGGCGGCGTTTGGCATAAAGCGGACACTTGCCACTTGCGTGGATCAAGAATCGGTTTTATGTAGACGAAACAGACACGCGACGCGTGGAGCTGGGAATCCGGCTTTACGCGTCCGATTTGCATGGGCGAAATGATTGCGCTGATTCGGCGCGAACACAGGCTCAGGCGGCACATCCCGGCCAGCGGGATCATCCAGGAGATCCGGTCAACGGGTCTCGCAGACAGGCGGCACATGGCTTCGAAAACCACAAATCCTTTCGTCTTTCTCCAGCAGGTTCGCGCGGAGACCGCCAAGGTGACTTGGCCGTCGCGTCGCGAAACGATGATCTCGACGGTGATGGTTCTGGCGTTCGCTGTGATCGCGATGATCTTTTTCTTTACTGCCGATCAGCTCATGGGCCTCGCGGTCGAGCAGATTCTGGGCATTGGACGCTAAGTCCGGCGATTACGGAGAAGCCTTGAAATGACTGCGCGGTGGTACATCGTCCACGCCTATTCGAACTTTGAAAAAAAGGTCGCTGAGGACATCGAGAACAAGGCCAAGCAGAAAGGCCTGTCCGCTGACATCGAGCAGATCGTGGTGCCGACCGAGAAGGTCGTCGAGATACGCCGCGGCCGCAAAGTCGATGCCGAGCGCAAGTTCTTCCCGGGCTACGTGCTGCTGAAGGCCAACCTGACCGACGCAGTGTTCTCGCTGGTGAAGAACACGCCGAAGGTCACCGGCTTCCTGGGTGATTCGAAGCCGGTGCCGATCACCGAGACCGAGGCCCAGCGCATCCTGAACCAGGTGCAGGAAGGCGTCGAGCGGCCGAAGCCGTCGGTCACTTTCGAGATCGGCGAGGCGATCCGCGTCTCGGACGGTCCGTTCGCCTCGTTCAACGGTTTCGTCCAGGAAGTGGACGAGGAGCGGGCGCGGCTCAAGGTGGAAGTTTCGATCTTCGGGCGCGCCGTGCCGGTCGATCTCGAATTCGGACAGGTCGAAAAGAGCTGATCCGAAATCCTTGTCGCCAAGCGGCGGTGAGGGAGGCGGCGTGGAAATCGCGGCCAAGACGGGGTGGGAGGCGAACGCGGCTTTAGCCGGCCGCAGGAACCGCACCACCAGACTGCAACCGCCGGTGTTGCCCAGATAGTTGGGCCGGCATGAGATAAAGGCAGGAAAGAGATGGCTAAGAAAATTGCAGGCCAGCTCAAGCTCCAGGTTTCCGCGGGTTCGGCGACGCCGTCGCCCCCGATCGGACCGGCGCTTGGTCAGCGCGGCATCAACATCATGGAGTTTTGCAAGGCGTTCAACGCGCAGACCCAGGAAATGGAAAAGGGATCGCCGGTTCCGGTCGTGATCACCTATTACCAGGACAAGTCGTTCACCTTTGTCATGAAGACGCCGCCGGTGAGCTACTTCCTGAAGAAGGCCGCCAACCTGAAGTCGGGCTCGAAGGAGCCGGGCAAGGTCAAGGCCGGCACGATCGGCCGTGACAAGGTGCGCGCCATCGCCGAGCAGAAGATGAAGGATCTGAACGCAACCGATATCGAGGGAGCCATGCGCATGGTCGAGGGCTCCGCCCGCTCGATGGGCCTGGAAGTGGTGGGCTGAGATCATGGCAAAGATTGCAAAGCGCGTAGCGAAGACCCGCGAAGGCATCGATCCCAACAAGGCCTATGCCTTGGGTGATGCGCTGAAGCTGCTCAAGGACCGGTCCTCGGTGAAATTCGACGAGACCGTTGAGATCGCGATGAACCTGGGTGTCGACCCGCGCCATGCCGACCAGATGGTCCGTGGCGTGGTCAACCTGCCGAACGGCACCGGCCGTACCGTCCGCGTCGCGGTTTTCGCGCGTGGCGACAAGGCCGAGGAAGCCAAGGCGGCGGGCGCCGATATCGTTGGCGCCGAGGATCTGGTCGACATCGTCCAGAAGGGCACGATCGAGTTCGATCGCTGCATCGCCACGCCGGACATGATGCCGCTGGTTGGCCGTCTGGGCAAGGTGCTCGGCCCGCGTGGCATGATGCCGAACCCCAAGGTCGGCACTGTCACCACCGACGTTACCGCCGCCGTCAAGGCGTCGAAGGGTGGCGCGGTCGAGTTCCGCGTCGAGAAGGCCGGCATCGTTCATGGCGGCGTCGGCAAGATCTCGTTCGACGTCAAGGCGCTGGAAGAGAACGTCCGTGCCTTTGCTGATGCGGTGAACAGGGCGAAGCCGGCTGGCGCCAAGGGCAACTACGTCAAGAAGGTGTCGGTCACCTCGACGATGGGCCCTGGCCTCAAGCTCGACGTCTCGACGCTGGCAGCGTCCTGATACGAACCATTTGGATCTGCCGCTAAAGGGCTGATCCGCAAACAGAATTCCGGGCCTCCGATTTATCTTGGCGGCCCGGTACGGAAGTCGGAAGGCTTCCGGACATCCTGTCCGAGATTGCGGGCGGCCCAAGCCTTGGTTCAAGGGGGGCCTTAATTCATGTGGGCCTGCATGAGACGGGTGAAGACCGGACAACGGAGCGACTGCTCCAATGAAAGGTTCGAACCGTGTTTGCCTTTTGTCTGCGCACCATTCGGCTTGCCGGCTGGTGTGGCGAAAGGGGGCAGGATCCTCGAGCGTCGTTCGGGAGATCCGTTACTGGATGGCCCGGCCGGCAAAAGGCAACCCGACGCCTGTCCTCTAATGGGAATGTTCCCGTTAGCAGGATTGGGGTCAACTGGAGATAGGCAGTGGACAGAGCGGAAAAACGCGAACTCGTCACGGGCCTGAATGAAGCGTTTTCGGGCGCTGGTTCAGTCGTCGTGGCCCACTACGCCGGTATCACCGTCGCGCAAATGAACGACCTTCGGTCGAAAATGCGTGTCGCCGGTGGCACCGTCAAAGTCGCGAAGAACCGCCTCGCCAAAATCGCTCTTCAGGGCACGGACTCCGCATCGATCATCGACTTGTTCAAAGGACAGACGCTGATCGCCTATTCGGAGGATCCGATTGCGGCGCCGAAGGTCGCGTCCGATTTCGCCAAGGGAAATGACAAGCTCGTCATTCTCGGCGGCGCAATGGGCACCACCTCGCTCAACGCCGACGGTGTGAAGGCACTTGCCACACTTCCGTCGCTCGATGAGCTGCGCGGCAGGCTGGTTGGCATGATCGCCACGCCGGCAACCCGGATCGCCCAGATCGTCAATGCGCCTGCGGCTTCGGTCGCGCGCGTCATCGGCGCTTACGCCCGGAAGGACGAGGCGGCATGAGGCCGTTCCTCGCTATCACAAACACACGTTCGAACCTTATGAAGGAATATTGCAATGGCTGATCTGGCAAAGATCGTAGACGACCTTTCGAAGCTGACCGTCCTCGAGGCGGCCGAGCTGTCGAAGCTTCTGGAAGAAAAGTGGGGCGTTTCCGCTGCTGCTCCTGTGGCGGTTGCTGCCGCCGGTGGTGCTGCAGCTGCTGCTGCTCCGGTCGAGGAAAAGACGGAATTCGACGTCGTCCTCACCGAGGCGGGCGCTCAGAAGATCAACGTCATCAAGGAAGTTCGCGCCATCACCGGTCTTGGCCTCAAGGAAGCCAAGGACCTGGTCGAGGCGGCTCCGAAGCCGGTCAAGGAAGCTGTTTCCAAGGCCGACGCGGACAAGTTCAAGGCCCAGCTGGAAGCAGCCGGCGCCAAGGTCGAACTGAAGTAAGCGTTTGATATCGGCGGGCGGCTTCGCGCCGTCCGCCACTCCCTTGGCGCGAAGGGAGGCTGCGTAACGCGAAGAGTACGAAAACCTCTTTCCTGAGGGCCGTAAACCGGCCTTCAGGAAACGGGTTTTCTCCCGTTTTGGCCGGCCACCGACAGGTGGCGGGTGAACAAATTAAAGGCCGCCGCCGAAGGTGGCCGAGAATGCAAGGCGAGCCGCGGCGAGGCTCGCCCCGAGAATCGAGCTAAGGAGCGACGATGGCCCAGACACAGACTTTCAATGGCCGCAGACGCGTACGCAAATTCTTCGGAAAGATTCCGGAAGTTGCGGAGATGCCGAACCTGATCGAGGTTCAGAAGGCATCCTATGACCAGTTCCTGATGGTCGAGGAGCCCAAGGGCGGGCGTCCTGACGAGGGACTGCAGGCGGTTTTCAAATCGGTGTTCCCGATCTCCGACTTTTCCGGCTCCTCGATGCTGGAATTCGTGAAGTACGAGTTCGAAGCGCCGAAATTCGACGTTGACGAATGCCGTCAGCGCGACCTGACCTATGCCGCGCCACTCAAGGTGACGCTGCGCCTCATCGTGTTCGATATCGACGAGGATACCGGCGCCAAGTCGATCAAGGACATCAAGGAGCAGGACGTCTATATGGGCGACATGCCGCTCATGACCTTGAACGGCACCTTCATCGTCAATGGCACCGAGCGCGTCATCGTTTCGCAGATGCACCGTTCGCCGGGCGTCTTCTTCGACCATGACAAGGGCAAGTCCCACTCGTCGGGCAAGTTGCTGTTTGCCGCGCGCGTCATCCCCTATCGCGGTTCGTGGCTCGACATCGAGTTCGACTCGAAGGACGTCGTGCACGCCCGCATCGACCGCCGCCGCAAGATCCCGGTGACGTCGCTGTTGATGGCGCTCGGCATGGACGGCGAGGAGATCCTGTCGACCTTCTACAACAAGATCACCTACAAGCGCGCCGGCGATCACTGGCGCATCCCGTTCAACGTCGAGCGTTTCCGCGGCCTCAAGGCTGTCGGCGACCTGATCGACGCAGACACCAACGAGGTCGTCGTCGAGGCCGGCAAGAAGATCACCGCACGCCAGGCCCGTCAGCTCGGCGAAAAGGGTCTCAAGGCGATCAAGGCGACCGACGAGGATCTGCTCGGCAACTACCTTGCCGAGGACATCGTCAACTATGCGACCGGCGAGATTTTCCTCGAGGCCGGCGACGAGATCGACGAAAAGACACTGAAGGTGCTTCTCGCCGCCGGCGACGACGAGATCAAGGTTCTCGACATCGACCACGTCAATGTCGGCGCCTATATCCGCAACACGCTCAACGTCGACAAGAACGAGAGCCGCCAGGACGCGCTGTTCGACATCTACCGCGTCATGCGCCCCGGCGAGCCGCCGACGCTGGAAACCGCCGAAGCCATGTTCAACTCGCTGTTCTTCGACAGCGAGCGCTATGATCTGTCGGCCGTCGGCCGCGTCAAGATGAACATGCGCCTCGAGCTCAAGGCCGAGGACACCGTGCGCGTGCTGCGCAAGGACGACATCCTGGCCGTGGTCAAGACGCTGGTCGAACTGCGCGACGGCAAGGGCGAGATCGACGACATCGACAATCTCGGCAATCGCCGCGTGCGCTCGGTCGGCGAGCTGATGGAGAACCAGTACCGCGTCGGCCTCTTGCGCATGGAGCGCGCGATCAAGGAACGCATGTCCTCGATCGAGATCGATACGGTGATGCCGCAGGACCTGATCAACGCCAAGCCGGCGGCTGCCGCCGTGCGCGAGTTCTTCGGTTCCTCGCAGCTGTCGCAGTTCATGGATCAGACCAACCCGCTGTCGGAGATCACCCACAAGCGCCGTCTCTCGGCGCTTGGACCCGGTGGTCTGACCCGCGAGCGCGCCGGCTTCGAGGTGCGCGACGTGCACCCGACGCATTACGGCCGCATCTGCCCGATCGAGACGCCGGAAGGCCCGAACATCGGTCTGATCAACTCGCTGGCCACCTTTGCGCGCGTCAACAAGTATGGCTTCATCGAGAGCCCGTACCGCAAGATCGTCAACGGCAAGCTGACCAATGAGGTCGTCTATCTGTCGGCGATGGAAGAGGCCAAGCACCACGTCGCCCAGGCCAATGCCGAGCTCGACAAGGATGGTCGTTTCGTCGACGAATTCGTCATTTGCCGCAACGCCGGCGAAGTGATGATGGCGCCGCGCGAAAACGTCGATCTGATGGACGTGTCGCCCAAGCAGATGGTGTCGGTGGCCGCGGCCCTGATCCCGTTCCTCGAGAACGACGACGCCAACCGCGCGCTGATGGGCTCGAACATGCAGCGTCAGGCCGTGCCGCTGGTGCGCGCCGAAGCGCCGTTCGTCGGCACCGGCATGGAGCCGATCGTCGCCCGTGACTCCGGCGCCGCCATCGGCGCTCGCCGCGGCGGCATCGTCGACCAGGTCGACGCGACGCGCATCGTCATCCGCGCCACGGAAGATCTCGATCCCGGCAAGTCGGGCGTCGACATCTACCGGCTGATGAAGTTCCAGCGTTCGAACCAGAACACCTGCATCAACCAGCGTCCGCTGGTGCGCATGGGCGACCTGGTCAACAAGGGCGACATCATCGCCGACGGCCCGTCGACCGAGCTCGGCGATCTGGCGCTCGGCCGCAACGTGCTGGTCGCGTTCATGCCGTGGAACGGCTACAACTACGAGGACTCGATCCTCTTGTCCGAGCGCATCGTCGCCGACGACGTCTTCACCTCGATCCACATCGAGGAGTTCGAGGTCATGGCGCGCGACACCAAGCTCGGGCCGGAGGAAATTACCCGCGACATTCCCAACGTCTCGGAAGAAGCGCTGAAGAACCTCGACGAGGCCGGCATCGTCTATATCGGTGCCGAAGTGCAGCCTGGCGACATCCTGGTCGGCAAGATCACGCCGAAGGGCGAAAGCCCGATGACGCCGGAAGAAAAGCTTCTGCGCGCCATCTTCGGCGAAAAGGCATCGGACGTGCGTGACACCTCCATGCGCATGCCGCCCGGAACTTTTGGCACCGTCGTCGAAGTGCGCGTCTTCAACCGCCACGGCGTGGAGAAGGACGAGCGCGCCATGGCGATCGAACGCGAGGAGATCGAACGCCTCGCCAAGGACCGCGACGACGAGCAGGCGATCCTCGACCGCAACGTCTATTCGCGGCTGTCCGACGTTCTCGTCGGCAAGGATGCGATTGCCGGGCCGAAGGGTTTCAAGAAAGGCTCGAAGCTGTCGAAGGATACGCTCGATGAGTATCCGCGTTCGCAGTGGTGGCAGTTTGCGGTGGAGAACGAAAAGCTCCAGAGCGAGTTGGAAGCCCTGCGTGGCCAGTACGACGATTCCAAGAAGGCGCTCGAACAGCGCTTCATGGACAAGGTCGAGAAGGTGCAGCGCGGCGACGAGATGCCTCCCGGCGTCATGAAGATGGTCAAGGTCTTCGTGGCCGTGAAGCGCAAGATGCAGCCCGGCGACAAGATGGCCGGCCGGCACGGCAACAAGGGTGTCGTGTCGCGGATCGTTCCGGTCGAGGACATGCCGTTCCTCGAGGACGGCACGCACGCCGATATCGTGCTCAACCCGCTGGGTGTGCCGAGCCGCATGAATGTCGGCCAGATCCTGGAGACGCATCTGGGCTGGGCTTGCGCCGGAATGGGCAGGAAGATCGGCGAGCTGATCGACGCCTACAAGACTGGCGGCGACATCAAGCCGCTGCGCAAGACGCTCGAGAGCTTCATGCCGGCCAACGACCGCAACGAGCCGATCCGCGACTATGACGACGACAGCGTCGTTCGCCTCAGCGAGCAGATGCGCCGCGGCGTCTCTATCGCGACACCGGTGTTCGACGGCGCGCACGAGGCCGACATCAACATCATGCTGGAGCAGGCGGGCCTGCACACCAGCGGTCAGTCGCAGCTCTATGACGGACGCACCGGCGAGCCGTTCGATCGCAAGGTGACGATGGGCTATATATACATGCTCAAGCTTCACCACCTTGTGGACGACAAGATCCACGCGCGTTCGATCGGGCCGTACTCGCTCGTTACCCAGCAGCCGCTGGGCGGCAAGGCGCAGTTCGGTGGCCAGCGCTTCGGCGAGATGGAGGTCTGGGCGCTCGAAGCGTACGGCGCCGCCTACACGCTGCAGGAGATGCTGACGGTGAAGTCGGACGACGTCGCCGGCCGCACCAAAGTCTACGAGGCGATAGTCAGAGGCGACGACACTTTCGAGGCCGGCATCCCCGAGAGCTTCAACGTTCTGGTCAAGGAAATGCGGTCTCTGGGCCTCAATGTCGAGCTGGAGAACACCAAGCTCGACGACAACCCGATCCGGCTGCCCGACGCGGCCGAATAAGCAAGACGCTCGGTCGCGGAAACCCGCGACCGAGCGCACCAAATTCTCGGCCATTGGCCGACAAGTCGGCGGGCGTTTGGCCCGCGCTAGATGCAAGGGGTTTTCGATGACCCCGAAAAGGAGAACGGCATGAACCAAGAGGTCATGAATCTCTTCAATCCCCAGGCGCCTGCGCAGGTGTTCGATTCCATCCGGATCTCGCTCGCCAGCCCTGAGAAGATTCTGTCCTGGTCGTTCGGCGAGATCAAGAAGCCGGAGACCATTAACTACCGCACCTTCAAGCCGGAGCGCGACGGCCTGTTCTGCGCGCGCATTTTCGGCCCGATCAAGGACTACGAATGCCTGTGCGGCAAGTACAAGCGCATGAAGTACAAGGGCGTCATCTGCGAGAAGTGCGGCGTCGAAGTCACGCTGTCGCGCGTCCGTCGCGAGCGCATGGGCCATATCGAGCTGGCCGCGCCGGTCGCCCATATCTGGTTCCTGAAGTCGCTGCCGTCGCGTATCGGCACGCTGCTCGATATGACGCTGAAGGACATCGAGCGCGTTCTCTACTTCGAGAACTACATCGTCACTGAGCCCGGCCTCACCGCGCTGAAGGAGCACCAGCTGCTCAGCGAGGAAGAGTACATGATGGCCGTCGACGAATATGGCGAGGATTCGTTCACCGCCATGATCGGCGCCGAGGCCATCCACGACCTTCTGGCCGGCATGGACCTGGAGAAGATCGCCGGCGACCTGCGTTCGGAGCTGGCTTCGACCACGTCCGAGCTCAAGCAGAAGAAGTATTTGAAGCGGCTCAAGGTCGTCGAGAACTTCATGGAGTCCGGCAACCGTCCGGAATGGATGATCATGAAGGTGGTCCCGGTGATCCCGCCGGACCTGCGCCCGCTGGTTCCCCTGGACGGCGGCCGCTTCGCCACGTCCGATCTCAACGATCTCTATCGCCGCGTCATCAACCGCAACAACCGCCTGAAGCGGCTGATCGAGCTGCGCGCGCCCGGCATCATCGTGCGCAATGAAAAGCGCATGCTGCAGGAAGCCGTCGACGCGCTGTTCGACAACGGCCGTCGCGGCCGCGTCATCACCGGCGCCAACAAGCGTCCGTTGAAGTCGCTGTCCGACATGCTGAAGGGCAAGCAGGGCCGGTTCCGCCAGAACCTGCTCGGCAAGCGCGTCGACTATTCCGGCCGCTCGGTCATCGTGACAGGTCCGGAGCTCAAGCTGCACCAGTGCGGCCTGCCGAAGAAGATGGCGCTCGAACTGTTCAAGCCCTTCATCTATGCCCGTCTCGACGCCAAGGGTTATTCCTCGACCGTCAAGCAGGCGAAGAAGCTGGTCGAGAAGGAGCGTCCGGAGGTCTGGGATATTCTCGACGAGGTCATCCGCGAGCATCCGGTGCTTCTGAACCGTGCGCCGACGCTGCACCGCCTCGGCATCCAGGCGTTCGAGCCGATCCTGATCGAAGGCAAGGCGATCCAGCTTCACCCGCTGGTCTGCACGGCCTTCAACGCCGACTTCGACGGCGACCAGATGGCGGTTCACGTGCCGCTGTCGCTGGAAGCACAGCTTGAAGCCCGCGTGCTGATGATGTCGACCAACAACATCCTGCACCCGGCTTCCGGCGCGCCGATCATCGTGCCGTCGCAGGACATGGTTCTGGGTCTCTACTATCTCTCGATCGTCAACCAGAACGAGCCGGGCGAGGGCATGGTGTTTGCCGATATGGGCGAACTCCAGCACGCGCTCGAGACCAAGGCGGTGACGCTGCACTCCAAGATCAAGGGCCGCTTCCGCACGGTCGATGCGGACGGCAAGGTCGTGTCGAAGATCTACGACACCACTCCCGGCCGCATGATCATCGGCGAGCTTCTGCCGAAGAACGCCAACGTGCCGTATGAGACCGCCAACCAGGAGATGACCAAGAAGAACATCTCCAAGATGATCGACACCGTCTACCGCCATTGCGGTCAGAAGGAGACGGTCATTTTCTGCGATCGGATCATGGCCCTCGGCTTCAGCCACGCCTGCCGCGCCGGCATTTCGTTCGGCAAGGACGACATGCTGATCCCGGATGCCAAGATCAAGCTGGTTTCCGACACCGAGGCCTTGGCCAAGGAATACGAGCAGCAGTACAATGACGGCCTGATCACGCAGGGCGAGAAGTACAACAAGGTCGTCGACGCCTGGGCCAAGTGCTCGGAAAAGGTCGCCGACGAGATGATGGCCCGCATCAAGGCGGTCGAGTTCGAGGACAATGGCCGTCAAAAGCCGATGAACTCGATCTACATGATGTCGCACTCCGGTGCGCGCGGCTCGCCCACCCAGATGCGCCAGCTTGCCGGTATGCGCGGCCTGATGGCCAAGCCGAGCGGTGAAATCATCGAGACGCCAATCATCTCCAACTTCAAGGAAGGCCTGACCGTGCTCGAGTACTTCAACTCGACCCACGGCGCCCGCAAGGGTCTGGCCGACACCGCCTTGAAGACGGCGAACTCGGGTTACCTCACCCGTCGTCTGGTCGACGTGGCGCAGGACTGCATCGTCAACTCCGTCGACTGCGGCACCGACAAGGGCCTCACCATGCAGCCGATCGTCGATGCCGGCCAGGTCGTCGCTTCTGTCGGGCAGCGGGTTCTCGGCCGCACGGCGCTCGACGACATCACGCATCCGGTGACAGGTGAGGTTCTGGTCAAGGCCGGAACGCTGATGGACGAACGTGACGTCGAGCAGATCGAAAAGGCCGGCGTCCAGTCGGTCCGCATCCGCTCGGCCCTGACTTGCGACGTCAGGGTCGGTGTCTGCGCGGTCTGCTACGGACGCGATCTGGCCCGCGGCACCCCGGTCAACCAGGGCGAGGCCGTCGGCGTCATCGCGGCGCAGTCGATCGGCGAGCCGGGCACCCAGCTCACCATGCGTACCTTCCACATGGGCGGTACGGCGCAGGTGGTGGACTCGTCATTCCTTGAAGCATCGTATGAGGGCAAGGTCGAGATCCGCAACCGCAACGTGGTGCGCAACTCCGACGGCCAGCAGATGGTCATGGGCCGCAACATGGCGGTGCTGATCCTCGACGAGGCCGGCAAGGAGCGCGCCACGCACCGCCTCACCTATGGTTCGCGCATCTTCGTGGACGATGGCGACAAGGTGAAGCGCGGCCAGCGCATCGCCGAGTGGGATCCCTATACCCGCCCGGTCCTCACCGAAATCGAGGGCAAGGTGGCGTTCGAAGATCTGGTCGACGGCATTTCCGTCCAGGAAACGGCCGACGAATCGACCGGCATCACCAAGCGCGAGGTCATCGACTGGCGTTCGACGCCACGCGGCAACGACCTCAAGCCGGCGATCGTCGTCCAGGACGCCAAGGGCAAGGTCGGCAAACTGTCGAAGGGTGGCGACGCTCGCTTCCTGCTCTCGGTCGAGGCTATTCTTTCGGTCGAGCCGGGTGCGCAGGTTCGCCCCGGCGACGTGCTGGCGCGTATCCCGATGGAAAGCGCCAAGACCAAGGACATCACCGGCGGTCTGCCGCGTGTTGCCGAACTGTTCGAGGCACGCCGTCCGAAGGATCACGCCATCATCGCCGAGATCGACGGCACGATCCGCTTCGGCCGCGACTACAAGAACAAGCGTCGCATCATCATCGAGCCGCATGACTCGACGCTTGAGCCGGTCGAATACCTGATCCCGAAGGGCAAGCCGTTCCATCTCCAGGACGGCGACGTCATCGAGAAGGGCGACTACATCCTCGACGGCAATCCGGCGCCGCACGACATCCTGGCGATCAAGGGCGTGGAGGCGCTTGCCTCCTACCTCGTCAACGAGATCCAGGAGGTCTACCGTCTGCAGGGCGTTTCGATCAACGACAAGCACATCGAGGTGATCGTTCGCCAGATGCTGCAGAAGGTCGAGATCACGGCGCAGGGCGACTCGACCTACATTCCAGGCGACCACGTCGACGTGATCGAGCTGGAAGAGGTCAACGAGCGCCTGGTCGAGGACGGCAAGAAGCCGGCCGAAGGCCAGCCGGTGCTGTTGGGCATCACCAAGGCCTCGCTGCAGACGCCGTCCTTCATCTCGGCCGCCTCCTTCCAGGAGACGACCAGGGTGCTGACCGAAGCGGCGGTTGCCGGCAAGACCGACATGCTGCAAGGGCTGAAGGAAAACGTCATCGTCGGCCGTCTGATCCCGGCCGGCACCGGCGGCACGATGAGCCAGATCC
Source organism: Mesorhizobium sp. (assembly GCA_004020365.1). Lineage (GTDB taxonomy): Bacteria > Pseudomonadota > Alphaproteobacteria > Rhizobiales > Rhizobiaceae > Mesorhizobium. The sequence goes on from SAQR01000016.1 coordinate 17,257, forward strand.
GGCGCATTGCCACCTCGCGCGACGAACTGATCATCGACGAGCGCCGCAAGGCGTCGGGCGTCGAGGTCGCCGACCCGATGCTGACCGACATGGCTTCCGCCGCGCAGTAAGCGCGGCGGTACAGATCTCAGGCAACAAGGCCGTCGGGGCAACCCGGCGGCTTTTTTGTATGGTGAAGTTGGCGGTGGACTGGGAGGAGGCGTCGTCGAGTGTTGCGACTTATTTCGATCGTCCGGCGCCACCCCTCATTGCCCTGCCGGGCATTTCTCCCCGTAAACGGGGGGAGAAAGAGCTGGCTGGACGCTGGAGATCGGCGAAATCATTGATGACGGCGTCCTTCTCCCCGTTCACGGGGAGAAGATGGCGGCAGCCAGATGAGGGGCGGCGCGACGCTTGCAAGATGGGTCAGGGCCGGTGCGGAAGCCGCTCCTCACACCACGCGGCTTAATCGAAAAACGCTTCCACCACGTTGCGCTTGCCGAGCATGAAGGCGTCGGCGACATGTTGCAGCGGGGCAAGATCGACGTCGGAGGTGCCGGCGCGCACGATCTCGGCGAAACGCCTGTAGAGCATCGGGTATTCGGCTTCGGGCTCGTCGTGAACGACGCGGCCGTCGACCGCTAGTTTTGAGCCGCCGCCCGAAAGCACCATCGCGCCGTTGTCCGTCTCGGCCAGGATGTCCCAGCTTTGCGGGCCGGTCTGGCGCCAGTCGAGCTCCATCGTCACCGGCAAGCTGTTCGAGGTGCGGAAAGCGATGTGGGCTGCGATCGGTGCGGCGCGGTTTTCGGGAAAATCGAGAATTGCCGAGGTGATGAACATCGCCGGCAGTATGTGGGTCGCGATCGACAGCGCGTTGATGCCGGGATCGAAGACGCCGAACCCGCCTGGGGCCCAGATCCAGTCCTGGTTGGGGTGCCAGCGGCGCACGTCCTCCTTCCAGTTGATGGCTGCCGATCTTATCGTGGTCGAGCCGAGAAAATCGCGCGCGGCCTCGACCGCCGGCGCATAGCGCGAATGCCAGCTGGCGAACAGCGAGACGCCGTTTGCGACCGCTAGCGCCTTCAAATCCTCGACCTCGCTGACCGTGGCGCCGGGTGGCTTTTCCAGAAAAACATGTTTTTTCGCTGCCAGCGCCGTCCGCGCAGCGTCGTAGCGGAACTGCGGCGGCATGCACAGCGATACGGCCTCGAGTTCCGGCACGGCGTCGAGCATCGCCTCGATATCAGGAAAATTCGCGATGCCGTCCACCTTGCCGTGCCGGCTGGCGGCGGCGGTGAGGTGGTAGTCGCGGTCCTTCGCCAGGGCCGGAAGGTGCTGGTCGCGAACAATCTTTCCCACGCCGACGATGCCGAGCTTGATGGGACCGCTATTCAGGGACATGGGTACTCCGCAGGTTCAAATTGCGCTTGGTTCTTAGCAGAGAACCGATGCCGGGCAAGTAGTGCGAGACCGCGACGGCCAAGGATATGGCTGATCACAGCGGCACGTCGAAGGTGACGATCGACACTTCGCCTTCGAGCGCGCCCTGATAGGCCGAAAGGTGCGGCTCTTCGTCGGGCACGCCGTCCAGGTCGCCGATCTGGTCGAGCTCCGCCTCGGCGTAGCCTTCGGCCGCCAGTGATTCGAGCGCCCGGCGCACCGCCGAATCGTCGTCGGGCGCGACCAGCATCAGGTGGACGCCTTCCGGCTTGCCGCCCTTTCTTTTCCACGCCCGGCCGGTGATGATGGTGACCGGGCGCTCATCATTGTCGTTCACGGGCCGATTCCTCCGAGCGAGGGGATTTGCGCTGTTCATATCGCTTTTTCGCATGAAGCCTGGCCATGCAACAGACGAAGGCCGGTCACTTTCTTCCTTCGCCTTGCAAAATGGCGAAAGAAAATTACATGCGCTTTTCGCATGGCTGCCAAGCCTCGGTTTCAGCGTAATATTTGGTGCTCCGGGGTTGACGGGCAACAGGCTTGCGAGTAGAAGCCGCCCAGTCAGAACCGATGTGAGGCTCTCCCTTCCGAAGCGACACGCTTTGGAGTTTGCCTCAAACAGGGTTCGTTTTACGAGCGAAAAGACATTTCCGGCGTGCATGAAGCGGTTTCCGCTTCCTCTGCCATTTGTTCGGGCAAGACCGCGAGGCGCGGTTTGTGGCCCGACTTTGCGTATGGAAATGACGCTTTGAGCGGCCCTGACAGGGCGAGACACGGAATTGAGAGACAAGAGGGTTTAATGCCTACCGTCAACCAGCTGATCCGCAAGCCGCGCATTGCGCCGGTGAAGCGTAACAAGGTCCCGGCCATGCAGCAGAACCCGCAGAAGCGGGGCGTCTGCACGCGCGTCTATACAACGACGCCGAAGAAGCCGAACTCGGCACTGCGCAAGGTGGCCAAGATCCGCCTGACCAATGGTTTTGAAGTGATCGGCTACATCCCCGGCGAAGGCCACAACCTTCAGGAACACTCGGTGGTGATGATCCGCGGCGGCCGCGTCAAGGATCTTCCGGGCGTCCGCTACCATATCATCCGCGGCGTGCTCGACACGCAGGGTGTGAAGAACCGCAAGCAGCGCCGTTCGAAATACGGCGCCAAGCGTCCGAAGTGACCGAAGCGTAGCCAAGGTCATCCCGGACGGCGCCAGGCGACGATCCGGGGTCCAGGCCACCACGCAGAATTGAGGCAGAGAAAAAATGTCCCGTCGTCACAGTGCAGAAAAGCGTGAGATCAACCCGGACCCGAAGTTCGGCGATCTGATCGTCACCAAGTTCATGAACGCCGTTATGTATGACGGCAAGAAGTCGGTTGCCGAGACCATCGTCTACGGCGCGCTCGACCAGGTCCAGTCCAAGACCAAGCAGGAGCCGGTCACCGTCTTCCATCAGGCGCTCGACAATGTCGCGCCGCATGTGGAAGTGCGTTCGCGCCGCGTCGGTGGCGCCACCTACCAGGTTCCGGTCGACGTGCGCCCCGAGCGCCGTCAGGCGCTGGCCATCCGCTGGCTGATCGCCGCCGCCCGCAACCGCAACGAGACCACGATGGTCGACCGCCTCTCCGGCGAGCTGATGGACGCGGCCAACAACCGCGGCACCGCCGTCAAGAAGCGTGAAGACACCCACAAGATGGCAGAAGCCAACCGCGCCTTCGCGCACTACCGCTGGTAAAGCGCGAACGAGACTGAAGAGGCACCTCCCATGGCCCGCGAATATAAAATCGAAGACTACCGCAATTTCGGTATCATGGCGCATATCGACGCCGGCAAGACGACGACCACCGAGCGCGTCCTCTACTACACGGGCAAGTCGCACAAGATCGGCGAAGTCCATGACGGCGCTGCCACCATGGACTGGATGGAGCAGGAGCAGGAGCGCGGCATCACCATCACGTCCGCCGCCACCACGACCTTCTGGAAGGCTCGTGACGGCAAGATGCACCGCTTCAATATCATCGACACTCCCGGCCACGTCGACTTCACCATCGAGGTCGAGCGTTCGCTGCGCGTGCTCGACGGGGCCATTGCGCTGCTCGATGCCAATGCCGGTGTAGAGCCGCAGACGGAGACCGTCTGGCGCCAGGCCGACAAGTACCGCGTGCCGCGCATGATCTTCTGCAACAAGATGGACAAGATCGGCGCGGATTTCTATCGCTCGGTCGAAATGATCGGCTCGCGCCTCGGTGCGCAGGCTGTCGTCATGCAGCTGCCGATCGGCGCCGAGACCGAGTTCAAGGGTGTCGTCGATCTCGTCGAGATGAATGCGCTGGTCTGGCGCGACGAGACGCTGGGCGCCGCCTGGGACGTCGTCGAGATCCCGGACGACCTCAAGGCACGTGCGGAAGAATATCGCGAGAAGATGATCGAGGCCGCCGTCGAAATGGACGAGACGGCGCTTGAGAATTACCTCGAAGGCAAGATGCCCAGCAATGACGAGATCCGCTCTCTGATCCGCAAGGGCACCATCGCGGTGAAGTTCTACCCGATGTTCTGCGGCTCGGCCTTCAAGAACAAGGGCGTGCAGCCGCTACTCGACGCTGTCGTCGAATATCTGCCGTCGCCGGCCGACGTTCCGGCCATCAAGGGCGTCGATGCCAAGACCGACGCCGAGATCGAGCGTCACGCCGACGACAACGAACCGCTGTCGATGCTCGCCTTCAAGATCATGAACGACCCGTTCGTCGGCTCGCTCACCTTTGCCCGCATTTATTCGGGCAAGCTCACCAAGGGCATCTCGGTCGACAACACGGTGAAGGGCAAGAAGGAGCGCATCGGCCGCATGCTGCAGATGCATGCGAATTCGCGCGCTGACGTCGAAGAGGCTTTCGCCGGCGACATCGTCGCTTTGGCCGGCCTCAAGGACACGACGACTGGCGACACGCTCTGCGATCCGCTGCATCCGGTCATCCTAGAGCGCATGGAATTCCCCGATCCGGTCATCCAGATCGCCATCGAGCCGAAGACCAAGAACGACCAGGAGAAGATGGGCCTTGCGCTGCATCGCCTGGCCGCCGAGGATCCGTCCTTCCGCGTCAAGACCGACGAAGAAAGCGGCCAGACGATCATCTCCGGCATGGGCGAACTCCACCTCGACATCATCGTCGACCGCATGCGTCGCGAGTTCAAGGTCGAGGCCAATGTCGGCGCGCCGCAGGTGGCCTATCGCGAGACGATCACCCGCAGGCACGAGCAGGACTACACCCACAAGAAGCAGACCGGCGGCACCGGCCAGTTCGCCCGTGTCAAGATCCTGTTCGAGCCAAATCCGGAAAGCAGCGAATTCCTGTTCGAATCCAAGATCGTCGGCGGCGCTGTGCCGAAGGAATACATTCCCGGTGTCGAAAAGGGCATCAACAGCGTCATGACCTCTGGCCCGTTCGCCGGCTTCCCGATGATAGGCGTCAAGGCGACGCTGATCGACGGCGCCTACCATGATGTCGACTCCTCGGTGCTCGCCTTCGAAATCGCCGGCCGCGCCTGCTTCCGTGAAGCTGCGCCCAAGCTTGGCGTGCAGTTGCTCGAGCCGATCATGAAGGTCGAAGTGGTGACGCCGGAAGATTATGTCGGCAGCGTCATCGGTGATCTGAACGGCCGTCGCGGCCAGATTCAGGGCCAGGAATCGCGCGGCGTGGCGGTGGTTGTCAACGCAATGGTGCCGCTCGCCAACATGTTCAAATACGTCGACAATTTGCGCTCGATGAGCCAGGGCCGCGCGGCCTACACGATGCAGTTCGATCACTACGAGCCGGTCCCCACCGCGGTCGCCCAGGAAGTCCAGAAGAAATACGCGTAACCTCAACGGGTTGCAGCGCTAACTTAATTCAAAGCCCGCACGGGCGAGCAGGAATGGAGAGATCACATGGCAAAAGGTAAATTCGAGCGTACAAAGCCTCATGTGAACATCGGCACGATTGGCCATGTCGATCATGGCAAGACGTCGCTGACGGCGGCGATCACGAAGTATTTTGGCGAATACAAGCGCTACGACCAGATCGATGCGGCGCCCGAGGAGAAGGCGCGCGGCATCACCATCTCGACGGCGCATGTCGAATACGAGACGGCCAACCGCCACTACGCCCATGTCGACTGCCCCGGCCACGCCGACTATGTCAAGAACATGATCACCGGTGCTGCGCAGATGGACGGCGCGATCCTGGTTGTGTCGGCCGCCGACGGCCCGATGCCGCAGACCCGCGAGCACATCCTGCTGGCCCGTCAGGTCGGCGTGCCGTCGATTGTGGTGTTCTTGAACAAGGTCGACCAGGTCGACGACCCCGAGCTGCTCGAGTTGGTCGAGCTCGAGGTGCGCGAGCTGTTGACCAAGAACGAGTTCCCCGGCGACGACATTCCGATCGTCAAGGGTTCGGCGCTTGCGGCTTTGGAAGATTCCGACAAGAAGATCGGCGAGGACGCGGTCCGCGAATTGATGGCTGCGGTCGACGAATACATCCCGACGCCGGTTCGTCCGCTCGACAAGCCGTTCCTGATGCCGATCGAGGACGTGTTCTCGATCTCTGGCCGCGGCACGGTGGTGACCGGCCGCGTCGAGCGCGGCGTCGTCAAGGTCGGCGAGGAGCTTGAGATCGTCGGCATCCGTCCGACCACCAAGACGACCTGCACCGGCGTCGAGATGTTCCGCAAGCTGCTCGACCAGGGCCAGGCCGGCGACAACATCGGCGCGCTGCTGCGCGGCGTCGACCGCGAAGGTGTCGAGCGCGGCCAGGTTCTGGCCAAGCCCGGCACGGTCAAGCCGCACAAGAAGTTCGTCGCCGAAGCCTACATCCTGACCAAGGACGAGGGCGGCCGTCACACGCCGTTCTTCACCAACTACCGGCCGCAGTTCTATTTCCGCACCACCGACGTGACCGGCATCGTGTCGCTGCCGGAAGGCACCGAGATGGTGATGCCGGGCGACAACGTCACCGTCGATGTCGAGCTGATCGTGCCGATCGCCATGGAAGAGAAGCTGCGCTTCGCCATCCGTGAAGGCGGCCGCACCGTCGGTGCCGGCATCGTCGTCACCATCAAAGAGTAATTTGGACTTAAACCGATCTGTCGCGGGCGCTGCCCGCGCCGCGCCAGAACAAGGAAGTGACGCATGAACGGACAGAATATCCGCATCCGCCTGAAGGCGTTTGATCACCGGGTGCTTGACGCCTCGACGCGGGAAATCGTGTCGACGGCCAAGCGCACCGGCGCCAACGTCCGCGGCCCCATTCCGCTGCCGACGCGGATCGAAAAGTTCACGGTCAACCGGTCGCCTCACGTCGACAAGAAGAGCCGCGAGCAGTTCGAGATGCGCACGCACAAGCGTCTGCTCGACATCGTCGATCCGACCCCGCAGACGGTCGACGCTTTGATGAAGCTCGATCTTGCCGCCGGTGTCGACGTCGAGATCAAGCTCTAAGGGAACCAGAGCGGCGGGGCGACCCGGAACTCTGAAGGAACAAGAGGCGTGGAGGGGCGGTAGCCCCGACAGGGAACTCTGAAGGAACAAGAGGCGTGGAGGGGCGACAGCCCCGACAGGGAACTCTAAAGGAATTGAACCGATGCGTTCAGGTGTGATTGCAAAGAAGGTGGGAATGACCCGCATCTACAACGATGCCGGGGAACATGTTCCCGTCACCGTTCTCCAGATGGAGAACTGCCAGGTCGTGGCGCAGCGCACGCAGGAGAAGAACGGCTATACCGCCGTCCAGCTCGGCGTTGGCCTTGCCAAGGTGAAGAACACGTCGAAGGCGATGCGCGGCCATTTCGCGACTGCTTCCGTCGAGCCGAAGGCCAAGGTTGCCGAGTTCCGCGTCTCCGCCGACAACATGATCGATGTCGGCGCCGAGATCACCGTCGATCATTTCGTCGTCGGCCAGAAGGTTGATGTGACGGGAACCACGATCGGCAAGGGTTTCCAGGGCGTCATCAAGCGGCACCACATGGGCGGTGGCCGCGCCACCCACGGCAACTCGGTCTCGCACCGTACGCACGGCTCGACCGGCCAGCGCCAGGACCCGGGCAAGGTGTTCAAGGGCAAGCACATGGCCGGCCACATGGGTGACACCCGCGTCACCACGCAGAATGTCGAGGTCGTCTCGACCGACGCCGATCGCGGTCTGATCCTGATCCGCGGCGCGGTTCCCGGCTCGAAGGGCGCCTGGATCCTGGTCCGTGACGCCGCCAAGGTTGCGCTGCCGGCCAATGCGCCGAAGCCCGCCGCAATCCGCGCCATTGCAACCAGTGATAGCGCCAAGAACGATGCCCCGGCCACAGTAGATGCCCCGGCCACAGAGGGAGCGGAATAATGGACCTCAAGATCACAACGCTTGGCGGCAAGGACGCCGGCAAGGTGAAACTCTCCGAGGAGATTTTCGGCCTTGATCCGCGCGAGGACATCCTGCAGCGCGTCGTGCGCTGGCAGCTTGCCAAGAAGCAGCAGGGCACCCACAAGACCAAGGGTCGCGCCGAGATCGCCCGCACCGGCGCCAAGATGTACAAGCAGAAGGGTACCGGCCGCGCCCGTCACCATTCGGCACGCGCTCCGCAGTTCCGCGGCGGCGGCAAGGCCCACGGCCCGGTCGTCCGCAGCCACGAGCACGATTTGCCGAAGAAGGTGCGTGCTCTGGGCCTCAAGCATGCTCTCTCGGCCAAGGCCAAGAGCGCCTCGCTCATCATCATCGATGAGCTGATGCTGACCGAGGCCAAGACCAAGGCGCTGATCGCGAATTTCGCGACGCTGGGCCTGTCCAACGCCCTGCTGATCGGCGGCGCCGAGCTCGACAAGAATTTCAAGCTGGCGGCGACGAACATCCCGAACATCGACGTGCTGCCGATCCAGGGCATCAACGTCTACGACATTCTGCGCCGCGGCACGCTGGTCCTTTCGAAGGCCGCCGTCGAGGCTCTCGAGGAGCGCTTCAAATGACCGACCTTCGTCACTACGACGTGATCGTCTCGCCGGCGATCACTGAAAAGTCGACCATGGCTTCCGAGCAGAACCAGGTCGTCTTCAACGTCGCCAAGAAGGCGTCGAAGCCGGAAATCAAGGCTGCCGTCGAAGCGTTGTTCGGCGTCAAGGTGGTGGCCGTGAACACGCTTGTCCGCAAGGGCAAGATCAAGCGCTTCCGCGGCACGATCGGCCGCCAGAGCGACGTCAAGAAGGCGATTGTGACACTGGTCGACGGCCAGTCGATCGACGTCGCGACGGGTCTCTGAGCAAGACCGCGAGGACAACAGACATGGCACTGAAAAAATTCAACCCGATAACGCCGAGCACCCGCCAGCTGGTCATCGTCGACCGCTCGGGCCTCTACAAGGGCAAGCCCGTCAAGGGCCTGACCCAGGGCCTGACCAAATCGGGCGGTCGCAACAATTACGGCCGCATCACGGCCCGCTTCATCGGTGGCGGTCACAAGCGCACGTACCGCATCATCGACTTCAAGCGCCGCAAGTTCGACATTGTCGGCACGGTCGAGCGTATCGAATACGATCCGAACCGCAGCGCCTTCATCGCGCTGATCAAGTATGACGATGGCGAGCTGTCCTACATCATCGCTCCGCAGCGTCTTGCTGCCGGCGACAAGATCGTGGCCGGCGAAGCGGTCGACGTGAAGCCGGGCAATGCGATGCCGCTGGCCTCGATGCCGGTCGGCACGATCGTCCACAACATCGAGCTGAAGCCGGGCAAGGGCGCCCAGGTTGCCCGTTCGGCTGGCGGTTATGCCCAGCTCGTCGGCCGCGACCAGGGCATGGCGATCCTGCGCCTGAACTCGGGCGAGCAGCGTGTCGTCCACGGCTCGTGCATGGCCACTGTCGGCGCCGTGTCCAACCCGGACCACGGCAATATCAATGACGGCAAGGCAGGCCGCACGGTGTGGCGGGGAAAACGTCCGCACAACCGCGGCGTGACCATGAACCCGGTCGACCATCCGCACGGCGGCGGCGAAGGCCGCACCTCGGGTGGCCGCCATCCGGTTTCGCCCTGGGGCAAGCCGACCAAGGGCAAGAAGACGCGGTCCAATAAGGCGACCGACAAGTTCATCCTGCGCTCGCGCCATCAGCGCAAGAGCTAAGAAGAGGTAACGCCAAGTGACTCGTTCGATTTGGAAAGGCCCCTTCATTGACGGCTACCTTCTCAAGAAGGTGGACAAGGTTCGTGAAGGTGGTCGCAATGAGGTGATCAAGATGTGGAGCCGTCGCTCCACCATCCTGCCGCAGTTCGTCGGCTTCACCTTCGGTGTCTACAACGGCCAGAAGCACGTTCCCGTTTCGGTGAACGAGGACATGGTCGGCCACAAGTTCGGTGAATTCGCTCCGACCCGGACCTATTACGGTCACGGCGCGGATAAGAAGGCGAAGAGGAAATAATCATGGGCAAGGCCAAAGCTCCGCGCAGGCTTGCTGATAACGAAGCGCGCGCCGTGTTGCGCACGATCCGTATCAGCCCGCAGAAGCTGAACCTGGTTGCCGCGCTGATCCGCGGCAAGAAGGTCGCGACAGCGCTTTCCGATCTCGAATTCTCGGCCAAGCGGATTTCCGGCACGGTCAAGAAGACGCTGGAATCGGCGATCGCCAACGCGGAAAACAACCACGACCTCGACGTCGATGCGCTGATCGTGGCGGAAGCCTATGTCGGCAAGTCGATCGTCATGAAGCGGTTCCATGCCCGTGGCCGTGGCCGCGCCAGCCGTATCGAGAAGCCGTTCTCGCACCTCACGATCGTCGTTCGTGAAGTCGAAGAAAAAGTGGAGGCCGCATAATGGGCCAGAAAATCAATCCGATCGGTCTGCGTCTCGGCATCAACCGCACCTGGGATTCGCGCTGGTTCGCCAACACCGGCGAGTACGGCAAGCTGCTGCATGAGGACATCAAGATCCGCAAGTATCTTGAGAAGGAACTCAAGCAGGCCGCGATTTCGAAGGTCGTGATCGAGCGTCCGCACAAGAAGTGCCGCGTCACTATCCATGCGGCGCGTCCGGGCCTGATCATCGGCAAGAAGGGCGCTGACATCGAGAAGCTTCGCAAGAAGCTGATGGAGATGACGAAGTCCGAGACGCATTTGAACATCGTCGAAGTGCGTAAGCCAGAGATCGACGCGACGCTGGTCGCCCAGTCGATCGCCCAGCAGCTCGAGCGCCGCATCGCCTTCCGCCGCGCCATGAAGCGCGCCGTGCAGTCGGCGATGCGCCTCGGTGCCGAAGGCATCCGCATCAACTGCGCCGGCCGTCTCGGCGGCGCCGAGATCGCGCGCATGGAATGGTACCGCGAAGGTCGCGTGCCGCTGCATACGCTGCGCGCCGACGTCGACTACGGCACGGCCGAAGCACACACCGCCTACGGCATCTGCGGCGTCAAAGTCTGGGTGTTCAAGGGCGAGATCCTCGAGCACGACCCGATGGCTTCGGAGCGCCGCGCCACCGAGGGCGATCATGCGCATGGCGGTGGTGGTGAGCGCGAACGCGGTCGCCGTCGCGAAAACGCCTGAGACAGTTGAGAATTTGGAGTTAGAACGATGCTGCAGCCAAAGCGCACAAAGTTCCGCAAGCAGTTCAAGGGTCGTATCCATGGTGCCGCCAAGGGTGGCACCAATCTGGATTTCGGCGGTTTCGGGCTGAAGGCGCTTGAGCCGAACCGCGTCACCGCGCGTGAGATCGAGGCGGCCCGCCGCGCGATCACCCGCGAAATGAAGCGCGCCGGCCGCGTCTGGATCCGTATCTTCCCGGACGTGCCGGTGACGTCGAAGCCGACCGAAGTCCGCATGGGCAAGGGCAAGGGCGCGGTCGATTACTGGGCGGCGCGCGTCAAGCCTGGCCGCATCATGTTCGAGATCGACGGCGTCAATGAGGAAACCGCCCGTGAGGCACTGCGTCTCGGCGCGGCCAAGCTCTCGGTCAGGACGCGCTTCGTACAGCGCATCGCAGAATAAGGACGGGCTGATCATGAAAGCCGAAGACATCCGGACCAAGACCCAGGACCAGCTGACCGACGAATTGGCCAGCCTGAAGAAGGAGCAGTTCAACCTGCGCTTCCAGAAGGCCACCGGCCAGCTCGAGAAGACCGCGCGCGTGAAGCAGGTCCGCAAGGACATTGCGCGTATCAAGACCATCGCTGCGGAAAAGTCCGCGGCTAAGAAGGCTTAAGGACGAAAACCATGCCAAAGCGCATTCTGCAGGGCACCGTCGTCAGCGACAAAAACGAGAAGACGGTTGTCGTCAAGGTCGAACGGCGCTTCACGCATCCCGTGATGAAGAAGACCGTGCGCATGACCAAGAAGTACAAGGCGCACGACGAGAACAACGCCCACAAGGTCGGCGATCAGGTGTTCATCCAGGAATCGAAGCCGATTTCCAAGGACAAGCGCTGGACCGTCGTGTCTTCGGACCAGGCGTAAAACAACGAATTTTGGACAGACCGGGGAGGGGCTTTGAGCCCGTCCCGTTAGAAGAGAAGAAGGCGGCCAGTCATGATTCAGATGCAAACAAACCTCGACGTCGCGGATAATTCCGGCGCCCGTCGTGTCATGTGCATCAAGGTGCTGGGCGGCTCGAAGCGGAAATACGCTTCCGTGGGCGACATCATCGTGGTGTCGATCAAGGAAGCCATCCCGCGCGGCCGCGTCAAGAAGGGTGATGTGATGAAGGCGGTCGTGGTTCGCACGGCCAAGGACATCCGCCGCCCGGACGGCAGCGTGATCCGTTTCGACAAGAACGCGGCCGTTCTCGTCGACAACAAGAAAGAGCCGATCGGCACGCGTATCTTCGGACCGGTTCCGCGCGAACTCCGCGCCAAGAACCACATGAAGATCATCTCGCTCGCGCCTGAAGTGCTGTAAGGAGCCGGACCAATGCAGAAGATTAGAAAAGGCGACAAGGTCGTCGTGCTGGCCGGCAAGGACAAGGGCCGTTCGGGCGAAGTCCTCTCGGTACAGCCGAAGGAAGACACCGCGCTGGTGCGCGGCGTCAACATGATCCGTCGTCACCAGAAGCAGTCCCAGTCCCAAGAGGGCGGGATCATCACCAAGGAAGCGCCGATCCAGCTGTCGAACATCGCGCTGGCCGACCCCAAGGATGGCAAGCCGACCCGCGTCGGTTTCATCTTCCAGAAGGACGGCAAGAAGGTGCGCGTCGCCAAGCGCTCGGGAGAAGTCATCAATGGCTAAGGCTCAAACCAAGCAGGCGACTGCCCAGAACACGCCGCGCCTCAAGCAGGTCTACAACGAGACCATCCGCAAGGCGCTGCAGGAGCAGTTCGGCTACGAGAACGAGATGCAGGTTCCGCGCATCGATAAGATCGTGCTGAACATGGGCGTCGGCGAGGCGACCGGCGATTCGAAGAAGCCTTCGATTGCGGCCGAAGATCTTGCGCTGATCGCCGGCCAGAAGGCCGTCGTCACCCATGCGCGCAACTCGATCGCCGGCTTCAAGGTCCGCGAAAAGATGCCGATCGGCGCCAAGGTCACGCTGCGCAAGGAACGCATGTACGAGTTCCTCGATCGCCTCGTGAACATCGCGCTGCCGCGCGTCCGCGACTTCCGCGGGCTCAATCCGAAGAGCTTCGATGGCCGTGGCAACTATGCCATGGGCATCAAGGAACACATCGTGTTCCCGGAGATCAACTACGACAAGGTTGATCAGATCTGGGGCATGGACGTCATCGTTTGTACGACTGCGAAGACGGACGACGAAGCCAGGGCATTGCTCAAGGCCTTCAACTTCCCCTTCCGCCAGTAACGGCAGCGAGAAAAGGAAAAATCTGAAATGGCAAAGACCAGCTCAGTCGAGAAGAACAACAGGCGCCGCAAGCTTGTGGACCAGTACGCTGCCAAGCGTAAGGTCCTCAAGGCGATCATCATGGATCAGTCCAAGCCAATGGAAGAGCGCTTCCGCGCTCAGCTGAAGCTTGCGGCACTGCCGCGCAACTCGGCCAAGACCCGCATCCGCAACCGCTGCGAAGTCACCGGACGTCCGCGTGCCTACTATCGCAAGCTCAAAGTATCGCGCATCGCGCTTCGTGATCTCGGCAATAACGGCCAGATCCCGGGCCTGGTCAAGTCGAGCTGGTAAGGAGGACATAACATGTCATTGAGCGATCCTCTCGGCGATATGCTGACCCGCATCCGCAACGCCTACGGCCGCAAGAAGTCGAGCGTTTCGACGCCGGCCTCGCGCCTGCGTACCCGCGTCCTCGACGTGTTGAAGGCGGAAGGTTATATCCGCGACTACAGCCAGACCGACTTCGACAACGGCAAGTCCGAAATCGAGATCGAGCTGAAATATTTCGACGGTGCGCCGGTGGTGCGCGAAATCGCCCGCGTCTCTAAGCCGGGCCGTCGCGTTTACGTTTCGGCGAAGTCGATCCCGCACGTCGCCAACGGCCTCGGCATCGCCATCCTTTCGACGCCGAAGGGCGTGATGGCCGACCACGAGGCGCGTGAACAGAATGTCGGCGGGGAAATCCTCTGCCAGATATTCTAAGGGTGAATGGTCAATGGTGAATAGTGAATGGTGAGATTGCACGAGACTTCGATCGCGCTATTCACCATTTTACCATTCACCATTCACAGCAGTTAAGGAAAGAGGAGACAACAATGTCTCGTATTGGAAAGAAACCCGTTTCGCTGCCGCAGGGCGTGACCGCGACCGTCGATGGCCAGACCGTCACGGCGAAGGGCCCCAAGGGTGAGCTGAAGTTCGTGGTCAACGACGAAGTGCTGGTCAAGATGGAAGGCAGCGAAATCGCTGTCCAGCCACGCGACCAGACCAAGACCGCCCGTTCAAAATGGGGCATGTCGCGCACGCAGATCGTCAACATCCTGCAGGGCGTCAAGGACGGTTTCGAAAAGAAGCTCGAGATCACCGGCGTTGGCTATCGCGCCGCCATGCAGGGCAAGAACCTGCAGCTGGCGCTCGGCTTCAGCCATGACGTCGTCTACGAAACGCCGCAGGACATCACCATTACCGTGCCGAAGCCGACGGAAATCACCGTGACCGGCATCGACAAGCAGAAGGTCGGTCAGGTTGCTGCCGAGATCCGCGAATATCGCGGTCCTGAGCCGTATAAGGGCAAGGGCGTTCGTTACGCTGGCGAGAAGATCGTCCGCAAGGAAGGCAAGAAGAAGTAGTTTCGTCAATGGTGGATGGTGAATGGTAAAATGGCAGTAGGGTAGAGCAGGGGCCAGATGGCACCTGGTTTCTGCCACTCACCATTTTTTCATTCACCATTCACTGCAAATCAACGCCGCGGGGAGCGGTCGCGGGAGGCTTGTCCTACCGCACAGGGTTGCCCCCGTTTTTTGAAGGCAAGGAACTGATATCATGGGCTCGAAAGAATCCACCCAACGCCGCGCTCAGCGCGTCCGCCGCCAGATCAAGAAGGTCGCCGGCGAGCGTCCGCGTCTGTCGGTCCACCGCACGTCGAAGAACATCTACGTCCAGGTCATCGACGACGCCAAGGGCCACACCATCGCTGCCGCCTCGACGCTGGAGAAGGACCTCAAGGGTTCGCTCAAGACCGGTGCCGACACTGCCGCCGCTGTGGCAATCGGCAAGCTGATTGCCGAGCGCGCTTCGAGGGCCGGCGTCAAGGAAGTCGTCTTCGACCGCGGACCGTACATCTATCACGGCCGCGTCAAGGCGCTGGCCGAGGCTGCCCGTGAAGGCGGCTTGAGCTTCTAAAGCATGATCCCGAACCGGAGGTCAGCGCAGCAAAAAGTTGCAGACTTTTCGGATAAGATCATGCGAAGGAAAAAATGAGTTTCGCTCCCGGCAACCCACAGAGGTGCCGGATATAATCATCAACCGTGCTTCCGGAAAAAAACAAGGAACAGGATATGGCACAGGAACGTAGGGATGGCGGCCGCGGCCGTGATCGCGAAGAGCGCGACGACGGCATGGTGGACAAGCTCGTCCACATCAACCGCGTCGCCAAGGTCGTCAAGGGCGGCCGGCGCTTCGGCTTTGCAGCACTCGTCGTCGTCGGCGACCAGAAGGGCCGCGTCGGCTTCGGTCATGGCAAGGCGCGCGAAGTGCCTGAGGCGATCCGAAAGGCGACCGAATCGGCCAAGCGCGACATGATCTTCGTGCCGCTGCGCTCGGGCCGTACGCTGCACCACGACGTCGAGGGACGCTGGGGTGCCGGACGCGTTCTGCTGCGCGCTGCCAAGCAGGGTACCGGCATCATCGCCGGCGGCCCGATGCGCGCCGTCTTCGAGACTCTCGGCATGCATGACGTGGTCGCCAAGTCGATGGGTTCGTCGAACCCCTACAACATGGTTCGCGCCACCTTCGACGCGCTGAAGAGCCAGATGCATCCCAAGGATGTGGCTGCCGCGCGCGGCATCAAGTATTCGACCCTTCAGGCCCGCCGCGGCACCGCCGTTGCGGCCGAAGAATAGTCGCGCTGACCAGGGATTATGACCATGGCCAAGAAAGCAACCAAGACCATCACCGTCGAGCAGATCGGTTCACCGATCCGCCGGCCGAAGGAGCAGCGCGCGACGCTGGTCGGCCTCGGCCTCAACAAGATGCACAAGCAGCGCACGCTGGAGGACACCCCCTCCGTGCGCGGCATGATCGCTGCCGTCCAGCATCTCGTCCGCGTCGTGGACGAGGGCTGAACCAGAGCGCAGGAGAACTCAGATGAAACTCAACGATCTGCGTGACAAGGACGGCGCGACGCATTCCAGGAAGCGTCTCGGCCGCGGCATCGGCTCCGGCTCGGGCAAGACCGCCGGTCGCGGCGTCAAGGGCCAGAAGGCGCGCTCCGGCGTCGCCGTCAACGGCTTCGAGGGCGGCCAGATGCCGCTCTACCGGCGTCTGCCGAAGCGTGGCTTCAACAACATCTTCGCCAAGAGCTTCACCGTCGTGTCGCTGGCCCGCATCCAGGCCGCGCTCGATGCCAAGAAGCTCGACGCCAAGACGATCGTGACCGCCGAAGCGCTCGTCGCGGCCGGCGTCATCCGCCGCGTCAAGGACGGCGTGCGCATCCTCTCCGACGGCGAGATCAAGTCGAAGCTTGCCTTCGACGTGGCCGGCGCGTCCAAGGCTGCCATCGAGAAGATCGAAAAGGCCGGCGGTTCGGTGAAGCTGCCGGAAAAGGCAGCCGCCGAGTAACGGCGATTTGAAGCGCGATCGCCAGAGGTGGGACACGTTTCGCTTTCGATTTCGCTTTGATCCGCTCAATATTGCGGCCGCGTCAACGCGGCCGCTTGCATGTTTGTAGTCCGGAGCTTATCTCGTGAGCTTCGGTGACACGCGCCGCCTGAGTTGCGGGCCATCGAGCGTGACCAAGCGGAGAATCAGGCATGGCTTCGGCTGCTGAACAACTAGCCTCGAATCTGAATTTCTCGGCCTTCGCCAAGGCTGAGGATCTGAAGAAGCGCATCTGGTTCACCGTTGGCGCGCTGCTCGTCTACCGCCTCGGCACCTACATCCCGCTGCCCGGCATCAATCCCGACGCTTTCGCCCAGGCCTTCTCGTCGCAGAGCAAGGGCGTGCTTGGCATGTTCAACATGTTCGCCGGTGGCGCCGTCGAGCGCATGGCGATCTTTGCCCTCGGCATCATGCCCTATATCTCCGCTTCCATCATCATGCAGCTGATGACGTCCGTCATCCCGTCACTGGAGGCGCTGAAGAAGGAAGGCGAGCAGGGCCGCAAGGTCATCAACCAGTATACCCGCTACGGCACGGTGCTTTTGGCGCTGGTCCAGGCCTACGGCATTGCGGTCGGACTGGAAGGCGGCAGCGGCATCGTCAGCGATCCCGGCATGTTCTTCCGCATCTCGACCGTCATCACGCTGGTCGGCGGCACCATGTTCCTGATGTGGCTCGGCGAGCAGATCACCGCCCGCGGCATCGGCAACGGCATTTCGCTGATCATCTTTGCCGGCATCGTCGCCGGACTGCCGCAAGCCATCTCCGGTACGCTGGAACTTGGCCGCACCGGCGCGCTGTCGACCGGCCTGATCCTGGCGATCATCGTTCTCGCCGTCGTCGTCATCGCGCTGATTGTGTTCTTCGAGCGCGCCCAGCGGCGCTTGCTGATACAGTATCCAAAGCGCCAGGTCGGCAACCGCATGTTCCAGGGCGACACCTCGCACTTGCCGCTCAAGCTCAACACGGCCGGCGTCATTCCGCCGATCTTCGCCTCTTCGCTGCTGTTGCTGCCGGCGACGGTCGCCGGCTTCTCGCAGACGACCGAAATGCCAGCCTGGGCCAGCACCGTGCTGGCGGCGCTCGGTCATGGCCAGCCGCTCTACATGGCGTTCTATGCGGCGATGATCGTGTTTTTCGCCTTCTTCTATACGGCGATCGTCTTCAACCCGAAGGACACCGCCGACCAGCTCAAGAAGCATTCGGGTTTCATTCCGGGCTACCGTCCGGGCGAGCGCACCGCCGACTATATCGACTATGTCCTTACCCGCATCACTGTCGTCGGCGCCATTTATCTGGTGCTGGTGTGTCTGCTGCCCGAGTTCCTGATTTCAGCGACTGGCGTACCATTCTACCTCGGTGGCACATCGCTTCTGATCGTGGTCAGTGTAACGCTCGACACGGTGGCGCAGATTCAGGGTCACCTGATCGCGCACCAGTATGAGGGCCTGATCAAGAAGTCGAAGCTGCGCGGGGGGAAGAAGGCCAGATGAGGTTAATATTGCTTGGGCCGCCAGGGGCGGGCAAGGGGACGCAAGCACAAAGACTGGTAGAAAAATACGGCATTCCCCAACTCTCCACGGGCGATATGCTGCGCGCTGCTGTCCAGGCCGGCACCGAAGTCGGCAAACGGGCCAAGGCGGTGATGGACGCTGGCGAACTGGTTTCAGACGCCATCGTCAACGCCATTGTCGCCGAGCGCATCGATCAGGCCGATTGCGTAAAGGGCTTTATCCTCGACGGATATCCGCGAACCCTGGTGCAGGCGGACGCGGTTGAATCGATGCTCTCGGATCGCGGCCTCACTCTCGACGCCGTCATCGAACTTGTCGTCGATGACAAGGCGCTGGTTGGACGAATCGGCAAGCGCGCCGAAGAGGCCAAGGCCGCGGGCCTGCCGGTGCGCAAGGACGACAATCCGGCGGTTTTCGAAGAGCGCCTGAAGGAGTACTACAAGAAAACGTCGCCACTGATCGGCTACTACTATGCCAAGGGCAAGCTCAGAGGTGTCGACGGCATGGCCGACATCGATGCGGTGACGCGGCAGATCGAAGCGGTGCTCACGACTGCGACCCCAGCGGCGGCCCAAGCGGCCGCGTACGGAAAATAAACGATTACGCTTGACTGGAGCGGTTCGCTGGGGTATGGCGGCCCGTCTTCCTATCAGGCATGAGGCTTGCTTGCCCGCAAGGGCAAGGCAGCCGCTTTGAACTGGAAACTCCCGCATGGGCCGGCCTCCACCGGACGCGGGGCAACTTTGATAGCGCCGGCTTGTCTGGCCCACATGGAGAAGAGAAGAAATGGCCCGTATAGCCGGCGTCAACATTCCGACCAACAAGCGCGTCGTCATCGCGCTTCAGTACATTCACGGCATTGGCAAGAGCTTCGCCCAGGAGATTGTCGACAAGGTCGGCATCCCGGCCGAGCGCCGCGTCAACCAGCTGACCGATGCGGAAGTGCTGCAGATCCGCGAGACGATCGACCGCGACTACCAGGTCGAGGGCGATTTGCGCCGCGAAGTGTCGATGAATATCAAGCGGCTGATGGACCTCGGCTGCTATCGCGGCCTGCGTCATCGCCGCTCGCTGCCGGTACGCGGCCAGCGCACGCACACCAATGCGCGCACCCGCAAGGGCCCGGCCAAGTCGATCGCCGGCAAGAAGAAATAAGTGAGCGAATAGCGAGTAGTTCTTAGCGAATAGGTTTCTACTCACTATTCGCTACTCACTATTCGCTTTTCCAGGTGGAGCCGCTGGCATTACGGCGGTGTAGAGATCAACTGAAAGGACCATTATGGCCAAGGAAGCCACACGTGTTCGCCGTCGCGAACGCAAGAATATCTCGTCGGGCGTTGCCCACGTCAACTCGACCTTCAACAACACGATGATCACCATCACCGACGCGCAGGGCAATTCGATTGCCTGGTCGTCGGCGGGAGCCCAGGGCTTCAAGGGATCTCGCAAGTCGACCCCGTTCGCTGCCCAGATGGCTGCCGAGGACGTTGCCAAGAAGGCCCAGGAACACGGCATGCGCATGCTTGAGGTCGAGGTCTGCGGACCCGGCTCCGGTCGTGAATCGGCACTGCGCGCATTGCAGGCAGCCGGCTTCACCATCACCTCGATCCGTGATGTGACGCCGATCCCGCACAATGGCTGCCGCCCGCGCAAGAAGCGCCGCGTCTAAAGAATACCGAACGCCGCGCGAACGCCAGGAGCGTTCCTCCACGGCATTCCAGGTCGCCCGCCACGATTGGATGGTGGCGGGTCAACGGAAGGAAAGCATCATGATCCAGAAAAATTGGCAGGAACTGATCAAGCCGAACAAGATCGAGTTCTCTTCGAAGAAGAAGACGCTGACCACGCTGGTCGCCGAGCCGCTCGAGCGCGGCTTTGGCCTGACCCTCGGCAACGCGCTGCGTCGCGTGCTTCTGTCTTCGCTGCGCGGCGCGGCTGTGACCGCCGTGCAGATCGACGGCGTTCTGCATGAATTCTCGTCGATCGCCGGCGTGCGCGAGGACGTGACCGACATCGTCTTGAACATCAAGGAAATCGCCATCCGCATGGAAGGTGACGGCCCCAAGCGCATGGTCGTGCGCAAGCAGGGACCGGGCGCTGTTCTGGCCGGCGACATCCAGACGGTCGGCGACGTCGAGATCCTCAATCCCGACCACGTCATCTGCACATTGGACGAGGGCGCTGAAATCCGCATGGAGTTCACCGTCGATACCGGCAAGGGCTACGTGCCGGCTGACCGCAATCGCGCCGAAGACGCGCCGATCGGCCTCATCCCGGTCGACAGCCTCTACTCGCCGGTCAAGAAGGTCTCCTACAAGGTCGAGAACACCCGCGAGGGCCAGGTTCTCGACTATGACAAGTTGACCATGACGATCGACACTGACGGTTCGATCTCGGGCGAGGACGCGGTGGCTTTCGCCGCCCGCATCCTGCAGGACCAGCTTGGCCTGTTCGTCAATTTCGACGAGCCGCAGAAGGAAGTCGCCGCCGAGCAGGTGACCGAGCTTGCCTTCAACCCGGCGCTGCTCAAGAAGGTCGACGAGCTCGAGCTTTCGGTGCGTTCGGCCAACTGCCTGAAGAACGATAACATCGTCTATATCGGCGACCTGATCCAGAAGACCGAAGCCGAGATGCTGCGCACCCCGAACTTCGGCCGCAAGTCGCTGAACGAGATCAAGGAAGTTTTGGCGGCGATGGGCCTGCACCTCGGCATGGAAGTGCCGGATTGGCCGCCGGAAAACATCGAAGACCTCGCCAAGCGTTACGAAGATCAATACTGACCGGTGAATTGAGAATGGTGAAATGGTGAATGGTCGTCGGTCGGCGACTTCGGAGCCCTTCCATTCACCATTCACTATTGACCATTCACAAAACGAAACAGCCGGGCCAACCGCCCACAACACCAGGAGAAGAGCCATGCGCCACGGATTTAAAGGCCGCCGGTTCGCCCGCAGCATAAGCCATCGCAAGTCGATGTTTGCCAATCTTGCCGTATCGCTCATCGAGCATGAGCAGATCCTCACCACCTTGCCGAAGGCGAAGGATCTGCGTCCGATCGTCGAGAAGCTGGTGACGCTCGGCAAGCGCGGCGATCTGCATGCCCGCCGCCAAGTGATTGCCCAGATCGGCAATGAAGGCGTCGTCAAGCGCCTGTTCGACACGATTGCGCCGCGCTACGCCACCCGCAACGGCGGCTATCTGCGCATCATGAAGGCGGGCTTCCGCCACGGCGACAATGCTGCCATGGCGGTCATCGAGTTCGTCGATCGCGACACCTCGGCCAAGGGCGCCGGCGACCGTGCCCGCATCGAGGCAGAGGGCACCGACGAGGAAGCCGCAGCCGCATAAGCTTCGGTTTCTCCTGAAAGTGTTCAAAAGGGCCTGCGGGCCCTTTTGTGCATTCTGGAAGCGGCAGGGGCATTGCGGGGATTGCCTGACTTAAGCTCATGTCTTTTCCTCGAGAATAATTCGATTACATCGACTTAGCCTTTCATTTTGCACAATCGTCGGGACAATGGCGCCCGACCCCGGAGGATTCGGAATGCGCGTAAAACGGATGTCCCTTGTTCTGCTCTGCGCCTTGATGGCGGCGGCAGTCGTGCCGGCCGCCAGGCAGGCGCTGGCTCAGGACACCAAGGCCGATCCCGGTCTGTCCGACGTGCTGACCGACATGTTGCGCGGCGCCGAAGGCGAAAATGCCACCTCCGGTCCAGACAAGCGCGTGCCGTTCGGCCGAGAGGAGATGCAACTGTCGTTTGCACCGCTGGTCAAGCAGACGGCGCCGGCCGTGGTCAATGTCTATGCCTCGCAAACGGCCAGGCTGAGGTCGCCTTTCGACGGCGATCCGTTCTTCGAAGAGTTCTTCGGCCGTTCGCAGCCGCGTGCGCAGTCTTCGCTCGGCTCCGGCGTGCTGGTCGATCCGACCGGCATAGTGGTCACCAATTTCCACGTCATCAAGGACGCCGATCAGGTCAAGGTCGCCACCGCGGACGGCCGTGAATTCGACAGCAAGGTGCTGCTCAAGGACGAGACGCTTGACCTCGCCGTGCTCAAGATCTCCTCCGACAAGCCATTTCCGGTCGTTGCCATCGGCGATTCCGACGCGCTCGAGGTCGGCGACCTGTTGTTGGCCATCGGCAACCCCTTCGGTGTCGGCCAGACCACCACCAGCGGCATCGTTTCGGCGCTTGCCCGCAGCCACATCGGCGTTTCCGATTCCAGTTTCTTCATCCAGACCGATGCCGCGATCAACCCCGGCAACTCCGGCGGTGCGCTGATCAACATGGGTGGCCAACTGGTCGGCATCAACACGGCGATCTACAGCCGCAGCGGCGGCTCGATCGGCATCGGCTTTGCCATTCCCTCCAACATGGTTCGCGCTTTTGCCGATGCGGCCAAGGCCGGGCGCGACTTCTTCGAGCGGCCCTATATCGGCGCCGAATTCGAGCGCGTGACGCCGCAAATTGCCGAATCGCTCGGTCTGGAGACGCCGACCGGGGCGCTGGTTTCGTCCGTCGACGAAGCCGGGCCGGCGGGCAAGGCGGGGCTCAAGGCCGGTGACGTCGTGCTGTCGCTCAATGGCACGCCGGTCGAGAGTATCGAGGCGCTGGATTACCGGATGGCGACGCTGTCGATCGGCACCAATGCCAGCTTCGCCGTTCTGAGCAAAGGCCAGCAAGCGGCGATGGACATCGCGCTGGAACGCGCGCCGGAAGGTGCAAAACTTGGCGAAGTGACGCTGCGCGGTCGCAGCCCGTTCTCCGGTGCCAAGGTTGCGGAACTGTCGCCGCGACTCGCCCAGCGGCTCGGCATACGCACGGACGTCAAGGGTGTTACCGTGATCGACATCAATCGCGGTTCGCCCGCAGCCGGTTTCGGTTTCCAGCCGGGCGACATCGTTCGCGAGGTCAACGGCTTGACCATCGATACCGCCGCGACCCTGGAACAGGCAGCGATGCAGGAGACGCGCTGGTGGCGCTTTACCGTCGAGCGCGGCGGGCAGATACTGCGCCAGGTGTTGCGTTACTGAGCCCGAGCGTCGATCCTTCGGACGAGATCGCGCTCCAACGAAAAGAAGTGCATGGCCGATCTGTTCAGTGTCGATGAACCGGAAAAGGCGCCGCCCGGCAGGCCGCTTGCCGACCGGCTGCGTCCGCAGACCCTCGGCGAGGTCGTCGGCCAGGAGCATCTGACCGGACCCGACGGCGCGCTGACGCGGCTGATCGGCTCCGGCTCGCTCGGCTCGATGATCTTCTGGGGGCCGCCCGGGACGGGCAAGACCACGGTCGCGCGGCTGCTTGCCGGCGAAACCAGCCTTGCGTTCCAACAGATATCGGCGGTGTTTTCCGGTGTCGCCGACCTGAAGAGAGTGTTCGAGGCGGCCAAGCTGCGTCGCACCAACGGCCGTCAGACGCTGCTCTTCGTCGACGAGATCCATCGCTTCAACCGGGCTCAGCAGGACAGTTTTCTGCCTGTGATGGAAGACGGCACCGTCGTGCTGGTTGGCGCCACCACCGAAAACCCCTCTTTCGAACTGAATGCTGCGCTTCTATCCCGCGCCCGCGTGCTGGTCTTCCATTCGCTCGGTGAGGACAGCATCGCAAAACTGCTGGCGCGGGCCGAGGAGGCCGAGGGCAGGGCGCTGCCGCTCGACGACGAGGCGAGGGCGATGCTAATGCGCATGAGCGATGGCGATGGCCGCGCGGCGCTGACGCTGGCCGAAGAGGTCTGGCGCGCCGCCAAGTCAGGCGAGGTGTTCGGCACCGAGGGCCTGCAGCGCATCGTCCAGCGCCGCGCGCCGATCTACGACAAGGGCCAGGACGGCCACTACAATCTGATCTCGGCGCTGCACAAATCGGTGCGCGGCTCCGATCCGGATGCCGCCCTCTATTATCTCGCCCGCATGTTCGACGCCGGCGAGGATCCGCTCTATCTCGGCCGCCGGCTGGTGCGCATGGCGATGGAGGATATCGGGCTGGCCGACCCGCAGGCGCTGGTCATCGCCAATGCCGCCAAGGATGCCTACGACTATCTGGGCTCGCCGGAGGGCGAGCTCGCCTTCGCCGAGGCCACCGTCTATCTCGCCAGCGCGCCCAAATCCAACGCCGTCTACACCGCCTTCAAGGCCGCCACTCAGGCGGCGAAGGAGTTCGGCTCGCTGCTGCCGCCCAAACACATCCTCAACGCGCCGACCAAGCTGATGAAGGAAGAAGATTACGGCGCCGGCTACCGTTACGACCACGACGAGCCGGACGCTTTTTCCGGACAGGATTATTTTCCGGAAAAGATGGGCCGCCGCACATTCTACGATCCGCCGGAGCGCGGTTTCGAGCGTGATATCAAGAAGCGGCTCGACTATTGGGCGAAGCTACGCGGCGAGCGAAAAAAGTAGGCCTGCCGAGTTCTGCAGCTCTCACGCTTCGGCACGATATGTCCTCGGGCGGCAGTGTTGAACCATCGTCTTATAGCGGCATCGGCCCGCGATCCCGTAGAACGCCATGCGAGCAATGCTGCCGGGAGGTTGAAGCGGCATCTCGCTCCGGGAGAAGAGGTGAGCGGACGGCCAGCCCATCATGCGGATGTTGTCCAGGCAGCCATCGCCACCAGCGATGCCGCCCGTTCCGCGCTGATCGCCTCCTGGAGGCGTTCCCTTACATTGCATGGGCTCGATCCAGCAGAACGAAAGGCGCCGAGACGTCTGACAGAGGGTGAACTCAGGCAGGCGCGGCAACAAATGGAGCCGCTGCTTCGTGCTGCGGATGCGAGCCTCGATCGCCTGTATTTGGCAGTCGGCGGCATCGGTTGCTGCGTGATGCTTGCCGATCGCGACGGTATTCCGATCGAACGCCGAGGTGCTTCCGCCGATGACGACACGTTCGACGAATGGGGTCTGTGGACAGGCACGGTGTGGAGTGAGGACAGCGAAGGCACCAACGGGATCGGTACTTGCCTTGCCGATCAGCGCCCCCTTACCATTCACCGCGACCAGCACTTCTTCTCGCGCAACACGCTGCTCAGTTGTACGACTGCGCCGGTCTACGATCACGAAGGCAAGCTGGCGGCTGCGCTCGATGTGTCGTCATGCAGGTCAGATCTGACCGAAGACTTCGTCAACCTGATTTCCGTGGCAGTGGGCGATGCCGCACGTCGCATCGAAGCGGACAATTTTCGTCGGGCCTTTTCGAATGCCCGCATCCTGCTGGCGCCAGCGACTGAGTGCAGTTCCAGCACGCTGCTAGCTGTCGATGCCGATGATCTAGTGGTCGGTGCGACGCGTTCGGCGCGATTCGCTCTCGGCATCACTCAACAGGGCTTGACCAAAGGACTGCCAGCCGCCGACATCCTCGGCGACTCCGCCAACGCCGCCGAAGAACTGTGCGAGGCAGAGCGCGGCGTGATCCAGCGGGCGATCACGCGTGTTAACGGCAATGTTTCTGCCGCTGCACATACTCTTGGTATTTCGCGCGCCACGCTCCATCGCAAGCTTGCCCGGTTCGGCATCCGGCGACCGCACTGAGTTTTTCAGACGCGAACCTGTCGCAGAACTGCGACAGTCGGCGTCGGCGACCGATTGGCAGGGGCTGACAAGCTCCGGGTCATGCGGCAACTCTTCCTCGTGCCGCGACACATTCGGTGGCGCCGGTTCCTGGGAGGAAAACAATGAACAAAGTTGAATTATTCCGCACGGCCAAGGCCCCTTTCTCCAAGCGCTATGACAACTACATCGGCGGCAAATGGGTTGCTCCGAAATCCGGAAGATACTTCGAGAATATCTCACCGGTGAACGGTCAACCGCTGGGCGAAATTGCCCGCTCAGACGCTGCCGATATTGAGGCAGCGCTCGATGCCGCGCACAAGGCAAAAGATGCCTGGGGCCGCACCAGCGTAGCGGAGCGCGCGCTGATCCTGAACCGCATAGCCGACCGCATGGAGGAAAACCTCGATCTTCTCGCGCTCGCCGAGACCTGGGACAATGGCAAGCCGATCCGCGAAACGACAGCCGCTGACCTGCCGCTCGCCATCGATCATTTCCGCTATTTTGCCGGGGCGCTTCGCGGCCAGGAGGGCAGCCTGTCCCAGATCGATGACGACACGGTCGCCTATCATTTTCATGAGCCGCTGGGCGTAGTCGGCCAGATCATCCCCTGGAACTTCCCGTTGCTGATGGCCTGCTGGAAGCTGGCACCGGCGCTCGCCGCCGGCAACTGTGTGGTGCTCAAGCCGGCCGAGCAGACGCCTGCCTCGATCCTGCTGTGGATTGACCTGATCGGCGATCTGCTGCCTGCCGGCGCGCTCAACATCGTCAACGGATTTGGCATCGAGGCCGGCAAGCCGCTCGCGTCATCGCCGCGCATCGCCAAGATCGCTTTCACCGGCGAGACGACGACGGGCCGGCTGATCATGCAGTACGCCAGCCAGAATCTGATCCCGGTTACGCTGGAACTCGGCGGCAAATCCCCCAATATCTTCTTCAAGGACGTGACAGCCGAGGACGACGACTTCTTCGACAAGTCGATAGAAGGCTTCGTCATGTTCGCGCTCAACCAGGGCGAGGTCTGTACCTGCCCGAGCCGTGCGCTGGTACATGAGACAATCTACGACCAGTTCATGGAACGCGCGTTGAAGCGCGTCGAGGCGATTGTCCAGGGTGACCCGCTCGATCCGGCGACCATGATCGGCGCGCAGGCATCGTCTGAACAACTGGCGAAGATCCTGTCCTATTTCGACATCGGGCGGCAGGAAGGTGCTGAGGTCCTGGCCGGCGGTTCACAGAACCATCTGCCCGGCGACTTGGCAGGCGGTTATTACGTCAACCCGACGGTGTTCAAGGGCCACAACAAGATGCGTGTCTTCCAGGAGGAGATCTTCGGGCCAGTGGTTTCGGTCACCACCTTCAAGGATGATGATGAGGCGCTATCGATCGCCAATGACACGCTTTATGGGCTGGGGGCCGGCATCTGGAGCCGCGACGGCAACCGTGCCTATCGCTTCGGCCGCGCGATCCAGGCAGGTCGTGTGTGGACCAACTGCTACCACGCCTATCCGGCACATGCGGCGTTTGGCGGATACAAGCAGTCCGGGATTGGCCGCGAGACCCACAAGATGATGCTCGATCACTATCAGCAGACGAAGAACATGCTGGTCAGCTACAGCCCTAAGAAGCTCGGTTTCTTCTGATCGCTTGCCACGCTGGAGCGCGAGGCTCCTTCAGGCAGATCATGCGTGATCACTGAAAGGGCGCGGTTGGCATCGCCGCGCCCCGATCATTTGAGGATGTCAGCATGCTTGACAAAATTTCTTTGGGGAAAGTCTCGGCCACGCCGAGAGCCAAAACCTTCCTCGCGGAAATCATTGCCGATCACGGTCCGGTTCTCTTTCATCAGTCCGGCGGTTGCTGCGACGGTTCATCGCCCATGTGTTATCCGCAAGGCGATTTCATCGTTGGCGAGAATGACGTTTGGCTCGGCGATATCGGCGAAACTCCGGTCTATATCAGTGCTTCGCAGTATCAGGCGTGGAAACATACTGATTTGATCATCGACGTAGTGCCGGGCATGGGTGGCATGTTCTCACTCGACAATGGGCGTGAGAAGCGATTTCTGACGCGTTCAACAATCTGTGCAGTCTTCCCGACGCCGAGCGCATAGGGCAGGGATTGACCGAGGTGATCCTGTAAGGCCAGTAAACGGCGATGATCAATCTCCTCATCGTTGCCGCAGGCGGCGCTATTGGTGCCGGGCTCCGGCACGTCGTCAATTTCGTTGCGCTGCGTCTTGTCGGCCCGAATTTTCCCTGGGGCACGATGGCGATTAACATTGTCGGCTCCTTTGCCATGGGCCTGTTCATCACGACCCTGGCGCGGCGCTACGGCGGATCGAACGAGCTTAGGCTGTTCGTCGCCACCGGCATCCTCGGCGGCTTCACCACTTTCTCTGCCTTTTCGCTCGACTTCGCGACGCTGTGGGAGCGTGGCGCGACCCTGCCGGCGTTCGGATATGCCTTTGCCAGCCTCATTGGCGCGATCATTGCGCTGTTTCTGGGTCTTTGGCTCGCAAGAAGCCTGCCTTAATGCTATTGCCCCCGCTTACAGCGCCGCGCGCCCCTTGGGACGCGCAAAGGACGCTGTAGCTTTTTGATTTTGCGCATCAGCCTTTTCAGAAAATCGATTTCAGGTCATGCGCTGGAAACGGGTAAAAACGAGACAATGGCAGGCGTAGAACAGATCACGGTGGAGGCCGGCGAGGCGGGCATGCGGCTCGACCGCTGGTTCAAGACCCATTTTCCTGGTCTTGGCTTCGGCCATCTGCAAAAACTGCTGCGCTCCGGGCAGATCCGTGTCGATGGTGGCAGGGTTAAGGCCGATACCCGCGTCGAGCCGGGCCAGACGGTTCGCATTCCACCGCTCGAAGTCGACAAGAAGGGCGAGAGCCCGCTCACCGGTCACTCGATCCGCAACCAGGGCGACGCCGACGTTCTGGCCAAGATGCTGATCCATGAAGATCCGAAAGTGTTCGTGTTCAACAAGCCGGCCGGCCTTGCCGTCCAGGGGGGCTCAGGTGTCACCCGCAATGTCGACGACATGCTGGAAGCTTGGCGCAACCAAAAGGGCGAGAAACCGCGTCTGGTGCACCGGCTCGACCGCGACACGTCAGGCGTGCTGGTCGTCGCCCGCACCAGGCTCGCCGCCATGAAGCTTGCCGAGGCGTTCCGGGCGCGTGAGACCAAGAAGACCTATTGGGCGCTGGTCAAGGGCGTTCCGCCGAAGCGCGAGGACAAGATCTCGACCTGGCTGATCAAGGAGCCGACGCCCGACGGCGACCGGGTGCGCGTCGCCAAGCACGGCGAAAAAGGCGCCGACCATGCGGTGTCTTATTACCGGATCGTCGAGCAGGCGGCTCAGACCCTGTCCTGGCTGGAGATGGAACCCTATACCGGCCGCACCCACCAGCTTCGCGTCCATGCCGCTCACATCGGCTGCCCGATCATCGGCGATCCCAAATATTTCGAGGCCGACACCAATTGGGATTTCCCCGGCGGCATGCAGAACCGCTTGCATCTGCACGCGCGCCGCATCGTCATCCCGCATCCCGACAAGGGTTTTATCGACGTCACCGCACCGATGCCGCCGCATATGCGCCAGAGCTGGAACCTGCTCGGCTTCGACGACGCCAGTGCGGAGGATTAGGTCGAGTGGGTATCGCCACCGATACGCTCGACCGCCGCGACAGGGTCGACATGGCCGCCGCCGCTATCATGGTCGGGCTGACCTTTTCCTGGGGGCTTAACTACGTCGCCGCCAAGATCTCCTATGCCGGCTACGACCCTGTTTTCCTGTCGATCGCACGGTCGGTCATTGGCGGGCTGTGCGTCCTCGCCTGGTGCCGATGGCGCGATATTGTGCTGTTCAGCCGCGACGGGACTCTTGTCGCCGGCATTCTGGCGGGCGCGCTTTTTGGTCTCGAATTCGTGTTTCTCTATGTCGGGCTCGAGCAGACGACCGTCGCGCGCAACACCTTGCTGGTCAACACCATGCCGTTCTGGGTGCTGGTCGGCGGGCATTTCCTGCTGAACGAACGCATCACCGCGCGCCGGCTCGTCGGTCTTCTGCTCGCTTTCGCTGGCCTGGTCGCGGTGTTCTCCGATCAGTTGAGCGCCGATAGCGGTGCGACTCTGATTGGTGATCTGCTCAGTCTCGGCGCCGGCATTTTGTGGGCCTTGACCTATATCGTCATCAAGCGGACGAAATTGGCTGAAACCAGCGCCGAGAAGTTGCTGCTCTATCAATTGGCGGGCGCTGCGATGGTCGGCGCCTTGGTGCTGCCTTTCGCCGGGCCGCCCGTTCGCGACTTCGCCGCTTTGCCGACCTTGGCCTTGCTTTTCCAGGCCGTCTACATCGTCGCCTTCACCTATGTGCTGTGGTTCTGGCTGCTGCGGCGCTATCCGGCATCGGGCCTGTCGAGTTTTACCTTCCTGTCGCCGGTGTTCGGCGTGCTGTGCGGCGCCATCTTCTTGAACGAGCCGCTGACCATCCGTATTTTCCTGGCACTCGGCCTCATCGCAGCCGGTCTGATCATTGTGAATCGGCCGGCCCGAAAACAGATCCCCGGATGAAAGGCTCCGGCATGCGCGATATTCTCAATGACCTCGAAGCGGGAAAGCAGCTCTCCGATCCGGATCCGGTACGCCGTGCCCAGATCCAGATGAAGACGCACCTGCCGAAACGCTTCTACAAAGCCGTCTCGGTCGTATCGGCCGAAGCTGGTTTTGCCGTTCATCTCGATGGCAAGCCGGTCCGCACGCCGGGTAAAGCGCTTCTGATCCTGCCGACCGAAAAAGCCGCCGCTCTGGTCGCCGGCGAGTTCGCTGCGCAAGCCGAGACGATCGACCCGATGACGATGCCGGTCATGCGTCTGGTCAACACGGCCATCGACGGCGTCGCCAGCGACCCGCAGGCGGTTTTGGAAGACATCCTGCGCTTTGCCTCGTCCGACCTGCTCTGCTATCGCGCCGACTCCCCCCAGGGGCTGGTCGATCGGCAGAACGAATATTGGGATCCAGTCATCGATTGGGCGCGGAGTGCGCTCGGCGCCCGGTTTCACCTCGCCGAAGGGGTGATCCATGTCGAGCAGCCGCGCGAGAGCATCGCGGTGCTCGGCGTTCATCTTGCCCAGCGTGCCGACCCGCTCCGGCTTGCCGCCATCCACGTCATGACGTCGCTGACCGGATCGGCGCTGCTGGCGCTGGCCGTCGATTTCGGCGAGATCGACGGCGAGGCGGCCTGGGTCGCCGGCCATGTCGACGAGGACTGGCAGGCCGAGCACTGGGGCCATGACGCGGAGGCCGTCGCCCGCCGTGCCCACCGCAAGCGCGACATGATGGCCGCCGCCGGTCTCCTCGAGGCGCTCAAGGGCTGACGGCAATCGCCGCGCTCATTCGTTTCGTGTTGCCATTTGAGCGACGTGCGTTCCAGTTGAACGTGCAAAGTACACTCTAACACTTTGAATCCATGCATCGTGCTTCCCGAAGATCGATTCCGATGTTCGGGCCGATGCATTGGACCAAAGTCATAATCCCAAAGGCGGGCTGCCTCTGGGCGGCACTTTCTGTCACTTCTCGCGGCGATAGCTGCCCGAGTTCGTGTCCACAGGCGACACCGCGCAGCATCAAGCACAGCGAGATGTCACGGGAGGACGAATTCATGGCAATGGCAGCGACCGCCGGCAGAGTTAGCCGCGGAATGACGCGGGAAGAGAAGAAAGTCATCTTCGCTTCCTCGCTCGGCACCGTTTTCGAATGGTACGATTTCTATCTTTACGGCGCATTGGCGGCGGCGATCGGCTCGACATTCTTCAACTCGTATCCGGAAGCGACGCGCAACATCTTTACGTTGCTGGTTTTCGCCGCTGGCTTCCTCGTGCGCCCGTTCGGTGCGCTGGTGTTTGGCCGCATCGGCGATCTCGTTGGTCGCAAATACACTTTTCTCGTCACCATCCTGATCATGGGCCTGTCGACTTTCCTGGTCGGCCTGCTGCCTGGTTCGGCAAGCTGGGGCATTGCAGCGCCCATTACCCTGATTGCGCTGCGCATGCTGCAGGGCCTGGCGCTCGGCGGTGAATATGGCGGTGCGGCGACCTATGTGGCCGAGCATGCGCCCGACGACCGTCGCGGCTTCTACACATCGTGGATCCAGACGACGGCGACGCTCGGCCTGTTCCTGTCGCTGGTCGTCATCCTTATCGTGCAAAATTCGCTGAGCAAGGAGGATTTCGATGCTTGGGGCTGGCGTGTTCCATTCCTGCTCTCAGCCATTCTGCTCGGCATATCGGTCTGGATTCGCCTGTCGCTTGCCGAATCGCCGACCTTCCAGCGCATGAAGGACGAGGGCAAGGGCTCCAAGGCGCCGCTGACGGAAGCCTTCGGACAGTGGAAGAATGCCAAGATCGCCATTCTGGCGCTTCTCGGCCTTACTGCCGGTCAGGCCGTAGTCTGGTACAACGGCCAATTCTACGCGCTGTTTTTCCTGCAGAATGTGCTCAAGGTCGACGGCCAATCGGTCAACATCATGATCGCTATTGCGCTGGCGCTCGGCACGATCTTCTTCGTCGTGTTCGGCTGGCTCTCCGACAAGATCGGCCGCAAGCCGATCATCATGGCGGGCCTGGCGCTGGCGATCGTCACCACCTTCCCGCTGTTCAAGGCGCTGACCTGGGCAGCCAACCCGGCGCTCGCCACCGCACAGCAAAACACCCGTGCGACGATTACCGCTGCGCCTGGCGACTGCAAGTTCCAGTTCAATCCGACCGGAACGCGCAAGCCTCTGACGTCGTGCGATATTGCGACGGACTTCCTTGCCAAGAGCTCGGTGCCCTATGACATTGTCACGACAGCGGCACCGGGGACTGCGGCCAGCGTCAAGATCGGAACCGCAACGGTGGCGTCCTATGACGCCGTGGCAGCCGCAGACAAGGCAACTTCAAGCGACGCCGCGTTCAAGAAGGCAATCAACATTGCATTGCGGGACGGCGGCTATCCGCTGAAGCGTGCTGCGGCCAAGGTCGCCGACCAGAAGCTGGACGCCTTCGTCGCGGCCAATCCGGAACTGAAGCTCGACGCCGCCGCAATCCGCGCCGGCGACAAGACGACGGTTGCGGCCGACCGGGCGGTCAAGGACAAAGTGCTGACGGCCGATGAGGCCGCGGCGGGAGCGCCCGAGATCACCGTCTACAGCGTCCCGGGGGCAGGCGCCTTTGCGATGTTCGCCGACCCTGAACAGGTCAGCTGGGCGAAGGTCATCGGCATCCTGTTCATCCTGGTCCTCTACGTGACCATGGTTTACGGACCGATCGCCGCGATCCTGGTAGAAATGTTCCCGACCCGCATCCGCTATACCGGCATGTCGTTGCCCTATCACATCGGCAATGGCTGGTTCGGCGGCCTGCTGCCGGCGACGGTGTTCGCGCTCAGCGCCTACAGCGGCGATATCTATTACGGCCTCTGGTATCCGGTGGTGATCGCGGCGATGTCGCTGGTCATCGGTACGATCTTCGTCAGGGATACGCTGGGAACGGACTTGCACGCCAAGACCTGATCCTCGCCTAGAGCAATTCCAGGAAAAGTGTGAAACGGTTTTCCGTCCGGAATTGCGCATAAACAAGAGATAGAGCGGTTCGGCGTTTCCGTGAAACGATGAACCGCCTGACAGCAAAAAATGAAAAGCCCGGCGCGAGCGATCGCGCCGGGCTTTGCAATTTGTCAAAAGCGATGCGGAGGAAAAGTTTAGCTGTTCCGGTCCTGCTTTTCTTCCTCGATGGCGGCTTCGTGATACCAGCCGCTGCCAAAATCCGTACGGTTGCGCAATGAAGCAAGTTCTGCCGCGAACTTAGCCTTCCCGCTTAAATTTGAGGCAGAAGCGCGCGCTGCCAGCGGGAACATCAGGATTTTGGCCGACTGACGGGTAGGAGTGATTTCCATTGTCGGTCTCCCTTCTTGTGCAGAGCCTTGCCGATTCAATCTTTCCCGAAGATAGGTTCTGCAATCCAGTTAGGCAATATGATTATAAAAAGATCAGTATCTGCCTGTTATTTATGCAGAACATGCTTGTGATTGATCTGGACGCATTGCGATTACGCGGCGCCGAATTTGCTAGGATGCGGCGTCACTTTTGTCGCATCCTTGGCCGGTGAAAATGGCACACGAATTGCTTTTTAAGAATCCGGCAGGTCGGCTGCAGGGTGGCTGGCATGCCGGCGCCGTCCAGGTTCGGTGATCAAAGCAACGAGAGGCTAGAATGACGAAATACAAGCTCGAGTACATTTGGCTCGATGGATACACCCCGGTTCCCAACCTTCGCGGAAAGACGCAGATCAAGGACTATGCCGAATTCCCGACGCTCGACCAGCTTCCGCTGTGGGGCTTCGACGGTTCCTCGACCATGCAGGCCGAAGGCCACTCGTCCGACTGCGTGCTGAAGCCGGTCGCCATCTATCCCGATCCCGCGCGCAGCAATGGCGTGCTCGTCATGTGCGAAGTCATGATGCCGGACGGCGTGACGCCGCATGCATCCAACAAGCGCGCCACCATCCTCGACGACGAGGGCGCCTGGTTCGGCTTCGAGCAGGAGTATTTCTTCTACAAGGACGGCCGCCCGCTTGGCTTCCCGGAGAGCGGCTACCCCGCGCCGCAAGGCCCGTACTACACCGGCGTCGGCTACAGCAACGTCGGCAGCGTCGCCAGGCAGATCGTCGAGGAGCATCTCGACCTCTGCCTTGCCGCCGGCATCAACCATGAAGGCATCAACGCCGAGGTGGCCAAGGGCCAGTGGGAATTCCAGATTTTTGGCAAGGGCTCCAAGAAGGCCGCCGACCAGATGTGGATGGCCCGCTACCTGATGCAGCGCCTCACCGAGAAATACGGCATCGATATCGAATACCACTGCAAGCCGCTCGGCGACACCGACTGGAATGGTTCCGGCATGCACGCCAACTTCTCGACCGCTTACATGCGCGAAGTCGGCGGCAAGGACTATTTCGAGGCGCTGATGGCCGCCTTCGACAAGAACCTGATGGATCACATCGCGGTCTACGGGCCGGACAACGACAAACGTTTGACCGGCAAGCATGAGACCGCGCCATGGAACAGGTTCAGCTATGGCATCGCCGACCGCGGCGCCTCGATCCGCGTGCCGCATTCCTTTATCAACAACGGCTACAAGGGCTATCTCGAGGATCGCCGCCCGAACTCGCAGGGCGACCCCTACCAGATCGCTTCGCAGATCCTGAAGACGATCGCCTCCGTCCCGACCAGCGCCGAGGTTTCGGCCGCCGCTTGAGCACGCGTCACGGCGGAGATCTCTCTGTCTGCGCCGTGACTGGCTCTCCGTCGCGTCGGCATTTTTGCCAGGCGACATACCAACTGGTGGATTGAGTGTTCGCCATCCCAAACAAAAACCCCGCCGGATCGCTCCGGCGGGGTTTTGCTTGTCCTTAGCCGATCCGTTCAGACCGAATAATACATGTCATATTCGACCGGATGCGGGGTCATTTCGAAGCGCATCACTTCGGCCATCTTGAGCTCGATGTAGCTGTCGATCTGGTCGTCGTCGAAGACGCCGCCGGCCTTGAGGAAGCCGCGATCCTTGTCGAGGCTCTGCAACGCTTCGCGTAGCGAGCCGCAGACGGTCGGGATCTTCTTCAGTTCCTTCGGCGGCAGGTCGTAGAGATCCTTGTCCATCGGCTGTCCCGGATGGATCTTGTTCTTGATGCCGTCGAGGCCGGCCATCAGCATGGCGGCAAAGGCGAGGTAGGGGTTGGCGCCCGGATCGGGGAAGCGCACCTCGACGCGCTTGGACTTCGGCGACGAGCCGAACGGGATACGGCAGGAGGCAGAGCGGTTGCGGGCCGAATAGGCGAGCAGCACCGGCGCTTCGTAGCCCGGTACCAGGCGCTTGTAGGAATTGGTCAGCGGGTTGGTGAAGGCGTTGATCGCCTTGGCGTGCTTGATGACGCCGCCGATGTAAAACAGGCAGCTCTCCGAGAGACCGGCATATTCATTGCCGGCGAAGGTCGGCTTGCCCTCCTTCCAGATCGACTGGTGGACGTGCATGCCCGAGCCGTTGTCGCCAAAGACCGGCTTCGGCATGAAGGTGGCCGTCTTGCCGTAGGCGTTGGCGACCTGGTGCACGACATACTTGTAGATCAGCATCTTGTCGGCGTTGCGGACCAGCGTGTCGAACTTGATGCCGAGCTCGTGCTGGGCAGCGGCCACTTCATGGTGATGTTTTTCGACACGCACGCCCATTTCGGCGAGCACGGTCAGCATCTCGGAGCGCATGTCCTGTGCCGAGTCGATCGGCGGCACCGGGAAATAGCCGCCCTTGATGCGCGGGCGGTGGCCGAGATTGCCGGTCTCGTAGTCGGTGTCGTCGTTGGACGGCAATTCGGTGGAGTCGAGCTTGAAGCCGGTGTTGTACGGATCGGCCTTGTACTTGACGTCGTCGAACACGAAGAACTCGGCTTCCGGGCCGACGAAGATCTGATCGCCGATGCCTTCCGCCTTCATATAGGCTTCAGCCTTCTTGGCGGTGCCGCGCGGGTCGCGGTTGTAGGATTCTCCGGAGATCGGATCGAGGATGTCGCACAGGATAACCATGGTCGACTGCGCGAAGAACGGGTCCATATGCACCGTCTCGGTGTCGGGCATCAGCACCATGTCGGACTCGTTGATCGCCTTCCAGCCGGCGATCGACGACCCGTCGAACATGACGCCGTCAGCAAACATGTCTTCCTCGACCTCAACGACATCCATCGTTACGTGCTGCAGCTTGCCCTTCGGATCTGTGAAGCGCAGGTCAACGAATTTCACGTCGTTGTCCTTGATCTGCTTCATGATGTCATTGGCTGTCGTCATGTCATGTTTCCCTGTCTGATGACGTTTCGAGGAGATGATCTGAAATCAGAAACCTCAGACCGCGTCCATCCCTGTTTCGCCGGTGCGGATGCGCACGACTTCCTCGATATTGGAGACGAAGATCTTGCCGTCGCCGATGCGGCCGGTCTGGGCCGCTTTGCGAATGGCTTCGATGGCGCCTTCGACGGCGTCGTCGCCGAGCACGACCTCGATCTTCACCTTGGGCAGAAAATCCACGACATATTCAGCGCCGCGATAGAGTTCGGTATGGCCCTTCTGCCGGCCAAAACCCTTGGCCTCGGTAACGGTGATGCCTTGCAGCCCGGCCTCCTGAAGCGCTTCCTTCACTTCGTCTAGCTTGAACGGCTTGATGATCGCTTCGATCTTTTTCATGTAAAAAGTGGCCTCCACTGCCAAAAAAGACGGGTTGTGAGCCCCGCTTGCGCCTCTTTCAAGCACGAACTGTGCCAATTTGAGGGGATTCGAAGCGGTATCACGCGATTTCGATGCCATGCCGCGTTGAGGGCTAAATTCGCGTCATTCGCTGCGTTGGATGCGTCATGGATACTGGGAACCTACACATTGTCGGCGCTAGCGTCCGCACAAAAATTGGGCAGATAGAGTATTTCGCGGGCAATTGTGCTTCGACGACGCCATTATTCCTAACGATGTGCCTACAGATCGTGCCATCTCATCGCCGTTTGCTTCGGACCGAAAACTGGACAATGTTTGACCATAGGGATCGGGGTTTGACCACAGGGATCGGGGTTTTGACCACAGGATCGGCTTGAGCCAATGCGGATCGGCATCCATGAGCAATGAAATTCTGTCTCCGGCCGAAATGGCTGAGGCCGACCGGTTGACGATTTCCGCCGGACCATTCGACGGCATTGGACTGATGCGCAATGCAGGTGGCGCAGTCGCTGCGGTGGTGCTCGCCCATTTTCCGGCTGCCAAGCGCGTCCACGTGCTGTGCGGGCCCGGCAACAATGGCGGCGATGGATATGTCGTCGCCCGCATTCTTAGGGACAGCGCCGTCGACGTCTTGCTGTGGGCATCCGGCTCGCCCAAAGCCGGTAGCGACGCGGCAATCGCCGCGTCGGAATGCCCGGTCAGTCCGCGGCCGCTGTCGGAATTTGCCGCCGATAAAGGTTCGATCCTGGTCGATGCGCTTTATGGGGCAGGGCTGTCCAAGCCGCTGTCCGGCGATGCCGCCAGGGCGGTTGAAGTTGCGACAGAACTGAACCTGCCTGTCGTCGCGGTCGATCTGCCCTCAGGCGTGTCAGGCGAGAGCGGCCGGATTCTCGGCCAGGCATTCCGCGCCCAATTCACGGTAACATTCGCGCGAAAAAAGCCCGGCCATCTGCTGTTGCCTGGGCGCGAGATGTGCGGCGAGCTGGTGCTTGCCGATATCGGCATTAGCGACGAGATCGTTGCGCAGCTTGAACCGCTCACCTTTGAGAACATCCCACCGATTTGGCTCGAAAATTTCCCGGTCCCAGCCGTCGACGCGCATAAATACAGGCGCGGCCATGTCGGCGTCTTTTCCGGCGGGCCGTCGGCGACGGGTGCCGCGCGGCTATCGGCGCTTGCCGCGGCCAGAAGCGGGGCAGGGGCGGTGACCGTGCTGTCGCCGGCGAACGCCGTGCAGGTGAATGCCGCGCATCTGACTTCGATCATGCTGAAAAAGGCCGACAGCATCGCGGACGTAAAGGAATTCATCGACGGCCGCCGGCCGTCGGCTTTCGTCCTCGGACCCGGATTTGGCGTCGGCGAAAAAACCCGCGATTTTGCCCTCGGCGTGCTGGCCGCCGGACAACGGCAAGACGGCAGGGTCGACGGGCTGGTGCTCGATGCCGATGGCATCACCGCGTTTCGCGATACGCCGAAAGTTCTGTTCGAAGCCGCCCATCGTGCGAACGCGCCAGCGTTGGTGCTGACGCCGCATGAGGGCGAATTCGCCAGGCTGTTTGCGGACATCGCCGGAGACAAGAACCTGTCCAAGCTGGCCAAGGCGCGCGCTGCCGCCGCGCGCGCCGGCGCCATCGTCGTCTACAAGGGCGCGGACACGGTGATCGCGGCGTCCGATGGCAGGGCGGCGATCAACGGCAATGGCGCGCCATGGCTTGCCACAGCCGGTTCGGGCGACGTGCTGTCGGGGGTCATTGCCGGCTTCCTGGCGCAAGGCATGCCGGCTTTCGAAGCCGCCTGCGCGGCAGTCTGGATTCATGCTGAGGCCGGCAGCCGTTTCGGGCCTGGGCTGATCGCTGAAGACTTGCCGCTGGCGCTGGTGCCGTTGCTGCGCGAGCTTGCCGAAAATCGCAACGAGGTAACTGCTTGATGAACCGCTGGTTCGCGCTGCTTGCCGCAATCTTCGTCGCCGCTTTGATGGCGAACACCGCGCGTGCCGAAGGTCCGGTGATGATCGTCGACGATCCGGCCGTGCTCGCCGCTCTCGATGCCAAAGGTTTTGGCTTCGCCGGCATTTTCGGCGTCGATGGCATGGGCGACCTGAAGACCCTCTATGACAGGGCCCCGGCCTATCATCGGATCGTCGAAACGATTGCCGGCGATGTCGCCGCGCTGCGCGCCGAGATGAAGGCCGGCGGGCGGCCGCTCTACGAGGTCACCGACGGCAATGTCGGCCGCATCATCGACATGCGCTGGCTGAAGACCGACGCCGCGCGCTTCCGGCTGGTCGGTGTCGTCAACCGGCTCGATCGGCGTGATTTCGCCGAAATACGAGGCGACGGGGGCTGCGGCGAGGTGCGTTTCGTCTATCGCCTTGCCTACAGCTTCAAGAAAAACGGCAAGGTTCTGGCCTCGCGCTTGCCGTTCAATTTCAATGCCATCTATAGCGTCGCGCCGGACGCCGATGGCGGCTGTGTCGGCGTTGCCGGACGCTGGACGCCGCAGCTCGATGAGACCGTCGATATCGGCTGGCTCATCGGCGGGCCGCTTGAAAAGGCGGGGCTGAGTTTTAAGCAGCTCGAGCTCAACGCCCAAATGGTGCGCTTTCCCTCCGGCCAGGAGACCGAATTTGGCGGCCAGGCTGCCTACCTCATGCGGATTTTTGGCATCGATGGAGAGACGGTCAGCGAAAAGCCGCTGGAAAACACGCCGGATGTGGCGCTGCTCTCGGAAGACGCCGCGCTGAAAGCAAAACTCGCCGACTATATCAGCGCCAATGTCGCGGCGGTCGAC
This sequence comes from Mesorhizobium sp., assembly GCA_004020365.1. Lineage (GTDB taxonomy): Bacteria > Pseudomonadota > Alphaproteobacteria > Rhizobiales > Rhizobiaceae > Mesorhizobium. The sequence continues at coordinate 56,994 of SAQR01000016.1, forward strand.
CTCGGCGTCTACGAAATCCCGGATGAATTCCTGGCGAAGAAAGTCGTCTCGTGGTCGACTTTCGGCAGCGCGAGGCTGGCCAACCACCCGTTCACGCCGCTGTTCCAGCCCGCGGATTTTTCCGGGCTCGACTATTCCGCGCTGAAGCTGCTGCGCACGCCGGAAGCGCTGGTCGAGCGGCTCGACAATGGCGCCTGCCAAGGTTGTCATCAGGCTGGTTCGACCGCCGGTTTCCATTTCATCGGCCTCGACGACAAGACGACATCGCCGCTGAACCGCATCGAGGTCGGCATCTCGCCGCACCTTCATGCCGAGATGCCGCGGCGCGAAGCCTGGCTGCGTGCGACCGCCGACGGCAAGGAGCCGAACCGCCTCCGCCCGCTGTCCTTCGCGCCGCCGGCCGCATGGAAAGACGCCGGCGAGGTCGCTTACGCACCGGCCGAGATGGCGATGCCATGTTTGATGCCGGACGATGCGGCCCGCTTCGGCACGACCTGGCAATGCGGCGGCGGCACCGTCTGCACGGCGCTGGCGACCGCATCGGGGGTGCGGACGAAACTGGCGCAATGCCTGCTGCCCAAGGACATCGAAAAGATGTTTTCCGGCCATCCATGCCTGACTGGCTCGATCGCCAGCAACGACACGCAGCCTTTCAATGACCGCTACAGCATTACAGGCCAGTTCGCGGCCCTTGCCACCGATATTTCGCGCACCGCCTACACTTGCCGGCCGCCGAAGATCGGCGTGCCGGCCGGCATCGCCTATCGCGGCTGCAGTGACAAGGACCGTGCCTTTGCCGGCTTCAAGCCGGGCAAGCCGATGCCGAACGAGATCTGCGGGCTGGTCGGCGGCAAAAAATTCGACATCTGCGTGGCGACCAACAATTTCGACCAGTGCTTGGGCGGCGCCGTCAATCGCGGCAACCGGCCGGCTTGCTCGGCCGATCATTTCTGCCGCGAGGATTATATGTGCCAATCGCTGCCGCCCGATACGCCTGGTATCGGCAAGGTGAAAGGTGTCGGCTTCTGCTCGCCGACCTATTTTATCTTCCAGATGCGCATCGACAATCATGCCACGCCGTGGTCTGGCGCCGTCCGCGCGACGATGGGCGCGGGGTTCGGCGCGGCGGAAGCGGAGTGAGCTTTTGCCGTGTTTGCTTTCGCGACATCAGCGCCTCACAACGGAATGTTATCGTGCTTCTTCCAGGGGTTTTGCATATCCTTGTTGCGCAGCATGCGCAGCGCGCGCGCAATGCGGCGCCGGGTCGAATGCGGCATGATCACCTCGTCGACATAACCGCGCTCGGCGGCGACGAAGGGCGACAGGAAGCGATCCTCGTAAGCCTTTGTATGTGCTGCGATCTTCTCCGCATCGCCGATGTCCTTGCGATAGATGATCTCGACCGCGCCCCTGGCGCCCATCACTGCGATCTGCGCAGTCGGCCAGGCATAGTTCATGTCACCGCGCAGATGCTTTGACGCCATCACGTCATAAGCGCCGCCATAGGCTTTTCGGGTGATCACGGTGATCTTCGGGACGGTCGCTTCGGCATAGGCGAACAAGAGCTTGGCGCCGTGCTTGATCAGCCCGCCATATTCCTGCGCGGTGCCGGGCAGGAAGCCTGGAACGTCGACGAAGGTGACGATCGGAATCGAAAAACAGTCGCAGAAGCGCACGAACCGCGCCGCCTTGCGGCTGGCGTCCGAATCGAGCACGCCCGCCAGCACCATAGGCTGGTTGGCGACGAACCCGACCGTGCGGCCCTCGACACGCCCGAAGCCGGTTACAATGTTTTTCGCAAAATCCTGCTGGATCTCGAAGAAGTCACCCTCGTCGGCAACTTTAAGGATCAACTCCTTGATGTCGTAAGGTTTGTTGGCGTTGTCTGGGATCAGTCGGTCGAGCGACAGATCGTGATCGGTGACCGACTGGTAGCATTCGATCTCGGGGATTTCGGCCGTGTTGGAGGCGGGCAGCAGATCGACCAGCCGGCGCATCTGCAGCAGCGCCTCGACGTCATTGTCGTAGGCGCCATCGGCGATCGACGACTTGGTCGTGTGGACGAAGGCGCCGCCGAGGCTCTCGGCGGTTACCGTCTCGTTGGTGACGGTCTTCACCACGTCCGGGCCGGTGACGAACATGTAGGAGGTGTCGCGAACCATGAAAATGAAGTCGGTCATTGCCGGCGAATAGACGTCGCCGCCGGCGCAAGGGCCCATGATCAGCGAAATCTGCGGGATGACGCCGGAGGCGAGCACATTGCGCTGGAAGATCTCGGCATAGCCGCCAAGTGCTGCCACGCCTTCCTGGATGCGGGCGCCGCCGGCGTCGTAGAGGCCGATGATCGGCGCGCGGTTGCGCAGCGCCATCTCCTGCACCTTGACCACCTTTTCGGCGTGGGCCTCGGACAGCGAGCCGCCGAACACGGTAAAGTCCTTGGCGAAGACATAGACCGGGCGGCCATTGACGGTGCCCCAACCGGTGACGACGCCGTCGCCGGCGATCTTGGTTTTCTCCATGCCGAAATCGGTCGAGCGATGCTCGACATACATGTCGAACTCCTCGAACGAGCCTTCATCGAGAAAGACGTCGATGCGTTCGCGCGCGGTGAGCTTGCCCTTCTTGTGCTGAGCGTCGATACGGGCCTTGCCGCCGCCCATGCGCGCCGTGGCGCGGCGGCGCTCGAGTTCCTTCAGCACGTCCTTCATCGCTCGATCCCCAAAGAGAAGCTGATTTGTGGTAATCATGGCGGCAAGCGAGCGCAAGCGCCGCTTTCGGACTGCTTTGTTTTCGCAAGCTGGCTGTGCTTTCGCCGCCGATCTCGATACGCTGGCGGGCATAGCTGGCCGTCGGTTAGGCGCAGCTTACCAACCGCCCCCACTTCGCTTGCTGGGGCAGCGCCCGCGCTCGATGTCGAGATTGGCGATTTGGAACGAGGAATAGCAAGTTCGCCCTTGCGGACACGATCTGCCTCTGGCGCGAATCGAACAGGGAACAAACAGCCTTCAACGGCGAAACTTCTTGGCAGGCATTCGCCGGATATGGCAAACTGAATTCATGAAGAACAGCATTGAAATATCCGAGGATTTGAACCGCCGGATCGACATGTTGGCCTCGCGCTCAACCCTGACTCGCGATCAGATCATTGAGGACGCGCTGTCCCATGGCCGTTCTCTGGCGTGGCAGGAAAAGTGGATCGCCGGTGTTCAGGCGGGGATCGAGGCCGCCGACCGTGGAGACTTCGCAAACGAAGAAGAGATCGCGGCGGTTCTCAACAAATACGGTCAGGCATAGCGGTCGGTGCGAATTGTCTGGACCCGACACTATCTGATCGAGCTTGCATCAATCGGCGACTATATCGGCCAGCATAACCCGCGTGCTGCCGCCCGCCTCGTCAATGACATTCATTCAAAGACTGCTCGGCTATTGTCCACCAATCCGTTTATCGGACGTGTCGGCGAGATCAACGGCACTCGTGAACTGGTGATTTCCGGCACACCCTACGTCGTCGCGTATCGGGTGAAAGACACTCAAATAGAAGTTCTGTTCGTCCAGCATGGGGCGAGGGAATGGCCGGGAGAAGTTTGAGCAGACGTTCACGGCTGCTCGTCTTGACTGTTTTCGCTGCACTGCAACATGACGCCCCTTGCATTTCGCAACGAACCGGGCCATATGCGGCGGCATAGGCGCTTGGGCCGGAACCTATCCGGCCTTCTCGACGAATGAGACTGGTTGCGTCTGTTTTCCCTCTTTCCGACACATCGGCAAGGCGGCGAAAAAGCCCCGTGGCATGATGCCTGCGGGCACGACAGCGCAGCCGTGCGGACGATAACGTCCGCCGCCTTGTCGTTTCATCACAGTTTTTTCGACGGCAGGTTGTTGCGCACTGCCGCCATCGATGTTTGCGGCCAGGAGCCGCGTGAAAGAAGAATATTTTGACCAACGAAAACACTTTGACCGGCAACAACACTGGGGAGCTTTCGGGTTTCGCAGCACTTGGAATTACGGGGGCGCTGCTCAAGGCCACCCATGCCGCCGGCTTCACCGATCCGAAGCCGATCCAGGCCCAGGCGATCCCGCCGCAGCTGGAAGGCCGTGACATTTTCGGCATCGCCCAGACCGGTTCGGGCAAGACTGCGGCATTTGCGCTGCCGATCCTTTCGAAGATTATCGCGCTCGGCACCAAGCGCCGGCCGAAGACCGCTCGCGCGCTGATTCTGGCGCCGACGCGTGAGCTCGCCGTCCAGATCGAAGAGATGATCAAGCTGCTCGCCAAGGGCGCGCATGTCTCGACGGCACTCGTGCTTGGCGGCGTCTCGCGCTTCAGCCAGGTGAAGAAGATCGCTCCCGGCGTTGACATTTTGATCGCCACGCCCGGCCGGCTGACGGATCTGGTGCGTGAGGGCGACCTCGTGCTTGCCGACACAAAATGGCTGGTGCTCGACGAGGGCGACCGCATGCTCGACATGGGCTTCATCAACGACGTCAAGCGCATCGCCAGGGCGACCGCGCCGGACCGTCAGACGGTGCTGTTCTCGGCGACCATGCCGGCCGAAATCGCCGAGCTGGCGAAAGGCCTGCTGAAAAACCCGATCCGCGTTGAAGTGGCGCCGCACAGCACCGCGGCGGCCGAGATCGTACAGGGCGTCGTCTTTGCCCGCACCAAGCAGAAGCGCCAGGTGCTGTCGACAATGCTCGCCGACCAGGCAATGAAGTCCGTCATCATCTTTTCGCGCACCAAGCATGGCGCCGACAGGGTGACCAAGGATCTTGAGCGCGACGGCTTCAAGGCCGCCGTGATCCACGGCAACAAGTCGCAGAACGCCCGCCAGAAGGCGCTGAACGATTTCCGCGAGGGTTCGGTGCGCATTCTTGTGGCGACCGATATCGCGGCGCGCGGCATCGACGTGCCCGGCATCAGCCATGTGGTGAATTTCGACCTGCCGGACGAGGCGGAGAGCTATGTCCACCGCATCGGCCGCACCGGCCGTAACGGCATGGACGGCATCGCCATCACGCTTTGCGACCCGTCCGAGAACAGCAAGCTGCGTCAGGTCGAGCGGATCATCCGCACCAAGCTGCCGATCGTTGCCGATCATCTCGGCAGTCCCGACCCGCAGCGCAATCCTGCCGAAAAGAACGAGCGCAGCTTCGAGCCGGCCAACGACCGCAATGGTCGTCGCGACGGCAGGCGACCGGGCGGCCACAACAACGGCAACAAGCGCTTCGGCGACAAGCCGGCCTTCGCCGGCGAGCGCAAGCCGGAAGGCGCCAAGGCGTTCAAGGGCAACAACAAGCGTCGTTTCGGCGGCAAGCGGCCGGCGGCACGGGCTGCGTAACCAGACAGTGCATCCGGCCCGCGCCTGTCGGCTCGGCTCGGCTGCTCACAATTAAAAAAGGCGATCGGAGCGATGCTTCGGTCGCCTTTTTCGCCTGAGATCTACTTCGCCACCGCCTCGACCCACACGACAATGCGCTGCGCGAGGAAAGCCGTGGTTGCTGGCGACAGTGCGTCTCCGGCAATGACATGATTGTCCCGATCGCCGGTATCGTCGACCGGCACCAGTTCGTGCGCCGCGCCCCAGCGCCCGGCGATGTCGCGGGTGCGGTCCGGCCGCACGATCCCGTCCGAATCGGAAAAGATGAAGAGGGCAGGGATAGTCGCCTTCTCCACCGGCGCGCCATAGGCCAGCTCGGTCAGCGCCACCATCGGCAGGGTCGCCGCGATCGGATAGCGGTAGGTCCAGAATTTCTCGTGCAGCGCATTGCGTGGCACGAAGCTGCGCTGCTTGCCGGCGACCAGCTCGGCGATCTCTCGCCCCCACGGCATGGTCAGAAGTTCGGCGCCAGAAGCCTTGACGCCAAAATTCGGCGAGATGAACGCTATTGCCGCCACCCCGTCCGATGCGCCCGGCTGCGTCGCAGCCCAGGCTGCCAGCGAGCCGCCGGTCGAGGTGGCGATGACGATCACCTTGTCGCCGATCGCTCGGCCAATGGCGAGCGCTTCCGCATAGTCGTTGATCCAAGCGTTGACGCTGCCGTCCGCCATTGCGGCACCGCCCTGTCCGTGGCCGGTGAGACGGGTATAGTAAAGATTGGCGTCGAGCTGGTCGGCCACCTCGTCGGGAAGCGGACGAACCTCGCCCTTCGACGCCGAAAAGCCGTGGATATAGACGATCGACAGCGGCGTCTTGGCGTGAACCATCGGATTGGCCCAGATGATTTCCTTTTCCAGCCCGTCGTGGATATCAGGCACGGCCGCCTCCTTGCGTGCCAGATAGGCTTGCGGGTCATCGCCGATCGCGGAAGCATCGAAGCGGATCGTGGTGTCGGCTGGGACGCGCGGGCCAAGCACGAAGGCAAGGACAAGAATGACGGCGAGACCCAATACCGCAAGCACGATCCGTCGCCCCATCGCAGACTCCATGCAATAAATCTCAACCTATGGCCACGATGGCAAACAGGCAACGACGTCCCGCCGGCGGCGGGATCGCCAACTTTGATGGCCGGTCTAATCGCTCGGCGGCTTGCGGTCGAAATTAAGCGGACGCGCCTTCCAGCGGGTCGCGGTGCTGATGACCCATCGGCAGAACGGTCTCGGCAGGATTCTGAGCAGCTTCAGGCCCCAGCACAAGCGCCACGGGAAGGTCACTTCGAAGCCGCCGGACTTGATGCCGCGCGCCATGCGGCGCGAGGCGCGATTGACGGGCATCAGCCCGGGCATCGGCAGCAAATTCTTCTCGGTCAGCGGGGTGTCGACGAAGCCCGGGTTTATCACCTGGATGCGGACGTTCATCTTGTCGAAATCGTACTTCAGCGACTCGGCGAGCATATTGATCGCCGCCTTGGTGCCGCCATAGGCGGCCGTGGTCGGCCAGCCGAAATAGGCAGTGACCGAACCGACCAGGACGATATGGCCGCGCGCGCGGACGCGCATGCGCTCGATGACCGGCACCAGGCCGTTGATGATGCCGAAATAATTGACATCGAAGGACTGGCGAAATCCACGGACGGTGAGGTCTTCGCCGGCGGTCGCAATATAGCTCCCGGCATTGAACACGGCCAGGACGATCGGGCCGAGATCCTTCTCGATCGCCGCGACCGTCCTTGCCATGCGTTTCTCGTCGGTGACGTCGCAAGGATAGGCCGTGACATGGCCCGGCATCTGCGCCGTCTCAACAACAAGCGTATCGATCGGATCGTCGTCGAGCGCCGTCACTGCGACGGCATAGCCTTGCTCCGCAAGGTCCTTGGCCAATGAACGGCCGATGCCGCTGCTGCCGCCGGTGATCCACGCGACGCCGTCTTTTGGGTTGGCCCGGTAGAGAGTCATGCTATGCCCTGCGATTTTTTTAGCCTGTGCTCTAGCGGTGAAGAAATCGGATGAAAAGAGCGCTTTTCAGTGGTGAGCTTCAATGATTGGCGTAACGCAACATCTGTTTTAGGAGATTGCAGCCCGGAAATGCCGCTGGACCAGGCAAATTCTTGCCTTGAAACCCAAGCTTCGGGTTTCTAGGGTTCGGCCGCAAGCATAAAGGAATCTCCATGCCCCGTTCTGTGATCGAAGCGATCGGCAATACGCCTCTGATCCGCCTCAACAAAGCCTCGGAAGAAACCGGCTGCGAGATCCTGGGCAAGGCCGAATTCATGAATCCGGGCCAGTCGGTCAAGGACCGTGCCGCGCTGTTCATCATCCGCGACGCCGAGCAGCGCGGGCTCTTGAGGCCGGGCGGGGTCATCGTCGAGGGGACGGCCGGCAACACCGGCATCGGATTGACGCTGGTTGCCAAGGCGCTTGGCTACCGCACCGTGATCGTCATCCCGGACACGCAAAGCCAGGAGAAGAAGGATACGATCAGATTGCTCGGCGCCGAGCTGATCGAGGTGCCTGCCGTTCCCTACAAGAACCCCAACAATTATGTGAAACTGTCGGGCCGTCTGGCCGAGCAGATGGCCCGGTCCGAGCCGAACGGCGCGATCTGGGCCAATCAGTTCGACAACGTCGCCAACCGTGATGGCCATACCCGCACCACGGCGCAAGAAATCTGGGCCCAGACCGGCGGCAAGGTCGACGGTTTCGTCTCGGCCGTCGGCTCCGGCGGAACACTGGCCGGGGTCGCCTTCGGGCTCAAGGCCAGGAACAGGGACGTCAAGATCGCGCTCGCCGATCCGCTCGGCGCGGCGCTCTATAGCTTCTACACCACCGGCGAGCTGAAAGCCGAAGGCAGCTCGATCACCGAAGGCATCGGGCAGGGGCGGGTCACCGCCAATCTGGAAGGGTTCACGCCGGATTTCTCCTTCCAGATTCCGGACGAGGATGCGCTGCCGATCGTCTTCGATCTGATCCAGGAGGAGGGTCTGTGTGTCGGAGGCTCGACCGGCATCAACATTGCCGGCGCGATCCGGCTGGCGCGTGAGATGGGTCCCGGCCACACCATCGTGACCGTGCTTTGCGACTACGGCACTCGCTATCAGTCGAAATTGTTCAACCCGGAATTCCTGCGTCAAAAGCAGCTGCCAGTGCCGGGCTGGATGGAACAGCGGAGCACGATCTCGGTGCCGTTCGAAGAGGTTGCGTGATGGCCTACAGGACGGATGCCCTGTTTCGCGACGACGCCTATCTCAGGACGGCTGATGCCGTGGTTGTCGCCGTCAACGACCGTGGCGGCATCATTCTGGACCGGACGATCTTCTATGCCACGTCGGGTGGGCAGCCTGGCGATACGGGCACCCTCGAACGCGCCGATGGCAGCCTGATCGCTGTTGCCGCCACCATCACCGGTGAGACCAAGGATGACATCATCCATGTGCCGCCGCCTGAGCAGGCGGTGCCTGACGTCGGTGAGCCGGTAAAGCTTGCCCTTGATTGGCAGAGGCGGCATCTGCTGATGCGCATGCACACAGCCTGCCACTTGCTTACCGTCGTCTGCCCGTTCCCAATCACCGGCGCCTCGGTTTCCGAGGACGACAGTCGTATCGATTTTGATATTCCGGATGCCGGCTTCACCAGGGAAGATGTGACGGCACGGCTGATGGAATTGGTGCGGGCCGACCACCCGGTCTTTGTCAGGCTGATCACCTACGAGGAACTGGCGGCCAATCCGGGACTGGTGAAATCGAAAAATGTTCGGCCACCGGTCGGCACCGGCAAGATCCGCCTGGTCTGCATTGGCGAGAACGCCTCGATCGACAGCCAGCCTTGCGGCGGCACCCACGTGAAGAGAACTGGAGAAGTCGGCGAGATCCATATCGGCAAGATCGAGAAGAAGGGTCGCGAGAACCGGCGCTTCCGAATACGCTTTGGACCAATGCCGCCGGCCTGATAAACAGCCGGCCTGATAAACAGATTGTCAAAGGCGGGCAGGAGAAGAACAATGGCCGAAGACAGCCCTTTCACCGTCGATGCGGACTGGTTGCAGAAGCGCCTTGGCGAGCCTGGCCTGACTATCGTCGACGCGTCCTGGTATTTGCCGGCGCAGAAGCGCGACGCGCGCGCCGAATATGACGCAGCGCACATTCCGGGCGCCCGTTTCCTGGATCACGATGCGATCTCGGATCCTGATTCGCCACTGCCGCACACGCTGCCGTCGCCGCAGCATTTCGCCCAATATGTTGGCGCCATGGGCATTTCGGCCGACGATACCATCGTTGTCTATGACGGTCCGGGCTTCTTCTCGGCGCCGCGCGCCTGGTGGATGTTTCGTGTCATGGGGGTGTTCCAGGTCTACATATTGGACGGCGGCTTCGATCGCTGGAAAGCTGAGGGACGGCCGGTGACGGCGGAGCCGACGAAGGTCGCGCCTTGCGTGTTCCATGCCGACTTCGATGCCGCTCGCGTCGCCAGCCTGGCCGACATGCGCCGGATCGTCGAGACCGGAGAAAGCCAGATCGCGGATGCGCGTTCGCCTGGCCGGTTTGCCGGTACCGAGCCGGAGCCTCGCGCCGGCGTCCGCTCGGGCCATATGCCCGGCGCGCGCAATGTGCCGTTTTCGGCGCTTGCCGAGGACGGCGAGCTGCTGTCGAAAGACCGGTTGCGCAAGGTGATCGAGGACGCCGGCATCGACCTGTCAAAGTCGGTTGTCACCTCTTGCGGCTCAGGCGTTACGGCGGCGGCGATCACGCTGGCGCTCGAGACGCTAGGCCATACTGAAAACAGGCTCTACGACGGTTCATGGACCGAATGGGGTGGGCTTGGCGATACGCCCGCCGTGACCGGCAAGGACTGACTGTGATGGAAAACGGCGCGCTTGAAGACATCGAGGTCACGGTGACGTTTCTCGAAATGCATGCACCGCCGGCCTATTCGCCGCCGCTGCCGTACAACCGCCAGATCGCGCTGCTGAAAACCAAGGACATTCCGCTGCATTTCTACCGCTATTTGATGGATCGGGTGGGCCGCAAATGGCACTGGGTCAACGTGCTGAGGCTGAGCGACGAGGAGCTTTCTGCAGGAATCCATCGCGAGGACCGCGATATCAGGGTGCTGTATCTCGACGGCTCGCCGGCCGGCTTTTTCGACCTGAAGCCGCATCTGCCGGGAGAAGTGGAACTTGCCTATTTCGGCATGATGGAGCACGCCACCGGACAAGGCATCGGCCGCTGGTTCCTGGGTGCGGCGATCGACGCCGCTTGGTCGCACGGACCAAGGCGGGTGACGGTGCAGACCTGCACGCTCGACCATCCGGCGGCATTGCCGCTCTATCAGAAGCTCGGCTTTGAACCGGTCGCGCAAAAGAAGGAGATGGTGCATCCGATGACCTTCGCCGAGCGTGCGGCCAGCGTCATGCGGCCATGATTTTCTCGGCAAGCTGAACCTTCATCGATGCTTCAGCTTGCAGTCAAACTGTTGGAGCGTTCGTCACGCGTCTAAGGCGGGTGGCTCAAATAGCGAGGAGGATCAAACGATGACGATTCGGGTGGTGATGGCCGGTGCGACCGGCTGGGTCGGCAAGGCACTGGTACCGGCGATCGGGGCGCAAGGCGACATGGCGCTGGCCGCGGCCGTGTCACGCAGCGGCGCGGGGCAGGATTCCGGCCTGCTGGTCGGCCTGCCGCCAAACGGTATTATCGTTTCCGCATCGCTGGCCGAGGCAATGGAGGTGCCGTCTGACGTGCTGGTCGACTACACCAAACCGCATGTCGTGAAGGACCATGCGCTGCTGGCCATCGAAAACGGACGGAACGTTGTGATCGGCACGTCGGGGCTGGGTGCGGCCGATTTTGCCGAGATCGACGCTGCAGCCCGCGCCAATGGTGTCGGCGTCGTTGCCGCCGGCAATTTTTCGATCACCGCCACGCTGATGAAGCGGTTTGCCCTGATGGCGGCGAAATACGTACCGGATGTCGAGGTCATCGACTATGCCAGCGCCAGGAAACCCGACGCGCCGTCCGGCACGGCGCGCGAGCTTGCCGAAGCGCTGGCAGATGTCCGCAAGGCTTCCACCGCACGGCCGGTCTCGGAGGTCTCCGGTGTGCCGGGAACGCGCGGTGCGGCGGTTGGCACGGGCGAGGGGGTGCAGGTGCATGCGCTTCGCCTGCCTTCCTACATTCTGTCCTGCGAAGCGCTGTTCGGCCTGCCCGACGAGCGGCTGACCATCCGCCACGACGCCGGTTCGTCCGCTGCCCCTTATGTGGCCGGGACGCTGCTCGCTATCAGGCGGGTACAGGAGATTACAGGCCTGGTGCGCGGTCTCGACGCGCTGATGGACTGATCCGAATTGGCAGGAATCGGGTGGGAAGCACTGGCGCAGCGACGTAAATTCCGGTCGGCGACATCGGAGATTTCACCATGACCATTCAGTTCAAAGCCTTGCCCACGGAAGGTGTCAGAGCCTTGCAGCGCGGCGGGCCGGACGCCTACGGCCTGATACCAGAGCGGAGAACATCCGACGGCGACGGCGTGCCTTGCCGCCACTGCCTGAAGAACGTCGCCGCTGGAGAAGCCTACCTTGTTCTAGCTTATCGACCATTCCCGGAATTGCAGCCTTATGCCGAGACCGGTCCGATCTTCCTGCATGCCGAGCCCTGCGAGCGCGCTGCCGAAGCCGAGGCGCTTCCCGAAATTCTCGAAAGCAGCGACTACATCGTGCGCGGCTACGGCAGCGACGACCGCATCGTCTACGGCAGCGGCGGCGTTATCCCGACAGGCGCTATCGCGGCGCGGGCGGAGAGTTTGTTCGAGCGCGACGACATCGCCTATGTGCATGTCCGCTCGGCACGCAACAATTGCTATCAGTGCCGGATCGAGCGCGCGTGACCGGATCGGTCGCAGCTGTCGTATGCCTGTCGCAATGTCGCGTTATGGAATGACTGTCGATCGATTTGCCGACCGCGGATGAACCGGCGGGATATTTCGATATCAGAGGAAGCGGGGCTTTGGCTCCGCTTTTTTGCGGCCTGCATTGTCCCGCCCCGTTTTTCTTCACCCGAACTATTTTCGTCATCCGAAGAAAAAGCCCGCCGGAATGACCGACGGGCTTTGACTGTTGTCTGGACGGCTCGAAAATTAGTTGAACTTGTACTTCGCACCGATGCGAACGGTGTGGAACGAAGGCGTGGAGGTGAGAGTGTCGTCCGGCAGCCCAAGCTCCGAGGAAAAATCCTCCTCGGAGAACTGCGAGTAGCGGTATTCGAGGCCGACGGTCACGTTGCTGGACATGGCCGTTTCCAGACCACCACCCACCGAGAAGCCGCTGGAGTCCCAGTCGAGGATGTCGCCGATGGGCGAGGACGCATTCAGATCGAAATGCTGCCAGCTGTAACCGCCGAGCACATAGGCAAGTGTCGATTCGTTGACTTTCATACCGACGCGGGCAAGCACATCGAAGCCGTAATCGGTGTCCAGATTGATCGATCCGCCTGGAACTTCCAACTCGGAAGTCATGCCGGAGTAGCGGGCATCCACCATGACACCTGCGACCCAGCTGCCGAAATCATGGTCATAGCCGACGTTCAATTCGCCGAACACACCTTCGCCGCCGAGCCCGTTGAACTCGAGGCCGCCAAGCGGCGGGACCTCGATCTGATGCACCGATGCACCCGCGCCGGCGGCCCCGCCGACGTAGAAGCCGGTCCAGTTGTAGGCAGGCGCTTCAAAAGAAGCGACGCCGCCATTCTGGGCGCCAAAGCGATAGTTGGCCCCGACCTGGAACGTATGCCGCGACGTGTCGATGTTGAGGGTCCCATCCGGCGCACCGAAATCGGAAAGCAGATCATCATTGGTACCGAAGCGGGTATAGCGATACTCTGTTTTGATGGTCCAGTTGCTGTTGATGGCCGTTTCAACGCCGGCTCCGACGAAGTAGCCGCTCTGGTCCCAATCCACGTCAAAACCAGCGTTGGTGTCGAGTTCGTATTTCTGCCAGGAATAGCCGCCGAGCACATAGCCCAGCGTGTTCGGCGTGAACAGGTAACCGGCCCGCAGACCAGCGTCGAAACCGTAAGTCTCGCGGACCGAAGCCTCGAATCCAGCTACGTCGAGCGTGGTTTCAATGTTGCCGATATGGGCGTCCAAGAGTCCGCCGATCAGGAAGCGCGGCGACACCATATAGTCGTACCCAACGGTCAGTTCACCGTATACGCCTTCACCACCAATGCCGTTCAACGAGAATCCGGGAAGGAAATCGCTGCTGAGCTCGTGGACGTTGGCGCCGGCGCCGACGCCAAAGCCGACATAGATGCCACTCCAGTTGAAGGCCGACGTCTCGACGACCGGCACAAGCGCGTCGGCGGCATGAGAAGCCGATCCAAGCGCCAGAACGGAAACTGCGCCAAGAAGAAGAGATTTTGCGAAACGTTTGCTGGTCATTGCCCCTGCCTTTTGAAAACCCATCAGCCGTCTAGCACCTGCCCATGCTGGCGGATGTAACAAAAAAGCCACAGCAATGACACATTGCAAGCAAAACGGGTAAAGCCGGCCAGCTAATCGCTAACCGTGAAATTTTTCTTGGGGAAAAAAGAGCCGCCGGGGGCGTCGGCGGCTCTGTCGGGAGAGAATCAGCGTCGGGTTCAGGCGGCGAGAACGGCCTTGGGCTCGACCAACTCATAGCCGAGCGCTTCGGCCACCGCGCGGTTGGTGATCTTGCCCTTGTGGACATTGAGGCCGTTGCGCAGATGATGATCGTCGACCAGCGCCTTCAGGCCCTTGTCGGCGAGCTGCAGGCCGTAATGCAGCGTCGCGTTGTTCAACGCCTGGGCCGAGGTGACCGGCACCGCGCCCGGCATGTTGGCGACGCAATAGTGAACGACGCCGTCGACCTCATAGGTCGGGTCGGCATGAGTTGTGGCGTGCGAGGTCTCGAAGCAGCCGCCTTGGTCGATGGCGACATCGACCAGCACCGAGCCTTTCTTCATTCCCGACAGCATTTCGCGTGAAACGAGTTTTGGCGCGGCGGCACCCGGGATCAGCACGGCGCCGACGACGATGTCGGCCGAAAAACATTCCTCTTCCAGCGCCTCGACGGTCGAGTAGCGGGTGTGGACGCGGCCGCCGAAGATATCGTCGAGCTGGCGCAGGCGCGGGATCGAGCGGTCGATGATGGTGACGTCGGCGCCGAGGCCGGCCGCCATCCGTGCGGCATGCAGGCCGACGACGCCGCCGCCGAGCACAGTGACCTTGCCGGGCAGAACGCCGGGCACGCCGCCGAGCAGAACGCCGCGGCCGCCATTGGCCTTCTGCAGCGCGGTAGCGCCGGCCTGGATCGACAGGCGGCCCGCGACTTCCGACATCGGCGCCAGCAGCGGCAGGCCGCCGCGGTCGTCGGTGACCGTCTCATAGGCGATGGCCGTCACGCCCGAGGCGAGCAGGCCCTTGGTCTGCTCCGGATCCGGAGCGAGATGGAGATAGGTGTAGAGGATCTGGCCGTCACGGAGCTGGACCCATTCATTGGGCTGCGGCTCCTTGACCTTGACGATCATGTCGGACTTGGCAAACACGTCGGCGGCCGTCTTGGCGATGGTGGCGCCGGCGGCGCGATAGGCGTTGTCGTCGGCGCCGATGCCGGCGCCGGCGCCGGTCTCGACCAGCACTTCGTGGCCATGCGCGACATATTCGCGGACCGATCCCGGCGTCAGGCCGACGCGGTATTCGTGGTTCTTGATTTCCCGGGGGCAGCCGACGCGCATCTTCTTCTCCTCCTGATCCAGCCTTTTGGGGCATGTTCGCTGTTGAGGGACAGTGAACCACAAATCGTCGCGCAGGTGTTTGCGAATGCGCTTGCGCAAGACGGCACGGTTCGATAATCGTTGCGCAAAACAGCTGGATTGTCGCAGGAATCCTGAAAAATGCCTCTCGACAGGATTGATATCGCCATCCTCGAAACGTTACAACGGGATGGGCGGATACCCAACGCGGCGCTTGCCGAGAAGGTCGGCCTGTCGCAGTCGGCCTGCTCGCGGCGGCTCGACAATCTGGAGAAATCCGGAACCATCCGCGGCTACCACGCCCGGCTTTCCAATGCCGCTCTTGGCCACCAGATGACGGCGATCGTGCATATATCGCTGTCCGGGCAATTCGAAAAGACGCTGTCGGATTTCGAGGCGGCGATAAAACGTTGCCCGAATGTGTTGTCCTGCCACCTGATGTCGGGCGAATACGATTATATCCTGCGCATCGCGGCAAAGGACCTCGTCGACTATGAGCGCATCCACAAGGAATGGCTGTCGGCGATGCCGCATGTGACGAAGATCAACTCGTCGTTCGCCTTGCGCGAGATCGTCGACCGGACGGCGGTCGGGATGAAGCCGGAACTTGCCTAGGCTTTGAAGGCCTCCGTTACCACCCGGTCCATCGGGATATCATGCGGCTGCGGGTAGATGGTAGCGATGCGCTGCAGTTCGTAGCCGACACCGATGACCAGCGGCTTGAACGGCATCGCCGCCAGCGTGCGGTCGAAGAAGCCGCCGCCATAGCCCAGCCGATACTGTCTCGAATCGATGCCGACGACAGGCGAAATGACGACGTCGGGCAGCACCGGATCGCCTCCAGCCGGGATCGGGATGTTCCAGACGCCCTTCTCAAGCCGGTCGCCCGGCGCGTAGGCGCGAAAGATGAGCGGGCGGGCTTTTTCGACGACTACTGGCAGCGCGGTACGGCCACCACGCTCATTGACGGAAGCCATCCAGGCCCGCAAATCCGGCTCGCCGCGGAACGGCCAGTAGAGGCTGACCGTGCGGCCGGCAATGTCGCCGATCACCGCTTCGAGGGTTTCGCCGATGCGCTGCGACATTGCCGTCCGCACGTCAGCCGGGACAGCGAGGCGCGCCGCAATCAGCCGCTCGCGCTCGGCCTTGCGCCATCGTTTCACGTCGTTCCAATCGGCCAGGGGCGGCCGGAATTCCGCGTCTAGCTCATGCATAAAGCAAGGCGGCGAGGCATATTGCCCCGGAGCGTCGTCATGATCGCTAGCCAACTTTCTCTCCTGTCGTCTGCTTCGATGAAATTATACTCGGCGGCAGGATGGGGCATGTGCGACAGCGACATCTTAGGGCGGGCAGTCGGCAAAGTCGGTTGTTGCAGTGCACAACAGTAACTACATCAGGCTTGGCGTAATTGCTCTCCAGCCTGCTCTCACGGGCCACCTGATCTCCCGGCCAACCTGCTCCCGGCCAGCCTGCTCCCGGAGTGAAAGAAATGAACGAATCCAGCCATCATGTCGTCGTCGTCGGGGCGGGCTTTGGGGGTCTCGAATTCACCCGCGCGCTTGACGGTGCGCCGGTGCGCATCACCATGATCGACAAGCGCAACCATCATCTTTTCCAGCCGCTGCTCTATCAGGTGGCGACCACGGCGTTGGCGACGTCGGAAGTCGCCTGGCCGATCCGCCATCTCCTGCGCAAGCGCAAGGATGTGACGACGCTGCTTGCCACCGTTTGCGGCGTCGACCGCGCCGGCAAACGCGTGCTGCTCGATGATGGCGGCGCGGTCGCCTACGACACGCTGCTGCTGGCCACCGACGCCCGCCACGCCTATTTCGGCCATGACGAATGGGAGCCTTTCGCGCCGGGGCTGAAGACGCTCGAGGATGCCACCACAATTCGACGGCGCATTCTGCTCGCTTTCGAGCAGGCCGAGCGGGAGACTGATCCCGCCAAGCGCCAGGCGCTGCTGACACTGGCGATCGTCGGTGGCGGACCGACCGGCGTGGAGCTGGCCGGCACCATTGTCGAACTGGCGCACGAGATGCTGCGCGGCGAGTTCCGCAACATCGATACGCGGCAGACGCGCGTGGTGCTGATCGAGGCCGGTGACCGTATCCTTCCTAATTTCGCGCCTGAACTCTCCGACTATGCCAGCAAGGCGCTCGAGCGGCTTGGCGTGACGGTCGAACTCGGTCGGCCCGTGACACGTTGCGACGCCGACGGTGTCGTCTTCGGTGAAACGCATCTGCCGGCCAGGACTATCCTGTGGGCGGCAGGCGTCGCCGCTTCTCCGGTCGCCGAATGGCTGGGGGGCGGCAGCGGACCGCGCGGGCAGGGTGCTCGTCAAGCGCGATCTGACCGTGCCGGGCAGCCCGGAGATTTTCGTCGTCGGTGACGCTGCACACGTCCTGCGGCCGGATGGCCGCATGGTGCCCGGCGTAGCACCCGCCGCCAAGCAGCAGGGCCGGCATGTCGCCGCGACGATCAAGGCCCGGCTTGCCGGCGACATGAACCCGCGGCCCTTCCGCTACAAGCATGACGGCGATCTGGCGACGATCGGGAAGCGCGCCGCCGCGATCGACTTCGGCTGGATCAAGCTCACCGGCCGGCTGGCCTGGTGGCTTTGGGGCCTGGCGCACATCTATTTCCTGATCGGCTTCCGTAACCGGCTTGCGGTTTCGCTGAGCTGGCTATGGATCTACCTGACCGGGCAGCGCAGCGCGCGGCTGATCACCCAAGGCGACGACGACAGGAGCTGACGTCTCCGCCCGCGTATATTCATCCGCACGCTAAGGCGACAACGCGCCAACTCCGCTTCATGGAAAGATTTTGCGGGAGGGCGCTGATCAACGCCGGAATCACTATGGTTGCAGCCACCCCGATGCAGTAGTTTTAGCCATGCGTTATGTCATCGTCATCTGCGCCGTCACGTTCTTCCTGATCTGGGACGGACTCTACAATCAGGGCAGCTATCTCGACACCACGGTCAGGGAGATAACGCGGATCGTGCGCTACATCACCAGTATGATGTAGTTTCCTGCCCCGCCCACGCGTTATTGCCGCGACATCGTTGCCGGTTGACGCGCCCGTGTTGTCCACACAAAACACTGTCGCCCACACAAAACACGCTTTCACATCGATCGAGGAGGCTGGGATTGATCCGGCATATCGTCTTCTTCAGCGCGCGGCACAAAGAGGATGTCGAGTCCGTACGGGCGGGCTTGGTGGCGCTGGGCAACATCCCCCATTCCCGTCGGTTCGAGGTGACGCTCAACACCAAGGTCGACCCGCTTTCGGACGAGATCGACGTGGTCGTTTATGCCGAGTTCGAGGACGACGCCGCTCTGGCCGCCTACAAGGCGCATCCGCTCTACGCCGAGACGACCAGCCAGGTCAAACCGCTGCGCGAATTGCGCTATTCGGCGGACATTGTGGCTGCGACTTGAACAGAAACTGACCGAAGCGGGAGCGCACCCGTCTGCGGCGGTTGGTTCGGTCGGATCAGCGACCGGCCGCTTTGGCGCGTCCCAAACCAGCATGGGAAAGCCCAGTATGGCCAAGAACAGCCACCGCGACGACCGCTGCCGCTATGAAATCCCTGCGCGTCAGGCGAGAGCACTTGAACCAACTTCCGGAATGATGCACACCGCGCCGGCATGATCGAGACGATGCCAGCACGCCCTCATTCGCCAGGCGCTTGTTCGCTTGACCATCTTGTGCTGCCGACCGCGAGCCTCGACGTGGCGCGGGCACGGTTGGTTTCGCTTGGCTTTGTCGTGGCGCCGACCGGCATTCATCCCTTCGGCACGGAAAACTGCTGCATCTTCCTTGAGGACGGCACCTATCTCGAGCCGCTGGCCGTGGGCAACGCGCAAGCGGCGGCGAAAGCGGTCGCCGACGGCAACGTCTTCGTCGCGCGCGATCGTGCCTATCGCGACAGCTGCGGCAATGAGGGATTTTCCGCCCTTGTCCTTGGCACCCAAAATGCGGATACCGACTATGCACGCTATGTCGAAGCCGGCCTGTCGGCTGGAGACATGCTGAGCTTTTCGCGCGCCTTCACCGACGCGGCGGGAAACAGCGACGCGGCATCGTTCAAACTGGCCTTCGCCTCCGGAACCGGGGCGACGGACGCATTCCTGTTTGCCTGCGAGCGGATCAATGCGCCGAAAGTGGACCGCGGCGCGTTGCAGGTCCACGCCAATGGCGCAACCGGCATTATCGAAGTCGTGGCGGTCAGCACCGAGCCATCAAAACAGCGCCGATTGATTTCGATCGCGACGCGCAGTCCGGCGACCGGGCAGGGGAGCGCCACCGCGTTTGACCTGCCGAACGCGACCTTGACGCTGCTTGATCCCGTCGCTTTCGAAACGCGCTTCGGCATAGCTGCCGACGCGCCATCGGAGCTCCGCTTCGCGGGAATCGTCTTTTCAGTTCGTTCCGCCGACGCGGTCGCCAGGCTGCTTGCAGCAAGTTCCGTCGAACATGACATACGCGGCGATGCTATTGTCGTGCGGCCGGCATCCGGGCAGGGTGCGGCCTTCGTTTTCCAGGAGAAAGCATGAGCAAGCCCAATCCGTCCGTAACCGTCGGCAATGTCGTCTTCGGCAACACCGCGCCGCTGTCGCTGATTGCCGGCCCTTGCCAGCTTGAATCGCGCCAGCACGCCTTCGACATGGCAGGCGCGCTGAAGGAACTGACCGAGAAGCTCGGGCTGGGCCTCGTCTACAAGACCAGTTACGACAAGGCCAACCGCACCTCGCTTGGCGGCACGCGCGGCGCCGGGCTCGATGCGGCGCTGCCCGTCTTCGACGATTTGCGCAAGGCGTTTTCGCTGCCGATCCTGACCGATATCCACACCGAGGAACAGTGCGCGCTCGTGGCGCCGCATGTCGATATCCTGCAGATTCCGGCTTTCCTCAGCCGCCAGACCGATCTGCTGATCGCGGCGGCAAGAACCGGCAAGGTCGTCAATGTCAAGAAGGGCCAGTTCCTCGCACCGTGGGACATGAAGAACGTCGTCGCCAAGGTCACCGGTTCCGGCAACGCCAATGTGCTGGTCACCGAGCGCGGCGTGTCCTTCGGCTACAACACGCTGGTGTCAGATATGCGCGCCCTGCCGATCATGGCCGAGATCGGCGCGCCGGTGATTTTCGACGCTACACATTCGGTGCAGCAACCGGGCGGGCAGGGCGGCTCGTCAGGTGGCGATCGGCGCTTCGTCGAGACGCTGGCGCGCGCCGCGGTTGCGGTCGGTGTCGCCGGCGTCTTCATCGAGACGCATCAGGATCCCGACAACGCCCCCTCCGACGGTCCCAACATGGTGCCGCTGAAGGACCTTCGGGCGCTGCTTGAAAGGCTGATGGCATTCGATCGCGTCGCCAAGGGCTGAGCAAGTTCAGCGGTCCAGCCCCAAGTCCGACCCCGAAACTTGTGATCAACAGGCGCCGGTTGTACGCTGCCCAGGCAACCGAGTGCCTTGGAGGAGGAAGCCATGTCCGTCGCCCGCGTCACCGAAATCACATCATCATCGAATAACAGCTTTCAGGACGCCATCGAACAGGGGATTGCGCGCGCCGCAAAGACATTGAAGAACGTCGAAGGCGCCTGGATCCAGGACCAGAAGGTCGTCGTCGAGAACGGCAAGATCTCCGCCTACCGCGTCAACATGAAGGTCACCTTCATCCTCGCTGATTGATCAGCCCTGCACGTATGGCCGCGTTCATAAAAGTCTGGAACCTTCGTGGGCCTCTGCTCATTGTCGAACCGAAGTGAACGACAAAAGGAGCACATCATGGCAACCCAGACAGGACATACTGAAGCCATCGCTGCCTCGCGGGTCATCGGCACTTCCGTCTACAACACGGAAGGCACGCACATCGGCGACATCGAGGATGTCATGCTCGACAAATTGTCGAATGGAATCATGTTTGCCGTGATCGGCTTTGGCGGATTTCTCGGCATCGGCGAGAAGTACCACGCCATTCCGTGGGCGAGCCTCGACTATGACGAGGACAAGGGCGGCTACGTCGTGCCGTTCACCAAGGAGCAACTGAAGGCAGCTCCCGCCTATTCGATCAACGAATTGACGGGCGCCGACGGCGAGGCCGCGCGTGATGCTTCATACAGTTACTACAAGGTCGAGCCTTACTGGCATTGATCTTGCTCAGCCGGAATCAAAAAGGCCCCCGGTTGAACCGGGGGCCTTTTCTGCGGGATATCTACTCCCCTGCAAGCGTCGACAACTCTACCGCGCCCTGTTGAGGCTGCTGAGTGTCACACGACGTCAAAAACGCCGCCGCGATCAGGAACAAACTCACAATACCGCTCAACTGAGACATGGCGAAACTCCTCCTGTTTCGCCCCGCGCAGCTGTGAGCATAACCAGAAAGCCGCACGCCGCCAAGACCTATGACTGACATGACTTATGATGACAGCAATTTGTGCTTCGTGATTCGATGTGGCGCAAGTGGCGGCAATATTTGCGGATGCCCCGATTGCGTTTTGCGGCACTTTGGCTAAGACGTGCGCGACGCTTCGTCAGATCAATCGGGGACATCGCAATGACTGCCATCATCGACATTGTCGGGCGCGAAATCCTGGACAGCCGCGGAAACCCGACCGTCGAGGTCGACGTCGTGCTCGAAGACGGCTCGATGGGCCGCGCTGCGGTGCCTTCCGGCGCCTCGACCGGCGCGCATGAGGCGGTCGAACTGCGCGACGGCGGCGCCCGCTACCTCGGCAAGGGCGTCCTGCGGGCGGTAGAGGCCGTCAATGGCGAGCTGTTCGAGGCGATCGGCGGCATGGAAGCCGAGAACCAGATCCACATCGACCAGACCATGATCGAGCTCGACGGCACACCCAACAAGAGCCGCCTCGGCGCCAATGCGATCCTTGGCGTGTCGCTGGCGGTGGCCAAGGCTGCGGCGGAAGCGGCTGGCCTGCCGCTCTACCGCTATGTCGGCGGCACCAAGGCGCATGTGCTTCCGGTACCGATGATGAACATCATCAACGGTGGCGCCCATGCCGACAACCCGATCGATTTCCAGGAATTCATGATCCTGCCGATCGGTGCGCCGACACTGCGTGACGGCGTGCGCTGGGGTTCGGAAATCTTCCATACGCTGAGGAAGCGGCTGAAGGACGCCGGCCACAACACCAATGTCGGTGACGAGGGTGGCTTCGCTCCTAACTTGAAAAGCGCGCCCGCCGCGCTCGATTTCATCATGGAATCAATCGAGAAGGCCGGCTTCAAGCCGGGCGAAGAGGTTGCGCTCGGCCTCGACTGCGCCGCGACCGAATTCTTCAAGGACGGCAACTACGTCTATGAAGGCGAGAAAAAGACCCGCGATCCGAAGACCCAGGCCAAGTATCTGGCCAGGCTCGCCGCGGACTATCCGATCATCACCATCGAGGATGGGCTGGCCGAGGACGACTGGGATGGCTGGAAAACGCTGACCGAGCTCATCGGCAACAAGACCCAGCTGGTCGGCGACGATCTGTTCGTCACCAATACGGCGCGGCTGCGCGACGGCATCCGCATGGGCGTCGCCAATTCTATCCTGGTCAAGGTCAACCAGATCGGCTCACTGACCGAAACGCTCGACGCCGTCGAGACCGCGCACAAGGCCGGCTACACCGCGGTCATGTCGCACCGCTCGGGCGAAACCGAAGATTCGACCATCGCCGATCTCGCCGTCGCCACCAATTGCGGGCAGATCAAGACGGGGTCGTTGTCGCGCTCGGATCGCATGGCCAAGTACAACCAGCTCATCCGCATCGAGGAAGAGCTCGGCAAGCAGGCGCTCTACGCCGGCAAGTCGATCGTGAAGGGCTGAGCCGCAGAAAATCCGAAAACGAAAGGGTGGGGCATTCTCGCCTTTTTTGTTTCAACACCGCCTGATCCGGTTGCCCGTAACCGTCCATTAAGCACAATCGGGGGAGAAAGGTCGCAGGGAGTTAGAGCGCCCTTTGCGCGTCCAAGCGGGCGCGCGGCGCTCTAAGGATTTGGATCATGTGGACACGTCAGCACAAGCAGAGAAATACCGGTCGGCTGATCATCCCCTCGCTGTGCGTGGCGTTCCTCGCCTATTTCGGCTTTCACGCCTATCACGGCGAATTCGGTATCTATTCCAAATATCGGTTGGAAGCCGAAGCCGTCGACCTGCAAGGTAAGCTCGATGCCGTCAAGGCGCGCCGGCTCGATCTGCAGCGGCGTGTTCAGCTGATGCATCAGGGCACGCTGGAGAAAGACATGCTCGACGAGCAGGCGCGCAAGGCGCTCAATGTGTCCCACGCCGACGAAATCACCATCATGCTACCGGCCACGGCAAGATAACCAAATTCAAGTTAATCGCCGATATTTTCAATAAATTTAAGCCCTTAGATGCATGTCAGCCATGCATTTTTCAGCATGGCGAAACGCTTTCCCGCGTGTTAGCCTTTGCCAAATCGGTGGGGAGAACTGATCTCCCTCAGTGTCCGCAAGAGACGCCAACAGGGAGTGATGCATGGCCACCGCCGCCAGAAAAGCGCCTGCCAAAACCAAATCCGACGGCAAATCGGCAGGGCTTTCAGCCCCCAAACCTGTCGACTTCAGCAAGGATGAGGAGCTTGACGCCTACCGGCGCATGCTGCTTATCCGCCGCTTCGAGGAAAAGGCCGGCCAGCTCTACGGCATGGGCTTCATCGGCGGCTTCTGCCATCTCTATATCGGCCAGGAAGCAGTTGTCACCGGCATGAAGATGGCGCTGATCGACGGCGACCAGATGATCACCGCCTACCGCGACCATGGTCATATGCTGGCGATGGAACTGTCGCCGCGCGGCGTCATGGCGGAATTGACCGGGCGCCGTGGCGGCTTGTCCAGGGGCAAGGGCGGCTCCATGCACATGTTCTCCAAGGAGAAGCATTTTTACGGCGGCCACGGCATTGTCGGCGCGCAGGTTTCGCTCGGCACCGGCCTCGCCTTCGCCAACCGCTATCGCGGCAACAACAATGTGACACTGACCTATTTCGGCGACGGCGCCGCCAATCAGGGCCAGGTCTATGAGAGCTTCAACATGGCCTCGCTGTGGAAGCTGCCGGTGATCTTCATCATTGAGAACAACCGCTATGCCATGGGCACCTCGGTAACACGTTCGTCGGCCGAGACGGATTTTTCGCACCGCGGCGCCTCCTTCAAGATCCCCGGTATCCAGGTCGATGGCATGGACGTTCGTGCAGTCAAGGCAGCCGGCGATCTCGCCACCGAATGGTGCCGTGACGGCAAGGGGCCGCTGATTCTCGAAATGCAGACCTATCGCTACCGCGGCCACTCGATGTCCGATCCGGCAAAATACCGCTCCAAGGAAGAAGTGCAGAAGATGCGCTCCGAGCGCGACCCGATCGAGCAGGTCAAGGCGCGCCTGCTCGACAAGAAGTGGGCTGATGAGGACGAGCTCAAGGCCGTCGACAAGGAGGTCCGCGACATTGTCGCCGACGCCGCCGAATTTGCCCAGAACGACGCAGAGCCGGATCCGTCCGAGCTCTGGACCGACATCGTACTGTAACGAGAGGGCAAGGCCATGCCGATCGAAATTCTCATGCCCGCTCTCTCGCCGACCATGGAAGAGGGCAATGTTTCCAAATGGTTGAAGAACGAGGGCGACAAGGTCGCCGCCGGTGACGTCATCGCCGAGATCGAGACCGACAAGGCGACGATGGAAGTCGAAGCGGTCGACGAAGGCACGCTCGGCAAGATCCTGGTTGCCGAGGGCACCGAGGGCGTAAAGGTCAACACGCCGATCGCGGTGCTGCTGCAGGACGGCGAGAGCGCCGCCGATATCGGCAAGGAGGCCAAGTCCGCACCGGCCTCCACCCAGGATGCGATTTCAGACGGCGGGCAGCGCACCGACGCGGCCGAGGAAGGCTCGAAGGCGGCGCCGCAGGATGCCGGCGAGGCGCCGAAGGCGCCGGTTCCCGCTGCCCCTGCGATGAAGGCAGCCGCTGATCCTGACATCCCGGCCGGCACGGAAATGATCTCGACCACGGTGCGCGAAGCGCTGCGTGACGCGATGGCCGAGGAAATGCGCCGTGACGGAGACGTCTTCGTGATGGGCGAGGAGGTCGCCGAGTACCAGGGCGCTTACAAGATCACGCAAGGGCTGCTGCAGGAATTCGGGCCGCGTCGCGTCGTCGACACACCGATCACCGAGCACGGTTTTGCCGGCGTCGGCGTTGGCGCGGCGATGGCCGGTCTGAGGCCGATCGTCGAGTTCATGACCTTCAACTTCGCCATGCAGGCGATCGACCATATCATCAACTCCGCCGCCAAGACGCTCTACATGTCCGGTGGCCAGATGGGCGCGCCCATCGTCTTTCGCGGGCCAAACGGCGCGGCCGCCCGCGTCGCCGCCCAGCATTCGCAGTGCTATGCCGCCTGGTACAGCCACATTCCCGGCCTGAAAGTGGTGATGCCCTACACCGCCGCCGACGCCAAGGGATTGCTGAAGGCCGCGATCCGCGACCCGAACCCGGTCATCTTCCTCGAGAACGAAATCCTCTACGGCCAGTCCTTCGATGTGCCGAAGATCGACGATTTCGTGCTGCCGATCGGCAAGGCGCGCATCCACAAGTCGGGCAAGGATGTCACCATCGTCTCCTTCGGCATCGGCATGGCCTACACGGTGAAGGCCGAGGCCGAATTGCGCGGCATGGGCATCGATGCCGAGATCATCGACCTCAGGACCATCCGCCCTCTCGATTTCGACACCATTATCGCCTCGGTCAAGAAGACCAATCGGCTGGTGGTGGTGGAGGAAGGATTTCCGCAGAGCTCGGTCGGCGACCATATCGCCAGCCAGGTGTCGCAGCGCGCCTTCGATTTCCTCGACGCGCCGGTCATCACCATTGCCGGCAAGGACGTGCCGATGCCTTACGCGGCAAACCTCGAAAAGCTGGCGCTGCCCAATATCGGCGAGGTCGTCGGGGCGGTCAAAGCCGTCACATATCGCTGAGCAGGGCGGGAGGACAAAATGCCGATCAACATCACCATGCCGGCCCTGTCGCCCACGATGGAAGAAGGCAATCTTGCCAAGTGGCTGGTCAAGGAGGGCGACAAGGTTTCGCCGGGCGATGTGATCGCCGAGATCGAGACCGACAAGGCGACGATGGAAGTCGAGGCCGTCGATGAGGGCACGGTGGCCAAGCTGGTGGTTCCGGCCGGCACCGAAGGCGTCAAGGTCAACGCGCTGATCGCCGTGCTCGCCGCCGAAGGCGAGGATGCGGCGGCTGCCGCCAAGAGCGGTGACGGCGCTGCCGCTCCCGCAAAAGCCGAGGCACCAAAAACAGAAGCCCCCAAAACTGAAGCACCAAAGGCGGAAACCCCAAAGCCGGAAGCGCCGAAACCTGCGGCCGCACCGGCGCCCCAGGCGGCTCCGGTCGCCAACGGCGATGCAAGCGGCGACCGTGTCTTCGCCTCGCCACTGGCCCGTCGCATCGCCCGGGAAGCCGGTGTCGATGTCTCCGCGGTGACTGGCTCTGGCCCGCATGGCCGCGTGGTCAAGGCCGATGTCGATGCAGCGATTTCCGGTGGCGGCGCCAAGGCGGCACCGGCCGCGAAAGCCGCACCTGCCGGCGCTCCGGCTCCGGCGATCGCAGCCAAGCCAATGTCGGACGATCAGGTGCTGAAACTGTTTGCCGACGGCTCCTACGAGCTTGTCCCGCATGACAATATGCGCAAGACCATTGCGCGCCGGCTTGTCGAGGCCACGACCACCATCCCGCATTTCTACCTGACGCTCGACTGCGAGCTTGATGCGCTTCTGGCCCTGCGCACGCAGATCAACGGTGCCGCCCCGGTGAAGAAGACCGACAAGGGTGAGGCGCCGGCCTACAAGCTGTCGGTCAACGACATGGTCATCAAAGCGATGGCAATGGCGCTGATGGCGGTGCCGGATGCCAATGCGTCATGGACCGAGAGCGCCATGGTCAAGCACAAGCATGCCGACGTCGGTGTCGCCGTGTCGATCCCAGGCGGGCTGATCACGCCGATCATCCGGCGTGCCGACGAAAAGACGCTGTCGGTCATCTCCAACGAGATGAAGGATCTTGCCGGCCGCGCGCGCAGCCGCAAGCTGAAGCCGGAAGAATACCAGGGCGGCACCACGGCGGTGTCCAATCTCGGCATGTTCGGCATCAAGGACTTTGCCGCCGTCATCAACCCGCCGCATGCGACGATCCTGGCGGTCGGCGCCGGCGAGGAGCGCGCGGTGGTCAAGAACGGTGAGATCAAGATCGCCACCATTATGTCGGTGACGCTATCGACCGATCACCGCGCCGTCGACGGCGCCCTCGGCGCCGAACTCCTCGTCGCCTTCAAACGCATGATCGAAAACCCGATGGGCATGCTGGTCTAGAACGGAAAACAAGGCGGTGCGGAAATTCACCAGCCTTTTTGCCTTCAGCCTTTCCAGCGTCGCAACGATCGTTGTGCATTGGCTGTTCGTGGGCTGGCGGGTGAGGCGCGCGCAGGCGGATTTCGGCCGGAGTGGGGCAAGCGCATGAAAACAGTCCTTTGCTACGGCGATTCGCTGACCTGGGGCTATGATGCGGCAAGTCTGGATCGCCACCCGCTCAAGGACCGCTGGCCGAGTGTGCTGCAGGCGACGGTGGGAGCCAGCGTCGAGGTCATCGCCGAAGGCTTGAACGGCCGCACAACGGCTTTCGACGACCATCTGGCCGGCGCCGACCGTAACGGCGCAAGAGTGTTGCCGACGATCCTGATGACGCATGCGCCGCTCGACCTGGTCATCATCATGCTCGGCGCCAACGACATGAAGCCGTGGATTCACGGCAATCCGGTCGCCGCCAAGCAAGGCATGCAGCGCCTGATCGATATCGTGCGCGGTCACGACTACCCGTTCGATTGGCCGTCGCCGCAGATCCTGATCGTCGCGCCGCCCGCCGTCAGCCGCACGGAAAACGCCGAATTCAAAGAAATGTTCGCCGGCGGCGATGAAGCGTCGAAGCGGCTGGCGCCGCAATATGCCGTCCTTGCCGACGAGGTCGGCTGCGGCTTCTTCGATGCGGGCTCGGTGGCCGAGACCACGCCACTCGACGGCGTCCATCTCGACGCAGAGAACACGCGCAAAATCGGGCAGGCATTGGCGCCAATCGTGCGCGTCATGCTGGAACTCTAGAGAATCAGGGGAGAAATCCGTGGCTGAGAACTACGACGTCATCATCATCGGCTCCGGTCCCGGCGGCTATGTCACGGCGGTGCGTTCCGCCCAACTGGGATTCAAGACAGCGATCGTCGAGCGCGAGCATCTCGGCGGTATCTGCCTCAACTGGGGTTGCATCCCGACCAAGGCGCTGCTGCGTTCGGCCGAGATCATGCACTATTCGGATCATTTGAAGGACTACGGCTTGAAGATCGACGGCAAGGTCAGCGTCGATACCGCTGCCGTGGTCGACCGCTCGCGAAAGGTCTCGCTGCGGCTGAACGGCGGCGTCGCCTTCCTGATGAAGAAGAACAAGGTCGATGTCATCTGGGGTGAAGCCAAGCTGTCCAAGGCGGCTTCCGGCGATAGACCGGGCGAGATCATCGTGTCGAAATCGTCGAAGAAGCCGATGGAGCCACAGCCGCCGGCGCCCAAGGGCGTCAAGGGCGAGGGCACATACACTGCCAAGCACATCATCCTGGCGACCGGCGCCAGGCCGCGGGCGTTGCCCGGCATCGAGCCCGACGGCAAGCTGATCTGGACCTATTTCGAAGCGATGGTGCCGAAGGAGATGCCGAAATCACTGCTGGTGATGGGTTCGGGCGCAATCGGCATCGAATTCGCCTCATTCTACCGCACCATGGGCGCAGAGGTGACGGTGGTCGAGTTGTTGCCGGCGGTGATGCCGGTCGAGGACGCAGAGGTCTCGAAATTCGCGCAAAAGCAGTTCGAGAAGCAAGGCATGAAGATCATTCTCGATGCCAAGGTCACCAAGGTCGAAAAAGCTGCGAACTCGGTAACCGCGCATGTCGAAATGAAGGACGGCAAGGTCGAGAAGATCACCGCCGACCGGATGATCTCGGCCGTCGGCGTGCAGGGCAATATCGAGAATCTCGGCCTCGAAGCGCTCGGCGTGAAGACCGATCGCGGCTGCGTCGTAGTCGACGGCTACGGCAGCACCAATGTGCCCGGCATCTATGCCATCGGCGACGTTGCCGGCCCGCCTATGCTCGCCCACAAGGCCGAGCATGAAGGGGTGGTCTGCGTGGAAAAGATCGCCAATCTCCCCGGCGTGCACGCCACTGACAAACTGAAAATTCCGGGCTGCACCTATTGTAACCCGCAGGTTGCCTCCGTCGGGTTGACCGAAGCGAAAGCCAAGGCCGAAGGCAAGGACATCCGCGTCGGTCGCTTTCAGTTCGCCGCCAACGGCAAAGCCATCGCGCTCGGCGAGGACCAGGGTTTCGTCAAGACCATCTTCGACAGGAAGACCGGGCAGTTGCTCGGCGCGCATATGGTCGGCGCCGAAGTGACCGAGCTGATCCAGGGCTTTGTCGTGGCGATGAACCTGGAGACCACCGAGGAAGAACTGATGCACACGATTTTCCCGCATCCGACGCTGTCGGAGATGATGAAGGAAAGCGTGCTCGACGCCTATGGCCGCGCGCTGAACGCATGATAAATTGACCGCGTGAGACTCGGCACGTGAGAGCCAAGGAACTCAACGGCAAGGTAATTCGTTTCCGAATGCATTCGTCACCAGAGGAGAGGGCATATGGACGTGAATGGCGTGGGCTGGATCGCAGCCATCATCATCGGCGGACTGGCAGGCTGGCTTGCCGAGATGTTCATGAAAAGCAACATGGGCATCTTGATGAACATCGTTCTGGGCATCGTCGGCGCGATCGTGCTGAATGCCATCCTGCAGGCGCTCAACATTGGCGCCTTCGGCGCCGGCTGGATCGCCTATTTAATCACCGGTTTCATTGGCGCCTGCCTGCTGATCTGGGTAGGGCGCCTGGTGCGCCGTTAGTTGCTGAATTCTTGCCATGCGAAAACGGCTGTGGCGGCATGCGCCGCCGCGGCCTTTTTCTTTGCCGCGAAAAGTCCTAGATGGAAAGCGAACGCCGGAAGGCGATCGCGAATGAACTGGATTTCTGATGGTCACCGTCCTCGACACGATCGCCAATGCGCCGCGCCTGCGGCATCCTGAAAAGGCGCACAAGCCTGACCAGGATGTGCTGCGCAAACCCGACTGGATCCGCGTCAAGGCGCCGATGTCGAAAGGCTATGCCGAGACGCGCGACATCGTGAAGTCGCACCGACTGGTGACGGTGTGCGAAGAGGCCGGGTGCCCCAATATCGGTGAGTGCTGGGAGAAGAAGCACGCCACCTTCATGATCATGGGCGAGATCTGCACGCGCGCTTGCGCCTTCTGCAACGTCGCCACCGGCATTCCGACCGCGCTCGATCCCGATGAACCGGCGCGCATCGCCGACGCCGTCAAGCAAATGGGTCTAACCCATGTCGTCATCACCTCAGTCGACCGCGACGATCTCGCCGATGGCGGAGCTCAGCACTTTGCCGAGGTCATAGGCGCCATCAGGGCGGCGACGCCTTCGACGACGATCGAAATCCTGACGCCCGATTTCCTGCGCAAGGACGGCGCGCTGGAGATCGTGGTGGCGGCCAAGCCGGATGTGTTCAACCACAATCTGGAGACCGTTCCGTCGAACTATCTGACAGTCCGGCCGGGCGCCCGCTATTTCCATTCGATCCGGCTGCTGCAGCGGGTCAAGGAACTCGATCCCTCGATCTTCACCAAATCCGGCATCATGGTTGGCCTTGGCGAGGAGCGGAACGAGATCCTGCAATTGATGGACGATCTGCGTTCGGCCAATGTCGACTTCATGACCATCGGTCAGTATCTGCAGCCATCGAAAAAGCACCATCCGGTGATCCGTTTCGTCACGCCGGAGGAATTCAAGTCCTTCGAGACGATCGGCAAGACCAAGGGCTTCCTGCTGGTGGCATCGAGCCCGCTGACGCGTTCGTCGCATCACGCCGGCGACGATTTCGCCAAGCTGCGCGCGGCGCGGGAAGCGTTTCTCAGCAAGTCCGCCTAACACACTGGGTTCATGCCACAATTCGAAGCCCATCGCCGCGTTGCGCATACGCCGGAGCAGATGTTCGCTCTGGTCGCCGATGTTGAATCCTATCCGCAATTCCTGCCGCTTTGCGAGGCGCTGACGGTTCGCTCGCGTAAGGAACGCGATGGACGCACCCTCCTCGTCGCCGACATGAGCATCGGCTACAAGGCGATCCGCGAGACGTTTGCCACGCAGGTGCTGCTAAAGCCTGACGAGAAGGCCATCGACGTCAAATATATCGACGGTCCGTTTAAATATCTGAGCAATGCCTGGCGTTTCGAGCCGGCCGACGGCGGTTGCAATGTCTGCTTCTTCATCGACTACGAATTCAAGAGTCGTATTCTGGGTGCGGTGATGGGAGCGATGTTCGATCGCGCCTTCCGCATGTTCTCTGAGGCGTTCGAGAAGCGCGCCGACGTCATCTATGGCGCAACGCCGGCAGCCTGATCCGCAGCGAGCGCGCGCAAGCCCAGTTCAAGCGCATGCCTGACCGTCTCCCGGCGGATGAAATTGCGGCCCTTGTCGGCAAACAACTGGCATTCGCTGACGACCGGCCGGCCGGTCAAGGCGATACCGAACCAGACCAGGCCGACGGGCTTTTCCGTCGAGCCGCCGCCCGGACCGGCAATGCCGGTGACGGCAAGGGTTAGCCCGGCGCGCGAATGGTCCAGGGCGCCGGCAGCCATCTCGACAGCCGTTTCCCGCGAGACCGCGCCGTGCGCCTCGAGCGTGGCGGCGGAAACGCCGAGCATCTCGGTTTTGGCCTCGTTGGAATAGGTGATGAAACCCCGGTCGACCACCGTCGAAGAGCCAGCGATGTCGGTCAGGGCGGCGATTATCATGCCGCCGGTGCAGCTCTCGGCCGTCGCCAGCATGATGCCGCGCTGCTGGCAGGCTTGAAGCAGGGCATCTGCGAGATCGCTGTTGCTCATTCGGGGACATCGCCTGGAAACACGACGCTGGCGGTCGCGATGGCGGCTATGCCTTCCTCGCGTCCGACAAAGCCGAGCTTTTCGTTGGTTGTCGCCTTGATCGAGATGCGGTCCCGGGAAATCGCCAGCATTGCCGAAAGGATTTCAGTCATCGCTTCGCGATGTGGGCCGACGCGCGGCGCCTCGCAGATCAGCGTAATGTCGGCATTGGCGATGCGCCCGCCGCGCGCGCGCACCAGTCCTGCCGCATGCTCGACGAAGATCCGCGAGGCCACGCCTTTCCACTGCGGGTCCGATGGCGGGAAATGCGTGCCGATGTCGCCGGCGCCGCAAGTGGCGAGCAGCGCGTCGGTCAAGGCGTGCAGGCCGACATCGGCATCCGAATGGCCGGACAGTTTCTTGTCGTGCGCGATGGTGACGCCGCACAGGACGACATGGTCGCCGGGCTCGAAGGCATGGACGTCGTAGCCATTGCCGGTGCGGATGTCCGGAAAACGCGGCCGTTCGCCGGAAAGCCGCTGATCCGCCATCGAGATATCCCGTGCCCAGGTGAGTTTGACATTATCCGGCGAGCCCGGCACGATTTTCACCGGAATATTCGCCCATTCGGCAATCGCCGCGTCGTCGGTGAAGTCCGCCTTGCCCAGATGATGGGCCTTTTCATGGGCAGCCAGGATCGGCCAGAACGGGAAGCCCTGCGGCGTCTGGGCGGCATGAAGCCCGTTCCTGGAAACCGTCTCGCCGATCATGCCGGTGGCCGATTCACGTTTCAGCGTATCGGCGACGGGCAGGGCAGGCAGCGCTGCCTGGCGCTCGCCGATGGCGGCGACCGTGCGGTCTATCAATTCCGCGTCGACGAACGGGCGGACGGCGTCATGGACCAGAACCCGGCGCGGCGCGTGGCTTCTCAGCGCAAGCAGTCCGAGCCGGACGGAGTCCTGCCTGGACGCGCCCCCGGTCACCGTGACGACCCGATCGGCGTTGGCGCCGGCGGCGCTGCGAAAAAGCCCGCTGTCGTCGGCATGAATGGCGACGACGACAGGACCGATTCTTGGATGCGCCAAAAACACGTCCAATGTGCGCGCGATGACGGCACGGCCGCCGATCCTTTGATATTGCTTCGGTCCGTCGGCTTGACCGGCGCGCGCGCCGCGGCCGGCGGCGACGATAACCACGGCAACCTTGTCGTCCGCGGCCAAAGCCTGCTTTTCGCTTGCGTCTGTCATGCCGAGACGCTTAGCGCATCATCCCGAAAAGTGGAATCGCTTTTCGGAACAGATCATGCGCAGATGCAAAGTGCCAAAGCGCCCAACGACGCACGGCGCTTTGGCTAGTGCCAGCATTTTCCCAAATGCGCCTTGATGTGACGTCATTGCGCGTTGCACAATGCCGCCATTCTGGCTAGAGAATGTGCAGCAGTTAAAAATGCTTGGTTTTTGTGCATGCTTGACCTGACCAAATTGGCTTCACCGCTGGACGTGGGGCGTGTGAGAATCCGCAATCGCGCTTTTCTCGCGCCCATGTCGGGCATAACAGATGAGCCGTTCCGGCAGCGTGCCTATGCGCATGGCGCCGGGTTAGTGGTGTCCGAGATGGTGGCGAGCGGCGAGCTTGCCAGGGGCAGAGCCGGTTGCGGCCGGCGCATCCGCCATTCCGGGCTGCCCGTGCACATGGTCCAGCTTGCCGGCCGTGAGGCGGCGCATATGGCAGAGGGCGCCCGTATCGCCGCGGGCGAGGGCGCCGACATCATCGACATCAACATGGGCTGCCCGGCCAAGAAGGTGACGGGCGGCTATGCCGGTTCGGCGCTGATGCGCGATCTCGATCACGCTTTGTCGCTGA
This sequence comes from Mesorhizobium sp., assembly GCA_004020365.1. Taxonomy (GTDB): domain Bacteria; phylum Pseudomonadota; class Alphaproteobacteria; order Rhizobiales; family Rhizobiaceae; genus Mesorhizobium. Next base: position 91,041 of record SAQR01000016.1, read on the forward strand.
TCGAGGCGGTGGTCGGCGCCGTCGAGGTGCCGGTCACGGTCAAGATGCGGCTCGGCTGGGACGAAAGCGCGCTCAATGCGCCGATACTGGCGCGCCGCGCCGAGCAGGCGGGGGTTCAGATGGTGACGGTGCATGGCCGCACGCGCTGCCAGTTCTACCAGGGCAAGGCCGACTGGCGCGCCATCGCACGCATAAAGCAGGCTGTTTCGATCCCGGTCGTTGCCAATGGCGATGTCGGCTCGCCGGCGGAGGCAGCAATGATCCTTGACCAGTCGGGCGCCGACGCTGTGATGATCGGCCGCGCGCACTACGGCGCGCCCTGGACGGCAGGCAGCATCGCGACAGCCGCGGCAAAAGAGGCGACGCCCGGTGTGCCGGAAAGCCCGCAAGCGCTGGCCGACTACGTCGTTGCTCACTACCAGGACATGCTGTCGCTCTACGGCATGGAAAGCGGCGTGCGCCAGGCGCGCAAGCATCTTGGCTGGTATCTCGACCGCCACGCCGCTGGCGTCGTCGATGAGCAGCGAAAGGCCATCCTCACCTCTTTCGAGCCCGTCCGCGTCATTACCGCGTTGCGTGAGGTGTTTTTAAGCGCTGCCGAGCCGATGAACCTGCGGAGCGCAGCATGAATGCCACCGTTGCACAGAGCATGGACATGGCGGACGCCGCACACATCGTGCTCAACACCATCCGCCGCCCGGTGATCATGCTCGATGCGGAAGGATTCATCACCTTCGCCAATGCCGATGCAGAAGATTTCTTCCGCTCGAGCGCGACCATGCTCGCCCGCAACACATTACCCAAGCTCATTCCCTTCGGCAGCCCGTTGCTGACGCTTGTCGACCAGGTGCGCGAGCGCCGGGCACCCGTCAACGAATACCGGGTCGACGTATCGTCGCCGCGCCTCGGCATCGAGAAGGTCGTCGACCTCTATGTCGCGCCGGTGTCGGAATTCCCGGGCTCCGTCGTCGTGATGTTCCAGGAACGGTCGATGGCCGACAAGATCGATCGTCAGATGACACACCGCGGTGCCGCACGCTCGGTGACCGGCCTTGCCGCGATGCTCGCCCACGAGATCAAGAACCCGCTATCCGGCATCCGGGGCGCCGCCCAGCTGCTCGAACTGTCGGCTTCCGACGAGGATCGCGCGCTGACCCGGCTGATCACCGACGAGACCGACCGGATCGTCTCGCTGGTCGATCGCATGGAGGTGTTTTCCGACGAGCGGCCCGTCGATCGCTATCCGGTCAACATCCATGTCGTTCTCGACCATGTGAAGGCGATTGCCAAGAACGGTTTTGCCAAGCGGATCAAGATATTGGAGGATTATGATCCATCACTGCCTCCGGTTTTCGCCAACCGCGACCAACTCATCCAGGTGTTCCTCAACCTGGTCAAGAATGCGGCCGAGGCAATTGGCGGCGATCCGCAAGGCGAGATCACCCTGTCGACCGCGTTCCGGCCGGGCATCCGTGTTTCCGTCCCGGGATCGCAGGGCCGCGTGTCGCTGCCGCTGGAATTCTGCGTGCGCGACAACGGTTCTGGCGTCTCCGAAGATATCCTGCCGATCCTGTTCGATCCCTTCATCACCACCAAGCCTAACGGGTCGGGGCTTGGTCTGGCGCTGGTCGCGAAAATCGTCGGCGAGCATGGCGGCATCATCGAATGCGATTCGACGCCGCGCGCAACCACCTTCCGCATCTTGATGCCAGCCTGGAAAGAAACGCCGTTCGGCACAGACGACGATGGCGAAGGAGACCGCAAATGACGGTTCGCGGCAATATTCTCGTCGCCGACGACGATGCGGCCATCCGCACCGTCCTCAATCAGGCGCTTTCGCGCGTCGGCCATGAGGTGCGCGTGACGTCCAACGCCTCGACGCTGTGGCGCTGGGTGGCGGCGGGCGAGGGCGATCTCGTCATCACCGATGTGGTCATGCCGGACGAAAACGCCTTCGACATGCTGCCGCGCATCAAGAAGGCACGGCCGGAACTGCCCGTCATCGTCATGAGCGCCCAGAACACGTTCATGACCGCGATTCGCGCCTCCGAAACCGGCGCCTACGAATATCTGCCGAAACCGTTCGACCTGACCGAGCTTCTCAACATCGTCAACCGGGCGCTTTCCGAGCCCCGACGGCCGAAGATCGACACGCGGGCGGACGAGCCGCCGGAGACGATGCCGCTGGTCGGCCGCTCCGCCGCCATGCAGGATATCTACCGCATGCTGGCGCGCATGATGCAGACCGACCTGACGGTGATGATTTCAGGCGAATCGGGCACCGGCAAGGAACTGGTGGCGCGCGCGCTGCACGAATATGGCCGCCGCCGCGGTGGCCCCTTCGTCGCGATCAACATGGCTGCGATCCCGCGCGACTTGATCGAATCGGAGCTGTTCGGGCACGAGAAGGGCGCCTTCACCGGCGCGCAGAACCGCTCCACCGGCCGTTTCGAGCAGGCCGAAGGCGGTACGCTCTTCCTTGACGAGATCGGCGACATGCCTATGGAGGCGCAGACCCGCCTGCTGCGTGTCCTGCAGCAGGGCGAATACACCACCGTCGGCGGCCGCACGCCAATCAAGACCGACGTGCGCATCGTCGCCGCCACCAACAAGGATCTGCGCACGCTGATCAATCAAGGGCTTTTCCGCGAGGATCTGTTCTATCGCCTGAATGTCGTGCCGCTAAGGCTGCCGGCGCTGCGCGAGCGGTCCGAGGACGTTCCGGATCTCGTCCGGCACTTCTTCAAGCTTGGCGCCAGCGAAGGCCTGCAGACCAAGCGCATTTCCACAGGCGGCATCGAGCTGATGAAGCGCTATCCGTGGCCAGGCAATGTGCGCGAGTTGGAAAATCTTGTCCGCAGGCTGGCCGCGCTCTATTCGCAGGACGAGATTTCCGCCGAAGTCATCGAGGCGGAACTGAAGACCGGCGAGCGGCCGGTTGTTCCCGGCGGCGGCAATCTCATTCCCGACGATCTGTCCATCGGCCAGGCGGTGGAACATTTCCTGCAGCGCTATTTTGCGTCGTTCGCCGGCGATTTGCCGCCCGCCGGCCTCTACCAGCGCATCCTTTCCGAGGTCGAATATCCGCTGGTGCTTGCGTCGATGACGGCAACCCGCGGCAACCAGATCAAGGCTGCGGAGCTCCTCGGGCTCAACCGCAACACGCTGCGCAAGAAGATTCGCGAACTCGGCGTCAACGTCTACAAATCGACCAGACAAGCTTAGAGCGCCGTTTCTTTCAACAAATCGATCCCGATTTTCGGGCCGGTGTGACAGAGCGAAGCCTTTTCGGGGGATCGACCGCCGAAACAGTTCCGTGCAGGTCACACTTGTTGCATAATCGCCACAATGCGTTGCATACATCCGACGCAATCACTGGCTCTAGACGGCGACATGGCTCCACGGGCACCGACACTGATCGAAACGCTTTTCAGCAAATCCGGCACCCGGGATGGGCGCCGGCTGCTTGCGCTGCCGGGCGTGGTGGCAATTGCCGGTGCCCTGGTTACGGCGGCGATCTCCTTCGCCATCCTCGTCGGCGCCATGCCGATCACGCCGGACGAGAGGACGACGCTGGCGCTTATCGCCCTTAATGCGGCGTTCATCCTTGTTCTGATCGCACTGGTCGGTCGCGAAGTGCATCGTATCGTGATGGCGCGCCGGCGCGGCAAGGCGGCATCGCGGCTGCATGTGCGGATCGTCGCGATGTTCGCACTGGTCGCCGCGATTCCCGCCATCATGGTGGCGATCATCGCCTCGATCACCCTCGACATCGGCCTCGATCGCTGGTTCGAGATACGCACCAAGGCGATCGTCAATTCGTCGCTGTCGATCGCCGATGCCTATGTGCAGGAGAACGCGCGCAACCTCCAGGGAACGACCCTGTCGATGGCCTACGATCTCGACGCCTCCCGCACGCTCTACGGCCTCGACCGAACCGGCTTTCTCGATCTGATGAACAAGGAAGCCGTCGGACGCTCGCTTGCCCATGCCGCACTGGTCAAGCCCGACGGTTCGTTCGTCATGAGCGCCAAGACCGACGCCGATTTTGCCATGCCGGAGCCGCCGGAAGGCGCCATGAGCAGTGCCGCTGACGGCAGACCGGTGTTGATCGAGCCCAAGACGCGCAACATCATGGGCGCCATCGTCAAGCTGCGCGAAATCGAAGGCCTCTATCTCTACACGATCAAGCTCGTCGACCCCGAGGTGATCAAGGCGCGGCAGATTGTCAGGTCCAACAGCGACGAATATCGCGGTCTGGAAGCCAATCGCCGCACCTCGCAGGTGGCCTTTGCACTTCCCTATCTGTCGCTGACGCTGATCATCGTCCTGTCCGCCATCTGGACCGGCATCGCCGTGGCCGACCGCCTGGTGCGGCCGATCCGCCAGCTCATCGGCGCCGCCGACGAGGTCGCGACCGGCAATCTCGATGTTGCCGTGCCCGTTCGGCCCTCCGACGGCGACGTTGCCTCGCTCGGCGATACCTTCAACAAGATGCTGCTGGAGCTGAAATCGCAGCGTAACGAGATTCTGTCCGCCAAGGATTTGATCGACGAGCGGCGGCGTTTTTCGGAAGCCGTGCTTGCCGGTGTCACCGCCGGCGTGATCGGCGTCGATCCGTATGGCATCGTCACCATCGTCAACCGGTCGGCCGAAACGATGCTGGCGATATCCGCCACCGCCGCACTCGGGCAAAATCTCTCCGCCGTGCTGCCGCATGTCGGCCGCGTCTTCGAGATCGGCCGCAAGTCGGGCAAGCCCGTCCATCGCGAGCAGGTGACCTTCTATCGCGCCGGTGCGGAGCGCACCTTCAACGTGCAGATCACGGTCGAGGCCGGCGACGACGGTTCGGAGGAGAAATCCTATGTCGTGACGGTGGACGACATCACCGATCTGGTCCAGGCGCAGCGTTCCTCGGCCTGGGCGGATGTGGCGCGGCGCATCGCCCACGAGATCAAGAACCCGCTGACGCCGATCCAGCTTTCGGCCGAGCGCATCAAGCGCCGCTACGGCAAGGTCATCACCGAGGACCGCGAGGTTTTCGATCAGTGCACTGATACGATCATCAGGCAAGTGGAGGACATCGGCCGCATGGTCGACGAGTTCTCCGCTTTCGCACGCATGCCGAAGCCCGAAATGAGGGCCCTCGATTTGCGCGAATCGTTGCGTGAAGCCTCGTTCCTCGTCGAGGTGAGCCGCTCCGATATCACCTTCGAGCGCGTATTCGGCAACGAACCGCTCAAAGGCACTTTCGACAGCCGCCTGATGGCGCAGGCTTTTGGCAATGTCATCAAGAACGCAGCCGAGGCGATTGACGGACTTGATCAGAACGACCGCTCGCACGGCATAATCCGGATTCAAGCCGGGCGCCAGAATGGTGCGGTTCGCATCGATGTCATCGACAACGGCAAGGGCTTGCCACGCGAAAATCGCCAGCGATTGCTCGAGCCTTACATGACGACACGCGAGAAGGGCACCGGGCTCGGCCTCGCTATCGTCAAGAAGATAGTGGAGGACCATGGCGGCCGGCTCGAATTGCATGACGCGCCGGCGGACTTCCACCATGGGCGAGGCGCGATGATCAGCATCATCCTGCCGCTCGCCGCCACCGTGCCGTCGCTTGGCGAAGGCAGGACGGAACCCGAAAGAGAAACTGAAAAGGTCGGTAATGGCGTCTGACATTCTTATCGTCGATGACGAGGCAGACATCCGCGAGCTTGTCGCCGGTATCCTGAGCGACGAGGGTCACGAAACCCGCACGGCATTCGATGCCGACAGCGCTCTGGCGGCGATCGCCGATAGGGCGCCGAGGCTGATTTTCCTCGATATCTGGCTGCAAGGCTCACGCCTGGACGGACTGGCGCTGCTGGATGAGATCAAGACGATGCACCCGAGCCTGCCGGTGGTGATGATTTCGGGCCACGGCAACATCGAGACGGCGGTCTCGGCCATCCGCCGCGGCGCCTATGACTTCATCGAAAAACCGTTCAAGGCCGACAGGCTGATCCTCATCGCCGAACGTGCCATTGAAACCTCGAAGCTGAGACGCGAGGTTTCGGATCTCAAGCTGCGCAGCGGCGAAACCTTCGACCTGATCGGCATGTCGTCGGCGATGAGCCAGTTGCGCCAGACCATCGAGCGCGTCGCGCCGACCAACAGCCGGGTCATGATCGTCGGCCCGTCCGGCTCGGGCAAGGAACTCGCGGCACGCGCCATCCACACGCTGTCGGCGCGCAAGAACGCCCCGTTTGTCACGCTGAGCGCTGCCAACATCACGCCCGAACGCATGGAGGTCGAGCTGTTCGGCACCGAATCCAATGGTGTCGAACGCAAGGTCGGTGCTCTTGAGGAAGCCCATCGCGGCATTCTCTACATCGATGAAGTGGCCGACATGCCGCGCGAAACGCAAAACAAGATCTTGCGTGTGCTGGTCGAACAGCAGTTCGAGCGGGTAGGGGGCACCAAACGGGTCAAGGTCGATGTCCGCATCATTTCGTCGACGTCGCAGAACCTGGAGGCGATGATCGCCGACGGTCGTTTCCGCGAGGATCTCTATCACCGCTTGGCGGTGGTTCCGGTCATGGTGCCGGGATTGGCCGAGCGGCGTGAGGACATCCCCTATCTCGTCGACAATTTCATGAAGCAGATCGCCCGCCAGGCCGGCATCCGGCCGCGGCGCATCGGCGACGATGCACTGGCGGTGCTGCAGGCGCACAACTGGCCAGGCAACGTTCGCCAATTGCGCAACAATGTCGAGCGGCTGATGATCTTGGCCCGCGGCGACGATATCGACGCACCGATCACCGCCGATCTGTTGCCTGCCGAGATCGGCGATGTCATGCCGCGCACGCCAAACCAATCTGATCAGCACATCATGGCGCTGCCGTTGCGTGAAGCGCGCGAACAGTTCGAGAAGGATTATCTGATCGCCCAGATCAACCGTTTTGGCGGCAACATCTCGAAGACGGCCGAGTTCATCGGCATGGAGCGCTCGGCGCTTCATCGAAAGCTAAAGTCGCTGGGCGTCTGATAGCCAATCCAGTCGTGGCCTACGCAATTATCGGTTACGGCGGCGGCGGAATCGCATAAGAAGCGCTACAGCGCCGCGCGTCTTTTTGGACGCGCGACGGTGGAATTTTGTTTTTGCGCACGATCTTTCCCGGAAAAGGAATCCGATTTTCGAGGTCATGCGCTGATTTCTTCAGGGGTGACCCCATGCCTCGCATTGCCTATGTCAACGGGCGCTATGTCGCTCACGCCGACGCTTTCGTGCATATCGAGGACCGTGGCTATCAGTTCGCCGACGGTGTCTACGAGGTCTGCGAGGTGGCGCGCGGCTTCATCGTCGACATGCCTCGCCATCTCGGACGGCTGAACCGCTCGCTGACCGAATTGTCGATCGGCTGGCCGGTCACGCCGGGCGTGTTGCCGATTATCCTGCGCGAGGTGGTGCGCCGCAACCATGTCGCCGATGGCCTGGTCTATCTTCAGGTGACGCGTGGCGTCGCCAGCCGTGATTTTGTTTTCCCGGCAGGCACGAAGCCGTCGCTGGTGGTCACCGCCAGGAAAGCCGATCCCGCTGCTGCCGCCAAGAGGGCCGAAAGCGGAATCAAGGTCATCACCGTGCCGGAGAACCGTTGGGACCGGGTCGATATCAAGTCGGTCGGCCTGCTGCCAAATGTGCTCGCCAAGCAGAAGGCCAAGGAAGCCGGCGCCCACGAAGCCTGGTTCGTCGATGCCGACGGCATCGTCAAGGAAGGTGGATCGTCGAACGCCTGGATCGTCACCAGGGACGGCGTGCTGGTGACGCGTCCGGCCGAGCACGGCATCCTGCGCGGCATCACCCGCACCACGCTGTTCGACGTGGCCGCCAAGCTCGGCCTGAAGATCGAGGAGCGCGGCTTTTCGGTCGCCGAAGCCAAGGCCGCGCGCGAGGTTTTCATCAGCTCCGCGACCACAATCGCCATGCCGATCGTGGCGATCGACGGTGCTCCGGTCGCCAACGGCCATCCGGGCTCGGTAACACTTTCCTTGCGGCACGCCTTTTTTGACGTTGCGGAAAAAAGTCCAGCCTGATAACCGCACAGGTGGAATGAACATCAATATATCTCGTTCTGCTTGTCGTTTTGACGACAAGACGGTGTTTGCGCGCTTGACATGTGCCAGGTAATTTGGCGCATTGGCCTGCAAACCGAAGGGGATCGGCGAAAGACAAGAACAATGGCGGAACGATCGCAAAATCTTCAGGACCTGTTCCTGAATTCAGTTCGCAAAAGCAAAAACCCACTCACCATCTTTCTCATCAACGGCGTGAAGCTGACCGGCGTGGTCACTTCCTTCGACAATTTCTGTGTTCTGCTGCGTCGAGACGGCCATTCCCAACTCGTCTACAAGCACGCCATTTCCACGATCATGCCGAGCCAGCCGGTTCAGATGTTCGATGGCGAGGAAAGCCAGGGCGCCTGATTGGCACGTAAGAAAGACGCGGACCGCAGCGTTCGCGAAAAGCCAGCATATCAGCCGGGGACGGAAGTCGAAGGCCCGACCCGGGCCGTGGTCATCGTGCCGGTGCTTACCCGCCAGCTGCGCGGCGACGAAGACACCAACCGCCCGCGCCTGACGCGATCTGCCGAGGCCCGCCACGACGAGGCGGTTGGCCTTGCCCAAGCCATAAATCTCGACCCGATCCATACCGCTGTTGTGACCGTCAACGATCCCCGGCCTGCAACCCTGCTCGGCAGCGGAAAGGTCGCGGAGTTCGCCGAGATCGTCAAAGAGGGCCGTGCCGAACTGGTCATTGTCGACCATCCGCTGACGCCGGTGCAGCAGCGCAACCTGGAAAAGGAATTGAACGCCAAGGTGCTGGATCGCACCGGCTTGATCCTGGAAATTTTCGGCGAGCGCGCGCGGACCAAGGAAGGCACGCTGCAGGTCGATCTGGCGCACCTCAACTATCAGAAGGGCCGGCTGGTGCGAAGCTGGACTCACCTCGAGCGCCAGCGCGGCGGTGCCGGTTTCCTCGGCGGCCCTGGCGAAACGCAGATCGAATCGGACCGCCGTGTCCTGCAGGACAAGATCAACAAGCTGAAGCACGAGCTCGAAACAGTGCGGCGCACCCGTGACCTGCACCGCGCCAAGCGCAAGAAGGTGCCGTTCCCGGTTGTGGCCATCGTCGGCTATACCAACGCCGGCAAGTCGACGCTGTTCAACAGGCTGACCGGAGCAGGGGTGCTGGCCGAAGACATGCTGTTCGCCACGCTCGACCCGACACTGCGTCGGGTGCGGCTGCCGCACGGCACGCCGGTCATCCTTTCGGACACCGTCGGTTTCATTTCGGACCTGCCGACGCACCTGATCGCGGCCTTCCGGGCAACGCTCGAAGAGGTGGTCGAGGCCGATCTCGTCATTCATTTGCGCGATATTTCGGACCCCGATACCGCCGCCCAGGCCGAGGATGTCGAGCGCATCCTCGCCGATCTCGGCGTCGATGCCGGCGACACCAAGCGTGTCATCGAAGTGTGGAACAAGATCGACCGGCTCGATGCGGGCAACCGGGAGCGGTTGCTCGCCGACGGCATCGACGGCAGCAAGGCACCGCCGATTGCCATATCGGCCACCACCGGCGAAGGCATCGATGTGCTGAAGGCGATCATCGAGACAAGAGTGTCTGGCGAACTGGAAACGCTGACCGTTACGCTCAAGCCTGACCAGCTCGGGCTCGTCGACTGGCTCTACCGCAATGGCGACGTCGTCTCGCGCACCGACAATGAAGATGGCGGTATAACCGTGTCGCTCAAAGCGACGCGAAGCGCACACGAAGAGATAGAAACCAGATTGCACCGTAAAAACAACGGATAATTTCTCCTAGAGGGCATCGCGTTGAAAGTACGCTAACAACGCTAAGGGAGAACGAAGCCTGAACCCGTCAAGCCGCCCGCTGCTTACCCAACAAATTGAGCGGATTCCGACTGGTCGCTTTTTGCGGGCCGATCCCAAAGGAAATCGCCGGAGAAGGCAATGTGCTCCCATCCGACAGGTGAGGTATGGGCTAGCAGATCGTCGGGGACGGCTTCGCCGCCTAATCGGAGATGCGCAATGGCGTCAGGACTGCGATCGATGATCTGCCCCTGGCGGAAGGAATAGTGGCCTGTCAGAGCATCGCGTTGTTCGCTCTTGTTCAGCCTGGCCTGGCAACGGCGGCGGAGTGATGGATTTTCCAGCCAATCGAGCATGAAGGGGTCAGGACAAGATCTGTTCCCGCGGACACGCTAAGAGCGAACAGAAAGCGAACACGGCGATCGGGCATTGGCCTTCCCGAACGGACTGCATGGTCGCTGTGCTGCTCTGCGACCTCTGGGAAGATGAAAATCGATACCTCTCGGACCTTCCACCGGAGAAGTTGGACGGAAAGCCCTGACCCAAAGCGAACAGTCCTGGTGATAACCGTCATGACCGACCTGAGAGGTGACTCACAAAAGCATCTAGTTGTTGGAACGATCTGACGCTGCTGCTCGAACCTGACCGCCGCGCATTGACGGCGCCAACTACTCCGTTGCGCTCGCCAACTCCTGCACGATCCAATCCGCAAAAGCCTTTGCCGGCCGGCTGAGACGTCGGAAATCCGGTGCGACCAGCCAATAGGCCCCGTCTGACACTTCAATCTCGAATGGCCGTACAACGGTTCCAAGCCGAAGATCCTCGCTGTCTAAGACAAGGTCGCAAAGCGCGACACCGTGGCCGAGCTTTGCAGCCTGAATGGCTTGCGCCGCGTCAGGATAAACGGGACCCTTCTGCGACGCGAAGTCCGGCAGTCCGGCCGCCTGGAACCACCCTGCCCAGTATTTCCGGTCATATTCGTGCAGCAGCGTGTAGTGGCGCAAGTCTGCGGGTGAGCTAAGCGGCGGGCCGGACGCGAGTAGGCCGGGGGCGAGGACGGGTGTTGTCCTGCAGTCGAAGAGGTGCCGTGCCTCGACCCGTAGCCAGGATCGCGCTGCCGCTGCAAAGCGAATGGCCAGCTCTGCTTCGTGGGTTCGGAACTCCACCAGCCGCACGTCTGCCTCGACCGAGACGTCGACATCAGGGTGCTGCTCACGGAACCGGTGGAGGTGCGGAGCTATCCATACGGCTGCAAATGACGGTTCGACGCTGACCCGAAGCTCGGACTGGGCCGGGTCGGCGATGATCTGCGAAAGCCGCCGGTCGAGATCGTCGAAGCTGGCGGTCAACGGTTCCAGGAGCAACCGGCCTGTTTCGGTCAGAACGACCCGCCTATGCAGGCGCTCGAACAGCGGCTTGCCGACGAAGGCTTCCAATTCGCGGATTTGCCGGCTGATCGCGGCCTGCGACACGAACAATTCTTCAGCGGCACGGCTGAAGCTCAGCAGGCGGCCCGCAGCCTCAAAGCTTCGCATTGCCGTCAGCGGCAGACGTCCGCGCTTCATGCACATAACCCAGCGTTATCCGAACTGGACGCTAAACTCGTTTGAAGCGCTTGGCCAGCGGGGCCCAATGTCTCCTGCAAGGAGACGAGCCATGTCGGACTTTGAGGACATCTTCGCAGATGTAATTCGCATCGTGACGTTTCAACCGCGCGAGGCTTGCATGCGCTATCGGCCTCCGGAGGGCGACGAGAGATTGCAGTTGCTCGAAAAGAAGAACGCTCGCGACGACGTCGCCCCTGATCGTTCGCCGGACTAAATGGGCGGGCAGCGATCGAGCCTTATTTGGTTATAAACGTGGTTGGGCGGACTTAGTCTGAAACGATGGAGGTTCGCTCTGTCCGTTGCCAGCGATAGAGGACATCCGGCTCGCGCTCCTCGTTCTCGCTGCCGTCGGTTTCTTTGACCGCAACGAAGCCTCGCTTCTCGCTAAAACCTTCGCGCAAGAGCGTTCTTCTGAAACGTCCGGAGTTGCAGGTTTGATGATGCCGCTTTTGCCAGTCCCAGAAGAGCATCGCCGGCTCCCCTTCCTTGGTGCTGTTGCAGCACATACAGCTGATCGACCCAACCTTCGCGGAAGGCGATGATGCCGATTGTTTCGTCGTCGGCCGCGCCCCATACCTCACATTCACGGAAAACACGTTCCCTGAAATAGACTTGATCTCCCTCCGGTGTATGGAGCCCTGCCAACCAGGGAAGGCGCTCGTCAACTGCCGCCCGATGGATGAAGGCAGCACGATCCATGTCCTTCAGCGTCAGACGTCTCTGCGAGTAGTAAAACATCGAATCTGCCAGCACCGTCACCGGGACGATTACTCAACACTATGCCCGTCGAGGCGCGGTGGACGGCCAAGGGCTTTGCCGGAGGCCCTTGCCCGCTGTAGCCCCGACTGCGTGCGTTCAATCAGCAGATCGCGTTCAAGTTCCGCCACTGCGTTGATGACTCCCATCGTGAGCTTGCCGGTGGAGCTGGTCAGATCGACACCACCGAGAGCGGGACAATGCACTCGCACCCCATTTCCGCCAACCTCGCGACGGTTGTGCCGACATCGATGGCGTCACGGCCAAGCCGATCGAGCTTGGTGACGACGAGCACGTCGCCGGCTTCCAGCCTGTCCATCAACCGAATGAAACCTGGTCGCTGGCGATGGGGGTGCTCCCGGAGATGATCTCGGCAATGATACGGTGCGACTCGACCTTGGGGCCGCTTGTGTGCCACGCGGTCAATCTTCACGGGGCAGGGTCCCGAATCGCAGTCAGTACGTTGTCTTCCAGGATCGAACGGACATAGTAGCTTTGGCTTTCGTCGCGATAGAGGCCGGCGGTCGTCACGACCACGAGGTCAAGCGCGGGGACGATGAAGATGCGCTGTCCGCCGAGGCCGACGGCGGCAGTCCAGTCGAACGTCCTGTCGGCGCTTTTCGATGTCCCCGCCCACCATTGGTACGCGTAGCGCATCGGGTTCCATCCCTCGAAGCGGGGCTTGGTCGATTCTTTCACCCAGGTCTCCGACACGATCCGGCGCCCCTGCCACTCTCCGCCATTCAGCACGAGTTGGCCTATTTTCGCCATGTCGCGCGGGCGCAGGCGCAAGCCGCCGCCGGCGATGGCGTCGCCATTCTTCATCGCCATCCATTCGAAATCCCTGATCTGAAGCGGATCGAATAGAGCATCCTTTGCAAAGTCTCTGAGTGGTTCGCCGGCTGACTTCTTCAGCACGGCGCCGAGGAGCGCCGTCGCGCCGCTGTTGTACTGCCATCGCTCGTCCGGGTCGTAGACTACAGGGCGCTCAAGGACATAGCGATAGGGATCGGGAGATTCGTACATCTTGCGCTCGGTGTTCGCATCGCTCGCCCAAGCCGTGTCTTCGTTCCAGGCAAATCCAGCAGTCATGGTCAGAAGGTGGCGCAGCAGGATTCGCTCCCGCTGCGGCGTCTTCAGATCGGCATAGTCAGGAAAAAACAACAGCACCGGCATATCGATGCCGGTTAAAAGCTTTCGGTCGAGTGCGATACCAAAGAGAAGGGACACGACGCTCTTCGAAACCGAGCGTGTATCATGCTGCATGGTTGCATCGTAAGTCACGACACCAAGGTCGGTTCCCCATTTATAGTCGCTGCCGGCGGTGTAGGCCTCGTAGACCAGCTTGCCACGTCGTACTACGACAACGGAATGCAGGTTCTGCCGGTCGGAAGCAGCCAGCATGGTGCCAATTTTGCAGAGGGTGGAGGCATCGAGGGATACCTCGTCAGGCCGTGCCACCTGCCAATCGTCGATTTTCGGAGGCGCCGATCCACATTGAGCTTCCGTCGCTCGGGCGAAGTCGGAAAACAAGAGGCTGGCGCAGATAAGTAATACCAACCCCAGGGCGTCGCTCACATGATGCATGTCATGAGGCCCCGACCGTTCCCTCGCACCTTGGCACGTTCGCAGGATCGTCACCCCCAACGGCGAAGCAGGCGCGCCTGTCCAATCCTCGTCCTACGTCACTCTGCGCCGTTGTCTGAAAGACTGCAACCTGTCCGATCGCGACCTTCACTGCGTTCACTGCAAAGGTCCGCAATTGCCGCTACTTACTCGTTCAGGTGGCCCGCTACTGTTGAGTGCGAGCGACCCTGGGCAGCCTTGCGAAACGAGTGCCCATCAGAACCACCATTTGTTATCGCTTAGCATCGTTGGCGCATTTTCAGCGCGCTGCCCTCTGCTACTTCGCGCTTTTGGCTTGCTGCCAAAGCGCCTCCATCTCGTCGAGCGTCGCCTTATCCAGCGTGTTTCCGGACTTTTCCAGCGCGTGCTCGACATAGTGGAACCGCGACCGGAATTTCTCGTTGGTGCCGCTGAGCGCCGCTTCGGAATCAACCTTGAGGTGACGCCCGAGATTGACGACGGCAAACAGCATGTCGCCGAACTCGTCCTTGATCGAAGCCGTATCGCCCTTGGCAAGGGCTTGGCGCAACTCGCCGATCTCCTCCTCGATCTTGTCGAGGATCGGCGTGGCCTCGCTCCAGTCGAAGCCGACGCGGGCGGCTTTTTCCTGCAGTTTGAGCGCCCGGGTCAAAGCGGGCAGGGCAACCGGTACGCTGTCCAGAAAACCCTTGCCATGATCCTCCGGATCGTGCCCGCGGGCGAGGCGGGCATTTCGCTTTTCCGCTTTTTCCTCGGCCTTGATCTTCTCCCACATGCCCTTGGCCATGCCGGCGCTGCGCGCCTCATCGTCGCCGAAGACATGCGGATGGCGGCGGATCATTTTTGTGGTGATGGCCTGGACCACGTCGCCAAAGGTGAATTCGCCGGCCTCCTCGGCCATCTGCGCATGGTAGACGACCTGCAGTAGCAGGTCGCCGAGCTCGTCGCGCAGATCGTCCAGGTCGCCGCGCGCGATGGCGTCCGCCACCTCGTAGGCTTCCTCGATCGTGTAGGGCGCGATGCTCGAGAAATCCTGCTCGATGTCCCACGGGCAGCCGGTTTCCGGCGCCCGCAGCGCCGCCATGATCTCGATCAGCCGGGAAATGTCTTTCGAGGGTTTCATCGGTCGAATGCTAGCCTGCGTCCGACGCTGTAGCCAACGCCGTCGGCGGACGAGGGGCGATTGTCCACAGCGCTGCTGCTCAAAACCTCAGTCGAGCACAGAGACGATCGCCTTGGCGAGCGCGTCCATGCCGTCTTCCGGCAGGCCGGCGACGTTGATGCGGCTGTCGCCAACCATATAGACGCCGTGCTCGGCGCGCAGCCGCTCGACCTGCGCTTCGGACAGGCCAAGCCGCGAAAACATGCCGCGATGGCTGGCGACGAAATCGAAGCGATCGGAATTGGACTGTCGCCGCAGCGCTTCGGCGAACTGCACCCGAAGCCGCAGCATGCGCAGGCGCATCTCCTCGAGTTCCGCTTCCCAGTCGGCGCGCAGCGTGGCGTCTTCAAGCACGATGCGCACCGCGGCCGCGCCGTGGTCCGGCGGCATCGAGTACATGGCGCGTGCCGCCGAAAGCATCTGGCTCATTGCGACATCCGCCTGCGCGCTGTCTTTTGCCAGGATCATCGCCGCGCCGACGCGGTCACGATACACGGCAAAGTTCTTCGAGCAGCTCGAGGCGACGACCATTTCCGGGACTTTTGCCGCCAGCAGGCGCAAGCCGGCGGCGTCAGCGTCAAGGCCCTCGCCAAACCCCTGATAGGCAATGTCGACAAAGGGCAGCAGGCCGCGCTCGACGACGAGGTCTGCTATTTCAGCCCACTGCGCGGTGTCCAGATTGGCGCCTGTCGGATTGTGGCAGCAACCATGCAGCAGCACCACGTCGCCGCTCCTGGCGCTCGCCAGCGCGCGCATCATGTCCGCGAAGCGAACAGCACCTGTGGCTGCGTCGAAGTAAGGATATTCGCGGATCTGCAAGCTGGCGGCGCGCATCACCGGCATGTGGTTCGGCCAGGTCGGGTCCGACAGCCAGATCGTCGCGTCGGATCGCGTCCTCTTGAGCAATTCGGCCGCCAGCCGCAGCGCGCCCGAGCCGCCGGGCGCTTGCGCCGCACGGATGCGCGAAAACTCGGCCGCAGGACCAAAGACCAGCCTCGCCATCGCCGTCTTGAAGCCGGTATCGCCGGCAAGGCCGAGATAGGTCTTGGTGTCCTGGCTCTGCAGCAACCGCTTTTCGGCTTCGCGCACGGCGCGCATCACCGGCGTCTTGCCATCGCGATCCTTGTAGACGCCAACGCCGAGGTCGACCTTGCCGGGGCGGGGATCGGCACGATAGAGGCCGATCAAGGCGAGGATCTTGTCGGCAGGGGCAGGCTGGAGGTTTTCAAACATCGGCGCGGCTCCGTTGGCGGCGGAGTGATACGCAAATCGGCCGTGCTGCGCCAGCGGTTTTCAGTTGCGCCAGGCCGAAAACCGCCCACCGGGAGATTGGCTACAGAAATCCATAGCGTCGCCTGGAGGAGAGGCTCGCACCCGGCGAAAGGCTTTGATCGCACGGCGCGTCGCGCCGTTCTATCACGCCGGTTTGAGAGCAGCAGACGGCAAGGCGGCTCCAGATTGCCGCTTCTTGCCGCCCCAACCGATCCGCGGCAACCATTCGAGGTAATAGGCGAAGCCGAACTGCAGCGCGATGCCTGTCGAGATCAGGATCGCGTCGTAGGGGAGGCCGCCCGGGCTGACGACTTTCATGACCTGCGCGATCATGGCGAGGATCGTACCGGCGACGAAGACCGGCAGCGAATGCTTGCCGAGAACCGCGAGCGGGTGTCCCGGCCTCGTCTTCGCCAGGTTGGAAAGCGCCGGTGTTGCCACGATCAGATAGGCGATCGCCAGGATGTGCATGAGGCGCGACAGCGACAGGAACGTCTTGTCGAAGCCGGTCAGCACGGTAGGCAGGCCGGAGGCCGTTTCGATGCCCCACAGCGGCAGCCGCACCCAAATCAGCGCGCCGACCAGATACAGCACGGCCGCGCTCGCCATCATCCAGTTGAAGCGGATTTCGCCGCCGCGCTTGATATGCAGCATGCCGGCGATGCCGATGACGAAAAGAAACTGCCAGGAGAGCGGGTTCAGGAACCAGAAGCCGTCGCCGGGAAAATTCGAAGGCGCGATCTGGAAAATGCCGGCGATGAGCCAGAGGAGCGCGGACGCAGCAAGCATCAGGCGTAGGCTGAAAGTGCCGAGCCACAGGAAAAGCGGCATCATCAGAAGCACGACGGCATACATGGAAAGAATGTTGTTGTAGCCGATCTGGTGGCCAAGCGCCGCGATGCCGAGCAGCGCTTCCGGCGTGTCCTCGATGATCAGCTGGATGTTGATCAGCTTCAAAAGGTCGGGCCGCGAAAAATGCAACGCAGCCGCCGAGAAGATCGCCAGCGTTGCGACAGTGGTCATGACGTGGGTGACATAGAGCACACCGGCGCGCCGCCAGGCCTTTAGGGTGATGAGCAACCGGTTCCCCGGCTGGAACTTCAGTCCGTAGGCGAGCCCAACGGCAATCCCCGAAATCAGCACGAAGGCTTCGGCCGAATCGGAAAAGCCGAGATTCTTGTGCGTGACATATTCGAAGATCGTCCCCGGCACGTGGTTGACGAAGATCGTCAGCAGCGCTAGCGCGCGGAAGACATCGATGCGGGTATCCCGCTGGGCTGTCATATTGCTTGTCATGTCGGGTCGATAATTCGTTGAACAATCGGGCCCACAGGGCCTCGGCGAAGGGAAAATTCGGCGGTGAATGTTTCCCGCCTATAACTCGCAAGTGCCCCGTAAATGATGACACCCACGCGATTTTTCGCGTCACAAATTAATTCAGCTGTAAACATCGAAGTCGCCGCGGCGCTACAACCGCGCGGCGAATTGTATCGGGTCGGGGATGGTTCGCGGACACGCGAAGGTGGCGTTGTGCCGGACGTCCCGGATCGCAAAAAAAGCAGAGAGCGGGATTAAAAACCTGCCATGCTCCGTAAACAGGACGTGAGAGGGTGGATGCCGCGCTTCGATATCATAGGACAGCTTGGTTGCCTGCGCCGCTACGCGCGTTCGCTGACGCGCGACAGCGCAGAAGCAGAGGATCTGGTGCATGACGCGCTGGTGCGTGCCTATGAGCGGCTCGGCACCTTTCGATCCGGCGGAAACCTGCGCGCATGGCTGCTGTCGATCGTTCACAACACTTTCATTGACGGCTTGCGGTCGCGCAAATCCGAAGCGGCGCGGGTCGAGCAGGCCGGATATCTTGCCGACGCCAGCATGCAGGCTCCCCAGGAACATTCCGTCCGCCTGGCACAGGTGCGCGAAGCTTTTTTCGAATTGCCGGATGAGCAGCGTTCGGCGCTGCATCTCGTCGCCATCGAGGGACTTAGCTACAGCCAGGCGGCCGACGCCAGCGGCGTACCGCTGGGTACGCTGATGTCGCGCATCGGCAGGGCGCGCGCAGCGCTCCGCGAGATGGAGGACAAATTGCCGGCACGTGCGAAAAGCCACCTCAAGATCGTGGGAGGCCCGTGATGATGAGCGAACTGCGCGACCCGGTGACCGATGCCGACCTCGACGCCTATGTCGACGACCAGCTCGACGTTGCCCGCCGCATCGAAGTCGAGGCGTTTCTTTCCGCCCGTCCCGAGGCTGCCGCTCGCGTGATGTCCGACCTCAGGACGCGCGACGAACTGCGCGTGGCGCTTGCCGGATGCAAGGGCATGGCGCGGCCGGCGACGGCTGATGCGGCACGGCGGCTTGAACGGGGACTGGCTCAAGGGCGCGCCTTGCGCACGTTGCAGCGGGCTGCGGCGGTTGCAGTCCTGCTGGCTGCGGGCTGGCTGGCCAACGGCATCGTCGGGCCGATATCGGTGACGAAAGTCGTCGCCTCGACCCAGCCGCCCGTCTATCTGGAGGAGGCGATCCGGGCACACAGGACGACGATCATACGCGAGGCCATGTCATCCCAGCCCGAAGCGCCGGATTACGATGCGGATGAAATCCGCGCCGCCACGGCGATCGTCATGCCGTCGCTGCCGCAGGACTGGAAGGTCCGTGACGTCCAGATCTATCCGTCGCAGTTCGGCCCGAGCGTCGAAATGGCTGTCGAAACAAGAGACCTGGGACTGGTCTCGCTGTTCGCGATCAGGCCCGGAACGTTCGACGTGGTCCAGCCGACCGTCGCCCCGTCGGGCGAAATTTCCTCCGCCTATTTCCAGATCGGCGAAGTTGCTTACGCAGTCGTCGCCCGAAGCGGTGTCCGCGATCTTGATCGCACCGCAGAAACACTCGCCAACACGCTTTACTGACCTTCACAAAGGAGAACCCGCATGAACACCCCAAATCTAGGATACCGCACCGGCGTCGGAGCCCAAACCGGCGCCGTCTATGACGAAGGCCTGCGCCAGCACATGCTGCGCGTTTACAACTACATGGGCGTTGGCCTCGTCGTTACCGGCGTGATCGCCTTCGTCGTGGCTTCGACGCCGGCTCTCTACGTGCCGATCTTTTCCACTTCGTTGAAGTGGGTGGTGATGCTGGCGCCGCTCGCCTTCGTGCTTTTGTTCTCGTTCCGGATACAGACGATGTCGGCGGCCGGCGCTCAGGCGATGTTCTGGGCATTCTGTGCGGTCATGGGCCTGTCGCTGGCTTCCGTGTTCCTGGTGTTCACCGGGACCAGCATCGCGCGCACCTTCTTCATCGCCGCCACCATGTTCGGCGCGACCAGCCTTTATGGCTACACGACCAAACGCGACCTGACCCAGTTCTCGTCCTTCCTGATCATGGGTCTGATCGGCGTGGTGATCGCCAGCATCGTCAACATCTTCCTCGGCTCGACTGCGCTCCAGTTCGCCATCTCGGTGATCGGCATCGCCGTGTTCATCGGTCTGACCGCCTGGGATACCCAGACGATCAAGGAGCAGTTTGCAGAAAACTTCGGTGCGGAATCGCAGCAGAAGCTCGCCGTATTCGGTGCATTCTCGCTCTATCTGAACTTCATCAACATCTTCCAGCTGCTGTTGAACTTCACCGGCGAGCGCGAATAGCCGCGTCAAATCCATGCATGTCGCGGCAGCGTTTTTTTTGGGCAGCGACATGCATGAACAGAGACTTGGAAAGCGCGTCGCGAAAAATCTCTCGGAACGCGGCGCGCTCGGATATTGGAGTTGCTTCCCATGGACAGGAACGACCAGCAGGTGATCGCCACTCTTTTCGAGAAACTTGCCAACGTCGAGCAGCAGACGCCGCCGCGCGATGCCGAAGCGGAACGCTTCATCAACGATCAGATTGCCCGGCACCCCGGCGCGCCATACTACATGGCGCAGACGATCATTGTACAGGAACAGGCGCTGAACGCGGCACAGGCCCGCATCGAAGAACTGGAACAACAGGCACAGTCTGCCGGCGGCGGATTGCTTGGCGGCCTGTTTGGCGGCAGCGGCACCAGGCGCTCGGGTTCGGTCCCGCGGGTCGGGCGCACCGCTGCCGCTGCGCCGCAGGAGCCGCTTTCGGGCGATGATCGGCGCAGGGC